>NZ_JAJHUO010000039.1 GCF_020859565.1 Saccharothrix luteola | reverse complement strand
CACTCGCCCGAGCTGTTGCAGTGATCCACAAGTGCGGTCGAAACTCACCGACATTGATCATGCACTTGATCGGGAAGTGCGGTCAGAACCGACCGACATCTGCGGTCGGTTGTGGCCTTCATAGCCATCCGGTGAAGTGTTCAGCGTGGGCGGTGTGGACGTAGTAGACCGCGGTGGTGGTCGCGATGCCGCACACACGCATCAGCTGGACGGGGTCGCTGGTGTGGTCGGCCACATCGAGGATGCGGATCCGCGTGCAGCCAGCCCACGCTGATGCCGACCGGCATGGAGCGGGTCTTCCAGCCCGTGTACCGCCTCATAGTCCGCATCATTGCGACCTCGCGCTGCGCACGTGGCGCGACGCCGTGGTGCAGGCGCAGTTCACTCGGCACGCGAACTCAGCCACGTTGGTCAGCCGATTCCACCGCTGCCTACCGTCGGTCACTAGGACGGCCTGCTCGACCGGCTCGTGGAACACCGAGGGCACCACACGCGCCTGACTAACGGCACCCGTCTCGCGGGATCAGCCGAACCTGTGTTGCGCCGAGCGGGCCGCCACGTTCAGACTCGGAGCGAGGCTCTCCTCAGCCCCGCAGCCGCTGCGCACCAGGCGCGGTGACGGGCGGCGCGGACGGATCGACGGGTCCGACGTCGATCGTGGCCGCTACACCGTCTCGGGTATCCAGTCCACGCTCGTGGGCCGTAGACGGGTCCGAGCGAAATCCGACACGGCCTGCAGTACGCGCTGCACCGGGAGTTCGGCGTGCGGTGGCATGCCCTGGTCGATGCCGCCCCACAGGAAGTACTCCGCCCAGTCGGGATTGAGCCCGTCGGCGGGGACGAATCGACCACCGCCCGCGGCGTCGATCCACTCCAGGGCGCCGACCTCGCCGCGCATCCCGACCGCGAGCGTGGGCAGGTCGTCGGTGGCGCCGGCCCGAAGCAGCCACGCGCGGCCGATGTCCGCACCGGTGGTGGTGTTGGCGGCCAGCAACCGGCTGGTCAGGTCCTCGGGTGCGGCGTAGGCGGTGACGTCGACAATGACTTGGCCGGTGTGCTCGCCCCACAGGCTGGTGTCCTCGGTCGCGGTCATGCGTGTCCCTCGTAGGTCTCGGCGAACGGCAGGCCGTCGGCCGTCGTGCCGTACACGGTCAGCGTCTTGCCTCGCGGAAGGTACCTGGGCAGCACCTGGTGGCAGGCGGCCGTATCGAGTTGGAAGCCCGGCGAGCCGCACGTCTGGTGATTGATCACGAGTTCGGCGTGGGCGGCCGGGGTGTCCACCAGCAGCTGTGCGGCCTTCATCTCCACGTGCCTGCCCAACCGCATGGGCGTGACGATGCCGAGCCGAGCCATGCGGGCGTCGACGGCCGGAGTCCAGGTGCCGTCCCGGCCCGAGGTCATGGTGCCGTGGTCGATCTCGCCCACGCGCACCCTGCCCACGGTCTTCTCGCCCTCGGCACCGCGCCGCACCCGGCGAGGCAGGTCGTCCACGGCCCACTGTGCCTGCGCCGGGTAGCGGGAGCCGTCCCGGGCGGTGGCATGGTCGACCACCTCCGGCTGGAGCTGTCGTGTCCGAGCAGGAGCCGGTTCGAGCGTTTGCGCGGCGTCGGGTCGTTGCCGCGGCGTCCGCGCCCGCACCGCTGCCGGTGGTGCAGTGCCGCTGCGCACGGCTTCGCTCGGGAGGGGTTCGCCGAGCCGGGCCAGGAGCGCGTCCAGTGCCTTCCGCCACGCCGCGAACACGCCAACCAGCGGGCCGAACGGGTCTTCAGGGTCGACGTCGTCATCGGCTCCCAGGGCGGCCCACTCGTCAGCCAGGTCGTGGCGTGTCGATCCTCGCAGCGCCTCCAGCAGAACGGTGTAGGCATCGGACCACAGCTGCTCGGCGTGCCGCACCGCTGCCATCGCCTCGTCCGCCTTGCGTTCGGCCACGCTCAACCGGGCGGTGCGGCTCATGCCTCACCCTGGTGGTCGAGCCTTCCGGTGCCGACTGTCGGTACACCCCGGCGCGGACAGGGCAGGCGTCGACCTGCCCGGCTTGTACTGCGGCAGCACCCGCGATGAGCTCCCGGCAGTGGACGGCGGTACGTCGGGACGCCGCGCAGCTTGTGGACGCCCTGTCCCGTACCTACCGGATACGGAGCGATGATCTGCGTTGACATGCGACGTTCATCGGAGAGGGGAGCATCAGGCGGCCGAGCGCAGTAGCTGGATTTCGTGGTGAAGTTGCTGCACGTCGCTGGCGGTCGTGTGCCGTCCGGCCGCGTCTTCCAGCGGCTTGAGGTTGTCGAGCAGCCTGGTCGACTGGATGACCCGCACGGCGTCGAGGGCCTGGTGGCCGAACTCGACCCCGCTGGCGAGGTCGCCCTCGGCGAGGGTGCACGCTGCCATCCACGTGAGGTTGAACGCGCGCTGGCGCATGCGATCGGCGGGTGCTTCGTCGAGTGCGCGCTGGAGACGTTCCACCGCCAGTTCGCGGTGCGCGGCGTCGGTGAGTCCGAGGCGGCTGTGGACGCGAGCGGCGCTGGTCTGCAAGGCGGCGTGGTCGAAGAACCGCAGGAACTCTTGGTGCTGGTCTGGGGTGGCGTGGGCGTATTCGTCCTCGGCGCGGCGCAGGGCGGTCATGGCCTGCCGGGTGTCTCCGAGGTGCGCGTAGGCCAGCGCTTCGTGGGTGAGCAGCAGGGAGACCGCGACCGAGGAGTGGGAGTCTTGTGCGGCGATCTGGCCGAGTTGGAAGAGCTTGAGCGCTTCGTCCGGGTCGTCGTTGTCCAGGGGAACGCGTCCCAGGTGGTAGAGCACGATTGCGGTGTGGGCGGGGTCGCCCGCTTCCTGGGTGTCGTGGACGGCTTGACCGAGCCAACGGCGGGCGTCGTGTTTCAGCCCGAGGTCGTGGGCGGTCCACCCGGCCAGTGTCTTGGCCTCCGCGATCGCGGACAGCAGGTTCGCCTTGACGTCGTCGGTGGCCGAGGCGTTCAGCAGCGACTGCGCCCAGTGGGTGTGAGCGAGGATGGCGTCGCGGCAGGCGCCGCCTCCGTGCGTGGCGTCGTAGGAGCGCAGCGCCGCGGTCAGGGCGCGCACCTGGTCGACGTCGGTCGCGCCCACCCGGTTGGGGATCGCTGTGGTGGCCGGGCCTACGGCGAGCAGGTTCACCTCGGCTTGGGTGAGGGCAGCCCCCATGACGATCTTGCTGATCAGGCCGAGAAAGCCGCGACGTTCGAGCATGAAGTCGTCCTTCGTGCGGTGGAGACCTGAAGCGACCGCCGCGCTGTGGGCCGCCTCATCGGTGTACGCCAGACCCATGTAACCCCGCGGAACGCCGAGGCCGTCGGCGATGCGTTCCAGCACGTCGTACGCCTGGACCTGACGCCCGTTGGTGATCGCCGAGATTTCGGACTGGTTCTGCCCCGTGCAGGCGGCGATCTGACGTTGGGACACCCCGAACCGCCGTAAGAGCTGATAGACCCGGCCGATGTCACGCCGGGCGAGCGCCTCGCGCATCTCGCGGCCATGCCACACGACCGGGTCAATCGGCCGGTCACCGCCGGTGACGTTCATGGGCCCTCCACAACTCGTCCATCGCCACGGTAGCGGGCATCCGCAGCTCCTGTATCGCTGTGATCAGCCAAGCTGATCAGCCGCAGTGATCAGGAGCGATCAGCGATGCACGACACCTCGCCGTCTTCCGGCGGCCCGCAGAACTGCGGCACCGTCGGGGACGTACCGCTTGACCTGCTCTGATCCTTCACCCGGAGGTGGACGCCGTGGTCACCGCGACACTGCACCCGAACGAGACACTGCTGCTGCCCGCCGGGCGCGACATCACGCGGGCCTTCGGCGCCGAACACCCGACCGACGACCACCCGATGCTGGTGGTGGTCGCGATCCTGGCCCGCCGCCACCAGGAACGCGCCGAAGCGCTCCAGACGGCCCAGGAGGCACAGGCCAACGACGCCGTGCTCGCGGCCTGCGCTCGGGCCTTGATGGACTGCGCCCGGGCCCGCGTGACGCTGATCGAGCAGATCGACCGCTGGGCCGCCGAGACGGTGCCCGAACCGTCACAGGCGGCGCTACTGCACACCGAGACCCTCGGCCGGCTCGTGGACCGCATGGCCGTGACCTGGGCGCACTGGCAGCAGTTGCGCCGGGCCGCGCCCGCCGCCCGCCGTCCACCGGTCAGGCACGACACGCAAGCCGCGATGGACGACGTCGCGGCCCTGTCCAACGCCTACGACGACCTGCTGGTCGACCTGCGCAGCGGACGCCGACGACTGCCAACGACCGCACCGGGGATCGTGGACCTGTAGCCGTCATGGCCGAGCAGTGGCGCGCGAGCGTGGCACTGGCGGTGGCCGCCGACAGCCCGCTGGGCCGGGCCAGCGACGCCATCGACGCCGTCGCCGCGCACCTGCCGCCACCCGAGCAGCACGCACGCTGCGCGGTATGTCGGGACCAGCCGTGGCCCTGCGGCCCGTTCGACAGAGCGGCCCGCGACCTGGCGGCTCTGGGCATCCCCGTCGGCTACCTCGTGCCGCTGGACCTGCACCCGGTCCTGTGGCCACCCGCTCCAGCCTCCTTCGACCAGCAGACCTTGGACATGCCGGGAGCCACAGATGGATGAAGTCCTGGCCGCCAGCCTGCACGGCGGCATCACCGACCACCTGGACTACCTCGAACGCCTGCTGGCCCTCGGCGACGACCACACCCGAGCGTCGATCCTGGCCAGCGAACTCCTGAAGTTGACGGCCACCGTGCGTGACCTAATCGAGCAACACCGGCCCGACTCCCAGGGCCGCTGCCCCTGCCGCCCCTGGTGGCGACGCGGTCGCACCCCGAGTTGCCGGGTCTGGGCCACCGCCCACCGGCACCTGATCGCCGACGAGCCCGCCGCGCCCCCGACCGGCGCGGCTCGACACGCCACCCCCGCTGACCAGACCACGGGCGCACCGTCGGCGGGCTGCTAGAGGTGGGGGAACGCTCCGCGGCGTTCCCCCACCTCCCGGACCACAGGCCCACGCCGGTCGCGAAAGACACAAGTGCCACCGGTCAAGGCCCTCGTAAGACAGTCATGGGAAGCACCACCGCATGATTGCGGTCAGTGATCACGGCGATACGGTCTACCGGAATCCGACCGCCAACAATGAGCGACGCTCATATTTGTAGGCACAAGCGAGGACTTCGTGATCGACACCGCTCCCGACCCGGACCGCTCCCTCCTACGTCGGGACGAACAGGACACAGCCTTCATGGCTGGCCCCGCAAACGCATCTGACCTCGACGCGCGGGGCCGGCTCTACCAGGCCCCTCGGACTCGGACGAGCCTCCGGACGGCTCCCGGACCGGCGGTGCCGATAGTCGTTGCGAAAGGCCGTTGCGAGTACAGCCGGACGACGTGATCTGCCAAGTGTGATGAAAAGTCGGCACCCGTGCGATCTATACGGGCGGCAGCGAACGTTTGGAAAGGTGACCGGTGCACACCGCAAGTGACATTGATGCTGGTGCGGAAGCTGCGGGCTCCAGCCCTGAGGCGCTGCGTCGGGCGATGGTCGACCAGTTGCACGACATGGGTGCGGCGCGCAGCGACGCCGTGATCGCCGCTCTGTCGAGGGTGCCACGGCACCTGTTCGGCCCCGGCGAGCCGCTGGACAAGGCGTATGCGGTCCAGGGCACGCTGCTGACCAAGTGGAACGACGAGGGCGAAGCCGTCAGTACGGGGTCGGCCCCGCACATCCGGGCGATGATGCTGGAGCCGGCCGACATCCAGCCGGGCATGCGGGTGTTGGAAATCGGCTCCGGCGGCTACAACGCGGCGCTGATCGCCGAGCTGGTCGGTCCGACCGGCCAGGTCATCACGGTCGACATCGACCCCGAGGTGATGACCCGAGCACGCGCCTGCCTGACCGCGGCCGGGTATCACGCCGTGAACGCGGTGGAAGCGGACGCCGAGCACGGAGTGCCCCGGCACGCGCCGTTCGACCGGATCATCGTCACCGTCGCCGCGTGGGATCTGCCGCGGGCATCGTGGGAGCAGCTGGTGGAGGACGGCAGGATCGTCGTCCGGCTCGGTGCGCGCCGACCGCCCCGCGAGGGAACCGAGGGCAGCGACCCACGCTCGTCGCCGCCAGGTAAGCAGGATCGGTCGCGCACTGCCGCCGTCCCCTGCCATCTACTCCGTTCGGGCGGAGTAACAAGACAGGGTGGCCCGGACGACGATCGCCATGTGGTAATCCAAATCAACCCCGGAGGGACACTCACGTTTAGGCATACCGCGCCACGCACACTCCTGACTTCACGCCAAGACCACACACCTTGACGTTTCCGTCCGCCCGCTACACGGTCGAGCCGTGCAAGCCCCGGCCATTACGCCGCACTGCCAGGGTCCTCAACTATTCATTGCGCTGCGCAATACCTGCACACCACCGACGCGGGGGGTCGAGACCCAGATGAATCCCAACAGCGCTTACTGGATGAATTACGCCATTGGTCTCGCGGAGAGGGCTCCACAACCAGGCCGGAAGGTCGGCGTTGCCCTGGTGTCTGAAGACGACCGGTTGATCTGCCCCGCATTCGAGGGCGAAGAACGCGGCGCATCCTGGTATCACATCTTGCGACGCAAGCTACAAGAACTTGGCGAATCCAGGGCGCACACCTTATACCTGACAATCAACACGCTGTCAGGAGACCACTCCTTTGACCTCGCAGAATTATTGAAGGAGGTGCGCGTCGACAAAATCTATATCGGCCTACCGGATCCAGCGCTGACCACTTACCTCGATGACGACCCCGCCACTACCTCACGGGAGGTGTACCGCTTCCCTGACGATTTGCAGCGTGAAATCCTCAAACAGAACCGCCGGCTCTACGCAGTGAGCGAGCAAAGTATCGTGTGCAACCCCTACTACTTCAAGCACCGCATTGGTGAGGCGGTGTACTCCAGCTTGGGCTCCAAAGGGTTCACTCTGAGCAGGAGCGAAGTCAATACGCATAGGCAGAGGTTTGCACTGGCTTCTCTTATCTGCAAGAGGTACAGGGTCGAGCACGAGGTGGCTGATCGAGCCGTATACGATGCGCTGTCTGAAGCATTTGACGCGAAGTACGGCTCTTACGACTATACAAACGACGCCCGGTCTGTCAACCCGAATTGGGCCGAGGAGTTTAAATCGGTCTATAAGAGTTCAGCCACAATGCCTCTGCCTACGGCCAATATCCTCAACGTCGGCGTCGGAGGGGGGCACGAAGCAGAAACGTTGTTCTCGGATTGCCCACAGATCACCTTCGTCGACATCGCGCAAAGCGGACTGCATAGTGCCCAACAGCGAGTTCCATTGTCAAGGGTAATCGTCTCCAGTGCCGACGACCTGTCCGCCCTCCCGGAAGACCACTACGATCTGTATGTCTCCTTGAGAACCTACAACTCGTCGTTCTTCGACCCGGCTAGAGCGGCGTCGGAGGCACACAGGATCCTTAAACCCGGTGCGGCAATAATCGTCTCCGTGGCCAATGGCTTCCTGTCCACCGAGCGGGAGAACAGCGTAGTTCCGGGCCTTATCCTCCCGGACACTGATTTCGTGGACCTATATCGCGGGCTGAATTCTGCGCGGTCGATTCGCGCGGAGTTGGGCAATGTTGGGTTCGAAGACATCCGAATGACCGCGACAGAAACCGAGATATACCTGTCAGGGGTCGCCACGTGACGGCGATCGTGCTCCGTCAGGCGGTCACGTGAAGGACGTCCACGACTTCTACGGAAGGCCGAGTCGCACTACAGCCAGGTGCGATCGGGCTTGTTGAGGGCAATTCCACTCGGCATCAACGGAAGGACTCATGCGATGAGCGGTCGGGCGACTGTCGCCGATCGGGTACTACAGTTCAACGAGGAGCTTGCCACGACAGCCGTCGAGGTCCCCGCTGGGTTCAACGTCATCAATCCGTTCAGCGGACCGCTGAAGGGGCATGTTCGAGAGGTGACAACTTCCTTCTATCGGAGGTTCTACGACGACCATCAGCCGCGCCGTCTGGTTCTGGGGAGTTCGCCCGCTCGACGTGGCACGGCCGTGACGGGCGTTCCTTTTGCGGATGCCGAGCTTCTCAAGAGTCAAAGCGGTATCAAAATCGAGGGCTACGGGATAAGCAGGGTCTCGACCGGGTTTCTAGACGACGTCATCAGTCGCTACGGTGGACGCGACAGGTTCTATACCGACTTCGTCATGAGTTTCGTATGCCCCCTTGGCGTGTCGAGGACGAACGCCGAAGGACGCGAGGTCAACGCCAACTACTACGAAACCAAGAAGTTGACGGAGAGCCTCCGCCCGTTCATCGTAAAAACCTTGAAACGACAGCTGGAATTTGGAACCGACACATCGGTGTGCTATTGCATCGGGAGCGGCGAAAACTTCAAGTTTCTGTCACAAGTCAACACGGAGGAGCACTTCTTCGAAAAGATCGTCCCCTTGGAGCATCCGCGCTTTATTACCCAATACAATTCGGGAAGAAAGGACGAGTTCATCGAGAAGTACGTCGGCGCCCTACGCGACGGAAGGTACTAGCTGCCGCGTGGACGACCTCCATGGTGCGCGGGGCGATTGACGGTCGTTCGACGCAAAGCGTTTTGAGAGTGCAAGGGGACGGCACATTGACAACAGACAGCAGGGCCCTGGTCCACTTCGAATCAGATTGCGTGAGCCTCTACCACGCCCGGAGCGGCGTGTTGACATTATTCGAAAGACAGCCGCAGACATTTGAGGGGAGTCTCCCATCCGGAGCGTTGGCAGACTTGACTTGCGAGTCCTTCGACAGGGTAAGCAGTTTCGCGGAATTTGTCGACCACAAGAGCATCCGAGTGTACGCGACCGGGGTCTTTCAACGGCTCTCACAAGCGGATGCGGCCAGTTTGGTCAACAGTTTCTATGTCGACACCGGCCTGTACTTCAACATCGTAGGACCCGAACTGGAGCAATTCTACGCCGAGGCCGGACGGTCCACAGACGGTTCTACCCGCATCCTTGAGGGCGTCATTCGTCGGGAGTTCCGGAAAGTTGCCGTATGCGGCAGCTTCCAAAACTCCCTCCGGTACATCGAGGACGTCATCGCCCGACTGCGCGAAAAGGGTGCCGCCGTACTGAGCCCTTTGACCACGAAAATCAAACCGGAGACCGAAGGCACCGACTTCATCCTCTTCGACTACCAGGATCTCCTCAAGAATGAACGCGACACGTGGCGGCACAAGTACCACCATATGGCCCAGTTCGGCCAATCCGATGCAATTATTGTGTGCAACCCCGGCGGCATTGTCGGAAAGGGCACGATGTTTGAGCTCGGGTTTGTCTCCGCGCTCGGCAAGAGGGTTATTTTCACAGAGGAGCCCGTCGGCCTGTCCGTCTTCTTTCCCTACGAGGTCGGCCTGGAAGCCTGAGCGCCGCTGCCTGCGACTGCAGCCAAGGATCGAACAGGCGCGCATCGGTCAGAGGTACTCGCCGCCGGGGTCGCCGGCCGACTCGCTGGTTCTGTCGAAGGTCAGTCCACTCCAGGAGCGTCTCGCAGTAGGTGGTCAAGGCTTGACCGGGGCGGCGAATTCCGACAATGGGATACCCGGCCTGGATCGTGTCGCAACTGGTTACGGCCCGCGCGGGCCTGCAGTCGGTCACAGGTTGGCGACGTCGTCATCAAACTAGGAGCTTATGTGTCGTGGACTCCGCCCACCCCGGCCGACGTCATTGCGCACGGCAAACGGGACGGCTTATCGCTGCCAGCCAGCGAGGCGGCATTATATGCCGAGCTCGCGGAGGCGTTTGCCGCCGCACATGACGCCGTCGAACTCTGGCACCGAGAGACCAAACGGAACCGGCCGGACCGGGCATGGCAGCGGCCGTCCGCCGATCGCAACCCGTTCAACGCCTGGTACGTAACCGGTTCAGTGGAGGGAACCCCCGACGGCTGCCTGGCCGACCTCACCTGGGTGGTGAAATCCAATATCGCCGTGGCCGGTTGGCCGATGTCCGCGGGATCCCGACTGATCGAGGGCTACCAGCCCACCGAGGACGCCACCGCAGTGCGGCTGCTGCTGGAGGCCGGAGCGCAGCTACGGGGAAACGCAAATGCCGAAGACCTAGGCCTGTCGGCCTCGAGCCATACCAGCGCGCTCGGCCCTGTCCGGAATCCCTGGCGGAATACGCATGCCACGTTCGGCTCGTCGTCGGGATGCGCTGCACTGGTCTCCGCCGGCCTCGTCGACTTCGCGCTTGGTGCCGACCAGGCGGGCAGCGTACGCCTTCCCGGCTCCGGAACCGGTCTGGTAGCACACAAACCAACCAGAGGCGTGGTTCCCTACACCGGAGCGATGCCCTTCACCGTCGCCCAAGACACCCTCGGCGTACTCGCCCGCGACGTCTACACCGTGACCAGAGCGATGGCGGTACTGGCCAAACGCGACGGACGTGACCTGCGGCAGGGCTTCACTGACTCCCCTGTGGACTGGAGCGGCTCGCTGGAGGGTGGCATCCGCGGCCTGCGGATCGGAATGCTTCGCGAAGCGTTCTCGATCCCCGGCCTTTCCGAGCCGGCCGTCGACGAGACCGTCCGAGCCAACATAGCCAGGCTGACTGAAGCGGGCGCGACAGTGACCGAGGTCAGCGTCCCGGAACATACCCGCGGCTCCGACTTGGCCATGATGCTCACGCTGAAGGCAGGCGCGCCAGACTTGCTGGCCGGCAACGGTGGAGCAGTTCAGACCGCGTTGCACGCCGACCCCGAACTCGTCGAACATTTCGCCGCCGCACGGCTCGCGAACCCACAGAACCTCGCCGCCACCGTCGCGTTGTCGGCCGCGGCCGGCGCCCACGCCGGACACCGGCCCACCGGGTGGTACCTCGCCGCCGCGATCCGCCTGACAGGACTGCTTGCCGACGCCTACGACAAGGCCCTGGGCGAGGTCGACGTACTGGTCACCCCAACCGCGCCGTACCTGCCGAAACCGTTGCCCGGCCCGAACATCTCCCGTGCCAACTGGATCGGCTCCGCGCTGGACATGATCGTGAATACGTGCTCGGCCAACCTGACTGGCCATCCGGCAACCCAGGTGCCCGCCGGCATCGTCGACGGGCTGCCCGTCGGACTCCAGATCATCGGCCCGATCGGCGCGGACACCCTCTGCCTCCGCGTGGCCAAGTCGATCGAAGACGTCGAAGGTGGTTTTCCCGCCCCACCACTCCAATCCTAAGGACAGCTCATGCATGCGCCGGACGCTTACGCCTGCTCGCATCAGTTCTCCGGTCGCGCACCACGCGGTGCCAGCCCAGATCAGGGCACCACTTACAGCGACTACCTGCACCTCGCCGAGCTCAAAGCATCACACCAACCCCGCACGCAGGAGCGCGCGGAGAGTCGCTTCATCGGGCTGCACCACACGGCCGAACTGCTGCTCGGCCAGCAGATCGAGGAACTCGATCTCGCGATCACCAGCCTGTGTGAACGGGAGCCGAATGTGGCAGCCGCGCTGACCTGTCTGCGTCGTTCCCGTGCCCTGACCGAGCAGCTCATCAACCTATTGACACTGCTGCCTGGCATGATCAGCCCGGCAGAGTTCGCAACGTTCCGCCATGTGCTCGGCAATGCCAGTGGAGTGCAATCGGCGCAGTTCTGGGTAATCGAGATCCTGTCCGGCCACCGGGAGACGGCCCGCCGGCGCCTGAGAGCGCTCGATTCCAGCGCTGAGGAGACCCGCACGCTGGAGGGACGGCTCACGTCGCCCAACCTGTGGGACGCCTTTCTCAACGTCGTCGGCGGCAGTGCCGACGATGCGGCAGGTTTGCTCAACGCGCTCTCCAGCGGCGGTCCGGCGGCCGAACTCGCCAACGCGCTGCGCATGCACGACCTGGACTGGGTGCGGTGGAGAGCACAACACGCGATCATGGTCGAGGCCATGATCGGAGCCGTCGCATCCGGAACCGGCGGCACAAACGGGGCCCGCTATCTTTGGTCCAGGGTGCAGATCCGATTCTATCCAATCCTTCACGAAGCGACCAGCCTGGTTCATCAGCACCGGGCGGCTTCCTCGTGAACATCTCGGAATTCGTCCACGACCCCGGCTTTCCGATGTACCCGGACGCGCGTCTCATCGACGAGTATCTCAACTCCGGTCACGCGATGCCGCCGTTGATGACATCCATCGGAGACCCGTCGTTCACCTCAGCCAAGGTTCCCCACCGGTTGCTGGACTACGCACGAGAGACGCCGCGTGAGCTGCACGGGTATCAAGCGTCGATGGGCGGCCTGCCTGCCGCCCGGCAGGCCATCGCCGACTACTTGATACGCACCACCGGTCTTGATCGCGTCGGTGAGTACGGTGAGGACTTCCAGATCGCGCTGACCGCAGGAGGGACCCGTGGAGTCATCGGTGACTTTGGGAGGCTACTGCGCGCACGTGCGGCCACCAGCGGCGGCGATCGGTCGGTTCCTGTCGCCTTGTGCGCGAACCCGTGCTGGGATTACGCAGGCCCTCTTTCCGAGGCCGGTTTCGAGATGGCGTACTGGCCGTTGCGCGCCGACAACAACTGGCGACCCGATATAGCCGACGCGCAGAACGTGGCCGGAGAGGTGGCAGCGGAGAGCAGCAGAAGGCTTGCCTTGGTGATCGTGAACGCCCAGCACAATCCCACTGGGCAGGGCTGGTCACTGGAGACCCTGATTGGTCTCTTCGAGTTGGCCGCCGCTCACAACGCCGCTGTTCTCCTCGATGACCCGTACTTCGAGGTGCGCACGCCCAACACCACGCCGGTATCCGCGCCCGCCGCATTACTCGAGTTCCTCGCTGATTCCCGCAACAGCAAACGCAGACTCGACTGGTGTGCCGTGCGGTCGCTCGGCAAGCAGGTCGGCGTCAACGGTTGGGGGGTCGGCACGCTCAGTGCCAACCCCGACACGCTGAAGCTCCTGCTGGAGTTTGCGTTCCGTCGACGATTCCCCGGCAACGCACACCACGAATGGGCCGTCGCGCAGTACCTTACAGACCCGATCAGCGAACACGATGCCATCGCGCAACGCGAGGCGTTGGCCGACAAGCGCAGCAGGTTTGCTCGCACGCTACAAGAACTCGGCTGGCCGAAGGAGATGATCAGCCCTGGCGAGTTCACGCCCTATGTCTTGGTGGCCATACCGACAGCGTGGGCCCGCTTGCCCGATGGTGCCGAGCAGTACCGAAGGTACCTACTGGATCGCACTGGGATCCTGATCGCCCACGCCAGCATCGAGAATTCCTTCCTAGGAGGAGCAGACAGCAAGACGCGATGGGTGCGGTTCTACCTCGGCGTTACCGACGAGGTGTTCGACACGATCCTCAATCGTCTCGCAACTGCCGCAATTACCTACCACTCGGTGCCGCCCGGCCAGCCCGGCAGCATTGATGTCCACTAGTACTCCGACCGGAGCCGTTATCAACGGCTCGCAGAGCGTGAGGTGCTGTGGTTGCGGATGGCGGCGCGTTGGAGGAGCGGTCAGGTGGAGGGATATCTCGGTAGACCGCGGCAGAGGCGTTCGGGATGCTCGACCGCTCGGTGGGCACCTGGTGGTGGGCTTACCGGCGGGACGGTCGCGACGGTCTGGCGTCCCGTGCGGGACGCCTCGGCCTTGCTGAACTGGTCATCGGAGAAGATCAGGGCCCGTTGTCTGCGTGGCGATGGCTGACTACCGACTGCCCGCCGGGCGGACATGGCCGAGCACGGCATGGGGGTCGCGGCCGCGCCGCCACGGCTTGGCCCCGCAGCGCCCGGCCCCGCGAGCCTATGGGCAGCAGCCCGATGCCGTACGCGCCTGGCTTGACGAGGACGAACCGACGATCGCGGACACGCGTGAGGCTAGGAGTGCAGCCATCGCCTGGGTCAACCGGTGCGGACCGCGCTCGGACGCCACGCCGCCTGCCCGGGCCTGAGCGCCGCGATCGAGCAGAAGCCAGTGCTGCTCACGAACGTTCTGCGGGCGAACACGGAGGACAAGGAACGATGCTCGATCCACCGACGACCATCGGGTCAGCCACCTGAGCACTTCACGAAAAGTCAACGTGAAACTACTTGTGAAGCCCGTCAGATGACAGAGATTGTCGCCCGCGCGCCACCAAGCTTTTACTGTAGTCAGACAGGGTCGGTGAACGAGATCGGTTTGCCCGTGGCGTGAGCATATGCGATCTCTCTGCTCGCAGACTCGCCGATATACCCGCCGGGATTGACGACCAGAACACGGTCAGCCAGGTCAATCTTGCGCAGGTGGAGGGCGTCGAGCACGGACTTCTGCTCGTTGGTGACCAGCTCGTCTGCTTCGCCTGGCGCGACGACGATGACACCTGCAAACGTCAAATCGCGGTTCACCGCACGCATCTCGTTCATGAACCGGGTGGAGCCGCAGATGCAGACGATTTCAGGTCGGTCGGGCACAGCTCAGTCCTTCGTTCGAACGGTGGAGCGTCGATGTGCCCGTCAACAACACGGACAGGCACACAAGCCAACAGCTTACGCAGCCAGATGGACGGACTTCACCTCGGATGTTGGACACGGGTTGGGCGGGTCAGCGCAGGGGTCTTGGTGTGGAGTGTCGCTCTTCTTCGAGAGGACCTGTGCACACCGGACCGGCCTGGGCGTCGAACTGACCGGGCAAGGCCGGTTCGACGGTCGCTACGTCAGAGGGAGCCTCGAACGAAACGCGCAGGGCCCAATGGCTGGTGGTCGCGGTTCGCGTTGCGCAGTCCCCCCTGGTACGAGTGCCCGGCCCCGTCCGACCGCTCCAACGGGTGAACCGGACGGTCATCACGACGCGGACGCACCTTCGAGGGACGAACGAGCGCACCCCGCTGTCCACATTAGGACGGCGGGGTGCTCGTGCAGAGGGCTCAGCCCCGCCACTCGCTGGGGCGGCTGGTCCTGCGGGTCCACTCGCTCGGGCGGCCGGTGCGGGGCGACGTGAGGTTGTCGATCACGGGAGTCTCCCTGGTGGGTAGCGGATAGGCGCTGGTCATGTCCCCCGACCAGCTCCTGACAGTGCGTGACCTGCTAGTTACAGTCGAGTGCCCTGTGGAGGGATCGGGGGTAGAGCGTGAGTCGGCTGGACCCACGCCGTTGGGCTCTATGGTCGCTGCCCGGCGGTGTGCTCGCGTACGTGGTCACCGTTCAGGTGCTCGCGTACGCCGTCCTGCTCGCCACCGCTGTGACTACCCCGGTCTCAGCACGGTCGTGGACGTGGCTGGGAGTGCTGGTGGTCGCCTCGGTCATCCATCTGGAAGCGGCCCAGGGCATAGAACGCGTCCGCGAACTCGCCGCGGAGGGCACCCCGTACACCCACCTCCAGCCTGTTGACCGGACTAACGAACGACACGCCGAGGTAATCGACTCGTTCGATAAAGCTTGACCGGTAGACCTCATCCACCTCGGTCGAAAGGTGGTGTGGGTTGTTCAACGATGAGGGCCGGGACATCGCGGCTATCAGGTTGCCTGGGTGGGGCCGGGTGGCCCGAGCCGAAGGGCTCGTGCCGTGGCTGGTGGTCGACGACGCCGGTGTGCCGGTGGCGCCGATCCGGCGGTATCTGACGGACTTCGTCGCCGGTGACACGAGCGGGAGTTCGGTGCGCAGCTACTGCTACGCGTTGCTGCGCTGGTGGCGGTGGTTGCGGGCGGTCGATGTGGAGTGGAACAAGGCGACCCCGGCCGAGGTTCGCGACCTGGTGTTGTGGATGAAGCAGGCGACCAAGCCGCGTCGGTCACCGAGAACGACGTCGGCGGTCACGGCGGGGACGATCAACCCGATCACCCGCAAGCGGTACCTCGGTGACCGCTACGAACCGCGCACCATCAGGCACTCCAACGCGGTGATCCGGGCGTTCTACGAGTTCTGGGTCCAAGATGTGAGGGAAGGGCCGCTGATCAATCCCGTCCAGCTCGACCGGCGTCATCGGGGACGGCGACCGCACGCGCACCACAACCCGCTGGAGCCGTTCGGTCCGGAAGGGAAGATCCGGTACAACCCGAAGCTGCCGAAACGACGTCCGCGGGAGATACCCGACGATCGCTGGAACGACGTGTTCGCCGGGCTGCGCTCGAACCGGGACCGGGCGCTGCTGGCGATGGACGTCAGCTGCGCGGCTCGCGCGACCGAGCTGCTCGGGATCCGCGGGGTGGACGTGGCCTGGGGCGATCAGCTCGTCCGGGTGATCCGCAAGGGCACCAAGGCCGAGCAGTGGCTGCCTGTCAGCGCGGAGTCGCTCGTCTGGCTGCGTCTCTACCTGGCCGATCTCGGCGACCCGCCAGCTCCGGACGAGCCGATCTGGTGGACCCTGCGCCGCCGCGACCACGGCGACGGCCTGCGTCGGCAGCCGTTGGACTACGAGGCCTTGCGCGCGGTCTGGCGGCGGCTCAACGCCGCGTTGGGCACCAACTGGACCATGCACGACCTACGGCACACCGCCTCGCTGCGCATGGCCCGCGACCGGACCCTCTCGATGCGGGACGTGCAAGTCATCCTCGGCCACGCTCACCTGTCCACGACCGCGGATGTCTACACCGTCGAGGACGAGGCCAAAGTGCTGCGACGGGTGCTCGACCATCTGGCCGAGCGGGAGCAGCGGGCGCAGAAGCCGCCTGCGCCGGTCGCGGCCGGGTACGCGGCTGCCGACCTGGCGATCCTGTTCGGGGGCGGACCCCGGTGAGCCGGGTCGTCACCGGCGCCTCGCGCCGGACCTCGGGAACCTTTCTGATCAGCCACCAGCCACCGCCCCTGGCTCGGACGGCCGGCCCCGCGGATCACCTGTCCCCGGCCGAGGTGCTTGCCGTGGTGCGGCAGTTGCCGGTCATGCCCGGTGCCGATGGCAAGCGGGCCGGGGTGGCGCAGCGGGGTGCGCACAAGATCCTCCACTGGCTGCTCACCTACCCCGGGGACACCTGGCAGCAGCGATGGCTGGCCGCCGGGGCGGACGCGGACAAGAACTGGATGCAGCCGATCGAGGACGCCGACACCGGGGACACCCGCACCCCGACGGCCAAGCGCACCGAAACGTTGCTCGGGCTTACCTGCCTGCTGCTGTGCCGGGTGGTACTGCCCGACTACGACTTCCTCTCCCGCCTCAAGTCCGCGCGGGTGTTCGCGTTGACCAGGGCGGTGTTCTCGCCGGAGGTGTTCGCTCGCATCGAGCAGGCCGACGTGCGCGCCCACATGAGCACGCGCCAGTTCCTCACCGGCGTCGCGGCGATCACCAAGATGGTGTTGCACACCGGCCGCAACCCCGAGCACCTGACCGTTGAAGATCTGTTCGCCCTGCGAGGCTGGAACCTCGCCCACCGCAGCTACGCCGGGTCCGGCACCTCTGAAGCGTGGGACCTCCTGCGAGCCGCCGGAGTCCTCCCCGTCGAGGGACCCATGCACCAAGCCCTGTTGCACGGACAACGCAGCACCGCCGACCTGGTCGACGACTACGGCATCCAGTGCTCGCCGGTCCGGGACCTGCTCGTCCGTTACCTCGACGAACGCCGGCCCGGCGTGGACTACGGCACCTTGCGCAACATGGCCAGCATGCTGACCGGCGCGTTCTGGGCCGACATCGAACGCCACCACCCCGGCATCGACAGCCTGCACCTGCCGGCCGGGGTCGCCGAGGCGTGGAAGGACCGACTGCACTTCGTCACCAGGGAAAACTGGCCGACCAAGGTCCGAAAGAGCAGGCTGAGGATCCTCATCGCGGTCAGGTCGTTCTACCTCGACATCCAACAGTGGGCCGTCGAGGACCCGAGCTGGGCGGAGTTCGCCGTCCCCTGCCCGGTCCGCCCCACCGACACCCAGGGCGGCGCGAAGGCGGACAAGAAGAGAACCGCCGAGATCCATCAGCGGATCCGCGACCGGCTGCCGCACCTGCCCGTCCTGGTCGACACCGCCGAGCGGCACCGGGCGGAGCAGGCGGTGCTGCTGAAGATCGCACAGGCCGCGCAACCCGACGAGAAGTTCTCCCACGGCGGTGTCGACTACCAGCGGATACACACACCCAAGCATGTCTGCGCGCGCAACACGGCGACAGGAGAACTGGTCAACCTCACCCGCGCCGAATCCGACGCCTTCTGGGCCTGGGCGATCATCGAAACGCTGCGCCACACCGGCATCCGGAAAGAGGAACTGCTGGAACTGACACACCTGGCGCTGGTGTCCTACCGACTACCCGACACCGGCGAGGTCGTGCCCCTGCTACAAATCATGCCCTCCAAGACCGACCAGGAACGGCTCCTGCTGGTCAGCCCGGAACTCTCCAGCGTCCTGGCCACGATCATCACCCGGCTCCGCCACGACAACAACGGCAGCATCCCGCTGGTCTCCCGCCGCGACAGTCACGAGCACGTCCTCGGACCGAAACTGCCACACCTGTTCCAGCACAAGACCGGCTGGAGCCCGACCGTGACCAGCACGGCGACCGTGCAGAAGTCGATCGACCACATCCTGGCCCTCGCCGGGGTGACAGATCATGCCGGCCGGCCGCTGCGCCACACCCCGCACGACTTCCGCCGCATGTTCGCCACCGACGCCGTCACCGGCGGACTGCCCGTCCACATCGCCGCACGGCTGCTCGGCCACGCCACGGTGACCACCACCGAGGCCTACCTCGCCGTCTTCCAGAACGACCTGATCCGCTCCTACCGAACCTTCCTCGACCACCGACGAGCGACCCGCCCCAGCGAGGAATACCGGGAACCCACCGACGAGGAATGGCGCGAGTTCCAGCAGCACTTCAACCTGCGCAAGGTCGCGCTCGGCGACTGCGGCCGCCCCTACGCAAGCCCCTGCCAGCACGAGCACTCCTGCCTGCGCTGCCCCATGCTGCGCATGTCACCGACACAACGCCCACGACTGGTGGAAATCATCCACAACCTGGACGAACGCATCACAGAAGCACGAGTGAACGGCTGGCTCGGCGAAGCCGAAGGACTCACCTACAGCCTCGCCAAAGCCAAAGAGAAACTCGTCAGCCTCGACCGAAGCCTGAACCGAATGCGCGACACCCCTGGCCCGACTGTCCTCGGCATGCCGATCATCAGCGGCCCACATTAAGCAGTTCTCAATCGACGTCCACTGACACGAGCAGCCTTCTGCCTATCGGCCTAAATACTGGTGACGATCGTCGGCCGCTTGACTCCCTCAGTCACCCATTTTCCGGCAGCATCTAGCGGATGGCCAATTGTTCATCTTGGCGAGTAGTGCGTCGGCGCAGTCGAGGCGGAGTTCGAGTTCGGCGTAGGCATTTGCCGACGCGGCCGAGGGTCGGTAGACGAAAGTGCGGTGGCCGTCATACAGGTAAGCGAACCGAGTCCGAACTCGACGCAATCGACCTCCAGGTCGTGGACGCGGCCGACCTCGTCGATAAGCGTGTTCATCGAGCGCGGCGGTTGTCGGACGCCTTAGGGTACAGGCGATCATCGCAGCGGAGATGAACATTGAGGTGGAATATTCGTGTGTGTCGCCCCTACCTCCTGTGGTCAAAGTAGTCGGACACGGGGACGGGAGTGCAGGTCGAGGAAGACGGCTTGAGAGCCAGTCCTTGCCGCCAGCCCAAGACTCCGACGCTGCAACGATCCGTAAGGCAGCGGATTGCACCTGGTCACGGCATGGTAGGTGGCCAACCCACAAGAGCTATTGAGCGACAGTCGGGTCGAGTGCGACGAGCATTCAAACAAGACTCTTGGGTGGTTGACAGCCTGTTCCCGATCATGCACTATCGCGGTAGAGACAGGTGAGCATCCAGACAGAGATCAGCTTCTCGAACATGAAGCCGGGGGGCCTACATGACTATTCTAGTACGTATCGAATTTCTACGTTCTGCGTTGATCAGGTAGACGAGAACGTGCCCCCTTCGCCTGAGCAGGCAAGAGCGCTTGCGGCACTGCCACAGGACATCGCTACGCTTTCGAGCCTTACCGATCTTGTGACACCAATGGCGTTAAGAGTGGCCGTCACTTTACGTATATTCGACTTCATCGACTCCGGCCACCGCACGCTGCCATCGTTGATCGATGCGGTCGATGCCCATGCGCAAATGTTGGAGAAATTGCTCGATCACTTGTGTTTCATCGACGTTCTGCGACTGACTGACGACCGCTACGAACTGACCACCGTCGGCTCGCTGTTGGTGCGCAAAAACGATGCAATCGGCACTACAGCGGCGCTCGACCTAGCCAGCGTGGCAGGAAAATTGGAAATGGCGGTCACCGAGCTGCTGCATGCGGTACGCACCGGCGAGACGGTCTGTCAGGGGTTTTTCGGAGAGGACGTTTGGCGGCATCTCAATTCCGGTAGTTACACCGACGCCGACATGGAAGTCTTCGCTACCGGCTCGCGGGTACCTGACCTGGACTTCCTTGTCGAAGGCTTTGACTGGGCGAACGTGGGACACGTCGTCGACGTCGGCGGAAACACTGGCACGGTGGTGCAAGCGCTGCTGGACCGATACGTGACATTGCACGCTACTGTCATCGATCTGCAGTGCTTCACCGGGTTAGCCCGGCAACTGCTCGCTCGGTTCAGCGCGCGCTGCAAAGTACGCACCCAATCCTTCTTCGACCCGTTGCCGGAGGGCGGTGACGTCTACCTGCTTTCCGCGATTCTTTCTGACTGGCCCGCACAAGATGCGTCCCGGATTCTGCGCAACTGCGTACATGCGGCCGGGAGTGGCGGCCGGGTGGTCGTGTCGGAACTGCATTTGAACGGTTACTTTCTCGACCCGGCACAGCCGACGAGAACCGATCTGCTTCTTGCAGCATCAATGCACGCCCCGGATCGGCCGATCGAGGAAATCATGGAGTTGGCAGACGCAGTCGGACTGAAGCATGTCGCTACGACCAAATCACGCATCCGGTCGATCCTCGAGTTCCGCTGCCGCTGAAATCTGTTATTAGCGACCGAGCCATATCTGGAGGGAGTTCAGCATGTCCGCGCCAACCTTGGAACCGCAGCGAGACGTCATGGGCGAAATCGAGACCGCACTGAACAGCATCGACGGCATGAGTTCGTTCAGCGGGGCCGCCCGCGGTTTCGTCAAGGGCGAGATCAGCCTGGACGATGCGGTCAACACGATGATGGCGTTCTTCGAGGGCGACATTTCGGGCCGGTCCGACGAGCGCAAGCGGCTGATCCAGCTCGCGCAGACGCTTGAGGCCAAGTGCGGCACGATCTCGCTCACCGTGAGCGTCGCGAGCTGTACCGCGGTCACCAGCTGTTCGCCCTGCTGTTGACACCTGCCGGGCGAGTGGTATCCACGCCGCTCGCCCGGTGCGCAGGTTCTGGCGCCCAGAAAGGTGGTTCCGGTGAGCGCACCGACTGATCGACGCGCACCATTGCTCAGCAGTGCCGTGTTCGGTACGGACGTGCCGCTGCTCGACGAACGGCAGGCGATCGAGCTCGTCGTCGGACTCGGTGAACTCGACATGCGCGCGGTGCTGCGCCGAGAGGTCACCGTGCAAGATGTTTCCCGCCGGTGCAGGTGCCTCCTGGTGCGCGTTCCCGGGAGTGGCTGGGCGGTCAAGCAGGGCGCCAACACGGAGACGCGGGAGTCGCTCGCCATCGAGGCCAGCATGTACCGGCGGCTGATGGGATCGCCGATGCAGGGCTCCGTGCCGCGGTACGTCCACGATGATCCCGCGCACGGCGTGCTGGTCGTCGAGCTCGTCGACGGGGTCAGCCCGCGTGAGCACGAACGCGAGCAACCCCGCGAGGCACGAGCTCGGTACGCGGTGCGGCTCGGTCGAGTCCTTGCCACGCTGCACGCGATGCCGACCGTGGCCTCGGACGCCCGCACGCCACCGCGCATCCTCACTTGTCACCAGTCGAGCCTGGAGTCGATCGAGTTCCACAGCCCGGCGTCGCTGAGAGTGTTGGAGAGGATCCAAACCAGCACCGCCTTGACCGGTGTGCTCGACTCCGTCGCGGCCGACTGGTCACCGATTGCATTGAGCCACAACGACCTGCGAGCGGACAACATAGTGGTGGACGAGCACACCGACCGCCTCACCGTGATCGACTGGGAGATGGCCGGGCTCGCTGACCCACGCTGGGACCTCTGCTCACTGCTCGCGGAACGGCTCGCGTGGTGGCTCGCCGACCCGGATCTCTGGTTGCCCGAACCCGGTGCGGACGCCCGGTCGGCCGCAGCGGCGGGTCTAGTCGAGCTGCACGTGTTCGCGGGCTGCCTGCTCGCCGGTTACGGGGATGCGACGGTGGACGCCGCGATCGTGCGGTGGATCGCGGCACGTCTCGTGCAGACCGCGATGGAGCACTGCCACCGTGACGTGTCCATCTCTCCGCTGGCCGAGCAAATGCTGCAGATCGCGGCTAACATGTTCCGCCGTCCCGAGGAAGCGGGCCGGCTGTTCTTCGGCATGGACCTATGACGCTGCGCCGAGAACACGACGACTCCATCGCCGCGGCACTGGATGCGGTGACGATCACCGACAAGCACGAGGTGCTGTGGTTCGGCGAGCCGGTCGACCAGATCAGGCCCCTGCCGGACGGCACGGTGACCGAAGCGCTCCAGTCCTCGCTGAGCCGGTTGCTCTACCGCACGTGGTACGTCTACGGCAGGCCGCGACGCGATCTCGACCTGATCGTCGGCGACTCGGACGCGAAACCGCCCAGCCAGTCGCCGCGCTTCATCCGCGCGGCGATTGCCGCCAACCGCGGCGCGGAGACCTTCCAGGCCTCGTACCCGGTCGAACGGACCGAGCGGGGTGAGTTCGCGGTGGTGTCCGGGGTGCGGGTCGCGGTCTCCCAGCTTCCAGACGTTGTGCGCGACGGCGAGCGGATCCGGGTGGACGTCTCCGGTGTCTCGGTCACGAAGTCACCGGGATTCGTGCTGTTCACCTCGAGCGAGGGACCACCATCGGCTGTCGGCGAAGAGCCGCTGATGCGGGTGTACTGGAACGTGACGCGCGACGGTGCGCTCGCGCTGGTCGGCGAGATCACCGAGGCGCTCGCCGGGACCGCTTACCAGTTCAAGGTGCTGCAGTCCGACCGCGGCTGGCCGGATCGTGCCGACGCGGCCGTGTTGTACTTGACCAAGAGCGCACTGATCGGCGTATGGCCTCAGCTCGCTGCCGTGCGCGCCCGCATCGCGACGATGTTGCGGCCCTACTCGCCCGCGCTGACCACGCCGATCGCACCGGGCGTCGGCCTCGCGCAGGATCCCGGCGTCCGCCTCGACAGCTTCGGCACGTACGTCTGCACCGCGCTGGCCCGGCACATGGTCCAAGGCGCACGAGTGGAACTGGCGGATCTGATCGGGATCGGCAGTCACACCGCTCAGGTGATCGCGAATTGCCCCAAGTTCATCGTCGATCCTGCTCCGGCACCCAGGGTGCACGACTGGCTGGCGAAGGCGGGCGAGCTCGCCGACCAACTGGTCGATGGCGCGTTGTGGCACGGTGACCGATGCACCTGGCTGGGGACTGACGGCGACTCGGTGCGGTCGGTCGACGCGAGCTTCTACCAGGGCACCGCCGGAATCGGCTGGGCGCTCGCACAGATGCAGGCGTTCACCGGCAACCCATCCCACCGAAACCACGCCTACGGCTCCATCCGGCAGGCACTCGCCACCGCGAGCGACCTGCCGGGATACGGGCTGCACACGGGCACGTCGGGTGTCGGGATGGCGGTCGCGATGGCGGGCCGGTGGCTCGACGACCCGGACCTGCTCAAAACCGGCGTGGACCTGACGCATCAGGCGGCAGTGTCCTACCTGGACACTGCCGAGGCTCCTTATGACCTCATCGATGGCGCGGCGGGCATCGTCCTCGCGTTGATCGGCAGTGACCGGCTGGTTGACACCAATGGCCTCGACCTCGCGGTCGAGGTGGCCACGCGAATGGTGAGGGAAGGGCGCGAGACCGCATCCGGCGGCCTGTGCTGGCTTGATGCAGGACGGGAGGACAAGGCCGGTTTCGTCGGGCTCGGCCACGGCGCCTCCGGTTGTGTGCTCGCGCTCGGCGCTCTCGCGACCGCGACAGGCGACGTGAGGTGGGCGGACGCGGCTCGGCGTGCCTGCGAGTACGAGTACGAGTGGTTCGACCCGGGTGCGTCGGACTGGCGGGACCCCCGGGTGTGGCTGGAAAGCGGCGGCCTCGAGTACTCGGGCCGAGGCCACGGGCTCTTCCGGTCCGACTGGTGCTACGGCACGCCGGGGTTGTTGCTGGCGAGGTTGGCGGTCCCCGGCGGTGCCGAGAACGACGTGCGCATCGCACTCCACCGGACCCGTGCGGCTGCGCAGCGGTTTCCCGCTCACGGGTACGCGACCGGCACGTGCCACGGTGCTGCCGGCCTCGCCGAGGTGCTCTCCCTCTTACCGCCGGATCTGCGTGAACCAGAGGACGAGGCCATCGTCGACCACCTCACCAGGATCGCCGTCGCGGCGGCCGATCCGGCCGACCCTGGACTGATGATGGGCATAGCGGGTGCTGCTTGTGCAGCTCTGCGACGCCACTGTGACACTGCAGTTTCCGCAGCACTCCCCTTTCCCCGGCTGGAGGACCGATATGAGTGCCGATAATGGGCAGAACGAAGTGCTTGCCGCGTTCATGGACGAGATGAAATCGTCCATGGCCGATGTCGAAGGGGTGGACGACTTCACCGAGACGGCCCGCAGTGTAGTCGTGGGCGAAATGGCCGTCGACGAGGCAGTGCCCCGCATGATGGCGTTTTTCACGGGTGAAACGGCGGGCAACCCCGTTGAACGCGCCCGATTGGTCCAGCTAGCCCAGGAGATAAAGAGTCGGGCGGGACTGGTTCCCATTGTTCTGCTCAGTTTCTCGACTTGCCGAGACGTGCTGAAGTCGTAGCGCGAGCATACGCTAACATCGCCACATGTCCGAACAGGCAGATTCTGTGCTGTCCGTGCTCGAGGTCCACAAGAGCTATGGCGACGTGCCCGTGTTCACGGACGTGACGTTCACCGTCGCGCCGGGAGAGGCGCTCGCGATCGTCGGCCGCAACGGCGCGGGCAAGTCGACGTTGCTCAAGTGCCTGGTGGGGGCCGAGATCTACGACGACGGCAGCGTGTTCTTCCTCGGCGAACCGCTCGACGAGACGTCCTCGGCAGTGCGCGCTAAGATGGCATCTTTGTTGGACGACGTGGACTTCTTCCCGGATGTCTCGGTGGTCGAGCATCTCCGACTGCTCGCCTGGCTACACGGCACCGACGACCCGGAGCAGCGGGTGCAGGACATAGTCGCCGACCTCGGGTTGCAGCAGGTCCGAGACCAATTGCCGCCGACGTTGTCCAGCGGTCAGTTGCACCGGCTAGGCCTCGCGTCGTGTTTCGTGCGACCGCGCGAGCTACTCGTCCTCGACGAGCCGGAACAACGACTTGACATACAAGGGAGACTTTGGCTGGGCGAGCGGTTGAACGAGGAGAAAGCGCTGGGCGTCGCGGTGGTGTTCGCGTCACACGACGAAGAATTGGTCGACACGGTCGCAGACCGTGCGATCCAGCTCCCGTCATGAGCGGGAACCGATTGACCGTGGCCGCGCGAATCCCTTCCGTCGGCGAGGTGCGGAAACGCCAGAAGAGCAGTTCCGAATCTCATCCCGGGTGGCGCGTCAAGCTCGTGACGTGGTACGAGCGACTGATTTACGTGGCTGTTTTTGGCGGCATTGCTTATGAACTCGCCTCAAGCGGGCTCAACAGCGCACCACGCGAAGGAACGGCCTGGACGGCCAGCACGTCGGAATGGTCGTACTCGTGGCTCTCCCTGCTTGTGGCCCTGATTCTCGCAAAAACCGTTTTGGCCTTCGGACCGATTTTCGCAGGCCGGGAACAAACGTTCTGGATCCTCAGCTCACCGGTGGACCGCGCGGCGCTGCTCCTGCGGCGGTTCCTCGTCCTGGCCGCACTGGGTCTGCTGCTCGGTGCGGTATGGCCAGCCGTGGTGCTCGGCGTCGTCAAGTACGCGCACGAACCGGCCGTCGCACAGTTCGTCGTTTCGGCCGCGTTCGGCCTGTCCATCGTCTCCGGCGCTGTCGTACTGCAACGCACCCGCGTCCGGGCGCACCGGGTACAGCTGTGGCTGAGCGGGGCGATCGCGGTCGCGGTGCTCGCACAGCTCTACGGCCTGACCGCCCAACCCGCAGTGCCCAGCCTCCTCGCGCCGGACGCGGTGCTCGCAGTGCTGCTGCTGGTCGCCGCCGCGGTCACGTTCGCCGCAGTGCGGGCGTTGCACCACATCCGCCGCGCGTCGCTAAGCGCGGGCGCGGCACTGGCCTCTGTCGTGGCGGTGTCGGTGAGCTGGTTCGAGCTGAGCCTGCTCGGCTCGATCATGGTCGAACGGCGGGCGCTGCTGCTGGGCCGGGTCCGTTCTGCCCGGCTTCGCGGCTCGGGCTTCGCGGTGCTGGTCTGGGTGGATCTCCTGCGGATCCTGCGCGGACGCAATGCGCTGCTGGTGTGGGCCGCACTCATACCGGTGCCGATGGTGATGGCGCTCAGCGCGGCGGTCGACTTCGTACCCGCGTTCCACTTGGTGGCGGCGTTCCTGGCGACCGACAGACTGGCCGGAGGATTGCGGTTCGTCTGCCGGTCGCCCGCGATGCGCCGGATGCTCGGTGTGCCGGTGCGGTACCTGCGGACAGTTCACCTGGTGGTTCCCGGAGCGGGAGCGGTGCTGTGGTGCGCCGTCACGGTGCCGCTGACACCGGGTTTGACCCTCGCCAACGGCGTCGTGTCTGCACTGGGCGCGGTAGCCGTGACGTACCGGATCGCGACCCGACCACCGCTGGACTATGCGGCTGCCGCCATTGACTTCGGGCTGTTCGGCCCGACCCCGATCGGTCTCATCGTGCAACTCAGCCGCGGACCCGCGCTGTTGCTTGTGCTGGCAGGCGTCCAGATGGCCCTTATATGAACTTGCCGTCGACATCCATTGGTCGCATGCCGGTCGAGCTGCAAAGGCGATCAACTGCTCTACGCCGTTCGCAAAAGGCAGTGACCGTCGCGGTTCCTGGTATCGGACCATTCGGCAGAGGTGGGATGCTCTTCAGGCGGCGTTAGAATCGGTTATGCCAGGTCGCCAGCCAAAGCGCCCGCGCACTCCAAGAGACCAAGCGGCAGCAAGCCTGCGAGACCAGAGCAGTGATTAAGTCGAGCAGCAGGTCGCACATATAATAATTTCGTTCGGGTCGGTGAAGGGCCAGAACGACAGCTCCGGCATCACTGCGAGGCCAGGTATCTGGCCTGGCAGGTGATCATTTTGTCCGCGTCGGTGACTCCCGTGACCGGTATGTCACCGACGCGCTTAGGTAACGACGACACCCGTGTTTCGCGGTCATCGCATTCTTGTGTGCTGAGGGCCCAACGTGCGGCTTCCAGGTCCGCGTCGACCGAAGGGTCGACGGGAAAGGAGGCCGAGGCGAAACTGCAGAGTAAACGCACCTTCACCGGCGCGGTATCGGGCCCCATGACCTGGTTTTCGAGGAACATCACGGCGAGCAACGCAGCGGCAATGATTGGCACGCCGAGTGCCACGGTGGCGATCGTGGTGACGCGCCTGCGTAATACTTGTGGTCGGGGTGTCCGCCAGCTCATGCGAGTCCTCTTTCCTTGCTGTCCAGGCGGTATCCGATTCCACGCACTGTCGTGATGCTGCGTCTGCCGAAAGATGCGTCGATCTTGCGGCGCAGGGTACTGATGTAGACCTCGACCAGGTTGGGGTCGGGTTCGCGGGCCTCGTCCCACACTCCGGCGATGATCTCGATCTTGGACACCGCCCGGTCCCGGTGGCGCAGCAGGAACTCCAGCACCGCGAACTCCTTGGCGGTCAAGGTGATCGGCGTGTCGCCGCGGCGGCAGGTCCGGGCAGCCGGGTTCAACTCCAGGTCGCCGGCGCGCAGCACGGCGGTCCGTGGTGTACCGCCGCGGCGCGCCAGCGCCCGCAACCGGGCCACCAGCACCAGGTAGGAGAACGGCTTGGTCAGGTAGTCGTCCGCGCCGGTGTCCAAGCCCTCGACCTCGTCCAGTTCACCGTCCTTGGCCGTCAGCATCAGGATCGGCGTCCACACTTCCGCCGACCGCAATTGTGCGCACACCCGGTAGCCGTTCAACCCCGGCAGCATCACGTCCAGCACGATTACGTCATAGGCGTGCTCGGTAGCCCGCCACAGTCCATCACGCCCGTCGTATTCCACGTCGACGACGAAATTCTCCGCCGTGAGCCCGCGAACGAGCAGACCGGCCAACCGGCGATCGTCCTCCACCACCAGTACTCGCATGCCGACACTATGCCCCATTGCGGTCACGAATACTGAAAGACGCTTCAGGTTGTTTCAGTCTCCTCTTAGGGGCTGTCCGGCACGGTGGCAAACGCACGCCAGATCTACGAGGCAGTATCAGGTGCCTCGGTTCAACAATCATGACTCAACCTACGGAGGGCAAGTGGTACGAAAACTCATCCGGGCTCTCGCCATCACGGCCGCTGTCGCCGGACTCTCCCTGACGGCGTCACCCATTACCGCGAACGCAGTCCCTGTCGGATCGGCGGATGCACCCGCGAGCGTGGCGAACGAACCGCCGAACTGGACCCCGTCGGACATCGGCACTATGGCCTGCGGGGTCTTCCTCGACGATGATGACGACAATGGCCCTGGCGGCACAAGTGTGCTGAACCCCATTTGGCTCAGGAGTGGCCCCAGCGCAGGCTGTGACAACGCGAGCGGCTACACGCTCGTGAAAGGAACGCGACTTGGCGGCTGGTGCTTCACCTACAACTCGTCGGGGAACATTTGGTACTACGTCAGCGTCGGGGGTACGGATCCGCACGGCTGGATTTATTCGGGAAACGTCACGGCTGACCAGAGCACAATCACCAAGCCCTGCTCTAAGAGTTGAATGAGCAATTCCTTGAGGTGACACACTGATCTGCCAGGGGGTTTGCCCGGCCCGTCCGGGTAAACCCCCTGACTCACGGAAAGGCTTGGCCGAATAATGGAAATGCCGTTATTGAAACCGTGTCTCACGTGGCGGGTTTGGCGAGTCAATTAAAGCAGATCAGTGTTCCGGCGAGGGTGAGGAAGGCGCAATAGTTGTCTGCGTAGCGTTTGTAGCTGGCGGTCAGGCGTCGGAAGGCCTGCTTCGATCAACAGCTCTGACCGGCTAGAGAACCTATGGCGAGGAAGTGGGCGACCACGGCGACGTCGCCCACTCCCGGCACCGCCGCAACCAGCACAGCAGTCTCGGCAACACCGTCCTGGTGCTGCTCGGCGTGCTCAGCGTCGCACTGCTTCTGCCCAGGTTGTGACACCACACCGACGATGACCGAACTTCCGAACCTGTCCCACCCGCAGCGGAGTGACCGTCATGACCAGCATCGGCGACGTGCTCGCCGTACTCAACACCAGCCTCAAGGCCGTGTCCCGCGAACTGAAAGCGACGAGGGCCCACCAGGCGGACGTCAGCCAGGTGGAGATGACCATCGTGCACCTCCACGGCTCGTTCCCGGATCCCGAACTCTGGAGGATCGAGGGAGTGCTGCGCCGCGCACAGCCGCAAGTGCCACAACTAAGCAGCGACACTCTACTAGGGCGTGTCCGCCGGGTCATGATTGTGTTTTGTCGGGTGTGGCGCGGATCCAGTCGATGGTCTCGACGATGTCGTTGGTGGCCTGCCAGTGCAGCGCGAGCTTGTCGTAGCGGGTCGCGATCGCGCGGAACTGCTTGCGGCGGTTGAACCCCCGTTCGACCTGGTTGCGCCGCTTGTAGGCATCGGCATCGAACGACGGGGGCCGCCCACCGGCCGATCCCTTGCGCAGCCGGTTTGCGACCTGATCCCGCCGCTCGGGGATCACCGCCTTGATCTTCCGACGTCTCAACGACGCCCGGTTCGCCCTGCTGCCGTAAGCCTTGTCCGCGGTCAACGAGTCCGGACGCCCGCGCGGCCGACCGACACCACCCGGCCGTGGCACGGCGACGGCGTCCAGCAGCGCGTCGAGCTGCCTGGTGTCCGCCGCCTGGCCGGGCGTGACGCGGGTGGCCAGGGAACGACCCCGGCCGTCCGCGATAGTGTGGATCTCGGACGTGAGGCCGCCCTGGGACCGGCCCAGACTTTGGGCTGCCCGCGATTCCTCCGGACTCAGCCCCTTCTACGGGCACCCGCCGCGTGCCGGTGGGCACGCACGATCGTGGAATCGGCCTGCGCGTCCCAGTCGATGTCGCCCTCGGCCTCGGCACGCCCCTGGACCTGCCGCTTCACCCGCGCCCACGTCCCGTCGACAGCCCACCGGCGATAACGCTCGTAACAGGTCTTCCACGGCCCGTACCGCTCCGGCACGTCACGCCACGGCGCGCCCGTCCGCATCCGCCACAGGATCCCGTTGACCACCCGCCGACGGTCACCCCACCGACCACCCCGCCCAGACTTCGGGCCGGGCAGCAACGGCTCCAAAATCGCCCACTCCGCATCCGTCAGATCACCACGCGCCACAACACAATTTGATCAAACCCACGATCAACGACCCGGCGGACACGCCCTAGCAGGTTGGCGCTGCCGGGATAGCCCAGAGCGCGGATCTCGGCGAGCGGGTGGGTGACCGGGATATCGGGTTGCCGCACCAGACGGCGGCGCAGGTGGTCGCGGTAGGGGTCGACCATGCTTCGCCGGTAGGGCGGCGGGCGCCGCAACTGCTCGGCGGAGGGGATACGGGCATAGCGCTTGACCGTGTTGAGCGACACGCCCAGGCGTCGAGCGCATTCCAGCAGCCCGACACCTTGGTCGAGCAGGTCGTGGATCGCGGCGTGCCGCTGCAGGGCCCGCTCCTCTGCGGCCTGGGTTCGTCGTGCCGGTCCGACGTACCAGCACGTGCTGTGCGCGGTCACGGTTTTCTCCACCGCCGCGACCAGGTTGTTCCAGATGTGCCACCGGTCGCCGATCTGAATCGCGTCCGGGGCGCCTTGGCGGACGGCTTCGGCGTAGGTGGCCGAGCCGTCCCGATAGACCATCCTCACCCGGGATGTTCACGCAGCCAGGCGGTCAGGGTCGCGGCCCTGCCGGTCGGGCAACACGTCGACCCGGCGGTGGGTGACCGCGTCGATCAGCACGGTCGCGTAGCGACGACCGCGCCGCAGGGCGAAGTCGTCGACCCCGAGCACCTCCACCGCCTCGACCGGCGGATCGGGCAGGGCGTGCACCAACCGCAACAGCGTGCTCCGACTGGTCGGCAGTCCGAGACCGGCGGCCAGGCGTGCTCCGGTCCGGCCAGCCAACGCCAAGCCGATGCGCTCCAACGCGGTGCGCGACAACAGGGTGCGCCTCGCGTGCTCGACGGTCAGACCGTCGACCTGCTCGACGAACGTCCCCACCTCACAGTCCAGGTGATCGCAGAAGAACCGACGCACCCGTAATCGCAGCACCACCGGCCGACTGGCCACGGGCGCGTCGTCCAACTTCCGGTCGTAGCGGACGTGCACCCGACCCGACCGCACACCGCAGGACGGGCAAGGCGCGGACTTCACCGTCGTACACGCCCAGATCCGCACACCCGAAGAGGTCCGCTCGACCCGCTCCACCATCACACCGGCAAGATGCGGCAGCAGAACGTCCAACCAGTCACGATCACACCCTGACCATGATCGCAGGCACCTCAGGCCCACCAGCGGCTACCCGATCTCGTTGATCACGCAATCAGCGACAGAAGCACGCTCGTTTTACAGTCCCGTGAAGTCCCCCGAGCCGCTTACCGAGCGTCTGCTGATTCCCTGGAAGCCAGAGGGATCCTGGCGGTGAACCGGGCTCCGTCGTGGTGGTCGACAGCATCAAGGGTGCCGCCGTGTGCGGCGGCGATGCGGCGGGCGATGGGCAGGCCCAGGCCGGTGCCGCCGGTCTCGCGGGTGCGGACGTCGTCGAGGCGGGTGAAGCGGTCGAAGATGCGTTCACGGTCTTGGGGCGCGATGCCGGGGCCGTCGTCGGCTACGTCGAGGACGGCAACGGTGTCGGTGGCGCGCAGGATGATGGTGATACGGCTGGTGGCGTGGCGTTCGGCGTTGTTCAGTAGGTTGGTCAGTAATTGGGTCAACAGAGCTCGACTGCCTCGTACCACCGCCGGGTGGTCGGGTAGGTCGACGGTGACGGCGTGCCGCGAGCGTCGACGGCCGGTGTCGTCTCTCAGCATGGCACCCAGGTCCACGGCGTCCGACACGGGCGCGGTGGCGGTCTGGTCGAGGCGCGCGAGCAGGAGCAGGTCGGTGGCCAGGTGTTGCAGTCGGTGGGTATCAGCCAGGGCGGCGTCGACCACGGTGGGCCAGTCGGCGAGTTCGGGATAGGCGGTGGCGATCTCCAACTCGGTGCGCAGCGCGGCGATCGGGCTGCGCAACTCGTGGGAGGCGTCGGCGACGAACCGCCGGTTGTCCTCCACGGCCGCTTCCAGCCGGTCTAATGTGGCGTTGACCGTGGCGGCCAGTTCGGTGATCTCGTTGCGACCGCGTGGCACCGGAACCCGGCGGGTCAGGTCGTGCTCGGTGATCTCGGTCATTTGTCGACGTATCTCTTCCACCGGACGCAGCAAGCGCCCCGTTGCCACCCACACGATTATTGCTATGAAGATGCAGAAGCCTATGAAAAACATGGCAAGCAACCGAAATGGATGACCGAGGATGTCCTGCGCATGACCGATCGCGAACCCATGCCCGTAACATTGACCCGATAGGTTGCCCGAAGTGCACATCCAGATCGTGTCGTCGAACGGAACTTCCTGGTAGCCAAAATCCGTCAAGATTCCACGAATCATCTCACGCAGTACGACCGTCTGCTCACGCATGTAGATGACCGTGACGACGGCCGCCGTCAACAAGGGCACGGCCAATACCGTGGTGACGGTCATCGTCACTGTCATGCGCAGTGAGCCTTTGCGCTTCTTCACCTCTTGCGCCCCTCGGTCACCAGTCGGTATCCGACACCCCGGACGGTGGCGATGGTTCGAGTTCCGAACGGTGTGTCGATCTTGCGGCGCAGGGTGCTGACGTAGACCTCGACGAGGTTGGGGTCGGGCTCGCGGCTCTCATCCCAGACCCCGGCGATGATCTCTGCTTTCGTCGCGACGTGCCCTCGACGGCGCAACAAGTATTCCAACACCGCGAATTCCTTCGCCGTCAGCGCGATCGAGCGGCCGTCACGACGGCAAGTCCGCGCGATCGGGTCCAACTCCAGATTACCGAGCCTGAGCACTGGCGGACGGGGTGTGCTACCGCGCCGGGCCAGAGCTCGTAGTCGGGCGACCAGAACCAGGTAGGAGAACGGCTTGGTCAGGTAGTCGTCGGCTCCGGTGTCCAGGCCCTCGGCCTCGTCCAGTTCCCCGTCTTTGGCGGTGAGCATCAGGATCGGCGTCCACACCTCGGCGGCCCGCAACCGTGCGCACACCCGGTAGCCGTTCAAACTCGGCAGCATGACGTCCAGCACGATCACGTCGTAAGCGTGTTCACTCGCCCGCCACAGGCCATCACGACCGTTGTATTCCACATCGACGACGAAATTTTCTGCGACGAGCCCGCGGACGAGAAGGCCCGCCAGTCGCCGATCGTCCTCCACCACCAGTACTCGCATGCCCCCCACTATGCCTGTCAAAGCTGAAGTCGACTTCAGGGAACTTCAGCGCCGCCTCAGGGCTGGCCGGATACATTTGTGACATCGCCGATCCGGAGAATGTGACATTACGCAAAAAGGTAGTATCGACCGGATCGGCGTATTCACTGGTGGGCAACGCTACGGCAGGACCTGGCCGGATCCATTTCGAGAGCGAGTAGCCCGCACTTATAATAACCAAGCAGCTTGTCGGCCGGTAAGCCCATCTTCGTAGTCCGGTTAAAGTCCGTGTGGTTCTTCGCCGGGGCGCTACTGCTGCCCGTACCGCTGCAAGCGGTCCTGATCGCCGTCAGCTTCACCCATGAGTGGTACAGGGTGTTCCGGCGCCGCGCGGTAGCCCACCGCAAGGTCTTCTCCGCCTGCACCGTGCTGCTGGCCACCGCCGCCACGACGCTGGTGCTGGCCGCGTTCTACCCCGGTGTCGACCCAGGCCGGCCCTTGATCGCGGCGCTGGGCGGGCCGCGCGGCGTGATCGCCCTGGTGCTGGCCGGAGTGATCTACCGGCTGGTCAACTACGCCTTGGTGGTCGGCGCGATCATCGCCACCAACCCCGACAAACCGGCGCACCGGGCGCTCGGCCCGGCCTCGGACCAGCTGCTCATCGCCGCGGCCGTCGGCTTGGGCTACGCGGTGACCCTGGTCATGGTGCACCAGCCCTGGACCGCACCGCTTCTGCTGGTCACCATCCTCGCGCTGCACCTGGGTCTGCTGCTGCCGCAGTTCCGCGCGGCGGCCCGCACCGACGGCAAGACCGGCCTGGTGTCGGCGCAGTGGTGGCACGACCAAGCCTCCGCCGAACTCGAACGTGCCCGTCGACTCGGCGGCCCGGTCGGCGTTCTGATGCTGGACCTCGACCACTTCAAACGCATCAACGACCGCTTCGGCCACCCCGCTGGGGACGACGTGCTGCGCGCGGTGGCCGAAGCCATCCGCCGCGCGGTCCGCGGTACCGACCTCGTTGGCCGCTGGGGCGGTGAGGAGTTCGCCGTGCTGCTACCGGGTGTCGACACCGCCGGCGCGGCGGCGGCAGGCGAACGAATCCGGGCGATGGTCTCCGTGCTCCGGGTGCCCACTCGCGACCACACCGGCCAACAGGTCGTCGTCACCGATCTGACCCTGTCGGTCGGTGCCGGGGCGTTTCCCACGACCGCCGCCACGGTGGCCGACGTGCTGCTGGCCGTCGACGCCGCCCTCTACGAAGCCAAGAACAGCGGACGCGACCAAGTGCGGCTCGCCGACGTCGGCGCGGCCTGAGGACGCACATCCCGTGGTGGAAAGCTCGCGCGGCAGGACCGGGTACCGGGCGGTCTTCGCCCTGGGAGCGTTCCGCGCGTTGTTCACCGCCCACGTGATCTCGGTGGTCGGCGACCAGCTCGCCCGCGTCGCGCTGGTTGTACTGGTCTACGACCGCACCGGCTCACCCGCCTGGTCGGCCCTGGCCTACGCACTCACTTTCCTGCCCGCGCTGATCGGCGGCCCGCTGGTCGCGGGCCTGGCCGACCGGTATCCGCGGCGCACCGTCATGATCGTCGCCGACCTCGTGCGCGCCGCCGTGGTCGCGCTCATGGCGTGGCCGGGTCTGCCCTGGCAGGCGGTGTGCGCACTGCTGATCGTGGTCCAGTTGGCGGGCGCCCCGGCCGTGCCCGCGCGGTCGGCACTGCTCCCGGCGCTGATACCGGATCCGGCCGTGATGCGCACGGGAATCGCCGCCCTGTCCACCGTCACCCAACTGGGACAGATCCTGGGGTTCGCCGCCGGCGGCATCCTGGTCGGTGCCATCGACCCCGGCGGGGCGCTCCTGGTCGACGCCGTCACCTTCGCTGCCTCCGCGCTGCTGGTCGCGGTGTTCGTGCCGTCGATCGCCACAACGGGTTCGCAGTCGCTCGGCTGGTGGGAGCGGATTCGTGCCGGAGCGACGGTGGTACGGCGAGACGCGCACCTGCTGGTTCTCGTCGGCTACGCCGCCCTGTCCGGGACCTACATCGTCGGCGAGGCCCTGGCCGCCCCTACTCCGCGCATCTCGGTGGCGGGCCGGCGACCGTGGGCATGTTCTTCGCCGCCTACTCCGCCGGCTGCGCCGCGGCGTCCCTCGCTGTAGCCGCGCTGCCCGAGCCCGTTCAACTCCGGTCGATGCCGCTGCTGGCCGTAGGAACCGGCGTGCCGCTGCTGGGCTGTCTGTTCGACCCGCCGATGCCCGTGGTGGTGGGACTGTTCGTCCTGTCCGGCGCCGCGTCCAGCTACCACGTTGTCGCCCAGCCGACCTTCGTGCTGCGCACACCCGACGCGCACCGCGGCCAGGCCGTCGGCTTCGCCATCACCGCGATGCAGGCTGCCCAAGGCACCGGCATCACCCTCGGCGGCCTTGCAGCCGAACTCTTCGACCCGCACATCGTCACCGGCACGGCCGGTGCCGTCGGTGTCATTGCCGCAACGCTCTTGGCAGGGCGGTGGCGAACACTTCAGTCCCGAACCTGACCTCGCGGCCGGCGACCGGGAACTGCTGGGGCACTGCCGGGCAATATTGAGTAATTCAGTTCATACGACTTTCTGGCAGGTCAAACCGGCCGTCCGCCGCCTTGTCGGTGGGCGCGGCACACTCTGCGGCACCGCAGCACACAGGGGCAAGCCGCACAACATGGCTTGCCCCTGTGTGCTGACGGCACCGCCTTCCGAGTGTGCCCCACCGACAAGGCGGCTTTGCCGGCCGGTTCGACCACCTTGGTAGACCACTCCTGATTGAGCAGCGAGTCGGTCGTCGACCAGGTGGATCAGCGGCTACAAGCTCAGCGGCTACAAGCCACGAAGTCGACGGGGCGTCCATCGTCACGTCGATACGGAGAAGGCCCATGTCGTTTGACCAGCCGTCCGCCAGGATCGCCTCACCCGAGATCGTCACGCTCATCGACACCGTCGTCGGGCACCACTGGGACCGCGAGCAGGCCGACTATTACCAGCAGGACCCGGACCACCGTTCGGGTCACATCTTCGACGCACTGAGCGCCATCCTCAGCTGGCTCGAAGCACCCGGCGAACTCGTCCAGTTCCACGAGATTGTCTCGGCCTGGAGCAGCGGCGAAGAGAAAGACCGCGCACTCCGCAGCCACCTGATCGACATCGCACCAGACGACACCCGAGCGAGCCTGGCAGCGGCTGCCCTGGAGCGGCTCGACGCCTACCAGGAGCACCACTGGTCCTTCAGTTTCGACGGCATCTACCGGCGGCTCGCGGCCGAGTTGGCTCCCGAGATCGTGGACCGTCTCGTCGCCGGTCGCTATGACGGTGAACTCGCCGCCGACCTGCTCGACTTGCTGATCAACCACTCACCTGATCTCGCCCGATCGCTGTGCCACCGACTTCGCACACACCACGACCCCGCGATCGCCCGCCTGGCCCGCCGCGGACAGGCTTCCCTTGACCCGGACAGCGTCGTCGACGACCTGATCACTGCCGACATCGATGCCGACGAACTGGCCGACCTGCTGCGTCCGCTCGACATCACGGCCCTGGACGACACGCGCCTACACCGCCTGACGAGGGTCCTGCTCGATCGGTACCCCTACGGCGCCGATCCGGACTTCATGTCCGAGGACTACTCACCCAACAGCGTCTACAGCATCCGCGACCGTCTGCTCGTCCAACTGGCCGCGCGGGGTGACCACGTCACACTAGCTCTGCTGCGTGAGAACCGTCCCGATCTTGACCGCACGGTGCTCGCGGCACACCTGCGGCGGGCCTGCGAGCAGGCAACCAACCTCGCCTACACCCCGCTCGACCCAGCCGACCTGCTCACGTTGCTCAGTCAAGCCGACACCCGACTGATCCGCACCGCCGACGATCTCCTCGACGTCGTGCTGGAAAACCTCCGCGAACTCCAACACCAGATCACCAACCGCGGCGCGTTCAACGACCTGTGGAACCTCGGCGAACCTCCCTTCCCCAAGGCCGAGGACATCATCTCCGACTGGATCCAACGCAACCTCAACCCTTTGCTGGGCACCACCGCCGTCATCGAGCGCGAACCCCAGGCCCGCCGAGTCAGGCCCCGCGGCACAGGAACCAGGATGGACCTCACCGTCACCGCCCCGATCGCCACCCAACCCGGCAGCACAGCACGAGTGATCATCGAAGCCAAGCTCGTCAACCACCCCGACCTGCTCACCTCACTACATGAGCAACTGGTCGAGCGTTACCTGCAACGAACCCGAACACGACACGGCATCTACCTCGTCTACTGGGTCGACCCCACATGGCGGCCGTCGGACTGGACAAGCGCGCACCGACGCGACACACATGCACTACAGCAACAGCTGACCGAGCAAGCAGCCCAAGTCGACGCTGAATACGTCGTTCACCCGTTCCTGCTCGACATCACTCCGCCGTACCCACCGTCAGCACCGCGAACGGGCGAATAAGCACGACCGACCAGCCCGCTCGAGAGCGCCCACATGGTGACCGCTCCGCAACGACACCGGTGAACAATCCATCATCACAACAGTCGGGAGGCGCGTCATCGCACTGAACAACCGCATCACCGATGTCACCCGACGCCGCCTCCTCGACGCCCTGGCTCGCACGTCTTGGAGCGGCGAGCTTGACGAGGTCGACTTCCTCGACCGTCTCTACGACCTCGACCGACTGCCCAGCACCGACCCACGGCACGCCACCGCGCGCGAGGACATCATCCGGCACCGCCGAGCCAACCTCGACTGGGACGAGGACTGGATCTTCCACGACGAACGGTTCGAGCTGGCCCACAGCGACCAGGCACTCGTGGAGTTCCTGGCCGAAATGCTCCATCCCGCGGTCCGCACCGACCCCGACGACGTCGAGCGCCTGCACGCCCTGCTCAACCGGATCCTGGCCCACGACGGCTACCAACTCGTCCAAGTCGACGACATCAGTGGCGCACCGGTCTTCGCCGCCCACCGCATCGGCACGGGCGTGCCCGGCACGGGGAAGAACCTGATCTTCGCCGCCGACGGGCCCAAACCGGAGATCGTGCTCCGCGACGCGGTCAACAACGACATCCGCGTGGTGAAAAACGAGCAGTTCTGCCTCGTCTACGACCGACCCCTACCCGGCCGCGGGCTGACCTGGGCGGACCTGACCAACTGGTGGGCCGACCGCGAAGGACTGACCGGAGCCCACCCGGATGAGATTGCGAGCAGCCTCTACCAACGTTTGAACCGCTCCCTGGGCACCAACGACGCCGAACGCATCATCCTGCGCGCCTACGCCGACCGCTACCTCCGGCTCGGCCCCGACATCCCCGCCCTGCTGCCCCAGGTGTACCTGCACTACGACCCCTACACCCGAGCACACCATGCACCCGCCGCCGCACCGCTGGCGCGTCAACGCATGGACTTCCTCCTACTGCTGCCCCAACGCATCCGCATCGTCATCGAATGCGACGGCCACCAGCACTACGCGGACCCCACCAAACAGGCCGACCCCCGTCGGTACGCCGACATGATGGCCGAGGACCGCGAACTGCGCCTACGCGGCTACGAGGTCTACCGCTTCGGCGGCATCGAACTGACCGACACCCGCACCAACCGCCAACAACTCGCCACCTTCTTCGACCGCCTCGCCGAACGCTACGCCACTTGAGCCCATCCGACCGCAACCAACCATCGGTCCGTGGCTCGATACGCAGATCACCCGTCGAGCGCACCCCTCACGGGACGATATCGCTCCACGCCTGGTCCCGGACCGAGTACAAAGGCCCGGACTAGGTCTGACCTTGGCCAACAACCGCTTGTGCCTAGCAGCCTCGACGCGGCCGTCGAACACGACCAGCTCGATGGCGTACGGCAGCTTCTCGGCACTCCCGGCATCCGCTTGCTACGCGCGACAGCTGCCGAGCGAACAGGTTCTACTCGTCCAGTTGCTGCAGTCGTACCGAGGCTCGATCACCTGCGGCGGCCAGACCGTCGATGATGCGGTGATAGCGGGTTTTGGCCTCGCCCATGGTCATCCCCGTGCTGCGGAGCCCGATGACCCACTCTTCCAGTAGCCACAGGTGATTGGCGATCAGGTCGTAGCGACCGTCGATGATCGACTCGATCCAGGTCAGTGCCGTGGTCATCTGCCACCGCACGGGTGCACTCTTGGCGAACTTGATCACGGCGTCAACGGCTTTGGGTTCGCGACGACTGAGCTGTAGCCACCGGTCGGCGAGAGTGTCGAGCGCGTCGGGTTGGATCCAGTTCTGGCGGCAGCGGCTGAGGGTGTTGTCGATGTCGGGATCCCAGGACCTCGGGTTCGGGGTGGGCAGCAGGGCTGCGGTCATGTACTCGAATCCGCGGTGCTGGGCGCGCACAGCGGTGCCGTCACCGATGGCGTCGAGGGCTCTTCCCATTGCCCAGGGCCAGAAATCGGCCAGGGATTGGCGGAGTTCGTCGTGGTAGGTGAAGACGGTTGCGAAGCCGTCGAAGAGTTTGTGCAGAGCGTCGCTGTCGGTCGCGTAGTTCGTGATGTGCGCTTCGACCGGCCCGCGGTCACCGTCAAGTGCGATCGTGATCATTCGCTGGGCGATCGGTTCGTGAGCGGTGTGTGCGTGATGGTCGTAGTCGTTGCGCCACCAGTGGGCGAGGCTTCTGCGGTGGGCGTCCCAGAGGGGGACCCATAGCTCGGTGACGGCACTGTCCAGGCATGGCACGTGCCGGGCGTCGACCAAGCATGTCAACGGCATGCGCAGCCGGTTGAGCAGAAGCTCGTCGTCAGCGACGGTAGTCAGCGACTCGTGTACCGGTGCAGCCAGCGGATCGGGTCGCCGCTGATGGGTCTGCGGGTCCGGAGGTCCGAGCCGGCTGTCGATCAGGCCCGCAATGGCGGCGGCCCACACCGGTGCATGCCGGCGGCAGCGATCAATGCCGACCATAGTGGCAACGCCGGAGCCGCCGTCGGACTCAACACCGGATTCGCCGGTGTCGTTGTGGGTATTGCACGGCGCAGTCCACACCGGCTCGCAGCCCAAGGCGAAGATCGCGCGCACCTCGTCGAACTCACTGGTGGCCAGCGCGCGCAGGCACGCCTGCACGCGCGAGGGATCCAGGCCCAGATCGTCGAACGGCGCGAGCACGAGCAGCGGCGCGGACGCCGCCGCGGCGCGATCGGCACCCATCGAGAACAGCGATCCGCTGTTGTTCAAGTCGTCGCCGTGCGGGTTGTCGGCTGCCCACATCACCGCATCGACGGCCCACTCGAGATCAGCGGGCGTCACCGTCGCCAGACCCAGGGCGTGGGCGCGCACGGCGGCTGCGGCGACAGCGACGAGGGGGTTCTCCGGCCAGGGCATGCCGGTGGGTGGCTGCTCGGTCTCGGCGATCGTGCGTGCGGTGGCGAGGTCCTCGGCGAGGGTGTCGACGGGCCAGTGTGCGGGGTTGTCGTTGTGACGGCTGTAGCGGTTCTGCAGTCCGTACAGGGTGTTGGTCGTGTTTAGTTCCGCGGCGCGGGGTGCGAGGACGTGTTCGAGCCGTTCGGGTCGCTCGAACTCGATGCGCAGGTGGTCACCGTCACGGCTCATCCGGTAGTTGTCGATGCGGAACTGTTCGGCCCAGGTTTCGATGACCGCGAGGTACTCGTTGTTGTCACCGTCGGCGGAACTGGCGAACTGGGCGTGCGCGGTGCTGGTGAGGGTGTCGCCGACGGCCTGCAGTTGGGCCAGGCGGTCGTCGTCGCCGGCGAGCCGGGCGTTGATGACCATCGTGCCCACGGTCTGCTGGAAGGTCTGTGTGCGCCGCTCGGATCCGGTCAGCTTGTCGGCCTCAGCATCACGGACACGCAACCCGTATTCGCTGCTAACGCGGGCGTGCTCGAGCTGCCAGATGGCCGGGGACGCCAGGAACGGATCGAGCAGTGCGCCGGTGATGTTCGGGTGCCGAGTCAGCACTCCGACGAGCAGCGCGGGCATCGCGAGGTTGTGGCAATCGCGCAGCAGCACCTCGACGAGCCGTGGTGCCGGAAACTCTAGCTGCTCCAGCAGGTGGTCGATAAACCGTTCCAGCGCCAGCAACGCGCTCATGCACGCGTACGGGCCGACGCTGGTGGCGCGATACCACGCCCAGACGTGGCTGTCGCCGACGTAGAGCCGTTCGCCGATCCCCGGCACATCCAGACGTACGCCGTCCAGGTCGTCGGTGCCACTTTCACGGGCATGGCCGTGCAGATCGGCCAGCTTCTGCACGCGGACCGTGGCGGCATGGTTGAGCATGCGGTTGAGGAAGCCGATGGTGTCGATCGGGATGGTGTGCAGTAGCCGGAAGAACGGACCGTAGAACCACGCGGCCAGGGGCACGCCGAATCCGGGGGTGAGGCCGTGTTTGAAGTTGCGGATGCCGTCGTCGAGGTCGTGACCGCCCCAGCGCGGGTGCGTGGACGGCTTTTTGATGTAGTTGGCCTCGGCGAGATCGAGCAGCAGCGCGGGCCGGGCCGCCGACATGCTGACGGCGACGTGGAACGACTCCACCGCGGCGTTGAGGTGTCCTGGACTGTCGTCGGCGACCTGACGCAGATAGGCCTCTGCACGGTCGTCGATGTCGGGGCCCAGACACGCGAGTGCTTCGATCGCGAAGTCGTCGTAGAGGGCCGGGTCGCCGTCGAGAATGGTGTCGCGAACCTCGCGGCGCAACGGATGCGGCTGCGCGTGGGTGCCGGCCATGCCCCGCAACCACGCTAGCACCAGGTCCTGGATGACCTGACGTACGGTGCGATGATCCGAGTTCGGCCCGCCTTCGATCACCGGCCGTTCGCAGAAAATGACCTTCACCAGCGGTGCGAGCGCGAATGCGTCGCCAACCGTGCCGCTGATGTAGCGGGTCTCGGCCAGGCGCAGCAGCGTCATCAACGCGGCACTGTCGTCGCCGGTGAGCGTGTCCCACAGCTGCCGTATGGCCGCGTCGGCGTCGCCGAGCGTGAGAAGCGCTTCGTAGGGCACTTCGCGCCACCGCTCACCGTGGGCGGCGGCGATCCCGGTGAAACTGGCCGACAGTCGGGCCCAGCCGTAGGAGTCGCTGCGGTCGAGCAGGGCCGCCTGGCAGCCCAGGCGGGCCGCGCGGATCGCCCAGCGGGGGGCTCCGGCTACGGCGAGCGGCTGCCATCCCTGCGTGATGAACAGCCGGCACAGCGCGAAGTCACGGAACAGATCCGTCGCGAACTCATCCCCCGCTGAGAACGCGGGATTGTGGGGCACCCGGAGCACACCGTCCGAACGCAGCTCCGCCGAGCTAGTGCCCGCAGGTGCCACCGTGTCGATGCCAAGACTGCGGCGCGCCACGCTCAGGGCGGCCTGTTCACGGTCGTGCGGCGAGGCGGTGCCGGGAGTGTGGATCTCATCGCAGCGGATGAGGCCGCGCCACACCGCGGAGAACACATCGGCCTCGCACAACAGGTCAGCGGGATCGAGCACGGCGCCGGTGCGCAGCAGTACGTCGACCAGGCCGGGCCGGCCCAGCAGCCAGCGAGCGCGCGGATCACTGCCCAACCGAGCCAGCGCGGGAAACGCGGACGCAAGAGCGTCGCGCTCGTCGTCGGTCAACAACCCCACCACGTGTTCGGCCGCAGCACCACCTGAGTCGGCCAAGTCGAGGGCGTGCGTCAGCTCATCACGGACCTGGCGCGAGCCGTCGGTGCGCGTCACCGCCACGACACCGAAGCCAGCCCGCACTGCGGCTGCGGACATAGTGCGGAACACCTCGCCTTTGCCTTCCAGGACCGACTCCGCGCCGTCGATGAGCACGAGTCGGACAGGCCGCACGGGACCCGCCGCCAGGACGTCGTCCACGGCGTGCCCGCCCCACTGGCTCTCCAAGTCCGCCATGGTGTGCCGCAGATCGCGCAGGCTCAGGCTGCACACCACCGCGCCCTGCTCGCGCAGCTCCTCCGCCGCTCGCAGCGACAGCGCGGACTTACCGACATCGGGATCACCGGTGACCACCACTGCGCCAGCCGAGGTGCCCACCGACCGCATGAGTTCCACCAGACGGGCGCGTTCGCCGCAGCGCTGCAGCTCCAGCGACTGCGCGGCCGAGCGCAGCGCCGGGCGGATCGACTCGCGCAGCCGCGATCCGAGCCTGTCGATCATCTCCCAGGCGCGGGCGAATCGAGCGGAGTGCGTCAGCGGGAAGTCGGCTATCGCGCGACGGATCACCGACTGCGTCAGCACGGCCGCCTGCGGCGCCCACACCCCTACGAGATCCTCCAGACGCGAGAACAGCGCGTCTGCGGTGGCGGGCGTGCCGTCATGGAGCATGCGCTGCAGCGCGGTGACAGCAGCGGCGCGGTCGGCTCTGTCCGTGCGCTCCAAGCGCAGGCTGCGTGTGCTCAAGCCGGACAACAGCCGCCAGGTCAGCTCCTGGGCGCTCAGCCCACTGGCCGAGTCCAGTTTCGCCGCCGCCTGCCCGACCAGCGCCGTGATGTGGTCGAGCCGGCTGCGCAGCCCGGCGTTGGTCCGCCCAGGCTCACTCACGCGACTGGCCAGCGCCTGCGCGCCCGGAAGACCGCTGGCCAGTTCAGCCAGTTCAGCCAGCTGCGTGATTGCGTTGGCGTTCGTGGACACCGCGAGTACGATCCGCCACCGCCCCGCCATCACCTCGGACCAGTGCTCGGTGACGATCACCAGAAAGTCCCGGATCAACGGAACGGACGTGCTGTCACTGGAAGTCAGGGCGGGGTTACGGCGTACGGCGATCGACGAGCGACATGGTGCGCCCTGGCTGTCACGGCCTTCCAGGACGATATCGTCGACCGTGCTCACATCGCTGGCCTGCAAGCGGATCGTCTCGGCCGACACAGCCTGCCCCAGCTCCTGCAACGTCTCGCCAGCCAGGAATGCGGCGATCAGGCACGCCGCATAAGAATGTTCCAGGCGCACCCCTCCGCCGCCCGTGGAGTACGGGCTCGAACCGGCCACCGATCCCTCGTCGTCTGACGAGATCTCCTCCAACCATGCGCTGATTGACGGGTGGGAGACCACCAGTCGCCACAAAGTCGACCGGCCCGACTTCGTCGCGGTAACGAACCCGGCATCAGACAGGGTCGACAGCGCGTCATTTGCCGTGGTCGGAGACACCTTCAGCGCCGTCGCGACCTTGCGGCCTGACAGAGCATCGGGTGTCGCGGCGAGCACCCTCAGCGCTCTGTACTCGCGCTCGCTGAGCGTCGCCTGGAGGGTCTCTGCTGCCGTTGCCATGATGCGAACCCTACCTCTTTATGTCCAGAAAATCTGGACATAAAGAGGTAGGGTGTGTCGCGCTCCGCAGTGCATGGGCAGGCTGCACCGGCACGCCCACGCTATAGGCAGGATCCTCACCCCTGTTCCAAAAACAACACCACGGTAATGCTGAGCAGCAAGAGCACCCGATCATCGGGATGGTTGTTCCGACGGCTTCGCCAGCCCCTCTTGCATCACCTCGCCGTAGTCCCTCACGCGGTGATGCCCAGGAACAGCCGTTGGAACACCAGGAACAGCGCGATGGGGATGATCGACGAGATCGCCAGCGCGGGAGTGGAGACCGGCGTCAGTCAATGTCGACCAGCGCCCATGCCACGCCAACAAGTCCGCATGCGAGGAAGTGGCCTCCAGCACCAGCGCGGGCATCGCGCTGCCCGGGTTCTGCAACCACTGCCACGGCCCGAGCCCGACCCGACCCAGCACCGTGTTGAACACCCCGATCAGACTGGCGTCGTAGAAGAACTTCCACAACAGCACCGCGACCACGGGCGGATCACCACCGGCAGGTAGGCCAACGCGCTGAACAGGCCCTTGCGGTGGCGGACCTCGCTGATCAGCAGCGCGGCCAGCAGCGGCAGCGGGTAGCCGAACAGCAGCGCCAGCACGGCGAACCACACCGTGTTGCGCCACGCGGTCCAGAGCAGCGGGTCCGACAGCACCTGGGCGAAGTTGTCCAGGCCGACGAACTCGACGGGTCCGACGAGGTTGGTGCGCTGAAAGCTCATCACCACCGACTGCACGATCGGCGCCCACGAGAAGACACCGAACACCAGCAGCAGCGGCAGCAGGAAGACCAGGGTGCTCAACCCACCGCGGCGCACCCACGTGACCGGCGTGCGCCGTCGTCGCGGCGGGCGGGTCCCGCGTGGCGGTGGGGGGACCGCCGCCACGCGGGAGTGGGATCGGACGGCCACGTCAGCCCCGGCCGATCTGGGCCTGCACCTCGGCGTCGGCCTTGGCCAGCAGGGCGGGCACGTCCGCGGACCGGTCGGTGAGCAGCGGCTGCACCGCCTGGTCCAGGATCTTGTAGACGTCCTGGGTGGACCGGGTCGCGCGGTCCACCACGGGCAGCGCCGGCACCCCGACGGGCTGGTTGGTCTCGGCCAGCGTCTTGACGTCGGCGACGGCGGCCTCCTGGTCGGTCAGCTTGCCCATGTAGTAGAAGTCGATCCACTTCACGGCGGCTTCCTTGCTGCGCTCGCCGATCTTGGGGCTCACCACGGCCAGCGTGCCGCCGCCGAGCACGCCCGCCTCCGGCTCGTCCGCCAGCGGCAGGGCGGCGACGCCGTAGTCGGCGGCCTTGAGACCGTTCTGGGTGACGAGGTTGCCGTAGTTGCCGCCGCCGGAGACGTACATCCCGATGCGGCCAGCGGCGAAGTCCTGGTTGATCCCGGCCCAGTCGTAGAGGAAGTTCGCGCCCATGCTGTTGTCCTCCCAACGCATGGCGCGCAGGGTGTCGAGCACCGCGGTCATCTCCGGGGTGTCCACGGTGGCCTCGGCCTGGTCGCCGGTGATCTTCTCGATGCGACCGCCGAAGGCGTAGTCGAGCGTGGTGAGGATCCAGCCGCCGGTGTTGCCCGAGGTCATCTGCGCGTACCCGGTCTGGCCGGTGCGCTCGGTGATCTGCTTGGCCGCGGCACGCACCTCGGCCCACGTCGTGGGCGGATTGTCCGGGTCGAGCCCGGCCTGGGTGAACAGCGTGCGGTTGTAGTGCAGCGCCTGGCCGTAGGCGGCGATCGGCACGGCCCACTGCCTGCCGTCGGCGGCCTGCCCGGCCTTGGCGATGTTCGGGTTGAGCGAAGAGGCGTAGGGCAGCTCGGCGACCTGTTCGCTGACATCGGCGATCTGCTTGCGCTCGATCAGGCCGCGGCCGTCGGTGAACGGCACGGTGAACACGTCCGGGATGGTGCCGCCGGCGAGCTGGGCGGTGAACGACGCGGCGGTCCAGGTGTACTCCTGGGTGCGGACGTCGACATCGGTGTTCGCCGCCTCGAACTGCTCGGCGCGCTTGGTGAACGCGTCGATCGCGGCCTCCTCCAGGCCCGAGTCCATCGCGACGGTGATGACGACCTTGCCGTCGGCGCCCACCTGGTCGTCAGGATCGTCGCCGCACGCGGTCAGGACCAAGGGCAGCACGATCGCCGCGGTCGCGAGTCTGGTCGGCAGTGGCCTTGCGGCGGAGGACTTCATCGTCGTTCCTTCGGGTTGATCAGGCGCGCAGCCAGGCGGCGGCGTCGGCGGGCAGGTGGTCACCGTCGAGGTCGACGCTGGTCAGCAGCACCTCGTGGTGGTCGGGCAGCGGCATCGGCGCGGTGCCGAGGTCGACGACGCACACGACGTCGTCGCGGGTGAAGGCCAGCACGTCCTCGGTGCTGTCCAGCCAGGAGAAGCGCTCCCCGCGCAGCGCGGGTTCGGACCGGCGCGAGGCCAGGGCAGCCCGGTGGAGGGCGAGCATGGAACGCGGGTCGTGGTCCTGCACCTCCACCGAGCGCTCGCCCCACCCGGCAGCCGGTTGCGGCAGCCAGGCAGGGGTGCCCGACCCGTCGGGGCTGAACCCGAACGAGTGACCTGAGCGGGTCCACGGCAGCGGCACGCGGCACCCGTCGCGCCCGGGGTCGGTGCGCCCGGCGCGGAAGTGCATGGAGTCCTGCAACGCCTCCAGCGGCAGGTCCTCCACCTCGGGCAGGCCCAGCTCGTCGCCCTGGTAGACGTACAGCGCGCCGGGCAGGGCCGCGGTGAGCAGCGCCGCCGCGCGAGCCCGCCGCTCTCCAGCGCCAGGTCGGTCGGCGTGCCGAACCGCGTGGTGGCGAACGAGAACGAGCTGTCCCCACGGCCGTACCGGGTGACCGGTCGGGTGACGTCGTGGTTGGACAGCACCCACGTGGGCGGCGCGCCGACCGGGGCGTGGGCGTCCAGCGTGGACTGGATCGACTCGCGCAGATGCTGGCCTCCCACGGGCGGCCCATGAAGTCGAAGTTGAACGCCGAGTGCATCTCGTCGGGACGCAGGTAGCGGGCGAAGCGCTGCTGGTCGCCCAGCCAGATCTCCCCCACCAGGACGCGCGGCTCGTCGTAGGAGTCGGCCACCGCGCGCCAGCCGCGGTCGATGTCGTGCAACTCGTCGCGGTCGATGGACGGGTGCCCGCCCGCCTCGTAGGTCTGCGGCACCTCGGGCAGCGCCGGGTCCTTGACCGGCATCGACGCCGAGTCGACCCGGATGCCCGCCACTCCCCGGTCGAACCAGAACCTCAGCACGTCCTCGTGCTCGCGCCGCACGTCGGGGTGGTTCCAGTTCAGGTCCGGCTGCTCGGGCGCGAACAGGTGCAGGTACCACTGGCCGTCCGGGACGCGCGTCCACGTGCCGCCCGCGAAGCTCGACACCCAGTCCGTGGGTGGCAGCTCGCCGTGCGCGCCGCGGCCCTCGCGGAACCAGAAGCGCTCCCGCTCCGGCGAACCGGGGCCGGCCGCCAGCGCCGCCTTGAACCACGCGTGCTCGCTGGAGACGTGGTTCGGGACGACGTCGACGATCGTGCGGATGCCCATCGCGGCAGCCTCGGCGATCAGCGAGAGGAGAGATCAGACCGGTGCGGGTGACCCTGAAGGACATCGCCAGGGCGGCGGGCGTGAGCATCATGACGGTGTCGAACGTGATCAACGGCAAGCACGATCGCGTGTCGGCGGAGACCGTCGAGCGGGTGCGCCGGATCGTCGCCGAACTCGGTTACGTGCCCAACGGTTCCGCACGCAGCCTGGCCGCCAACAGCTCACGCCTCATCGGGCTGCTGGTGCCCGCCGCGAGCGAGGTCAGCCTGGCCATCTCCCCGCACAACATCGCCATCGTCGGCCACATCGAGCGCCGACTGCGCAAGCGCGGCTACCACCTGCTGCTGCGCGGGGTGTCCGACACCGCCGAGATCGGCGAGGCCCTGCGGTCGTGGAGCCTGGACGGAGCCGTGCTGCTCGGCTTCCTGGACGAGGAGATCGGCCGACTACAACGCCGCGTCACCGGAACGACACCGGTGCTGGCCATCGACAGCTACTCCGACAACCCGTTGACCACCGGGGTGCGCACGGACGACTTCACCGGCGCGCACCTGGCCACCACGCACCTGCTGTCCCTGGGGCACCGGCGGATCGTGTTCGCCGCGCCGTCGTTCACCGAAGTCGGCGTCGTCCACGAACGCTTCCTGGGCTTCCACGCGGAACTGCGGGACGCCGGAGTGTCCCCACAGGACTGTCCGACCGAGACCGTCGACACCAAGGACGACGGTATCGAACTCGGGAGGCGCCTGCTCGCGAGCCACCCCGAGGCGACCGCGGTGTTCGCCACCGCGGACATCCTCGCGATCGGCATCATCGAGGGCCTGCACGCCATCGGCGTCCCCGTGCCGGAGCGGGTCTCGGTCGTCGGGTTCGACGACCTGGACATCAGCGCCTACATCACCCCCATGCTCACCACCGTGGCCCAGGACATCGTCGGCAAGGCGACCCACGCCGTCGACCGCCTCCTCGACCTCGCCGAAGGCGGAACCACCACACCGAACCACTGGTCCTCGACGTCCGACTGGTCGTGCGCAACTCCACCGCACCCCCGCGACCAACCGCCACGAGCCGGTGAGCAGGCCGACGCGCCCGACCCGCATGTCGCACACCACCACGCGGTCACAGCGGTCCTGGTCGAAGAGGGCCGAACCTCGGCGCACCACCGGCGCCCGGTTGGAAGTCGAACAAGGACAGCCCGTTGATCGTGCCGACCACCAAGGACTTGCCGTCAGGCGTCCAGGCGAGGGCCCTCACTTCCTGCTCGACGCGCATCATCGCCCGGACAGAGCCCGTCTCCACTTCCCACACCCGCACCGAACCGTCGAAATCCCCGATCGCCTGCCAGGTGCCGTGCGGCGTCATCACCGCCGCGTGCGCCGACCCGGCGCGGCCGGTGAACTGGACGCGCCGGCGGCGGGCCGGCACATCCCAACAGACCGTGGAGCCATTCGCGCTGGTCACCACCAGAGAGGCGCTGTCCTGAGCCACGACCATCGAGCTGATCGGGCCGCTGGCGGAGCCGAGCACACCGCGCTCGGCTCCGCCGTCGACGTCCCAGGTGCGGATCATGCCGTCCGAGCCCCCGGTCGCCAACCAGCTCCCATCCGGTGCGATCGCCATGGAGTGGATCGGGCCGAAGGATCCCGTGAACACCCGCTGTTGCCGGCCGCTCACCACGTCCCACAGACGCACCACGCCGTCGAACCCCCCGGTCGCCAACCAGCTCCCGTCCGGCGCGGCCGCGATCGAGCGGACCAACCCGGCAGAGCTCATGAGCCGGCGCCGTTCACGATCACCGAGCACGGCCCAGATCCACACGGACTGGTCCTGAGCGACGGCGGCGAGCCAGTCAGCGCCCGAAGCCAGCGCCATCGAACTCACCTGACCGGCCGGCATCTCGAGTGTTGCCCACTGTCGCCCGGACGTCACGCCCCAGGCCCTCACCACGCCGTCGAAGCCGGTCGCGACTACCACCTTGCCGTCACCCGTGACCATGGCCTGACGCACGGGCGAGCCGGCGGATTCCAACACGGCGCGTCGATGACCGGCCGCCAGGCTCCAGATGCGCACCATGCCATCCGCACCGGCCTCGGCCAGCGACGTGCCGTCCGCCGCGGCCGCCACCGCCCTGACCGTGTGGTTGCTGACGAACTGGGATGACGGTGTCCCGGTGAGCACGTCCCAGGTCCGCACGACTCCATCGACACCCCCGGTCGCGAGCAACGACCGATCGGGTGCGGCTGTCACCGCACGCACTTGGCTGGTGTGGCCGGTGAACTCGCCGTGCACTCGGCCCGTGCCCGGATCCCAGATCCGCACCGTCCCGTCCAGGCTCGCGGAGACCAGCTTCTCGCCGTCAGGCGCCACCGCGACCGCCCGCACTGAGCAGTGGCCCACCAGCTCACGTTGCAGGCGACCGGTGGCGACGTCCCAGATGCGCACCACTCCGTCCAAGCCCCCGGTGGCCAGCCACGTGCCGTCCGGCGCCGCTGCCATCGCGTACACCGGACAGGTGGAGGGCAGCGTGATCCGCCGGCTGCCGCTGGCCACGTCCCAGATCCTCACCGATCGGTCATGGCTCGAGGTGGCCAGCCAGGTGCCGTCCGGCGCCACTGCCATAGCGCGTACAGGACTGCTCGGCCCAGCGAACGCCGTCGGGCGGATGCCGCTGATCACCTTCCAGACCTGCACCAGCCCATTCGAGCTGACCGTGGCGAGCCACCTGCCGTCCGGCGCGAGCGCCAAGACACGCGCCTCGACGTTGAGGCTCCGCTGCAGCGCGGGGTGGGGCAGGTCCGGCAGCGGCCAGCGGTTGGCCAACCTCGGCATCGCGCGGTCGCGCGTGAGAGCGGCGACCTGTGGGCCCCAATGCTCGTCGTGGGCCACTCGGCTGAAGAGGATGTCGAGACGGCTGTGAGCGGGAGTGGTGGGTGCGAGCAGGTGCGCAGCCTGACCGAGCGGTCGTTGCAGCGATGCGGAGTGTCCGGTGTCGATCAGCGCCAGGTCTGCGACAGGTGCGGTCGGACCGGACATCTCCAGCCGGGCGGCGACCCATCGGAGGTCGGAGGCCAGGTCCTCGGCTTCCTCGACACGTTCACCGGCCGACAAGTGCTCGACCAGGTGGTCCCACAAGTAGGACGCCGACTCCGGCAGCTCCCACCACGCCTTGCGGCTGCCGGCCGCTCGGCCAACGAGGGCTGCGGCATCCGGCAGCCCTTCCGCCACCGAGTCCAGCAGCAGGCGGTGCAGTTCTGCCAACCGTTCTGCGCCGAGTTCGGCGCGCAGGTAGTCGCGCACGACGTCGTGCAAGCCGACCCGACCCGCGCCCGACCCCTCTGAGATCGTGAGGAGTGCGAGGTCCGCCAGTCGTGCGCACAACCTGCGGGTGATCATCACGTCCAAGCCGCCCGAAGCCCGCCACAGCGCGCCGACCAGGTCGACGGGCACCACCTCGTCCTCGGCGAAGATCGCCAACTCGGTGAACCTGGTGCGCTGCTCCGGGGTGAGCATGCCGATGCTGGCCTCGATGGTGGGCACGACCGCCAACTGCCGGCGACGCGGATCATCAGCGTCCAGTTCATGCCCGACGGCACCGGTGAGCCGGTCGAGCTGCCAGGCGCCCTCGTCCCGCAGTCGCCGCAGCAGTTGGCGCGCGACATCCGCGACGTCGGGCTCGGTCCTGCTCTGGTCGAGGAGCACCTTGTTGACCAGCCGCAGCAGGAGCGCCCACCGCCACGTCACGGCCAGGAGTCCTTCGACCAGTGAAGGCGGCAGCGCGGACAGGCCCGCGGTCAACAACGCCTTCGCCTGTTCCGGCGTCATCCGGTCCACCGGCACCGCCACGGCCTGCCCCGCCACCAGTGACGGAATGCGGGTCGTCACCAACCGCGCGGAGCGCCGTCCGCCGACCGGGAACGCCGCTTCCTGTTCGGGGTGCCACACGTCATCGAGGATCAGCAGCCGCCGCGGACCTGTCGCCATCAACGCGGCCAGGTGCTCGCCCGCCTGCTGCGGATCGGCGAACGCCGTGGCGTGGCCCGGGTCGATCCTCGCGATGAGGTCGTTGACCTTCTCCACGATCGCGGCGGCCGTCCGGACGTCCCGGCCGAGGGTCACCCAGTAGATCCCCCCGTTGAAACGGCGCAGCACCCGCCGATCCGCTCGCACCAGCTTGGCCACCGTGGTCTTGCCGAACCCGCCGGCACCCTGCAGCAACGTGGTAATCCCGACCGTCGCCCCACCACGTCGGCACAGCGCTGCCACGACCTCCTTGACCTGCTGCGGTCGGTCCACCACCCAGGGCTCCGGCCGCTGTTCGGCCGGCACGAGCTGCGCCAACCACCGGTCGAACACCCGCTGCGCCCACCACACCAGCAAACCTGACCAGGCCACCGCGGCCGTGCCCCCGGCGGCCCACCGCAGCGGATGGGCCTCGACGGGCGGAAACCACAGGCTGCTTCCTCCCGTGGCCACGTTCACCGCGACCGCCACGACCGACGCCGCGACCGCGGCCACCAGGATCATTAACGCCACCAGCGCTGACCGCCACCAACTGCGCCGCTGCACCCGTTGTCCCCGTCCTGCCGGATCACGCCCTGCTGTCCCGGCAGCGCCGCGACGTCGCCGAAGCCAGCCACAACTGCGCAGCAGCGTCTGATCGGACTCCCCGACCGGACAACCACAGCAGTGCCGGGCAGGCTACTTGAGCGCCGTGGAGCGGTTGAGCAGTTCCGGCAGGGTCACCCGAAGAGAACCGCCCGCAAACACCCTCCACAAGTCGGTGACCGGCACCAATCCGGCTGGACGCGCCTAGGCGCCGGGACACCTGACACCGGGCTTCGCCGATCGGCAGCCGGCACCAGGGGTGCAGGTGACACTCCAGGCGGAACGCGGTCATCCGGTCGGGGCGGAGCTGCGCCGCCCGGCGCCGGGCGGTGGTGTGGTGGCACCGGCCGTGCAGGCGGATCGCCACGAGCAGGCCGGTCAGCGCCGCGCCCGCCGCGAGGACGGCCAGCGCGCCGTCGGTGGTCAGGTCGATCAGGAGGTCCGCCAGCCCGGGCGCCGGAAGCACGAGCAGTGCCACCAGCAGGGCGCCCGCGGCGAGGACGGCGAGCGTGCTGGGGGCGAGTGCCAGGCCGATGACCACGCTCAGCCCAGGACGAACCGGAGCGGGCACGGCGTCTCCGGGGCCGGCGCAGCAGCACCCGGCGGGTGCCTGGCTGTCGTCGTGGTGAGGCCGTGGTGGACGACGGTGCATCGTGTCCTCATCTCCGCGACGCTCCGGGTCGCACCGGTGGCGCCGCTGTGCGGTTGCCTTTGCCCCGAAGGCGAACCGTCACGCCATGGCGGACAACTCCCGCGCGGCCGACGCGAGGCGGGAGCGCTCGGTGAGCAGACCGTGTTCGACCAGGCGGGCGATTCCGGTGCGCAGCGCGTCCGCGGGAGCCTCCGGCCGGCCCCGGAGGGCGTTGAGCAGGATGGTGATGACCTGTGCGTCCACCTCCGCGGCAACGGTGTCGACGAGTCCGTCCGCGAGGTCGGCGTCCGGGCCGGGCAGGGTGGAGATCGGCCGGGTGGTGCGCCGAGGCCTGCGGCCGAGCGGCTGTTCGACGTACCGCTCCCACCACGTGACGTACTCGGGGTGCTCCTTCGTGCCGGCATTCACCCTCGGCCCGGAGCGGCACTGCCGTTCGACGACCGGCACACCGGCGGCGACGCGGTTGCGGCCCGGCGCCGGTCGCGGTCTGACTCAATAGAGGAGTGGGCTCCACAAACCGGAAATCAGAATGTCGATCGCGGCTTCTCCTTGTCCGGCAGGGGCAAGGGCTGTGATCGATGATCCCACAGGGTGTCCGCACGTCCTACAAGTCCGCGCCGTACACCAGTCAACTGAGCACCGTCTTGCTGTAGTGCAGGATCACCAGTCATCGAATCGCCGAACGTCACCATCACAGGAGCTACTGCCCATTGTGGACGATATGACATCGAAGATCGTCTGTGCTACGTTCTACGTGTGACACGTCCCCACGGCGGGACGGGGACCAACAACATCATCGTGGTGACGAGGCGCGGGGATTCGACCCCCCGGTGGGGATGTATCCCACGGGTGGGGGTTCAAGTCCCCCCTCGGACACCAAAACGGCTGAGATTTCAGCCGCCGAAGTCCACGCAGAGTCACAAGTTGACTACTCTGCGTGGACCTTTTTGTGTCTGTGGCGGGATCTCGGCCTCTGCGACTCTCAAAAGAGGACTAGATGATCTTACCAACGGTGTTGACGGTGCGGCAGTTACCACGGTTGCGGCTGGAATCCCAGCAGGCTGAATCGGCGGTGCTGTCATGAAAGAACGCGCTGTTCTCTTGTTCGTCCCACCGGCTGTGCGCCCGAAGATGGCGCCGCAGCCGCAGCACTTTCCGGCACTTCCCCGACGTTGTGAGGACACCGACCTGCGGTTGGCGATCACGCGCGTCGATCACTCGGGTCGCGTGGGCGACCGGTGGCTGATCGACGCACTCGGATGGCAGCCCGGTGATCGCCACGAGGTGGTGGTGACGCCTGATGGTGCGGTCGTATCGGTCGACCCGGAAGGTTCATACCGCATCGACAAGCGCCGCCACGTGTTCTTGCCCGCTGCTGTCCGACAGGGGTTGGGCGTGGCCGCGAACGACCGTGTGGTCCTGGTTGCCCGCCTTGAGATCGCCACGCTGACCATCCACGCGACCTCAACGATCGCGGGCCTGATCCTGCAGCACTACGTCACCCAGGAGGCATCCCGTGGCTGGTGACTTCGACAAGGCGGAGCTGGTACGTCGTCTCCTCTCCGAGCTGGGCATCACGTTGTCGGATCTGTCCGCAAGGGCGGTCCCCACCGTTGCCGAGTACATGCCGCAGGTACGGGCGGCGGCATCGAACTGGCAGCTGAAGGCATACCAGGCGCACTGGCGACGAGCAGAGGTCAACCTCGCTGACCGCCGGCTCAACCAGGTCACCGTGACCGATGTGCTGATCCTGCAGCAGCAGGGCGCCCGCGAGGCCAAACTGCGCTCCAACACCCGCGGCGGCAGGTACGCGGGTGAGAGTGCTGTCCGAGCCATGCGGACGTTCTTCCGGATGGCCATCGCCGACGGCCTACTTCCCCGCGGCTGGAACCCGGCCTGGGAGGTGAAGGTGCCGCGACGTCTGCCCAGCACTCGGCGCGCGTTGAGAAGCAAGGAGTTGCTGGCCATCAACCATGTAGTGGTCACCACCGGCAGGGACGTACCTCTGGACTCGCTGCTGCTGCGGCTGCACAGCGAGACCGCGTGCCGCAGGTCGGGAGCACTGAGCCTTCGGTTGGCGGATTTGGACACCGAATCCTGTGCGGTGCGGTTGCGCGAGAAGTTCGGGACGGAGCGTTGGCAACCGATCAGTCCCACCATGGTGGCGAGCTTGCTGGAGCACGCCCAGTCGCGTGGAGTACGACACCCCGGCGACCAGCTCCTGCGGAACGCGAACGGCACACCGTTGACCCGGCGACGCTACGACCTGATGTGGAAGCGCGTGCAGGCCAGGCTTCCGTGGGCGGCGAAGCTGGGCGTCTCCGCGCACTGGATGCGTCATACCACCCTTACATGGGTGGAACGGCACTACAGCTACGCCGTTGCTCGGGCCTACGCGGGACATACCGACACCAAGGGCGGTTCGACCCTGACCTACATCAAGGGCATGCCGCAGGAGGTGGCGCGAGCGTTGTCTGCCTACACCGGCGAGCCTCATCCCCTCGCCGAGCTGGGCCGCCTGTGATCGCCGATCACCCATGCAGGTGATCACGGTCGCAGATAGCCGCAGCCGCGAGTGCCGGTCGTCGGGTGCCGCTCCGTCGACCGGCACTCTCCGCTCTGGACGCTGTGTGCCTACACGATGGGGCGAATCACGAGTCTGGCCAACGGAACAGTTCAAGAGGAGCGACTCCGAGGGCGTCAGCCAGGACGAACACGCGGTCGAGGCTGGGCGAGTGCCGGCCGTTCTCGATCCGGTTGATCGTCTTGCGGTCGAATCCGCTGGCCTCAGCCAGCTGCTCCTGAGTCCACTCGCGATCCAGGCGCAGAGCCGCAAGGCGGTGGCCGAACCGCGCACGGTTCTCCGCGAGGTGCGGATGAACCGGCGACGCAGGCACGGGGGCAACGTTGGTACTCGTCGCCGTGCGAGTCCGTACCAACAGTGGTACAACTTCTCGCCCCTGGGTCGAGCAAGATCAATCGTGCAGCTCAGCGCCATGGGAACCCCAGTCGCATACCACCCATACGAGGATTCGTTGAGCACCGACCCCACGACCGTCCGCGCCGCCCGCCTGCTGATCTCCCAACTCGGCCTCACGCCCGAAGACCTCATGTGGGTACCGACGGACCTGCCCACCTTCCGCGACTACGTACCCCACGTCATCTCAGCATCGGGCACCGGCTCCAAGCGCACCTACGGCACCTACTGGACCCGCATCATCGAGGCCTTCGGCGACAAGCGGCTGGATGAAGTCACCCCGTCGGAGATCGAGGGACTCATGCGCCGCCTGGTCGAGAACCGGCGGATCAGGCGCAACGACCGCGGCGGCCACTCCGTGGCAGAACACCTCCTGGCCGCCATGCGCGCCATCTACAACCGCGCGATCAACGACAACCTGCTCCCACCACAACACAACCCCGCCGGAAAGGTCCCCAAGCCCCGACGCCGTCCCACCACCCGCCAGTCCCTCGGCGCAGCCGAGGTGACGGCTCTTGCCGACGCGGTCACCACCAGCGGCCACGACACCGTCCTCGACACCCTGCTGTTCCGCCTCCACCTGGAAACCGCCTGCCGACGCGGCGGCGCGCTCGCCCTCCGCGAGGACGACATCGAACCCACCACCTGCCTGATCCAACTACGCGAGAAGAACGACACCGTCCGCTGGCAACCCGCCAGCCCCACCCTCATCGCCTCACTACTGGCCCACCGTCAACACCGCGGCAACGGCAAACCCAGCCCCGAACCCCTGCTGCGCCACCGCGACGGCAACCCGATCAACCACCGCCGCTACGACCGCCTGTGGGAACGCCTCGGGGACCGACTCCCCTGGGTCACCGCCCGCAACGTCTCCACCCACTGGCTACGCCACACCACACTCACCTGGGTCGAACGCCACTACGGCCCCTCCGTCGCCCGCGGCTACGCAGGCCATGCCCATCCGCGCAGCGACGACGTCACCGCCGTCTACACCAAACCCACCATCGCGGACCTGGCCACCGCTCTGGCCGCCTACACCGGCGAACCACACCCCCTGAGCACAACACCACCGCCCGCAGGCGGGCTACCCGTGTTCCCGATCCTCAACCCACTCCAGCCATGACCGAACGCCCGACCCCGCTGTTCAGCCCACCCGAACCCGACCTGTCCACGCCGCTCATCACGGTTGACACCAGACCTCGGACAGACCTCACGGATCTGCTGTTGGCCACCGCGGCGATCGACCACTCCGGGCGCATCCCCGCTCGCAGACTCCTGCGCGCGCTGGACTGGCACCCCGACCAGACCACCACCGCCCAACTACGCGACCAGACGATCACCATACGACTCGACGCCCACAGCCCTCACCGGATCGACAGCCGACACCACGTGTTCATCCCCGCGGGCCTGCGCGACCTGACCGGAATCCGGACCGGCGACACCGTGGCACTACTCGGCGCACCGCAACTACAACTGCTAGCCGTATACCCGGTCAGGGCACTGACGACCCTGCTCGGTACACCAGTCGACTGATCCGACAACGGCAGGACGGCTCCACCTGATCCAGTCGTCCACCTTGACGCCAGACGGGTGTCAAGGCGGACGTCCGGACCTCGTTGCCGATAGAGTCGCCGCTCGAGCCGAAGCGGTGTCGGACCGCGCCGACGTCTGGACGGGATTGTGAGCAAAGCCAACCGCAGGAAGAAGGACCGCCGCAGACAGAGCAAACGGCGCGTGCGCGCGGCAGGCGCGACCCGGGCGCCGAACGCCGCGGGCATGGCGGTGGACTCCGTCCGACACGCCGTGGCCCTGGTGACGGCGATGCACTCCACACCCGACGACCTGCCAGCACTGCTCGACGAATCCGTGGACGACACGGCGAGCCAGGCTCTGACCGCCGTCGTCCTCCACTCCCGATTCATCGTGGCCGGTTGCGAGGTCATCGCCGAGATCCACGACATGCAGCCGGCCGAAGTCCTCGACGATGTCGCGGCCGAACTCGCGGACGACGAAGCCGACCTTCCCGAGCCATGGCACCGGGTTCTCGCGACCGCCCGGGTGTACGCCCAGGTCTACAGCGGGCAACGACCCGCCGACGACATCGCGCCGGTACTGACGACCAACCTCGGAACCGGACCGACCGCCGCCTCCTACCTGATCGCGCTCACACAACTGGCGCACCAGGTGCTCGTCGCCCGATGCGAGGAAACCGGCGAAGACGTCGTCGCGTACCTCCGCGACATGGCGCTTCCCGCCGCCATGGACCACGGCAACGACATCGACGCCGACGACGCGGACGAGTACGTGCTCGCCCTGATCGCCGAACGCCTCGACACCCACCCCGGACTCCTCACACGCGCCGCTGGGGCGATCAGCCAGGACCCAGAAGCGCTGCTCGGGGAGTTCGCAGACGAGTTCGAGGAACTCGGCGGCACCGAGCGCCTCGAACAGCTCGACGACGAGACGGTGCCGGATATGGACGACGACGACCTACGTCTGCTCTTCCTCGTGATGCTGGAGTCCGCCGTCGTCAACCCCGACGGAGCAACGGTCGCCGAACGGATCCAGGTGAACTGGCGATTCTGACGACCGGCTCCGTCATGGCGCTGCACAACCTGGACGACGACGGCCACGAGTCGACGGGGTCGGATCTCCGGTCCGATTCTCGGGTGCGGCCTCAACGGGAGAGCACAGCTGGTCCGGCGATCTACCGGTGCAGCGGACTGATCCTGTGGCGGTGCTGGGCCGGACGGGGTCGGCGGTGGGGTCATCAGGATGGCGTAGCGGTTACGGTGCCGTCCGCCGCCGATCTCGATCGCGATGCGGCCCTGGTCGTGCAGGCGTTTGAGGCGGCGTTGGACGGTGCGTTCGTCCAGCCGGGTCTTGCGGGACAGGTCGGTGATCGACGGCCAGTCGTTGCGTCCTTGGTCGTCGGCCGAGTCGGCGATCGCCAATCGCGGCACCGCGAAGCCGGCCTCCAGAAGGCCGAGACGGTGAACGCGGTGGCCGAGCCCCAGGCCCGCGCAAGGCCGCGTGGTTGCACACATGTCGACACGAGGTGACGGCCCGCCGGGCACCTCCACGGTGCCCGTGGTGAAGCGCGGCGAGATTCCGTAGCGTCGGGCGCGTGTCCGATCCGGTGCGTATCGAGATGTCCGGCGAAGCGGCCGTTGTCGTCCAGGCCGGGTCAATCGTCGGTGGTGTGCACATGCACGCGCGGCGCGGCGCTCCCTCGCCAGCACGACCGATCAGTGAGTGGCACCCATTCGACCTGGACGTGCACCGGGCTGTCACCGTCGGCGGCACCGGGCTCCCGGACCTCCCGACGTACCTACCGCGCGAGCACGACCGGGCGCTCGCCGAGATGCTCACGGCGAAGCGCACCGCGATGGTGGTGCTGACCGGCGAGTCGTCCACGGGCAAGACCCGCGCGTTGTATGAGGCGATCGCCGCTGAGCTGGGCACTTGGCCGCTGCTCTACCCCCGCACGGCCGAGGACCTGCTGCACTTGCTGGCCAACGGCGTCGAACCCGGCACGGTGTTGTGGCTTAACGAGACCCAGAACCACCTGCTCGACACCCACGGCGAACGCGCGGCTGCCGCACTGCGCACCCTGCTCAAACTCCCCGGCCCGTTCATCGTCGTGGGCACCCTGTGGCCGCAATACTGGTCGACCCTGACCGGCCCGAACCAGCCCCAGGCACGCAACCTGCTGCACCACCGCGTCACGCGGATCCGAGTCGCCAAGCGGTTCACCACCGCGCAGATGGCCACCGCCCCGACCGACCCCCGGCTGGCGAAGGCCCTCGCGACCGCGCACGACGGCGAAGTCGTCCAAGCGATCGCGGGCGGTACGGCCGTGGTCGAGCGCTACGAGCACCCGGACACCCCGGAGGACCGGTACGCGACCGCCATCCTGACCGCGGCTCTCGACGCGCGGCGGCTGGGTCACCACGCCCTGCTCACCACCGCGCTTCTGACCGCCGCCGCACCCGACTACCTGGCCGACGACGACCGCGTGGACGCGCCGGAGACATGGTTCGAGATCGGCCTGAAGACCGCCACGGCCACCCGGCTCGGCGTGGCCGCGCTCATCCCGAAACGCCTCCACCGCGGCGTGGGACCACCCGACGGCTACCACCTGCACGACTACCTGGACCAGCACGGCCGGTTCACCCGCAGGCGCGCCCTCACCCCGGACTCTCTCTGGGACGCACTCATGGCCCACGCCCACGACCCCGAGGACCGGTTCCGACTGGCCCGCAGCGCCTACCACCGCCTGCGCTACCGCCACGCCGACCCGCTCTACCGCACGGCCACCGCCACTGGCTCCACCACGACGGCGGTGCGGATGATGAGCGTGCTGATCGCGCACGGCCGGGTTGACGAGGTCCGCGAACTGCTGGACCGCGAACCGCCCCACATCCGCACCCACGAGACAGCCGAAGTACTGCAACGCCCCTGGCTCCCGCACCGCCAGATGTTCCTCGATCTGCTGGAGGACCGCGGCTCCTGGGCGGACCTCTCACCGGCCGACAAGCTGGCCGTAGCCGCCTCGCCCCACGATGCGGGCGGGGTGTTGTGGCAATCGTCGAACGGCCGGTGGCAGCGGCTGGCCGACGTACTGGCCGACAGCGGGAGGTGGGACGAGGCGCTGGACATCGTGCGCGCCGAGCCGGCCAGCTGGGCCAGCGCCTGGCTGGCGGAGCGGTTCGCCGCAGCGGGCAACGTCGACCGACTGCGCCAGCTCGCGGCGACCGACATTCCCGAAGCCATCGCCAACTTGGCCGCCCACACCCTAGCCACCGACGACCAGGCCGACGCCGAAGCAGTGGTGTCGGATCTTGTGAAGGCCGGTCATCCACCGACCGACCGGCTACTGGCCGCCCTGGTCGACCGGGGCGAGGACGAGCTGGCGATCAAGCTGGTCACCGGCGCGACCGCAGCGGAGGCACTGTCGAAGTCGAAAGACGAGCGCGCTGGGGGCATCCGATTCCTGCGGGGCAGCGTGTTCCCTAAATTTGTCGAATGGCGCGTGGGCCAACGACAGGAGCAGTTGGCGAATCTTTTCGCCGATAAGGGCCGCTGGTCGGAGGCGCTGATGCTGGTAAAGGGCAAGCCCTGGGCACAGGAGTGGATCCCGAAGCGACTGGCCCTGGCGGGCAACCTCAACGCGTTGCGCGAGCTGGCCGACACCGGCCTCGACCACGCCGGCCGGGAGCTGGCGGCACTGCTCGCCGAACACGGCCGGCACGGCGAACTGCTCGACCGGACACGAAAGGGCGACGAGCACTGCGGTCAGCGACTCGTCGCCCTCGCCCACGAGGGGAAGGTTCCAAACGGCGAGCAATTGCTCGCCGAAGGGCTATGACATGGACAGCGACCGGTCCATACCCGGCTCCAGGTGAGTCAGCACCTGGGACTCGTCCACGCCGGCAAGCACCTGCTCTGGACGTAGGCATCGTCGCCTGGTCGGTGCGGCCGGAAGGCCGGACGGCGTGTCACGTACGGGCTTGCGATCGACAGCAACGCCTCGGGTGCCGGACGTGCGGCTACCTAAGGTTCACCGGTTGCGGGCGCCAACGGCGAAAGCGGGCAGGATAGCCAGAGAGAGCAGGCCGCCGGCCAGGGCGAGGACCGGGTAGCCGGCGGTGCCGACGACGAGGCCGGATGCGAGTCCGCCGGTGGCGCCGGCGATGGCGATGGAGACGTCGATCGTGCCCTGGGGCTTGGCTCGGGTGGCCAGGGGCACGGTATCGGTGATGATGGCGGTGCCGGAGACGAGGCCGAAGTTCCAGCCCAGGCCGAGCAGCGCCAAGGCGAGGGCGAGCAGGGCGACGGAGTCGCCGGGCGCGGTGGCGGCGATGACGCTGACGGCGAGCAGGGTGACGCCGGACCCCGCAGCGATGGTGGGGCGGCCGTAGCGGTCGGGGGTGAGCCTGTGCTGGTACCGGAAGCCGAGCAGCGGCCAGTCGTTCACGCCGACGGCCTTCCACCCGGTCACCGAGCACGTGGCCCGCTTGCGGCAGCGCGCCATCGAGCTGCACCGCAGCCAGGCCGACCGCCCCTACCTGCAACAGGAACACCCGGCCCTGAAGGACGCGTGGTTCGGCTGGCTGAGCGGCCACCCCGCCCTGGAACCGTTCGAGGTCGTCCGCCAACGCCTCACCCCACCACCGGTGGCGGTGACGACCGGCAGGTGCTGACCGGGGACGTCGCCTCAGTCCGCCAACGCGGTGAACTCCTCCGCCATCGCCAGCAGGGTGGGGATCGAGACGGCGGCGAGGTCGTCCAGTGCCGTGCTCCAGTGCCCGTTCCGCAACGCCTGTGCCGCGAAGCGCGGGGCCTGCGGCGCGTGCTCCGGCGCGACGGGTGCGTGCGCGAGCCGCATCAGCGCCCGGCAACGGTCGTCTGCTCCGATCATCGACTGGACCGCTGCCGCTGCCGTGTCGTAACGACCGGCCATGAAGCTCGCGGTCGCGAGCTGTTCCGCGATGAGGTCTCGCACATTTCGGTCGGGCAGCAACCCGATCTCGAGCACTTCATCGACCAATCGCATCGCCTGGTCGTGCTGCCCGGCAACCGCCAGCGCCTCCGCCAGCGTCGCCAGCGCCTTCGCCTGATCTCGGAGGTTCGCGACCTCACGGGCGACCCGCAGCGCCCGCTCGTGGTCCCCGACGTCCGCCAGCACCCGGCTGAGCAACAGCGCCATGTCCTGATCGAGGAACCGCAGATCGTCCCGGTGCAGGCGGTCGAACATCCCGCGAACCAGGTCCTCGGCCTTCCCGCGGTTCCCAATCATGACGAGGACCCTCGCCACCCACAACAGGATCCGGCCCGCGGGGACGGGTTTTTCGGCCTGGGCGAGCCCCATGAGGTGGTCGAGCAGCTTCTCGACGCCGACGCTGTCGCCCGAAGCGGCCATGACTTCCGCGACCTCCGCCAGGGCTTCGGCGTGGAGGCCGATCCGGCTTTCGGCGACGAGGAGTGCCACGGCACGATCGTGGTCGCCCCTCGCCACGAGCGCGCAGGCGATTCCGGACAGCGCCTGTTCCCGGTACGCGGCGAGCATCACGGCGGCCCGTTGTACGGCTATGTCGTAGTGCCCGATCTGCGCCCAACCGATCGCGATCGCCACTTGTGCCCGCCCCGCGAGTTCAAAGGGTGCTTTCTGCCGCCGGAGCTCCTTCTCCGCGCCCAGGACGAGGTCCACGGCTTGATCGCGGAGCCCCACCTGCGCCGAGGCATTTGCGGCCGACACCAGCGTCGACACCAGCGGCTCCAGGTGGTTGTCCGAGTGAGCGAACTCGAGCGCCCGTTCAACCAGCCGCCCGGCCTGCTCCTGGTGACCCGCCTCGGCCAGCTTCACGGCCGCCGAGGCCGCGGTCGGGCCGTCCGGCCTGCGCCCGGCGATCGAGCGGGCGGTCAGCAACGCCTCGTGCAGCAGGTCGCGGGCACGGTCGTGGTGGCCGGCCTCGGCCAGCGCGCCCGCCACCGACACCAGCGAAGCGCTCCGCTCCTCGGGGTTGGCCATCGAGCGGGAGGTCCACTCGATGTGGTCCAGCAGCCGCCTCGCCTCGGCCTCGCGCCCCGCCGCGGCCAACAACTGCGCGACCGACACCAGAACCGGGTTCCACCGGTCGACGTCGGGGATCTCGTGGACCAGGTCGACGGCCTGGTCCGGACGCCCCAACTTGGTCAGTGCCTTGGCGATCGGCGCACACGTCAGGGTTCGGCGGTGGACGTCGGTGATCGACCGTGCGGTGCGCACGGCGTCGTCCAGCAGGGTCTCGGCACGATCCCGTCGGCCGGTGTCCGACCACGACACGGCGACCAGTGCCGAAGCCACGCTGCGCAGGTAGTGGTCGATGATCCCGAGGGCGGTGCGTTCCGCCTCCGCGAGCAGGCCCGAGGCCTGGTCGTCGTGCCCGTTCCCGGCCAGCTCCACGGCGATCAGTCCCAACGCCGGGCCGCGGCGGAACGAGTCGCGGATCGACCGGGCGACCTCTACGGCGCGATCGTGGTGCCCGGCCTTGGCCGCCTCGACCGCCACTGCGGTCCACACGTCGTTGCGGTGATCGTGGTGCCGCGTCGACTGGGCGACCTCGGCAGCGCGGTCGTGCTCACCGGCTTTCGCGTAGACCACGCCCACCGCCGTAGACGCCAAATCCCGTGCATCTTGGTAGATGATCGAACCGGTCGTCCCCGCCGCTTCGTCCAGCAGCTCCACGGCTTGGTCGCGGTGCCCGAGGTCCACGAGGGCTTCGGCGGCCGCGACCAGCGCCAGGACCCGCCGGTGCAGGTCGGGGATCGAGCGGGCCAGAGCGCTGCCTCGGCGAGGTTGTCCCAAGCGGACCCACACGCCCGCGACGGCCGGTGGGACGTGGGTGTTGCGGTCGCTCAGGAAGTCGCGGTGCACGGCCAAGCGGCCGATCGCGACGAGGTCGGGCACCTCGGCGCCGACCAGGGCGTCCAACGTGGTGGTGAGCTGGGCCAGGGCGTCGCTGTCGCCGCCGATCCGCTCGAACAGCCGCTCGTTCCTCGCGCGGTCGGCGCACAGCGCAGCGGCCCGGTCCGGCTCCACGGCGGCGAGCAGCATCGTGTGGTAGCCGCGTAGCAGGTACTCCGGTGTCTCGGCCGGCCAGCCGCGCTGCCGGTAGTCCGCCGCCCAGTCGTGCAGCACGGCGCGGTGGGAGGCCAGTTCGGCCGGGCCGAGCATCTCGGTCGCGGTGACTTGGAGCTCCTCGTGCGCCAACAGGTAGATCTCCGGGTCGGCACCGGGGTTCAGGTCGCTGTCACGGCGGGTGAAGCTGCGTCCGGACACCGTCTTGAGGTGGTCGCGGACCTGCCACGCTCCGGTGTGCGCCAGCTCGGCCAGGTCGTAGGCGGTCAGGCCGCCACCGGCCGCCACCACCAGCCCCAGGAGCGTCCGGCCCAGGTCGGGACCGGCCAGCAGCGACTTCAGGTCGCGTTCCATCTCGGTGCGCAACGCCCGCGCGTGCTCGGACAACCCCAACCGCCGCACGGCGCCACCGTCGCGCAAGGGGTGCTCGTCCGGCACGTCACCGGGGACCGGCGGGTCCGGGCGTCCGGCCACCACGATCCGCAGCCCTTCGGCGGGGTGCGCGGGCAGCAGGCCGGCGATGCTGTGCGAGTCGGGCCCCGCGGTGACGCTCTGGTCCTCGTCCAACCCGTCCACGACGAGCACCAGGCGTTCACCGCGCTCCCGGCACAGCGACGCCGCCTCCTCCAGCAGACCCAACAGGTGCGCCTCGCTCGTCGCGGGGTCCAGGAACTGCGGTTTCTCCTCGCCCACCAGGGTGAGCAGCTGCTCCAGCACGTTGCTCACGAACGCCGTCCGGTTCGCCTGACCGGCCAGCCGCGCCGTGACGAAGAACGACACCACCCGCACCCCCGGCGGCGGGTTCAGCACGAACCACGACAACAACGCCGTCTTCCCCGCCCAAGCTTCCGCCCGCCACCACTGGTAGGTGCCCGGCGACGCACCCGAGCAGAACGCCGCCAGCTCGGCGAGCTCCGCGTCCCGGTCGAGCAGCCGCGCCGGAACGATCCGCTTGACCTGGTGGCGGTAGCGGGTCGTCACCGGCGCACCGGTCCGCAGGTTCACGTCGCGTCCCGCTTGGATCACAAGCCCGGCGGGACCGGTGTCGGCCGACTGGGTCACCGACCCGTCAGCCGCTTCCCCGCCCGGATTCCCGCTCGCTCCCACGCGCCGATTATTCACCACTCAAGGGCACGGAGATCTCGTCGACCACCGCGAAAGGCCGAGAAGCCGAATTCCGCATTCTTGCGGGCAATCGTCCTGGAACTGGTCGCCCACCGAACCCGTCAGCAACGGACGGGGGCGAGGAGGCCGACGGCCGGGAGCGTGCACGCGGCGATGCGGCGTTCCTCGACGCGGCGGACGGCGTTGATGACGTCGGCGACGCGGGTGGCCGGTTAGGTCCAGACGCCGCCGCGACCGTTGACCAGCCGCCACAGCATGGACGCCTCGACCACGGTCAGGTCGGCACCCACGCGGTCGAGGGCGGTAAGCATGGCGGAGCCCCGGTGTGATCCTCACCTGGTTGTTCGGAGTCGGGTTACTGGACGATCACTCATCTCAGTAGCCCGGCGGACGGTCCACGGATCGACCCTCGCGACGAGCTGGAGCTTGCCGAAAATGCCGTCCGTACAGGTCAGGCGGCGTGGTGGTACTCGCTGAGGATGCCACCCAGTCGTTGGCGTCGGCGGATGTCGAGTTGGGCGACCCCTGTTTGATCGGCGGCGGGTTGTGGCAGCGCGCGTAGTGGTCGGGCGTTGGCGATGCCTTGGTGGGGTCGGTGGGAGTTGTAGAACTGCTCGTACTCGGGTAGGGCGTGGAGTAGGTGCTGCTGGTTCCATATGAGTGTGCGGTCGAGGAGTTCGCGGCGGCAGCTCTGGATCCAACGTTCCATGATCGCGTTCATTCGCGGGATCCGGACACCGGTGAGGACGGCCCGGATGCCCGCGTCGGCGAGGATGGTGTCGAACAGGGCGGGGTACTTCCCATCCCGGTCGCGAATCAGAAACCGTGCGGAGCTGTCTGCGTCTTCGAGGTCCATGGCTAGGTTCTTCGCGGCCTGGGCGACCCAGGAGGCGGTCGGGTGCGCGGTGGCTCCCGGAATCCTGATCCGGCGGCTGGCGTGTTCGATGACCGCGAATACGTAGAGTCGGGTGCCGCCCAAGGTGGAGGTCTCGAAGAAGTCGCAGGCCGGCAGTGTGCCGGCCTGGGAGCGGAGGAAGTTCGACCAGGACGTCGAGGTGCGCTGAGCCGCCGGATCGATCCCGGCGTCCTTGAGGATCTGCCACACGGTGGACGCGGCGACCTTGATGCCGAGCACGAGCAGTTCTCCGTGGATACGCGGTAGCCCCAGGCGGGGTTCTCCCGCGCCAGGCGCAGCACCAGGAGACGGATCGAGCGCACGGTCCGTGGTCGGCCCGGACGCCTGGGACGGGACTGGGCCGCGTGGCGTCGTGCGAGCAAATCCCGGTGCCACCACAGCACCGTCTCCGGACGTACCAACAGTCCGAACCGACGAAGCGTTTCCACCGGGAGTCGGTGCAGCAGTGCCGCGAGGAATGCCCGGTCGCCGGGAGAGAACCGCGGGCGGGCCTTGCCCCGTCGGCGTTCCAGGACGGTGATCCGGTGGCGCAGCGCCAGGATCTCCACGTCCTTGTCACGATCACTCATGGGCAGCAGGCGCAGTAGCGCGAACGCGTTGATCATGTTCAGGTAGGCCAGTCGGAGGAACACGGTTGACCATCCTGCCGTGTCGATCGACCGCAGCGTGGGTGCACGACCGCTTCCGCGCACTTGTCTCTGCAATCTCCGTGACCTGCACGGATGGGGTTGTCGGCAGGCACAACGCCCGGAGACGGTGCTGCGGTGGCACCGGGACCTCCTCGCCCGCCGCCACGCCGCCAGGTCCCGCCCCAAGCGGCCCGGCCGACCTCGAACCGTCCGCTCAATCCGGCTCCTGGTGCTGCGTCTGGCACGGGAGAACCCCGCCTGGGGCTATCGCCGCATCCACGGAGAACTCCTCGTGCTCGGCATCAAGGTCGCCGCCTCCACCGTGTGGCAGATCCTCAAGGACGCAGGGATCGATCCGGCACCCCAGCGCACCTCCACCACCTGGTCGACCTTCCTCCGCTCCCAGACCGACGCTCTACTGGCCTGCGACTTCTTCGAGACCTCCACCCTGACCGGCACGCGTCTGTACGTGCTTGCGGTCATCGAACACAGCAGCCGGCGGATCCGCGTCCTGGGCGCCACCGCGCACCCGACCGCCTCCTGGGTCACCCAAGCCGCCAGAAACCTCGTCATGGACCTCGAAGACGCGGGCAGCATCGCGCGGTTCCTGATCCGCGACCGGGACGGAAAGTTCCCGGCCCTGTTCGACGCCGTCCTCGCCGACGCAGGCATCCAGGTCGTTCTCAGTGGCGTCCGAATCCCGCGGATGAACGCGATCACGGAGCGCTGGATCCAGACCTGTCGACGGGAACTCCTCGACCGCACACTGATCTGGAACCAACAGCACCTGCTCCACGCCCTGCGCGAGTACGAGAAGTTCTACAACACCCACCGACCCCACCAGGGCATCGACAACGCACGACCGCTACAGCCGCTACCACAAGCGACCACCGATCAAGCAGCCGTCACCCGACTCGACATCCGCCGACGACAGCGACTGGGCGGCATCCTCAACGAGTACCACCACGCCGCCTGACCTGCATGGACAGCATTATCGGCAGGCACAGCGCCGGGAGCTCTCGCCACGGCGGGTTCGGCCGAGGCCTTGCGCGGCGCGGTCACAGCGACGGTACCGAGGAGCAGATCGATGCGCCTCGCCTCGTTCGGGCGTCGATCGCATCGGCGGTCCACCCACTCACGCCCGCGCCGGCATGTCCTCCGAGGTATTCGCGAGGGCAGCCGACCCCGCACTCGCACCCGTCCCCCAGGGCAGTGGGACCGGCTCGACACCTCGTCGGGCCATTCGACCAGCGAATTCAACGACTACACGGCAGAAGCCGGACAAACGGCCCCATTGCCCGGATCAACTCCGGGTCGAGGCAAGCCACTTGTCGATCATCAGCCATATGGGGTACTTAATAGCGGTACACGGCGTAATCTCTTGACGCGAACGGCGGACGGGGCAAGTATCGATCCTATCCGATGGCGCGTGAGCGCTGGGGAACGGGGGGAGCTGGGTGTCGCCCGCCCACGCCTCTCACCACTAGCGTGCCGAGGATCGTGGAGCGCACATGCCTGTCACACCGACCTATCCCGGTGTCTACATCGAAGAATTGCCCAGTCGGGTTCGCACGATCACCGCGGTGTCCACTTCGGTGACCGCATTCGTCGGGTACACCGCCAAGGGGCCGGTGGACCAGCCGGTCACGATCACCGGTTTCGCCGATTTCGAGCGGCGGTTCGGCGGCCTAGCCGCCAAGAGCCCGGTCAGCTACGCCGTACAGCAGTTCTTCCTCAACGGCGGGTCGATCGGCGTGGTGGTCCGGGTGGCCTCCGGCTCGGCGACGGCCAGCTCCACGCTCAAGAACAGCTCCGACCCGTCCCAGTCCCCCGGGGACGCGCTGGTCGTCGCGGCGAAGGAGCCGGGAGCCTGGGGCAACGCCCTGCGGATCTCGGTCGACTACGCCACTCCGACGCCCAACGACACGTTCACCCTGCGAGTGGGCAACGAGACCTTCAACGACCTCTCCCCCGACCCCGACCACCCGCGCTACGTCGTGGACGTGGTCAACTCCGGTTCCGCGCTGATCGAGATCTCCTCGCCCGGCGGGGACGGCCCGGTGCTGCGGCCCGACCCGAACGGCACCGTCTCCGGCCCGTTCGGCACGGACGTCCCGGCCATCCCGGACAAGGACCTGGAGGTCAAGGTCCAGGGCGGCACCGAGACCTACAAGACCCGCATCGCGGGCCAGCCCGCCAACGTGGTGGAGTTGGGACTGGCGCTGGAGAAGGCGCTGCGCGCGATCCCCGACAAGCCTCGGTCCAGGACCTTCGGCGCGGCGCGGGTGACGCCCATGGGCAACCGGCTGCAGGTCGTCTCCGGTTCCGACGACCCGACCACCGTGCTGGAGTTCAGCGGCGAAGTGGCCACCGCGCTGAACCTCAACGCCTCCCCCAACACCACCGCCTACGCCGTCGGCGCCACGCAGCAGGGCACCGACGGCGACCTGCCCGGCCCCAACGACATCATCGGCTCGGAACTGGACAAGACCGGCATCCACGCGCTGCGCGACGTGGAGGACGTCAACCTGCTGTGCCTGCCCGAGGTGTGCGGGTTCGACTCGATCGACCAACAGGTCCAGGTGCTCGCCGCGGCCGAGCGGCTGTGCGCGGACAAGCGGATGTTCCTGCTGGTGGACAGCCCCGCGACGTGGACGACGCTGGACCGGGCCCGCGCCGGGCTGACCGAGCTGGACCCGGTGCGCAGCGACCACGCGGCGCTGTACTTCCCGCACCTGGAGCAGACCGACCCGCTGACCGGGAGGCTGCGGGCCTTCCCGCCGTGCGGCACGGTCGCCGGGATCATGGCCCGCACCGACAGCGAGCGCGGGGTCTGGAAGGCCCCCGCGGGCACCGAGGCGCGGCTGGCGGGCGCCCGCGCGCTGACCGTGCCGCTCAACGACCCGGAGAACGGCCTGGTCAATCCGCTCGGGGTGAACTGCCTGCGGTCCTTCCCGGTGATCGGGCCGGTGGTCTGGGGCGCGCGCACCCTCGATGGCGCGGACTCGCCCCCCTCGCAGTGGAAGTACGTGCCGGTGCGCAGGCTGGCGCTGATGATCGAGGAGAGCCTTTACCGCGGCACGAAGTGGGTGGTGTTCGAGCCCAACGACGAGCCGCTGTGGGCGCAGATCCGGCTCAACGTGGGCGCGTTCATGAACTCGCTGTTCGAGCGCGGCGCGTTCCAGGGCACATCCTCGCGCGAGGCGTACTTCGTCAAGTGCGACAAGGACACCACCACGCAGAACGACATCAACTCCGGAATCGTGAACATTCTTGTCGGTTTCGCTCCGCTGAAGCCCGCCGAGTTCGTGATCATCCAGATCGAGCAGCTGGCCGGGCAGATCGAGGTGTGAGGGTTCGCATGGCCGAGTTCATCGTCAATCCGCAGCGGTTCGACCCGTACAAGAATTTCAAGTTCCTCGTGCTGTGGGACGGCCGCGCGGTGGCGGGCGTGTCGAAGATCAGCCCGCTCAAGCGCACCACCGAGGTGGTCAAGCACCGGAGCGGCGGTGATGCCAGCTCACCGCGAAAATCCGCCGGGCGCACCGAGTTCGAGGCCATCACGCTGGAGCGCGGGATCACCCACGACGTGGAGTTCGACCGCTGGGCCAACAAGGTCTGGATGGTCGGGCAGGGCCGGGGGTCGGAGTCGTCGCTTCGGGACTTCCGCAAGGACATCGTGATCCAGGTGCTCAACGAGGCCGGACAGGTGGCCGTGGCCTACAAGGTCTACCGAGCCTGGGTCGCCGAGTACCAGGTCGTCGGCGAGCTGGACGCCAACGCCAACGCCGTGGCCATCCAGAGCCTGAAGCTGGAGCACGAGGGCTGGGACCGGGACTACGAGGTCGCCGAGCCGGAAGAGCCGTCCATCCAGTTCCCGGCCTGACCCGTGCGCGCGCCGGCGGAGCTGCTCGCGACGTGGGAGGCGGGCCTGGCGGCCGGACCGGTGCGCCGGGCGCTGCTGCTGCAGGCGCTGGCGGGCGAGCGCTCGGCGGAGCTCCCGGTCGGCGCGCGCGACCGGCTGCTGTTCGGGCTGCGCCGCGCGCTGTTCGGCGAGCGGCTGACCGGGCTGCTGGCCTGCCCTGGGTGCGGCACCGAGCAGGAGTTCGACTTCGACGTGGCCAACGTGCTGCGCGTCCCGGCGCCCGCCGAGGACGTGGTGGAGGTCGAGTCTGGCGGGTGGCGGGTGCGGATGCGCCTGCCCACCTCGGCCGACCTGCTCGCCGCGGCGGCCGATCCCCCGGCGGCCAGGGCGGTGCTGCTGGCCCGGTGCGCACTCGCCGTGCAGCGCGCCGGGCGACCGGTGCGGGCCGAACCGCCCGCCGAGGTGGTGGGGCTGCTGGCCGCCGCCGCGGCCGAGGCCGACCCGGCGGCGGACGTGCGGGTGGCGATGCCCTGCGTGGAGTGCGGGCGGCGCAACACCGCGACCATCGACGTCGTCTCCCACCTGTGGGCCGAGCTCGACGCCTGGGCGCGGGCGTTGCTGCTGGAGGTGCACGCGCTGGCCACGGCCTACGGTTGGACCGAGCCGGAGGTGCTGGCGCTGAGCCCGACCCGGCGGCGGCACTACCTGGAGCTGGTGGGCCATGGCTGACCACTTCGACCGGCTGCTCGCGCGCAGCGTACCGGGCCTGCCCGCGGCCGACCAGGTGGTCCGGCCGCGGCTGCCTCGGCTCTACGAGCGGTTCGACGCCGAACCGGAGGCCGAGGTGGAGGTCTGGCCCACCGCGCCCGCACCGGTCGTGCGGCCCGCGACGGGGCCGCGGGGTCCGGAGGGGCCGCGCGGCCCGGCCGGTGGCACACCGGGGGTTCCCGCTCCCCCGGCAGCGCAAGCGCCGCCGGAGGTCGGGCCGCCCGCACCGGGCCCCGTGCCGGTGAGGGTGATCGAAACCGTGATCAGCACCGAGCGCACGCGGCACGAAGTGGTCCGGGAACCTTTGGTTGAGCACCGCTCCACGACCCTGGAGGTGACCGGGCGGCCCGCCGCCCCGGTCGCCGAGCTGCGCCCTCGGCACACCACCGTGGTCGTCCCGCCACCGGTGGTCGAACCCCGGCGGGCCCCCGCACCCGCGCTCGCGCCGGTGGCCGCACCGCCACCGCAGCCGCTGGTGCAGGTGTCCATCGGCCGGGTCGAGGTCACCGCGGCGGAGCCGGAACGCGGGCGGCCACCTCGCCCGCGGGTACGGCGGGCCGAGCCGGTGCTGAGCCTGGAGCGTTACCTCGCCCGTGAGGACGACCGCCGATGAGCAACTTCCTCGCCGTGGCCACCGCCACCAGGGCGCTGCAGACCTTTCTGGCCCGCGCCGTGGCCGCGGTGGAGGTCGGCGCGACGGTGGCCGCCGCCAAGCCGCCCGCCGACCCGACCTCCGACGCGTTGGTGACCGTCTTCCTGTACCAGGTGGTGCCCAACGCCGCGCTGCGCAACCGGGACACCGTGACTCGCGCGGGCGACGGCACGGTGCTCAAGCGACCGCAGGCCGCGATCGACCTGCACTACCTGATCAGCTTCTACGGCGACGAGTCGGACTTCGTGCCGCAGCGGCTGCTGGGCGCGGTGGTGGCCGCGCTGCACGAGCAGCCGATCCTGGCCCGCTCGGACATCCAGGACGCGGTGAGCAGCCCGCCGCTGCTGGGTTCAGACCTGGCCGCCTCGCCGCAGCTGGTGCGCTTCACCCCGACCCAGATGGACCTCGACGACCTGTCCAAGTTGTGGTCGACGATGCTGCAGACGCCCTACGCGCTGTCGGTGCCCTACCAGGCGACCGCGGTGCTGCTGGAAGGGCAGTCCCCGCCCACGTCCGGTAAACCTGTGCTGCGCCGGCAGATCGCGGTCACCGCGTTCTCCCGGCCGGTCATCGACGAGGTGCTGTCGCTGGCCCTCGACGCGCCCGAGGGTACCCCGCCCGACGACGGCCCGATCACCGCCGAGCGGCGCTTGGTGCTGCGCGGCGCGAACCTGGGCCGCCCCGGAGTGAGCGCACTGGTCGGCGGCGTCGAGGCGGAAGTGGTGCGGTCGCGGGAGGACGTGGTCGTGCTGGCCCAGCCCGCGGACCTGCCCGCGGGCGTGCACCCGGTGCAACTGCGCTACGACGTGCCGATCGGCGACTCCGCGCGGCCCTGGTTGGAGTCCAACGCCGCGCCCTACGTGCGTCGACCGAAGGTGCTCCAGGCCACACCGGAGGGCCAGGGCGCGCTGCGGGTGGAGCTGGACATCCCGGTGCGGCCCGACCAGCGGGTGACGCTGCTGCTGGACGAGCGGACGCCGGTGGGGCAGGCGCGCGGCCACCAGTTCACCGCGCCGTTCCCGCTGCCGCCGGGCACCGCCCAGGTTGTGCCGATCCGCGACGTGGACGGGGGCACGTACCTGGTGCGGGTGCAGGTCGACGGCGCGGAGAGCCCGTTGACGTTCGCCGACGGCGCGTTCACCGGGCCGACCGTCGACATCGCGGGGTGAGCGCGGTGGGAGACGAGGGGTTCGAGGGGTTCGAGGGGGACGGCGACCGGCACCGGCGCGCGCTGCTGACCGCCGTCGACGCCGTCCTCGCCGGCCGCGAGGAACCTCCCGGTGACGGGCTCAGCGCCCTGGACGCGGTGTGCTCGTGCTTCGGGCTGAGCCCGTTCGAGCGCAAGGTGCTGCTGCTGGCCGCCGCCGCAGAGCTGCGCCCGCAGGCGCCCGTGCCGACCTTCGCGCACGCCTTCGGCGCGTTCGACGGAGCGCACTGGAGCGCGGCCACGCCGGTCGCCCCGCTGCGCCGGTGGCGGCTGGTCGAGGTGGACCCCGAGCCGGTGCTCACCGCCGCCCGGCTGCACCTGGACGAGCGGGTGCTGCACTTTCTGGTCGGCGTGCCCTACGTGGACAGCCGCCTGCACGGCACGCTGACCCGCGTCGACGTGCCGCGCGACCTGCCCGAGTCGCACCGGCGGGTGGCCGAGTCGCTGGCCGCGCGGTGGTCCGACAGCCCCCGGGTGCACCTGGTCGGCGCCGACCAGCAGACCCGCTGGGAGGTCGCCGCGTCGGCCGCCCGGCACGCCGGGGTGGCGCTGCACGCGATGTTCTCCGAGGACGTGCCCACCGGCGCGGCCGAGCGCGAGGCGCTGTCGCGGCTGTGGGAGCGCGAGGCCCTCCTGCTGCCCTCCGCGCTGCTGGTCGAGGTGTCCGGGCCGCAGCACGCCGCGGTGCGCTCGTTCATCGACGGCCTGGCGGTGCCGGTGGTGGTCTCCGCGCTGGACCCGGTTCCGTCCGGGCGGCGCACCTGGCCGCGGGTGCCGGTGACCCGGCCGACCCAGGACGAGCAGCGCGCGCTGTGGCGGTCCGCGCTCAACGGCAGCGGCTCCTCGGTGCCCGAGCGGCGGCTACGGGACATCGTGGCGCAGTTCTCGTTGGCGTCGCACGTCATCCGGGCGGCCGGGGCGGCGGTGGGGCGTTCCTCGGGAGACCCGGCGGAGCTGGCCTGGCGGGCCGGGCTGGAGCAGGCCCGGATGGCGCTGGACGAGCTGGGGCAGCGGGTCGAGCCGCGCGCGGTGACCGCGGACCTGGTGCTGCCCGACGCGCAGCGCCTGGTGCTGCGCGAGGTCGTCGCGCACGTGCGCCAGCGCTCCAAGGTCTACCAGGAGTGGGGCTTCGAGAACGTGCTGCGGCGAGGGCTGGGCGTCACCGCGCTGTTCGCGGGCGGCAGCGGCACCGGCAAGACGTTGGCCGCCGAAGTGCTGGCGGGCGAGCTGGGGCTGGACCTGTTCGTCATCGACCTGTCCCAGGTGATCAGCAAGTACATCGGGGAGACCGAGAAGAACCTGCGCCGGGTGTTCGACGCGGCCGAGGGTGGCGGCGCGCTGCTGCTGTTCGACGAGGCCGACGCGCTGTTCGGCAAGCGCAGCGAGATCAAGGACAGCCACGACCGCTATGCCAACATCGAGGTCAGCTACCTGCTGATGCGCATGGAGTCCTACCGGGGCCTGGCGATCCTGACCACCAACATGAAGAAGGCGCTGGACACCGCGTTCCTGCGGCGCATCCGGTTCGTGGTGGACTTCCCCTTCCCCGGCCCGGTGGAGCGCGCGGAGATCTGGCGGCGGGTCATCCCGGCCGACACCCCCATCGAGGGCGTGGACGCGGGCAAGCTCGCGCAGCTGACCGTGGCGGGCGGCAGCATCCGCAACATCGCGCTGTCCGCGGCGTTCCTGGCTGCCGAGCAGGCCGTGCCGCTGGGGATGCGGCACGTGCTGGCCGCGGCCCGCACCGAGTACCTGAAACTGGACCGCTCGCTGACCTCCGCGGAGGTGGCCGGGTGGGTGTGAGGGTGCGCATCGACGAGCTCGTGCTGACCGGGTTCGACCGGCTGGACGCGGACCTGCTGGTGGAGTCGTTCCAGAGGGAGCTGACCCGGCTGCTGCGGCGCGCCCCGGTGGTGCCGGTGGATCGCGAGGTCGTGGCCGGGCTGCCCGTGGTGCCCCGGACCTCCTCCGCGCGCCTGCTGGGCGTGGCGCTGGCCCGTTCGGTCCACAGCGGACTTCGCAGGGGTGCGCCGTGACGCGGGCGGTGGCGCGCCCGGCGGGTGAGCCGGGCAAGCCCAAGAAGGAGGGCGCGTCGGCGTTCACCCGCAAGCCGCGCGAGCTGCGGGAGGTGCTGGCCGCGCCGGGCCACCCGATCGACCTCGGGCTGCGCCGGGAACTGGAGTCCAGGCTGGGCCACGACTTCGCCGCGGTGCGCGTGCACCACGACCGCGAGGCGGCCGAGCTGACCGAGCTGCTGGGCGCGGACGCGGTGACCGTCGGGCAGGACATCTTCTTCGGGCACGGCATGTTCCGCCCCGAGACCCCCGCCGGCGAGCGGCTGCTGGTGCACGAACTGCTGCACACCGCGCAGGTGCCGCACCCGTTGGGCGCGCTGGTGCAGGGCCGCGACACCGGTTCGGTGTCCATGCCGGGCGAGCCGGTGGAGCAGGAGGCCGAGCGGGTCGCGCGGTCGGACCGGGTCGAGGAGCCGGTTGCCCAGGTGGCGCAGGGGGCGGCGTGGCTGCGCTACGCCACGGTCAACGCCGACCGGCTGCGCACCGAGCGGCTGGACCCGGCGACGCTGGTGGACCGGCTGGTGGCGGGCGTGCTGCGCAGCCTGCGCGGCGACCCCACCGACTCGTCGCGGCGGGTGCGGGCGCAGTTGGCGCGGTTCACCCCGGAGTTGCGCGAGGACGTGCTGATCCGGTTGGAGCGGCGGCTGTCCTCGGCGGAGTACGCGCGGGTGCTGGAGTACGTGCGGGAGGCGGAGAGCACGCCCGGCCCGGTGGAGACGCCGAACGTGCCCGAGCCGGTGCCCGATGAGCCCGCCACCGGGGAACCCCGCCCCGAAGAGCCTTCCCCTGGGGAACCCGCGCCCGAAGAGCCGCAGCCCGAGGAACCCCAGCCGGAGGAACCCCAGCCGGAAGAGCCGCAGCCGGAAGAGCCCTCTCCCGAAGAACCCCAACCGGAGGAGCCTGCCCCCGAGGAAGAGCCCCAGCCGGAGGAAGAGGACGAGGAGAAGAGCGAAGAGGAGAAGGAAAAGGAGAAAGAGGAGGAGAAGAAGGGCGAGCAGGACAAGCCCGCCGATGAGGAGGCCCCGGCGGAGGGCGCGCCCGCCGAGGAGATCCCCGCCGCGCAGCAGCCCGGCGCGCCGGGCGCGCAGCCACCACCGGGGCAGGGACCTCCGGCCGGTGCCACACCCGCGCCCGAGGTCGCGCCGATGGCGCAGCAGGAGGGCCAGGTCGCCCCCGAGCGGGTGGAGGCCGCCGCGCAGGCCCCGGACAGCCCGCTGGTCCAGCACGGCCTGCTGGAGCGCCCGGAGACCGACGAGCGGGTCGAGGAGCAGGAGAAGCCGATCGGCCTGGAGTCCGCGGCCGACGAGGAAGTGCCGGTCCCCGAGCCCGAGGAGCCCAAGGCCGAGGACGAGGAGCGGCCCGAGCAGCCGGAGCTCAAGCCCGAGGACCACCTGCCCGCCACCGACCTCGACGTTTCCAACGTCCCCACCGCCGACCGGATCACGCTGCCCGCCAGCGGATCGTCACCGCCTCAGCAGGACGCGCCCAGCTTCCCCAGCCCGCCGCCCACCAAGGCCGAGCAGGCCGAGGAGCAGGAACCGCCGGAGCGGGCCGAAGCGCCCGAGCCCTCGCCCGAACCAGCGCCGGAACCCTCGCCCGCCGCCGAGCGCGAGGAGGAGGACGAGGCCCCCGCCGAGCAGCCGCTGGACGCCGAGGTCGGCCCGGAACCGACCGCCGAGCCGCCCGCCGCCGCACCCGAACCGCCCGGTCCGGTGGGCGCGGACGACGGCCGCGCCGAGGCCACCGAGCCCGCCGGTGCGGCGGCCTTGTCCGCGCCCACCGCGCCCACGGCGTTCGGGGGCGGTCCCGAGGCCGGCCCCGATCCTGCCGGTGCGGTCGGTCCGGGCGCGGGTCCGGACCTGGCGGGCGGCGCAGGTCCCGGCGGTGGCGCGGACCTCGGTGGCGGTGCGGGCGCCGGTGGTGGCGCGGTCGACGCTCCGGGCGCCGCGTCCGGCGTTGCGGACGGCGAGCTGGGGCCCGGCCCGGCTCCCGAGGCGTCGCTGGAACGCGGCGGTGGCGGCTGCGACGGTGGTCCCGCCCCGGCCGAGCCCGAGGCCGCGGGCGGTGGCGGTGGCTGCGGTGGTGGTGGCGGTGGCGGCGGAGCAGTGGCTCCCGCGCCCGCCGAGCAGCAGCAGGCACCCCCGCCGGACGTGTCCAGCCAGCCGCCGGAGGCGGCGCTGAGCACGGTGGCGACGCTGCCGCCGGACAAGATGCAGACCTCGCTGTCCCAGGTGGACGCGGCGGCGTCCAACGACGTCGCCAAGGAGCAGCAGGCGTTGCAGGCCGCTCCCCCGACGACCACCCGCCCGTCCGGCGCGCCGCAGGTCCTGACCGGACCGCCTGAGGCAGCGCCGCCCGGTGAGCCGGTGCAGGTCGAGCTGACCAAGGCCAAGGAGACCCAGGCCGCGGAGGAGAAGCGCCAGGCCGAGGCCAAGCGCGTCGAGGGCGAGAACCAGGCGCAGCAGACCCCGCGCCCGAACGTCACCGGCAACGCCCAGGGCGAGATGTCCGAGCAGGAGGTCCGCGACGTCCAGGACGCGGTGAACAGCGTCCCCACCACCGACCCCGCGCTGAACACCACCGTCGGCCCCGCGCCCAAGGTCGAGCTGACCGGCGAGCAGGACCCGGCCCGCACCGACGAGCAGACCGCCGAGCTGCGGGACGCCTCCACCACCCTGCACACGGCGGGCCGCGAGGAGTCGGCCAAGCCGATGGGCGAGGACCAGATCTTCCCCAACGCGCCGCCGGAGACGCTGACCGCCCAGGTGCCCTCGGCCGAGGGCGGCGGGGGCGGTGGCCCGGTCCAGGCGGGCGGCGCCGACGAGGGCGTCGCCGTTGTCGCGCAGCAGGAACGGGGAGCCGAGATCCAGGCGGGCGTGGCGCAGGGCCAGTCCCAGATGGGCACCGAGCGGCAGGCCAAGCAGCAGGGCGAGGCCCAGGCGAAGGCCGACCACGAGGCCCAGGTGGCGCAGCAGGTCCAGGAGAACAGCGCCGCGCAGGCCGACGAGCGCGGCAAGGTCGCCGCGGACGTGCAGGCCCAGCGCGAGGGGTGGCGGGCCGAGCAGGACGCCAAGATCGAGGAGAGCAACGGCGAGGCCACCAAGGAGCACGAGGCGTCGCGGACCGGCATCCACAAGGAGAAGGAGAACACCGACAAGGAGGTCGAGCAGCGCCAGCAGACCGACAACGACAAGATCCAGCACGAGCGCGAGCAGGCCGAGGAGAAGGCGCGCAAGGAGAAGGAAGCCAAGAAGCAGGAGTCCGACGGCGGCTTCTTCGGCTGGCTGGCGTCGAAGGTCAAGAGCTTCTTCGAGGGACTGCTCAACGCGATCACCGCGATCTTCAACGCGGCCGTCGCGGTGGTCAACGGCATCATCAAGACCTTCGCCACCATCGTCACCGGCCTGATCGACGCCGCCCGCAACGCCATCATCGGCCTGATCAACGCGCTGGCCGACGTGCTGCTCAAGCTCTGCGACGTCCTGGCCCTGTTCTTCCCCGAGCTGGCCGCCCGAATACGCAAGGGCATCGAAGCCGCCCGCGACGCGGCCATCGCCGCGGTGAACAAGCTCGCCGACGCGTTGAAGGCGGGCGTCGAGTTCCTGCTCAACAAACTGGCCGAGGCACTGACCGGGTTGCTGCGCCTGCTGGAGAAAGGCCTCAAGGCCGCGGTCGAGCTGGTCCGCAGCGCGGTCAACGCCGCGATCGAGTTCGCCAAGGCCGCGATCCAGATGCTCGGCGAGTTCGCCGCGATCATCGCCGACATCGCCTCCATGGGCGTCGGGACGTGGCTGGGCAGACTCGGCGCGGCGGCGGTCGAGGGCATCCGCAACCACCTGTGGGACGCCATCAAGACGGCCGTGCGGCAGTGGTTCAACGAGAAGGTCCAGGCCATCGTCGGGCTCGGCAAGACCGTGATCGACGTGCTGATCAAGGGCTGCTTCAGCATGGCCAAGATCGGCAAGATGGTCTGGGACGCGATCATCGCAGCGCTGCCCATGATGATCGTGGCGGTCGTCATCGAGCGACTGGTCTCCCTGATCGTCCCCGCCGCCGGCGCCGTCCTCGCCGTCGTCCAGGGGTTGATGGCGGCCTGGGGCACGATTAGCAAGATCATCGCCGCGATCGGGGCTTTCATCGCCTTCGTGAAGGCGGTCAAGGCCGGGCCTGCCGCCTGCCTGTTCGCCGCCGCGGTGGCCGCTGGTGTGGTGGCGCTGCTGGAGTTCATCACCAACTTCCTGATGGCCAAGCTGGCCGGGGCGGCCAAGGGCGTGGGCGGCGCGCTCAAGGGGATGGCCAAGAAGATCATGGCCGGGTTGAAGCGGGCCGGGAAGGGCGCTCGGAAGGCCGCCAGCCGCGCGGTCAACGCGGCCCGGCGCGGGGCGCAGCGCGCCGGTGCCGCCCTCCGCCGTCCCCCCGGCCGCCCTCGCCCTGGACGGCCCACCGCCCGTCCCACGCGCCCCGGCACGCCAGGTCGCCGCCCCGAGCGACCGGGCCGCCCGCAACGCCCCGACCGGCCCGATCGCCCTCGCCGTCAGGAGAGGCCGGGAGCCGACTCGCCGAAGCGGCGGGTCAACCCGGTGCGCAATGCGGTGGCCAACGGCGTTAAGCGGGTCGCCACGACGCTGAAGAAGGTCGGCCGCAAGATCGCCAACAGCAAGATCGGCAAGTCGCTGCGGAACACCGCGAAGAAACTGCGGGACAAGTACCGGAACTACCGGGACCGCATCAAGGACAAGCTGAAGAAGAACCGGGACAAGAAGGCCAAGGAGAAGAACAAGCCGAAGCCCGACGACAAGAACAAGCGGCTGCAGCTCATCGTCGCGCGCATCAAGCCGAAGCTTTCCTGGCTGCTCAGCAAGGGAGTCCGGGGCAAGGTGCTGCGGGCCACCTTGTTCGCGATGCGCATCGCCTACCGGTTGACCAGGTTGGAACGCCTGGGGCAACGCGGGGTCGACCTGCGCGCCACGCTCAACCCGGTACTGGTCTTCCTCAAAGGCGTCGCCTTCGTCGTGGACGACGTGCTGCGCTTCGTGCGCAAGGTCTCGGCGGAGCTCAGCCGCGCTCCCCAATGGGCGCACCCGCAGGGACCGGGCAGCACCAGGCCGCAGACCACGCCTGTCGCGGCCGGCACGCCGACCGTGGCACACGAGTTCACCGGCCAAGGCGCAGTCGAGGTCCAGGAGTACCTCCGCAACCAGCCACCGACCACGTTGTGGCAGAAGGACTTGCAGCGCTACACCGATACGCAGGCGGGCGGTTCGGTCGATGTGATCTGGCAGCAGTGGTTCGGGAGGTCGTCCCGCAACCGCGGCGTCCGCTTCAACATCCCCAAGTCGCGGCAGCAACCGTGGATCGACCCGAACAAGAAGTTCCGGGCCACTCCGGACCAGGCGCTGAGCTACGAGGAGCTGAGCAACCTGTTCGCGTCCTGGCGAGGTCCCCGTTCAGTGCTCAAGCAGCAGGCGATCGCCCGCAGCGCGTTCGACACGCTACGCGGCGAGCCCGTGAGGGGGCCCAATCCCCGCTTCGTCCGCGAGGTCACGGCACTGATGATCCACCAGGAAACGCTGCGGTCGGTGGTGACGCGGGCGACCGGTGGCATGTTGCTCGACATGGCCGCCAGGGGCCACATCACGATGGCTCAAGCCGCCGCCATGCACCCCATGGGCATCCCCCAAGCGAGAGCGGCCTCCCAGGAACTGCACCAACACCTGATGAACCGGGGGAACGTGGATGACCTGTCCCCCGGAGCACGTGAAGTGCGCCTTCGAGAGGCAGTGGTGGTCGAAGCCTGGGTGCGCAGTCTCGGCGATGAGATAGTCGTCGACTCCCAGGCCACGGCGGAGGAGAAGAGGAAACAGATCTACCGGCAAATCAGGGAGCGCATCCATAGGATATACGGGATTCATTCGAGGTACACGGCGGAACGACAGAGAATGGATGGCCTGGCATGACATCCCGGGAATTCCGCACATCGCGGATGGTGCTCCGACAACACCCGGCCGAGGAGGCGGTCGCCGAGCTCGCCGACAAGAACAGCTGGCCGCTGGTCGAGGAACTCGGGAGTGCCTCGGAGAGCAGGCGCGAGGTGGTCTGGCAAGCCTGGGTGGGCACGACCGTGCACTACGTGGAAGACCAGCCCTCATCGAGTTCGTACATCTACGCCAAGGGGGACCAGCCCAACCTGACGACCTCCACGGGAGGGACGCTCGAAGAGGAGTTGAAGCCCTGGCGGCTGCTCGACCTGTGGCGCCGGGTGGATGTCGCCAAAGATCCGGTGAGGCTGGGGCTCGCCTTGCTCAAACTGGGAGTGGGGGCTCCGTACACCTATGAGGAAGGAACGTTCGAGCGCATTCAGCGCGGCCTCACCCACCAGGACGAACGCACGAGGGACATGTCCCTCTGGGCCACCACCTACTCACCTTGGCCCGAATACCGCCCCACTTTGGAGGACATCGCCGCGTACGACCCCGTCCCAACATTGCGGGAAAGGGCTTCGCTGACACTTGAGGCGTACGACGCCGCGGGGGTGGATGGCTCATGACCCGTTACCTGGACATCCCCAAGCCGGTCCGCGCCGGGATCGTGATCGACCCCGACCAGGGCACGCGCCGGGTCATCGTCATGCAGTTCAACCCCGACACCCTGGAACGCAGCCTCGCCCCCCAGGCGTCCGGGGCCGAGCAGGGCGACCGCACCGAAGCGCTCAGGCTCAAGGGCCCGGCCATCGAGACCTGGCGGTTCACCGCCGAGATAGACGCCACCGACCAGCCCGACGTCCCCAGCGAGTTCGGCATCCACCCGCAGTTGGCCACGCTGGAGATGCTGGTCCACCCCACCACCACCCAGATCAACACCAACCTGCGCCTGGCGAGCCTGGGCACGTTGGAGATCACCCCCGTCGAGACCCCGCTGACGCTGTTCGTCTGGGGTGCCAAGCGGGTCATGCCGGTGCGGCTGACCGAGCTGGCAATCACCGAGGAGGCCTTCGACGCCGAGCTGAACCCGTACCGGGCCACGGTCAGCATCGGGCTGCGCATCCTCTCGGTCAACGACCTGCCCGCGGGGCACCGCGGGGCCGACCTCTACATGGCCTACCTGTCGCAGAAGGAGCGGTTCGCGGGCTCCGCCGCGCCGGGGCGGCTGGAAGCGCTGGGACTGCGGAACATCTGAGGGAGCACACCATGACCAACCCCGCGGACGCGATGGCCGCCGCCGTGCCGCAGCCCACGCCCTACCCGCGCAGCAGCCGCTACTACGGCGTGCCCACAGCGGTGCACGTGACCGCGGACGGCAGGCAGGTGCCCCACCTGGCGCGCAGGCTGCTGCCGCCGCCACCGACGACCGCCATCGCCGAGCACGAGGTCAGCGAGGGGGACCGGCCGGACCTGCTGGCGCACCGGTACTTCGGGGACGCCGAGGCGTGGTGGCGGATCGCGGACGCGAACCCGGTGCTGAGCCCGGAGGAGCTGACCGGCACACCGGGCCGCCTGCTCAGGATCGCGATGCCGAATGGCTGACCTCGCCCCCGTCCACCTCACCCTGCTCATGGGCCGCCGCATCCCGGTGCCCGTGCCGCGGGAGGTCACCGACGCGCTGCTGTCGGCGCAGGTGACCGTCTCGGCGGGCCAGCGCAGCGGATTCCAGCTCGCGTTCGACCTGTCGAAACTGGGAGTGCTGCGCAGCGCGCTGCTGCCCGCGGGGTTCTTCGACCCGGAGACGCGCGTGGTGCTCGTGGTCACGGTGCGCGGCGTGCCGAGCGTGATCATGGACGGGGTGTGCATCCGCCAGGAGGTCGGGATCAGCAACGAGCCCGGCCAGTCCACGCTGACGGTCACCGGTGAAGACCTGACGGTGCTGATGGACTTGGAGGAGAAGGAGGACCGGCAGTTCCCGGCCACCTCACCAGCGACCCGCGCGGCGGTGGTGATCGCGGAGTACGCCACCTACGGGATCGTGCCCGCGGTGGTGCCGGAGATTTTCCCCCAAGTGAAGCTTCCCACCGAGCAGACCCCTTCGCAGAAGGGCACCGACCTGGCCTACCTCAACGAGATCGCCAAGGCCAACGGGTACGTCTTCTACCTCGAACCGGGTCCCGCGCCGGGGGTGAGCCTGGCCTACTGGGGTCCGGAGGTGCGGTTGGGCGTCCCCCAGCCTGCGCTGACGGTGAACTCCGACGCCTCGTCCAACGTGGACCAGATGACGTTCAGCTTCGACGGCACCGCGCGGGAGCGGCCGGAGGTGATGGTGCAGATCCCGGCCACCAAGATCTCCCTGCCCCTGCCCGTGCCGGAGGTGAGCGTGCTGCGCCCGCCGATGGCGCTCAAACCCGCGCCCGCGCTGAAGAAGACCGTCATCAAGGACACCGCGAAGAAGGACGCGCCGCAGGCGCTGGCCGAGGCGCTGGCCAAGGCCGCCGAGTCCGCCGACGCGGTGTCCGGCTCCGGGCAGCTCGACGTGGTGCGCTACGGGCACGTGCTGCGGGCGCGGGAGCTGGTCGGCGTGCGGGGCGCGGGCATCACCTACGACGGCCTGTACTACGTCAAGAGCGTCACGCACAACCTCCAGCGCGGCAGCTACACCCAGAACTTCACGCTCGCCAGGGAAGGCCTGATCTCCCTGGCCCCAGTGGTCCGGCCGTGAGGGGAGCCAGATGACCGAACCGACCAGGTACCTCGGCAAGTACCGCGGCACCGTGTTCAACAACGTCGACCCGGAGCGCCGAGGGCGCATCCAGGCGCTGGTGTCCGACGTGTACGGCACGACGCCGTCCACGTTCGCGCTGCCGTGCCTGCCGGTGGCCGGGCCGCAGATGGGCCACTACGTCGTGCCGCCGGTCGGGGCGGGCGTCTGGGTCGAGTTCGAGCAGGGCAACAAGGACTTCCCGATCTGGACCGGCTGCTGGTACGGCAGCCAGGCGGAGCTGCCCGCGCCCGCAGACGCGGGGCTGCCCGCCTCGCCGAACATGGTGCTGCAGACGCTGGGGCAGCACTCGATCGTGCTGTCGGACGTGCCCGGTGTCGGCATCACGCTCAAGACCGCGACCGGGGCGATGATCACGGTCAACGACAGCGGGATCGTCATCAGCAACGGCCAGGGCGCCTCCATCTCGCTGGCGGGGCCGACGGTCTCGATCAACCAGGGCGCACTCGCCGTCACCTGAGGGGGAACGATGTCCGGAAACTTGTTGCACGTCAACGCGACGGTGATGTGCCCGCACGGCGGGCAGGCCACCCTGCTGCCCTCGCGCACGCGCGTGCTGGCCAGTGGTCAGCCGGTGGCCACGCTCGCGGACGTCCACACGATCGCGGGCTGCGCCTTCAACGTCAGCGGTAAACCCCAGCCGTGCGTGACGATCAAGTGGGTCACCCCCTCCGCCCGGATCACCCTGGACGGCCAGCCCGCGCTGCTGCAGAGCTCGGTGGGCCTGTGCCAGAGCGCCGAACAGGTCCCGCAGGGGCCGCCGAACGTCGTCGTGGTGCAGCAAAGGGCGGTGGGACGATGACCCGCACCGACATCGCTTTCCCCTTCCGGGTCGACGGTCGCGGGCGCACCGCCGACCGCGGCTACGACGACCACGTCCGGGACATGGTGGAGCAGCTGCTGTTCACCAGCCCCGGCGAGCGGGTGATGCGGCCGGACTTCGGCTGCGGCCTGCTGGACCTGGTCTTCGCGCCCAATAGCCCGGAGTTCGCCTCCGCGCTGCGGCTGTCCATCCAGGCCAGCCTGCAGCGGTGGCTGGGCGACGTGATCGACGTGGAGGCGCTGGAGGTCGTCAGCGAGGACAGCACCCTGCGCGTGCACCTGGTCTACGTCGTGCGCCCCACCGGCACCCGGCGCACCGACACGTTCGAGAGGAGCGGCGACCGATGACGCAGGACTGCCGCACCGACCGCAGGCGGGCGCGGGTGCGCGCCAAGCACCGCAACGGCGTCGACGGCGTGGAGGTCTCCGATGACGGGCGCACCCTCACCGTCACCTTCCTGGGCCGGGCGCCGCGCGAGCTGGGCCCGGCGAACATCCGTATCGACGGCGGTCGCCGCGTCCGGGGCATCGTCGCGGTGTCGGTGCGGTTGGACGACGAGGAGGACCCGGAGCTGGACGACCGGGTGCGCGTGCGGGTCGACCGGCCCGGCGACAGCTCGACCTACCGGCTCTCGGTGGTCCGGGCCGACGGGCACGGCTTGCCCGGCACCGAGCCCTACCCCGGTTTCGACCCGCGCTACGCGGGCGCGGACTTCGACTTCCGCCGGATGTGCCCGACGGAGCTGGACTGCCTGCCGGAGCGGGCCGCGCCACCGCCGCCGGGTCCGCGGCCGGTCATCAACTACACCGCGCGGGACTACGCCTCGCTGCGCCAACTGCTGCTGGACCGGTTGACGCTGACCACACCGCGGTGGGTCGAGCGGCACGTGCCGGACCTGGGCGTCACCGTGGCCGAACTGCTGGCCTACGTGGGCGACCGGCTCAGCTACCAGCAGGACGCCATCGCCACCGAGGCGTACCTGGACACCGCGCGCAGGCGGACCTCGGTGCGCAGGCACGCCCGGCTGGTCGACTACGCGATGCACGACGGCTGCAACGCGCGCACGTTCGTGGCGCTGGAGGCGTGCCGCGAGGCCACCTTGCAAGCGGGCGACTTCCGCTTCCTGGCCGTGGACCTGAGCTACGTGGACCCGTTGCGCCGCCCCGAGCTGGGGCCGGTGGTGGCCGAGGAGGTGGTGGCGGAGCTGCCGACCTCGGCGACGTGGGAGTTCTTCGAGCCCGTCGACCCCGGCGACCTGCGGATCTTCCCGGCGCACAACGAGATCCGCTTCTGGACGTGGGGCGACCAGGAGTGCAGCCTGCGCAAGGGCGCCACCTCGGCGACCCTGCGCGACGAGTGGCTGCACCACGCCGAGCACGACAGCGAGCAGGACGGGGACGCCGGGGACGCCGAGGCCGAGAGCACCCGCCCGAAGCGGCGCGCGCTGCGCCTGCGGCCGGGTGACGTGCTGGTCATCGAGGAGGTCGTCGGCCCGGACAGCGGCGCGCCCGCCGACGCCGATCCCGCGCACCGGCAGGCGGTGCGGCTGCTCAGCGTCACCCCGGGGGTGGACGACCTCTACGACCAGCCGGTGGTCGAGGTCACCTGGGACGTCGAGGACGCGCTGGCCTTCACCGCCTGCCTGTCCTCGCGCGGCGGCCAGGACTGCTGCCCCATCCCGGACGTGAGCGTGGCGCGCGGCAACGTGGTGCTGGTCGACCACGGGCGCAGCGTCGACGCGTGCGGCGGCCCGGTGGAGGTGATCACCGTGCCGCCCGCGCCGGTGGTGCCGCCGACCTGCGACCCGCCGGAGTTCGGCTGCGGCGGTGACGACGCGGTCGATCCGGTCGTCGCGTTCGTCCAGGACCTCATCGGCCGCACCGGCGACCGCGAGCCGCTGACCGCGGAGCACGTCCACGAGCTGGTGGGGCTGCTGGGCGAGGGCACCACCGACCGCGCGGGGCTGGTGCTCGACCTGGACGGCGACCGGGAGGTGGTGGTGCCCGACACCGCCGAGGACCAGCACGCCGCGCTGCGCGCGCTGCTGGCGCAGATCACCTACCCCGCGGTGCGACCGCGCTTCCGGCCGGTGCTCCAGCAGGCGCCGGTGACGCAGCGGGCGCCGTTCCCGCTGCCCGCGCACGTCGCCGCGGGCCAGGCCCGGCTGCTGGCCGCCATCCCGGAGCGGGTGCGGGCCTGGCTGGAGCAGCTGTGGCGGCAGGTGCGCGGCGGCAGGCGCCCCAGCAGGGACCAGGTGGCCGCGCTGACCGTGCTGTACGGCGAGCGGGTGCTGACCGAGCTGCGGCTGGGCGAGCGGCCCGAGCGGGCGCTGCGCGAGCTGCTGGCCCGGCGCGCCGAGCTGCTGGCGGCCAAGACCCGGCGACTGGACGTGCTGCGCGCCCGCGCGCTGGCGGGCGGGGTGCTCGACGACGGGATCGCCTGGGAGCTGGCGCAGAGCTGGGGCGGCGAGCACGCGGCGGGCCTGGCCCCGGACGAGGCGGCGCTGCGCGGCTCGGCGAGGTCGGCGCTGCTCACCGACGCGCGCACGGCGCTGCCCGCGGTGCTGCTGCGGGGCGAGGACGACGCCGAGTGGACCCCGCGGCGCGACCTGCTCGACAGCGGGCCGCGCGACCGGCACTTCGTCGGCGAGGTCGAGGAGTCCGGGCAGCTGGCGCTGCGCTTCGGCGACGGCGCGCACGGCGCCGCTCCCCCGCCGGGCAAGCGGCTGAGCGCCCGCTACCGGGTCGGCAACGGCACCGCGGGCAACGTCGGCGCCGAGGCGGTCAACCACCTGGTGCTGTGCCGCGGGGACCAGCACGACGCGGTGGACCGGGTGCGCAACCCGCTGGCCGCGGTCGGCGGCGTGGAGCCGGAAACGCTCGACGAGGTGCGCCAGCTGGCGCCGCTGGGGCTGCGCCGGGAGCTGCTGCGCGCGGTCACCGCCGAGGACTACGCGGCGCTGGCCGCGCGGGTGCCCGGCGTGCAGCGGGCCGCCGCGCGGGTGCGGTGGACCGGGTCGGGCCGGGAGGTCCAGGTGGCCGTGGACCCGGTGGGCCGCGACGAGCCGGACGCCGCGCTGCTCGACGCGGTGGCGCAGGCGCTGGCGCGGGTGCGGCGGATCGGCCATCAGGTCAGCGTCGGCCCCGCCGTGCTGGTGCCGCTGGAGGTGGGCCTGGCGGTGTGCGTGGCCGAGGGCTACCAGCGCGGCCACGTGCTGGCGGCGCTGACCGCCGCGCTGGGCGGGCGCGGGTTCTTCCACCCCGACCGGCTCACCTTCGGCGATCCGGTGCGGGTCAGCGCACTGGTGGCCGCCGCGGCCGCGGTGCCCGGCGTGCTCACCGCGCGGGTGACCGCGCTGCGCAGGCAGTTCGGCCAGGACGAGGGCGCGCTGGAGGCGGGGCTGCTGCGGCTGGGCCCGCTGGAGGTCGCGCAACTGGACAACGACCCCGACCGCCCGGAGAACGGCCGGTTGGCCATCGTGCTGGGAGGTGGGCGATGAGCGGCTGCGGCTGCCAGGACTGCCGCGCGGCGGCGTCCGCGCGAACCCCGGTGGAGGTGTTCACCCCGCCCTCGCAGGCCGCGCTGGCGCACCGGGTGGGCACCCACGCGGAGTTCCTGGCCACCATGCTGGCCCGGCTGTCCAGCCCCGGCTACCGACCGCTGAACGCGCTGACCACGCGCGCGCTCGACGACCCGGCGATCGGCCTGCTGGACGCCTCGGCGGTGCTGGCCGACCTGCTCACCTTCTACACCGAGCGGATCGCCGACGAGGGCTACCTGCGCACCGCGACCGAGCAGCGGTCGCTGGAGCTGCTGGGCCGCCTGGTCGGCCACCTGCCGCGCCCCGGCGTGGCGGCGGGCACCTACCTGTCCTACACCGTCGACGCCGACTCGACCCCCGGCCGCGACCTGGAGGCGCACGTCCCGCGCGGGGCGCGGGCGCAGAGCGTGCCCGGCCCCGGCGAGGAGCCGCAGGCCTTCGAGAGCGTCGAGGACCTGGTGGCCCGGCACTCCTGGAACAACCTGCGGGTGCGCACCAGCAGGCCCTACCAGCTGACCGCGGACGACCTGCGGGACCGGCGGGCGGTCCAGCTCCAGGGCGTGACCACCAACCTCAAGCCGGGCGACCGGCTGCTGTTCGTGTTCGGCAGCGAGGCGGGCAGCCAGGTGCTGGAGGACGTGGCGCAGGTCTCGCTCGACCGCGACCGCGACACCACCACGGTCGGCAAGCCGCCGCCGGTCCTGGACGACCTCAAGGAGCTGCGCGCCGCGCTGCAGCAGTGGCTGGACGCGCTGCTGGCCGACCCCGGCGACGTGGTGCGGCGCAGCGTGATCCTCAAGCGCTTCGTGGACGGCGTGCTGGTGCCCCTGCGCGCGGCACTGGGGGCCACCCCGGAGGACCCCGGCGAGCTGCCCACCCCCACCAGGTACGCCCGGCGGCTGGCCGAGGCGCTGGAGCGGCTGGCCGAGGCGCTGGCCGTGGCCGAGCACTACACGCACGTGCGCAAGTGGCTGGAGGACGTGCGGGCCGAGATCGCCGACCAGCACGCCAAGGCGGGCGAGTTGGAACCGCCGCAGCCGGACGCCGACCAGGAGCCCACCCTGTACCAGGCGCTGGCGCTGGACTCGACGCCCCCGTCGAGCAGCCCGGCGCTGCTGGGGCTGGGGGCGCTGCTGGGTGCGCTGCGCACCCCGCCCAGCCGCTCCCCCAGCAGCTCGCGCAAGCTGCGCCGCAGCGTCGGCCAGCTCTACGCGCCCGGATCGGACCTGGCCGCCCAGCTGCTCGCCGCGCTGGACCCGCGGCTGGAGGACGACCTCTACACAGCGTGGCGCGGGGTGGACCTGAGCGCGCCGCTGGCGTTGCAGGAGCTGCTGGCGATGCGTCAGGTCGCCACCCCGTTCGCGGCCACCGCCCCGCTGAAGACGGTGATCGAGCCCGACCAGCCCGCCCGGCAGGTCGAGTGGGACCTCGACGTGCCGCAGAAGCTGGCGGTCACGGTGTTCTACGACGTCGCCGAGGAGCCCGAAGACCCCGAGGAGGAAGCGGCGGGGCCCAAGGACACCCCGACGACGGCCTCGCTGGTCTTCGAGCTCGACGCCAACGCCTGGCGCGACACCATCGACGACCTGACCACCGACGGCGAGCAGGACTTCGGTCCGGGGCGGATCAAGCACACCGTGGCCGACGACGGCGAGGTGACCCTGGAGACCCAGCCGCACCTGCCCGCGCACCGCATCGCGGTGTCCAAGGTGAACGCCGACGACCGGGTGACCGTCACGCTGCCCGACGACCTGGGCGCCCCCGTCGTGCTGGTCGCCAACGACCGGCAGGACCTGTGGGACTGGGACCCGCTGACCGAGCGGTGGACCAACATCGTGATCACCCGCACCACCCCGGCGCAGGGCGCGCAGCGGCCCTCGGTGTCGGTCACCACCTCCACCTGGGCCCGCCTGCCCGCCACCGTGCTCACCCTGGACGCGGTCTACGAGGGCGTGGGCGTGGGCAGCTGGGTGGTGGTCGACCGGCCGCGCAAGGCCGAGCCGGGCTCCGCCACCGGCGGGATGCACCGGGTCATCGCGCGGGTCTCCGGGGTGCGCACGATCGCCAAGCAGGGCTTCGGGATCAGCGGCAAGGTCACCGAGCTGGTGCTGGACCGGCCGTGGCTGGACGCCCAGGACACCCGGCTGTCCGACATCCGCGACACCACGGTCTACCTGCGCGGCGAGCGGCTGGCCCTGGCCGAGGAGCCGATCACCGACGACGTGTCCGGCAGCGAGGTCGAGCTGGCCGAGCTCTACGACGGGCTGGCCCCCGGCCGCTGGCTGGTGGTCACCGGCGAGCGCACCGACCTGCCCGGCAGGCCCACCGGCGTGCCCGGCACCGAGCTGGCCATGATCGCCGCGGTCGAGCAGGACCACGACCAGCGGCGGCCCGGCGAGAAGGTGCACACCACGCTCACCCTGGCCACGCCGCTGGCCTACACCTACCGGCGGGAGACGGTGCGCCTGCTGGCCAACGTCGTGCGCGCCACCCACGGCGCGGGCCGCGACGAGCCGATCGGCAGCGGCGACGAGGGGCGGGCCAACCAGGAGTTCCTGCTCCGCCAGGGGCCGCTGACCTGGCTGGCCGCGGACAACCCGCTGGGCGCGCAGAGCACGCTGGAGGTGCGGGTGGACGGCGTGCGCTGGCGCGAGGTGGACAGCTTCGCCGGGCGCGGCCCCACCGAGCGGGTCTTCGTGACCCGGCCCGGCGAGCAGGGCTCGCTGGTGGTGGCCTTCGGCGACGGGGTGCGCGGCGCGCGGCTGCCCACCGGCGTGGAGAACATCCGGGCCCGCTACCGGGTCGGCCTTGGCGAGGCGGGCAACGTGGGCGCGGGCCGGATCACCCAGCTGACCACCCGGCCGCTGGGCGTGTCGGGGGTGACCAACCCGCTGCCCGCGCACGGCGGCGCGGACCGCGACGACGCGGGCCTGCTGCGCCGCAACATCCCGCTCAGCGTCACCGCGTTCGACCGGCTGGTCTCCGTGCCCGACCACGAGGACTTCGCGCGGGCGCGGGCGGGCATCGGGCGGGCCTCGGCGCGGCGGCTGTTCAACGGCGTCCGGCAGGTGGTGCACCTGACCGTGGCCGGGGTGGACGATATCGCGCTGCAGGACGACTCCGACATCGTCACCACGCTGCGCGCCGCGCTGGCCGCGCACGGCGACACCGGCCTGCCGGTGGAGGTGGCGGTGCGGGAGCCGGTGCTGCTGGTGGTCTCGGCCAACATCGGGGTGCACCCGGACCACTACTGGGAGGTCCTGGAGCCCGCGGTGCGCGCGGCCCTGCTGGAGCGCCTGGGCTTCCGCAACCGGGAGCTGGGCCAGCCCGCCTACCTGTCGGAGGTGCTGGCCACCGCGCAGGCCGTGCCCGGCGTCGACCACGTGGACGTGGACGTGTTCGCCGGGATACCCGGCAGCGTCACGCCGGTCGAGCTGGACGCGCTGGCCGGTTCGCTGAGCGAGCCCAGGACCGTGGTGCCCGCGCGGCAGGCGGTGTTCGACGAGACCCGCTACCGGGTCGCGGCAGGCGGGGAGACGCTGACCGCGGTCGCGGCCAAGCACGGCATCACCGTGGCGGAGCTGCTGCGGCTCAACCCGGACATCACCACCGGCGACCCGCTGGCCGACCGCTCGGTGGTGGTCTTCCGCGGCGTGCGGCCCGCGCAGCTGGCGCTGCTGTCCCCGGCCGTGCCGGACACGCTGATCCTCAAGGAGGTCCGGTCATGAGCCGGCAGCCCGACCGCCTGTTCGACCTGCTGCCCCAGTTCCACCGCAGGCGCGACGCGGAGAGCGGCGGGGCGCTGCGCGCGCTGCTGGGCGTCATCGCCGAGCAGGTCGACCTGGTGGAGACCGACCTGGAGCAGCTGTACGACAACTGGTTCATCGAGACCTGCGCGGACTGGGCGGTGCCCTACCTGGGCGACCTGGTGGGCTATCGGGCGCTGCGCGGGTACGAGGAGGCGGTGTCCGGGCGCGGGGCCTCGGCCCGGCTGCTGGCGGCCCGCCTGGCGCCGCGGGTGGACGTGGCGGCCACGGTGACCAACCGGCGGCGCAAGGGCACCCTGCCGCTGCTGGAGAACACCGCGCGCACGGTGGCCGAGTGGCCCGCGCGGGCGGTGGAGTTCGGGCCGCTGCTGGCGGGCTCGCAGCCGGTGCGGCTCTACCCCGGCAGCCCGGCGCGGGCCGCCGCGCGGCACCTGGCCTCCCCGGCGCGCACGGTCGACCTGCGCCGGGGCGCGGAGCTGGACCTGGTGGACTCGGCGTTCGACGAGTTCGCGCACCTGGCGGGCCGGGGGCGCACGCCCGCGAGCGTGGGGCTGTTCGCGTGGCGGCTCAAGCCGCAGTCGATCACCAAGGCGCCCGCGTACTGCATCGACCGGGCGCGCAGCCTCTACACCTTCTCCATCCTGGGCAACGACACCCCGCTGCTGACCAAGCCGGTCCCCGAGCCCTCGCCGACCCACATCGCCACGCCCGCCAACGTGCCCGGCTTCATCCGCCGCCGGGCGCTGCGCGACCGGCTGGCCGACCACTACGGGCCGGGCAAGAGCTTCCAGATCTGGCGCGACGGCGAGGACCGCCCGGTGCCGCCTGCCGACATCGTGGTGGCCGACCTGTCCCGGTGGCGGTACCGGCCGCAGCGCAAGCAGGTGGTGGTGGACCCGGTGCTGGGGCGGATCGCGTTCGGTACCCGCACCGCGCCCAAGCGCGGGGTGTGGGTGAGCTACCACCACGGGTTCAGCGACGACATGGGCGGCGGCGAGTACCCGCGGGTGCGGCCCGAGCGGCCCGGCGCGCGGGTCTACCGGGTCGGCCCCGACGAGGACGAGTCGGAGATCATGGACGCCTACCGCCGCTGGCGGCGGGAGAAGGCCTCCGGCGAGGCGCCCGCCGACGCCGTCATCGAGATCACCCGCAGCCTGGCCTACCAGGAGCAGATCGAGTTCGTGCTGGACCACGGCGACCGGCTGGAGGTCCGCGCCGCGGAGGAGGCGCGGCCGGTGATCCGGCTGCTGGACTGGTACAGCAACCGGCCGGACGCGCTGATCATCCGGGCCGCGGAGGGCGACCGGGACCGCGACAGCTGCGGCAGGCCCGGACCGCCGCGCGTGGTGCTCGACGGGCTGCTGGTGACCGGGCGCGGCGTGCACGTCAGCGGACCGGTGGGGCAGGTGGTCATCCGGCACAGCACGCTGGTCCCCGGCTGGACGCTGGACCCGCAGTGCCACCCGGTGCAGCCCGAGGAACCCAGCCTGGTGCTGGAGAACACCACCGCCTGCGTGCAGGTCGAGCGCAGCATCCTGGGCACGATCCTGGTCCAGGGCAACGAAGTGCGCACCGAACCGCTGGAAATCCACATCGCGGACAGCATCCTGGACGCCACCGGCCGCGACCGCGAGGCGCTGGCGGGTCCAGACTGCTCGCACGCGCACGCCGTGCTCTCCCTGAGCAACACCACGGTCATCGGCGAGGTTCACGCGCACGCCATCCGCATCGCCGAGAACAGCATCTTTGACGGCTTCGTCCACGTGGCCCGGCGGGGCATCGGCTGCCTGCGCTTCTGCTACGTGCCCGGTGGATCGCGCACGCCGCGGCGCTACCGGTGCGAGTCCGAGCACCGGCCGCGCTTCACCAGGACCCGCTACGGCACACCCGGCTACGCCCAGCTCGCCCCCGGCTGTCCGCCGCAGATCGCCCGCGGCGCCGAGGACGGGGCCGAGCTGGGCGCGTTCCACGACCTGTTCCAGCCGCAGCGGGAGGACAACCTCCGGGCCCGACTGGAGGAGTTCCTCCCCGCCGGCACGGCCGCCGGCATCGTCTTCGTCTCATGAAGGGAAAGGCCCCATGCACGGCGACTTCTCCAAGCTGGGCTTCCGACCCGATCGGCGCTACTCCGCGGTGCTCGCCCAGCAGGGCCGGGTCCAGCTCGACTCCGACGCCAACGAGCAGGTGCTGCTGGAGCTGCACCGGCAGCGCACCCTGGCGGCCGACCTGATCGGCCCGCACGGCGGTCCGGCCGACGCGCTCGGCTTCGGCATCCAGTACCGGACCAAGGACGGCGAACCCGCCGACCTGGTCATCTCCGCGGGCCGCTACTACGTCGACGGCATCCTGGTCGACGCCACCCGGCCCGCCGCGGGCGTTCCGGTCGAGGACGACAAGCACTCGACCCTGCCCCCGCCCAACTGGACCTACTGGGACCAGCCCGACGCCTACCGGGACAAGGAGCGGCCGGAGACCGACAACCTGCCGAACAAGCCCTTCGTGGCCTACCTACAGGTGACCGAGCGACTGGTGACGTACGTGCAGGACCCGGCGATCCGGGAGACCGCGCTGGGCCCGTCGCTGCCCGACACCGCCGCCCGCCTCAAGGTGACCTGGCAGGTGCTGGCCCGTCCCGGCACCCCCGACGACTTCGCCCGCTGGGTGGGCGAGCAGAACTCCACCGCGCGGCTGGCCGCGCGCACCGAGCGACCGGCCAAGGGCGACGACGGCCCGTGCCTGGCCGCGCCCGACTCGCGGTACCGGGGCGAGGAGAACCAGCTCTACCGACTGGAGATCCACAGCGTGACGCCGAAGCGGACGTTCAAGTGGTCTCGGGAGAACGGCTCGGTGGTGTTCGGCGTGGCCTCGGTGGACGGCGGCTCTGTGACGCTGTCGGACGCGGGCCGCGACGGCAAGCTCGACCTGGACATCGGCGACTGGGTGGAACTGCTCGACGACGCGACCGTGGCGCGCGAGGAGCCTGCGGACCTGCTTCGGGTGGTGGACGTGGACACCGAGCGGCTGCGCGTGGAACTGGAGGGCGCGGTCGCGGTCGGCGCGCCGGGCAGGCACCCGTTCCTGCGCCGGTGGGACCACCGGCCCGCCAAGCCGGTCGGAGGCGCGGTCGAGGCGGTGGAGCGGCAGTGGCTGGACCTGGAGGACGGTGTGCAGGTGTGGTTCGAGGGTGGGACGTTGCGGCCCGGTGACTACTGGTTGATCCCTGCTCGCACGATCACCGGGGATGTGGAGTGGGCTCGGGACGGGCGTGATCGGCCGTTGTCGCGGGTTCCGGATGGGGAGTCGCACCACTACGCGCCGTTGGCGTTCGTCGACGGGGGGCGGGCGCGGGATCTGCGGCGGGCCTTCGTGCCCCTGGCCGCTTCGGTGGAGTGAGCGTTCCAGATCCTGCACCGAGCGTTCGGGCACCTTGATCTCTGCGTTCGGATTTTGAAGCGTGCGCTCGCCGCGCGGTAGGTCGCCGAGGAAGGCGGGTTGCGCCGTCCGCATATGACCTGCCGAAGGCAACCTCTCCCGCTGGAACGCCGACGACCTCGCCGCGGTCACCGCCACACTCAACTCCCGCCCCCGCAAGACACTCGGCTGGAAGACACCAGCCGAAGCACTCAACGATCACCTACACTCAATCCAAGGCACCGGTGTTGCGACGACCGATTGAATCCAAGACGTGTGCGACGATCCGGTGGCGGCGCCCCCTGAATCCGGGCCGTCAGGCGCTGCTCGTGCTCGCCCACCTGCGCAACGGCGACACCTGCGCTCGTCGGGCCGCCGGATTCGGAGTCTCCTGCAGCACCGCCTGGCGCTACGTCCGGGAAGCGGTGGACCTTCTCGCCGCCCTGGCTGACAACCTTCACGCCGCCGGTCAACGCGCCGCCCGACTCGCCTACGCGATTCTCCGACGGCACCCTGGTCCCGATCGACCGCGTCGCCGACCAGAAGCCCTACTACTCGGGCATGACTGCGGCCCGCACCCACGGTCTGGTCGACGTGCTGACTGAACACGAGGTGACCACGTACGCCGCCAAGGCGTACCAGGGCGCGGGCGGCATGGTGCACACGCCGTTCAAGTGTCACGCCACGCGGCCGCGGCTGTCACGCGGTCAGAAGGCGGTCAACCGGGCCCATGCCCGTATTCGGGCCCTCGGTGAACGCGCCGTGTCGCTGCTCAAGGGCTGGAAAGTTCTGGTGAAGCTGCGCTGCTGCCCAGGCCGGGCCACCGCGATCGTCGCGGCATCCTCGTGCTGCACCACGTCGAAACCTGCCGCCAAGCACGATGAAAGGCTGTGAGACTCGGCAGTGGCTGGCCTGGGGCTGGCTGGCAGGGTCGGTGTCGTGGCCTTCGGTTCGGGTGTGGCTCGTGAAAAGGGTGGCCCGCAGGGTGCCTTGAGTGAGATCTGCCCGCCCGAGCCGGGGAGGCGCCGCCGGCCCTGCCGCTCTCGATGGCCTGATCAGAAGCCTGTCCGACCCGTTGCCGCGGGTCGTGGCCCGTCACAGTACTGCCGAGAGAGCATCTTCCTTACCCGGGCCGGCGCCCGTCACGGACGCGCACCCCTGGGAAGGATGGACACCCGCATGTCCACTGTCGCAGAAACCTACGACCTGCTGGTCGGT
>NZ_JAJHUO010000038.1:29972-98966 GCF_020859565.1 Saccharothrix luteola | reverse complement strand
GAACATGGCCGCACCGCCCCGCCCGAACATCACCTACCCGTCGAGGTAGGCGCGTCCGGCACCGCCGCGTGACGTGAACCGCGGAGCCGCCCCCCCGGCCCCCCCCCGGGGGGGGGGGCGCCCCGGGGGGGGCGGCCGCGGGCCCCCCCCCCCCCCCCCCCCGCGGCGCCGCGGGCGCGGGGGGGGGGGGCGGGCCCCCCCCCCCCCCCCCCCCCACGGGCTCAGAAGTCGAACTGGTCGATGTTCCCCTGGTCGAACACGGTGGGCGGGCCGAGCACGATGACGCCGTCCGCGCCGATGGTGTACTCGCCGAGCTTGCCCGCCTTGAACTTCTGCCCCTCCGCGCCGGTGATCTGGCCGGACGCGAGCGCGGCGCCGGCGTACGCGGCGAGGTAGCCGAGGTCGGCGGGGTTCCACAGGGCGAACGCCTTGACCGTGCCGTCCTTGACGAACTCGCGCATCTGGTTCGGCGTGCCGAGTCCGGTCAGCGCCACCTTGCCCTTGTACTCCGAGCCCGACAGGTAGCGCGCCGCCGCCGCGACACCGACCGTGGTGGGCGAGACGATGCCCTTCAAATCGGGGTAGGAGCGCAGCAGGCCCTGGGTCTCCTGGAACGACTTCTGGTCCTCGTCGTTGCCGTAGGCGACCGTGACGAGCTCGATCTTGGCGAACTCGGGCTTCTTCAGCTCCTCGCGCATCAGCTCGATCCACGCGTTCTGGTTGGTCGCGTTCGGCGTCGCCGACAGGATCGCGATCCTGCCCTCGCCGCCGATCTGCTCGGCGATCAGCTCGACCTGGTTGTGCGCGATGCCCTCGGCGGTCGCCTGGTTGACGAACACGTCCCGGCACTCGGGCTTGGTGTCCGAGTCGAAGGTGACGACCTTGGCGCCCGCCTGCCGCGCGCTGTTGAGCGCGCCGCAGATGGCGTTCGGGTCGTTGGCGGAGGTCACGATGACGTCCGTCTGCTGCTGCGACAGCGTGTTGATGTAGCTGACCTGGGACGAGGCGCTGGCCTCCGAGGGGCCGACCTCCTTGTACGCGCCCTTGAACTCCTCGGTGGCGCTCTTGCCGCCGCCGTCGGCGACGGTGAAGTACGGGTTGTTGATCTGCTTGGGCAGGAAGGCCACGTCGAGCCCCTCGGCCAGCGGCGCGTCGGGGTCGGCCTGGCCGGTGGCCCGGTTGCCCGTGGGGTTGGCGTTGTCCTCGGACCCGCGGGTGGTGCCACCGCACGCGGCGCCGACCAGCACGACCGCCACGGTGGTGGCGATCAGGCCGAGGCGCAGGGTGCGCTTGGGCTGGGTGGACATGGTTCTCCCTCTCTCGGCGGTGACTTCGTTGTCGCGAGTGGTCTGCGGGGTCATGGGGTGCGGCTCCGCCGTCGCCATCGGGCACGGGCCATGGTCGCCACGTTGGGCACCACGACCGAGGCGATCAGCAGTCCGCCGGTGACGACGTTCAATGTGTCCGCGGCGACGTCGGCGAGCTGGAGGGCGTTGCGGACCGCGCCGAGCAGCAGCACACCCAGCAGCACGCCGAGCAACGTGCCGCGACCGCCGAAGATCGAGACACCGCCGAGCAGGACGGCGGCGACCACGGCCAGCTCCAGGCCCGCGGCGTTGTCGGCCCGTGCGCTGGCGAACCGCAGCGTCCAGTACACCCCGGCGAGGCCCGCCACCGCGCCGGAGGCGACGAACAGCCAGAACTTGGCGCGGGCGACGCGGATGCCGGCGAACGTGGCCGCCTCGGCGTTGTTGCCCATCGCGTAGAGGGACCGGCCGAACGGTGTCGCGTGCAGCACCACGCCGAACACGACCGCGAGCACGATCGTGATCACCGCGGCCCACGGCACGGCGCCGTCCGCGACGGTGCTGCTCGCGGCGTCCGTCCAGCGGAACGGGAAGTCGGCCACGGCCTGGTCGCCGAGCACCACGAACGCCAGGCCCCGGTACGCGGCCAGCGTGCCGATGGTCACCGCGAGCGAGGGCAGCGCGAACTTGGTCACGAACACCGCGTTCACCGCGCCCAGCACCGCGCCGAGGCCGATCACCAGCACCACCACGAGCTCCAGCGGCAGGCCCGCCACCCACAAGTGGCCCATCACCGCGCTGCACAGCCCGAGCGTGCTGGCCACCGACAGGTCGATCTCGCCGGTGATGACGATCAGCGTCAACGGCAGCGCGATCAACGCGATCGCGATCACGTCCAGCAGGAGGAACTGGAGGTTCCGCCCGCTCGCGAACCCCTCGACCAGCACCCCGGCGACCACCACGACCGCGGCGAGCACCACGAGGAGCGCGGTGTCCCACCGGACCAACGCCGAACGCAGCACGCCCGCGGCCGGTTCGGCCGACGACCCCGCAACGTCGTCCACCGTGTCACGCGCCATGCGACGACCTCCCTCGCAAGCGGTTCGCCGTCCGGACGGCCAGCAGCCGGTCCAGTCCGATCGCGGCGAGGATCAGGCCGCCGACCACGGCCTGCTGCCAGAACGGGTTGATCCGCAGCACCGCGAGGGAACTGCCGATCGTGGTCAGCAGCAGCGCGCCGAGCGCGGCGCCGTAGACGCTGCCGCTGCCGCCGAAGATCGCCACGCCGCCCACCACGGCCGCGGCGACGACCTGGAGCTCGATGCCCGTGCCGACGGTGGCGTCCACGGTGCCGAACCGCGCCGCGTACAGCACACCGGCGAGACCGGCGAGCGCGCCGCAGAGGACGAAGGAGGTGAAGACCCTGCGCCCGACCGGGATGCCGGACAGCCGTGCGGCCGCGGGTTCCGAGCCGATCGCGTACAGCTCGCGCCCGCTGCGGTAGGACCGCAGGTAGAAGCCGACGACCAGCATCACGACGACGGCGATGACCGCGAGCACGGGGACGCCGAGCACCGTCCACGTGCCGAGGCCGAGGAACGAGCGCGGCATGTCGGAGGCGTTGATCTGCCTGCCCTGGGCCCACGAGTGGTCGATGCCGCGGAACGCGTAGAGCGTGCCGAGCGTGATCACCAGCGCGGGCACCCGCGCCGCGGCCACCAGCACGCCGTTGACCACGCCGCACACCGCGCCCAGCCCGATGCCGACTCCGACCGCGACCACGATCGGCGTGCCCGGCGCCGAGCTGAGCAGCTTGCCGGTCGCGAACGCGACCAGGCCGAGCACCGCGCCGACCGACAGGTCGATGTTGCGGGAGATGATCACCACGGTCTGCCCGACCGCGAGGACCACCAGGATCGCCGCGCCCAGCGCCAGGTCGCGCAGGCTCTGCGGCGACAGGAACGCGGGGTTGTCCACCGCGGTCACGAGCACGAGCAGCGCGAGCGCCACGACGATGCCGAACTCCCGCGCCAGCCAGAGCTTGCGGACGAACCGGGTCCTGCCCTCGTCCGCCTTCGCCGGTGGCGCGGGGGCCGTCGGCCGGGCGCTCACGCGGCAGCCCCCTTCCGGCCCGTGGCCGCGAACATGACCGATTCCTCCGTCGCCTCGGCGCGGCCCAGCTCGGCGGCGATCCGCCCCTCGTGCATGACGAGCACGCGGTCGGCCATCCCCAGCACCTCGGGCAGCTCGGACGACACCATGACCACCGCGACGCCGTCGGCCGCCAGCCGCGAGAGCAGCCGGTGGACCTCGGCCTTCGTGCCGATGTCGATGCCGCGCGTCGGCTCGTCGACGATCAGCACCTTCGGGCCGGTCGCCAGCCACTTGGCCAGCACGACCTTCTGCTGGTTGCCGCCGGACAGGGTGCCGACGGCGTCCGCCAGCCGCCCGTACTTCACCTGCAACCGCTTCGTCCACTCGCGCGCCGAACGGCGTTCGCGCCCGCCGCCGAGCAGGCCGAAGCGGGCCAGCGGCTTCAGGCGGGTGAGCGTCGCGTTGCGCTCGATCGACATCTCCATGACCAGCCCCTGCTGGCGGCGGTCCTCCGGCACCACCGCGATCCCGGCGGCCACGGCGGCGGCCGGCGTTCCGACGGGCAGCCGCTCGCCCGCCACCCGGACCTCGCCCGCGTCGTAGCGGTCGATCCCGAACACCGCGCGCACCACCTCGCTGCGACCGGCGCCGACCAGCCCGGCGAGGGCGACGATCTCGCCCGCCCGCACCGAGAACCCGATGTCGGAGAACACGCCCCGCCTGCTCAACCCGTCGACTTCCAGCACGACGTCACCGGGATCGACGTCCTCCTTGGGGAACAGCGTCGAAACGTCGCGACCGACCATCCGCCGCACGACCTGGTCGACGGTCAGGTCGGCTACCGGGTCGGTGGACACCCACGTGCCGTCGCGCATCACGGTGAGCCGTTGGCACAGCGAGAACACCTCGTCGAAGCGGTGCGAGATGAACAGGACCGCCGCGCCCTCCGCGCAGAGGGCACGCGCCACCGCGAACAACCGCTCCACCTCGACGCCGGACAGCGCGGCGGTCGGCTCGTCCATCACGAGCACGCGCGCGTGCAGGGACAGCGCCTTGGCGATCTCGACCAGCTGCTGGTCGGCGATCGACAGGCCGCGCGCGGGGCGGTCCGGGTCGAGGCGGACGCCGAGCCGGTCGAACAGCCGCACCGCCTCGGCCCTCATCGCCGCCCGGTCGATGCGCCCGAACCGGCCCAGCGGCTGGCGGCCCATGAAGATGTTCTCCGCGACCGAGAGGTCCGGGAACAGCGTCGGCTCCTGGTAGATCACCGCGATGCCGGCCGCCTGCGCGGCGGCGGGCCCCGCCAGCCCCCGCTCCTCGCCCTCCAGCACGATCGCGCCCGCGTCGGGCTCGTGCACGCCGGCGAGCATCTTCACGATGGTCGACTTGCCCGCGCCGTTCTCCCCGACCAGCGCGTGCGCCTCACCGCCGTGCAGCGGGAACGACACGTCGCGGACGGCCGCCACAGCGCCGAACGACTTGGAGACACCCCGCACCTCCAGCAGCGGAGTCGCGTGTTCTCGACCCATCCGGCGCCTCCTTCACTGAAATGTTTCAATGCGGTGCTGATGCGGGAGGCTAGGGGCAGTTCAGAGGAATCGTCAATGGCGGGCCGACAACTCCGCGGAGATGAGTTGTTCATCGTTGCGGCATCGTGCTCAAACGGGCAGCGGTGACGATGGTACGTTTCAATAAGATGCGCGCAATTTCCGCGCGCGACCGCGCGTCACTTCTAATCTGGAAACGCTCCCGGACGCCACTCCCGCGGACCGGGAAGACATCCGGACGGCACTCGGCGGTCCCGTCACCCGATCAGGCGACGCCGTCCAGTCGACGCATGCTGGTGGACTCGCGCACCACCAGTTCGGGCTCGAACACCCGCTGCTGGTGCACGTGCCCCTTCGGGTGCCGCGCCTCGGCCAGCAGCATCTCCGCCGCCGTGCGGCCGAGGAGCTGGCGCGGCTGGGCGACCGACGTCAGCGGCACCGCCGCCGCGGCCGCGAACTCGATGTCGTCGTAGCCGACGATCGCCAGGTCCTGCGGCACGCGCAGGCCGAGCCGGACCGCCTGCTGGAGCAGGCCGAGCGCGAGCATGTCGTTGGCGCAGAACGCGGCGGTCGGACGCCGGGACGCGGGCAGGCCGGCCAGCCGTTCACCCGCCCGCCTGCCCTCGGCGACGTCGAGGCGCGCCGTCTCCAGCACGGTGAGCGGCTCGGCGCCGGCGCGGGCGAGGGCCCGTTCGGCGCCCGTCAGGCGGTCGGCCACCTGGCCGATCGAGCGCGGACCGCCGACGAAGGCGATCCGGCGGTGCCCGGCGTCGAGCAGGTGGGACGCGGCGAGGTCGCCGCCGAGCACGTCGTCCACCGACACCGAGCAGCGGTCCGGTCCCGCGCCGCGGTCGACGACCACGACCGGCGTCCCCCGGCGGGCCAGCGCGGCCAGGCGCGGGTCCTCCGCGTCGACCGGCGTGATGAGGATGCCCTCCACCCGCTGCTGCTCGAGCAGGTCGAGGTACCTGGCCTGGCGGGTCGGGTCCTCACCGCCGTCGCACAGGAACATCGCGAGACCGGCGCCTTCCGCCACCTGCTGCGCGCCGGCGGCCACGTCGGTGAAGAAGGGGTTGCGGGTGTCGAGCACGACGTAGGCGAGGGTGCGGCTCGTGCCGCCGCGCAGTTGGCGCGCCGACTCGTTGCGCACGAAGCCCAGCTCGGCGATCGCGTCCTGCACCCGCTTGCGAGTGCTCTCGGCGACCAGCTCCGGGTGGTTGAGCACGTTCGACACCGTGCCAACGGCCACGCCCGCGTGCGCGGCGACATCCTTCATGCTCGGCGCGGACACCGCCCCACCCTCCTTCGTGAGCGACGCGAGTCGGAGCTGAAACGTCCCCCGAACCTGCGTTCCGGCGAAGCCTAGCAGGGTGACAACGGTGTGCCGGTCGACCGATTTCACCCTCGTCAGGGCCGTTGTGAAACGTTCCAAGGTCGGCTACCGTCGGCGCCACACCGGTTGACCCCGCTGCCGAGAGGAACGCGTGATGTCCCTGCAGGAGGTGCTGTCGGAACTCGACGGGTTCACCATCGAGGTGCCGAGCTGGGCGTACGGGAACTCCGGCACCAGGTTCAAGGTGTTCACCACACCGGGCACGCCGCGCGACCCGTTCGAGAAGATCGCCGACGCCGCGCGCGTGCACGCCCTGACGGGGCTCGCACCGCGGGTGTCGCTGCACATCCCGTGGGACCGGGTCGAGGACTTCGCGGCGCTGGCCGCCCACGCCGACGAGCACGGCGTGCGGATCGGCGCGATCAACTCGAACCTCTTCCAGGACGACGACTACCGGCTCGGCTCGCTGACGCACTCGGACCCGCGCGTGCGGGCCAAGGCCGTCGCGCACCACCTCGACTGCGTGGAGGTGATGGCGCAGACCGGCTCGGCCGACCTGAAGCTGTGGCTGCCCGACGGCACGAACTACCCGGGGCAGGACTCGCTGCGCGCCCGGCAGGACCGGCTGGCCGGCGCGTTGACGGAGATCTACGCCGCGCTGGGGCCCGACCAGCGGCTGCTGCTGGAGTACAAGTTCTTCGAGCCGTACTTCTACGCGATGGACATCCCCGACTGGGGCACGGCCCTGCTGCACTGCCAGGCGCTCGGCGAGCGCGCGCAGGTCGTGCTCGACACGGGCCACCACGCGCCGGGCACGAACATCGAGTTCATCGTCATGCAGCTGCTGCGGGCGGGCAGGCTCGGCGCGTTCGACTTCAACTCCCGCTTCTACGCCGACGACGACCTGATCGTGGGGTCGGCCGACCCGTTCCAGCTGTTCCGGATCATGGTCGAGATCGTCGCGGTCGGCGCGCACCGCCCTGAGTCGGGGGTGAACTTCATGCTCGACCAGTGCCACAACATCGAGGACAAGATCGCGGGCCAGGTCCGGTCGGTCCTCAACGTCGAGCAGGCGTTGGCCAAGGCGCTGCTCGTCGACACCGGGGCGCTGGCCGCCGCCCAGGACGCCGGTGACGTGATCGGCGCGCACGACGTGCTGATGGACGCCTTCCACACCGACGTGCGCGGCGTGCTGGCCGACCGCCGCGAGGCCAAGGGCCTCCCCCGCGACCCGATGGCCGCCTACCGCGCGTCCGGCTACGCCGTCGAGATCGCCGCCGCGCGCGTCGGCGGCACGCAGGCCGGCTGGGTCTGACCTCCCGACACCCTCGCCACCGCTCGCCCCACGAGGAGCTTCCCGCAGATGACCGACAATACGACCGCCGCGGCGCTGGTCGCCCGCTCGAACCGGCTGGGCGCCGATCCGCGCAACACCAACTACGCGGGCGGCAACACCTCCGCGAAGGGCAGCGACACCGACCCGGTCACCGGTGACCCGGTCGAGCTGCTGTGGGTGAAGGGCTCGGGCGGCGACCTGGGCACCCTCACCACCGCCGGCCTGGCGGTGCTGCGCCTGGACCGGCTGCGCGCGCTCGTGGACGTCTACCCGGGCGTGGACCGCGAGGACGAGATGGTCGCCGCGTTCGACTACTGCCTGCACGGCAAGGGCGGCGCGGCGCCGTCGATCGACACGGCCATGCACGGGCTGGTCGACGCGCCGCACGTGGACCACCTGCACCCCGACTCGGGCATCGCGCTGGCGACGGCGGCCGACGGGGAGGAGCTGACCGAGCGGTGCTTCGGCGACCGGGTGGCGTGGGTGGACTGGCGTCGGCCCGGTTTCCAGCTCGGCCTGGACATCGCGGCGATCAAGGCGGCGAACCCGCGGGCGATCGGGTGCGTGCTGGGCGGGCACGGGATCACCGCGTGGGGCGACACGTCCGAGGAGTGCGAGGCGCACTCGGCGGAGATCATCCGGACCGCGGAGGAGTTCCTGGCGAAGCACGGTTCGGCCGAGCCGTTCGGCGCGGTGGTGCCCGGCAACGAGCCGCTGCCCGAGGCCGAGCGGCGGGCCAAGGCGGCGGCGATCTTCCCCGCGGTCCGCGGCCTCGCGTCGACCGACCTGCCGCAGGTGGGGCACTTCACCGACGCCGACGTGGTGCTGGACTTCCTGTCCCGGGCGAAGCTCGCGCCGCTGGCCGAGTTGGGCACGTCGTGCCCGGACCACTTCCTGCGCACCAAGGTCAAGCCGCTGGTGGTCGACCTGCCCGCGAGCGCGACCGTCGAGGAGATCACCAAGCGGCTCAAGGAGCTGCACGCCGCGTACCGGGAGGACTACCGCGCCTACTACGAGCGGCACGCGACCCCGGACTCGCCGGCGATGCGCGGTGCGGACCCGGCGATCGTGCTGGTGCCCGGTGTCGGCATGTTCTCGTTCGGCCGCACGAAGCAGACCGCGCGGGTGGCGGGCGAGTTCTACGTCAACGCGATCAACGTGATGCGCGGCGCGGAATCCGTGTCGACTTATCGGCCGATCCCGGAGTCGGAGAAGTTCCGCATCGAGTACTGGGCCTTGGAGGAGGCCAAGCTGGCCCGGATGCCCAAGCCGAAGCCGCTGGCCACGCGGGTGGCGCTGGTGACCGGCGCGGGGTCGGGCATCGGCAAGGCCATCGCCGAGCGGTTGGCCGCCGAGGGCGCGTGCGTGGTCGTCTCGGACCTCGACGGGGACCGCGCGGCGGCGGTCGCCGAGGGCATCGGCGACGCGGACGTGGCGATCGGCGTGGCCGCGGACGTGTCGGACGAGGCGGCGGTGGAGCGGGCGTTCGCCGAGGCGGTGCTCGCGTTCGGCGGCGTCGACCTGGTCGTGAACAACGCCGGCCTGTCGATCTCCAAGCCGCTGCTCGAGACGACCGTGCGCGACTGGGACCTCCAGCACGACGTGATGGCGCGCGGGTCGTTCCTGGTGTCGCGGGCCGCCGCGAAGGTGATGATCGAGCAGGGCATGGGCGGCGACGTCGTCTACATCTCCAGCAAGAACGGCGTGTTCGCCGGGCCCAACAACGTCGCCTATGGCGCGACCAAGGCCGACCAGGCGCACCAGGTGCGGCTGCTGGCCGCCGAGCTGGGCCCGCACGGCATCCGGGTCAACGGCGTCAACCCCGACGGCGTGGTGCGCGGTTCGGGCATCTTCGCCGGTGGCTGGGGCGCGCAGCGGGCCGCCGTGTACGGGGTCAAGGAAGAGGATCTGGGCGCGTACTACGCCAAGCGCACGCTGCTGGGTCGCGAGGTGCTGCCCGAACACGTCGCCGCCGCCGTCTTCGCGCTCGCCGGCGGCGACCTGTCCCAGACCACCGGCCTGCACGTGCCCGTCGACTCCGGCGTCGCCGCCGCCTTCCTGCGCTGATGGGCGGGGGTGCGGTCCGGGTCGCGGCGGTCGACCTCGGCGCGTCGAGCGGACGCGTGATGGCCTTCGACATCGCGCCCGGTCGGGCGACGTTCGTCGAGGCGCACCGGTTCCCCAACGGGCCGGTGCGGCTCGGCGGCACGCTGCACTGGGACGTGCTGGGCCTGTACCGGGGCGTGCTCGACGGCCTGCGGGCGGCCGGACCCCGGCTGGACGCGGTCGGCATCGACTCGTGGGCGGTCGACTACGGCCTGCTCGACGCCACCGGCGCGTTGCTGGGCAACCCGGTCCACTACCGCGACCGGCGCACCGACGGCGTGCCCGAGGCCGTGCACGCCCGAGTGCCGGCGGCCGACCTGTACCGGGTCACCGGGCTGCAGGTGCTGCCGTTCAACACCGTCTACCAGTTGGCGGCGGCCCGCGGCACGCCGCAACTGGCCGCGGCGCGGCGGTTGCTGCTCATCCCCGACCTGCTCGCGCACTGGCTCACCGGCGCCGGCGTCACCGAGGTCACCAACGCCTCCACCACCGGCCTGCTCGACGCGCGGACGCGCACGTGGTCGGCGGAGCTGTCGGCGCGCCTGGACATCGCCGACGGGCTCCTCACGCCGCTGGTGGAGCCGGGGACCGAGGTCGGCACGCTGCACGAGCACGTCCTGGCGGAGACCGGCCTGACCGGGCCCGTCCCGGTGGTGGCCGTCGGATCGCACGACACCGCGTCGGCGGTCGTCGGCGTGCCGGCCGCGACGCGGAACTTCGCCTACGTGGCCACAGGGACGTGGTCGCTGGTCGGGGTCGAGCTGGACGCCCCGGTGCTCACGGAGGCCGGTCGGGCGGCGAACTTCTCCAACGAAGCGGGCGTGGACGGCACGGTCCGCTACCTGCGCAACGTGATGGGCCTGTGGTTGTTGCAGGAGTGCCTGCGCGAGTGGGGCGATCCGGACCTGGCGGGGTTGCTCGACGCAGCCGGCGCCGAGCCGGGGCCGGCCGCCGTGGTCGACGCGGGCGATCCGGCGTTCATCCCGCCGGGGAACATGCCCGCCCGCATCCGCGAAGCCTGTGCGCGGACGGGGCAGGCCCCGCCGTCGACACGAGCGGCGATCGTCCGGTGCGTGGTGGACAGCTTGGCGCTGGCGCACCGACGGGCGGTCCGCCAGGCCGCCGAGCTGTCGGGACGGCAGGTCGACGTGGTGCACGTCGTGGGCGGCGGTGCGCGCAACCGCCTGCTCTGCCAACTCACCGCGGATGCCTGTGGCTTGCCGGTCGTGGCCGGACCGGTCGAGGCCGCCGCCTACGGCAACGCGCTGGTCCAGGCCCGCGCGTTGGGCGTCGTCACCGGTGGCCTGCGGGACCTGCGGGACGTGGTGCGGTCCTCGGCCGGGTTGGTCCGGTACGAGGCGGGCGGCGACCCCCGGGCGTGGCGGGCCGCGGAGGAGCGCCTGGCCGGATCCTGACCGCCGGGGGTGGGGATCCCGTAGCCGATCGGCCCTTCCGCCGGCGGACGGCGCCCGGAACCGCGATGGTGGCGGGAAGCCGGTCCACCTCGGCACGGCTCGGTCGGAAGGGGTTCGGCATGCGTCGGGTGCCGCGCGGTATCGCCTCGGTGTTGGTCCTGGTGCTCGTCTCGGTGGGGCTGGCGGCGCCGGCCGAGGCGTCGGGGCACGTGGTGTCCATCCGCCACGCGCGGAGCTTGCCCCTGGGGACGGTGGTCACCGTCGGCGGCACGGCCACGACGCCCTCGGGCGCGTTCGAGTCCAGCTTCTTCGACCGGGGCTTCGCGATCCAGGACCGCGGCGCGGGGATCTACGTGAGCGTCCCGGTGGACCTGGGCGTCACGCCGCGCGACAAGGTGCGGGTGACCGGCACGCTGCGCGACAGCTACGGGTTGCTCGTCCTCGTGCCCGCCGACCCGGCCGCGGTCCGCGTGCACGGCAGGGGTCCTTCGGTCCGTCCGGCGCCGCTGGCCACGGGCGCGGTCGGGGAGACCACCGAAGGGCTGCTGGTGCGCGTGGCCGCCACGGTCACCCGGGCGCCGGAGTCGGACCTGCCGTACGGACACAAGTTCTTCGTGGACGACGGTTCCGGCGAGCTGACGATCTTCGTCAACACCCCGACCGGCATCGACCTCACCGGTCTCGTCGTGGGTCGGACGGTCCGCGTGACCGGTTTCAGCAGCCAGTTCGACACCCACTACGAGATCGACCCGCGATTCCCGGAGGACATCGCGGTGCGGTGACCGCGACCGGCCGGGTCGGGTCGTCCCCGAGCCCGGACCGGTCCGCCGGCGGCCGGATCACGCCACGGGACGGCCCATCCACCAGTTGCCCGGCGCGCCCGGGTCGGTGCTGGACCAGAACTCGACGCACGCGCGCGTGAACTCCTCGGCGGTGAGGTAGCCGTCGCCGTCCGAGTCGAGGTGCTCGAACGCCTCCGCGGCTTCGGCTTCGGTCAGGCCGGGGAAGTGCCCGCGCTGGAACACGAGGTACTCGGCCGGGCTCACCCGGCCGTCGACGTCGGTGTCGGCGATGGCCAGGAACGCCTCGGCGACCGCGCCGACGCTGGCCAGCGCGGCGTCCGGGTCGTCGGCGAGGGAGCCGGTGGAGGCGAGGAACTGCTCGCGCGAGATGGCCGTGCCGCCGCCCGGGATGTGCGGCAGGTGCAGGTCGTGCCAGATCCGCAGGTAGGCGTCGACGATGCGCTGCTCCTGCGGCGAGTCGGGCGCGTGCCCGAGGGCTTCCGCGGCCCTTCTGCCCATCAGGACGTGGTCCTGCTCGGTGAGCAGCCCGTCGCCGTCGACGTCCAGGTGGGTGAAGCCGTGGTTGATCTTCGCCTCGAGCATGTCGTTGACCGGCACGAAACCTCCGTACGGACGTGATCGGTTGACCGGGACGGCACACAGGATGGTGCCGTCGGGAGTGGCCGGGCAACGCCCGAAAGGGTCTCCGGGCGACTCGATCGGGTGGTGCGGCAACGACCTCTCAGCCTGCGGTCGCCGCGGCGCGCAGCCCGGCCGCCGAGCGCACGAGCGAGGCGATCGCCGGTGAGCGGCTCCCCGCCGGCCAGGCGATCACCGTGGTGACGTCCGGCGCGTCCACGACGGGCACGGCGACGTGGTCGGGCCACTGCCAGGCACGGCTGGAGGCGGGGATGACGAGCAGCGCCTTGCCGAGCGCCACGAGCTGGGCGAGCTGCGACTGGGTGCGCACCTCCGGTCCGGGACCGTCCGGGTAGGACCCGTCGAGCCGGGGCCAACGCGCGATCGGCAGGTCCGGCACGTCGCGGACCTCCGCCAGCGTGAGCGAATCGCGTGCCGCGAGCGGGTGCCCGGCGGGCAGGAGCGCGATCTGGCCCTCGACGTGGAGGTCCTCGGTGTCGAACCCGACGAGGTCGTCGAACGGGCGGTGCATGAGGGCCACGTCGGCGCTCCCGTCGCGCAGCAGCCCGGCCTGCTCGCCGACCTCGCACAGGAGGACGTCGACCGGCGCCGCACCGGGTTCGCGGGCGACCGCGTCGAGGAGCCGTTGCAGCAGCTCGTGGGACGCCCCGGCCTTCGTCACCAGCACCAGCGGCCGCTTCGGATCGCCTGCTCGCCGCGTCCGGCGCGCGGCGGCCGCGACCGCGTCGAGAGCCGCCCGGGACTCGCGGAGCATCACCCTGCCCGCGTCGGTGAGCGCCGCTCCACGACGGTCCCGGTCGAGGAGCCGGACGCCGAGCCGCTGCTCCAGCCGGCGGATCGCGCGCGACAGCGGCGGCTGCGCGATCCCGAGCCGATCGGCGGCACGGCCGAAGTGCAGTTCCTCGGCGACGGCGACGAAGTACCTGAGTTCGCGGGTCTCGAGGTCGGGCACGGGTGAAGCCTACCCGCGTGATACCCGGCGAGTATCAGCGCGTACCGGATCGATCTTGGACACGGGCGGGTGACGCGCCGAGCATGGGACGGGTGAACGACACGAAGATCGCGCTGGTCACCGGCGCGAACAAGGGAATCGGTCTCGCCATCGCGCTGGCCCTCGGGGCGATCGGCTTCACGGTCGCGGTGGGCGCGCGTGACGGGACCAGGCGCGAGGAGGCCGTCGAGCGGCTGCGTGCCGCGGGCGTCGACGCTTTCGGGGTCGCCCTCGAGGTCACCTCCGACGACAGCGTCGCGGCGGCGGCGGCGACCATCGAGCGCACGGCGGGACGACTCGACGTGCTCGTCAACAACGCGGGCATCTCCGGCCGACTCGACGGTGGCGCGCAGGACCCCACGACGCTCGACCTGGACGTCCTGCGCGCCGTCCTCGACACGAACGTGTTCGGCGTGGTCCGGGTGACGAACGCGATGCTCCCACTGCTGCACCGCGCGGGCTCGCCCCGCATCGTCAACATGTCGAGCAACATGGGCTCGCTCACGCTGCGAACCGGCCCGGTCATGGCCGCGTACGCGCCGTCGAAGTCGATGCTCAACAGCGTCACGGCCCAGTACGCCCGCCGGCTCGCCGACACGAACGTCATCGTGAACGCCGCCTGCCCCGGCTACGTCGCGACCGACTTCACCGGCTTCAGCGGAACGCGGACGCCCGAGCAGGGCGCCGCGATCGCGATCCGGCTCGCCACCCTGCCGGACAACGGTCCGCGCGGCGGCTTCTTCGACGACGAGGGCGCCATCCCCTGGTGATCAGGTCGCCCGGGGCTTCGTCAGTTCCGGTCGCTGATCGCGTCCACGACGGTGCGCACCAGCTCGACGTCCGCCGGCCGCAGCGCGGTGACCTCGCCGGCGTAGGACGCGTTCATGATCACGACCTGGTCGCCGACGTTGACCCGGGCGTCCAGCGCGTTGGCCTCGGTCACCATCACCCGGACGCCGTCGGCGAGGTCGGCGTGGGTGATCTGGTCCGGCGGGACGGCCGCCTTCGCCGCCCGCCCCGCGTCGGCGAGCAGGCTGACTTCGAGCTTCCCGCCGCCGCCGCTGAAGTGGCAGGTCATGCCGCCGCCCTCGGACACCACCGACCGGGCCATCACCAGCTTGGCGCCGACGACCTCGGCGGCGGGCTCCAGATCGACGTCCGCGCACCGGCCCTCCGGCGCCCCGTCGGGGATCGTCACCTCGTCGGGCAACCGTTCGAGGGCTGTCACGAGGATCACCGCGGCGGCGGCCCCGTCGGCCTTGGGCATCGCGCCGCGACCGTCCGTGTAGGTGTAGAACAGGTGCAGTCCCCTGTTCCCCGAGAGCGTCCGAACCTCGATGTAGTGGGTCGAGGTGCCGTTCGCCTTGTAGGCGACCGCTTCGGCGCGGTCGCCCAGCTTCGGGATCGCCTGCACGTTGCGGAAGTTCTTCGCGAACGGCGCGAAGAACCGCTCGGCATCCGTGTCGGCCACCGTGCCGATCTCCAGGCCGAGCATGCCCGGCACGTTCTCCGGGAAGTACGCGCACCCGGCACGACGACTGCCGTCGGACTGGGTCATCGCCGAACGGCCGGTGACGTGCACGGCGTTCACGCCGATCGCCTTGGCGACCTCGGCCGGTTCGACCAGTCCGCACTCGTCGAACCCGCTCTTCCGGTCCTTCCCGGCATCGGTCGACGCCGCACCGGACCGCGACTCGGGAACCGCCGCACCCGTGACCGCTTGACTGCAGCCCGTCACGATGAACAGCACCGCGACCCCCACCGCGGCACGCAGGCGAATCCCCGGCTTCATGCCCACCCCTCGGTTGGATGTGAAATGGCGGCGCCCCGCCCGCTGCCCCTCAACAGCGAGTACGCGCGCCGCCACCGTTGCCGATCAGGCTAGGCGGAACGCGGGGCCCGTGATGTCAGGTGAACGCCTGACACCTCGCCGGCCGCCGGACGACGAACCCGACCGCATCGAGAACCCGCCGGCGTCCCGGGCCCGTCGTACGGGTAGGGGGACGGAAGGAGCACGATGCAGGCGGCGTTGGAACGGGAGTACGTGGAGTACGTGCGGGCCGGCCTCGACCGGCTCCGCCGGTCCGCGTACCGGCTGTGCGGCGACGCGCACCACGGTGACGATCTCGTCCAACAGGCGATCACGAAGCTCTACGTCAACTGGCGGCGAGCGCGTGCTGCCGACAACACCGACGCCTACGTGCAGCGGATCCTGGTCCGCGTGTACCTGGACGAGCGCCGGTTGCGCTGGTCGGGCGTGTCGTTGTTCGCCTCCGCGCCCGAGGTCGCCGTCGAGCCGGACCACCGGGCCGACGACCGGGCCACCCTGCGTGCCGCGCTCGGCCGGCTGCCACGCCGGCTGTCCGTGGTGCTGGTGCTGCGGTTCCTGTTCGACATGTCGGTCGAGGACGTCGCCGGAGCGCTCGGCTGCAGCCCCGGCACGGTCAAGAGCCAGACCGCGCGCGGGCTGGCGACCATGCGGCGGCTGCTCGACGAGCGCCCGCTGCCCATCACCGCGAAGGAGGCCTGATCGTGGACCGACTGCTGGACCCGCTGCGCGACGAGGACCCGTTGCCACCGTCCGAGGTGGACATCGACCGGGCGATCCGGGTGGGACGCCGGCGGGTGCGGACGCGGTGGGTCGGCACAGGGGTGCTCGTGGCCGCGGTGGCGTTCCTGGTGCCCGTCCTCGGGCTGCCGGGCGGCGCGGGCTCGTCCGTCGATCCCGCCACGTCGTCGCAACGCGCGGCGGAACCCCGCGACTTCGACCCGATGCGGAGGGTGGTCACGGTCGCCGACGTGCCGGGGATCGTCACCGATTCCTATACCACCGCACGGCGCTGGCAGCGGATCAGCGTGCGCAACGCCGGGTGGACAGGGCTGGGGTCGGTCACGGTGCACGCCCCGGGCAGGCAGGCCGCGGACCCCGGGGGTGACGTGCTGCGGCCGGAGGCCGGCGCCCCGACCGAACCCGTCGACGGCCGGCCCGCCTACTGGGTCGACAGGCCGTCCGGTGACCTGCTCGCCTGGCAGTGGACCGACGGCGCCTGGGCGTTCGTCAGCTACCAGGACGTCAGGACCGAGGACGAGGCGGACCGCGACACCGCGCGCCGCATCGCGCTGGCCGTGCGGGTCGGCGCCGGCGAGCCGGTGACCATGCCGTTCACCGTCCCGCGCCCCGCGCCGTACCAGTTGGTCGGCACCACCGCGGACCTGCGCCCGCCCGGCGACCCGTTCGTGCGCACCGGGCTCCTCTTCGCCGCCGAGGACCCCGCCGACGCGGGTCAGTGCGTCGACTGCGTCGCGGTCGCCGTCGAGAACGGCGACCGGATGGCCTTGGGGAACGGGGTGAACCGGACCGTGGACGGTCACCCGGCGATGGTCGACGGGCGCAAGGTCACCATCTACGGGGTCGCCGCCGGGTTCGCGGTCGACGTCTGGGGCGGAGCCGCCGACGACGCCGCCTCGCTCGCCGTCGCCCGGAGCGTGCGGCTGGTGCCGACACCGGACGACAGGTCGACCTGGACGGCGCGACCACTCGGCTGACGACCGTGCCGTCGCGGCTGCGCGTCGACCGCCACCGCGGAGCAAATCGAGGTGGACGTGATCGATCACCGTGCGACAATCCGCGCGTGGACAGAGGGAACAACGTCCCGGGCGCGCACTTCCTGCTCTCGTTGATCGACCCGGACGACGCCGCGACCGTGCGGCGACGGCTCGGGATCGACGAGCCCGAGGCGAATCCCGCGCGGTGGTGGGCGTGGTGGCTCCAGCGGCTCCAGGCGCCGACGTCGGTGCTGCTGTGGATGCTGGAGCGGGACGACCCCGCCACGAATGCGCTGGCGTACCACCACCCGGACGCGACCGACGCGATCAGGCGCGACATCATCCGCGGCGTCCCGTTCGGCACGGCGAGCGGACCGCTGCCGGTCGTGCGGACGTGCGACACGCCCGGCTGCTCCCACGGCGCACCGCCGCTCGTCGTCGGCCCGGCCGGGCTCGTCGGCGAGCTGCGGCAGGCCCGGTCCATGGCCGCGGCACGGGTGGCGGCCGATGCGGTGGGCAGGGCCGACTGGCCCGAGATCGTCGACGCGGACCGCGTCGAGCCGCTGCCGGGGTACGCGCGCTGGGCGCTGTCGATCCGCGTCGACTGCCCGCCGGAGGTGCGTGCGCAGTTCGGGTCGCACCCGAAGTTCGCCCACCGGCTGAGGCGGGCGGGCATCGTCGGCGACCCGCGCGAGTACGTCGAGCGCTGGACGCCCGCGCGGTCCGTGCTCGACGTGCTCCAGGTCGGCACGGCCCTGTTCCCCGAACGCGCCCGTGAGGCCACGGACCTCCTGACGCCACTCGTCCGGCGTGAGCTGGGCGCGAACCCGGAGGCGTGGGCGGTGCTGGCCCAGGTGATGCCGACATTCACCGGCACGGCCCCGGAACTGGTGCGCACGTGCGGCGCGGTCGCCTTGGTCTAGGTGACGGGCGGCTGGATTCGAACCAGCGTGATCTGCCTTGGCAAGGCGGTGCGTCTGCCCCTGCGCTACGACCCGTCGCGTCGATCGTAGGTGACCAGCGGACAAGTGGGCGGAGGAGGAGTCATCAGCAGGCACAGCGTGAAGCGGCACGTCGTCGACCTGACGGACCGGCAGGCGCTGGTCTCCTGGCGACCGGCCGAGCCGTCGGTCGTCGCCGAGGCCGAGCGGCTCAAGGAGGCCGCGCTGCTGGACTTCGGCCTGACCGAGTCCGCGGTGGCGTCCTGGCTGTTCTCCAAGTGCCGCCACCAGCTCGCGACCACGGCGATCGACACGGCGGCGGTCGTCGCCTCCGGTGACGGCACGTGCCTGCTGCTGTTCAACCCCGACTTCTTCGTCGGCATCGGACTGGACGGCGTCAAGTTCGTGCTGTTCCACGAGGCGCGCCACCTGGTGCACCGGCACCTGTTCGCCGAACCGGAACTGCGCGAGGACCCGGTGTTCGCGATCGCCGCCGAGGTCGCGATCAACCACGTGGCCATGGTCCGGCTGCGCCGCGCCGCGCTCCCCCGGCTCGACGGGCGGCCGACCGGCGTCGACCCGAGGGAGGTCCACGCCGACTACGTCACCGACCTGACCGGCCAAGGCCTCGAACCACTGCCCTACGACGACTTCCTGGACACCGACCTGGCCGTCTACCGCGAGCTGAAGCGGATGCGCAACCCGCCGGTGCCCGCGCCCCTGTGCGTGCACCTCGTCCCGGGTCACGTCCCGGCCGACCAGCAGACCGTCGACGCGATCGCGTCCTCGGTCCTGCTCAACTCCCTGCTCGCCGCACGCCGGGGGCACGGGAGCGCCGAGGCCGAGCTGCTCGACCTGATGGACCGCACCGCGAGCGCGTCCGAGCGGGCCGCCCGGATCTGGGGCTCGCTCGGCGCGGGCGCGTTGCGCGGCACGACCGCGCGGACCGGCGTCGTCGACTGGTGGCAGCGGTGGCTGGTCGACGTGCTCGCGTCCAAGCTCCGCCAGGGCGAACGGCTCGTGTACCCGAGGAAGCGGGGCGCGGTGCTGGCCGCGCTCGGGCACGACCCCGTGCTGTCGCGGCGTGGCCCCGAGCGCGACAAGGTGCTGGTGATCGCCTACGACACGTCCGGCTCGATGCCGGACGGCGTGGTCGAGTGGATGACCGACCTGGTCGGCCGCATCGAGGGCGTCGAGGCGCACTGGCTGTCGTTCGACGCCGTGGTGATGCCGTTCGAACCCGGTCAGGCGGTGCTCGGTGGCGGCGGCACGAGCTTCCAGGCCGTCGTGGACTACGTCGAGGGCCGCACCGCGCTCGACGGCGTGCCGTTCGAGGAGCGGGCCGACGCGGTCGTCGTCCTGACCGACGGTCACGCACCGCACGTGACACCGGCCGAGCCCGACAAGTGGATCTGGCTGATCACGCCGGGCGGCGACGACTGGCCGGACGCCCACGACCCACCGATGGCCTGCCACCGCGTGCGGCCAGTGACCCGGACGGCAGGCCGATGAACGACACCAAGAGCAGACCGTGGCGGCCCAACGCGACCTACCCCGTGCCGCCCGAGGGCTGGACCGGCGGGTCGCGGTTGTCCGCGTTCATCGACGCGATGATCGACATCGGGCAGACCGGGCAGGTGTTCGGCGCGCACGGCATCGGCAAGACGGCCACGTTCTTCTCGCACGTCGCCGAGGCGTACCCGGACACCGAGCTGGTGTTCGTGCCCGCGGCCAACCTCACGCCCGACGACCTGCTGATCAACGCGCCGGTGCGCGACGCCGACACCGGTGAGCTCGTGCTGCGGCAGTTGGTGATGAGCCAGCTCAAGCCGGGCAAGCGGTTCGTGCTGCTGATCGACGACTCGTTGCAGGCCGGTGAGACGATCCAGTCGCAGCTGATGCAGATCGCCTGCGACTGGACGCTCGGCGAGCACGACCTGCGTGCCCTCGGCTGCGTCGGGGTGTTCCTCAGCGACAACGAGTCCCTCGCCGAGACCTCCACCCGCCGCGGCGACCTGGCGATCCTCGACCGGATGGTCACCGCCCGCGTCACCGCGAACGACACCGCGTGGCGCACCACGCTCGCGGCGAAGTACCGGGACTGGGACCTGCGCGGGGTGTTCGGCGTCTGGAACTCGCTCGACCCGGCGACGCGCGAGCTGCTGTCGCCGCGCACCGTCGACCACGTGCTCGCGAACGCCCGCGAGGGCTTCCCGCTGCGCTGGGGGTTGCCGCTGGTCAACGGCGAGCGGTTGCGGCTGGTGGAGCGGCGCGCGGACGGTCGGCGCGGACGGGACCGCGACCGCACCGCGGAGGTCCTCGACCGGATCGCCGCCGCGCTCGGGGTGCCCAACCCGGCCACGGTGCCGGACCCCGTGCGGCGGGTGCTGCGGGCGGCGGTGCGCAACCGGTGGAGCGTGCTGCTGCAAGGGCCGCCCGGCTGCGGCAAGACCCAGCTGGTGCGCCAGACGATCCGCGAGGAACTGGGCCGGGAGCCGCTGTACTTCTCGCTGCCGGTGACCAACGTCGAGGACCTGTGCGCGCCGATCCCGACCGCCGACGGCACGTTGGAGAACCTGATGGCCAGGCAGTTCACCGGTGGTGAGCCGAAGGCGATCGTGTGGGACGAGTACAACCGGCCCAAGGACAAGGCCGCGTTCGCCAAGCTGATGGAGATCACTCAGGAGTGGTCGCTGGCCGGCCGCCGGATCGAGAACCTCCGCGCGCAGGTGGCGATCCAGAACCCGCCGTACCACCTCGGCCGCAAACTCCTGGTGTCGCGCAACAACATCGCGCAGGCCACCAGGTTCACCGCGTCGCTCACCGTCGAGCCGGAGGACATCCCCGCCAACGAGTGGCTGATCGGCACTTACGGAGGTGTCGCCGAGACCGTGCTGGAGTGGTGGAAGCACGACATCGACGACGACGGCCGGGCGTGGATCACGAAGCGCACCATCGAGCGGCTGGTGAAGCTGCACGAGCGCGGCCTGCCGCTGGAGATGGCCACGATCTACCTAGGTGAGGGCGAGTACGCGCCCGTCCCGCTCACCGCGCTGGTCGACCGGCTGGCGCGGCGCGCGGTCACCGGGCTCGGCGAGCTGGCGCGGCAGGTCGACGCGTGGGAGGCCAGGTTGCGGCGGTCGCGCGAGGAGTCCGGCGAGGGCACGAACGACAGCGACGTGGTCCACCAGGTGCTCGCCAACGCCGAGCTGTCGCAGCTGCGCCGGTACCGCAAGGTGGTGGTCCGGCTGGTCGCGCTGCTACCGCCGAAGCTGCGGGCGACGTACCTGGTGGGTGTCGCCGAGGACCGGCAGCGGTTCTGGGTGGAGACGTTCGCCCGGATGGCGCGTCAGGGCTGACCGGGTGGTGGCCGGTCGGGCGGTGGCCGGCGGTGCACGCTGCGCACGGCGGACACGTCGGCGTGCGGCGCGGGTTGGTCCGGGATGTCCGCGCTCAACGCGTCCAACCTGCGCCGGACGCTCGTGGCGATGCCCTTGCCGAGCGCGAAACGCGTCGGCGTGACGGCCCGCAGCGCACCGTCGAGCAGCCGGTGCGCCTCGCCGCTGCGCAGCCCCGTGTCGCTCAGGACCAGGTGCCGCAACCCGTGCGGCCGTGCCGAGAGCGCCTCGGCGATCGTGGTCGTCGCGGTCCCGTCCAGCCGGTTGTCCCGCGCGCCGAGGACTCCCGCCGCCTTCACCCGGCCGAGGTCGCACACCTCGACGCCCGCCGCCACGGCCGCGACCACGAGCCGGGTGGCGGCGGCCGGTCCGATGCCGTTGCTGGCGACCGAGAGCCGCCGCAGCCGCCCACCCGGCACGAGCGCGTCCGCGATGGTCTCCGCGCCCCGGTCGCCGAGCCGCGCGGCGGACACGTACAGCTCGCTGACCACGTCGGCGCGCAGGAGGACGACGAGGTGCGCCGCACCCTCCGCGCCGAGCGGGTTGCCGCCGACGTAGAGGCGTTCGACCCGACGCCCGGCCGCGGCGGCGGTGACCAGCGCGTCCACCAGGACGGCGAGGCCCGGCGCGTCCAGCCCGGTCTGGACCAGGTCGAGGGTGCGCAGCGAACGGGCGGCCTCGACGATCCCCGCCGCGGCCTCGCCCGCGCCGCCGTCGAGCGGGTTGCGCTTGAGCCAGATCCCGGTGACCCGGGCCGCCTGCGGCGACGCGCGCAGGTTGTCCGCGATGTCGCAGGCGCCACCGGCGGTGATCCCGTTGCAGCCCAGGTACAGCGTCTCCACTTCCCGTTCGACGGCCCGACCCGCCACCTCGGCCGCACCCTCGTCGCCGAGCTCGTCGGTGCCCAGCAGCAGGTGCCGGACCACGCCGGGGCGCAGCGCGTCCGCGACCAGCCTGGCCCCGGTCGGCCCGAGCGCCTGCTTGCACAGGTCGAGGCGACCGTCCGGGAGGGCGGTCCCGGACGGGAAGTCCAGCCGCCGGTCGGTCGTGCCGCCGGTGCGCAGCCACGACAGCAGCGGTTCGAGGTCGCCGGTCGGGCGCGGACGCATCGGGCTCACCAGTCCACCTCGCGGTAGTCCTTGAGGAGGACGCCGGCGACCGGCGCGCCCGCTTCACCCCGCACGATCGGGTCGTAGACGCGCGCCGAGCCGTCGACGACGTCGAGCGGCGTGCGGAAACCTCGTTCGGCGAGCCGGGCCTTCTTCGGCGCCGGGTTCTCGTCGGTGATCCACCCGGTGTCCACCGCGCACATGTACACGCCCCGCCGGGCCAGGTCGGGGCCGCTGGTGCGGGTCAGCATGTTGAGCGCGGCCTTGGCCATGTTGGTGTGCGGGTGCCGGGCGGTCTTGTTCCGGACCGCGAACCGGCCCTCGACGGCCGAGACGTTGACGACGTAGCGACGCGGGAAGTCTGAGGCCAGCAGCAGCGGCAGCAGGCGGTCGCACAGCAGGGTCGGCGCGAGCGCGTTGACCAGCTGCGTTTCCAGCACCTCGGTCGGGTCCAGCTCGCCGATGTGCTGCGACCAGGAGTTGACCGGCGCGGTGTCGGGCAGCAACCCTGCCTCGTCCACCTCCACCCCTCCCGCCGCCGGTACGAGGGCGAGCGCCTGGCGGGTGTCGCCCAGCGCGGGCATCGGGCGGAACCCCGGCGCGAGGCGGACGTTCGCGGGCAGCACGCCGGTCTCGCCGCCGACCAGGGCCGCGTACGACTCGGGTGGTCGGCGCACGGTCTGGGCCGCGTTGTTGACCAGGATGTCGAGCGGTCTGCCCTCGGCGCGCAGCGACTCGCACAGGCCGAGCACCTGGCGCGGGTCGCACAGGTCGATGCCGACGACCGACAGCCGGTCCAGCCACGCCTCGCTGCCCGGCGCCGCCCGGAAGCGCCGCACCGCGTCGTGCGGGAAGCGCGTGGTCACGATCAGTTCCGCGCCGTCGCGCAGCATCATCAGCGCGAGGTGGAAGCCGATCTTCACCCGGCCGCCGGTGAGCAGCGCGCGGCGTCCCACCAGGTCCGCGCGCGCTGCCCGGCGCTCGGCGTTCTCCGCCGCGCAGGTCGGGCACAGCCGGTGGTAGAACGCGTCGGCCAGCCGGTACCCCGCCTTGCAGACGTAGCAGCGGCGGGGCCGGGCGAGCGGACGTGCCGGCGCGGCCGGCTCCACGTGCAGCGGGGCGTCGTCGCGCCGGTCGTGGCCGCCGGTGGCGGTGGTGGCGTCGACCGCCGCGTCGGCCGCCGCGCGCTCGGCGGCACGCACCTTCCTCCGCCGCTGCTTGCCGTCCCGGACGAACGACTCCGCGACCCGCTCCGCGCGCAGCCGCACCGGATCGTCGGCGGGCAGGGCGCGCAGCCTGGCGACGGCAGCGTGGAACGCCGCCTGCCCGTGCTCGTCCATCCCGCCCGTCTTCCCTGGTCGTTGTGGTCCCGGCAGGATTCGAACCTGCGTGTCCGCCTTGCGGAGACGGCGCGTCTGCCTCTGCGCTACGGGACCGGACAGCCTGCCCAGGCGGCCGGATTCGAACCGGCGTGACCCGCACTGCCAGTGCGGAGCGCCTGCCTCTGCGCTACGACCTGGGCATTGGGCGGCATCCTATCTCCGAGCCACACCGAGGTCGCCAGGCGGACCGAAGGCGATCGGGTGGACGGAGGTCAGGCGTCGAACCGCACCTTGGCCCACACGGTCGTGTGCCCCGCCGCCGAGACGACACCCCACTGCTCGACCAGGCCGTCGACGATCAGCAGCCCGGCTCCGAGGGGCCACGGCGCGGTGTGCCGGGGCGCGTGGTCGCGGACGCGGACCGTCAGGGTGTCGGTCCACGCGTCCGTCGTCAGTTCCAGCACGTAGGGCGGCTCGCCGTGGCATCGGGCGTTGTCCAGCAACTCGCCGACGACCACACCCACCCGCAGGACGTCCTGGCCGGGCCGACCGCCGACGCGGTCCCGCAACCACGACGCGACCTCGGGTGCCGATGGGGAGTCGTGGTCGTCCATGACCAGGACGACGGTGTCGTGGCCGCGTGCCGGGTCACGGGGTTGGCGCTCGAAGGACACGTTCCAGCATCCCGTGAACCGGCCGCGGCGAACCTGACGATCGCCTTGCGGTCGCCGGCGGCTTCACCCCGCGCAGGCACGGGTGGGGCCGATCGGGTCGTCCACCGCGAAGAATGGTCGACTCGCGTGGGTACCGCCCCCGCGAGTCGCCACACCATCATGCCCCGAACAGCGCCCGTCGGACCTGACGAACACCTGACGATCCCCCTCTCGGCCCAACGTGCGAGACGATGGACCGTTCAGGTGGTCAACCGACGACCCACCGCTGGACGGCGAGGCCGTTGCACGTCCACTGCTGCACCGGCGAACCCGCCGCCGTGCCCCAGTCCTTGTTGTCCAGGCACAGCCCGCTGTGCCGGTTGACCAGCGTGGTCGTGCCGTTGGTCGTGGTCAGCCGCCACTGCTGGACGGCGAGGCCGTTGCACGTCCACTGCTGCACCGGCGAGCCCGCCGCGGTGCCCCAGTCCTTGTTGTCCAGGCAGAGCCCGCTGTGGCCGTTGGCCACGGTGTAGTAGCCGTTGCCGACCGGAGTGAGGTACCAGTCCTGCACGGCGAGGTTGTTGCACGTCCACTGCCGCACCTCGGCGCCCGGTGTGGTGACGAGGTTGTAGTCGTCCAGGCAGAGGGTGCTGTGCTCGTTGCGGATCCGCACGCGCGGGCCGCCGCCGGTCTCACCGGACGGTCCCGGGAGCACGGTGGAGGTGGACACGGGTACGCCGAGGTTGGGCGTGCCGTCGGCGTTCCACGAGATCTTCTGCACCCGCGTGGTGCGCGTCTTGCCGCAGCCCTGGGACGCCGAGTCGTTGGCGTGGTAGGCGATCCAGGTCTCGGTGCCGTCCGGCGAGGTGAAGAACGAGTGGTGGCCGGGGCCGTAGACGCCGGCGGCGTCGTTGCGCTGGAAGATCGGGTTCGCGAACTTCGTCCAGGAGCTCTGCGCCAACGGGTCGCCACCGCGGTACTCCAGCATGCCCAGCTTGTAGTCGGCGGTGCCGCAGAAGCTCGCGGAGTAGGTCAGGAACGTCCGGCCGCCGCGCTGCAGGGCGAACGACCCCTCGTTGACCGGTTGCCCCTGCCGCTCCCACGCCAGGGTGGGCGCGGAGATGCGGGTGCCGTGGGTCGAGACCGTGGTCGGGCTGCTCATCGGCGCGATGTAGATCGACTGGAGCCCGTCGGCGTGGAAGGCCGAGTAGTGGAAGTACAGGGCTCCGTTCAGCTTGAGCACCGCACCGTCGATCGCCCAACCGTTGTTCGGCATCAGGTTGAGCACGCCACGATAGGTGTACGGGCCCGCCGGGTCGTTCGCGGCGCTCTCCAGCACGTGCGTGCGGCGCGACCCGTACCCGGACCGGGGTTCCACCGAGTAGTAGAGGTACCAGCGGGTGCCGATCTGCTCCAGGTGCGGGGCCCACATCGTGCAGCAGCCCTCGTTCTGGGTCGCGGTGAAGATCCGCGTCTCCGGCGCACTGCGCAGTCCGGCGATCGTGGACGACCGCCGCATCAGGATGTCGGACGTCCACGTCGTGGCGACGTAGTAGTACTGGCCGTTGTGCTGCACCAGCGTCGGGTCGGCGCTGTTGGGCGCGGGCACGACCGGGTTGGTGAACGACGGGCCGGGCGCGGCGTCGGCGCGGTCCTGGCTCACCAGGACCACGGACAGCGCGGCGACGAGGGCGACGACGAGCGACAGGGCTCGCGGGCCCGCACCACGCCGATGGGCAAGCATCATGGGAACTCCTGGGTGGGGAGCGGGGTGGGGTCGGACGCGCGACCAGCCGGTCGCTTCCGCCGGTCGGTCAGCGACCAGGCCTGTTAGCGTTAACATTCCCGCGCGGACGACAGCCCTTCGCGAAGAGGGTTCGTGACATGGCCGAGAACAGGCGAAGAGGGCCAGGGCTCCGCCACTAAGCCCTTCGACCAGAGAGGCCTACCGGGTGGAGGCCCCACCCGAAGAACACTGCCCGCGCATCGGTTTGTGCCGCAGAATCACGCTTCGCCTCCTTGCGAGCAAGATCCGACCACGCTCACGCCGGATGCCGGGCCCACACGATCGGGAGCGTTCGCAGCACCGTAGCGCAACGTTTTCGTCGCGAGCAAGACCCGATCGCCGCGCCTGGGCCGCGTTCGGTTAACGCTCACAACCGTCACCGCCGAGCCGATGGCGGCCTAGCCGAGCCGTAGGTCACGCCGGTCCGACCACCGTTAAACCGCTTTCATCGACCACTCCGGCGCGGCCAGGTGCCCATAGTCGCTGTTGCCGAACGAACCTCGCCCGACGACCGCATGTTGACAGCCGCTCCGACGGCCTGGTTCGCTACGTGCGAGGTAACCGTTTTCACGCGGTTACCGGTACGCAGCGCGCTCGCCGCCGGATCGACGCACGCCGCCACAACCCAACTGTCCGATCGTCAGGGTGCGCGCCACCCCGGCACGTCAAGGGACCATCATGAGACGACCGACAAAGACGTCCGCAGTCGTTGCCGTGACCGCAGTCCTGTCCGGTATCGCGGTGGCGGTGGTGTCCGCGCCCGCCGTGCACGCCGCGACCACCCGGTACGAGGCCGAGGCCTCCCCCGCCACCTGTGACGGCGCCGTCGCCTCGAACCACTCCGGCTACTCCGGCTCCGGGTTCTGCGACTCCACCGGCGCGGTCGGCGCGTCGGCGCGGTTCACGGTCGACGCGACCACCGCCGGCGCCGCGACCCTCGCCATCCGGTACGCGAACGGCTCCGCCAACCGGCCGGCGGACATCAGCGTCAACGGCGCGGTGGTGCAGGCCGGCTCCGCGTTCGACGGCACCGGCGCGTGGAACACCTGGGCGACCAAGACGCTCACCGTCCCGGTGACCGCGGGCGCCAACACCGTGCAGCTCGCCGCCACCACCACCGGCGGGCTGGCCAACATCGACTACCTCGACCTCACCACCACCGACGGCGGCTCCGACGGGGCCAGGCGGATGGAGAGCCTCGGCCGGGGCGTGGTGGCGGTGCGCTCCAGCAGCACCGAAGTCCTGGTCAGCTGGCGGCTGCTGGGGCTCGACCCGAGCGGGATCGGCTTCAACGTCTACCGGTCGACCGACGGCGGCGCCGAGGTCAAGCTCAACTCCTCCGTGCTGACCGGCGGCACCAACTTCACCGACGCCACGGCCAACGCCACCCGCGCCAACAGCTACCGGGTGCGCCCGGTGGTCAACGGCGTGGAGCAGGCGCCCAGCGGCGCATTCGCCCTGGCCGCGAACCGCGCGGTCGAGCCGGTGGTCCGGGTGCCGCTGCGCGCCGGCGGCGCGGTGAAGTTCCTCTGGGTCGGAGACCTGGACGGCGACGGCGAGTACGACTACGTGCTCGACCGGCAGACCTCGCCGCAGAAGATCGAGGCCTACCGCCGTGACGGCCGGTTCCTCTGGCAGGTCGACATGGGCCCCAACAGCACCAACCAGAACAACATCGAGGGCGGCTCGGCCACCATCGACGTCGGCCACAACGACGGCGTCACCGTCCAGGACCTCGACAGCGACGGCCGCGCCGAGGTCGCCGTGCGCATCGCCAACGGCGTCACCTTCGGCAACGGCGTCCGGTTCACCGACAGCAACGACAACCGCCAGCACATCGCCATCCTCGACGGCATGACCGGCGCGCCCCGCGCCACCGCGCCGGTGCCCACCGACTACCTGGCCGACGGCCCGATGTACGCCCGCTTCGGCGTCGGCTACCTCGACGGCGTCAACCCCAGCCTGGTGGCGTTCATGAAGAACCGGATCGGCAGCGGTGACTTCAACCTGATGTTCGCCGCCTGGCGGTTCACCGGCAACGCGCTGACCATGCAGTGGAAGTTCCTGCGCGGCAACCAGAACCTGCCCGACGGCCACAACACCCGCATCATCGACGTCGACGGTGACGGCCGCGACGAGATCGCCGAGATCGGGTTCGTGCTCAACGGCGACGGCCGCCTCCGCTACTCCCTCGGCCCGGCTGGCGTCGTGCACGGCGACCGCTTCCACATCGCCGACCTGGACCCCGCCCGTCCGGGGCTGGAGGGCTACGGCGTGCAGCAGGTCAACCCCAGCGGCCTGCGCGACTACTACTACGACGCCGCCAACGGCAACATCATCTGGCGCCACACCGAGCCCGGCACCGCCGACGTGGGCCGCGGCATGGCCGGCGACATCGACCCCCGTCACCCCGGCATGGAGGTCTGGGCGTTCTCCGGTCTCTACAACGCGGCGACCAACCGGCTCACCCAGTCGAGCACGTCACTGCAGCCGTGGCCGCAGCTCGGCCTGTACTGGGACGGCGACACCACCATGGAACTGCTCAACGACGGCAAGTTCGAGAAGTGGAACCCGACCAGCCCCACCACCACCAACAGCGTGCCGCGACTGCTCACGACCTCGCAGTACGGGGCGGTCGACGCGGCCCAGGGCAACTCGCCGGTCATCTACGGCGACATCCTCGGCGACTGGCGCGAAGAGGTCCTCTACACCAACGCCGCGTTCAACGAACTGATCATCTTCACCACCAACCGACCGAGCAGCACCAGGCTCTACACCCTCGCCCACAACCCGGCCTACCGCAACGCCATGACCCTCAAGGGTTACATGCAGTCCCACCACGTCGACTACTTCCTCGGCGCGAACATGGCCGCACCGCCCCGCCCGAACATCACCTACCCGTCGAGGTAGGCGCGTCCGGCACCGCCGCGTGACGTGAACCGCGGAGCCGCCCGCCGTCCCACCGGCGGCGGGCGGCTCCTCCTCGGATGGGCCGGCATCGGCAACCACCTCATCGGGTCACGACTGGGAGTGCGCCCGCCTGTCCGGACGGGTCGACGCGGTGCGCATCCCCAAGGAGTCGTTCCACGCGTTCCGGGTCACGCAGAGCCCCGTCGCGGACATCCACGTCATCGGTCACCGGACCTACCCCGCTGGCACCAGGAAGACCACGTACGTCATGGCCCCCGCCGCCGTCCGCCGGGTCCGGCTCCTGGTCAACGGGACGCAGGTGGGCGAGAGCGGCTCGCCGAGCTCGGACTTCCTCCACACCTTCCCGAACCACCACGGGCACGGCCACCGCACTGCGCCTGACCGCGCACACCGCGCCCGAGGGCCTGCGCGCGGACGGCAGCGACATCGCGTTCTTCGACGTCGAGGCCGTGGACGCGCAAGGCTGCCGGATGCCGACGCACCAGGCCAGGGTCGACTTCACCCCCACCGGGCCCGGACGGTTCCTCGGCGGGTTCAACCCCGGCAAGCCCGGCAGCGTCCACAAGTCCTACGTCGACACCGAAGCCGGGGTCAACCGCGTGTTCGTCAGCGCCTCACGCACCGCCGGCACCCTGCCCCTGCGTGCCACCAGCAGCGGGCTGACCGCGGCCTCGGCCACCACCACCTCCGCCGCCTTCACCACGACGGGAGCCCTGACCACCCGGATGCCCGCCGGCTGCTGACGCGCGCACGCCTGTTCGGCGAACCCTCAGGAGTCCTTCGCAGGTGGCAGACCGGCGCGATCGGGCATCGTCGCGGGGTCCTCCGAGTCACGCCGCGTGAGCACCAGGGGTTCGTCGTCGGTGATGGCGATCGTGTGCTCGGAGTGGGCCGTGCGCGAGCCGTCGGCCGACCGGATCGTCCAGCCGTCCTCGTCGTAGACGATCCGGTCGGTCGTGCGCGTGAACCACGGTTCGAGCGCGAGGGTCAGCCCCGGCCGGAGCTTCAGGCCGCGACCAGCCCGGCCCTTGTTGGACACGTGGAGGTCCTCGTGCATGGTGCGGCCGATGCCGTGGCCGCCGAACTCGGTGTTGACCGGGTAGCCGTAGTCGCGGGCCACCGCCCAGATCGCCGCCGAGATGTCACCCAGGTGGTTGCCCGGACGCGCCACCCGGATCGCCGCCTCCAACGCCTCCTCGGTGGCGCGGATGATCCGCAGGTCCTCCTCGGCGGGGGTGCCGACGATGACCGTGCGCGCCGAGTCGGCCACCCAACCGTCGATGCCGACCGCGAGGTCCGCGCTGAGCACGTCCCCGTCGCGCAGGGTGTAGTCGTGGGGCAGGCCGTGCAGGACGGCGTCGTTGACCGACAGGCAGATGACGTTGCGGAACGGGCCGCTCCCGAACGACGGCGAGTAGTCCCAGTAGCACGACTCGGCCCCGCGCCGTTCGATCATGCCGCGCACGTGGTGCTCCAGGTCCAGCAGGTTGACGCCCACCTCGGCGAGCCGGCCGACCTCGGCGAGCACCTCGGCGACGAAACGCCCGGCCACGTGCATGCGCTGGATCTCCGCCGGCGTCTTCAACTCGATCACGACACAACCTCGCGCCCCGGTGTTGGTATAGTTATACCATCACTGTAGCACTTGCAGGTATAACTATACCAACCCTATCCTGGGCACATGGTCCGCCAACCGCTCACGCCCGAGCAGATCGAAGCCGGCCGGCGCCTCGGCGCCCTGCTGCGCAGCGCGCGAGCGGAACGCGACCCAGGCGAAGTCGCGCACGCGGCCGGCATCTCGCCGGAGACCCTGCGCAAGATCGAGACCGGACGCCTGCCGTCACCCGGGTTCGGCACGATCGTCCGCCTCAGCGAGGCGCTCGACGTGCCGCTGCACGACCTGGCGGCCACCTGGCTCGGCGCCGACCAACCGCTGAAAGCCGTCTCGTAGCCACCTGACCGGGCGGCACTACCGCGGGCGCACGGCCCTGATCCACATGTGCCACGGGATCGGGTCGTTGCCGACCCGCGGTTCCCGCAGGGCCTCGATGAGCAGACCGGAGTCTTCCAAGGCCGTGGTGTAGGCGCTCAGCGGGTGGTTCCACCCCTGGAACTTCATCCGCATCCCGTCCCGCTCGACCTCCTCCTCGAAGCGGTGCCGGCCGAAGTAGGGGCGGTCGAGCACGAACACGCCGTCACGGCGGCTGCCGGTGTTCGTGATCGGGTGCGTGACCGCCAGGCAGAGCCTGCCACCCGGTTCGAGCACCCGGCCGATCTCGGCGACGGTGCCCGGCAGGTCGTCGACGTCCATCAACACGCAGTACGCGATGACGAGGTCGAAACTGTGGTCCGGGAAGGGGAGGTCCGCCGAATCGGCCAGCAGGTACCGCCCCTCGGGGTGAGCCTGTCGCGCCGCGTCCAGCAGGGTGGGCGAGGCGTCGATGCCGGTGACCCGGTGCCCGCGCTCGACGAGGTCGCGGGACACGCGGCCCTCGCCGCAGCCGAGGTCGAGAGTTGCCCGGCCGGCGGGCGGCACCAGCTCGAAGAACGCGTCGCGATAGCGCCAGTACGAGTCGAAGCCCGGTTTTCGCACCCAGGCGGTCCAGTTCCGCGCCTGCTCTTCCCAGTCCTGCCCGGCCGCGGTCAACGCATTGTCGGTCATTGGCCGCAGCCTAACGCGGGCCCGGAACGGGGCAATCGACTTTCCACGGCCACACCCGGGGCGTGCCGGTCTCAGCCGCACGACGGGAGGCGGACGGTGAACACCGCGCCACCCTCCGCCACCCGGCGAGCGACGCCGACCAAGCACGGCCTGGTCACCATCCAGCGCGTGGTCCGTGCCGTGCCGTAAGGAACCCCCGGACCGGCGACACCGCGACCACGGTCGTGCACGGGTCCGCCGCACCGGCCGCCCGGCATGACCCCCGGTGGTGCACCGCTCGGTGATCACCTGCACTATCGGGGCATGCGCAGCTCACTGTTCAACCACGCCGAGCGGTCCGTCGAGCCCGGCAGCTTCCAGTTGCAGAACGAACGCATGCTCAAGGTGGACCTCACCGGCAGCGGCGGGTTCTTCTTCGCCAAGCAGGGGTCGATGGTCGCCTACCAGGGCGATGTCGACTTCGCCTACGAGGGCGCCGGCGGCCTCGGCAAGCTGTTCAAGAAGGCCCTCACCGGTGAGGGCATGTCGTTGATGAAGGTGTCCGGCAGCGGGGACGTGTTCCTCGCCCAGGACGCCGACGAGGTGTTCGTGCTCTACCTGGAGGACGAGGGCGTCACCGTCAACGGCAAGAACGTGCTCGCGTTCGAGAGCACGCTCAAGTGGGACATCAACCGCGTCGAAGGCGCGTCGATGCTCAGCGGCGGCCTGTTCAACACGACGTTCACCGGCACCGGCGCGCTCGCCGTCACCGCTTTCGGCACGCCGGTCGTGCTGAACGTGGACGTGCCCACGTACGTCGACATGCAGTCCTCCGTCCTGTGGTCCACCTCGTTGCAGTCCTCGATCCGCAAGACCGCCAAGCTCGGCGCGGCCATCGGGCGCGGCTCCGGTGAGGCGTACCAGCTCGCGCTGTCCGGGCAGGGCATCGTCGTCGTGCAGGCGTCGGAAGGCCACCCGCCAGTGCCCAAGCAGTGACGCGCACCGCGGCCGGGCCCCACCACGCCCGGCCGCGGTCGACATCGCGGTCCGCCGGCCGGCCTCCGGGAGCCGAGTCGGGTGTCCTTTGTGGACGGCTGCCTGCCGTCCGGCGGTGGGTCGGTGGAGCCGAACGCGGGTAAGGGGCACGCCGGCCGGCCGAACGTTCGCACACGTCCCGGAGATTCGTCGCGGATCGTGGTGCCGAGCCAGTGGCGACGGGTACTTTGACCGGATGGTGACCGTTTCCGGGCTGGCCTTGTACCCGGTCAAGGGGTGTGGCGGTGTCGTCGTGGAGCGGGCCGAGGTCGCCCGGACCGGGCTGGTCCACGATCGGCTGTACGCGCCGGTCGGGGCGGACGGCGGGATCGTCTGGCAGGGCGAGGCGCCGCGACTGGCCGCGGTCCGGGTCCGGCTGCTGCACGACGGCGCGAAGCTGGCGCTGAGCGCGCCCGGCGCCGGCGAGCTGGTGCTGGACATGACCGCGGACGGCACGGCCCGGCCGGTGGACGTGGAGAAGTGGCCCGGCTCCGGCATCGACCAGGGCGACGAGGCGGCGCAGTGGCTGTCCGACGCGGTCGGCAAGGCGGTCCGCCTGGTACGCGAACCGGACCGGGCGAACCGCGCCCGCAACGGCACCGACCCGACCGCCCTGCTGGTCCTCTCGCTGTCCACACTGGACGGCCTGAACGCCCGGATCGCGAGGAAGGGCGCGCAACCGGTGCCGATGGACCGGTTCCGGCCCAACGTCGTGATCAGCGGCTGGCCCGAACCGCACACCGAGGACCGGGTCGCCCGGATGACGATCGGCGACACCGAGATCGGCTTCGGCGAACTGGCCATCCGCTGCGCGGTCACCCTCGTCGACCAGACGACCGGCGTCCGCGTCGGCCCCGAACCGCTGCGCACCCTGGCCGACTACCGCCGCGAGCCCGACGGCGTCAGCTTCGGCCTCAAAGCCGCCGTGCTCACCCCCGGTCACATCACCGTCGGCGACACGGTCACCGTCACCGAGTGGCGCTGACCCGACGACCGAGCCATCCCGGCCTCAGAGCCGCCGGGTGCGGAGCAGCGTCGCGAGCGTCGCGACGAGGGAATCAGCGGTGCGGCGCTGCCCGTGCGGGAACTCGGCCTGCTCCGGTGAGCCGAACCGGACGTCCATTCCGATCCTCGGGAGGTGCATGCCTGCCGTCGCCGCGCGCCAGCTGCTCACCGTGTCACGTGGGCCGACAGCCGCGCTCCCGCTGACCCGCGCGAGTCCCGCGACCCAGTCCACCCGGTCGTCCAGCACGTTCCACAGGCCCGCCAGCACGCCACCGGGCGCGAGGACCCTGGCCATCTCCGGTCCCGCGACGGTCAGGTCGAACCAGTGCAGGGCGTTGCCGGCCAGCACGGCGTCGACCGACGCGTCCGGCAGGGGGATCGCCTCGGCGCTGCCCGCCAGGGCACGGACGTCCGGCAGCGCGCGGCGCAACTCAGTCAGCATCGCCGCGTCCGGCTCGACCGCGACGACTTCGGCGCCGGACGCCACCAGCGCGGCCGTCAGCTTGCCGGTTCCGGCGCCGAGGTCGAGCACCCGGCGGCCGGGCGCGAACTCCACCGCCCACCGCACCGCGGCCCGCGCGTAGTCCGGGCGGTGCTCGGCGTACGCAGTCGCCGCCGTGCCGAACGACGAGCCGAGCAGTGGTCGTTCTCCCACTCCCCCACGCTACCGAAGTGCGGCGGCTAGACGGCCTCCAGGACGAAGAACAGGAAGCAGAGGAACGCCCCCGAGGGGAACTTCGCCAGCTCGTCGGGGAAGAGTTCGCGGGCTTCCGGCGCGGGGTGCGGTTCGCTGATGACGGCGGTGCGGAAGCCGGCCGCGGTGAAGGCGTCGGTCATCGCGTGCAGCGGCCTGTGCCAGCAGGTGAGCACGGCCGACTGGCCGTTGAAGCTGTACTCGCTCGACCACTTGCTGGTCGCGAAGTAGTCGGCTGCGGGATCCGCCAGTTTGATGATGATCGGGTGGTTGACGACCACGATCAGCCGCCCGCCCGGCTTCAGCACGCGCCGCAACTCGGCCAGCGGTCCGGCCCAGTCCTCCAGGTAGTGCAGCACCAGGGCCGCGACGGCGTCGTCGAACGCGGCGTCGGGGTACGGCAGCGGAGCGGTGATGTCGGCGACCCGCAGGTCCGCGTCGTCGCCCAGTCGCCGCCGGGCGAGCTCCACCATCTTGGCGCTGCGGTCGAACCCGGACACGAGGGCGCCCCGGTCGCGCAGCGCCGCGGTCACGGTGCCGGCGCCACAGCCGGCGTCGAGGATCCGCCGCCCGGCCACGTCCCCGGCGAGGTCGAGGACCGCGGGCAGGGTGTAGTGAGCGTTGACGAGGCTGGTCTCGTTCTCCGCCGCGTAGGCCTCGGCGAAGCCGTCGTAGTCGTTCTCCACGGCCACGTCGACAGGACTCTCGGGGTTGGCCGGCATGGACCCCATACTGCCGACTGATCAACCTGGCCGCCACGAGATCGCCGAGCCACTTGCGCAGCCCGGCTAGTGCGTTGACCACATACGTTCGCCGGGTTGGGGACACGCCGGACAAGATCCCCGACGGCGGTTCGTGGTGATCTCATGCTCGGTGGTGACGTAGTCGCCGCCGAGCATGAGGACGGGTCGATGGCCGAGCCGGTCAGAGCACGTCGATTAACCGAGGACGAGGGCCGCCGTCTGCTGAACTACGTGCGGCGCGGCAAGCAGGGCACGATCCGGATGCGCCGGGCGATGATCATCCTGGCGTCGTCGTCCGGGACGCCGGCGCCGTCGATCGCGCGGCTGGTCGCCGCCGACCCGGACACCGTCCGGGACGTGATCCACGACTTCAACACCCGCGGCCTGGCGGCGCTGGACCCTAGCTGGGCGGGAGGCCGTCCCCGCCTGATCGGCCCCGACGACATCGCGTTCGTCGTGGCGACGGCCAAGGCCCGCCCCGCGAGGGCGGGCCTGCCCTTCACCCGGTGGAGTCTGCGCAAACTCGCCGCCCACCTGCACCGCAACCCGCACCGGCGGGTCCGTATCGGTCGGGAACGGCTGCGGCAGGTCCTGCGCGAGCACGGGATCAGCTTCCAACGGACCCGGACCTGGAAGACCTCCAACGACCCCGCTTTCGACGCCAAACTCGACCGCATCGACGAGGTCCTCACCAGGTTCCCGCAGCGCTGCTTCGCCTTCGACCAGTTCGGACCACTCTCGATCCGGCCGCACCACGGCTCCGGCTGGGCACCACGCAAGCACCCCGACCGACTGCCGGCGACCTACCGGCGCACCCACGGCATCCGCTACTTCCACGGCTGCTACTCCATCGGCGACGACAAACTCTGGGGCGTCACCCGCCGCCGCAAGGGCGGCGACCACAGCCTGGCCGCCCTGAAATCGATCCGGGCGGCCAGACCGGACGGCGCACCGATCCACGTGATCATGGACAACCTGTCGGCCAACAAGACCCCGAGAATCCTCGGCTGGGCGGCCGACAACAACGTCGAGATCTGCCTGACCCCGACCTACGCCTCCTGGGCCAACCCGATCGAGCCGCAGTTCGGGCCGCTACGCACCTTCGTCATCGCCAACTCCGTTCATCCCAACCACACGGTGTTGGCCAGTGAGCTGCAACGACACCTCCGCTGGCGCAACGCCAACGCCCGCCACCCCGACGTCCTCGACGCCCAACGCCGCGAACGAGCCCGCATCCGCAGCGAACGCCACCAACGCTGGGGCCGACCACACGCAGCCTGACCAACCCGGCAAACTTAAGTGGTCAGCGCACTAGAGGTAGGAGACGAGCCGCTCGGCCAGCTCCGCCGGGTGGCTGACGGGGACGCAGTGCGGCCCGTCGATCTCGTCCGGTTCCAGGCCGAGCCGCTCGCGCGCGACCCGCCGCTGGAACTCCGGCGGGAAGAACCGGTCGTCCCGGCACAGCAGCACGCGGGTGGGCACGTCCGGCAGCGCGTCCAGTGGCCAGGGCTGGGTGGCCTCGGCGCTGACTTGCGAGCGGCCGTGCGACTGGGCCCGCGCCACGACGTCGGCCGGTACGCCGTTGAAGAACACCTCGGTGTCGTCGAGGCCCTCGGGGTGCTCGAACCCGGTGTTGCCCCACCAGTCACCCGGTACCTCCCCCGGCGCGGGCACCATCCCGGCGAGGAACACCAGGAGCCGCACGGGCAGCCGGGCGCACACCAGCGACGCTGTGAAGCCCCCGTAGGAGTGCCCCACGACGACGAGGTCCCGGCGGTCTCCGACGGCGGCCACGACGGTGTCGGAGAACTCGGCGAACCCCGCCGCGGGGTCGTCGATGGGCAGGTCGGGGGCCACGACGTCGTGCCCGCGCCGGCGCAGCTCGGGTTCGAGGCGCTCGAAGTCCCGACCGCTGCCGCCCCCGCCGTGGATCAACACGAAGGTGCTCATACCGACACCCTGCCATTCCCGGTCGCCGTCCTCCTGAGCAGGGCGGCGCACCACTGGAAGTGGCCGTCGCCGCCGTCGGAGGAGAACAGGTCGTACGTGGTGAGGGCGTACACGGCCTGGTAGAGCTCGAGGGTCTCGACGGGGTGGCCGAGCTCGTCGGCGAACAGTCGGGTGAGGGTGGCGGTGTGGTGGTGGGCGTGTGGTCCGTACATGTCCCAGACAGCGGCGGTGACAGCGGCCTCGAACGCGGGATCGCCGGCGGTGGTGAAGAAGCCGAAGTCGAGGACGGCGGTGGGGCGGCCGGTGTGGTCGACGTGGATGTTGGGCGGGACCAGGTCGCCGTGGACGGCGGTGACGGGTGGGTCGGGCAGGGCGGTGAGGGCGGCGACGACCTGCTCCACCGTGGCGGGCAGGCCCGGGACGTGGGCGGCGAGCAGGTCGCCGTGGCGCCGGGTGGCACGGCGGACGAGGGCGGCGAGCGCGTCGGGGAAGCGCGTGTGCCCCTGCCAGAGCGGCCGGTCGTCGCCCTGGACGGTGAGCTCTCGCATGGCGTCGGTGCCCGGGACGGTGGCGAGGCCGCGCAGGACCGTCAGCAGCGCGGCGGTCTCGGTGGCGGGCAGGTCGCGTTCGGCGGAGGCCGTGACGGGCTCGGAGCGGAAGGGGGTACCGGTCAGCTCGCGCTCGTAGGTGACGAGAACCCCTTCGTGGACCTCGCTGTCGAGGATCTCCGGCGTGGCGAAGGGCAACCGGTGGCGGGCGATGTCCACGTAGACCCGGCGCAAGAGGTCGAGGTCCGCCGGTGGCCGGCCGCTCCACACCTTGGCGACCAGTCCCTCGTCGAGCCGGTAGACGGCACCCTCGACCCCGGCGGCCAGGGGGCGCGGCGCGCGGTGGCCCCGACGGGTGAAGTACGCGACCCACTCGTCGGAGTGACGCTGGTGGTATTCGACCATGAGGGGAGTACACCCGCCCTTCCCCGTGCCCGCACCCGGATTTCGCCGGGCCCCGGTGTCACGAAGCGTCCCCACGCCGAGCCCACCACCGCCCACGCCGTTCCACTCCGGACGGTGAGGGTCGCATCGAGGGCCGGTCGCGAATCCCGTCGACCAAACCGTAGGCGAGGGCTTCCTCCGCGGTGAACCACCTGCCCCGGGCGGCATCCGCGGCGACCTGCTCGACGGACCGACCGGTCTGCGCCGCGACGATGGCCGTCATCTCCTCCGTCACCCGGTCGAGCAGGTCGAGCCGCACCGGGGTCGGGTGGGGTGGGCCGGCCGGCGCCCGCATCATGATCTTGGCGTGGGGTAGCGCGTACCTCTTGCCCGGCGCGCCGTCCGACAGCAGGACCTGGGCGATGCCGACGGCCAAGCCGGCGGCCCAGGTGACCACGTCGGGGCGGATGAGCCGCATCGTGTCGAAGATCGCCATGCCGGCGGTGACCAGGCCACCCGGCGAGTCGATGGAGAAGTGGATGTCCGCGGTCGGATCGGCCTGCTCCATGAGCAGGAGTTGGGCGACGATCCGGTCGGCTTGCGCGTCGTCGACCTCGGAGGTCAGCAGGACCACGCGTTCCCGCAGCAGTCGCCGGGTGTCGCGTCCGCTCAGCATGGCTTCGAGGGGAAGAGCATTCCCTCACCATAGGCAACGACGGACCGGCGGCAGGACCCGTGACCTGAACCTGCCAGACCCCACAGGCAGGACGAAGGGCTGCGGGGACGTCGCCCCGCAGCCCTTCGCCTCCCGTACCCGGTCAGCGGGCGGCGTGCTGGTCCGCCACCTCCGCGTCGGTCAGGGCGCGGTCCACGGCGTGGACCTCGTCGACCGAGCCGTGCCAGAAGTCGCCACGCACGCCGGCGTACTTGGCTCGGCCGATGGCCAACGGCCCGGTGCTCACCTCGTCCGGCCCGATCGGGATCGCCGCCGCACGCGCTCCGTCGACGTACAGGCGCGTCTCGCCCGCCGCCTCGTCGCGCACGCCGACCAGGTGGTACCAGCGGCCGAGCTCCGGCGTGGCGGCCAGCGTGGCACGCCGGCCGCCGGGGACGCTGAACGCCCACCGGCCCTGCCCGTACTGGAGGTAGAACGGGTTCTCCACGCGCCGGCCGTCCTGGCTGACGGCGGTGGCGTAGTTGTCGGGCAGCGAGTCCATCCGCACCCACGCCGACACCGAGTACGAGCCGGTGGTGTCGAGCACCGGTCCGACGGTCTGGGCGTAGTCGCCGTTCCCGTCGAACGTCAGCGCCTGCCCCCGCACGCCGGTCGTCCACGCCGCGTCCCCGGTGAGGGACAACGGGTTCGGCGCGCCGCTCGTGTCGTCGCCGTTGCCGTCCAACGACCAGGAGCCCTTGCCGTCGTACGTGCGCTCGGCCGCCGCGGCGCCGGCGGCGATGACCCGCTTGTTGATCTCGCGCACCGGACCCGGGTCGACCTTGATCTCACGCCGGTCGTAGGTCCACAGGCCGTTCAGCTCGGTCTCCACGTCGGTGATCTGCGTGTAGACCGACCCGGACAGCTCCGCGCCGGCCGCGTCGAGGTAGAACGCCTCGGTGTTCGACACGTACTTGGCGGTCAGCGCGGCCTTGTCGGGCACGCCGCTGTAGATCACGGCCGGCGCGCCGGGCCACTGGTGGCCGGGGGTGCGGAGGGTGAACCCGCCGTGCTCGCCGTCCATCGCGACGCGGGTGGCGTCCGGCCAGGCCGGGTCGGTGTTGTTGTAGTCGTGGTGGTCGATCACGTCACCCTTGCCCGAGTCACCCTTCGACGCGCAGCAGTTGACGCCGCTGTGCGCGTTGACGACCCGGGACGGGTCCGCGGTCTTGACCGACTCGGTGATGCGGCCGGTCTCCTCCCGGTCCCACTCGCCCCAACCCTCGTTGAACACGACCCAGCCGATGACGGCGGGCGAGTCGTGCAGCTGCTCCATGGCGCGCCTGCCCTCGGTGAGGAACGCCTGCTGCCCGGTCACGTCGGTGACGTTGACGTTCACGAAGTCCTGCCACACCAGCAGGCCGAGCTTGTCGGCGTGGTAGTACCAGCGGGCGGGCTCGACCTTGATGTGCTTGCGCAGCGCGTTGAACCCGAGGTCCTTCTGGGCCTTGATGTCCCACGCCAACGCCTCGTCGCTGGGCGCGGTGTTGAGGCCGTCGGGCCAGAAGCCCTGGTCCAGCATGGCCAGCGAGAACACCGGCTCGCCGTTGAGGACGAGCTTCGGGAAGCCGGCGACGTCGCGCACACCGATGGAACGCATGCCGAAGTAGCTCCCGACCTCGTCCCTGCTGCGACCGTCCTCCAGGGTCACGTCCAGGTCGTACAGGTACGGGTCGTCGGGGCTCCACAGGCGCGCGTTCGGCACCGGCAGGGTCAGGTCGGTGTTCGGCGCGCCGGTGACCGTGCCGACCTTCGTGCCCCGCTGGTCGCGGGCGGTGGCGGTGACCTTGGCGTTCGCCGAGGCCGTCGAGGACGACACGCGGACGGTGAGCGTGCCCTTGGCGATGTCCGGCGTGGTCTTCACGTCGTCGATCGCCTTGTCCGGCACGGGCTCCAGCCACACGGTCTGCCAGATCCCCGAGGACGCCGTGTAGACGATGCCGCCCGGGTTGCGGGACTGCTTGCCAATCGGCTGGTTGTCGCCGGTGGTGTCGGTGACCGCGACGATCAGCTCGTGCCTGCCGCCGCCGCGCAGGGCGTCGGTGATGTCGGCGGTGAACGCGGTGTAGCCGCCGGTGTGCTCGGCGACGAGCGTGCCGTCCACCCACACCCTGGCGTGGTGGTCGACCGCGCCGAAGTTGAGCTTGAGCCGCTGCCCCCGGCCGACCCGCCAGTCGCGCGGCACCTCGAACTGGCGGCGGTAGAACATGTGGTCCTCGTGCCGTTCCAGCCCGGAGAGCTGGGACTCCACCGGGAACGGCACGGTGATCCGCTCGGGCAGCCCGCGACCGAACGCGGGCTGCTGCCCCGCCGCGGCGGCGGAGAACTCCCACTGGCCGTTGAGGTTGAGCCACTTGTCCCGCTCCTGCTGGGGACGCGGGTACTCGGGCAGCGGGTTGTCCTTGTCGACCCGCTCGCCCCACTCGGTCCGGAGGCGCCGGGTGGAGGTGTTGGTCGCGCTGCGGATGATCCGGGGCACCGTGTCCGCGCCGACGACCAGGCCGCCCTCGCCGTCGTAGGTGACCCGGACGCGTTGCGGCTTCTGGACGGTCGCGCCGAGCCGCACGACGACCTTGGTGCGGTCGCGGCGGTCGACGGCGGCGGACTCGATCGGGAACGGCACGGTGTCGACCTCGACCTTGAGGTGCGACTCCAGGTCGCCGAGGTGGTGCACCTGCTCGTCGAACGCGGCCTCCAGCCTCCGGCCGTCCGGCGACACGGTGAGGCCGACCGGGTAGACCGGGAAGTCTACCGGCGGGAGGAACGCCGTCTCCGGCACCGGCTGCTTGGCCAGCGTCGGCGTCGACCAGCGCAGCCGCAGGTTCGCGCCGCCGACGTCCTGGAACAGCTCCATCCTGAAGTCGTGCCGCTCGCCCGCGACGAGGTGGACCGGCGCGCTGTGCTGCTCGACGTCCCAGTCGCCGACCCAGTGGTCGATGACCGGCGCGCCGTCGAGGAACAGGCGGAAGCCGTTGTCGCCGACGGCGTGGAAGGTGTAGTCGCCGGTGGCGGGCGCGGTGAGGCTGCCGGTCCAGCGGGCCGTGGTGTGCTCGGTGCGGCCGGTGAGCTGCTGGAACGTGCCGGTCAGGTCGGCGAAGTCGACGTTCGGGTCGAGGGTGGCCCCGCCGGACTCGGCGAAGTCGCGGGCGCCGGGTGCGGACATCCGGAAGTACTCGCCCTTGAGGCCGTGCGCAGGGGGCGCGGCGGCGGTCGCGGTTCCGGTGACGACGGGGATGAGCAGGAGTGCCAAGAGCAGGGCGGACAGCCGTCTGGCGGCAGGGGGCATGGAACTCTCCTCAGGGCTCGACTATGAGGCCCATCACAACGTCGTTCATCTATCCACAAACCCCCGCAGAAGACAACAAGAAAGCCCGCATTTGGGAGCGCTCCCACGACCTGACCACTCAATCCCCCACAAAGGTCCGGACCATCGAGGACCACCAGCACGCCTGATCGACCTCGCCGACCACCACGACGCCGACGCGGACCCCGAAGCCCGTTCCGACCGGACCGCGGGCGAGGTCACCGCGGACATCACCACCCGCCGGCCGACCCGGTCGCCAAGGGCTGGGTCCGCTACGGGCTCGTGCGCGACACCGGTGACGACGGCGGGCCCGTCCCGCAGTACCTCACGCGGGAGACGCCGACCGATCATGCCGCAGTCGCGCGACAGTCCGCGGTGAGCTGAGCGCGCACGGGATCACGCCGGTCACAGCACTAGGCCGCGCACTTCTCCTGGCCCGGGGAAAGGGCAGCACGCACCTCGCGGCTCAGTTCGCCGCTCCGCACGAGCTCGGTCGCCTTCTCCAGGTCCGGGGTCAGGTAGCGGTCGTCGGCCAAGGGCGCGATGTGCCGGCGGACGGCCTGGTGCAGCCGGTCCGTGCCCTTGCCCAACGGGAACGCGGCCATCTTGTCCTTGATCAGGTCGATGCCCTGGGCCGCCATCACCACGTGCACCGCCAGCACCGTCTCCAGGCGGTCGAGGTTGGCGTGCAGGGCGCGGACCGAGGCCATCGCCATCGTGTTGTGGTCCTCCTGCCCGAACTTCGCCGGACGGGACAGCGTGCCGGCGGGCGTGGCCAGCTGCTGCATCTCCGGCACCAGCGCCACCGCGACGGTCTGCACCTGCACCATGCCCGAGTTCAGACCGATCTCTCCCCCGGCGAGGTTGGCCGGCAGGTGGTAGCTCCACTTGTCGGACAGCAGCCGCGCGGACAGCTCCTGCGACAGCACACCGAGGTCGGCGATCTGGGCGTTGAGCGAGTCGACCTCGTGGCCGAGCAGCGCGGCGTCCCAGTTGCCGCCCATGACGAACTCGTAACCGCCGCCCGGCTTGGCGAACACCAGCGGGTTGGACGTGGAGGCGTTGGCCTCGCGCTCGATGTGGCCGCGGGCGTCGGTCAGCCGCTGCCGCAGCGCCCCGACGATGTGCGGGGTGGCGCGCACCGACACGGCGTCCTGGATGCGCGGGCCGTCGTCGCTGATCGCCTTGCGCCCCTCCTCGGTCATCCACCCCGTGCCGCAGATCAACGCCCTGGTGACGCGGGCGGCCTCGACCTCGGCGGGGATGCGCCGCTCGTCGTGGGTCCGGGCGTCGAACGCGCCCTGTTCGGCCCTGGTCGCCTCCAGGAACAACGCGAACGCGCCGTCGTAGGTGTCGACCAGCCGTTCGGCGCGCACCACGGCGTCGACGTACCGGGCGGTGACCACGCTGCTCCCGCTGATCAGCGGCAACGCCTCGCCCTGCGCCAGCTGGAACGTCGGCGCGACGCCCGCCGCGGCGAGGATCTCCGGCGCGGGCGCTTCCCGGCCCTTGAAGCGGGCGGGCGCGGGTTCGCCGGTCAGCACCAGACCCGCCGCGGCCATCGGCTGGAGGTCGCCGGTGCCCAACGACCCGATCTCCGGCATCCGCGGCGTGACGCCGGCGTTGACCAGCTCCAGGATCCGGTCGACGAACTCCGGCCGCACGCCCATCGCGCCGCGGGCCATCGTGTTGGCCCTCAGCACCAGCGCCAACCGCGCCACCCGGTCGTCCAGCGCGGGGCCGACACCGGCGGCGTGCGAGCGCAGCACCCGGCGCTGGAACTCCACCCGGTCGGCCTCGGGCAGCGGCTGGTCCTTCAACGGGCCCAACGCCTGGTTCCACCCGTACACGCGCTGCCCGGCCGCGAGCGCCGCCTCGGCGCCCTGTCGGGTCTTGACCATCTCCTGCCGGGCCTTCAGGCCGAGGCGGACGGTGACGCGGTCGGCCTCGAGCACCTCCACCAACTGCGACCAGGTCAACGAGTCGCCGTCCAGCTCCAGCGCGGGCGCGTGCTGCCGGGTCACCACGTCGGCGGGCGCGGCGGCCGTGCTCGACACCGTGACGGCGCCGACGGCGAGGACGACCAGAAACCGCCACGGGACCTGCATGCGCGCTCCTACCTCGTTCGAGGACCGGGTTCTCGCCGGGGATCCTGGCACCGGGAGCGTTCCTGGGCCGGGCGTGAGCGCGGGAACCGAACGATCGGGTGACGGACGGCCCGAGATCCACCCCCGGGGCGGGCTGGAACGGGTGTGTGCGGTCTGATGGGAAGCGGTCCGGCGGTGCCGACAGCTCGCGCACGATCAGGTCCCGCGGAACATGCACCGGAGCGAGGAGGAGCACGGGTGAGCACCAAGGCCAGCGAGAAGGTTCCGGCCCCTGACGCGTCCCGCGAGGAGGTCTTCGCGTGGAACGCGGCCGTGCTGGAGGAGTACCGGGCGAACGGCGGCCGGGTCGGCGGTGCGATGGCCGGCATGGACCTGCTGCTGCTGACCACGACCGGCGCGCGGTCGGGCAAGCCGAGGAGCATCCTCACGCTCTACTACGGCGACGGCGACCGCTACCTGGTGGTGGCCAGCAACTTCGGCAAGCCGCGCCACCCGGACTGGTACCACAACCTGGTGTCCACCCCCGAGGTCACCGTCGAGGTGGCAGGCGAGCAATTCGCCGCCCACGCGGTCGTCCTCGATGGCGCGGAGCGTGATCAGGCGTTCGACACGGTGGCGGGTCGGTACCCGTTCTACGCGGGCTACCAGGCCGGCGTGACCCGCACGATCCCCGTGGTCGCACTGATCCGCGCCGATCGGGCCTGACACCAATCGATACGCTCCCCGCCACACCTTCTCGTTGCGCAACATCTTCGCTACGGTCGCCCGGGAGCGTTCCCAGGCCAGCGTCGGACCGGATCGTGGAGGAACCCAGGTGCACACCACCCGCTATCGGTCGGCGATCGCCGGCGTGGCCGTCGTCGGCGTCACCGCGGCCCTGACCGCCGCCGCCCTCACCGCGCCCGCCCAAGCGGCCGCCGGCTGCCGGGTCGCCTACCAGGTGACCAACCAGTGGTCGGGTGGTTTCGGCGCGAACGTGAGCGTCACCAACCTCGGCGACCCGGTCCCGAGCTGGCGGTTGACGTGGTCGTTCGCCGCCGGTCAGAAGGTCACCCAGCTCTGGAACGGCACGGCGAGCCAATCCGGCGCGCGGGTCCAGGTCGACAGCCTGAGCTGGAACAGCCGCCTCGGCACGGGCGCGAGCGCCGGGTTCGGCTTCAACGGCTCGTGGACCGGCTCGAACCCGGCGCCCACCGACTTCGCGCTCAACGGCACCCCGTGCACCGGGACCACCGTCACGTCGACCACCACCACAACGACCACAACAACAACGACCACCACCACGCCGCCGGTGTCCGACATCCTCGGCCGGACGCACACCGTCGGCCGCGTCCGCGCCACCGCGGACACCGCGCGGTACACGTGGCCCGGCATCTACTTCGAGAGCCGCTTCCGCGGCACCGGTGTCGGCATCGTGCTCAACGACGCCGCCAACGACTACGACGTACAGGTCGACGGGCGGACCGTCGCCTCGCTGGTCACGCCCGGCCGGGTCACCCGGTGGATCAACGGGCTGACCGACGCCGAGCACACCGTCCGGCTCGTCAAGCGCACCGAGAGCGCCTGGGCAAGCGGCGAGTTCGGCGGGTTCCTGCCCGCCGCCGGTGGCGAGATCCTCGCCAAGCCCGCCGCGCGCACCCGCCAGGTCGAGTTCATCGGCGACTCGCTGACCGCCGGCTACGGCAACACCTCCACCACGCGTGACTGCTCGGCCAATGGCGGCGTCGACCGCAACACGAACACCGACCTCGCGTTCGGCCCCCTCGCCGCCCGCGCCCTCGGCGCCGACTACCAGGTCAACGCCCACTCCGGCCGCGGCATGGTCCGCAACTACAACGGCGGCGACCCGGACACCACCTTCCGCACCTACTACGACCGCGGCCTGCAGAACGTGCCCGGCGACGTGTGGCGCAACCCCGACACGTGGCGGCCCCAGCTCGTCGTCGTCGGCCTGGGCACCAACGACTTCTCCACCGCGATCAACCCCGGCGAGCCGTGGACCCAGGAGAGCCTGACCGCCGCCTACCGGACCGCGTACCTGGGCTTCCTCGACAAGCTCCGCACCCAGTACGGCCCCGACACCGTCATCGTGGTCAGCGCCACGAACCTGTTCGCCGACACCGCGCGGCAGGTCGTCACCACGCGCAACGCGGGCGGCGACGACCTGGTCCGCTTCTGGAACTACGACGACCCGCGCCTGGACCGGCTCGGCTGCGACTGGCACTTCTCGCTCAACGACCACCGGCTCATCAGCACCCTGCTCGCCGACTACATCACCACCCTCCCGCTCGACTGGTGACCGGCGCGGTCAGGGGCGGAAGACGGTCAGCGTGGTCGGGCCGGTGAGGCTGGCGATCCCGGTGCCCGCGCACTGCAGGACGTCCGGTGTCACCAGCACGGCCACCTGTTCCGCGCTCGCGCCCGCGAACGTGCCGCCGGTGATCAGGCCCGTGTTGGTGATCACGGCCTGGCCGGCGACGTCGCTGACCGTCCAGTTGTAGGCGAACGTCGTCGGCGCGGCCAGCGGGTTGCTCCACGTGTACGTGCGCGACGCCGCGCCGGCGGTGAGCAGCGTCGCGCACGACACGGTGTCGGTGAACACCTGGCCGTAGGACCCGCTCGGTGCGAGCAGGTTCGTGCAGGTGGGGAAGACCCCGGTGAGGTTGCCGCGCACGACCTGCGGCGTGTTCGTGATGGGCGGGTCGTAGGTGACCGCCCACGTTCCGACGCAAACCTGCTCCACGGCCACCGCGTTGGCCGCGCCGGTCGTGGCGACCACGCTCCCGGCCACCATGAGCACCAACGCCAATAACATGCCCGACTTCCTTGCCATGACACCCAACCCTTCCTCGGTGACGCCCTACTCGCAGCCGATGCCGTCCTTGTCGTTCCCGTCCAGCCGGTACACATCCGGACCAACGACCGTGACCGGTCCGCTCACGTACTCGGGCCCATTGCCGGATCCGCCCTCGCAGTCGACGTCTTCGGCGATCGGCACGCATGGCGTGTAACTGGGGTGGCAGCCCTGGTTCGGTGGCGGTGGCGGTGGCGGTGGCGCCTGCGGCTCCGGGTTGGGCTGCGGCTCCGGGTTGGGCTGCGGTGCCGGTTCGGCGGTCGTCGTTGTGGTGGTTGTTGTTGTCGTGGTGGTGGTCGTAGTCGTGGGCGGCACGGTGGTTGTCGGCGGCACGGTGGTTGTTGTGCTGGGCGTGGTCGTGCTCAGCGTGGCAGCAGAGTCCGTTGTGGATGGTTGCTCCTCGGCGAAGGTCCCGATGACGACGATCAGGAACACCACCGCCCCGGCGGCGATCCACATCGGACGGCGGGACTTCCGCTTCGACGGAGGGGCGGAGGTCGCCGGCGGCTCGACGGCCGACGGGTCGCGCGGCAGGTGGACCACGACCTCGTGACCGTGCTCGCCAACGCGGATCACCGCCTCGCAGCCCGGTTTCCCACCAGCGTCGATCACCTGGCCCATGAGGTCCGCGTAACGCCGTGACATCAGGTACGTCAGCTCGCCGACCCGCCGGCCGTCCAACCTGACTTCGATGGCGTACTGACCCTGGTACTTGCCCGAGTCGATCGTGCACCACGCCAGTTCGACCACCACGCGCCACGTCCCGCCCGGCGCGACGGGGTACCTCGCCAGCCACTCCTGGTGGTCCTGCTCGCCGGTGACCACGACCGGCACCTCGGCCTTCAGCATGACCAGGCCTGCTGCAGGGTCCTCCATGAGGCACCCCCTAACACCGGACGGACGTGTACGCATGTCATCGGCGCGGCTCTGACCACCGTTACCGCCGAGCAAGAGTAACTGAACACTCACCAGTCCAAACACCCCACGCTCTCAGCATCCCTTGACAGAAAGCCCTTCTGCACGATGAGCTGTGAGCGTAGTGAGTGACTAACCAATCACCTACCTGGAGCCGTCATGAGCGCCCCTGCCCTCGAACGCCGAACGTCCTCCCCGGCCACAGCCCTGACCGCCTCCGCGGTGCTGGCGGTGGCGAACGCGATCACCTTCCTGGTCCTCGCCGGCCGGCCCAACCCGGGCATGGCGGCTCTCTCGGTCCTCCCCCTGGCGGCCGCCGCACTGCTGTGGCGACGGGTCCAGGTCGCGCCGGTCGTGACGATCGCCGTGGCGGCCCTGGTCGTGTTCATCCGGCCGGTCGACCTGGCGTTCGACCTGGTCCGCCCCGGTGACGTGCTGCCGTTCGCGGTCGCGGCGGTCCTCGTCACGGCTGCCGGGGTGGCGATCGTCTCGTCGCTGGTCCTGGTGTTGCGACCGAGCACCGGCACCGGTGAGCGGCTCGTCGGCCTTGGCGGTGGCACGGCCGTCGGGGTGGCGTTGGCGGCGACCTTGCTGGTGGTGTGGCCGCAGTCCGACGACACCGGCTCGCTCACCGACGAGCAGCTCGCCGCGCTGCCGACCGTGGACATGACGAACTTCAAGTTCTCCCCCGCCCAGCTGCGCGTCGGTCGAGGTCAGCCGGTGGCGTTCAAGTTCACCAACGACACCGACGACAACCACACGTTCACGATCACCGAGCTGGGCGTCGACATCGAGGTGCCCAGTGGCCGGACCCGGATCGCCGTCGTGGACGCCCGACCGGGCCAGTACGCGGTGCACTGCGCGGCCGGCGACCACCAGGAGAAGGGCATGGTCGGCCGGTTGACCGTCACCGAGGACGCGCTGACGTCCACCGCCGCGCCCGAGACGTCCTCCGGGGCGCACCACCATGGCTGAGCGGAAGGTCTCCCGTCGGACCGCGCTGATCGCGGGCGGCCTGACCGCCGGAGCGCTCGTCGCGGGCGGTGTGCCGCTCCTGCGCGCCACCCTCGCCGCGCCCGCCGACGGCCCGGCGCTGCCCCGGCACCCCACCCTGCCGTTGCACGCGGGCGAGGACGGCGTGCTGCGCGGCGAACTGGTCGCCACCGCGTCCGGGAACTCCGTGCGCTACAACGGTTCCGCGCCCGGCCCGCTGGTCAAGCTCCGCGAAGGCGACCGGGTCCGGCTCGGGTTCCGCAACGACCTCGACGCCGACAGCAGCCTCCACCTGCACGGCCTGCCGCTCGCACCGGCGGTGGACGCACCGCTGACCCACCTGTCCCCCGGCGCGACGAGCACGCAGGAGTTCGCCGTGCCCGAAGGCGTGGCCGGCACCTACTGGTACCACCCGCACGCCCACGGCGACGTCGAACGGCAGCTGCTCGCGGGCCTGGCCGGACCGATCGTCGTCACGGGCGCGACCGACGAACTGCTGAAGGCGTGCGACGACCGGCTGCTCATGTTCACCCGCACCGGCCGGGACATCAGCGTCAACGGCACCGTGCGGCCCGTGTTCGTACCCACCAGCGGCCGGACCCGACTACGCCTGCTCAACGCCACCGCCGGCGATCACCTGCTGGTCGGCGTGCTGCGATCAGGCGACCGCACCCCGGTGCACCTGGTCGCGACCGACGGCGGTTTCGTCGCCGAGCCGGTCGAGCTGACCGAAGTCCTGCTGGCGCCCGGCGAACGCGCCGAGGTGCTGGTGGACACCACCGTCGCCGGTCGCCTGGAGCTCACCGCGCTGCCGTACTCGGTCTACGGCGAGGGCGGCGCCGCGAGCACCGCGTTCCGCCTGGCCGCGCTGCACGTGCCAGCGGGCCTGCCTCCCGTCGCCCTGCCCGCACGGCTGCGCGACGTGGAGGCGCTGGACGAGGCGAAAGCCGCGCGCCGCCGCCGGATCGTGTTCGGCGGCACCGGAACCGACCACTTCACGCTGGACGGCAAGACCTTCGACCACCACCGCGTGGACCTGGAGGCCCGCCTGGACACGCTGGAGGTCTGGGACGTCGTCAACGACCACACCACCGACCACCCGTTCCACCTGCACAGCTACTCGTTCCAGGTCCTGTCCCGCGACGGCGCTCCCGAACCCCGGCGAGCCTGGCGCGACACCGTCAACGTCCCACCGGGCGGCACGGTCACGATCGCCGTCCCGTTCCGCGGCGAACCGGGCCGCACGGTCTACCACTGCCACATCGCCTCCCACGAAGACCTGGGCATGATGGGCGTGCTGGAGGTCGTCCGGTGACCACCCCCAGCGGTGGGGGCGTGTGCGGATGACCGGGTCGGCGGATGGTGGCCGTGCGCCGTGAACGGGAGCGTTGCGGTTACAAACCTGGGGAGGTTCTCGTCCATGAGACGCACAAGATCCATCGCCGCCACGCTCACCGCCCTGCTCGTCGGCACCGCGCTCGCAGCGGTCGCACCACTGCCCGCCACCGCCGCGCCCACCGACGACACCGTGATCAACCAGAAGCTGCAAGCCCTGGTCCAGCCGGTGCTGACCGCCTCGGCCAACAGCCAACTCCGCGCGCTCGTGCGCTACCTCGCCGGCAGCCGATCCCACGGCGACACCGACGCGCTGTTGCGGGAGGTCGTCGAAGCCGCCGAGGACTCCTACGTCGTCAACCCGTACGAGCCGTGGTGGGTCGAGCTGAAGACGGCCGTCGCGAGCTTGCGGAGCGTCAACGGCTTCTCCTACGAACCGCAGATCCACATCCCCCGTGCCGACGAGGGCGTCACCACCGGTGACAACGTCGTGCTGACCGTGGCGCCCGCCGACGAACGGGCCACCAGCGCTCCCGGCTACGTCCTCTCGCCCACCGGCGGCGTCCGACAACTGCCGTACGCGATCGACGAGGGCTATGCCGCCACCAAGGAGGTGTGGGTGCTGTCGGTCCACGAACCGACCTCCGCCCTGCCGGCCCTTCAGGCCGAGGAGGTGCGCGGACAGGCGGTGTGCGACCCGACCGGGTTGCGCCGCGACAACGGTCTGGAGCACCTGCACCAGTGGCGCGTGCCGGACCGCGCCGCGTTCGGCAGCTGGTTCGAGGGCGAGCGGGAGATGCGGGTGCTGGTCGTCACGACCACGGGAACCGTCCTGCGCCGGATCGTGCTGCCCGGCGTGGGCCAGGGGGACATCGGCTCGTGGCAGTCGTCAGGGGCCTTCGTCACCACGTGGGACCGCTCGGCGCTCGGCGACGTGCTCGCCTACCAGTGGTACGAGGAGGACGGCGGTCCGCGGGTCGACGTGCCCCTGTCCATCCCGACCCCAGGCGGCACGATCAACGCGAACGTCACCTGGGGCCGGCGTGACGACAACGCGGGCCACGCCGTGGTGCGGTTCGCCGACTCCACGCACCGCGAGTACGACACAGGTCAGGTCCGGTTCACGACGTGCAGCCAGGGCGGCGACGGCACGACGGGCAACCTCGCGTGCGCGAGCACCGCGTCGGCGTCCAGCACGCACGTCGGCTACTCCCCCGAGCGCGTGAACGACTGCGTCCGCGACACCCTGCTGGGCGGCCCGCACAGCTGGGCCAACGCGCCCGGCACGTGGCCGCCGACCAGTCCGGAGTGGGTGCAGGTCGACTTCGGCAGCGCCAAGACCGTTCGCCGGGTCGTCGTCCACACCAGCGAGGGCTACCCGATCCGGGCGTTCCAGGTGCAGGTGTGGGACGGCACGGCGTTCGTGACCGTCGCGGGCGTCACCGACAACACGTCCTTGAGCGTCTCCCTCACCTTCCCCGCCCGGACCTCGCGGCTGGTCCGGATCAGCGCCTCGCAGGGCCCCGCCCACCAGCCCGGCTACGTGCGGGTCAACGAGCTGGAGGTCTACTCCACCTGACCGAATGCGATCGTAAGCACAAATCGCTTGTTCGAACGCACACGATTTGCGACGGTTGCTCACGTGAAGAGCGCCGACCGCCACCGGGTGATCATCGAACGGCTCCGCTCCGGCGCGCAGGTCGCCGTGGCGGAGCTGGCGGCGGCCACCGGCGCGTCGGAGATGACCATCCGCCGTGACCTGGACCTGCTCGCGGCGGGCGGTGTGCTCCGCCGGGTGCACGGCGGTGCGGTGCCGCTGAGCCCGGCGGGCGTCGAGCCGCCGTTCACGGCGCGCACGGCGACCGCGAACGACGCGAAACGCGCCATCGCCGCGGCGGCCGTCGAGCTGATCCGCGACGGCGAGACGATCGTGCTGGACAGCGGCACGACGGCGGTCGAGGTGGCCAAGCTGCTGCGTGGTCGCCCGGTCACCGTCATGCCGCTGTCCCTGCACGCGGTGCGCGAGCTGCTCGACGCGCCCGAGGTGCGGCTCCTGCTGCCCGGCGGTGAGCCGAGGCCCGGTGAGCTGGCGATGGTCGGCCCGCTGGCGCTGGCGTCGCTGCGCGCCCTGCGGTTCGACGTCGCCGTGCTCAGCCCGTGCGCGTTCGACCTGGACGCCGGGCTCACCGCGCACAACCTGGCCGACGCCGAGGTCAAGCAGCAGGCCATGGCCGTGTCCGGCCGCACGATCGTGCTCGCCGACGCCACGAAGTTCGACCGCACGGCGCTCGCCCACGTCTGCCCCGCCGACCGCCCGGACGTGCTGGTCACCGATTCCGACTCCCCCGCCGACGTGCGCCGCGAGCTGGCCGCACGCGGGGTGCTCGTGGACGTAGCCGAACGACTGGAGAACCTGTGACGACCGCCCTGCCGCGCGCCGCACGCGTCGCGACGTGGATCTACTTCACCCTCAACGGGTTCGCCGTCGGCCTGTGGGTGGTGCACATCCCGAACGTGGAACGCGCGACCGGCATCTCGCACAGCACCCTCGGCGGGCTGCTGCTCGTGCTCGGCGCGGCGGCGTTCGTCGGCATGCAGGTCGCCGGTCCGCTCGCCGACCGGCTCGGCCAGCGCAAGCTCCTGCCGGCGGCCGGGGTGCTCCTCGGCATCGCCCTGTTCTTCCCGGGCCTGGCCACGTCGTGGTGGACGTTGGGCCTGGCCCTGGCGTGCTTCGGCTTCGGCAACGGCACGATCGACGTGGCGATGAACTCGCACGCCGTGGTCGTCGAACGGGCCTACCCGCGGCCGATCATGGCGTCGTTCCACGCGATGTGGTCGATCGGCGGCGCGATCGCGGCGGTCGTCGGCGCGGTGACGTTGAACGCCGACGTGCCCACGACGGTGACGTTGAGCGCCTGCGGCGTGTTCACCATCGTGGTGTCGCTGCTGACCGGCCGGTTCCTGATGGACGGCCGCCCCGAGCCGGAAGCGGCCTCGGCGGAGGCGCCGGCGGCCAAGCCGTCGACCAAGCTGGTGTGGCTGCTGGGCGCCATCGCGTTCGCCATGATGCTCGCCGAGGGCGTCGCCAACGACTGGGCCGCGCTGCACGCCGAGGACGTCCTCGGCACGTCCACCAGCACGGCGGCGTTCGCCTACGGGTCGTTCGCGGTGGCGATGACCGTGGGCCGGTTCGCCACCGACCGGGTCGCCGCGCTCGTCGGGCCGGTCGCGATCGTGCGGTACGGGGCGGCGCTGGCCGCGTTCGGGCTCGTGCTCGTGGTGTTCTCGCCGTGGGTGTGGTTGGCGTTCGCGGGCTGGGCGTTGTTCGGCCTGGGGCTGTCGGGCAGCGTGCCGCAGCTGTTCTCGGCCGCCGGCAACCTGGACAAGCGGTCGTCGGGCGCGTTGATGGCCCGGGTCGTCGGTCTCGGCTACGTGGGTCTGCTCGCGGGTCCGGCGCTGATCGGCGGTCTGGCCCACTGGATCCCGCTGAACGTGGCGTTCCTCGTGCCGGTGGCGTTGTGCCTGCTGGCGGTGGGTTTCGCGGGCGTCCTCGCGCCGCGCCCGGCGCCGGCGGAGGAGCACATCGGGTCGAGCTGACCCGCGTCGTCCGAGAACGCGGCCCTGCGATCCTGATCGGTGTGGACCGAGCGCGCCCGCCGTGCCGATCTTCGAGTGTGGTGGTCGGACCGGGTTGGCCCGGAAGGGCTAGGGTGGGTGGCCGGACCAGCGACGAGGATCTCCACAGCATGGCGCACCCATCCCACCCGTCCCGACCCGTCCGCGCGGTCCTGGTGGAGGACCACCACATGGTGGCCGAGGCGATCCGGCTGGCCTGGGCGGACTCGGGCGAGGTCGAGGTCGTGGCCACGGTCGGCTCGGTGGCCGCCGCGATGGCCGAGGTCCGCACGCACCGGCCCGCCGTGGTGCTGCTGGACCGCAGGCTGCCCGACGGTGACGGCCTGGACGCGATCGCCGGCTTCGAGGAGTGGGGCGCGCGGGTGCTGGTGCTGACCGGCGAGGCGACCGTGTCCGTCGCCGCCCGCGCCGCCGAGGCAGGCGCCGCGGGCCTCGTGCTCAAGTCCGCCCGCCTGGAGGAGCTGACCGACGCCGTGCTGCGGGTGGCGGCCGGTGAGGTCGTGTTCGACGGCGGGCTGCTCGCGGGCGTGCTGGACAAGCTCACCGGGCGCGCCAAGGGCAACGGGGTGCCGCTCACGGTCCGTGAACGGCAGGCGCTGCTGCTCATGGCCGAGGGCGCGACCACGGACGAGATCGGCGAACGCATGGGCGTCGCCCGCAACACCGTGCGCAACCACGTGCAGCGGGTGCTGGAGAAGCTCGGTGCCAGGTCGAAGCTTGAGGCGGTGGCGATCGCCCGCCGCGACGGCCTGCTCGACTAGTGCAGCTGCACTAGTGCCGACGGTGACGGTGCGTCTGGGCACCGGCCGCTCGATACCCCAGAGTACGGACGTGGAACTCTCGGTGTCTGGCCCGGTCGCTGAGTTCAGCGCGCCGATCGACCGGGGAGCGGCGGGCCTGGCCCGCGATTTCGTCCGCAAGACCCTCAGCGACCTCGGCTACCTCGGCGACCACGGCGACGTCGTGCTCGTCGCCTCCGAACTGGTCTCCAACGCCCTGCGGCACACGGCCACCATCCCCGTCGTCCGGCTGGCGGGCGACGCGCGCCGGCTCCGGGTCGAGGTCGAGGACGGCAGCCCGGTCCTGCCGCGCCCACGGCTGTCCGCCACCGTCGGCGGGTGGGGCCTGCAGCTCGTCCAGCAGCTGACCACGGCCTGGGGCGCGCACGCCGAACGCGGCGGCAAGGTCGTGTGGTGCGAGATGACCGCCGACGTGGCGTCCTGACGTCGGAGCGCCGGCCCGTGGCACCGCCGCAGAGCATCGTGCACAGTGACGCCATGGCCGCCGCTGATCACCCCGCCCAGCCCGCGCTCGAACCACCGGCCGAGGACGCGTACCGCCTGCTCGTGGACAGCGTGATCGACTACGCGATCTTCATGCTCGACCCCACGGGCCGCGTGATCAGCTGGAACGCGGGCGCGGAGCGGATCAAGGGCTACTCGGCCGAGGACATCATCGGCAAGCACTTCTCGACCTTCTACCCGCCCGAGGACCTCGACGCGCGCAAGCCGTGGTACGAGCTGGAGGTCGCCGCCGAGGTCGGCCGGTTCGAGGACGAGGGCTGGCGCCTGCGCAAGGACGGCAGCCGCTTCTGGGCCAACGTCATCATCACCGCCCTGTTCGAGAAGTCCGGCCGCCTGCGCGGGTTCGCCAAGGTCACCCGCGACATGACCGAGCGGATGCGGGCCGAGGAGGCGCTGCGGGCGAGCGAGGAGCGGTTCCGTCTGCTCGTGCAGGGCGTGATCGACTACGCCATCTTCATGCTCGACCCGACCGGCCGGGTGATCAGCTGGAACGCGGGCGCGGAGCGGATCAAGGGCTACTCGGCCGAGGAGATCGTCGGCGAGCACTTCTCGACCTTCTACCCGCCCGAGGACCTGGTGGCGCGCAAGCCGTGGCGCGAGCTCGAAGTGGCCGCCGAGGTCGGCCGGTTCGAGGACGAGGGCTGGCGCCTGCGCAAGGACGGCAGCCGCTTCTGGGCCAACGTCATCATCACCGCCCTGACCGACGCGGCGGGCCGCCTGCGCGGGTTCGCCAAGGTCACCCGCGACATGACCGAACACCGACGGGTCGAGCGGACGTTGACCGAGCAGCGCAGGCTCGTCGGCCACCTCGTGGAGGCGCAGGAGCTGGAACGGCGCCGCATCGCCTGGGACGTGCACGACGATTCGATCCAGTCCATGGTCGCCGTCGGCATGCGGCTGCAACTGCTGGCCAACCGACTGCCCGAGCAGGACGCCGCCGTCGTGCGGCAGTTGGACGAAGCGGTGCGGGCGTCCATCGGACGGCTGCGCAACCTGGTGTTCCGGCTGCGCCCACCGGAACTCGACCGGCACAGCCTGGCGCAGGCCCTCGACCACTACCTCACCGACCTCGCCGGACCGCGGGGCATGACCTACCGGCTGCGGCACGCGCTGGACCAGGAGCCGCCCGTCGAGTCCGCGATCACGATCTTCCGCATCTGCCAGGAAGCGCTCGTCAACGTCCGCAAGCACGCGCGGGCGTCCGCGGTCGAGGTGTCGTTGACCTCGGTCGACGGCGGCACGCTGGTGGAGGTCGCGGACAACGGCATCGGTGTCGGTGCGCACGTCGACACCGACGCGGGCGTGCCCGCCGACCGACCGGCGACCGACCACTTCGGCATGATCGAGATGCGTGAGCGCGCGGAGACCGCGGGCGGCTGGTGGTCGGTGGGACGTGGCCCCGACGGCGGCACGGCGGTGCGGTTCTGGATCCCGGACTCACCCGGCGGTGAGCCGTGACAGGACCCAAGCTCAGCGTGGTGATCTCGGACGACGACCCGATGATCCGCGACGCGTTGCGCGAGGTGCTCGACGCCGAGCCGGACTTCGAGGTCGTCGCGGTGGCACGCGACGCGGACGAGGCGATCGAGCTGGTCGAGCGCCACTGCCCGGCCGTCGTCGTGCTCGACGTCCGCATGCCCGGCGGTGGCGGTGGCCGGGCCGCGCGGGAGATCAGGCTCCGGTCGCCGAACACCGGGGTCCTGGCGCTGACGGCCTTCGCCGATCGCGAGACGTTCCGCGAGTTCACGTCGGTCGGTGTCGGTGAGCACCTGGTCAAAGGCGTGTCGAACAGCGACATCGTGGCGGCCGTCCGCCGGTTGGGACGGCAGGGGCGCGACGGTCGCAGGGGTGCGTCTCCGCTACCCGGCACGTAGCGTCGACCTGGTACAACTGTGGGCGACACCGCATCACACCCGGGAGACGTCGTGGCCGAGCCGATGGGGCACCCCTCACCGATCCTCGACATCCGTGTCACCCGAGCGGGCGACGTCCTCGTCGTCGGCGTGGCGGGTGAGCTGGACATCGACACCATCCCCGAGGTCCGCGCCACCATCGCGTCGGGCCTCGTCGAGCACCCGTCCGCGCTGGTCCTCGACCTGTCCGAGGTGAGCTTCTTCAGCTCCGCCGGCTTGTCGCTGCTGCTGGAGGTCCGCAGTCGCGTCGACACCCTCGCGGTCGTCGCGACCGGGCGCGCCGTGCTGAGGCCGATCCAGCTGACCTTCCTCGGACCGCTGCTGACGGTGTTCGACTCGGTCGACGACGCGCTGGCGTCGGTGGCGTCGACCCGGGGCGTCCGCCGGGACTGAGTCGCCCGATCGGGTCTGCCCGACCGGGACGGTCGGCATCGCGCGCGGTCCTCCCACCGGACGCCGCACCGACAAGATCGGCCGAGCCGAGGCCTTCTCCTGAATTGTCGAGCGCACACGCGTTCGAGCGCCCCCACGGTGGTCACGGGCGGCACCTGCCTCGTCCGAGTGGTCCTGTCGAGGATCGGCGTGCGGTGGCCGCCGAGAGTTACATGATGAGGCGTGGCCGCCGCGCGCGCAGTCGTCCATCGGCCCGCGAAAGCACCGGGCGGCGCCACTCGAAGAATCCTCACGAGAAGGGACGCACGATGACCAAGCGCGTGTACGAGGCACCGGTCCTGATCCGCTCAGGTGCCTTCTCGAGGGTGACCGGCCTGCTGCAGCGCAACGGCCGGGACCGCCTCATCTTCAGCAAGAACTGACGCCGCCGACGCGTTGATGTCGGCGCCGAATCGCACGCCGGGCCACGGCGAGGTCGGCTTCGCGGTCCTGCCGGACTGCGAGGGCGCGCTCGCCGTGGCCCCTTTCCGGGGCGCGGCCGACCTGATCGTCACGCACGCCTCGGGACGGCCCTGGCTCGTGGCCCGGCGCCCCGGCGGCGAGATCACCGCGGCCGAGGCGGGGCCGACCAGGCTGGCGGTCATCGGGTGCTGCCCGGTGACGGCGGCGGAACTCACCCTCGAGGCCGAGCGGTTGCGCGACGTGGCCGACGTCGACCGGTTGGCGCGCCGACTGCCCGGCAGCTTCCACCTCGTGGCCTCGGTGGACGGGCGGCTGCGTGCCCAGGGCAGTGCCTCCGGGATGCGGTTGGTGTTCCACGCCGTCGTCGCGGGTGTCACCGTCGTCGCCGATCGGGCCGATCTCCTCGCCGGGCTCGCCGGGGCGGAACTCGACGAGCAGCAGGTCGCGGTGCGGCTGCTGTTTCCCGTGCCGCACCCCTTGGCGGACACCCCGATGTGGCGAGGAGTGCGTTCGGTCGCGCCCGAGGACTACCTGGTGGTCGAGCCGGACGGCGTCCGCACCCGCCAGTCCCGCTGGTGGCACCCGCCCGAGCCGTCCCGGTCGATCGCGGACGGCGCCGTGCGGGCGGGCCAGGCGCTCGCGGAAGCGGTCGACGCGCGCACCCGGCCAGGCGGCGTGGTGAGCTGCGACCTGTCGGGCGGCCTGGACTCGACGTCCGTGTGCTTCCTCGCCGCCCGGGGGAACGCCGAGGTCATCGCCTTCACCTGGCCCGGCCTGGACGACGCGGACGACGACTTCGCATGGGCCCGCCGCGCAGCCGCGCACCTACCCGGCGTGGTCCACGACAGCCTGCCCGCCGAACGGTCCCCCTTGGTGTACGCCGGATTGCGGGACATCGACGACGCCGTGGACGAGCCCACCATCGGCGTGATGGACCAAGCGCGGTTGTCGGCCCACCTGCCCCGGCTCGCGGCCAAGGGGGCGCGCCTGCACCTCACCGGCATCGGCGGCGACCACGTCGCCTGGTGCTCGGACGCCTACCACCACACGCTGTTGCGCCGCCGACCGCTGTTCGCGCTCGGACGACTGCGCGGTTATCGCTCGTTGTGGCACTCGCCGTGGATGCCGATGATCCGCGCGTTGGCCGACAACCGGCCCTATCACGCCTGGCTGGCCGACGCCGCCGACGACCTGCGGTCGCCCATGGCCGACGTCGCCACCACCGGTCTCGGGTGGGGCATGCCGCCCCGGCTCTTCCCGTGGGTGACGGACGAGGCCGTGGACCTGGCACGGGGAGCCCTGCTGGCCGCCGCGCCGGACGCGCGACCGCTGGCGCCGACGAGAGGGCTGCACGCCGACCTGGAGCAGATCCGCAGCAGCAACCGCATCATCCGGCACTGGGAGCAGATCACCGCGAGCGCCGGGCTGCCGATCACGTCCCCGTTCATGGACGACCGCGTGATCGAGGCCTTCCTGTCCGTGCGGCCCGAGGACCGCGTCACCCCGTGGTCCTACAAGCCCGTCCTGAAGGAGGCGATGCGCGGCGTCGTCGCCGATGAGTGCCTGGAGCGCACCACCAAAGCCCAATCCGCCCTCGACGACGCCGAGGGCCTGCGCGAGCACCGCGGCGACCTGTTGGCGTTGTGGGAGGACTCCCGGTTGGCCGACCTCGGACTGGTCGACGCGCGACAGCTCCGGGCGCTCGCCGTCCGACCGTCCACACCGGACCTGAGCAGGGCCACCCTCTACACGACCATCGGCTGCGAGGTCTGGCTGCGCGCGCTGGCGCGCTCCACCACCCCCGCCTGAAGGGAGATCGGCATGCCCCTCCGGATCCGCGACGGTGTGTCCACGGCGGACACCGAGTACGGCACCGTGCTGCTCGACGAGCGCACCGGCGAGTACTGGCAGCTCAACCCGACCGGCGCGGAGGTGGTGCGCCTGCTCATGGCCGGCCGCACGCCCGCCGAGGCGGTGCAGGCGCTCACCGAGCAGTTCGACGTGGACGAACCCCAAGCGAGGAACGACGTCGAGACGTTGCTCGACAGCCTGCGCTCGGCCGACCTGGTCACGTCGTGACGAGCCCCGGCGCCATCACCCGGCCTCCCCGCCGGGACATCGCCCTGCCACGACGGGTGGCCGCGCGGCTGGCGGTCGCCGCGGTCCGCCCGATCGCGCGGTGGTCGCCGGCGCGCATCCGGGCAGTGCTCACCGTGCTCCGGCGCGGAGCCCGACCCGCCACCCACGCCGAGGCGAAACGGGCGCGCGACGCGGTGCTCGCGATCAGCCTCACGTGCGCCGGGCCGCAAGGGTGCCTGCCCCGTTCGCTGGCGACGGCGCTGCTGTGCCGCATGACGGGCACGTGGCCGACGTGGTGCGCCGGCGCGCGGAAGAGGCCGCCGTTCGGCGCGCACGCCTGGGTCGAGGTGGACGGTCGGCTGGTGGACGAGCAGGTGCCCGCCGACTACTTCATCCGCCTCATCGTGGTGCCACCGGCGCCCTCGCGGAGGTCCGGAGGATGAGCCGCGGGCCCGACGCGCCGGGCGCGCGGGTCAGGGATCTGCTCGGGCTCGTGCGCGGCCACCGGAAGGCCGTGCTGGTCGCCGTGCTGCTCACCCTGGTGGGCGCGGTCCTGGGTCTGGCGCAACCGCTGCTCGCGCGGGAGGCCATCACCCAAGCGGGCACGGGCCGGGCGGCGTGGGGACTCGTCGCCGTCCTCGCCGCCCTGTTCGTCGCCCAGGCGCTCCTCGGCGCCTTCGGCCGGTTCCTGCTGGAACGCACGGGCGAGGGCATCGTGCTGGGACTGCGCCGGTCGCTGATCGGGCACCTGCTGAAGCTGCCCATACCGGTCTACGACGAACGCCGGATCGGCGACCTGGTGTCCCGGACCGGCGCCGACACGACCGTGCTGCGCGACGTGGTCGCCCAGTCGTTCGTCGACCTGGTCACCGGTGTCATCACCACGGCCGGGATCGTGGCCCTGATGGTGTGGCTCGACGTCACGCTGTTCGTCCTGGTGTTCGTGACCGTCGCGGCCGGTGCGCTGCTCGTGGTCGGCGCCGTGCGGGGCATGCGCGCGGCCAGTGAGCGGACCCAGGCCAGCGTCGGCGCGATGGCGGCCGACCTCGACCGCGCGCTCGGCGCCATCCGGACCGTGCGGGCCAGCCGTGCGGAGCAGCGGGAGACCGAGCGCATCGGGCGGCAGGCCGACTCCGCCTACCGCTCCGGCGTGCGCACCGCGAGGCTGGCCTGCGTCGCCGATCCCGCCGTCGAACTGGCGGCCAACGGCACGCTCCTGCTGGTGCTGCTCGTGGGTGGCGTCCGCGTCGCGCGTGACGCCGCCTCACTGGGTGACCTGGTGGCGTTCCTGTTGTACGCGAGCTACCTCGCCGTTCCGCTGGCGTCGACGTTCCACGCCGTGACCACCATCCAGCGCGGCATGGGCGCGTTGCAGCGCGTGTGGGAGGTCCTGGCCCTGCCCGTCGAGGAGAACCGGGCGAGTTCCCCCGTCGCCGCGGAGCCCGCTCGGACGACCGCGGTGCTGGAGTTCCGGGACGTGCGGTTCCACTACCCCGACCGCCCGGTGCTGCACGGCGTGTCGTTCGAGGTGCCGCCCCGCTCCCTGGTCGCGCTCGCGGGCAGGTCGGGAGAGGGCAAGTCCACGGTCCTCGCCCTGGTCGAGCGCTTCTACGACCCCCAAGGCGGGTCGATCCTGCTCGAAGGCCGCGACGTGCGCGAGCTGAGCCGGGCGCAGTGCCGGGCACGACTTGCTTTCGTGGAGCAGAACACCCCGGTGTTGCACGGCACGCTGCGGGACAACATCACCTACGCGGACCCCGACGCCGACGTGGCCGAGATCGACCGCGTGGTGCGCCTGGCCGACCTCGGTGACCTCGTCGCCCGCCTGCCCGCCGGACTGGACACGGAGGTCGGCGACCGCGGTTGCACGCTGTCCGGTGGGGAACGCCAACGAGTCGCGCTGGCCCGCGCGCTGCTCACCAAGCCCTCGTTGCTGCTGCTGGACGAACCCACTTCGCAACTGGACGCCATGACCGAAGCCGTCCTGGCCGAGACCGTCGCCCGCGTCGCCGCCGAGTGCGCCCTGCTCGTCATCGCGCACCGGCCGTCGACGCTGCGCAGCGCGGATTGCGTGGTGCTGCTCGACGGCGGTCGCGTGGCCGCACGGGGAACGCCGGCGCAACTGCTGAGCGACAGCGAGTTGTACCGGCGACTCGCCACGTGACAGGGCGTCGGCGGCCACCCCCCGGTGGCAGGTCGTGGTGGGCCTGCGTCCCCGTGACGGGGCAATCCGTTCACCCGACGCGGGCTCGTCCGGGGCATCGGGCAGTGGCGGGGCGCGGCCGTGCCTACGGTTGGGCCGATCCGGATCCCGTCCGAGGAGGCCCGATGGACCGGCGCGCGTTCCACCGATCCGTGCTGCTCACGGCGATCTCCACGCCGCTGGTGACCGCCGGTCCGGCCCACGCCCGACCGGCACGGGGCGTGCCGCGCCGCTCGGTGGTCGAGTACGGGTTGCCGCACGCCGAGCAGACGCACGAACTGGTGCGGGTTCCCGGGCTGCCGCTGGTGCTCGTGTCGCAGATGTCCAACAGCCACCTGGTCAAGGTCCGGCTCGACCCGGCGGGCGAGCAGGTCCAGGCGGTGCGGGCGCACCCGTTGGGTGAAGCGCACTCCATGCTGCACGGCCTGGCGGTGTCGCAGCGCCACCCCGGCCTGGTGTGGGCCACCCACGAGGGCGACAACCGGCTCCTGCTGGTGGACCCCAACGGCCCGGACGTCGACGCGCCACCCCGCGTGCTGCGCACGATCGACGTCCCCGGCGGCGGGCAGGGGCCGCACTACGTCGGCGAGTACGGCGACCAGCTGTGGGTGAGCCTCAAGACCAGCAACCACGTGCTGTCGATCGACCACGCCGACCCGTCCCGGTTCCGGCTCTACGAGGCCCGCCCGAACCCGATCTTCGTCGCCCGGCACCCCGAATCCGGCGAGTTCTACGCCAGCCAGGACGACGCGAGCCAGGTCCTGCGCATCAACCCCCGGACCCGCGACACCGCCCAACTGGACGTCCCCGACCGGCCGGTGGGGCTGGTGGCCGGTCCGGTCGGCCTGTGGGTCGCGCTGCTGGGCACCAGCGATCACGGCATCGGCACGTTCGGCCGCATCGACGCCGACGGCTCCACCACGTGGTTCCGGTTGCGGTCCTCGGAGGTCACCGACGCGGGACTGCTGCACATCGCGTTCGACCCCGCCGGCGGGCCGAGCGCGTGGCTGCTCGGGTCGTCGATCGTCTCCGACGACGTGCTCGACGTGGTCGTGCGAGTCACGTTCGACCCGGACTACACCGAGGTCGTCGGCGAGGAGGTCACCGTGCTGCCCACCCAGCACTGCAAGGCGCACCGCCTGCTCCCCCTGTCCCGCAGCCTGCTCGTCACCGAGCTGACCAGCTCCACCCTGGCCCAGCTCACCACCGAGTCGTGGGACCGCCCCACCGACCCCGCGCCGGGCGACCCGAGCTGAGCCGTCACCCGCAGGGATTGCCCCGGTCGACCCCCGGCGGCAGTCGGTCCACTTCGGACGGTGTGTAGTCGCGACCGGCGGCGGCGCACAACGCCGGGAACCAGCGGGACGGTTCGAGGTCCAGCGAGACGAAGCCCTGCTTGTTCGCGGCGATCAGCCGGGAGCCCGCCACCACAGGTCTGACCGTGTCGTCGGGCAGCCGGAACTCGCCGAGCAGGCGTGCCGTTCCCGGGTCCCACACCTGGATCAGCTCGTCCTCGCCGGAGGCGAGCAGCTTCCCGTCCGGGGTGAACCCGAGGGGCGCCACGTGCGCGGTGAGCGGGATCGCCGCCGAGGTGGTGCCGGAGTCCGTGTCGTGCACGTAGGCGCGGCCCGACGAGTACTGGATCGCGATGCGTGGCCGGTGCAGCGCCGCGGCGACCATGGTCGAGTCCGGTTCGGGTGCGATGTCGGCGCCCTTGGCCCGGCTCGCCAGGTCCCACCACCGCTGGCCGTGCGGCGTGTTGACGAGGACGCGGTCGGGATCGGGTGTGCGCAGGACGACGCCGCGTTCCGCCGCCTCCAGCAGCTCGCGCGCGGTGTCGCCGACCGGCAGCGGCTCCCCGATCGGCGAGCCGCTGTCGAGGTTCCACCGGGTGAGCAGCCCCGCGTACAAGGTCACGGCGGTGCGGTCGTCCACGGCGGCCACCGAACGCCGCCAGAGCCGGTCGCCCTGGTCACCGAGCTCCGCGGGCCGGGGCAGCCGGACCCGGCGCAACTCCGCCAGGTCGCGGGTGTCCAGCACGAGCAGCTCCGGACCGTCGAACAGGAGCAGCCGGGCGTTGTCCGGGGTGAACTGCAGGAACAACCGGCCCGGAGGCAACAGGTCCGGCACGCGCGCCAGCCGCCGCCGGGTGCGGGTGTCGACCAGCGACAGGCCGGGCACCTGGTCGCTCGCGCCCTCCACCACCGCCATCAGCGAGCCGTCCGCGCTGTACGCCGGGTTGACCAGGTCGTTCGTGCCCGCGTACGCCGACTGCTGGGAACCGACCTCCTCGATCGGGCGCGGTGGTCTCATCCGCACCACCGCCCGGCCGCGCACGTGCCGGATGTCGGGCGTGCCGTCCGGTGACCGCAGCACGACCGTGCCGCCGCCGACCTCCTGGTCCGCGGTCAGGTCCGAACTCGGTGTCGAGGACTGGTAGGCCCGGCCGTCACGCGGGTCGAGGTACGTCACCAGGCCGAAGCTGCCCGACTCGACGCCCGGGTCGAACGCCAGGTACTCGCCGGTGAGGTCGGTGGCCACGTCGCCGCAGTCCGGCGCGGCCCGGCGGAACACCTCCGCACCGCTGAACACGTCCCGCCCGGCGAGCACGTCGTGCGCGCACGACAGCACCATGCGCCCCTGGCGGGCCGTGGTGGACAGCCCCGGCGTCGCACGCACCTCCGCCCCGGTCTCGAGCGACCGCACGGCGAACACCGTGCCGTCGGCCCGCGCTTCGAGCAACGCCACCACGCCGAGCTCGTCGTCCACCGCGGCGACGCCGAGCACCTCGGCCGGCGGCGGCGCGAACCCCTCCACGCGGGACCGCCGCGCCACGTCCCACACCTCCACCAACGACTTGTTGACCAGGACGACGTGCCCGCCCGACGGTGAGATCTCCAGGCCGGCGTCGTCCAGCGGGTCCGGCTCCGCGGAGGCGGGGCGCACCAGGACCGGTTCGCCGCGCTCGCGCAGGTCCCACACCCGGATCGCCGCCGCCGCGTCGGCCACCGCGACCCGCGTGCCGTCGTCGCTGACCCGGATGCCCTCCACGCCGTCGACCGTGCCGAGCGGCCACGACTCCGGCGCGTCGCCCCGCGGGCCACGCCACGCGGTCAACGCCCCGGACGCGGTCGCGGACACGGCGACGTCGCCGCTCGGGGTCGTGGCGATTACCTCCATCGGCACGGCGAACCGGTCCACGTCCACCTCGGCCACGTCGTGGAACACGGCCTGCTGCCGCACCAGCGCGCCGTAGCCGACCGCCGGGTCGTGCCGCCAGGACGCCAGCGCGAACTGCAACGCGCTCATCGCGGAGATCCCGGCCTCGCGCTCGGCGAGGTCGTACAGCAGCTGCGCGCCCTGCCGCCGCACGGTGGTGTCCAGCTCCTGGTTCGCCGAGACCGTGCGGGCGGTGAGCAGCCCCGACACCAGCAGCAGCGCCGCCATGACCGCCACGGCCGCGCGCCGCGTCCTGGTCGACCGGCGCCGCACGGCCTGACCGGCGGCCACGTAGTCGTGCTCGCGCCGGTCCACGTCGGCCGGGCGCTGGTCGAGCCACTGCCACGCGGTGGCGAGCTGCCCGCCGCGCAGCACCAGGCTCCGGTCACAGCCCTCGCGCTCCCACTGGTCGGCGCGTTCACGCACCTGCGCGTGCCAGGCCAGGAACTCGCGGTCGGCCTCCAGCCACCCGCGCAGGGTCCGCCAGTTGCGCAGCAGGGCTTCGTGCGCCGGGGCGAGCACCCGCGGCTGGCCGGGGTCCTCGCGGACGACCAGCAGCCGCGCGCCCAGCAGCACGTCCACCACCCGGCGCAGGTCCTCGGGCACCTCGTCCACCCTGGTGGGGCGCAACGCGAAGCCGTCGTCGGTGGGTCGGGTCAGGCGCACCAGCAACCGCCGCACCGGGTCCCGCTCGGCCGGGTCGAGGTCGCGGTAGAACCGCTCGGCGTGGCCGGCCAACGCGCCCGCGACACCACCGAGCTCGTCGTAGGCGCGCAACGTGAGCCGACCGGCCTCCTGCGCCTTCCACAGCTCGGTGAGGGTGAACTCGACCAGCGGCAGCAGGCCCGTGCCGTCCCGCGCGTCGGCGAGCACGCGGTCGACCACGCCGTCCTGGTAGGCCACGCCGGGGGTGAGCGCCACGGGCCGCTCCACGGCCTGTCGCAGCCGGTCTCCGCTCAGGGGCGCGAGGAACATCGTCGCGTCGTCCAGCGCGGGCACGCCGCCGGCCGCCAGCAGCCCGTCCAGGGAACCCGCGCGCAGCGTCAGCACGACCCGCGGTCCGTCCGGCGCGGCGGTCAGCTCGTCCAGCAGCCGCAGCACCTCCCGCGCGGTGGCCGGGTCGGTCGTGACGACCTCCTCGAACTGGTCGATCACGAGCACCGCGCCGGGCACGGCGACCGGGCGCAGCACGGCCAGCAGGTCGTCCGCCGTCTGGCCGGGCACGGGCCGGACCAGGGCCACCGGCCTGCCCGCCGCTTCCAGCCGCGGCCGGAGCCCGGCGTCCACCAACGACGACTTGCCGCACCCCGACGGCCCGACCACCAGCACGACCCGCTGCCGCGCCACCCGTTCGGCGAGCCGGTCGACCTCGTCGTCGCGCCCGAAGAAGTACCGCGCGTCCTCGGCGCGGAACGCCCGCAGGCCCCGGAACGGGCACGGTGGCGCCACCGCGCCCGAGACCTCGACCAGCGCCTCGGACGGGATCAGGTAGGCGGTGCCCGAGCCGCGGTCGGCGGCCACCGTCATGCCGATCACCGCCGCCAGCTCCTCGCTCCACACCGGCGAGCCGCTGAACCCGCGCGCGATGCGCGGCCCGTCGTCGGCCTGCATCTGCACCCACCCGGTGCCCTGGCGCTCGCGCAGGCTGCCGCCGACCCAGACGCCGTCCTCGTGGCCCGCCGGGAACCCGGGCACGCGGAACCGCCGGCCCCACGGGTTCTCCGCCGCGCCGAGGACCAACGTAGCGGCGCCCTCCGGCGGCGGCTCGGTCAACCGCAGCAGCGCGATGTCGCCGCGACCGTCCGCCAGCACCGGCCGCCACGCCTCCACCCGCGCGGTGCGGGCCGGCACGCCCGGCAGCATCGGGAAGTCCACCCGCACCGGCCCCGGCGGCGGCCCGGCGCCGTCGCCCACGACGTGCGCACACGTGCACACCAGGTCCGGCGCGACCAGGAAGCCGGCGCCCACCACCGAACCCCGACCGTCGCGCACCCGCACGACAGCCGCAGGCAACGCACGCGCTGACTCCATCGACGCATCCCCCCGCGCACCAACATCCCCAGGACCATTCTTCCCAATGCGCACGCCCGAATGCCACGCACGATCGGGTGATCTTGAGACGGCCGGCGCGGTCGCCGACGACCGCTCCGCACCCCCTGCGGAGTTCGATAGGCTTCCGAAACTTTTCACCGCCCCCGAGGCGCCGCCGGACCGCGAAATGCCGACACCAGGGCCGATGAATTCAAGACATGCCTGCGGCAGGCAAATTTGCGCAAATTTACGATAAGGGTTTCGCAACCTTACGAGAATTGTTGACAGCACGCCGGAGTCAGCCAAACACTGTCTGCATCGACAGACCCTGGACCGATGTCGATCGGGTCACCCACGCGACTGGAGGCAACCGACCGTCGAATGCGACGACGCGGTGAACGCCTGATCGCAGTGTACGACACCGGGAGCGCCGTGGCCGCCATTGCGGCCACCGCAGGCCTGCCCGGTCCGCTGCACGACGGGTGACCTTTCGCTGGCCTCAACGAGGAGGAAGCAAACCCATGGAAGACAACGCCCCTGCGCACCCGATCAGCCGCAGGACGTTCATCGGCGGCGCCGGAGCCCTGGCGCTCGGCTCCGGGCTGATCCTGCCCGGCACCGCCCACGCCCAAACCGTCACCACGAACCAGACGGGCACCCACAACGGCTACTACTACTCGTTCTGGACCGACGCCCAGAACACCGTCTCCATGACCATGGGGTCGGGCGGGCAGTACAGCACCTCGTGGCGGAACACCGGAAACTTCGTGTGCGGCAAGGGTTGGAGCACCGGGTCCCGCCGGACCGTGCGCTACTCGGGCAGCTTCAACCCCTCGGGCAACGGTTACCTGTGCCTCTACGGCTGGACGTCGGGCCCGCTCGTCGAGTACTACATCGTGGACAGCTGGGGCAACTACCGGCCCACCGGCACGCACCGGGGCACGGTCACCAGCGACGGCGGCACGTACGACATCTACCACACGATGCGCTACAACGCCCCGTCCGTCGAAGGCACCAAGACGTTCGCGCAGTTCTGGAGCGTCCGCCAGCAGCGGCGGGTCGGCGGCACCATCACCACCGGCAACCACTTCGACGCGTGGAGCCGGGCCGGCATGCAGCTGGGCAGCTTCCGCTACTACATGATCATGGCGACCGAGGGTTACCAGAGCAGCGGCAACTCGAACATCACCGTCAGCTAGGAACCCGGACCCGGTGGCGCGGCGGCACCGGAGCCGCCGCGCCCCGGCGCGGTCCCCACACCCTTTCGGGCCCA
>NZ_JAJHUO010000038.1:0-29962 GCF_020859565.1 Saccharothrix luteola | reverse complement strand
ACACAAAACACACCCCCCCCCTCCCCCCGGGGGGGGGGGGGCCCGCGCCCCCCCCCCCCCCCCCCCCCACTGCGCTGTCCGCACACCGTTTCGGGCCCACAGAGGGCGATCCGTCGGTATGGTCGACCCATGACCGTGCCGGGTGACTTAGTCGGCGGCGACCCAGCCGAGGTCGAACGCGGCTTGGACGCGTGGGTCGCCACGTTCGAGCGCAAGGCCGAGCGGTACCAGGAGCTCCAGCAGCGGGTCGACGGCGTGCGGATCAGCGCCACCAGCCCGAACGGCGTCGTCACGGTCACCGTGGACGCCGACGGCGCGCTCGTCGACGCCCGGTTCACCGACCAGTTCGCCCGCGGCACGCCCGACGAGCTGAGCCGCCAGCTGCTGATCGCGCTGGACCGGGCGAAGGCCCAGATCACCTCGCGCGTCCGCGAGATCGCCGGCGACACCCTCGGTGACGAAGGCGCCGAGCGGATCGCGGGCTACTACGCGCAGAAGTTCGCCGGGCCGGGCGAACCCGACCCGCCCACCGAGCCGCCGCGGCGCAGGCCGACCGACCACGACGACTTCGGTGAGGACTCCGTCTTCGACCAGAGCTGATCCGAAGGGGGATCATGGCCGGCTTCGAGGTGATCGGCGGCGACCTTCGCGCCCACGCGGGCAAGGTCGACGCCCACGCGGCGAGCCTGGGCACCGCGGCGGACGCCGCGGCACAGGTGATGCCCGACGGCGCCTACGGCGTCATCTGCCAGTTCCTGCCGCCGTTGTTCAACGACGTGGAAGCCCTCGCGCACGAGGCGCTCAAGGCCGCCCGCGAAGGCCTCGGGGCCGTGGCCGAGAACCTGCGCCACACGGCCGACGACTACGACGCCGAGGACGCGGCGGCCGTGCGCGGCTTCGCCGCCATCGAAGGCGGCCTGCGGTGACCGGCAACCCGTTGGTCGCGCCGGTGCGCGACTCGACCCGGTCCTACACCGGCATCGGCATCGCCGAATCGGTCAGCGACCTGGTGCAGGGCATCGAGAGCGGCAACTGGGTCGACATCGGGCTGGGCGCGGCGGGCACCGGCCTGGAAGCGCTGAGCGTCGTCATGGACCCGTTCGGCTCGGTGGCCTCCAGCCTCGTCTCGTTCATCATCGAGCACGTGGGTCCGCTGAGGGAGGCGCTGGACAAGCTCGCGGGCAACGCCGACGTCGTGGCGGCGCACTCCCGGACGTGGAAGAACATCGCGACCGCCGTCGGCGAGGTGCACACCGCGTACGGCGCCGAGCACACCGCGGACACCGCCGCGTGGGCGGGCAAGGCGGCCGACGCCTACCGCGCCCGCGCCGCCGACACCGTGGCGGTGATCGGCGCGGCGGCCCAGGCCGCCTCCGGTCTCGGCAGCGCGGTGGAGCTGGCCGGCGTGGTCGTCGGCGTGGTCCGCGAGACGGTGCGCGACCTGATCGCCGACCTGGTGGGACGCCTGGCGGTGTGGGCGGCGGAAGCGCTGACCATCATCGGCCTGCCCGCCGCCGCGGTCCAGGCCTCGGCCGCCGCCGCCAAGTGGGCGGCGCGGATCGCGCAGCTCGTCAAGCAGCTCGTGCGCACCATGCAGAAGCTGATGCCCCTGCTGCGCCGCCTGGGCGAGCTGTTCAAGCAGATCCGCAAGAAGATGGACGACCTGCGGCGCGGCGGCAACGGCGGGAAGCCGCCGGAGGGCCCCGGCAAGAAGCCGACGCCGAGCGGCGACGGACCCACCGGGCCGTCCCGCTCCCCCGACCCGGACGCCGAGCCCGGCGGGACGCGCACCGAGATCGACCCGAAGCACGACGCGGACACCAAGCGGTCGCTGCAACGGGAGAACGAGTCGGCGACCACCCTCGCCCGGGCCGGGTACGACGTCGAGCAGAACCCGCACGTCCCGGGAGCCAAGAACCCGGACTACCGGATCGAGGGCCGGATCTTCGACAACATCGCGCCGGTCACGAGCAGTCCGCGCAACATCCACAGCCGGATCGCGGAGAAGGTCGAGGACGGCCAGACCGACCGGGTCGTGGTCAACCTCGCCGACAGCCCGGTCGACGTGGACGTGCTGCGCCGCCAGATGCACGACTGGCCGATCGAGGGCCTGAAGGAAGTCATCGTCATCGACAAGAACGGCGCCGTGGTTCACTTGTACCCGTAGCCCGCGACAGAGGATTGCCCAGTGTCCATTTCGTACAGTCTCGCGCTCGCCACGCCGCACCCGGTCGGGCAGGTCGCCGACGCGTTGCGCGACGTCGGCGTCGCCGCCGGGCTGCTCGACCCGGTCGTCACCGGCCACCGCTTGCTCGGCGAGGACGCGGTGACGACCGGCGGCACGTGGTTGCGCGTCGTGGAGGACAAGCCCAAGCCGTGGAACCCGGTGTTGGACGTCCTGGGCGCCACGCCCACCGCGCGCGTCGCCTACCGCTTGGCCAAGACCGACATCGGCCGCCAGCAGGGCGAAGTCGTCCGCCTGACGGCCGGGCTGCTGGCTAGGGTCCCGGGCGACGCGGTGCTGCACCACGACTTCGAGACGATCTGGCTGGTGCGACGCGGCGGTGAGCTGCTGCTCAACGACCGCGACGACCTCTGGCCGCCCGACCGCCTCGCCCTCCTCGGCCGGCCCTACCGCCGCGAGACCACGGTGTTCCCGGAGGAGTGAGCTGTCGGGAACAGCGCGGTGATGTCCAAGCCGCCGGTCGGACGCGCGGTGTTCAACAGCCGGCCGCCGTGCGCCTCCACGACGGCGCGCACGATCGACAGGCCGAGGCCCAGCCCCGGGCCGTCGGCGCGGGTGTGCGTCGCCGTCCCGCGGACGAATGGTTCGAACAGCTCGTCCACCGCGTCCGGGTCGACGTGCGGGCCGGTGTTGGCGATGCGCAGCCGGGCGTGCCCGGCGGTCGTGCCGGTGGTCACGGTGACGTGGCCGCCCTTGTCGTTGTAGCGCACGGCGTTGTCGACCAGGTTGCCGACCATGCGGTCCAGCAGGACGGGGTCGCCGGTGATCGGCGCCGGGCACAGGTCGGTGCGCAGCTCGACGTCCCCGGGCGCGAGGTCGACGAGGTCGGCCACGACGTCCGCCAGGTCGATCGCGTGCTGCCTGGCCGGCCCGGTGTGGCAGCGGGCCAGGGTGAGCAGGCCGTCCAGCGTGCGTTGGCTGTGCACGATCGCGTCGCGCACGTCACCGGCCATGACCAGCAGCTCGTCGACGCCGGGACGGCCGTCGAGCGTCACGTCGATGGCGGTGCGCATGGTGGTCAGCGGTGTGCGCAGCTCGTGGGCGGCGTTGGCGACGAACATGCGTTGACCGTGCAGCAGCCGGTCGCGGTCGGCGATGCCCGACTGGATGCGGTCGAGCATGCCGTTCACCGTGTCCGCCAACGTGGCCAGCTCGTCCGCGGGCGTGGTCACCGGCACCCGTTCGGACAGGTTCTCCGCCGACAGCCGCCGGGCGGTGCCGGAGATGGCCCGGATCGGCCGCAGCACCCGCCCCGCCACCAGCCAACCGAGCACGGCGGCGAGCAGGGTGACGACCGCGAGGGCGATCGCGGACCGGGTCAGCAGCTGCGCCAGGATCTCGTCGTGCAGCCGGTCGATGGTCTCGAACGCCGCCGCCGCCTCGGCCGGGGGCCGCTCTCCGGTGCCGCCGAACGTGATGAGCAGCTTCGGCCGGCCCTCCAGACCGCGGCGCACGAGGACGTACGTGAGCGCGGCGAGCACCACCCCGGCGGCGAAGACCAGTGCGGTGTAGAGGATCGCGAGCCGCCCTCGGGCGGAGACCGGCACCTTCACGGCTCGATCCGGTAACCCGCGCCGGTCACGGTGTGGACGACCGGCGGCTCGCCGAGCTTGCGCCGCAACGTGCCCACGGTGATCCGCACCGCATTGGTGAACGGGTCGGCGTGCTCGTCCCACACCTTGTCCAGCAACGCCTCCGCGCTCACCACCGCGCCGCCGGCGGCCAGGAGTTGTTCCAGCACACCGAACTCCTTCGGGGTCAGGTGCAGCAGCCGGCCACCGCGCTCGACGGTGCGCCGGGCAGGGTCGAGCACGACGTCGGCCGCGCGCAGCACCGCCGGCCGGGCGGGGCCGGTGCGGCGGGCCAGGGCGCGCACGCGGGCGACCAGCTCGGTGAACGCGAACGGCTTGCCCAGGTAGTCGTCCGCGCCGAGGCCGAGCCCGTCCACCCGGTCCTGCACCGCGCCGGACGCGGTCAGCATCAGGATCCGCGAGGTGCCGAGCTCGGCCACCCGCCGGCACACGGTGTCCCCGTGCACCACCGGCAGGTCGCGGTCCAGCACCACCACGTCGTACGGGGCCAGGTCGACCTTCTCCAGGGCCGTGCGGCCGTCCAGCGCGACGTCGACCGCGCAGCCGTGCTTGCGCAGCCCGGCGGCGATGTAACCGGCCAGCGGCTGTTCGTCCTCCACCAGCAGCACCCGCACCGGCGCAGTGTCGCAGCCCGGACCTATGGAACACGTATGGCCGCGTGATCGGTTCCCCATCGGGGTCGGCCGGTAGTACTGACCACGACCGCACACCGCTCGTCGATGGGAGACGTGATGACCGGGACCACACCGTCGAGGCGGACTGTGCTCGGCGTGCTGGGCGCCGTGCCGCTGGCCGCGACCGGCGTGTTCGGCGGCACGGCCCACGCCTCGGCGCCCGCGCTGGAGGCGCGGATCCGGGCGATCGTCCACCGTCCCGCGTTCGCCCGATCCCGGTGGGGCATGGCCTTCCACGCGCCCGACACCGGTGAAGTCCTCTACGCGATGAGCCCGGACGAGTTGTTCGTCGCGGCGTCGGCGTTCAAGGTCTTCATCGCCGGCACGGCGTTCGAAGCGCTCGGCCCCGACCACCGGTTCCGCACCAGGGCGCACCGGACGGGCCCGGTCGTGCGCGGGGTGCTCCGCGGCGACCTGGTGCTGGTGGCGGGCGGCGACCTGCTGCTGTCCGGCCGCACCCGACCGGACGGCACGCCGGCCGTGCCCGAACCCGACCCCACCTACCCGGGCGGCACCGCGCTGCCGGACCCGCTGCGGGAGATCCGCGACCTGGCGCGGCAGGTGGCGGCGGGCGTCCGGCACGTCGAGGGCCGGGTCGTGGTGGACACCTCGCTGTTCCGCGAGGCGCGGGAAGGGATCGCGCTGGGCGGCGCCGAAATCACGGTGTCGCCGATGATGGTCAACGACCACGTCGTGCACGCCGTCGTGACGCCCGGCGCCACCGCCGGTGCGCCGGCCGTCGTGCGGGCGGCGCCGGACACCGGCTACGTGCGCTTCACGAGCCAGGTCACGACGGTGCCCGCGGCGGGACCGGTCCGCCCGCTCAAGGTCACCGACGACGTCACGCACCCCGACGGCACCCACACCGCCACGGTCACCGGCGACGTCGCGCTGGGCGGACCGCCGCGGCACGTGGCGTACTTCGTGCCGAGCCCGTCGCTGTTCGCCGCCACGGTGTTCGCCGAAGCGCTGCGCGAGCACGGTGTGCGCGTGCGGGGCGGTGTGTCGGCGGAGGCCGCGCCCGAGTGGCGGGGCGCCCCGCTGGCCGAGCACGTCTCGGTGCCGTTGGCGGAGGAGGTGAAGGTGATGCTCAAGGCCAGCTCCAACGTGCACACCGTCACGTTCCCGTACCTGGTGGGCGCGATCGCGGGGCGTGACCCGGTCACCTCGAAGGCGACGTACCAGCGGTACCGGCGCGAGCTGTTCCGCGCCGCGGGCCTGGACCCGGACCCGGTCGGCGCGGCGGACGGCAAGTACACCGCGCGCACGTTCACCAAGTTCCTGGCGCACATGAAGGAACGGCCGCACTTCGACCGCTACCACCGGGCGCTGCCCATCATGGGCCGGGACGGCACCATCGGCGGCAACCAGCCGACGTCGCCGGCCGCGGGCCACGTCTACGCCAAGACCGGCACCGGTGTCATGAGCGCGCCGAACGGCGGCGCGTCGGTCCACAAAGCCCTCGCCGGGTACATCGAGCTGCCGAACGGCCGGTGGCTCACCTTCGCCCAGTTCATGGCGCAGGAGACGGCCTCGGGCACCGGCCACGGCCTCGCCGGCCAGGCGCAGGAGGCGATGGCCGAGATCGCCACCGCCGTGTACGAGACGTTCGCCAGGAGCCCGCGATGACCCGTCCGACGTCACGACGATCCGTCCTGCTCGGCGCGCTGGCCGGTGGCGCGCTCGTGGCCGCACCTCGATCGGCCGACGCCACACCCGGTTCGGCCGACACCGCCGCGCCGAAAGACCTGCGCCCCGGCGGGGCCTTCGACCGGTTCGTCGCAGAACGGGCCGCGCGGGACGAGTTCTCCGGCACGGTGCTGCTCGCCCACCGCGGCCGACCCGTGCTGCTGCGCTCGCACGGCCTGGCCAACCGGGAACGGCGGCTGCCCAACGGCCCCGACACCGTCTTCTGCCTCGCGTCGATCACGAAGACCTTCATCGCGGTGGCCATCGCGCAACTGGTGCAGCAGGGCCGGATGACGTTCCACGACACCCTCGGCGCCCACCTCGACGGCTTCCCCGCCGAGATCGCCGACACCGTCACCGTGCACCACCTGCTGACCCACACGTCCGGCATCGGCAGGCCCGCTCTCGGCGTCGGCCCACCGCAGGGTCTGGAGTGGACCAGCCTCGACGAGGTCCAGGACGGAACCATGGCGATCATCCGCCGCACACCGCGGCAGTTCGCGCCCGGCACCCGCCACACCTACAGCAACGACGGGTTCTTCGTGCTCGGTGCGATCGTGGCACGGGTGTCCGGGCAGTCCGTGTTCGACTACGTCCGCCGGCACGTCTTCCGCCCCGCCGGGATGTCCCGCGCCGACTTCCACGGCCGACCGCGCGTGCAGACCGACGACACCATCGCCCGGCCCTACTGGACGCTGCCCTCCGGCGCCCGCGGCGACTTCATCACCACGCCGCACGCGCCGTTCAGCTACGGCCCGGCGGGCGGCGCGTACGCCACCGCGTCCGACCTGCTCGCCTTCGCCCGCGCGCTCACCGCCGACGAGCTGCTCGGCCCGGCGTTCACCGGACTCGTCACCGGCGGCAAGGTCGCCCTGCCGCCGGCGGACCCGCCCGGCCAGGCCGAGTTCTACGGCTACGGGTTCCGCCACACGGTCACCAACGGCCGGCGGGTCATCGGGCACTCCGGCAGCGGTCCCGGCGCGGCCACCCGGCTGGACGTGCACCCCGACCTCGGCTGGGTGGTGATCGTGGTGAGCAACTACGACACCAGCGTCAACCCGATCGTCGGCCTGGCCCGCCAACTCGTCACGGCGTAGTCCCGCGGGAGGCGGGCTGGTCGCGGAAGTCCGCGAGCAGCCCGTCGAGGACTTCGGCGAACGCGCCGGGCCGCACCAGCGGACCCAGGTGGTCCAGGTCCGGCACCTCGGCCACCCGTCCCGCGGGCAGTTCGGCGCACGCCGCCGCGAGCGAGTCGCCGCTCACCACCACCGACTCGCCGCCGCGCAGGAGCACCGTGGGGCACCGCACCGACGGCAACGCCTCCCGCCACGGGCACGAGATCGCGGTCCGGAACAGCTGCGCTTCCACCTCCGGCGCGCACCGCAACCGCACCCGGCCGTCCGGCTCCTCGGCCAGCCCCGACTCGACGTAGTCGGCGAGGACCTCCGGCGCGAGCCCGGACAGCGGCGGCCGGGCGGACCACCGGGCCAGCGCGTCGGCCCGGGACGGGAACACCGCGCGCCGCCGGGCCGCCGCCTCGGCGAAGGCCGGGTCGTGCCGGGTCGCGAGGATCGGCTCGAAGCAGACCAGCAGGTCGAACGTGCCCGGCGCCCGTGCTTCGGCCAGCAGCAACGACGTCGCGCCCAACGAGTGGCCGACGCCGATCAGCGGGCCGGCGGCCAGCGCGCGAGCGGCGTCGAGGACGTCGGCGGCGAAGACGCCCCAGTCCGCGTCCTCGGCCAACGGCGGCGCGCCACCGTGGCCGCGCAGGTCGAGGGCGGCGGCGCGCAACGGCGTCCGCAGGTTTTTCACACACGACCGCCAAAGGAGGCCGGTAAAGCCCGCCGCATGGCAGAACAATGCCGTCCGAATGGGCTCACGCTTTTGTTCGTGATCATTGAGGAAGTAAGGCGTGCACCCGGATAACGCGAGGTCGGCGACGTCGTCCACGGTTTCCCTTCGGAAGTCCGAGTCACGGGCTGGCGCGCCGAACGAACACCCTCTACGATCAGCGCCGGTAACGATCCAGATCGCCGGCAGGCGGGTGGTCGTCACCGATTTTCCGCACGACCACCACTGATTCACCGCGGTCGGATTCCACCATAGTGGAATGCACGACCGACGAGGCGGTCGGCGGCGATGCCACCGCCGCGCGCGGGCACCACCCCACCCATGTCGTGCTCGACCGGCGCAGCGCGGTGCCGCGTCTTGGCGATCCCCGTCGGTGAAGGGCGCAGTGTGAACCCGACCCCGGTACCGGGCCTGGTCTCGGTCGTCATGTTGGTCCGCAACCGCCTGGAGTACACGCGCCGGGCGTTGGCCTCGCTCGCCCGCGCGTCCGGCGAGTTCGAGATCGTGGTGGTGGACAACGGTTCCGACGACGGCACCGCCGAGCACCTGGCCGCGCTCGACCACCCCCGCGCGCTCACGGTCCTGCGCCACGAGGACGACCGCGGCGGCAGCGAACGGCGCAACGTCGGCGCGGCGGTGGCCCGCGGCGAGTTCCTGTTCTTCCTGGACAACGACGTGCTCGTCGACGACCCCGACGTGGTCGAGGTGCTGGCCGCCGAACTGGCCGCCGATCCCGGGCTCGGCGCGGTGTCGCCGTTGCTGCTCTACCCCGGCGACCGGGAGCTGGTGCAGTGCGCGGGCGGCGCGTCCACCGTCGACGGCCACATCGGACCCGTCGGGCGGGGCAAGCCCCTCGGCGCGGAGCACCGCGCGCACCGCGACCAGTCGTGGGCGCCCACCGCCGCGCTGATGGTGCGGCACAGCTCGTTCCGCCGGGTCGGCGGGTTCGACGAGTCGTTCGACCCGGTCTCGCTGTGCGAGGACGTCGACCTGTGCTGCCGCCTGCGTGCCGACGGCGAACGGCTGCGCTACGTCGGGTCCGTGGCGATGCGGCACTTCGAGGGCACCACGTTCAACCACGTCGGCCACGACAAGCTGCCCATCTGGAAGCGCCACATGCGGGTGATCCGCAGCCGGTGGGCCGAGGTCTTCGCGACCGGTCCGGCGCACCCGGCCGCAGACCTGGCGTGGGTGCCGGTCGAGAAGGACTACTCCGACCTCGACCGGCCGCGCGTGTCGGCGCCGCGCGACCCGGATCCCGCCTCGGCCGACCTCAGCTTCTTCGCCAGCGACCGCGCGCTGGCCACCGCCGAACCCGCCGACGTGCGCGTCCTGGTCGTCGGCACGGACGCGGTGCCGGCGGTGCGCGGCGTGCGCGTGGTCGGCGTGGCCGATCCCGATGTGCGCGCGCTGCTGACCGCCGCACGCGTGCACGGTGCGCCGTGGGCGTTGCGTGACGGCGCACGACTGGTGGAGACCGTTCCGGCGGAGGGTGTCGTGGTGGGTGCGCCGGACACGGCGGCGGTGCTGACCGCGTTGCGCCGAGGCCTGCACGTGCTGCTGGGCAAGCGCGCCGTGGACGAACTGGCACGCCTGGTCGAGGCCGCGCGCCAGGCGTCCGGCCGGTGTTCGGTCGACCTGCCCTGGGCGCACCACCCGGAGTTGGTCGAGTTGGGCAAGGCCGTCGCCGAAGGCGGGACCGAGGGCTTCGCGGTGCGCCTGGACCGGCCCGAGGGCCACGACGTCGTCACCGAACTCGGCCCGGACGCGCTGGACGCCGTAGAACGGGTGCTCGGCGTGCACGTGACCGACGTGCGGACCGTCGAGGCGACCCGGTCCCGGGTGCGGGCCGAGGCCGTGGCGGGCGGGGTGACCGGGACGATCGAGCTCGGCTGGGGCGAACCCCGGTTCCACTTCTCCACCACGGGTGCGGCCGCGGACCTGGTGGCGCCGCCGGTGAGCGGCGCGTACGCGGACTTCGTCGGCGCGCTGCGCGGCGGACCGGCGCCGTTGACCGAGCTGGACGCCGTCGCCGGCCTGTTCGACGTGGTGCTGGAGTGGCGTTCGGAAGTGGCCGCGCTCCGCACGACCCCGTGACGTTCCCGCCCTCGGGCGGCCCGAGCAGGAAGGGCCTGGGATGAACCTGGTCGACGTGCTGCGCGCCGGAGCCGACGCCGGGGGCTGGCTGGACCGGCCCGCCTACGAGGTCGACGGCGCCGTGCTGACGCACGCCGAGGTGTACGCCGGTGCGGGCCGCGTCGCCGGGGCCCTGGCCGGTGCCGGGGTGCGGCCGGGCGACCGGGTCGCGCTCGTGCTCGACGACGGGCCGGACTTCGTCCTGGCGTTCCTCGGCGCCGCGCACGCGGGCGCCGTGGCCGTGCCGGTCAATCCCCGGCTGCACCCCGACGAACTGCGCCACGTGCTGCGTGCCGCCGGGCCTGCCCTGGTCGTCGGCCGACCGGGCTTCTCGGCGGCCGGGTTCCCGGTGACCACCTTCGCCGAGCTCGACGGCGCGGAGCCGATCCCCGTCGTGCCGCGTGCGGTCGACGACCAAGTGTACGCGACGTTCACCTCGGGCACGACCGGCGTGCCCCGCCTGTGCCCGCAGCTGCACGGCGACCCGGTCATCCACCACCGCTCGTTCGCCGTGCCCGCGCTGGAACTGGGGCCGGACGACGTCGTGCACTCGGTGTCCAAGATGTACTTCGCCTACGGCTTGAGCAATTCCCTGTTCTTCCCGCTGCTCAGCGGCAGCCGCGTGGTGCTGAACCCGGAGGCGCCGCTGGTGGACGACGTGCTGGCGATCGTGGACAAGTACGACGTCACCGCCCTGTTCGCCGTGCCGACGTTCTACGGCAGGCTCATCGCCCACCCCGGCAGCGACCGCCTGGCGAAGCTGCGCATCGCCGCGACCGGTGGCGAAGTCCTCTCCACCGCGCTCGAAGAACGCCTGATGGAGGTCCTCGGCGACCGCCTCCTCAACGGCATCGGCACCACGGAGGTCGGCCAGGCGTTCACCCACAACACCCGGTCGGCGCGCCGCGTCGGCACCGCGGGACGTCCCCTGCCGCCGTACGAAGTGCGCGTGGCGGACGACCAGGGCCGCCCCGTCGAGCCGGACGTGGTCGGCCGCCTCCAGGTGCGCGGCCCGACGATCACGCTCGGCGTCCACGAGGACGGCACGGCGAAGCGCACCGACGACTGGTACGCCACCGGCGACCTGGCCTCGATCGACCACGACGGCTACGTGACCGTCACCGGTCGCCTGGACGACATCGAGAACGTGGGCGGCATCAAGATCCACCCGTTGGCGGTCGAACACCTCCTGGCCAGTCACGACCTGGTGCGTGAAGCGGCGGTCTGCGCGGTCGCCAACGACGACGGATCGGTCCAACTGCGCGCCTACGTCGTCCGTGTCGACGGCACGCTCGACGACGCCGACCTGGCCGACGAGCTGGTCGCCCTGGCCCGCCGGCACCTGACCGCGTACAAGGTCCCGCGCGGGGTCGTCTTCGTGCCCGCCCTGCCGCGCACCGGCTCGGGCAAGCTGCGCCGCCACGTCGTGCGGACCTGGCGACCCTGACCCGGATCGGGTGTCACATTCGTCGCCCTCGTGACGACGAATCACGTGTACACCCCGGGCAGAGAGGTCGACCACCCATGACGCGAACCAGTGGCGATGTGCGGGCACCCGGCGGCGTCCCGCCCACGGTCGGCGACGTCGACCGGATCGCCGCGCACGCCGACCCCGTCGTCCGCAACCTCCTGATCACCCACTGCTACCACGAGCTGTCCCGGGCGCTGGCCGACCGCACCGGCGGGTCCGCGAACTGGTGCACGTTCGCCGTGTGGGCGTCAAAGCAGGTCGGCCGGACCATCCGGCAGGAAGACCTGGCCCGCACGCTGGAGCGGATGCTGGAGTCCTCGCCCGAGGCGGCTGCCGCCGTGGACCTGCTGGTGCGCAGCCTGCGGCGGGCCGTCCCGGGCCACGTCCTCGGCAACGCCGAGCGGCTGGTGCGCCAGGCCGTGCTGACCACCGCCCGGCTCGACGCCGCCGGTGACGCCGCGGCGCGCGGGAACCTGAAGGTCTTCGAGGAGATCGCCCGCGAGTTCGCCCGCTTCCTGGTCGAGTCCGCCGACGACGTCGACGCGTTCTGCGCCGCGCTGCGCCCCGGCGAGCCGCCCGAGGGCCAGCGCTACCTGCGACAGGCGTTCACCCGCTACCACCAGGCGATGTCCGCGGTCGAGGAGAAGGAGCGGGCCGAGCTCCTGCTCCTGGCCAACGTCGAGATCGGCCTGCACGAGCAGACCCGCCTCCAACCGGAGATCACCGCCGCGCTCCAGGCGCCGGTCATCGACCCGGGCGAGCTCGAACGACGGCTGCTCGACCTGCTGCTGCCCGGCAACCGCGTGGTCAAGTGGCTGCGGCGCGTGCTGCTGACCGTGCTCGGCCGACGCACGCCCGTGCGCCTGGCCGGCGAGCACCTGGCCGAGCTCGCCCGTGCGCTGGTCCGGCGAGCGGTCACCGAGCACCTGATGACGCTGGCCCTGCCGGGCGGCGACGTGCTCGACCTCGGCGAGGACCTCCCCGCCCGGTTCCCGCCGCTGCTCGCCCGGCTGTCGCACCCCGAGCTGCTCGCGCTGCTGGCGACCGTCGACCCGACCTCCGACAGCCTCCTCGACACCGCCGCCCGCGACTGGTCCGACCTGCCCGACCGGATGCACTACATCGCCGACATGTTCCGCTGCCACGCCCTCCGGGCCGACCTGCTCGACCCGCCGTTCACCCCCGAGCAGGTCGCCGAATTCACGAACGGTCGTCGCCCGACCGGGCCTCTCTAGTGCTCTGACCGCATAGGTTCGCCGGGTCGGTGGTCCGGGCGGTTGGATGTGCGGTGACGTTCGATCCGACTGCTGGGGGTGTGGTGGCTGAGCCTGCCCGTGTGCGCGGACTGACCGACCAGGAAGGTCAGAAGCTGCAGCAGATCGTGCGCCGGGGAAGCACCAGTCCGGTGCGGTACCGGCGCGCGATGATGCCGCCGGCTTCGGCTGGCGGCAACCGGGTGCCGGTGATCGCGAAGCTGGTGCAGGCTGACGAGGACACCGTCCGGGATGTGATCCACCGGTTCAACGAGATCGGCCTGGCCTGCCTGGACCCTCGGTGGGAGGGAGGCCGTCCCCGCCTGCTCAGCACTGACGACGAGGACTTCGTCGTGCAGACGGCCACCACCCGCCCGACCAAGCCGGGGCAGCCCTTCACCCGCTGGTCCATCCGCGAACTCGCCGCCTACCTGCGGAAAGTGCGCGGCCGCGTGATCCGGATCGGCCGGGAGGCGTTACGGTGCGTGCTCGCCCGCCGCAGCGTCACCTTCCAGCGCACCGAGACGTGGAAGGAGTCGCCCGGCCCCGAGCGCGACGCCAAGCCGGACCGCATCGAGCAGGTGCCGGCGCGCTTCCCGGACCGTGTCTTCGCGTTCGACGAGTTCGGGCCACTCGGCATCCGGCCCACCGCTATGCGTTCTGGGGCAACCCGATCGAGGCCCACCTCGGACCGCTGCGGCAGTTCACCGTCGGACCTCCTCGCGGCCCAGCGCAAGGAACGTGCCCGGATCCGCAGCGAGAAGGGCATCCGCTGGGGCGGCAGACCCATCACCGCCGCGGCCTGAACGAACAACAGCACAGCCGCACCACGACGTGCCTTGCGAGGAGCACCGCATGGACCACCAAGACGTTCAGGCCGCCGTGGCGGAGATGCTGGAGGTACTGGGGCCTCGTACGGGCGAGGACTGGACGGTGCCGGCCGGCCCGCTGGAGTGGAGCTGCCGGCAGACGGCCGCGCACATCGGCCACGACCTGCTGGCCTACGCGGGCCAGCTCGCCGCGAGCCCGGCCGACGCCTACCTCCCCTTCGATCTGCGCGTGCGACCCACCGCCTCGCCTGCCGAGGTCCTGCAGGTGGCCGCCGCCTGCGGCGGGCTACTCGGCAGCGCGCTGGCCACCGCCGACCGGTCCCTGCGGGCCTGGCACTGGGGCCCGTGCGACCCGACAGGGTTCGCAGCGATGGGCGTCGCCGAGATCCTGCTGCACACCCACGACATCACCCGCGGATTGGGCGTGGACTGGCTGCCGCCGGCACCGCCATGCGCGGCCGTGCTCGACCGACTGTTCCCCGACGCCCCGCCCGGCGAGTCCGTCCGAGTGCTGCTGTGGTGCACCGGACGCGGAGACCTGGACGGTCTACCCCGCCGGACGTCGTGGGTGTGGAAGGCGGCGCTGCCCGACTGAGCGCACTCGACCCGGTGAACCTCCGCGGCCACAGCACCAGGCGCTTCGCCGCGGTTGCGCGTCGCGGCCCCTCCGATGACCATCTGGCACGGGCCGTTGACGCAGTCGAGCGGGCCCGGGGAGGGTCCGTGGCGGCTTCCACGGCGGCGCTGCTGGCGGGTCTGGCGATGTTGATCGCGGGCGCCGAGCTCGTCGTGCGCCAGGGCACCGCGCTCGCCGCCCGGTTCGGCGTGAGCCCGCTCGTGGTCGGCATGACCGTCGTCTCGCTGGGCACCAGCCTGCCCGAGCTGGCCATCGGCATCAACGCCGCCGGACAGGGCAACGCCGGTCTCGCGGTGGGCAACATCGTGGGCACGAACCTGGTCAACCTCCTGCTCATCCTCGGGTTGAGCGCGCTGATCCGACCGGTCGTGTTCGAACACCGGACGCTGCGCTTCGACCTGCCGATCATGGCCGGCGCCGCGGTCCTGCTCCTCGTGCTGGCGCTCGACGGCTCCCTCACGAACACCGACGGGGTGTGGCTGTGCGTCTACGGCGCCGCCTACCTCGGACTGATGGTCGTCCACACCAGACGGCAAGCGGCGGCGTCGAAAGGCGAGCCGGCCGCCACGGCGAGCGCCCGTGCCCGACCGGTGGGTCTCCAACTGCTCCTGCTGGTCGCGGGCCTGGCCGTCATCGTCATCGGGTCGGAGTTCCTCGTGGACGGCGCGGTGCGGATCGCCCGCATCTGGGGTGCGAGCGACACGTTCATCGGCCTGACCGTGGTCGCGATCGGCACCTCGGCGCCCGAACTCGTCACCACGATCGTGTCCACCTTCCGCGGTGACCGCTCGCTCGCCCTGGGGAACCTGCTCGGCTCCAGCGTGTTCAACATCGCGCTCATCCTCGGGCCGACCATCCTCGCCGCACCGGGGCCCGTCCCGGTGCCCGACGACGTGCTGGCCCTGGACATGGTCCTCATGGTCGCCACCGCCCTCGTGTGCGTGCCCGCCTTCTTCACCCGCAGACGGCTGAGCCGCGTCGAGGGCGGCGCCTTCGTGGCGGCCTACCTCGTCTACACGGCCTGGCTGCTCACGACGCGGCTGTGAGCCCGCGGCACGTCACCCGATCGGGGCGTTTGCCGTCGGTGCAGGTAGGACCCTTTTGCACGCCCACCGACCCCGACCTACCGTGGTTGGGCCATGCCGGATCCTGCGCACGAAGATCACCGGCCGCGGCCGCCGCGACCGGAGGTCCGCGTGCTCGGGCCCGGTCCGCCGAGGCGCACATGACCGACACCGGCAGCCACCGGCACGTCCGCGCACCGTCGCTCATGGACGCGACCGTGCCGCTGGTCGCGCTGGTGGCGCTGATCGGCGGCTCGCTCGCCCTGTTCGGACTGGGCGCGCTCGACGGCCCCATCCAGGTCGCGCTCGTGCTGTGCGCGATGGTCGCGACGCTCGTCGTGCTCAAGAACGGCCACCGGTGGGCGGAGGTCGAAGCCGCCAACCAACGCGCGCTCACCTCGATCACCAGCGCGGTGTTCATCCTGCTGGCCGTGGGCGCGCTGATCGGCACGTGGAACCTGTCGGGCACGATCCCCACCCTGGTCTACTACGGGATCCAGGCGCTCTCACCCACCTGGTACTACGCGGCGACCGCGCTGATCTGCGGCATCGTCGCGATGTCGATCGGCAGCTCGTGGACGACGGCGGGCACGATCGGCGTCGGCCTGGTCGGCATCGCCCTGATGCTCGGCCTGTCGCCGGGCATCACCGCCGGCGCGGTCATCTCGGGCGCCTACCTCGGCGACAAGCTCTCGCCGCTGTCGGAGACCACCGTCCTGACCGCGCAGCTGGCCAAGGTCGACGTCTACGAGCACATCAAACGCCAGGCGTGGACCTCGCTACCCGCGTTCGGCCTCGCGTTCACCCTGTTCGCGCTGATCGGCCTGTTCTGGGGACCGGCGCCGACCGACGCCGGCGACACCGCCTCCGAGCTGAACGCGCTGGGCGACATCTACTGGATCACCCCGCTCAACCTGCTGCCGCTGGTGCTCCTCGCGGTCCTGTCCGCCCGCAAGGTCCCCGCGTCGCTCGCCCTGATGACCTCGGCGCTCTTCGCCGGGCTGCTCGCCGTGTTCACCCAGCACGACGTCGTGCGCGCCTTCGTCGCCGCGCCCGGCCTCGACCCGGTGCGGACCGGGATCCAGGCCGTGTGGCAGGCGCTGGCCACCGGCTTCACGATGGACTCCGGGATCGGCGACGTCGACCGGCTGCTGTCGCGCGGCGGCATGGACAGCATGCTGCCCACCCTGTGGCTGATCATCGGCGCGGTCACCTTCGGCACCGTGCTGGAGGAGTTCGGCCTGATCAACCGCCTGGTCGACCCGATGATCCGCGCGGCGAAGGGCACCGGGCGGCTGTTCGTCGCCGTGTTCGCCACCGCGTTCGGGCTCAACATCGTCGCGGGCGACCAGTACATCGCGCTCGTGCTGCCGTCCAAGGTCTTCCGGGCCGAGTTCGACAGACGGGGGCTCGCGCCGACGAACCTGTCGCGGCTGGCCGCCGACAGCGGCACGGTCACCTCGCCGTTGGTGCCGTGGAACTCGTGCGGCGCGTTCATGAGCGCGGCGCTGGGCGTGTCGACGCTGCTGTACCTGCCGTTCTGCTTCTTCAACATCGCCAGCCCGTTGCTGAGCTTGGCCTACGGGTTCACCGGCTTCCGGATCGAACGAGTGCGACCCGCCGGTCCCGAACCGGCCGACGCGTGAACAGGTGACGACGATGACCGTGACCGAAGCCAAGAAGTCGCAGCAGATGCCCTTGCTGACGCTGACCGCGATGGTGGTCGGCTCGATGGTCGGCGCGGGCGTGTTCTCGCTTCCCCGCAACTTCGCCCAGGCGACCGGCGTGTTCGGCGCGATCGTCGCGTGGGCGATCGCGGGCGTCGGCATGCTCATGCTCGCGTTCGTGTTCCAAGCCCTCGCGGTGCGCAAGCCCGAGCTGGACGCCGGCGTGTACGCCTACGCCAAGGCCGGGTTCGGCGAGTTCCCCGGCTTCTTCTCCGCGTTCGGGTACTGGGCCAGCGCGTGCGTCGGCAACGTCAGCTACTGGGTGCTGATCAAGTCCACCCTCGGCACGGTGATCCCCGGGCTCGGCGAGGGGAACACCGTGCTCGCGGTGGCGATCTCGGCGGTCGGCGTGTGGGCGTTCCACTACATGATCACGCGCGGCATCAAGGAGGCCGCGGCGATCAACCGGATCGTCACGGTCGCCAAGCTGGTGCCGATCCTCCTGTTCGTCGTGATCATCGCCGTGGCGCTTGAGGCCGACGTGTTCTCGGCCAACTTCTGGGGCGGCAGCGAGCGGTCGGCGGGCGCGTTGTTCGAGCAGGTCCGGTCCACGATGCTGGTCACGGTGTTCGTCTTCCTCGGCGTGGAGGGCGCGAGCGTCTACTCCCGGTACGCCCGCAAGCGTTCCGACGTCGGCCGGGCGACGGTGCTCGGCTTCCTCGGCGTGCTGGCGCTGTTCGCGTCGGTGACGCTGCTGTCCTACGGCTCGTTGCCCAAGGACGACCTCGCGGGGCTGCGCCAGCCGTCGATGATGGGCGTGCTGGAGTCGGTCGTGGGCACGTGGGGCTCGGCGTTCATCGGCGTCGGCCTGATCGTCTCGGTGCTCGGCGCCTACCTGGCCTGGACGCTGATGGCCGCCGAGGTGCTGTTCGTCGCCGCGAAGGACGACGACATGCCCCGGTTCCTCAAGCGCGAGAACCGCCAGGGCGTGCCGATCGCGGCGCTGATCATGTCGAGCACGCTCATCACCGCGGTGCTGTTCGTGACCCTGTTCTCCGACGACGCCTTCACGTTCACCCTCAAGCTGTGCAGCTCGCTGTCGCTCATCCCCTACCTGCTGGCGGCGGCGTACGCGTTACGGATCGGGGTGCGCGGCGAGACCTACGAGCACGACCGCGGCAGGCGGGGCAAGGAGGTGGCGTTCGCGGCCGTCGCCACCCTCTACACCGCGTTCCTGATCTTCGCTGCCGGCATCGAGTTCCTGTTGCTGTCGTTCATCATCTACGCGCCGGGGACGATCCTGTTCGTGATGGCGCGCCGGGAACAGGGCAGGCGCGTGTTCTCCGCCGCCGAGCTGGCGCTGTTCATCCTCGCGGTCGTGCTGGCCGTGCTCGGCGTGCTCGGCCTCGCCACCGGTCTGATCGTCATCTAGCGAGAGGGACAAGGACATGACCGACACGGCTCAGCGCCCGTCCGCGGCGTACGGCGTGCACTCCGAAGTCGGCAGGCTGCGGAAGGTGCTCGTCTGCGCGCCGGGCCTCGCCCACGCCAGGCTGACCCCGAGCAACTGCGACGCCCTGCTGTTCGACGACGTGATGTGGGTGCAGAACGCCGTCCGCGACCACTTCGACTTCATGGCCAAGCTGCGCGAACGCGGGGTCGACGTCGTGGAGCTGCACAACCTGCTGACCGAGACCCTCGACGTGCCGGGCGCCAAGAGCTGGCTGCTCGACCGCAAGATCGTCGCCGACGAGGTCGGGATCGGCTTGGTGGAGGACACGCGGGCGTTCCTGGAGGAGCTGGAGCACCGCAGGCTGGCGCAGTTCCTGATCGGCGGGCTGTCGACGGCCGACCTGCCACCGGACTTCCGCCCCGGCTACCTCGCCCTCGCCCGCGAGTCGACCGGCGTGCCCGAGTACCTGATGCCGCCGCTGCCCAACACGCTCTACACCCGCGACACCACGTGCTGGCTCTACGGCGGCGTGACCCTCAACCCCCTGTACTGGCCCGCGCGGCACGACGAGACGTTGCTGATGAAGGCGGTCTACGAGTTCCACCCGGACTTCGTCGGCTCGACCGTCTGGTGGGGCGACCCCGAGCGGCAGTGGGGACTGTCCACGTTGGAGGGCGGTGACGTGATGCCGGTGGGCAACGGCGTGGTGCTGGTCGGGATGAGCGAGCGGTCGTCCCGCCAGGCGATCACCCAGCTGGCCGCCACGCTGTTCGAGCAGGGCGCCGCCGAACGCGTGATCGTCGCCGGCATGCCGAAGCTGCGCGCGGCCATGCACCTGGACACCATCTTCACCTTCGCCGACCGCGACTGCGTGACGACGTTCCCTGACATCGTGGACGGCATCCACCCGTTCACCCTGCGCCCCGGCGACCCGATCGAGGTGACGGAGGAGAAGCAGTCCTTCGTGGACGTGGTGGCCGACGCCCTCAACCTGCCCAAGCTGCGCATCGTGGAAACGGGCGGCGACGCATACACCGCCCAGCGCAGCCAGTGGGACAGCGGCAACAACCTGGTCGCCGTCGAACCCGGCGTGGTCGTCGCCTACGACCGCAACACCGACACCAACTCCCGGCTGCGCAAGGCGGGCGTCGAGGTGATCACCATCGTGGGTGCCGAACTCGGTCGGGGCCGCGGCGGCGGTCACTGCATGACCTGCCCGATCTCCCGCGACCCGATCGACTACTGATCGCGCCCCCGGCGCCGAAGGACGAGACGACCCGCTGCCGCACGACCGAGGTGCTCACTCCTCTTCGGACCGCGCGACGTCCGCTCCCGGCTCCACCTCGGGCACGCCGAACACGTCGGCCCACACGCGGGCCAGGTCCTCGACCGGCGTGCCCGCGCGGACGGCCGGCGCGCGGACCAGCGGCCGGAGCCGGTCCGGGTGCACGGTGGACACGGCCAGGTGGCCGAGCGGGACCGCCCGCACCGCCGAGTCGAACGCGTGCAGCGCGTGCTCCACCGACAGGCCGGGCGTGCCGCCGTCGACGACGCCGCGGGCCAGCCCGACGTCGTTCCACCGGTCCCAGTCGATCGCCACGACCCGGCCGGTTCCGGCGCAGGCGTCGAGGTAGGCGTTGGCGGCGGCGTAGCACGGCTGGCCCGGTGCGCCGACGAGCGCCGCCAACGACGAGAAGAGCGCCACGTAGTCGGGTTCCGCGCCGACGGCGTCGAGGGCGTGCAGCAGCGCGCGGGTGCCGTCCACCTTGGCCGCCAGCGCCGTCTCGACCACCCCCGCGGTCAGCGACCCGGTCGGGCCGTGGCCCGCGACACCGGCCGCGTGCACGACACCGGTGATCGGGCCCAGTTCATCCCGCACGCGGCGCAGCACCCCGGTCAGCGCGGCCCGGTCGGCCACGTCGGCCTGCCACCAGCGGGCGCCGTCCGGCGGGCGGGTGACCGGGGCCGACCGGCCGATCAACGCCACCCGGCCGCGGTAGGCGCGCACGAGGTGGCGGGAGAGGAGCCGGCCGATGCCGCCGAGTCCCCCGGTGATCACGTGCACCCCGCCGGGTCGCGGTGGCGGGCCGGCCACCGCGGGCACCGGCTCGTAGTGCCGGGTCCACCGCCGACCGGCGCGCAGCGCCACCAGCTCCGCGCCGTCGGGGTCGAGCAGCTCGCGGACCAGCGCCCCGGCGTCGGTGTCGACCACGTCCACCGCCCGGACGCCGACGGCGCGGTGCTCGGCGGCCAGCGTCAGCCCAGCGGCGACCAGGGCGGCGTGCGAGGGCCGGACCCGCTCCCCACCCGTGACGTCGAACGCTCCGGCGGTGACCAGGGCCAAGGTGACGTCGGCCCCGCTGCGAGCGAGGTCGGTCAGCGGCGAGAGGTCGAGTCCCTCCGGTGCGAAGTGGACGATCAGGGACGGTCGCGACGCCAGCGCGTCCCTGATCGACGCGTAGTCGGGCACCACGTCGACACCGCGCGCCCAGGCGTGCCGCACCAGGTCCCCGACGAGCGGGGAACCGTTCGACACCACCGCCCACCGACCGCCGGGACGCGGGCGCGGCACGTCGACCGCGCGCCGCCAGCCCACGCCGTACAGCACCGGCCGCGCGTCACCGGGCGCAGTCTCGGGCACGCACCGGGTGCGGGCGAAGGGGTATCCCGGCAGGGACACCACCCGTCGCCCCGCGGTCAGCCCGGCCAGGTCCACGTCCACGCCGGTCGACCACAGCGCGCCGAGGGCGCCGAGGAACACCTCCCGGTCCGACCGGCCGTCGTCCGGGTGGCGGGCGGTCGCGACGACCGGGGTGTCGGGCAGGTGCCGACGCGCCGGCGTCGACAGGGTGACCCCGGGGCCGACCTCGACCAGCACCACCTTGCCCAACGCGGCCACCCGGTCGAGCTGGTCGGCGAAGCGGACCGGTTCACGCAGCTGCCGCACCCAGTACCGCGGCGACGTCGCCTCGCCGGCCAGCGGGTGCCCGTCCACCGAGGAGATCAGCGGTGTCGTCGGCCGGTGCGCGGGGACGTCGGCGAGGAACCGGGCGAACTCCGGCAGCACCGGGTCGACCAACGCGGAGTGCGCGGCCGTCGTGAACGGCAGCGTCGAACACGCCACACCACGTTCCGCGAGCAGGCGCGCGACGTCCGCGATGCGCGGCGCAGGGCCGCTGAGCACGCACATCCGCCTGCCGTTCACGGCGGCCAGCGCCACACCGTCGCCCAGCAGCGGAGCCACCACCGACTCGGACGCGGCTACCCCGATCATCGCCCCGTCCGGCACCCCTACGAGCACCCGACCGCGTTCGACCACCACGGCCACCGCGTCGGCAAGGGTGAACACCCCGGCGAAGCACGCCGCCGCGTACTCGCCCGCGCCGTGCCCCAGCACGGTCGTCGGGCGCACGCCGAGCGAACCGAGCAGCCTCCCGTACGCCATCCCGGTCGCGAACAACGCCGGCAGGCCCAGCCGCGGCCCGGCGATGGCCGCCCGCGCGTGGTGGTCGTCGACGCCGAACAACACCGCTCGGACCTCCGAGGCCAGCGGCGCGGGCATCAGGTCGAGGCACTCGTCCAGCGCGTCGCGGTACACCGGCTCGTGCCGGTAGAGGTCCCGGCCCATCCCGACGTGCTGCGAACCACCGCCGGGGAACGCGAACGCGACGTGCGCCGGGCGGTCCGCGTCGGCGTCGCGGAGGTCCAACCGGTCCGCGAGCAGCCGCCGTCGCGCGTCGGCCACGTCCCGCGCCACCACCGCGGCACGGCGCGGGAACGCCGTGCGCCGGGCCAGGGTGTGCGCCACGTCGGCCAGGTCGACGTCGGCCAGGCCGTCCGCGCAGGAGCGGGCGATCTCGTGCACCGCCGCGTCGTCCTTCGCCGACAGCGCCAGCAGCTGCCACGGCGGCGCAGGGGTCGGCGGCGACGCGGGAGGGGCTTCCTCGAGGACGAGGTGCGCGTTGGTCCCGCCGATCCCGAACGCGCTGACCGCCGCCCGCCGGGGGTGCCCGGCCGACGGCCAGTCGCGGCCGACCGGGTCGGGCACGAACGGGCAGGCGCCGAAGTCGATCTCCGGGTTCGGCTCGGCGAAGTTGACGTTGGGCGGCAGCCGGCGGTGGTGCAGCACGAGCGCGGTCTTGATGAACCCCGCGACGCCGGCCGCCGCGTCGGTGTGGCCGATGTTGGCCTTCACCGACCCGAGCCGACCCCGCGCGCCCCTGTACCCCTGGGTGAGCGCGGTGACCTCGATGACGTCGCCGATCACGGTGGCCGCGCCGTGCGCCTCGACGTACCCGACGGTGTCCGGCGGCACCCGGGCGTCCGCGAGCGCGGCGGCGATCACCGCGGTCCGGCCCGCCATGCCGGGCGCGACGTAGCTCGACCGGTCCGCGCCGTCGTTGTTGACCGCACCGCCGCGCACCACGGCGTAGATGCGGTCGCCGGCCGCCACCGCGTCGTCCAGCCGGCGCAGCACGACCACGCCCACGCCGTCGGCGGGCACGAACCCCGTCGCCGCCCGGTCGAACGGCCGCACGTGCCCGTCGACCGACAGCGCGCCGCCCGGCCGGTGCCGGTAGCCCTGCGCGCGCAACGACCTCCACGACACCCCGCCCGCGAGCGCGAGGTCGCACTGGCCCGCCGCCAGCGCACCGCACGCGACGTGCACCGCCACCAGCGACGTGGAACAGGCCGCCTGCACCACGATCGCCGGCCCGGTCAACCCGAGCTGGTAGGCCACCCTCGTGGCCAGGAAGTCCTTGTCGTTGGCGGCCGGCAGTGACTCGGCGAGGTCACCGCGGAACGACTCGCGCCCGTGCGCGCTCGCGGACTGCCCGGCGAACACTCCGACCGAGCCGGGGAACGTGGCGGGCGCGTGCCCCGCGTCCTCCATCGCGTGCCACGAGCACTGCAGGAACTGCCGCTGCTGCGGGTCCATCAGCCCGGCCTCGCGCGCCGTGCAGCCGAAGAACCGCGCGTCGAACTCCTCGCCGCCGGCCACCACCCCGCCCGCCGCCACGAAGTCGGGCCGCCGCAACTCGGCCTCAGGCAGCCCGGCCGCGCGCAGGTCGTCCGGGCTGAACCGCCGAACGGTCTCCCGTCCGCCGGCGATCACCCGCCAATAGGCGTCCAGGTCGGGTGCGCCGGGAAACGCGCAGCTCATCCCCACCACCGCGATCGGGGTCATCGACGGCTCCACAAGCCACCTACTACGGCCTCCTGGAGCCGCACCAGGTCCAACGAGGTGCCGCCGAGGGCGAAGAAGCCGTCCGTGTTCCGCTCACCGCGGGTCGACGTGGGCGGCGACAAGGTCTCCCGCAGTCCGGCCACCGCCGGCCTCCCGCACCCACAACCCAAGTGGAACGGCGAGTCGTCGTCATCGGTCGACCAGTACGCGCAGTGCAGATCAGGATCCCAGTATTTCGCGACCAGCGCGCCGTCGAGGTAGTCGTAGGCGGCCGAGATCTCGCCGACATCGGTCACGTTCACGACTCCAAACGACAAGGGCGGGGCGGGGTCATGCTTACGGGACGGCCGAGCCGACGGGCAACCCGCGTACTTCTACTGTGTGAATCCTTTGACCCGGGCTGACCTACCTCCGTCTATCGGGTGCTCCCCGGCTCGCCGTCGTCATGTCGCAGTGGCCGACGCCCACATCACGCCCAAGCACCCGATCGAGCATATTCCGCCGCACTTCGAAAATGAGTCGAATGGCCGAATCACCGGCAGGCCATCGACAATATCCTTTCGGGATCCTTTCGGGGATTCCCCCGGCCTGGACGTGGACCGGAGTACGCGCGGTGCCGGGCCGGCGCCCACGACCTGATCACCACCGTTCCGACCGCCACACTCGACGCCGTCCTCGACGGCGCCGTCCTCCACACGACCGCCCTCACCGCCGTCCGCGACAACGCACGTTCGTCGGCGTCCCGTCAGCCTCCCCGGCGACGCCCGAACGGGGTATCGACATCGGCATCGTGAGCGCCAATCCCGACCACACCGGCTTGACCACCCTCCTCACCCAAGCCGCCACCAGCACCCTCGAACCACGAGTCGCGGCCCGCATCCCCCTGACCAAGCCACCACCGCCTACTACAACGTCGCCACGGGCGGACACGCGGCCGCCGACTCCTGATCCCGTACAAACCTCCGCCACACACGAACCGGTCCCGTGTTCACCCGAACACGGGACCGGCCGGCGCAACGCCACGATTAGGGGTCTTGCAAGTCCGTATTCGCCGCTCGCGCAACCAGGGCACTGGCCGCCACGTGAGCCTGATCCAGACCCACCGCAAGCAGCGTGGCGCGAATAACCGAGACGGGAACGCGGTTCCTCAGCACGAGCGCGGTGCGCTCAGTCTCGATGTCAAGCCGAGTCGCAACGTCGGCCGGAAGCATGACCGGCACGAGATCCGTCACGTCGTCGTAGATGAGAGGTGGAACATCATTAGTCACCGCGCCAGCGTCGCCGCTCGGATCAACAAATACCAGTGCCCAATAGGCTGACAATGAACCCAACCGTGACCCCATGTCCCACACCTGACGCCGCCAGCACCACGAGACACCTCCACCACAAGCCCTCACCGACCACCGCCACCCCGACAGTCCTCCCCCACCGGCCCACCAACCTCCACCCCGACACCCGCTCGCCCACCCCACCGTCACGACCACCCACCGACCAACCCCACCACCACCCCGAACACCCCACTCCACCAGCACCCACCTGACCAGCAGAAACGCTCTCCGCCACCCAACCAACGACCCCGATTTGGACCACGGAAGACGATCATGTAATCTATGCCCACACCACGGCGAGAGCCGAGTCCGGGTGGCGGAATGGCAGACGCGCTAGCTTGAGGTGCTAGTCCCCGAAAGGGGGTGGGGGTTCAAGTCCCCCCTCGGACACAAGATCGTGTGTTGGATCCCCGTCCAATAACACCAGTTCAGGTACCCGACCGCAACTGTCGGTCGGGTGTTCAAGTGGTCGGCACGGCCTCTACCGCTCCAGGCGGTGATGGCCGTGACTGACAAGGTCATCGCCGGTCTTCTACCGGGCACCACTTCCCGTCGACACCGTTCTGGAAATCCAGGCGGTGTTTCCGGCGTACCGACCGAGAAGGCTTCATCGGCCAAGGTCGGGCAATCCCCACCACCTGCACCGCAGCGCCGGGTCCTGGACAAGCGGCGCACGCCCGCGCCTTCCGTTCGGGAGCTGGGGCCGTTGAGTGTGCGGGATCGGCCGCGTTATGCCCTGGCGCGCTTCGACGACCGTGGCCGGTTGGCCAACCAGCCGTTGTTGGAGCTACTGCGATGGGCTCCACAGGAGCGTCTGGACATCCGGTTGCATGGGTCCTCGCTGGTGCTCCAGCGCAATCCCCGAGGTGTGTTCGCGCTGAGCAGGCGCGGGTTGATCCAGATTCCTTTGACCGTGCGGCGCTGGTGGTCGTTCGAGACCGGTGATCCGGTGCTGCTGGTCGCGGTTCCGGAGCGCGCGGCGATGGTGATCCACAGCCTGGTGGTACTGGACAAGGCCCTTCCCGATCCGCGTCAGGTGGTGGTGGCGTCGCGACCGTTCGAGGCCGAGGGCGCCGTACCCGTTGCAGGTCCGCCACGGGTGCATCCCGATGGGCCCGGCAACGGCGCGGTGGGGGGTAGGTCGTGACGGCCCAAACCGAGCCGAGTGCGGAGGAGTTGGAGAAGGCGCGTCAGGTCTTGGCGCTGTTGGGGGTGTCACCGGAGGCACTGGTGGCCTCCCAGCCGGCCGCGCCGCCGCGGGAGGTGCCCACGATCGCCGAGTGGGTGCCGGTGGTGTCGGGGTTGGTGGGCGAGGGCACGCGCAAGCTGTACAGCACCTACTGGAACAGGTTGGTGGCGCTGTGGCCCGAGCGCCGGTTGAACGAGTTGCCCGCCTCGGACCTGACGTGGCTGTTCGGGCACATCAGGCAGACTGCGGTGCGGCGGCGCAACTGGCGGGGCGGGCACAGCGCGGCCGAGCATATGTTCAGCGCCACCCGGTGCCTGTACAAGTTCGCCGTCAACGACGAACTGATCCCCGCCGGTCACGATCCGACGCGGAAGGTAAAGAAGCCCAAACGGGCGATACCGACCCGGCGCGGACTGAACAACACAGTCCTGGAGGCGGTCACCGAGGCGGCCTCCACCACCGGTGACGACCCGGCGCTGGACGCGCTGTTGATCCGGTTCCACGTCGAGACCGCCGCCCGCCGCGGTGGGGCGTTGGCGCTGGAGCTCGACGGCCTGGACCAGGAGCAGTGCCTGGTGCTGTTGCGCGAAAAGGGAGAGCAGAGCCGGTGGCAGCCGGTATCGCCGACGCTGATGACGCACCTGGTGGACCACGCCTACCATCGCGGGGCGCGTGAGCCGACCAGCAAGGTGCTGCGCTACCACAACGGCAAGCCGTTGACCTACCGGCGCTACGACGGGCTGTGGGACCGGCTGCGCGACCACGTCGAACCGGTGCGCACCCAGAACATCTCCACGCACTGGTTGCGGCACACCACGCTGAAGTGGGTGGAACGCAACTTCGGCGAGGCGGTAGCCCGCGCCTATGCCGGTCACCGACCCAGCGGCGACGCCAAGCCCGGCGCGATCGCGGTCTACACGAAAGCCGATCTGGAGGAGGTCGCCACCGCGCTGTCCGTGTTGACCGGCGAGCCGCACCCACTGGCACTCAGCACACCGGCCGAGGTGTTCGACAACGACAACGGATGACCCGCGTGGTCTGGGGCGGCGGTTCCACCGCCGCCCCAGACCATGCTGTCCGGCTGCCGATTGGCTTGCTGCGCTACCGCGCTTTACTTGGTGACGCTTTTGGTCGTCGGTGCCGGTGCATCTTCGAGGCCGAACATGTTCGGGCTCGTCTCGCTGGCCGTCGTTGCACGTTGCAGCACCGCCGTGACCGCCGATTTGGGCACGAGTTTGCGGCTCCGGATGCGGACCGCGGGAAGTTCACCGTCGCTGATGGCGCGATAGACGGTCTGTTTGGACACGCGGAGCAGCTCCGCGACCTCGCTGACCTGGTAGAGAGGCTCGTGTTCGCCATGTCGCACGAATCCGTCGCGCGCTTTTTCCTCACTGTGCCGCATCGCCACACCCCCTTGCGGTATTCCTTCCGTTACAGTGACTCCACAACTTTCACATGTCAACGATTTCACTGATCGGAAAGCTGCGACTTTCGTTCATCGAAATGGTCACAGATGCACCTGCTGTGATATTGCATGCTTGGCGAAGGCCGCTTCGCGCCGGGCACATCAAGCACGGCCACTCGATCGGGTGTGGATCGGCGGGTGCTGATCGCGGTGTCCGCCAGCTAGGGTGACGCCCTCGCGGGCACGCCCGCGTAGTGGGCTTCGGAAGGAGAGCCAACGCATGTCTCGTCGCCGCAGTGCATCCGGAGGAGCGGTCGGCACCTCCATGATCCTCGTCCGGGTGCCACGCCGCCCGCGGCCTGAGCGTAATGAGCACAGTTGCCCGGTGTGCTACTCGGTGGCTCGTCAGCCCTGTCGCAAGGTGCTGTCCAAGCCTGGCGCGTCAGTGCTCAAGCTCGGCGGGGTGCAGCCGACCATGCATACGCACCGCCCCGGTGCGCGGTCGAAGTCCCGTCGTGCTCGCCCACAGCCGGTTCAGGCGAAGCCGAAGCCGACGCCGACGCCCATCGAACAGGTTGACCCTGGCCGTGCCGAGTTCGTGCCGCGCAATCTGCGCGGAGCCATGCGCGATGAGCAGGGCCGCGCGGTGACGACCGGGTGGTCGCGCGGCAACACCGACGCCATACCCCGGCGGACTCGTTCCCGGGGCGAGTGACCAGGCACTGGTGGCGCCCCTATCTGAGCTACGGCGTGGTCGCGGGAACAGATGATCTTTGTGGTGGACACTGGGGCGATGAACAACGAGTCGGGTCGCCGATGGGTGCGGATGGTCTTGGACGTCGAGCGGGAAACCGTCACGGTCGTACTCGACGACGGCAGTGAGGTGACTGAGCCCAGCGACCAGACCTACGATCCCGCGCTCGGCATCCGCCGCTCCACCTATGACCGCGTCGGTCACACCATGACCCTGGATCTGGTTGAAGGGCGCCAAGTCACGGTGGAGATCGGTGGACCCGATCCCGTGCATTCGCTGGCGGGTCGAACGGTGGTCTACCTGGATCAGAATCAGTGGGTCAAGCTCGCCCAGTATTTGCACACCCCGCACAAGCTCCAGGCTGCCGAGCACGCCGCCGCGGCCACTGTGATCGACTGGGTTCGCACCCGAAGGATCGTGTTGCCGTTGTCCGCGGCGCATGCGACCGAGATCGGCTCGGCGCGTCCGCAGTATCGGGCGACGCTGGTGCCGCTGATGCTGGACCTGTGTCGGGGCTGGCAGATGCGCGATCCGCTGCGCGTGCGCGTCGACGAGTTGCTGGCTCTGTTCGGTGCCCGCCGCCACCGGAGGTCCTTCACTCCGCAGCCGGGTGCGCCGGCGGTGTTCACCCTTGATCCGGGGATGCTGTTCACCGGTTACGCCGATGCGACCAGCAGTCTGCCGCTCGACCTGGACGACCTGCAGCGCCAGCTGACTTGGGTGACCTCGTTGTATTCAGCAATGCTCGACGCGGAAGCCGTGGATCGGACCGCTGCGGTAGAGCTGGCTGGTAGGTGGGCGAGGTCGTTTCACGACCTTGCTCAGGAACTTCGCGACAACGCCACTGCTCGCCGGCACTCTCGCCAGGTCGTCTTCGCGCGCATCGCCACCGACATGCAGGACCACCTGGCCCGTGCCGCTCGGGCCGCCGGGCTGACGCCCGAGCAGTTCCGCACCTGGTTGGCCGAGCAGGGCTCCGAGGATCTGACCGCGCTGCCCTACCTGGGCACGGTCTTCGAGGCCACCCACATTCGTGTGCGCAACGCCGGTGACACCTGGCATGCCCACGACCTGACCGACCTGCTCTACCTGGCATGCGCCAGCGCCTACGCCGACATCGTGGTCTGCGAGAACAAAGCCGCAGACTACCTCGCCCGAGCCTGGCGCGGCCGCACCGGCGGGGCACCGTTGGTCACCAGCCTGGCGGCACTGGTGACCAGGTTGCAACCGGCGATGTAACGCACGGCGACAGACGGACGCTAGAGGTCATATCCATATCCGATTGGACACGGCCTGACTAAGCAGCGCCCGGTGACGGTCGCGCGGGCGTCGTGCCTGGCCGGATTGGTTCGTCTTCGCGGAGGAGCTGCACGGTATGGCGTTCAAGCGATCGTCCGGCACGGCATGGGTGAGCTTCCCCCGATAACCCGAGGCGGTTGTTACCTGGGTGCGGTCGGTGCCGCTGGGATGGTAGCTGGCTGGGTCTGAGCAGCGTGCCAAGCGGCTTCGTATTCGTCTGGGCTGAGCCAGCCGAGG
>NZ_JAJHUO010000037.1 GCF_020859565.1 Saccharothrix luteola | reverse complement strand
GTAGACTGGTAACGCAACGGCTCCGCTCCTGGTCAGACGTCTTCTGTGAGAGGAAAACGATCTTAACCAGGCGGGGCCGTTGCGCTGTCACCAGCGATCAAGAGTTCTGAATAACGCTCCTACGTTCAGAACACCTGAGTTCAACGCTCAGGACAGCCGGTCGACGATCTGCTTCACCTGGTTGGACGGGATCGCGAAGCCGATGCCCACGCTGCCCGCCTCGCCGCCGTCCGACGCGGGCGAGTAGATCGCCGAGTTGATGCCGACCACCTCGCCGGCCGAGTCGACCAGCGGCCCGCCCGAGTTGCCCGGGTTGATCGACGCGTCGGTCTGGATCGCCTGGTAGCTCACCGTCGAGGAGCCGCGGCGACCGGTCGACGTGCCCGGCACGGTGACCTCGCGATCGAGCGCGCTGACGATCCCCGACGTGACGGTGCCCTGGAGGCCCTCGGGCGAGCCGATCGCCACGACCTCGTCACCGATCTTCACCTGGTCGGAGTCGCCGAACTTCGCGGGCGTCAGCCCGCTCACCCCCGACGCCTGCACGACCGCCAGGTCGCTCGACGCGTCGGCACCCACCACGGTGGCGCCCACGGTCCGCCCGTCGCTCAACGTCACCGTCACCTGCTGCGCGCCCGCGACCACGTGGTTGTTGGTCAGGATCCGCCCGTCCGAGGTCAGCACCACCCCGGAGCCGAGGCCCTGCCCCTGCGCCGTCACCACGTTCACCTGCACCACGCTCGGCAGCACGCGCGCCGCGACGCTCGAGACGTCCGAAGTGGACGAGGCGTTCAACGCGACCTGGCCGCTGCTCACCGGCGCTCCCGCGACGGACGTGGCGTTCATCGCCCCGACCACCCCGCCGGTGGCGCCACCGACCAACGCGGCGACCAGCGCCGCCGAGGTCACGACCGCACCGGTCCGACGCCGCCAGAACGGCGCCCGCTCCTCCAACGACCCGCTCACGGCGGGGAAGTCCTCTGTCGTCATGACCCCAGGGTCGGCCCCGACCCTATGCGCAGCCTGAGCGCCCGATCAGGACTTGCCAAGAATCCCGCGGACCTCGTCGGCGGTCAGCAACGCCGACCCGAACAGCGGCCCCTGCGCGCCCGTCACGCCGAGCTCCACCAGCCGCCGCGCCTCGAACTCCGTGCGCACGCCCGCCGCGTACAGCGGCAGCCCCAACGTCCGCGTCCACGTGAGCAGCGCCACGGCCGCGCTCTCCTCGACCCGGTCCGCGCCCTCCGCCAGCCCGTACACCGGCGAGCCCTGGAACTTCACCGCCGTCAGCGGTATCCGCCGCAACCGGTCGAACGGCACGTTGCCGCCGCCGACCTGGTCGAGCACCAGCCGCACGCCGTCCCCGGCCAGGTACGTCAGCTCGTCCACCTGGTCCTCGTTGATCAACGCGGGCAGCTGCTCGCCCAGCTCGAACTGCAGCAGCCGCGCCGGCAGCCCACCGTCGCGCAACGCCCGCCGCACGGTCGCCACCAGCTCGGGCTCCTGGCACTCCCGCGCGGTCAGGTCCATGCTCACCACGGGCGCGGCGTCGCCGAACTCGGCGTGCCACCGGCCCGCGTCGGCGCACGCCTGCGCGATGGCCCACTGGCCCAGCCGCGCCGCCATCCCGGTGCACGTCGACAGCGACACCAGCTCCTGCGGGTCGAGCACGCCCACCGTCGGGTGGTCCCACCGCAACCGCGCCTCGACGGCCAGCAGCGAACCGTCGGCCAGCGAGTGCACCGGCTCGTAGTCGACCCGGAACTCGCCCTGCTCCAGCCCGCCCGCGATGGACGCCGCCAACCGCATCCGGGCCCGTTCCCGCTGGTCGCGCTCCTTGTCGTAGAGCGCCCACTGCGCCTTGCCGTCGTCCTTGGCCCACCGCACGGTCAGGTCGACGCACCGCAGCAGCTCGGCCGCGTCCGCACCGCGCGCGGGCCGCACCACGATGCCGACGCTGGCGGTCACGCCGATGCCGTCGTCCTCCACCCACACGGGTTCGGCGAACCGCTCGACGGCCGACTCGGCGAGCGCCACCACCGTGGCCACGTCGACCGGGTCGCGGATCAGCACGGCGAACTCGTCCGGCCCGATCCGGGCCAGCTGCCCGACCCCGTCGAACACCGACCGCAGGTGCCCGGCGACCGCGGTGAGGATCCGGTTGCCGACCTCGTGCCCGTACGCGTCGTTGACCACCCGGAACCCGTCGAGGTCGAACACGACCAGCGCGAGCGTCGCCGGGCCGCGGGAGCCGACCGCGCCCTCCAGCCAGCCGACGAACTGCGAACGGTTGGCCAGGCCCGTCTGCATGTCGTGCAGGCTCTGCCGCACCAGCTGCGACTGCAGCGCGCGGACCTCGTCCAGGCTTTCGATCATGGTGACGTAGAACGCGGGCGCGCCGTCGTCGTCACGCAGCAGGGCGAGGGCGACGAGCACGTTGACGAGTTCGCCATCGGCGCGGACCAGCCGGGTCTCGACGCGCACGTGCTCGTGCCCCGCGTGTAAGCGCTGGGCGGCGCGGGAGACCAACTCGCGCTCGTCCGGGTGGACCAGGTCGCGGCCGAGCGTGCCGATCAGCTCGTCGGCGGTGTGGTCCGTCATCGCGAGCATGGCGTCGTTGCAGTCGAGGATCACGCCGTCGGCGTCGGAGACCGTGATGGCCAACGCCGAGGTCTGGAACACGGCGCGGAACTTCGCTTCACCCGCCCGAACCGCGGATTCGGTCGATCGGGTGGATCTCAGCTCGTGGTGCTGTTCCTGCTCGTCCAGCGAGCGTTGGCACAGCGCGTCGGTGAACCCGGCGGCCAGCGCGCCGAGCGCGGCCATCAGGCGACCGGGCACGACGTCGGCGGCCAGGTGCTCGCCGACGAACGCGAGCGTGCGCTCCAGCGTCTCGGAGGCGACCAGGCCGTGCTCGACCAGGCCGCGGCCGACCTCGCGCGCCTTCGCCGTCGACCCGTCGTCGCGGACGGCGGCGTGCAGGGTGGCGGTGAGTTCGGTGAGGAGGTCTTCCAGCCGGTCGTCGGGCGCGTTCGTCGGCACCGCGGACGCCGCGATGGCGGCGGCCCACTCGCGTGCGAACGCGACCCGGGATTGTCCGGGCTCGTCACCGAGTCTCGCCGCGCCTGCCATCGTCATTCGGCTCTGAGTGCCATTCGTCGCTCCGACATGCGTATTCCCGACCCATAGGTCACTCGAATGGGGTAATACGGACCGCTGGTCCCGGTCAGCTTACTGGCCACCGGTCGGCGTTCGGCAAGACGATCAGCGCTTCTCTTCAGCGGGGCGTGATCTCGGGGGATCGGCTTGACCTCTAGTAAACCTGAGGTTTTAGCGTCTGGGCCATGGCTGTGACTGTGCTGGGCTTGGGGGAGATGGGGAGCGCGCTCGCCGGCGCGTTCCTCGACGGCGGGCAGCGGACCACGGTGTGGAACCGCTCTCCGGGCAAGGCGGACGAGCTCGTCGCCAGGGGTGCGGTGGGCGCGTCGACGGCGGCGGAGGCCGTGGCCGGTGGGGATCTCGTCGTGGTGAACGTGAAGGGGAACGACGCGGCGCGGTCGATCCTGGCGTCGGCCGGGTCGTTGGCGGGGCGGGTGGTGGTGAACCTGACCGACGGGACGTCCGGTGAGGCGCGTGAGGTGGCTTCGTGGGCCGTGGAACGCGGTGCGGAGTACGTCCACGGGCAGATCATGACCATCGCGCCGGCGATCGGGCACCCGGATTCGGTGCTGTTCTTCGGGGGTGACGAGGGCGCTTATAGGCGTTACCGCGAGGTGTTGTCGTTGTTGGGTGGTGGCGGGAAATTCCTCGGGGACGATGCGGGGGCGCCGGCGCTGTTCGGGATGGCGATGAACGGCACGATGTGGGGCACGCTCAACGGGTTCCTGCACGCGGCGGCGCTGTTGTCGAGCCAGGGCGTGGAGGTGAAGCGGTTCGTGGAGGAGGCGGCGGCGTCGTTGACCGGGTTGCTCGGCTACCTGCCGTCGTTGGCGGAGGAGGTGGACCGGGGTGAGTACGCGGTGCCGTTCGGCGCGTTGAAGCACCACCTGCCGGCCGTGGACGACCTGGTGCGGGAGAGCCGGGAGCGGGGGATCGACGCGGAGTTCCCGTCGTACACGCAGCGGCTGCTGCGCGCCGTGGTCGAGGACGGGCACGGTGACGACAGCTACTCGCGGGTGGTGGAGCGGTTCCGGGCGGGGTCGACCGCGTCCTGAGCGTTGAACTCGGGGGTCCTGAACGCAGGACACGCGGGACCTGAGCGTTCGACACGCGGGTTCTGAACGTAGGACTCTCGCGAGAGTCCTACGTTCAGGGCCCGGGTGCGGTCAGGAGACGGTGGAGAGGACCGAGGCGATCCGGGTGGCGATGCGGTCGTTGTCGGTCGGGGCGAGGCTGAGCCAGCCGTCCTCGTGGACCATCAGGTAGCGGCCCTGGTGCGTGTCGAACCACGTGATCAGGGCGCCGGCCCGGTCACGGCGGTAGCCGCCGCCCACGGTGACCCCGAACTGGCCGCCCGCGACCCGGCTCGCGGCCAGCTCGCTGACCACGGTCGCGTCCTCGCGGGAGAGCCCGGCCTTCTGCAAGGCCTCCCGCTCGTCCAGCTCGCCGCTGCCCCACGGGTCGTCGCCGTCGTCGTCCGGCTGCTCGTTCTGCAGCGCGACGGCCGCGTTCAACGTCTCCAGCCGCAGCGACAACGCGCTGCCCGGCCCCGCGGACCCGTCCGGCAGCACCTCGACGATCGACCTGGCCAACGCGGTCGGCCGGATCTCCAGCACGCCGATCGAGCCGCTGTCGATCACCGCCAACGCGGCCCGGTCGCCGTCGGACACGGCCACCGCCCGCACCGACCGGTCCACGTGGGCGACCGCGTCGACGGCCACCTCGTGGTCGCCGAGCAGCCGGAGCAGCGCCACCAGCCGGGGGTCGGGCTCGCCGTACGCGGCGAGCACCTCCTCCCGCAACCGCTTGCGCTCCTCCTCGGAGTCGCCGAGGCTCGGCACGTCCAGCGGGTAGGGCAGCCGGCCGAGGTCGAGGTGGTGCCACAGCACGTCCAGCTCCCGCGGCGTGAGCACGAACTCGGGCTCGATCACGACTGGTCGCCCTTCTTCTTGGGCTTCGCGCCGCCGATCACCGACGGGGGCAGGTTCTCACCGGGCACCTCGAAGATGTCCTCGCCGCGGATGTACGCCGCGGCCCGGTGCTCCTTGTCCTCGCCGCCCTGGCCGCCCGCGCCGGCGCCGCCCATCGGCGCGCCACCGGCCATCGGGGACGCCGCCGCCGCGCCGCCGGGACCGAAGCCGCCGACGGGCATCGGGCCACGCGGACCGGCGTTGCCGATCGCGCCGGTCGAACCACCCGCGGCCAACGAGCCGCCGCCGCCCGCGCCACCGGAACCGGTCGGGCCGAAGCCACCGGCGCCACCACCACCGCCGAAGCCGCCGGGGGGCATGCCGCCGGGCATCCGCGCGCCGGGCGCGCCACCGCCACCGCCGGCGCCGCCACCCCCACCGGGCAGGCCTTGCACCGGAGGCGTGCCGGGGCTGCCGGCCGGGACGTAGGTCGGCGGCTTCACGCCGGGCGGCAGGGTGCCGCCACCCTGGCGGGGCTGGGTGTTGGGGTTGGCCGGCTGGTACGGCGGCACGTAACCGCTGCCACCGGGCGGGGTGTAGCCGCTACCGGGCGGCGGGGTGTAGTTGTAGCCGCCACCACCTGACGGCGGGGTGTACGGGTTCGCCACCGGCACCTGGGCCGCCGCCGCGGCGGCCGTCGTGCCCTCGGGCCGGTACACCGGCTGCGGGCTCGACGGCACGGGCGGAGCCGTCGGCGCCGACGCGCCGCTGGCGTACGTGCCGCTGCCGTACGACCCGGGAGCCGTCGAGTAGGACGCCGCGGCCGGCGAGTACCCGCCCGGCTGCGTGGCGGGCGTCGACTGCGCCGGCTGGTACGCCTGCGCCGGCTCCATCGGCCGCACCGCCTGCACCTGCTGCGCCGGCTGCGTCGCCGTGAAGGACGAAGGGGCCGTGGCGCCGCCCGCGACCCCGACGCTGTCCGCCGCCGCGCCCGCCAACGTCGCGGTCGACGTGGCCCGCATCAGCGCGACCTCCGGCTCCTCGGTGCGGCCGGTGACGGGGTTGAACGGCGCGCTGAACTGCGGCGTGGTCTGGTCGACCGCCTGCGACTCGCGCTCCATCGTGCTCATGACCGTCACGGCGTGCTCGTGCAGCGCCCGCGCGTGCTCGTTGGCCGCCTGCACGTCCGCGGCGGAGCCGGCCAGGCCCTGGATGCCGCCCGCGGTGAACACGCCCGTGGCCTGGTCCCAGTTGAACTCGACCGGCTCGGGCATGCTGGCCCGGGCGTTCTCCATGATCTGGCTCTCGTCCTGCACCCGCTTGCCGACCTCGACCGCGGTCTCGGCGGTGTGCGTGACCCAGTCGGCCAGGCCCTTGATCGCGAGTCGCGCCGCGTCCGCCGCGTCGCCCGTCCAGCCGGACTCGCTGACCGCCACGCGCTCGTTGATCAGCCGCGCGGCCTCGGTCAGCTCGGTGCCGAACTGGCCCCACTCCGCGCCGATCTCGCCCGTCTGGCCGGGGTCGTTGTTGTTGTGCACCGCCTCGTACAGCTCGCGGTGCGACCGGGACGCCCAGTTCTGGGTGTCGGTCAGGACCAGGTCGACCTCCCGCTCTTCGCGGGCCAACCGCCTCGCCTCGTCGGGCCGCAGTTCCACGCGCTCCGTCGCCATCGTCGCCAGCCCCCTAGTTCCCGCTCAGCTTGCGCAGCTCGACGCTGCTCTCGTCGTCGACGGCGGTGAAGTTGCGGATCGCGTTCTGCACCGAGTCGTGCGTCTGCTGGAGCACCTCGCGGTAGGCCGTCATCACGGCCACGAACGACCGCGGGTCACCGTCCGCGCGCGCCTCGAACTTCTGCGCCAGCCGGTCGCCGACGGGGTTGCGGCCGATCGGCGCGGGACGGGCCAGCCGGCCGGCGCGCTCCAGCCACGAGTCGACCTGGTCCATCTGCTCCAGGAGCATCTTGCGCAGTTCCTCGCCGGTGGCGGGATCGAGTGACACCCGGCCGGAGTTCACGGTCTCCTGGAGGGCCACGACCTGACCGTTGACGGTCGGGACCTCCTGGGGCGGGGCCACTTCATCCCCGGTTTCGGCGATGTACATCGGTATCCCTCGCGAAGGCAGCCTGCTGGACGAAACCGACCATTCACCTGTCCTCCAACGCCCGGCCAACGTGCGCCCAACGCGGCCCGCCGGAGTGCGGTGACGACTGTGGGAAACTCTTCGACTACACGGTGACAACGCCGAAAGGGCTTGCGGATGCGGGTGAACCTGCTTGGCCCCGTCGAGCTGGTTTCCGCAGGTGGGGAAGCCGTTCGGCTGGGCGCGGCCAAGCGGCGGACGGTCCTGGCGGCGCTCGCGCTCGAGCTGAACCGCGTGGTGTCCGGCGACCGGCTGCTCGAGCTCGTGTGGGACGGCTCACCACCGCCGCAGGCCAAAGCCGCCCTCCAGGGACATATCGCCCAGCTCCGCAAGGTCATCGCCGACGGTGTAGCGCTCGTCACCCGGGCACCGGGGTACGTCCTGACCGGCGAACGCGCGGCCGTCGACGTGTTCCGGTTCGAGGACCTGCTGGTGAGCGCGCGCGAGGCGACGGACGACGACGCCGTGCGGCTGCTGCGGGAGGCGTTGGCGCTGTGGCGCGGCCCGGTGCTGGCCGACGTGCCGGGCGACCAGCTGCGGGAGGCGGTGTCGGCGCGGCTGGAGGAGCTGCGGCTGGTGGCCGTGCAGGAGCTGGCGACCCGGCTGACGCGGCTGGACCGGGCGGCCGAGGCGGTCTCCGGGCTGCGCGACGCGGTGGACGCCAACCCGTTGCGCGAGGCGTTGGTGTCGCGGTTGGTGCTGGCGCTGCACTGGACCGGTCGGCAGGCCGAGGCGCTGGCGCTGTTCCACCGGACGCGGGAGCGGCTGGCCGACGAGCTGGGCGTCGACCCGGGGCCGGAGCTGCGCGAGGCCTACCAGACCGTGCTGGCGGGCGACACCGCGCCGTCGACGCCGGTGGACCGCGCGCCCGCCCAGCTGCCGCGCGAGCACCGGGGTTTCGTCGGGCGCGAGGAGGAGCTGTCGGACCTCGGCGCGGCCCTGAGCGGGCAGGACTCGGCGATCGGGCTGCTGGTCGGTCCGGCCGGCGTCGGCAAGACGGCGTTGGCGCTGCGCTGGGCGCACGGCGTGGCGGGCGACTTCCCGGACGGGCAGCTGTTCGTGAACCTGCGCGGGTTCGACGAGACCGAGCCGCTCGACCCGCGCACGGCGCTGGTCGGGTTCCTGCGGGCGCTGGGGCTGACCGACTCGCAGATCGCGGTCGACCTGGAGGACCAGGCCGCGCAGTACCGGTCGTTGCTGGCCGGGCGGCGGGTGCTGGTGTTCCTGGACAACGCCCGGTCGGCCGAGCAGGTCCGGCCGCTGCTGCCCGGCTCGGCGCGGTGCCTCGTGCTGGTGACGAGCAGGCACCGGCTGGACGACCTGGTGGTGACGGAGGGCGCGTCGTCGCTGCCCGTGCCGACCCTGCCGGAGTCGATCGCCGAGGACCTGCTGACCGCCGTGCTGGGGCGTCAGCGCATCGAGCAGGAGCCGGACGCGGTGGCGGAGCTGGTGGAGCTGTGCGACCGGCTGCCGCTGGCGTTGCGGATCGCGGGCGCGCGGTTGGCGTCCCGGCCGCGGTGGACGATCCAGTCGCTGGTGGACGAGCTGCGCGACGAGCAGGGGCGGCTGTCGGCGTTGTCGCTGCCGGAGGCGGGGCGCGGGGTGCACGCGGCGCTGGCGGTGAGCTACCGGGAGCTGCCGGAGGGCGCGGCGCGGCTGTTCCGGCGGCTGGGCCTGCACCCCGGGACGGACCTGGACAGCTACACGGCGGCGGCGTTGCTGGACATCAACGTGGTCAGCGCGCGGACGCACCTGCGGACGCTGGCCTACGCGAACCTGCTGCACGAGTCGACGCCGGACCGCTACTCGCGGCACGACCTGGTGCGGCTGTTCACCCACCACCTGGCGGCCACGGAGTCCGAAGTGGACAACCAGGTGGCGACGAACCGGCTGCTGGACTACTACCTGCACGTCGCGGACCGGGCGCGGGCGCACCTGTCCGACCACGTGCGGCCGTTCGGACCGGCGGAGCACCGGCCGGCGTCGTTCCCGGAGCTGCCGTCGCACGCGGCGGCGCTGGACTGGTTCACGCTGGAGGAGGCGAACCTCGGGCTCGCGCTGGACATCGCGGTGAACGGCGGGCAGCGGGAGCGGACGTGGCAGCTCGCGCTGTGCCTGGACGCGTTCCACTTCCGGCGCGGCAACCGGCTGGACCGCCTGGCGCTGTGCCGGATCGGGTTGGCGGCGACGCGGTCGTTGGGCGACCGGCACGCCGAGGCGACGTTCCTGCTGCGGTTGGGTTCGACGTTGGCCGACCTGGAGCGGATCGACGAGGCGATCGAGGCGTGCACGCGGGCGGCGGCGCTGGCCGACGGCGACCGCCACCTGGAGCTGGCGGCGTTGGCGAACCTCGGGTACTGCCTGATGGCCGACGACCAGCTGGACCGGGCGCAGGAGACGATCCTGGTGGCGCTGGAGGTCGCGCGGGAGGTCGGCGACAACCGGTCGCAGGCGAGCATCCAGAACAACCTGGCCAACGTGCTGCTGCGCAAGCACCAGCCGGAGGAGGCGTTGCGGCACGCGAGGGAGGCGCTGGGCCTGTTCCCCTCGGCGCCGTCCAAGGCGCACACGGCGACGCTGCACACCGTGGGCGCCGCGTCCCAGCAGCTGGGCCGTGCCGACGAGGCCCTGGAGTCCTACCGCGCGGGGCTGGCGCTGGCGGCCCGCCTGGGCGACCGCTACCAGGAGGCGTTGTGCCACCGCGCGATCGGGGACGTCCTGGAGCAGTCGGAGGGCCCGGCCGCCGCCCGGCCGCACTGGCTGGCCGCCCTGCACCTGTACCGCGACCTGCGCCTGGCCGACGCCGACGACCTGGCCCGCAAGCTGGACCTGACCACTTGCCCGACCCTCTGAACACCAACGGGGGAATCCGCCCTTCTACGTACTCGGTCCGCTGACCGCGCCCCTACATTGGTCCACGACGTCGAGGGGGCGGCGATGGTGAACGACGAACCCACCTTCCGGAACTCGGTGGACCGCTCCACCGTCGACACGGTGGTGCAGACGGGTGTGCTGCACGGCGGCGTCCACTTCGGCAACCGCGGCTTCCGCTGGTGGCACCTGTGGGTGGTGTTCGCGGTGGTCGGCCTGGTTTTCGGCGGTGCGGCCCTCTACGGGCACTGGTCGCGGCAGTCCGACCTCACGGCCACCGCCGCCTACCAGCCGGACGTGGACCTGCCCGCCGCCGTGCTCGGCGAGGACGTGGGGCCGCAGGGCTTCCCGAACGACCAGAGCTGCCGGTCGGTCGTCCAGTGGGCGGTCGGGCGGGGCGGCGCCTACGCGAGCGGCACGGTGGTCCGGCTCAACCTGCACAACCAGGGCGGCACGGTCGTGGTGAACCGGATCGCCGTGCGGGTCACCGAGCGGCTGGCCCCGCCGGCCGGCACGGCGTTCGCCTGCGTCAGCTCCGGCTCGCCCGACCGCGTCGTCGTGGACCTGGACGAGGACAGCCCCGTCGTGCGCCACCAGACGGGGGACGGCAGCGCGGGCAGCCCTTACGCGTCGGACACCGTCCAGGAGCTGGCGCACGACGCCACCAAGACCATCGACATCACCCCGATCACCACGAAGTGCCTGTGCCGCTGGCAGATCGTCGTCGAGTACACCAGCCGCGGCAAGCCGGGCACCAGGACCGTGCCGCCGGACGGCGGCCACTTCGCCACCGCCGCCACGAGCGGCGTCGCGCACTCGTACTCGTCGCTCGGCGGCACGACGTGGTCGGGCCGCTAGCCGACCCCGCCGGTCAGCACGCGGCTCGGAACCCCGGCGGACCGGGCTCGGCGCACCAGGCGAAGGCCTCGTCGAAGTCGTGGACGCGCTGCGCCTCCTCGGTCACGAACGGCTCTCCGTCGCCGTCCCGGTCGAGGACCTTGGTGCGCGGCACGCCGTCCGCGGTGTAGTCGACCTCGACCTGCCACCGGTGGACGTTGGCCGGCGTGACCACCGACCCCTCCACCCACCACACCTCGCCGCGGTCCGCGGTCACGGTGAACGGCAGGGCGTCGCCGTCCCGCAGCGGCTCGTGCACCTCTGCCTCGTGCGCGTGGACTTCGAAGTCGCTCCGCCACCCGCCGCTGTCCAGGGGTTGCTCGCACTGGTAGAGGTAGCGCGGCTGGTCGCCCACCCAGCGGACGTCCAAGCGGCGGATCCGCAGCGCGGTGACGGTGACGGTCTTGAACGACCTGGGGATCACGGTGATCCGGAGGTTCGTCTGGTGCCCGTCGACGCCGCCGACCGCACGCGCGGCGCGGTAGGGCGGCGCGCAATCACCGGTGCCCGCGCGTGAGTCCGTCGGAGGTCCGCCGACCTCGGGCAGCCCGTCCGGCCTGGTCCTGACCACCTGCGCCCACGACCCGGGGACGCGCCCGGCGTAGAAGTCGGCGGGCTCGTCCGGCGCGGGGTCGATCCGCTGGTCCGGCGGGGTCGACGTGGAGGTGGAGGTGGACGTCGGTGGCGCGGGCGGCGCGGCCCCGGTCGCGGGCTGGTCGGCGGTGAGGCGGTAGCCGAACCACGCGGTGGCCCCGACCACGAGCACCGCCACCACCGCGACCGCCACCCGCCGTGCCCACTTCATCGACCGAACGTAGCGGTCGGTCGGGTGCGGCGGTCCGCAGTTCTGCTTACCCGGACGGGTGGTGCGCGGTCAGCCGGTGGCCTCGGCGGCGGCGCGGCCCGCCACCCGACCAGAGAAGATGCAGCCGCCCAGGAACGTGCCCTCCAACGCGCGGTAGCCGTGGACGCCGCCGCCGCCGAAGCCCGACGCCTCACCGGCCGCGTAGACGCCGTCGAGAGGGGTGCCGTCGGCCTTCAGCACCCGGGCCGACAGGTCGGTGTGCAAGCCGCCCAGGGTCTTGCGGGTCAGGACGGACAGCCGCACGGCGATCAGCGGGCCGGCCTTCGGGTCCAGCAACGGGTGCGGCTCGACCACCCGGATCAGCTTGTCCGTGATGAACTTCCGCGCCTCGCGCATGGCGTTGATCTGCATGTCCTTGCCCAGCCCCGAGATCACCTGCCGGTCGCGCTGCACGATGGTCCGCCGCAGCGCGTCCGCGTCGATCAACGACGTGCCGGTCAGCTTGTTCATGCCGGCCGCCAGCTCCTCCGGCGTGCGGCCGAAGATGAACTCGTCCGACCGCTTCGCGAACTCCTCCACCGGCGCGACCGCGCCCGGCATCGCCCGCTTCAGCACCGCGCGCACGTCCTTGCCGGTCAGGTCGGGGTTCTGCTCCGACCCGGACAGCGCGAACTCCTTGCCGATGATCCTGGAGTTGAGCACGAACCACGAGTAGCCGTGCCCGGTCTTGACGATGTGCTCCAACGCGCCGAGCGCGTCGAACCCCGGGAACAGCGGGATCGGCAGCCGCGAGCCGGTCGCGTCCAGCCACAGCGACGACGGGCCGGGCAGGATGCGGATGCCGTGCCTGCTCCAGACCGGTGCGTAGTTGGCGATGCCCTCGGGGTAGTGCCACATCCGGTCTTCGTTGATGATCTCGCCGCCCGAGTCCTGCACGACCTTGAGCATCTCGCCGTCCACGTGGTCGGGCACGCCCGACAGCATGTGCTCGGGCGGCGTGCCCAGGCGGGCCGGCCAGTTGCGGCGCACCATCTCGTGGTTCGCGCCGATGCCGCCGGACGTCACGATCACGGCCTGCGCGCGCAGGTCGAACTCGCCGGACACCGTGCGGGAGCTCGGCTCACCCCGACCGGACGTGCCGGCCTCCAGCACCTCGCCGCGCACGCCGTCCACCGCGCCGCCGGTGGTGGTCAGCCCGGTCACGCGGTGCCGGAACCGCAGCTGCACGAGCCCGCGCGCCACGCCCTCGCGCACCCGCCGCTCGAACGGCGCCACGATGCCCGGCCCGGTGCCCCACGTGACGTGGAAGCGCGGCACGGAGTTGCCGTGCCCGTCGGCCAGGTACCCGCCGCGCTCCGCCCACTGCACGAGGGGGAACCAGCGCACGCCCATCGCGTGCAGCCACGCCCGCTTCTCACCCGCCGCGAAGTCCACGTACGCCTCGGCCCACCGACGCGGCCAGTGGTCGGCGTCCCGGTCGAACGCGGCCGAGCCGAGCCAGTCCTGCAGCGCGAGCTCCGCGGAGTCCTTGACCTTCAACCGCCGCTGCTCCGGGCTGTCCACCAGGAACAACCCGCCGAACGACCAGAACGCCTGACCTCCGAACGAGGCCTCCGGCTCCTGGTCGAGGAGGATGACCTTGCGTCCGGCGTCGGCCAGTTCGGCGGTGGCGACCAGCCCCGCGAGGCCGGCGCCGACCACGATGACATCCGCGTCATGTGCCATCGGGCGAGTCTAGATCGAACCGCGACTGCGGACGAGAGCTGAACAAAATTCACTTATGGAGGCGTGAGGTGTCGTACACAGGGGACGTCGGCGAGGTCAGCGCGGTGTGGCGGCCGGTTGCCGAGGTGCCGACCATCGACCGGCCGTCGACCCAGGCCAGGCTGGTCGGCACCGGCGACGTCACGCGCAAGCAGTTCGGATTGTTCGAGTGGCGGATGGAGCCGCACGCCGGCGGTCCGGCGGCGCACTTCCACAAGACGTTCTCGGAGTCGTTCTACGTGATCTCGGGAACGGTCCGGTTGTTCAACGGCGAGACGTGGGTGAACGCGGTCGCGGGCGATTTCCTCTACGTGCCCGAGGGTGGCGTGCACGCTTTCCGCAACGACGCCGACGAGCCCGCGTCCATGTTGATCCTCTTCGCGCCCGCGCCGCCGCGCGAGGAGTACTTCCGGGAACTGGCCGAGATCGGGGAATCGGGGCGGCAACTGAGCCCGGAGGAGTGGACCGAGCTGTACGCCCGGCACGACCAGTACATGGTCTGAACTGCGGTTATGTCCGAGTCAAATCGCGGAGCAGGGCGGAGTGGGGTGCAGTAAAAGGCCGTCGGCCGTCCGGTGGGGGGAACCGTTCGGCCGACGGCGGTCGGGCGTGCGTGGGCGCACCTGCAACGTCTCGGGGAGAGGTGCCGCGCGGGCCTGGGGGGAGGTGCCTCGCGGGCCTGACGTCCGGCGCGGCGTCCACGTGCCGACCAGCAGTAGAACGGGCGGTGACCTGCGGGTGTTCCCCGGATGGCCTGGGGGTGGCGGGCGTCACGGAGAGTGTCGGCCGAGGCCGTGCGGGGGTGGGTGTGAGGGCCTGCGCGAAGGCTGTCGGCCGGCTGTGCGAGCGCTGTCGATCGGTCGCGCGAAAGGTGCGGGAACGGGGATCAGGCGTCACCGCGGAGCTCGGTCATCCGGGCCTCCGCGCCCGCGAGCTTGTCGCGTGCGGTCTCCGCGCGGCGCTTCGCCTTCGCCAGCCGGTTCGCCGCCTCCTGCTCCGCCTGCTGCGCCCGGCGCAGTTCGGCGCGCAGGGTGGCGGTGTGCTCCTCGCGCTCGGTCAGGGTCTGCTCGGCCTCCGTGACGGCCGCGTCCGCCTTCCGCACGTCCGCCTGGGCCGTGCCGATGTCCTCGCGCGCCCGCTCGAGCTGCCGCTCCCGCCGTTGCTCGCGGCGCGGGGCCAGGTCGTCCCGCACCGGGGTCGCGGTCTCGCTCAACGGGCCGAAGCCGGACTGCTCGACCGGCTTGACCAGCCGACCCGCCCGGATCCGCGCGCCGAGCACGGCGTCGGCCAGCGCGGCGGTCAACGTGGTCCGCACCTGCTGCACGGCGTCCGGCCCGAGCGGCTGGCCGCGGTCGACGGCGAACAGCTCCGCCCGCCGCACCAGAGCGCTCAGCACGGCCCGCCGCCGCGCGCTCAGCTGCCGCAGGGCGCCCCCGCGCAACTCCTCCTGCGCGGCACGCAGCTCGTCACCCAGGGCGAGCGCCTCGGCCAGGTCGTCCGCGCCCGCGCGGGCCAGCAGGTTCAGCGCCCACGCCGACAAGGTCGGCTTGCGCAGGGCCGAGACCTGCTTGGCCAACGCCTTGTCGCCGCGGTCGGCGGCCAGCCGGGCGTGGGCGTCCCTGGCCGCGACGAACTCCGCCGGCGGCAGGGCGTAGAGCTCGTCGGCTATCCGGTCGATCGGCGCGGTGTCCACGATGCCGACCAGTGTGCTCGCCATCGCGTCGATGTGCGATTTGTTACGGATTTCCCGTGCTCGCGGGCGGTTCACCGTTGACAGTGTTTGACATTCGGGCCGGTCGGCTCTTGACTGGAGGTGTCGCGACCGTTCCGGTGTTGTGCGGCACTTCTCGCGTGTTCACGCAATAGACCGTTCAGTCCAATGTGGACTTTTCTATTGGGCTGTTCGTCCGATTGTTACCCGGGTGCCGGGGGGATGTGCTTGCGCCAATCTTTCCCCACGAAGGGTTTGCGCCGTGATCAACTCAGGAAGCCGGTGGAGACACCGCACCAGTGCGGCCTTGCTGGCCGCCGTGCTGGGCACCACTGGGTTCGGCTTCGCCGCCGGGTCGGCGGTCGCGCAGGAGGCGCCGTCCGCGCCCGCGCCCGCCGACAAGCAGCTCGACAAGCAGGACCGGGAGCGCATCGCCCAGGCCGAGCAGGCCGGTCAGGCGAACGTCACGCTCCTGGTCGCCGCCGAAGAGGGCAAGCTGGACTCCGCCGCCAACGACCTCAAGGCCCTCGGCGGCGTGGTCGAGTCGACCGAGCGCGACGTCGACTACCTCAAGGTCTCGGTGCCGCGTGACTCCGCCGAGAAGGCCGCCAAGCTCGCGTCCGTGAACTCGGTGGACGTCGACGGCCTGGTCGTCCTGGACAACCCGCGCCCGGACGGCGCGACGACCCCGCTGCCGCAGCCGGCGCCGGGCAAGTCGACGCCCAAGAAGAACCCGTACATGCCGACGCAGGACACCAAGGCGGCGCAGTTCACCGACGAGCACCCCAAGTGGGACGGCCGCGGCACGACGATCGCCATCATGGACTCCGGCATCGACCTGGACCACCCGGCGCTGGCGACCACCTCGACGGGTGAGCGCAAGATCGTCGACTGGTACAACGCCAACGCCACCAACTCCGGTGACGGCACCTGGCTGCAGGTCTCCGGCCGCTACAACGGCGCGTTCACCTGGGGCGGCGCGTCCTACAAGGCGCCGGCGACCGGTGGCCCGTTCAGCTTCGGCCTGTTCCGCGAGACCGCGGGCGACCTGGCGGCGGCCAACAGCGAGACCGGCGGCGACATCAACCGCGACGGCGACCGCGTGGACTCCTTCGGCGTGGTGCAGGACATCACGACCAAGGAAGTCCGGGTCGACACCGACGGCGACGGTGACTTCACCGACCAGACCGCGATGATCGACTACAAGTACAAGAAGGACGTCGGCCACTTCGGCACGGACAACCCGGCCACGCCGGTGCTGGACACCGTGGCGTTCGTGGTGCAGACCGACAAGTCGAACTACGACGCGGCCGGCACGGCGTGGGTCAACCTCGGCATCTCCGCCGCCGCGCACGGCTCGCACGTCGCGGGCATCACCGCGGCGAACAAGATGTTCGGCGGCAAGATGGTCGGCGCCGCGCCCGGCGCGAAGCTGATGGCCGTCAAGGTCTGCCTGTCCACCCCGTCGTGCACCAACAGCGGCCTGATCGACGGCCTGCTGTACGCGGCGCGCAACGGCGCGGACGTCGTCAACATCTCCATCGGCGGCCTGCCGGCGCTCAACGACGGCAACAACGCGCGTGCGGAGCTCTACAACCGCACCATCGCCGAGTACAACGTGCAGGTGTTCATCTCCGCGGGCAACAGCGGCGCGGGCGCGAACACCGTCGGCGACCCGTCGGTGTCCACGGACGCGATGAGCGTCGGCTCCTACATCACCGCCGACACCTGGCTGTCCAACTACGGCTCGAAGACCGCGCAGAAGGAAGGCCTGCACGGCTTCTCGTCGCGCGGTCCGCGTGAGGACGGCGGCTTCAAGCCGAACATCGTCGCGCCCGGCTCGGCGATCTCCACCACGCCGCAGTGGCAGGCGCCCGGCCCGGTGGCCGGCACCTACGAGCTGCCCGCCGGCTACGCCATGTTCAACGGCACGTCGATGGCCGCGCCCCAGGCGACCGGCGCCGCCGCGCTGCTGATCAGCGCGTACAAGGCAGAGCACAACGGCGAGCGCCCGCCGGTCGCGGCGCTGCGCAACGCGATCCAGTCCGGCGCCAAGTGGGTCTCCACCCTCCAGGCGTACGAGCAGGGCGCGGGCCTGTTCGACACCAAGCGCGCGTGGTCGCAGCTCAACGCGCACCCGGAGACGCAGGCGGTCGCCACCTCGGTGACCGTGAACACCGCGCTGTCGGGCCTGCTGGCCACCCCGAACACGGGTGTCGGCATCCACGACCGCGAGGGCGTCGTCGTGGGCAAGGAGTACACCCGCACGTACACGCTGACCCGCACCACGGGTCCGAACCGCAACCAGCAGTTCCTGGTGAACTGGCAGGGCAACGACGGCACGTTCTCGTCGAAGTCCCTGGTCAGCCTGCCGCTGAACACGCCGGTGACGTTCGACGTCAAGGTCAAGCCGACCAAGGCGGGCGCGCACTCGGCCGTGCTGCGGCTCGACAACCCGGGCACCCGCGGCATCGACGTGTTCACCCTGAACACCGTGTTCGCGGCGGACGAGTTCACCGCGGCGGACAAGTACGCGGTGACCAAGACCGGCACGATCGCGCGCAACCAGTCGAAGAGCTTCTTCGTGAAGGTGCCCGCGGGCACCAGCGCGCTGAAGATCGACCTGGCGGCGGGCGGCACCGAGGCGGGCAAGGGTCAGGTCCGGTTCCTGCGCTACGACCCGTACGGCGTGCCGTTCGACACCACGTCCTCGACCAACTGCTACAACCCCGACGCGGGCGCCGGCTGTGCCGGTGGCTCGCCGACCAGCCGCACGGTCAGCAACCCGCTGCCGGGCGTGTGGGAGATCGTGGTCGAGGCCCGGCGCACCTCCGACGCCGACGCCGCGCCGTACTCGGTGACCGCGTCCGTGCTGGGCACGACGGTCAGCCCGAACCCGGACACCATCGAGTCGGCCGTCATCGGCACGCCGATCAGCCGTGAGTACACGGTGACGAACTCGCTGGCCGCGTTCAACGGCAGGCTCGTCGGCGGTTCGATGTCCAGCGCCAAGATCGACCGGCCGACCATCGCGAACGCGGCGGTCCAGCACTACGACCTGACCGTGGTGCCGGGTTCGACGTCGCTGCGCGCGACGATCGGCCGGACGAGCGACGTGTCGGCCGACCTCGACCTGTACGTCTACAACTGCACGTCCGGCACCTGCGTGCTGGCCGGGCAGGCGGCGGACGGTGACTCCGAGGAGTCGGTGACGATCAACAACCCCGCCGCCGGCGCGTGGCGGGTCGAGGTCGACGGCTTCGAGGTGCCCGCGGGCACCACGGAGTACGACTACATCGACCTGTTCGCGGCCGCGGGCCTCGGGTCCGTCGTGGCGACCGACACCAACGCCGACCGCACCGCCGGTGAGACCTGGACGGTCCCCGCCACGGTGACGGCCGGTGGCCAGGCCGGTGCCGGCCGGGTGCTGCGCGGTGAGCTGACCGTGCAGACCTCGGAAGGCGCGATCGTCGGCCGCGGCGCGGTGATCCTGCGGAACGTGGCCTGACGCCACCCGCGAAAAGACCTCAGGGCCATTCCCGCTCGGCGCGGGGGTGGCCCTGAGCTTTTCGCGCGTTCGGTGAGCGTGTCCGCCTTTGGTCAGGGCGTGAGGTGGGCGTCAGGGCGTGGGGTCGATGTTGGAGAGCGGCTCGTCCACGTCGACCCGGCTGACGCCCTCGAGGGAGGTGACCTCCTCGGCCAGGTCGACCGGGACGGTGAGGCGGACGTAGCCGATGGTGGCGTCGGTGGTCTCCACGGTTCCGCCGAGCCGGTCCGCGGCGGCGGCGACCTCGTCGGCCTTGCCGGGTTCGGTGGAGACGGTCAGCCCGACGGTTCGCGCGCCCTCGCGCCTGGCCTGCTCCAGCGCGGTCTTGGCCTGGGGGCTGAGCTTGGGCGGCGGCACGGGCAGCGACGATACGCCGACGGGGGTGGTGGTCGGTTCCGTGCCGAACGAGCCCGTGTCCACGGGTTGCTGCGCGCAGCCCGCCAGCACCAGTCCGGCCAGCACCAGCCCGGCCATCTCGACGAGTCTTCGCATGCGTCCTCCTGCGGCGGATCCTGCCACCAGGACGGAACGGGAGGTCAGTGCGGTTGCACGGCGGTCAGCGCGGCGGTGCGGGCGTCGACTGCTCCGGGCCGCTGAACGCCTGCACGCGCTCCTCGCCGTCCGCGCTCTCGCCGAACACCCGGTTGTCCGACGAGCCGTTGGCCGCCCGCACGGGCGCGGTGGCGGCGGCGCGGGGCAGCTCGCGCACCCTGACCTGCGGCAGCGCGCCGGGGTGCCGGGCACGCAGCCAGCCGACCAGGTGCTCGCGCGCCACGCACCGCAGGTCCCACAGCCGCCCGGCGTCCGACGCGCTCACCAGCGCGCGGACCCGCACGAACGACCCGACCGCGTCGGTCACCTGGAGCACGCACACCCGGCCGTCCCACAGGTCGCTGGTCTCCAGCGCGTGCCGCAGCTCCTGCCGCAGCTCCTCGACCGGCACGGTCCAGTCGAGGTCCAGTTCAACGGTGCCGAGCAGCGCCGACTGGGTCCGCGTCCAGTTCTCGAACGGCGTCTTGAGGAAGTAGGCGGTCGGCAGGATCAGGCGCCGGTCGTCCCACAGGTGCACGACCACGTAGGTGAGGGTGATGTCCTCGACCCGGCCCCACTGGTTCTCCACGACCACCACGTCGTCCAGCCGCAACGCGTCGCTGAACGCGATCTGCACGCCCGCGAACACGTTGCCCAGCAACGACTGCGCCGCCAGCGCGGCGATGGCGCCGATGACACCGGCGGAGGCCAGCAGGCTCGTGCCGGCCGCGCGGGCGGCGGGGAACGTCATCAGCACGGTCGCCGCCGCCAGCACGCCCACCACGACCACGGTGACGCGGCGGACCAGCGTGATCTGCGTGTGCACGCGCCGGGCGTGCCGGTTGTCCGACACGTCGACCCGGATGCGCGCCAGCGTCGCGTCCTCGATCACCACCAGCAGGGCGGCGAGCAGCCACGCGCCGGCGAGGATCAGCGCTATCCCGGTCGCGTGCAGCGCGACCGGCCGCCAGTCCCCGCGCGCCACCACGCCGAGGGAGAACTGGACCGCCACCAGCACCGCCATGGCCAGCGCGGGTCGGTGGGCGTGCCGCGCCAGCCCGGCGAACAGGGCGGAGCGGCGGCCGATCCGGCTGACCACGCGGTGGACGAGGGTGACGGTGAGCAGTGCGACCAGCAGCGAGCCGGCGAACGTGAGCACGGCGACGAGCACGGACGGGCACCTCCTGGTGCTTGGAGTTCCAGCGACGTTGAGTTCTTGGAGTTCCAGCGACGTCGAGTGTTCGGGTCCAGCGACGTTCTCGGGTGCGTACCCGTTGGGCTGCCAGTTCAGCCATCTGGGCGAAATGTGCGATGTTCGCCACGCGCCAGGTTTCAGCCCGTCGGCAGCAGGTGGGCGACCTGGCCCACGAAAGCGACCAGCCGGTCCGGCGTGAACCGCTCCGGGTCGGTGATCACCAGCCGGCCCGCCATCTCGGCCAGCGCGAGCATGGTGTGGCCGAGCAGCTCGGCGTCCAAGCCGGTGTTGCCCAACGCCTTCAGCCCCAGCTCGGCCAGCGCGTTGACCTGCGCCAACACTTGAGCCCGCACCAGCGCGACCTGCTGCCGGAACTCGACCGGAGTGCCCTCGGGCGGCAGCAGCACGAGCCGCCACCGCTCTGGCGACGCCACGACCGCGTTGACGAAAGCGCGCACGGTGTCGGTGTAGACGTCCTCGGGCGAACGCTCCCCGAAGTCGGTGGTCGGCATCGCGCCGAGCACCTGCGCGGTGGCCCGTTCGGCCTCGCGGTCCAGCAGCGCGGCGATCACCTCGGCCCGGTTCGCGTACAGCTCGTAGACCACCGGCTTGGTCACGCCCGAACGCCGGGCCACGGCTTCCATGGTCAACGCGTCGAAACCGCCGCAGGCGATGAGGTCGAGCGCGCCGTCCAGCAACTGGTCGCGCCGCTGCCCCGGTGGCAGCCGGGGTGCGTACTTGCGGCGCGTTGTGCTCACCGGCCCATATTGCTACGGTGACGTAGCTTTCACAAAGCTACGCAGGCGTAGTAAACGCTCGGAGGCAACGGTGATCGTGGAGTCCGGCGACGTGCGGCTCGCTGTGTTCGAGCAGGGTGACCGGTCCGCACCGACCGTCGTCCTGGTGCACGGCTACCCGGACACGCACCGGGTGTGGGACGAACTCGTGCCGTTGCTGGCCGAGGAGTTCCACGTGGTCACGTACGACGTGCGCGGCGCAGGCGCTTCGTCCTCGCCACGAGGGCTGGCCGCCTACCGGCTGCCGGAGCTGGCGCGGGACCTGTTCGCGGTGATCGCGGCGGTCAGCCCGGACGCGCCGGTGCACGTCGTCGGGCACGACTGGGGCTCCATCCAGGCGTGGGAGGCGGTGACCACGCCCGGCGCGCCCATCGCCTCGTACACCTCGATCTCCGGGCCGTGCCTGGACCACGTCGGTCACTGGATGCGCCGCCGGCCCACCAGCAGGCACCTCAACCAGTTGCTGCACTCGTGGTACATCCTGGTGTTCCACCTGCCGTTCGTCGCGCCTCTGTTGTGGCGGCACGTGATCGGCCCGCGCTGGAAGGCGGTCGCGCACCGCCTGGAGGGCGTGTCGTCGCACGTGTCGCCGACCGTCCTGCACGACGGCGAGCAGGGCATCGCGTTGTACCGGGCGAACTTCGTGCCGCGGCTGCGCTCGCCCCGCGCGCGGCGTACCGAGGTGCCGGTGCAGGTGGTGCAGCCGTTGCGGGACAAGTACGTCACCGCGGGCGTGAGCGAGGACGTTGAGCGGTGGGCGTCGCACGTGCGGCGACATGTGATCGACGCCGGGCACTGGGTGCAGATCACCCACGCCGACGCGGTGGCGCGCCTGGTGACCGAGCACATCACGGCTCACAGTCGCCCTGTTTGAGCTGAGGGAGCACGTCCCGGGCCTGCTGCCGGCCGAGGTTCCAGGAGCGCCAGTCGTCGTTCTCCACGTAGTAGAACTGCAGGGCGCAGGCGCGCAGGCCGGCCGGGAGTTCGGCAAGGGCGGGCACCACGTCGGGTGAGAGCCGGGCGAGGTACCAGATGTCGATCTTCTGGGTGGCGTGGTAGCGGTCGACGTTGCGCTCGGCGATGAACCGCTCCGGGTTGAGCGCGGCGAGCCCGACCAGCGCGGCGAACCCCGTGCCCAGGACGGCGCGGGCCAGCCACCGGGCTTCGAGCTTCACCCCCGCCGCCAGGACCAGCAGGTAGACGAAGCCGAGCCACACCTCGCAGGCGGAGACGAGGACCCGCAGCACGGTGAAGCCGTAGGCCTGCTGGTAGAGCCACATGCGGGCGAGGGCGGAGGCGACGATCACCAGGGTGAGCACGCTGAGCCCGCCGAGCAGGCCGCGCAGCCAGCGGCGGTCGGTCGGTGAGTCGAGTCGGGCGAGGCGTGCGACGACCGCGATCACGCCGAGGGTGAGCACGGTAACGGCGAGCAGTTGCCAGAAGCCGCTGCGGGCGTAGTCGGCGTAGGTGAGGTCGGGGGTGACGAGGACGTGCTCGTCGCCGGCGAAGAGCGTGTCGATCTGGACAGCCACGAACGCGGCGAAGAGCAGCACCAGCGCGCCCACTGGGAGGACCCAGTCACGTCGCGCGACCGTGCGGGGGAGGTCGCTGTTCTCATCCGGTCGGCGTGGTGAGACCAGGAGGTAGGCCGCGCCGACGGTGCCGAGGCCGACGGCCAGGAACAGCACGATCGGTTGGCCGGAGGACTCGTCGGGGGTGACGGAGCCGAGCAGTTCCGCGAAACGGGCGTCGGCGCCGGCGAGGAGGGGGACGAACACCAGCAGGAGGCCGGCGGTGACGAGGATCGGGCGGGCGAGGCGGGGCGTGCCGCCTTCTTTGACGCCTCGTGCGACCCAGGGCAGGGCCCTGATCGCGGCGACCGGTACGGCGATGGCGCCGGACAGGAGGCCACGCGCGGTCCGACCCCCGGCGATCGCGAGCGAGCCGGCGGCGCAGCCGGCGATGGCGCAGAGCGTGAAGAGCCAGTCGGCGGAGATGAAGGCGCCGACGCCGAACAGGATGACGGAGAGGACGGCCCAGGCTGGGTTGACCTTGCGCAGCAAGGTGAAGACGATGATCGCGGTCAGGGACCAGCCGAGGCCGGGTTTGTCGAGGGGGAGCAGGACGGCTGCTCCCAGGCCGGCGGCGGCGCCGGTGAGCAGTACGCGGTTGGGGGTCATGGGGGTCACGGGGGTCACGGGGGTCACGGGGGTCATGCGTGTCTCCAGGGCGTGGGCATGCGCCATCGCCCGCGGGGTCGTGGCGGGTGTGGTTTGGGGATGTGAGGATTCAAGGGATTAAGGGATAAGGGATTTAAAGAGTCCTCGCCGGACGGGCAGATCAGCAGGATGACGGGGTTTGCGGTCAGGCTGCGGGTCCGTTGTTGGTCGGGTTTCGTGTCATCCCACCGACCTCCCTACGGGCTACCACACGTATCAAGGGGGCGGTCATCAGTGCACGACCGGGTAGGGGACGCACAGCCCCCTTGACACGCGCGGTAGGGCGGAGCCAGGTCGGCGGGATGACACGAAGCCCTTCTGTTGGGAGGGCGGGTGGTGGCGGGGGTGCGGCGGGTGGGTCGGCTGCGGTGTGAGGTGGGGCGGTGGGCGAGCGAGGTCTGCGTTGGAGGTGGGGTCGGGTTGGGTGCGCGGTGCGGCGGGTGGGTCGGCTGTGGTGCGTGGTGCGTGGTGGTGGGGTGGGTGTGGGTTTGAGTTGGTGGGGTCAGGTTGGGGTGGGAGTGGTTGGTGTGGTGTGGGTTTGAGTTGGTGGGCAGGTGGCGGGGAGGGTGGCGCGGATCTGGCAGCCTGGGCCGTCGACCACGGCGATGGTGCCGCCGTGCAGGTCCACTACCCAGCGCGCGATGTTCAGTCCCAAGCCTGTGCCGCCGCCGCCCGCGCGTTCACCCCGGGTGAAGCGTTCGAAGACCCGTTCACGGTCCTGTGGTGCGATGCCCGGACCGTCGTCGGCGACCTCCAGGACCAGGTCCGCGCCGACCGTGGCCGATACCCTCACCTCGCCGCCCGCCGGGCCGTGCCGGACGGCGTTGTCCAGTAGGTTGGCGACCACTTGGGCCAGGCGGGCCTCGTCGGCGTAGACGGTTGCTGATGGTGGTGAGACGTCAACGGTGAACCGCACCCCTCGAGCGGCTACCGAAGCCTCTGCTACGACTTCCGACAGCAGTGGCTCCAAGGCGAATTCGGCCTTGTCCAACCTGTGCGCTCCGGCGTCGATGCGGGACAGGTCCAGCAATTCCGTGACCAATCGGCCGAGTCGTTCGGTCTGCGCCAAGGCTGTCCGCATGGTGGCGGCGTCAGGCTGGGCCACGCCGTCCACGACGTTCTCCAGCACGTTCTGCAGAGCGGTGATCGGTGTTCGCAACTCGTGCGAGACGTTTGCGATCAGCTCTCGCCTTTGCTGGTCCGCCGCACCGAGGTCCGCCGCCATCTGGTTGAACGCCCCGGCCAGCTCGCCGACCTCGTCCCGCGCCGTCGCGCGCACCCGCCTGCTGTAGTCGCCGGCCCGCATCGCCCGCACCGCGGCCGTCATCTCGCGCAACGGGCGGGTCATCCCGTGCGCGAGGATCTGCGAGGTCACCAGGACGATCGCGATCGTCCCGAACGTGGTACCCGGCGCGAGCCACTGGATGCGGTACCAGAAGTAGGTGAACCCGGCCGCCATCGCGGACACCAGCAGGATCCCCAGCTTCAACTTGATCGACCGCACCGGGTCCAACGGGCGCGGCAGGAGTTCGAGGGTCGTGTCGAGCGCCGAGCGCAAGGTCACCGAGGCACCTCCAACGCGTACCCGATCCCGTGCACGGTCCGGATCAGGTCGGTACCCAGCTTCCGCCGCAACGCCTTGATGTGGCTGTCGACCGTCCGCGTGCCCGTGCCGTCGGCCCAGCCCCACACCTCGCTGAGCAGCCGTTCCCGCGACTGCACGGCCCGCGGCCGTTCGGCGAGGTGCACCAGCAGTTCGAACTCGGTCGGCGTCAAGTGCGCCTCCGCCCCTCCGCGCACGACCCGCCGCTCGGCCAGGTCGATCTCCAGGTCGGCCACCGTGATCCGGTGCGCCGCCGCCGACGCCGCCCGCTCCACCCGCCGCAACAACGCGTGCACGCGCGCGGCCAGCTCGCGGATCGAGAACGGCTTGGTCAGGTAGTCGTCCGCACCGACCGCGAGACCGACCAGCAGGTCCGTCTCGTCACCGCGGGCGGTCAGCATGAGCACCGGCACGGGACGCTCGGCCTGGATCCGGCGGCACACCTCCAGCCCGTCGAACCCCGGCAGCATCACGTCCAGCACGACCAGGTCGGGCCGCACGTCCCGGGCACGCGAGACGGCCGACGGACCGTCGTGCGCCAGCTCGACCTCGAACCCCTCGGCCCGCAGCCTCGCGGCCACGGACTCGGCGATGGTGAGGTCGTCCTCGACCACCAGAATCCGGCGTGTCATGCGGCCGACTCTATGTGGGAGCCGTGGAGGTCACCGGCGCGAGTTGTGAACGTCCTGTGGAGACCGGTCAGACCCCGTGCCGGGGCGAACGGATGAATCTGGGAGCGCTCCCAGTCCGGGCCTGGTTAGCTGGGGTCGGGCGGGACTTCGACGAGGAGGTCTGGTCGTGCGACGGACGTTGGGCGCCGCGTTGGCGCTCGTTTCGGTGTTCTCGGCAGCTCCGGCGGCGGCTGCCGAGCCGGGGTACGTGGAGCTCGCCATGCTGCCCGGCGGTGCGAAGGGGTCGGCGGTCGACGTCAACGACGCCGGCGTGGTCGTCGGCCGCTCCACCAACGCGGAGGGCAAGTCGCGGCCCGTGCGGTGGGACGCCGAAGGCCGGATCAGCGAGCTGGTGCCGCCGGCGGGCGCCACTCCCGGGAAGGTCTTCGGGGTCGACGCGGACGGCGCGGCGTACGGCAACACGAGCACGCCCGTCCGCAACTCGCAGGCGACCCGGTGGAACCCGGACGGCTCCACGACCGTCCTCGACCTCCCGCCCGGCGACACCTACAGCTTCGCCGTCGCGGTGAACGACAGCGGCACGGTCGTCGGCTACAGCGGTGACTACGCCACCGGCGTCCGCCGTGCCGTCCGGTGGGACCGCGACGGGACCGCGACCGCGCTGCCGGGACTCGCGCCGGCGACCGAGGCGACCGCGATCGACGAGGCGGGCGCCATCGCGGGCACCGCCACCACGGCCGACGACCTCGTCCACTACGTGCGGTGGGACGACGGGGTGCTCACGGTCCTGGGCGTGGTGCCCGACGCCACGTACTCCTCCGTGGCGGACGTGAACGGGCGGTACGTCGTCGGCAGGATCCAGCGCGGCGACCGGACCGGCTTCGGCCTGCGGTGGGACGGCACGGCGCTGGGCGAGGTGCCGACGCCGACCGGGTACCACAGCTTCCTGCACGCGGTCGACGCGGAGGGCGCCGCGTACGGCCAGGTGAAGGGCCGTCCGGTGAAGTGGTCGGCCGACGGCGCCGTGTCGGTCATGGCGCTGCCGGACGGGTACGGGGCGGGCGAGGTGCTGGAGCTCAACGACCGCGGCGTGGCCGCCGGCACGGCGATCAGCCGGTACAACCGGCCGATCCGCTGGTCGTCGTCGGGCGAGGTGGCGTTGCTGCCGGTGCCGTCCGGGACCTACGGCTTCGCCCAGGGCATCAACGACCGCGGCGTGGTCGTGGGCGAGTACGGCGGCCGGCCGCTGCTCTGGCCCTGACCGCCGGCCGTCGGTGGCACGTCCTAGGGTGACCCGGTGGCTGACGCGGTCCTGGAAGCGGTGCTGGAGCGGATCACGTTCGCCAACGAGGAGACCGGCTACACGGTCGCCCGCGTCGACCCCGGCCGCGGCGGCGACCTGGTCACCGTGGTCGGGTCGCTGCTCGGGGCGCAGCCGGGCGAGTCGATCCGGATGCGCGGCCGGTGGGGCTCGCACCCCCAGTACGGCAAGCAGTTCCACGTCGACGACTACACGACCGTGCTGCCGGCCACCATCCAGGGCATCCGCCGCTACCTTGGCTCCGGCCTGATCAAGGGCATCGGGCCGGTGCTGGCCGACCGGATCGTCACCCACTTCGGGGTGGACGCGCTGGACGTCATCGAGCACGAGCCGCAGCGCCTGATCGAGGTGCCCAAGCTCGGCCCGAAGCGCACGAAGCTGATCGCCGACGCGTGGGAGGAGCAGAAGGCGATCAAGGAGGTCATGGTCTTCCTCCAGGGCGTCGGCGTGTCGACGTCGTTGGCGGTGCGCATCTACAAGCAGTACAACGACAAGGCGATCGAGGTCGTCCGCGAGGAGCCCTACCGGCTGGCCAACGACGTGTGGGGCATCGGGTTCCGCACCGCCGACCTGATCGCGAAGGCCGTCGGCATCCCGCACGACAGCCCGCAGCGGGTGAAGGCCGGGCTGCAGTTCACGCTGTCCGAGGCGACCAACGACGGCAACTGCTACCTGCCCGAGAACGAGCTCATCGGCGACGCGATCAAGATCCTCCAGGTCGACGCGGGCCTCGTGATCGAGTGCCTGGCCGAGCTGGTGGCGGAGGAGGGCGTGGTCCGCGAGATCATGCCGGACGGCGAGCCGGGCATCTACCTGGTGGCGTTCCACCGGGCCGAGATCTCGTTGGCGAGCCAGCTGTTGCGGCTGCTCAGGACCGACGAGGAGCGGATGCCCGCGTTCCGGCAGGTCGACTGGGACCGCGCGTTCGCGTGGCTCGGGGCGTCGTTGGAGGACAAGCAGCGCGACGCCGTCCGGTTGGCGTTGAGCCGGAAGGTGGCCGTGCTGACGGGCGGTCCGGGGTGCGGCAAGAGCTTCACCGTGCGGTCGATCGTGAAGCTGGCGGTGGCCAAGGGCGCGAAGGTGGTGCTGGCCGCGCCGACCGGCCGGGCGGCCAAGCGGTTGACCGAGCTGACCGGGCACGAGGCGCGCACCGTGCACCGGCTGCTGGAGCTCAAGCCCGGCGGTGACGCGGCCTACGACCGCGACCGGCCGCTCGACGCGGACCTCGTGGTCGTGGACGAGGCGTCGATGCTGGACCTGCTGCTGGCGAACAAGCTCGTCAAGGCGGTCGCGCCGGGCGCGCACCTGCTGCTGGTCGGCGACGTCGACCAGCTGCCGTCCGTCGGCGCGGGCGAGGTGCTGCGCGACGTGCTGTCCGCCGAGAGCCCGATCCCGAACGTCCGGCTCACGCACATCTTCCGGCAGGCGCAGCAGTCCGGCGTGGTGACCAACGCGCACCGGATCAACAACGGCGACTACCCGGTCGTGCAGGGGATGCCGGACTTCTTCCTGTTCCCGGTGGAGGAGGCCGAGGAGGCGGCGGCGCTGGTGGTCGACGTCGTCGCCAACCGCATCCCGCGCAAGTTCGGGCTCAAGCCGCGCACGGACGTGCAGGTGCTCGCGCCGATGCACCGGGGTCCGGCGGGCGCGGGCGGGCTGAACGCGTTGCTGCAGGAGGCTTTGACACCGTCCAAACCGGACCTGCCGGAACGCCGGTTCGGCGGCCGGGTCTTCCGGGTCGGCGACAAGGTCACCCAGATGCGCAACAACTACGACAAGAACGTCTTCAACGGCACGCTCGGCATCGTCACCGCGATCGACGTGGTGGAGCAGAAGCTGACCGTGCGGACCGACGAGGACGAGGACGTCGACTACGAGTTCGGCGAGCTGGACGAGCTGACCCACGCCTACGCCATGACGATCCACCGCTCGCAGGGCAGCGAGTACCCGTGCGTCGTCATCCCGATCACGACCAGCGCGTGGATGATGTTGCAGCGCAACCTGCTCTACACGGCGGTCACGCGGGCGAAGAAGCTGGTCGTGCTGGTCGGGTCGCGCAAGGCGATCGGGCAGGCGGTCCGCACCGTGGGTGCGGGACGTCGGCACACGGCGCTCGACCACCGGCTGGCGCGGCTCGTCTGAGTCGACGGGTCTGCGGCGCTGGGGCCGTCGCGGCGCTGGGTGACCGCGCGGGTGGGCGTGTGGCCGTTCCCGCGCGGTCGGTGTGGTGGTCAGCGCATCGGGAAGGCGATGTCGCAGACCTCGTCGTCGGGGCCGGCCGCGTCGAAGTCCGCGAAGTAGACCTCGCGCGGCGCGTCGTGGACCGCGAAACCGTTCTCCTTGATCCACACGGCGACGGCGTCGTAGGCCGACAGGATCTGCGGGAAGACCACCTGCGCCTTGGTCAGCCGCACGTACGCCTCCCGGTGCGCGGGCTCCACCCTGGCCGCCGACCCGGTCGGCGGCTCGGCCACGCCGATCGGCACGCACGACTCGACCGGCCCGTCGCTGTCGTCGTTCACCTCGCCGTGGTAGATCACGAACGTCGCGCCGGACACGCCGCCGAAGGCGTCGGCCGCCTTGTGCAGCCGTGCCAGCGAATCGCCGATCCACGGCACCAACGCCGGTTGCAGCACGTGCCGCTGCTCGGTCAGGACCACCTGGTCGGGCACTTCCCGCTGCTTGACCTCGTACATCTCCAACAGACCCCTTCCTCCGGACAACACGACGCGGAGGTGGGCGGCCAGGCCGCGCTGCACGGCCAGCCGGTGCTCGACCTCGGCCCAGTACCCGTCGAGCAGGTCGGCCCGCTCGGCCGCGGGCGCGGAGACGATCCGGGCCACGACCGCGAGCGGCATGTCCAACCTGCGCAGCAACGCGACCAGGCGGGCCGGGACGAGCTGGTCCTCCCGGTAGCGCCGGTAGCCGTTGCCCGCCTCGACCACGGCCGGTCGGAGCAGGCCCTGGCGTTCGTACAACCGCAGCGCCTTCACCGACAGCCGCGACCGGCGGGCGAACTCGCCGATCCCCAGTAGCCGTGCCACCGCCACATCCTCCATGGCGACGACCTTGCGGGCTGCCCCAAGGGACGAGTCAACGCCCGCACCCGACTACTGGCGGTAACCCTCCACGGTGCGGGGGTCGCGGGCCTCGGCGGCGTCCGGGTCCATGCCCGCCGCCCGGCGCGCTCGGCGTTGGCGCAGGAGGTCCCAGGTCTGGTCCAGGGCGACTTCGAGGTCGCGCAGCCGTCGGGCGTCGCCCTCGCTCAGGCCCTTGCCGATGCGCGATCCCTCCAACCGGTGTTCTTCGTCGACCAGCCGGGTGATTCGCTCGACTAGTTCATCGTCCGTCACGACTCCTCCTCCATCCGGACCAAGCGCCGGGGTACCTCACCGGCTCCGGTCAAAACCCCATGTCATCACGCTGAGCAATGGCCGATTGGCGGGTGTGCAAGGAGGTGGTCCGTCCCTCATCCTCCTGCTCAACCCTGCCTAGGAGGAACAACCGTGAAGTCGACCAGACGTTCACTGCTGACGCTGGCCGTGGCCGGCGTCGCGGCGGCGGCGGTGGTCACCGGGGGCGTACCCGGAACCGCCGGTCCCGCACCCGAGACCGCCGCCGTCCAAGCCGGTCCGACCTACGTCTACAAGGTCCACGCGCCGCTCGGCGCCGCCGCCCAGAACCTGCTCGGGCGCGGCTTCGACGTGCTGGAGGACCGTGACGGCGACTACCTGTTCGTGCTCGGTGACGCGAGCACCGGCGGCGGTCTCAAGCAGGCCGGCTTCACCGCCGTGATCGACGAGGTGCTGCCCGCGCCCGAGTGGCAGCCGCCCGCGAAGAAGTCGCAGTCGCCGACCTTCGACGCCGCCGACATCAACGAGACCTACTACGGCGGCTACCGCACGATCAACGCCCACTGGTCGCACCTGGACCTGGTCGGGCAGCAGTACCCCGCGCTGACCACGTTGGTCGACTACGGCGACTCCTGGAAGAAGACGCAGGGCGCGGGCGGGTACGACCTGCGCGCCATCTGCATCACCAAGAAGAACGCGGGCGACTGCGCGCTGAACCCGTCCGCGCCGAAGCCCCGGTTCTTCGTGATGGGCCAGCTGCACGCCCGCGAGCTCACCACCGGTGACACGGCGTGGAAGTGGATCGACCACCTGACCACCGGCTACGGGGTCGACGCCGAGGTCACGGCGCTGCTGGACACGACCGAGGTGTGGGTCGTGCCGATCGCCAACCCGGACGGCGTGAACATCGTGCAGCAGGGCGGCAACTCGCCGCGCTACCAGCGCAAGAACGCCAACACCACGAACGGGTCGAACTGCTCCGGCACGTCGTCGTCGCAGATCGGCATCGACCTCAACCGCAACACCGACTCGCACTGGGGCGGCGCGGGCACGTCGTCCAACCCGTGCGACCAGACGTACAAGGGGCCGTCGGCGAACTCCGAGGTGGAGACGCGGGCGTTGCAGGCGCTGTGGCGCAACCTGTACCGCGACCGCCGCGGCACCGGCACCACCGACGCCGCGCCGGCCGACACGACCGGTGTCGTGATCTCCATGCACAGCTACTCGAACCTGGTGCTGTTCCCGTGGGGCTGGACGACGCAGTACAAGACGGGCAACGACGCGCCGTTGCGGGCCATGGCGAAGGACATGGCGACGTTGGCAGGCGGTTGGCAGTACGGGCAGCCGGGCGAGGTGCTCTACAACGCGGCCGGCGCGACGGACGACTGGGTGTACGACGACCTGGGCGTGGCGTCGTTCGTGTGGGAGATCGGGCCGTCGTCGGGGACGTGCTCCGGGTTCTTCCCGGCGTACTCGTGCCAGGCGTCGACGTTCTGGCCGAAGACGAAGCCGATGCTGATGTACGCGGCGAAGAAGGCGGCCAACCCGTACGGCGGCGGTGGCAACCCGCCGGTCGGGTGCGCCAAGGCGACCAACGACGCCGACGTCGCCATCCCGGACAACGGGGCGGCGGTGACCAGCACGATCACCATCGCCGGCTGCGAGGGGACCGCTTCGGCGACGTCGCAGGTGGAGGTGCACATCGTGCACACCTACCGGGGTGACCTGGTGATCGACCTGGTCGCGCCGGACGGCACGGCGTACCGCCTGAAGGCGTCGAACAACGACTCGGGCGACAACATCGACACCACGTACACCGCGAACGTCTCGTCGGAGGCGCGCAACGGCGCGTGGCAGCTCCGGGTCCAGGACGTGTACTCGGCCGACACCGGGCACATCGCTTCGTGGAGCCTGACCGTCTAGTCGCGCGAGTCCTACGTTCGCGTCGCGCGAGTCCTACGTTCAGAACAGGCGTGTCCTACGTTCAAGCACCCCGAGTTCAACGTTCAGGACGGCGAAGGGCCCTGCGGGAGGTTGCCCGCAGGGCCCGTTCGCGTGGTGCAGGGGTTACTTCAGGCCGTTGCCCATCGCGGTGATGAGCTCGCCGTTGGCCGTGTCGCCGTCGAGCGCCCAGAAGAACGCGCCGCCGAGACCCTGGTTCTTGGTGTAGGTCATCTTGCCGCCGATGGTGGCCGGGGTGTCGTAGCTCCACCACTGGTCGCCGCAGTGCGCGTACGCCGTGCCCGCGACGGTGCCGTTGGCCGGGCACTTGGTCTTGAGGACCTTGTAGTCCTCGATGCCCGCCTCGTACGTGCCCGGAGCAGCGCCGGTCGCCGTGCCGCCCGGGGCGGACTGGGTGACGCCGGACCAGCCGCGGCCGTAGAAGCCGATGCCCAGCAGCAGCTTGGCCGCCGGCACGCCCTTGCTCTTCAGCTTCTGGATCGCCGCGTCGGAGTTGAAGCCCGCCTGCGGGATGCCGGTGTAGGACGTCAACGGCGAGTGCGGAGCCGTTGGGCCCTTGGCGTTGAACGCGCCGAAGTAGTCGTAGGTCATGACGTTGTACCAGTCGAGGTACTGCGCCGCGCCGCCGTAGTCGGCGGCGTCGATCTTGCCGCCGTTGGACCCGTCCGCCGTGATGGCGGCCGTGACGAGGTAGTTGGCGCCGAAGCGGGCGCGCAGGGCCTGGGACACCGTCTTCATCGAGCTGAAGCCGGAGGTGTCGCAGGTCAGGCCGCAGGCGTTCGGGTACTCCCAGTCGATGTCGATGCCGTCGAACACGTCCGCCCAGCGCGGGTCCTCGACCAGCCGGTGGCACGACTCGGCGAACGCGGCCGGGTTCTGCGCCGCCTGGCCGAAGCCGCCCGACCAGGTCCAACCGCCGAACGACCACAGCACCTTGATGTGCGGGTACATCTTCTTCAGCTTGCGCAGCTGGTTGAACGAACCGCGCAGGGCGCCGGTGTCCCACGTGTCGGCGACACCGTCGACGGAGTTCGCCGCGGTGTAGGCCATGTCGTAGTCGGCGTAGGCGTCACCGATGGTGCACTGGCCGTTCTGCACGTTGCCGAACGCGTAGTTGATGTGCGTCAGCTTCGCGGCCGAGCCGGAGGTGTGGATGTTCTTCACGAAGTACTGGCGGCCGTAGACGCCCCACTGCGTGAAGTAGCCCAGGTTCTTCCGCGAGCCGACCGGCGGGTTCGACGTGGTCGTCGTCGGGCCCGTGGTGGTGGTCGTCGTGGTCGTGGTCGTGGTCGTCGTGGTGGTGGTCGTGGTCGTCGTCGGGTTGGTCCCGCCGGCGTCGCACGACGCGCCGTTCAGCTTGCAGTTGGCCGGCCCGCTGAACGTGCCGGAGTAGGTCACGTTGAAGCCGAAGCTCACCGTGCCGCCGACGCCCACGCTGCCGTTCCACGTGTTCTTCACGGTCACGTGCTGGCCGCTGACGGTGTGCGAGCCGTCCCACAGGGAGCTGACCTTGTGGCCGGCGGGCAGGTCGAACTCGACCGTCCAGGACGACAGGGCGGACGTCGAGCCGTTCTTGATCGTGTACTTGCCCTCGTAGCCGGTGCCCCAGTCCGAGCCCTTGCTGAAGGTGGCCGAGACGCCGCCCGCACCGCTGGCCGCGGGCGCGACGACCAGCCCCACCACCAACGTGGCGACCGCCACGAACAACGCTGTGACATGCCATCGGATCTTGGACATCGTGCTCCTTGTCAGGAAAGGAGTGCAGGGTTGACCCACGATGTGGTTCAGACCACTTCACGGTCAAGGTCTAGACCATTGGCGTCACTCGAACGGACTAGTGGCAACCCCTTCGGAACCGGTTCCGAAGACGCCCGACCACTAGGGGTGGACGAGCCTAAAGTCTGATCCCCTCCCAGACCAGGGTCCGACGCCCGAACGCCGCCGGACGGCCAGACTCGAACCCGCCGAAGGGGTCGGCGACGTGACCGAGGGAGGAACACGTTGACGGGCAAGAGGGGTATCGCCCTGGCCGCCGTGGTGGGGTTGGCGGTCGTGGGGGTCGGGGGGACGGCGTTGGCCGAACCGTCGGTCGAGCAGGGGGGCCGGATCGACCGGCAGGTCGTCCAACGGGCGGTGGACGCCATGGCGCGCACCGGGGGTCAGGGGGTCCAGGTCCGCGTCAGCGACGGGCGGCAGCAGTTCACCGCCCGCGCCGGCACGGCGGAGGTCGACTCGCCGCGCCCGGTGCCGACCGACGGCCGGTTCCGGGTCGGCAGCATCACCAAGACGTTCGTGTCGACCGTGGTGCTCCAGCTGGTCGGCGAGGGGAAGGTGGAGCTCGACGCGCCGGTGCAGCGGTACCTGCCCGGCCTGCTGCCGGACGGTGACCGGATCACCGTGCGGCACCTGCTGCAGCACACCAGCGGGCTCTACAACTACACGGCCGCGCTGCCGCTCGGCCCGGACGGCGTGCTGTCCATCCGGTACAAGACGTGGGCGCCGACCGAGCTGGTCGCCCTGTCCACGGCGCAGCCGCTGGACTTCCAGCCCGGCACCGGCTGGAACTACTCGAACACCAACTACGTCGTCGCCGGGATGCTGGTGGAGAAGGTCACCGGCCGGCCCTACGCCGCGGCGGTGGAGCAGCGCGTGCTGCGCCCGCTGGGCCTGCGGTCGACCTCCGTGCCCGGCACCCGCACCGGCATCCCCGGTCCGCACGCGCACGGCTACATCAGGGCCGGCGGGCAGGTCGTCGACATCACCGGGTTCAACCCGTCGGTCGCGTACGCGGCGGGCGAGATGATCTCCACGACGGCCGACCTCGACCGGTTCCTGGACGCGCTGCTGGACGGCCGCCTGCTGCGGCCGGCGCAGCAGGCGGAGCTGACGTCGACGTTGCCGAACTCCAACGGCTACGGGTTGGGCATCGAGAAGACGGACCTGCCGTGCGGCGTGGTGGTCTGGGGCCACGGCGGCGGCATCCCCGGCTACTCCAGCCTGACGATCAGCACGCCGGACACGAAGACCCGGCTGACGGCGTCGCTGACCTCGGCCCCGGACCCGGGCCAGGTCGAGGGGTACGAGGAGCTGTTGAACGAGGTGTTCTGCTGACAACGCCGACGTGCTGACGCGGTGGGGGCGACCGGGACCGGGCGCCCCCACCGCTGCGCGGCTCAGGCCCGCCACTGCTCCGCGGGCGCGACGCCCGGCAGCGGCTTGCCGATGAGGGCGACGGGGATGAAGAAGCAGACCTGGCCGATCGCCGTGGTCAACGTGGCCAGCGCCTTGTCGTCGTAGTGGGTGGACGCCAGGGCGTACAGCTCGTCGGTGACGCGCTCGCCGTGCGGGTCGGGGGTGAGCACGGCGTCGACGAGTGCCAGCGCGGCCCGTTCGGCGGCGGTGAAGTGCGGCGCGTCGCGCCAGGACGCGACGGCGGTGATGCGCTCCTCCGACTCGCCTGCCCTCCGGAGGTTGCCGGTGTGCAGGGTGGTCAGGTAGGTGCTGCCGACGAGCTGCCCCGCGCGCAGGTGCACCAGGCTGATGGTGAGCTGCGGGATCGAGCCGTTGCCGACGGCCTGGAACAGGGCTCCTGCGACCTGCGCGAACTCGGGGATGAGCGCGGCGGGGTTGGGCAGGCGCGACTGGAGGGCGTTCTGGGTGGCGGTCATCGTGGACCTGTCCTTTCGGATTTCGTTGCGGTCACTGCACTGACGCGTCCCGAGGCGCGGATGTGACCGCGGCGCCCGAGGGATCCGTGGTCCGGTCAAGAACGTGACCGGACCCCGCCGGTCACATCGCGGGCGTCCCGTTCGTCATCGGTTCGACCGCCGACACGAGAGGTGACCATGAACGACAGCGACTTCCTGGCCCGGCGCTTCGAGGAGCACCGCGGGCACCTGAAGGCGGTGGCCCACCGGATGCTCGGCTGCCTGACCGAGGCCGACGACGCCGTCCAGGAGGCCTGGCTGCGGCTGGCCCGCTCCGAGGCCGAGGACATCGACAACCTCGGCGGCTGGCTCACCACGGTCGTCGGCCGGGTCTGCCTCGACGTGCTGCGCTCACGCCGGCAGCGCCGCGAGGACCCGCTCGACGACCACCTGCCCGACCCGGTCGTCACCGACGAGGTCGCCGACCCCGAGCACCGGGTGCTGATGGCCGACTCGGTGGGTCTGGCGCTGCTGGTGGTGCTGGAATCGCTCAACCCCGCCGAACGGCTGGCGTTCGTCCTGCACGACCTGTTCGGCCTGCCGTTCGAGGAGATCGCCCCGATCCTGGACCGCACGCCGGTCGCGGCCAGGAAGCTGGCCAGCCGGGCCCGGCAACGGGTCCAGGGCGCGGCGCCCGCGCCGGACCCCGACCCGACCGCCCAACGCCGCGTCGTCGACGCCTTCCTGGTCGCCGCGCGCGGTGGCGACCTCACGGCCCTGCTGGCCGTGCTCGACCCCGACGTCACGCTGCGCGCCGACAGCGGCAAGGCGCTCGCCGGCATGCGTGTCCTGCACGGCGCCGAGGCCGTGGCCGGGCAGCTCGACACGTTCCACCGCATGGCCACCCTCGCGACCGCGCGTCCCGCGCTGGTCAACGGCACGGCCGGGCTGGTCAACACCGTCGACGGCGAGCTGTTCTCGATCATGGCGTTCACCGTCGCCGACGGTCGGATCGTCGGGATCGACATCCTGTCCGACCCCGACCGGCTGGCCGGCTTCGACCTCGACGGCACGGGGCGCTGACGCCCGACGGCCCGTCCGGGGGCAGGACGGGCCGTCGGGTGGGGAAGAGCGCGGCGGCCGGGCGGCGCCGCCGCGCCCGGGTCTAGTCGGCGGCCAGGAACTTCTCCACCTGCTCCACGACGAACGCGTGGTCCTCGGCCTGGGGCAGGCCGGACACGCCGACGGTGCCGACCAGGCCGACACCGGCCACGTTCACCGGGAACACGCCGCCGTGCGCGGCGTAGCGGTCGGGGTCGAGCCGCGAGTCCGCCTCGAACGTCTTGCCGCTCGCCCGGAAGCTCTCGCCGACCCGGTAGGAGCTCTGCCCGTAGCGGTCCACCACGCGGCTCTTGCGGTCGATCCACTCGTCGTTGTCCGCCGACGTGCCCGGCAGCGCCGCGTGGAACAGGCGCTGCCGGCCCCGGCGCACCGAGATCGTCACGGGCAGCGACCGCTCGCGCGCGGCGGCCAGCAGGAACGCGCCCAGTGCCAGCGCCACCTCGTTGTCGAACGACGTGAACACCAGCCGGGACTCCTGCTCGGCCAACGTCTCCAGCAAGCTCACAGCGACACCACCTGTCCGGTCCGGGCGGAGGCGAACGCCGCCTCGATCACGTCGAGCGCGCGCACGGCGGACTCCGGCTCGACCGGCAGCGGGCCGCCGTCGGTCAGCGCGGCCACCAGCAGCCGGTAGAACTCGGAGTAGGCGCCGGGCAGGCCGACGACCTCCTCCGCGTCGTCCAGCACACCCAACCGGCCATTTGTCGACAAATCGTCAAACGGCTTGCCGGCGTCCAGGGCCTCTTCCTGGCGGTCGAGGCCGTGCGAGACGTACGCGCCGGTCGAGCCCAGCACGCGGAACCGCGGCCCGTGGTCCGGAGCGGCGGAACTGGCCCAAAGGTGTGAACGCACCCCGTTCGCGTGCGTCAACGCCACGAACACGTCGTCGTCCACCTCGACGCCCGGCCGCCGCAGGTCCAGTTCCGCGTACACGGCCGACACCGGGCCGAACAGCTCCAACGCCTGGTCCACGAGGTGCGCGCCCAGGTCGTACAGCAGCCCGCCCGCCTCTTCGGGCGCGCCGAACTCGCGCCAGTTGTCCCACACCTCCGGCACCCACCGCTCGAACCGCGACTCGAACCGCGTCACCGTGCCCAGCGCGCCCTCGGCCAGCAGCGACCGGAGCGTGCGGAAGTCGCTGTCCCACCGCCGGTTCTGGAACACCGTCACCGGCACGTCCCGGTCCCGCGCCGCCCGGAGCACCCGGCGCGCGTCCGCCGAGGTAGGCGCGAACGGCTTGTCCACCACGACCGCGATGCCGGCCTCGATCGCCGCCAGCGCCAGCGGCACGTGCGTGCGGTTCGGGGTGGCGACGACGACCACGTCCAGGTCGAGCGCGAACAGCTCCTCGACCGTGCCCGGCAGCGCGACGCCGGGGTGGGTGGCCTCGACGTGCGCCCGGCGGGTGGCGTCCGAGGTGACGACGGCGCTCAGCTCCAGGCCGGGCGTCGCCGCGATGAGCGGTGCGTGGAACACCCGGCCGGCGATGCCGTAGCCGAGCAGTCCGGTGCGGAGAGACATGGCAGTGATTAAAGCAACGGCGTGTAGTAAAAGCCAGGTGCGATGATGGACCCGTGGCCAACTTGCGCTTCCTGCGGGGGTACAACGACGCGGTGGTGCTCGGGTTGGCCAGATCCGGCGCCGTGACCAGGGTGGAGCTGGCCGACCGCAGCGGGCTCACGCCGCAGGCGGTGTCCAAAGTGGTGAGCAGGCTCATCGACGACGGCCTGCTGGTCGAGTCCGGCACCCGCAACGTGGGCGTCGGCAAGCCGCGCACCCTGCTCAAGCTCGTCGCCGACAGCAGGCTCGCGCTCGGCGCCCAGGTCGAGCGCGACGAGCTGCGCGTCGTGCTGACCGACCTCGCGGGCACCGTGCTCGACCGCGCGGTCGCGCCGCTGCCGCGCGACTTCGACCCGCCGACGTTCGTGGCGGAACTGCACCGGCTGGTCGACGGCCTGCGCAGCGACCGGCTCCGCAGCGACCGGCTCCTCGGGGTGGGCATCGGGTTCGTCGGCCCGCTGGACCACCGCACGGGCGTCGTGCACTACCCGACCGGCCTGTCCGAGTGGCAGGACGTGCCGCTGCGCGCGTTGGCCGAACGGCGGCTCGGCCTGCCGGTCGTGCTCGACAAGGACACGAACACGGCGGTGGTGGCCGAGGCGTGGCGGCGCGGCGAGGAGCTGCGGGACGCCGTGCTCGTGCTCGTCGGCACGGGTCTGGGCATCGGCATGCTCCTCGACGGCCGCGTGCACCGGGGCGTGCGGACCAACGCCGGGGAGTACGGGCACACCACCATCCAGCTCGACGGCCCGCCGTGCGTGTGCGGGCGCAGCGGGTGCATCGAGGCGCTGCACAACCTCGCCGCCGCCCGGGGCGACCTGGTCGAGGCCACGTCCGTCGTCGGCGTCGCGGTGGCCGACCTGGTGCAGCTGCTCGACATCGACCACGTGGTGCTGGCCGGTCGCGCGGTGCTCGCCGAACCCGCCGCCTACCTGGACGGCGTGCGCGCCAGACTGCCCAAGGACGAGTGGTTGCCGGTGGACGTGTCGATCACCCCATTGGGTGAAGACGTGGTCGCGGCGGGGGCGGCGATGCTCCTGCTGAGCGAGTTCTACGGCCGTCCTCGCTGACCGGAGCCGGCCGAATTGGGACATGCCCTGCTCACGGGCACCCGTGCGGGTGATTCACTGTGCGGCATGTATGCGCTCCGGTACGCCGTCGGCACCGACCCCGGCCTGCGCCGTGAAGCGAACGAGGACTCCGTGTACTTCAGCGAACGCCTGTTCGCCGTCGCCGACGGCATGGGCGGGCACGCGTACGGCGAAGTGGCGAGTTCGATCGCGGTGGCGGTGCTGGCCGACCTCGACGTCGATGCCGACGACCCACTCGGCGAGCTGGCCGGCGCGGCCCGGGAGATCGCGATCCGGCTGACCGACCTGGCCGAGGAGAACTTCGACATGCGCGGCATGGGCACCACGCTCACCGCGCTGCTGTGGGACGGCGAGCGGTTCGCGGTCGGGCACATCGGCGACTCGCGGTGCTACGTCGTCCGCGAGGGCGAGCTGACCCAGGTCACCCGCGACCACACCATGGTCCAGGCGCTGGTGGACGACGGGCGGATGGCCGCGGAGCAGGCCGCCGAGCACCCCGGCCGGTCCATGCTGATGCGCGCGTTGCAGGCGGGCAGCGCGCACGACCCGGACCTGTTCTTCACCGACGTCGAGGCGGGCGACCGGTACCTGATCTGCTCGGACGGGCTGTCGGACGTGGTGGGCCCGGCGGAGATCGCCGCGCTGCTGACCGCGTCCGCGGACGGCGACGAGGTCGTGCGGACGCTGATCGAGGCGGCCAACGCGCGCGGCGGGCCGGACAACATCACCTGCGTCGTGGTGGACGTGCTGCCGGCGGGCAACTCGTCGTGGCTGCCGAAGTGGCTGACGCGCTAGAGGGCTGAGACGCCGAGGAGGTCGCGCAGCGCCGCTTCGCCGGTGGGCGTGAGGCGCACGGCGCGACTCGTGCCGATGCCGCGCACCCAGTCCTGGGCGTGCAGGTGGGCGCACACGTGCGCGCCCGCCGTGCCCGCGAGGTGGGAGCGGCGCTCGGTCCAGTCCAGGCACGCCTTGGCCAGCGGGCGGCGGGTGGCCGGCGGGGTGAACGCGAGTTCGTCCTTGAGCCACGTGAGGCCGTCGTCGGTGAGGGCGAGGTCGTCGGTGAGCAGGCCGCGGGCCGTCATGGCGTCGGTGATGGCCACGCCGAGGCGTCCGGCCAGGTGGTCGTAGCACGTCCGGCCGCGGCGCAGCGCCTGGTTGGCGGTGGACGCGCGGAGCGTGCGGGCCGGCGGGTCGGTGGGGCCCAGGTAGGCGAGCAGGTCCTCGAGCAGCCTGGCCTGCTTCGGACCGGCGAGCCGGACGTAGCGGTGGCGGCCCTGGCGGCGTTCGGCGAGGAGACCGGCTTGGACCAGGCGGGTCAGGTGCTCGCTGGCCGTGGACGGCGCCACGTCGGCGGCCTCGGCCAGTTCGCTCGACGTCCAGGCCCGGCCGTCCATCAGCGCGAGCAGGAAGCGGGCGCGGCTGCGGTCGGCCAGCAGCGCGGCCAGGTTCGCCAGTTCGTCTGCGGCCATGGGGCCATTGTGCGCCCGTGACGGTTCGGCGTCGGCCGATGTGATGGCGGCTTACGTTGGCGGCATGAACGAGCTGTGGGATTCGTCTTACGTGGTTCCGCCCGTGCCCGCGGCGGCGGCCGGGGTGGCTTGGCTGCGGTCGTCGGTGGCGCGGTTCAGCGAGGGTGACGACCACGTGCGGCGGCGGGCGTCGGTGGAGCGGGTGCTGTCCACTGTGGATCCCGGGGCGTTGCGGCGGGCGGGTGAGCCGGTGGCGGTGCTGGCGGAGGCGTTGGGGCTGCCGCGGTCCGTCGCGTCGGACGTCGCGGTGGTGGCGTCGTGCTACCAGCCGCACGTCGACGTGACCGTTGAGGCCGACGAGGCGGTGGCGCGGTTGGTCGCGGCGTGCGGTGGGGCGTGGGACGAGGGGACGGCGAACCTGATGGGGGGGCGGGGGCCGGCGGCCGGCGCGCCCCGGGGGTTGCTGGGGGGGGTCGAGCCTCCGGTGCCGGTGACGCGGCGGGTCGCGCCGGACGGGTCGGTGGTGGAGGTGGACCTGGGCGAGGCGTGGTTCGGTGGTGGGCGGCACGCGTGCCCGGGGCGGGCGCACGCGTTGGCGCTGGTGGAGGGTGCGCGGGCGTTCCACCGGATGCACGACGGGTTCCTGGTGCTGCCGAACGCGTGGGACTTCGCGTCGGCGGCGGCGTTCGTGCGGGCCGGGTTCGGGGCGGTGGGCACGACGAGCCTGGGTGTGGCGGTGGCGCACGGGCTGCCGGACGCGGCGGGGGCGGCGCGGGCGGAGACGGTGGCGTTGGCGCGGGTGTTGGTGCGGCTGCCGGTGCCCGTGACGGTGGACGTGGAGGCGGGGTTCGGGGGTGACGTGCGTGCGTTGGCGGCGGAGCTGTGGGAGCTCGGGGTCGCGGGGGTGAACGTGGAGGACGGGCGTGGGTCGGGGCTGGCGGAGCCGGCTGATCACGCGCGGATCGTCCGTGCGTTCAAGGAGGCCGCGCCGGGCTTGTTCGTCAACGCCCGCGTGGACACCCACTGGCTGGGCGTCGACCGTGCGTCGACCCTGACCCGCGCCCGGACTTACGTCGACGCGGGTGCGGACGGCGTCTTCATCCCGGGCCTCGCCGAGGAGTCCGGGATCGCCGCCGCCGTCGCCGCGCTCGACGTTCCGCTGAACACCCTGCCGTCACTGCCCACCGCCACCCTCCGCGACCTGGGCGTCCGCCGCGTGAGCACGGGCTCGCTCCCGTTCCGCGCCGCCCTGGCCGCCGCCGTCGACACCGCCCGCGCCGTCCGCTCCGGCACCCCGACCCCCACCGACCTCCCCACCTACCCCGAAACCCAATCCCTCTCCACCTCCTGACCCGCGTGTCGAACGCTCAGGTCCCGCGTGTCGAACGCTCAGGACCTCCGAATTCAACGCTCAGGACGAGCGGCCCTGACCTGAACGTTGAACTCGGGGGTCCCGAAGGTTCGACACGCCGGTCCCGGAGGTTCGACACGCGGGACTTGGAGGTTCGACACGCGCGGGGGTTAGGAGGGGTTGGTGGCGTGGGTCAGGGTTTCCCAGGCGACGAACAGGCGGTCGGTGGCGGCGGGGCGTTGGCGTTCGGTCAGGGTTTGGGTGTTCGTCATGGCGATGCCCAGGCGGGTGTTGAGGGCGTTGAAGGCCACTTCGGTCGTCGGGCCCAGGGCCTGTGTGCGGGTGCCGCCGCACAGCCAGGTCGGCATCGGTTCGAGCTGGTACCGGGAGTGCAGGCCGTAGGCGTGACGCAGGCGTTCACGGACCTCCGGCCACAGGTCCTGGCCCTGGTGGTGGGTGGTCTCGGCGATGTGCGCGGCGGCGGCCAGGCCGAAGCCGGTGTGCGCGAAGTCGCGGCACGTCTCCTGCGACAGCCCGTTCACGAACGTGGTCTGCCCGTGCCAGTACGAGACGATCTCGTCACGCGTGTCGATGCCACTGCCCGGCGGCGTGCGCGGCAGCGCTCCGTCGGTGGTCAGGTAGACGTACGCGGGCATCCGGGTCCGGAAGATCGACACGGCCTTGTCGTACACCGCCCGGTCCTCCAGGAACACCGAGATCCCGAGCGTCGCCTCCATCATGGACAGTTCCCAGTTGCCGTTCGTCGACGCACGCCCGTTGACGATCTCCGGCAGGTAGACCTCGCGCAGCATGGTCGCGAACCGGCCCGAGTTCGGCCAGTTCCCGTGCACGTGCTTGATGATCTCCGCCGCACGCGGCCACGACGAGCCCGCCCACGCGGTCTGCAACGGCGCGTTGCTGTTGGTGTGGTCACGGATCGTCGCCGACCACGCGTCCATGATCTCGATCGCCTTCGCCGCGTAACGGCCGTCCCGCGTCACGTACCACGCCAACGCCGTCGTGTACGCGGCCAACGCGTCCTCACGCTCGTCCGTGCACCCGTAGTTGGGGTTGGAGTACGACCCGCACTCCACCACCGCCCGCGGTTTCGGCACGCGTGACAGCGAGGCGAACGGGTGCGCCACCATCTGGTCGAACGCACCCCGCCACGGCTGCGCGCCCGCGTTCACCTTGGCCCGGACGAAGTCCAGTTGTCCCTTGCTCACCAACACCCCGGGGTGGGTGAACGTGGCGGGCGCCGCCGGGGACTGCGCGGGCGCCACCACCAAGCCGACCGCCACCAACGCGGCGGTGAAGAGCGATTTGCCGACCATGACCCCGAGCTTGTGTGGTCTGGACCACATTCGTCAACACCGTTCACGGTGGTGAAACGACCGCGTCGTCCGGTTCCGGCCGGGAGCGCGACCGGCCGTATCGCGAACGGCCGGAAAGCGAACGGCCGGAAAGCGGCAGCAACAACGCCGGCACGAGCACCACGACCGCCACCGCGACCACGCCGCCGAACACCCAAGCCCCGTACACGGCGAACGAGAACACCTCGCTGCCCAGCCCCGCCACCGACGTCACGGTCGCCCGCGCGTCACCGGTGATCCGCGACTGCAACCGCGCCTCCGCGCTCACCCACACCAGCCTGTACACCCCGTAGTACACCGCCAGACCCGCCAGCCCGAACGGGTGCGCGACCACGCCCAGCACCCCCAACAACACCGCCGCACCACCCAGCAGGACGCCCGACGGCAGCCGCGTCCCACCCAACGCCGCACCCGCCGCACCGGCCAACGGGATCGCCAACGTCGCCAGCGGCGCCAACGCCACCGGCACGCCCCAGCCCGCCGCGACCAGCGGGAAGTACTCCTCGAACGCGTCCAGTGCCGCCAACACCGCCACCACCAGCACGGCGAGCCGCACGTCCACCGCGCGCACGGTCTCCGCCAGCCCGGACCGCAACACGGCCAGGTAGCCCGACGGTTCCGGTCGCGGCGTCTCCGGCAGCCGGGTCGCCACCAGCGCCGCGCCGAGGCACGTCGCCACGCTCACCCACCCGACGAGCGCGAACCCGCCCGCCGAGAACAGCACCACGGCCAGCAGCGCGGCCGGGATCTGCGCCAGCAGCCCGACCGCCGTGACGCGGCCGAGCACCCGCCCGAAGTGCGCCGAAGCACCGACCGCCGCCAACCCGTCGTGCAGCAGCGCTTCCAGCGCGCCGGACGACATCGCCCCGCCCACGCCCCACAGCACGAAACCGACGGCGAATCCGGTGAACCCGGGCAGCGCGGTCCACAACGCGTACCCGGCCGCCTGGCACACGCCGGCGCCGACGACCGACCACTTCCGCGAGAACCGGTCCGCGAACGCGCCGAACGGGACCTCCGCCACGACCGCGACCGTCGACCAGATCGCGAACAGCGCGGAGACCTCGGCGTCCGACAACCCGGTGGACACGAACAGCAGCGCGTACAGCGGGTAGATCGGCACGGTGTCGGCCAGCACCGCCCAACCCACCGTCAGGCGGGCCAGCGGCCGAGCCGGGGGCGGTACGGGGCGTCAACCGAAGCGCATGGTTGGACGTTAACCCGCTCCCGGCTCGGCCGTCGCGCCGTTTTCTACCCGGCCACCGGCGACGATTCCGGAGCCGGCTCACCGGACTTCCGCCGCCGCGACCGCACGGCCGGCACGGCGTCGACCGCCAGGAACACCAGCAGGCTCAGCCCGAGCAGCGGGATGAACCAGCCGACGGCGGCGGCCACCACCAGCACGGCCACGAGCTGCGCCCGCGGCACCTTCCGCCACTGCCCGCGCGGCACCGGCCGGCCGAAGCCGGCGGTCGGCCGGCGCAGCCACCAGATCCGGTAGCCGAGGACCACCAACGCCACCAGGCCGAGCCCGACGGCCAGCAGCAGGAGCTGGTTGGGCCAGCCGAACAGCACGCCCATGTGCAGGTCGATGCCCCACCGGGTCAGCTTCGCCGCCACCGGGTAGTCGGCGAACCTCACCTGGTCCACCACCTGCCCGCCGGAGATCGCGACCGCGTCCACCTGCGTCGGCCAGGCGCGGTTGATCTCGGTGACGTTCCAGGCCATGCCCGCCATCGGCGGCACGGTGATCTCGATGAGCCCGGCGTCGATGCCCGCCGAACGGGCGTGGGTCAGCACCGAGTCGACCTCACCCGGCATCACCGGGATGGGGTTGGACATGTCGTGCCCGGCGTGGTCGCCGCCGCCTTCCAGCGCCGGCGTGGTCCAGTCGAGCGCCTGGCGGACGGCGGCGACGTTCTCACCGGCGTAGGCCGACCACGTCAACCCGGTCGCGGACAGGAACAGCGCGCCCACCAGCACGGAGAGGCCGACGGTCGCGTGCTTGCGCGTGGTCGGCTTCGTGCGCTGGGTCCGACGGCGGCTGAACCACAGGAACAAGCCGCCCAGCGCCACGACCCACAGCCAGGACGCGGCCAGCTCGCTGTAGAGCCGACCGGGCTCGCCGAGCAGCAGGTTGCGGTGGATCTGGTCGATGGTGGTGCGCAACGGCAGCACGCCGCTGGTGCCGTAGGTCATCAGCTCGCCGACCACGGCGCCGTCGGCGGGGTTCACGAACACGGTCGGCCGCGCGTCCCCGTCGGAGGCGAACAGCACGCGGGTCGTCGCGCCGGGCTCGGGCGCGGGGCGGATGGCGACCAGCTCGTCGTCCGGCCGCGTGGCCACGGCCGCCTTCACCTGCTGCGACAACGGCACGGACGACGACGACTCGGGCACGCGGAGCTGGTCGGAGTAGAGCCACGACTCCAGCTGCGGTGTCGCGGCGTACAGCACACCGGTGAGGGCGGCGATCAGCACGAACGGGCCGACGAGCACGCCCGCGTAGAAGTGGAAGCGCAGCACGAGGCCGCGCCAGGACTCGGTCATGGCGGGAACTCCTGGGTATCGGGGAATGCCACCGGTCCCGCGAGGCGGGACGGTGGTGGGGAGGTGCGGATACCTAGGAGCGGGGCGGGCCGCGACGGGGCACCGTGCGGCGGCGCAGCACCTCGGACAGGGGCTGCTGCGGGTGCGCGGCGATCGGGATGCGCAGCGGCGCGAACGCGGGCGGCGCGCCCAGCCTGCGCGGCAGCACGGCCGCGATGGCGGCGGCCAGCCGGAACACGGCCTGCTCGAAGCCCGCCAGTGCCGCGACGACGATCCCGGTGGCGACGAGGTGGGCCAGCAGCATCGACGGCGACGGGAGCACCTCGCGCGGGTGCCGCGAGAGCACGGCCAGGAACACGTGCGCCGCCACCTGCACCACGCCGACCAGGCCGAGGAGTTCGGTGAACCCGAGTTGCCGGTCGGTCAGCGGCACGCACGTCCACGCGATGGCCAGGGCGAACACCAGCACGTGCGGCAGGGACGGCAGGTGGCCGCCGCTCGCGTGGGCGAGCACGGCCAGCAGCCCGGTGGACAGCCCGACCGCGCCGCAGCGCACCACGCGCGCGGCGCCTCGGGTCGGGGCCGGTGCCACGCTTCCGCAGCGTAGTGGCCTCGTCCAGGGCGGAAGAAGAACTGATGTCCGGCACGACGACGGGCTCGCCGGACTCCGTTGTCCGGACGACCCCTATTCGTCGTCATCCGCACCGGTCGTGTGGAATGTTCCCCATTCGGGTGGAATATCGCCGGTCAGTTGTAGGGCATTCCGCCGAACGGGCTGGTGGAGAGATCCGCGGCGGTCGTGAAGACGGCGACCAGCAGGGCGGCGATGAGCACTCGGGCGATTCGCATGCGTTCTCCAGTCGACGGGGACGGGGAATTCCGGCGATTACCGTGGCAGCAGTCGGAGGGACGCGGAGCGGAATCGGTGTGAACAAACGGCTAACCAGTTGACAATCAGGTTAATAGCCACGCAATGTAACATCTTGTTAACCTGTCGTTAGCGCCGTATTCTCACGGTGTGCGTGCCGTCACCCTGCGTCTCGCCGGCCGCGAGCGCGAACTCGGCCGCCTCTCGGCGCTGGTGGACGACCTGGCCCAGGGGCGGGGCACCGCGCTGCTCGTCGAGGGCGAGGCGGGCATCGGCAAGACGGCGCTGGTCCGCGCGGCGTGCGAGGTCGCGGCGGCCCGCGGCTTCCGGGTGTGCCGGGGCGCGGGCGACGAGCTCGGCCGCGCGCTGCCGCTGTTACCCCTGCTGGACGCGCTCGCCGTGGCCCGGTCGGAGAGCGCCGCGGTCACCGCCGAACGCCTGCTGGCACGCGTGGACGACCTGTGCGCGATCGGCCCCGTGGTGCTGGTGCTGGACGACTTGCAGTGGGCGGACGAGGCGAGCATCGCGGTGTGGCGGCGGCTGGCGGGCCTCGTGCCGCAACTGCCGCTGCTGCTGATCGGCGTGCTGCGGCCGTTGCCGCGCCGCGACGACGTGGCCGCGCTGCGCAAGGGCGTGACCCGGCTGCCGCTGCCGCGCCTCGCGCCGGCCGACGTGGTGGAGGTGACCGGCCGACTGGTCGGCGGCACGCCCGACGAGGCGTTGGCGCGGCTGGCCGAGGACGCCGGCGGCAACCCGCTCTACCTGGTCGAACTGGTCGAGGCGCTGGTGCGCGGGTCCGCGATCCAGGTCGACGCCACGGGCACGGCCCGGCTGGTGGACGCAGGCGTGCCGCCGTCGCTGTCGGCCGCCATCGCGGACCGGATCGGGTTCCTCGGCGCGGACGTGCGGCGGGTGCTCGTGGCCGCCGCGCTGCTCGGCGTCGACTTCCCGGTCGCCGACCTGGCCGCCGTGCTCGGCGTGCGCGTGGTGGAGTTGCTGCCCGCGTTGCAGGAGGCGACCGTGGCGGGCGTGCTGGTGGACGGCACGGCCGGCCTGTCGTTCCGGCACCCGCTGGTGCGCACCGCGCTGTACGACGAGGTGCCCGAGGCGGCCCGGGGCGCGTGGCACACCGAGGCGGCCCGGGCGTTGGCCGACACCGGCGCGGGCGTGGACCGGGTGACCCGGCAGCTGCTCGCCGCCGACGACCGGCTGCCCGACTGGGTGGCGGACTGGCTGGTCCGGCACGGCTCGATGCTCGTCGCGCACGCGCCCGAGGCCGCCGTGGACCTGTTCAGCCGGGTCGTGGTCGCGCCGAACACCGGCGGCCGGCGCGGCGTGCTGCTGGCGCACCTGGCCGAGGCGCGGTTCCGGTTGGGCGACCACCACGGCGCGGAAGCCGTCGCGCTGGCCGGGCTGGAGCACGGGACGCTCGTCGACCTGCACTGGACGTTGGCGCAGTGCCGCAGCATGACCGGGCGTTCGGCGGAGACGTTGCTGGAGGTGGAGCGCGCGCTCGCGGCGCCGGACGTCACGCCGTCGGACCGGACGCGGCTGCTCGTGCTGGCCGCCCGCGCGCACTGGGACATCGGCCGGCTGGACGACGCCGAACGGCTCGCGCAGGCCGCGCTGGTCGGCGGCGACCGGTGGGCCACGAGTTGGGCGCTGCACGTGCGCACGATCGTCGCGATGGCACGCGGCCGGATGACCGAGGCGCTGCCGCTGTTCGACCGGGCGCTGGCGGTGGCCATGGGCGAGCCTGCGACGTCGGACCTGCGGCTGCTGCTGCAGATCAACCAGGCCGTGACGTTGGGCGAGCTGGACCGGGGCGCGGAGGCGATCGCGTCCGCGCAGGTGGTCCGGCACGCGGCCGACCAGGTCGGCAACCTCGTGCGGCTCGGGCAGGCGCAGAGCGCGCTGGGCCAGCTGTTGCTGGACGCGGGCCGGTGGGACGAGGCGCTGGTCGACGTGGACCTGCTGGCCGACGACCTGAAGCACCCGATGGTGTCGCGGTGCGACCACGGCGTGGCGGCGTTGATCCACCTGCACCGCGGTGACGCGGCGGGGGCGCGGCGGCACCTCGACGCGGCGGGCACCGGACTGGAAGGGCACGTGATCGGGCCGTTGGCGCTGGCCGTGAGCCTGTCGCTGGAGCAGGCGGGCCGGGTGGGCGAGGCGTGGTCGGTGCTGACCGGGTGGCACGGCGCGGAGGACCTGCTGCCGGACTTCGTGCGGCTGGCCGTCGAGTTGGGCGAGGACGCCTCCGCCGCGGTCGCGCACGCCGAGTCGCTGGCCGCCGAGCCGCCGACCGCGGAACCGGCCGTGCCGCACCGCCGGGCGTCCGCCGCCTACTGCCGGGCGCTGGTGTCCGCCGACCCGGTCGGGCTGCTGCACGCGGCCGAGGAGTACCGGGTGGCGGGCCGGCCGCTGTTCCGGGCCAAGGCGCTGTCGGCGGCGGCGGAGCTGTTCGCGGCGGCGGGCGACCGGACGTCGGCGCGGGCGGCGTTGAGCCACGCCGTGGACGTGCACGCGGAGCTGGGCGCGGAGTGGGACTCGACCCGGCTGCTGGCCCGGTTGCGCGAGCACGGCATCCGGCGCGGCCCGCACGCCAAGCACCGGCGGGCCACGCACGGGTGGGAGAGCCTCACGCCGATGGAGCTGAAGGTCACCGAGCTGGTCGTGTCCGGCTTGTCGAACCGGCAGATCGGGGAACGGCTGTTCCTCTCCGGCCGCACGGTGGCCACGCACGTGTCACACGTGCTCGCGAAGCTCGGGGTGCGGTCGCGCACCGACATCGCCCGCGAGGGCATCCGGCACCTGGGTGCGTCGGGCTAGTCGGTAGCGCAACGGCAGCAGGTACCACCAGAAGCTGAACCAGGCGACGATGCCCGCGGTGATCCACACGGCCGGCCACCGGCCGAGGACCACGTCGAGGATCAGCAGCAGCGCGGCGGCGAGCGCGAGCTTGAGCAGCACCAGCCCCGCCAGCAGGAGGTGGCTCGACGTGCGCACGAGCTGCGTCTTGAGCCGGCGGCGGAACACCAGGCGGTGGAACGGCGCGGGCGCGATCAGCAGCGCGGTCGAGGTCGCGCCGAGCACGAGGCTCAGCACGTAGACGTCGAGCTGGAAGGTGTTGAGGCTGCCGAACCTCGGCGTGAACGCCAACGTGAGCAGGAACGCCAGCAGCAGCTGGACACCGGTCTGCGCGACCCGCATCTCCTGGAGGATCTCCCCGTAGTTCCGGTCGATCCGCTGGAAGTGGGTCTCGTCTCCTGAGGGCACCTGCGCACCATCGCCTCCTCCCAGCCGGTTCGGGCCGAACGGTACCGGCGGGACCTGCGTGCGCCCGAGCCGTTTCCCCGTCGCGTCGGCGGTGCGGTCAGCCGTCACCTCGCGACCGGGCCCGCTCCTCCAGCAGTTCCGGCCGTCGGTCCGCGTCGAGCTCTCCGCCCGCCGCCGAGGCGTTCAGCACCGGGTTGTAGGACCCCAGCAGCGGGTCGATGCCGCTGACCGCCTCGCCGGTCGGCCGCCAGTACTTGTGGTAGTCGTCGACGATGGTGGACGTCGGTTGGCCACTGACGTACTCGGCCGCGTCGACGCCGAGGTGGGCGAGCAGGACCGGGGTGCCGAGCGGGGAAGCCAGTCCCACCACGTCGAGCAGGAACGTCTCCGGCGGCACGTTCGCCCCGCCCAGGTAGGCGAGCGTGTGGCCCATCAGGGCGCCCCAGCCCAGCGCGGTCGACACGGCTTCGAGCCCCGCTTTCGGGATGGCGCCCGCCGGACCTGCCAGCAGCGCCGCGTCGCTCGCGACGCTGAGGCCGGTGCTCGCGTCGCCGCTGACGTCGGCCAGCGCGCTGATCGTGTTCGCGTTGTCCTGGACGAGGTGCAGGGCGTGCTCGCCGAGGCCTCGTGCCGCGGCCAACTGCTCGATGATCTGCCGGTGGTCGATCGGCCCCGGCGCCTTGATCCGCTCGGCGGAGGCGGTGATCTCCGCGGCGATGGCGGATGCCAGGTCGGCGACGATCTGCTCCTGGATGCGGCGTCCGATGACCGGGGGCAGCGCGGCGGCCATGCCGAAGTTGACGAGGTTGAGGTGGACGGCGTCGCGGATGTAGTTCTTGACCCCCTCGACCTCCAGCGCGAACCGCCCGGCCCGCCCGGCGAGCTCGTTCATGTCCTGCTCGACCGCGCCGAGCGCGGCGAACACCTCGCCCAGCTTGCCCAGCAACGCCTGACCCGCCGGGTCCGGCCAAGCGCCGGCGAGCCCGCTCACGTTGGTGGACCTGAGCGCGTGGACGGCCGCGGCGGCGTCCCGCCAGCCGAAGAACAGGTCGACCGCCGCGGTCTCGTCGGTCTCCGGCCAGCCGGTGATCGCCTTGACCGCCGGCCACAGGCCCAGGGCGCTGGTCGGTTCCCCGATGGGCATGCAGAGTCCTCCCGATCAGCGCGGGAAACCCGCGGCGGCGCGCTGGTCGGCGGCCACGTAGTCGGCCACACCGTCCTGACCCGCCTTGACGACCGCGGGCACGGCGGCCAACGCGCGGTCGGCGCCCTGCTTCACGGGCTCCGGCACGTAGACCGAGCGGAACGCGTCGGCCAGCGGACCGGCGCCGATGCCCGCCTCGCCCGCGTCGATCGTGGCGCGGTGGCCGCGCCAGGCGTCGGTGGCGAGCTTGCCCTCGACGTCGATCCCGTTCAGCTCGAAGAGGGCGGCCTCGGGCGAGAGCTCGACGCCGCTCATCGGGCGCCCCGTTCGGCGGCGCGGTCGAGGGAGGTCAGGAAGGGGTCGAAGTCGAGGTCGGCCGTCTTCGGGGTGGCGTCGGCCGGCAGGAACCGGCGCACCAGCGTGAAGACCTCGGCTTGGGCGCGTGCCACCGCGCGGTGGATGGTGGCGGTGATGGTCGTCGCCAGGGCGGCGGAGTCGGCGGTCCGGTAGATCCGCGGGTCCAGGCCCAGCTCGATCACCTCGCCGCGACCGCCGACGACGGCGGTGACGAGGCCGTCGTCGGACTCGGCGGTCGCCCGGACCTCGGCCAGCTCGCGCTGGATCGTCTTCACCTCGTCGGCGAGGCGTTCGTGGTCGACCGGGTTCATTCGGCCCTCGTTCCCGTGCGGCTGCTGGGGCGTTCGAACGGAGTGTGGGTCAGGTCCCGGGCCCGTCGGGGCGCGCTGACAGGTTCCGGCCACCCGTGCGACCGGCGATGGTTGCCGCCGTGGTCGTCCGCCGCCTCCTCGGTAGCATCGAAGCCGTGACGGAGTGGGCCCGGGCCGCGATCGCGTCGCTGGAGGCCTCCCGTGCGGACGAGGAGCCGACGCCGTTGCGGCGCTTCCCCTTGCCTGGGGACGGTTCGGTCGAGCTGTTCGTCAAGGACGAGTCGCTGCGCCCCACCGGCAGCCTGAAGCACGGGTTCGCGCGTGCCCTGCTGCTGGACGCCCTGCGGCGCGGCCTGGTCGCCGAGGGCACTCCGCTGGTCGAGGCCACCAGCGGCAACCTGGCCGTGGCCACGGCGTACTTCGCGCGGATGCTCGGCCTGCCGTTCACCACCGTGGTGCCGAGGCGGACCGGCAGGGCCAAGCTCGACCGCATCGAGGCGCACGGTGGGCGTTGGCTGCCGTTCGACCCGCCGTTGGCGGTCTACGAACGGGCCGCGCGGTTGGCCGAGGAGACCGGCGGCCACCACCTCGACCACCTGGCCGCCCTGGGCGGCGCGGTGGACCGCGACGACGGGTGGAACCTGGCCGCCGAGGTGCTGCGCGACCTGGACCGGCTCGGCCGCCCCGCGCCCGCGTGGGTCGTGACGGGCGTGGGCACGGGTGCGACGTCGCGCGCGATCGGCCGCCACCTGCGCCGGCACGGCCACCCGACCAGGCTGGCCGTGGTGGACCCGGAGAACTCCGCGTACTTCCCCGGCTGGACCACCGACTGCGCCGACTACGCGACCGGCCTGCCGTCGAGGATCGAGGGGATCGGGCGGCCGCGGGTCGAGCCGCCGTTCGACGGCGAGGTGGTGGACCTGGTGATCCCGGTGCGGGACGCGGTCAGCGTGGCCGCGACCCGCCACCTCCGCGCGGTGGCCGGGTTGGTCGCGGGTCCGTCGGCGGGCGCGTGCCTGGTCGGCGCGTTCCACCTGGTGGCGGGGATGCGGGCGCGCGGTGGGAGCGGCGCGGTGGTGATGGTGCTGGGTGATTCCGGCCTGCCGTACGCCGACACGTACTACGACGACGGCTGGGTGGCCGCCCGGGGCTGGGACCTGACCGGGCCGACGGCCGCGCTGACCCGGTTCACCGAGGACGGCACGTGGCCGTGACCGGTCAGGGCGTGGTCCGGCGGTAGTGCCGCCGCACGCGCGCCAACCGGGCCTCGGCCCGTTCCTGCTGGTCCATGCCGGCCTGCACGCGCTCCCGCAGCCGGTCCGCGACGACCTCGCCCAGCGGCGCGTCGGGGTGCTTGCGGAACCACGCGGGCCGACGGTCGCGCGCGACCTGCTCGGCGTGGTCGGCCGACGCCTCGTCGGCCCGCCCGAGCACCGCGCGCAGCGCCTGGTCGGCGTGGTGCCGGTCGGCGCGGTGGGCGAGCCGCTTGCTGAGGGGGATGTTCCTGCGGGAGCTCTTGTCGTTCTCGCCGTAGGTGTTGCGGCGGTCCTTGGCGTAGCTCAGCCGCTTCTTCTCCTGCGGGCTCTTCCGCACCACCGCCACCTCTCCGTCGATCACGTCCGCCGGACGGTACCGGGGTGGCACGCCGGTGGCCGAGCGGTTTTTCCGGCCGCACGGTCATCCGACGGGGCGCTTCGAGGGCGGCGCCGCGAGAGGTTGACATCGGCGGTGGGGCGCGGATACTTAAGTAGGTGCTTAACCAAGTGTTCCACGCGCTCGCCGATCCGAGCCGGCGGTCCATGGTCGAGCGGTTGACCCTGGGCTCCGCGTCGGTCAGCGAGCTGGCGAAGCCGTTGGAGATGTCCCTCCCTGCGGTGGTCCAGCACCTGCAAGTGCTGGAGGCCAGCGGCCTGGTGCGGACCGAGAAGGTCGGGCGGGTGCGGACCTGCCACGTCGTGCCGTCCGCGTTGCGCCAGGCCGAGCAGTGGATCACCGAGCGCCGCACGACCTGGGAGAGCCGGCTCGACCGGCTCGACGACTACCTGAAGGAGCAGTCATGACCGTGGAGCACGCGACGTTCACGCTGGAGCGCGACTACGACGCGCCGCCCGCCGCGGTCTTCGCCGCCTGGGCGACCCCCGAGGCGAAGTCGCGGTGGTTCGTCGGCCCGGACGAGTGGGTGGCCAAGCCGCTGGAGCAGGACTTCCGCGTCGGCGGCGAGGAGCGCGTCAGCGGCGGGCAGCCGGGCGGCAAGGTCTTCCACTACGCGGCCCGCTACCAGGACATCGTGCCCGACGAGCGGATCGTCACGACCTACGAGATGCACATGGAGGACACGCGCATCTCGGTGTCCGTCGCCACGGTGGAGTTCACCCCCTCGGGCGGCGGCACGCGGCTCGTCTACACCGAGTCGGGCGCGTTCCTCGACGGCCACGACAGGGTCGAGTACCGCGAGCGCGGCACCACCGAGCTGCTGGACAACCTCGGCAGGGCGCTAGCAGGCGGCGGCGCGGTCGAGTAGCAGCCTGCGCTCCCGTTCGTTGCGGGTCATCCCGGCCGCCCGCTCGAACTCCTCCCGCGCCTCGGCGTGCCTGCCCAGCTTGGCCAGCAGGTCGCCGCGCACGCTCGGCAGCAGGTGGTAGCCCTTCAGCGCGGGCTCGTCGACCAGCTCGTCCACCAGTTCCAGCCCGACCGCCGGGCCGAACGCCATCCCGATCGCCACCGCGTGGTTCAGCTCCACGATCGGTGACGGCGCGACCAGCGACAACCGCTCGTAGAGGCCGGCGATGCGGGTCCAGTCGGTGTCCTCCGGCACGCGGGCACGCGCGTGGCACGCGGCGATCGCCGCCTGCAACGCGTACGGCCCGCCCGCGCCGCCCAGCGACTCGGCCTTCGCCAGCGCGTCCAGCCCGCGGCGGATCAGCAGCTGGTCCCAGCGGGCCCGGTTCTGCTCCAGCAGCAGCACGGGCTCGCCGTCGGGACCGACGCGGGCCTTGGCCCGGGACGCCTGGACCTCCAGCAACGCCACCAGGCCGTGCACCTCGGGCTCGCGCGGCATCAGGCCGGCCAGCACCCGGCCCAGCCGCAACGCGTCCGCGCACAGCGCCGGGCGCATCCAGTCGTCGCCCGCGGTGGCCGAGTAGCCCTCGTTGAAGATCAGGTAGATCACGCCGAGCACGGACGCGAGCCGGGCGTCCCGCTCGTCCTCCGCCGGCACCTCGAACGGGACGCCGGCCTTGGCCAGCGCCTTCTTCGCCCGCACGATCCGCTGCGCCACGGTGGCCTCGGGCACCAGGAACGCGCGGGCGATCTCGTCGGTGGTCAGGCCGCCGAGCATGCGCAGGGTCAACGCCACCTGCGCCTCGGTGGACAGCACCGGGTGGCACGCGGTGAACACCAGCCGCAGCAGGTCGTCGTCGATCCCACCGACTCCGGCGGCGGCGTCCGGGACGTGGTCGGCCCCGGTGTCCCGCCCGATCTGCTCGAGCTTGCGCCGGTAGTTCTGGTTGCGCCGGATCAGGTCGACGGCCCGGTTCTTCGCCGCGGTCATCAGCCACGCGCCGGGGTTGCGCGGCACGCCGTGCTCCGGCCACTGCTCCAGGGCGCTGACCAGCGCGTCCTGCGCCAGTTCCTCGGCGAGGCCGACATCGCGCACCATCCGCGCCAACCCCGCGATCAGGCGGGCGGACTCGATCCGCCACACCGCCTCGACCGCTCGACGCGCATCGGTAGCCGTCACGACCTGGAATCAGATCAGCTACCGATGCGCGTCGGCAAGCGGCGTGCCCGGTCAGCCCCGGTCAGCCCCGGGCGGCGCGGGCCTCCTGCTCGGCGCGCAGCTCGCGCTCGCGGTCCTTCAGCTCCTGCGAGGCGTTGACGAAGTCGTCCTCGGTGAAGACCTGCCGGATCTCGATCTGGGACTCGTCGCCGGTGGGGTTCGGCACCCGCTTGACCCATTCGACCGCCTCTTCCAGCGACTTGAGCTCCAGCAGCCAGAAACCGGCGATCAGCTCCTTGGTCTCGGCGAACGGGCCGTCGACCACGGTGCGCTTGTCACCGGAGAAGTAGACCCGCGCGCCCTTGGAGCTGGGGTGCAGCCCCTCGCCCGCCAGCAGCACGCCCGCCTTGACGAGCTCCTCGTTGAACGCGCCCATCGCGTTCAGCTCCGCCTCGGTGGGCTGGGCGCCGGCCTCGGTGTTCTCGTTCGCCTTCACGATCACCATGAAACGCATTTCGATCTCCCTGTCGGTTCGCCTGGCCGGTCCATCCTGGCCTCTGCAGACGCGACGAACGAGCGGGGGCGTGGATCGACATCGGGGACCAAGTTTTTTCCAAGATTTTTTCGCGGGCCGCTGACCAGTGGTTTTCACGTGATGGGCGAGCCTCCGGTCACGCCGACGACCTCGCCGGTGATGTAGCTCGACTCGGCGGAGGCCAGGAAGACGTACAGCGGGGCGAGCTCGGCGGGCTGGCCAGCGCGGCCCATGGGCGACTGCTCGCCGAAGCTCTCCACCTTCTCCGGCGGCATGGTGGCCGGGATGAGCGGCGTCCACACCGGACCGGGCGCGACCGAGTTCGCCCGGATCTTCCGGTCCACCAGGTTCTGCGCCAGGCCCTTGGTGAAGTTCACGATCGCCGCCTTGCTGGTGGCGTAGTCGAGGAGCTGGAAGGAGGGCTGGAACCCCTGGATGGACGACGTGGTGATGATCGAGGAACCCTCGGGCATGTGCGGCACGGCCGCCCGGCACAGCCAGAACATCGCGTACACGTTCGTCTTCATGACGCGGTCGAACTGCTCGGTGGTGATGTCGAGCAGGCCGCCGTCCTGCGCCATCTGGTAGGCGGCGTTGCTGACCAGGACGTCGATCCGGCCGAACTCCTCGACCGCGCGCGCCACGACGGCCGCGCAGTGCGACTCCTCCGTCAGGTCGCCGGGCACGGTGACCGCCTTGCGCCCGGCCTCCTCGATGAGCCGCGCGGTGTCGCGGGCGTCCTTCTCCTCGGAGGGCAGGTAGGAGATGAGCACGTCGGCGCCCTCGCGCGCGAACGCCAGTGCGACGGCGCGGCCGATGCCGGAGTCGCCGCCGGTGATGACGGCCTTCTTGTCGGTGAGCCGTCCCGTGCCGCGGTAGGTCGCCTCGCCGTGGTCCGGGGTGGGGTGGACGTCGTCGGTCAACCCCGGGTACTTGATCGGGTTCTCGGCCATGCCCCCAGGGTGCCCAGGCGGGTGCGCTCTGAACACGCCTGAGGGCGCGCCTCCGGGTGGAGGCGCGCCCTCGTGGTGCGTGCGGGGGTCAGCGGCGCAGGGCGCGCTGGACCGTGAAGGCGCCCGGGCCGAGGACGGCCAGCAGCAGGAACACCCAGCTGTAGACGGCGGCCAGCTCGCCCATGTTGTGCATCGGCAGCAGGGCCTCCGGCTGGTGGACGGTGAAGTAGGCGTAGGCCATGACGCCGGACAGCACGAACGCCGCCGGGCGCGCGGCCAGGCCGACCAGCACCAGGACGGCGCCGACCAGTTCGATCACGCTGCCGTACCAGCCCGGCCACGAGCCGAACGGGACGGCGGTGCCCTGGCCGTCGACGCCACCGAGGAACCCGAGGCCCTGCAGGCCGTGCAGGCCGAACAGGAACGACACGACGACGCGGAAGGCGGCGAGCACCAGGTCGTTGCGCCTGGTGGTGGCGGTGGTGGTCTGGGCGGCGGCGCGGCGGGTGTCGGTCGTCGTGGTCATGTCGGGCTCCCCATCTCGTGGTCTTACTCACGCGACGAACGGGGACCCCTCCGGATCGACACGTCCGCCGAACTTTTTTCCGGGAAGTCGAGACGGAGGGTGAAACGGCTGGTCGGGGCCGGTAGGCGTTGGCCGCGGCGGAAGAAGCGGACCCGGCGCGGGTCGGCCGCCTCGGCGCGCACGGCCGCCAGGTCGGCCTCGCCGGGCAGCCGGGCGACCGACGGGCCGGGCCGGTGGTCGAGCGGCGGTGGCGGTGGGTGGTCGTCGTCGGGCAGGGCAGGGCGGTCGACGCGGCACGCGATCAGGCCCGGCGTGTCGGGGACGTCCAGCGGGAACACCGGCGCGGGCCAGACGTAGTCGAGGTCGTCCGGGACGTCGGGGAACAGCGGGCGGTAGTGGTCGGGGTCCTTGCGCAGGAGCGCGGACCGGTGGCTGCGGTGCAGGTCGTCGTCGCCGAGCCAGGGCGGGAGCAGCCCCTCGGCCAGGCACCACGACCACGTCGGCTCCCGGCCGCCGGTGTAGTCGAGGAACGCGGCCCGCAGGCCGTCGCGGTGGCCGCGCCGTCGCCACTCGTCGCACACGGCCACGCCGTAGGCGACCAGCGCGGGGGTGAAGCCGCGCCACATCAGCACCGCGGGGTGCCGCTTCCAGCCGTACTCGGGCCAGACCAGGGCGCGCAGGATCTGGGCGGTCTCCACGCGCTGCTTGCCGAGCCGCCGCGAGTCGAGCACGGCGGCGCTGCGGGCGAAGGTCGCGCACGGCAGGAACGTCTGCACACCGGCCGGCTACCCCGCGTGCGGCCGGTCAAGCGCGCCGGTCGCCAGGACTGGCAAAAGACCGGTGGGCTGTTAGCCTGCGGCGGTGGAGTTCAAGCGCGCCCGGCGGCCGGAGCAGGTGGAGCAGCGGCGGCGCGCGATCCTCGACACGGCGTGCGCGATGCTGCGGGAGCGGTCCGTCGCCGACATCAGCCTGCGCGAGCTGAGCGACCGGGTCGGGCTCGCGAAGTCGAACGTGCTGCGGTACTTCGACAGCCGGGAGGCGATCTTCCTCGAGGTGCTCGACCAGGAGTGGGGCGCCTGGCTGGACGAGGTCGAGGCGGCGGTGGCGCCCGCCGTCGACGCGGAGGAGGTGGCGACGGCGATCGCGACGACGTTGCTGCGCCGCCGGTTGTTGTGCGAGCTGGTCAGCGGCATGGGCGGGGTGCTGGAGCGCAACATCCCGGTGGACTTCGCGCGCGTGTTCAAGCGGCGGGCGCACGCGCACACGACCCGGTTGGCGGAGATCGTGCGGGCGAGGGTGCCGGTGCTGGACGAGGCGGCGGCGCGGCACTTCGCCCGCGCGGTGCTGGTCATGACGGCCGGCCTGTGGCCGCACGCCAACCCGACGGACGCGGTGGCGCAGGTGATGCGGGAGCTGGGCGGGCCGCCGGCGGGCGAGCTGGTGCGGGAGGGCCTGACGGAGGGCCTGGTGAACCAACTGGTCGGCCTGGTGGCCCGGTCCTGACCCGCGGAGGCCTTAAGGTTCGACGTCGTGAAGGCACTGGTGGTTCGCGGTGGTTGGGACGGGCACTCGCCGGTGGAGGCGACCGACTCGTTCCTGCCGTTCCTGCGCTCGTCGGGGTTCGCGGTGGACGTGTCGGACTCGCTGGAGGTCTACGACGACCGCCTCGGCGGGTACGACCTGATCGTCCAGTGCTGGAGCGACGGCGTGCTGACCGACGACCAGTTCACGTGCCTCGAAGCGGCGGTGCGGGGTGGGACGGGGCTGGCCGGGTGGCACGGCGGCCTGGTCGACGCGTTCCGCCACTCGCGCGGCTACCTGAGGTTGGTCGGCGGCCAGTTCGTCGCGCACCCGGGTGATTTCGTGGACCACCGGGTGGAGATCACCTCGACCCACCCGATCGTGGCCGGGCTGGAGGGGTTCGACCTGCGGACCGAGCAGTACTGGGTGCTGACCGACGGCCTCAACGACGTGCACGCGACCACGACCTTCGCCGCCGCCGAGCCCTGGCACGCGCCGCTCACCGTGCCCGCCGTGTGGACCCGCCGCTGGGGCGCCGGCCGCGTCTTCGCCTGCACGATCGGCCACCACCCCGCCGACCTGGACCTGCCCCCGGTCCGCACCCTGGTCGAACGGGGCCTCCTCTGGGCCACCCGCCCCTGACCGCCGCGAGAGTCCTACGTCCACGCCGCGAGAGTCCTACGTTCAGAAGCGGTGAATTCAACCCTCGCGTGTCGAACCTTCAGGACCCGCGTGTCGAACGCTCAGGTCCCGCGTGTCGAACCTTCAGGACCCGCGAGTTCAACGCCCGGGACCCGCGTGTCACCCGCCCGAGTCGGCCAGCGCGGCGGGCTCCGAGTCGGCCAGGTTCTCCGGCAGCCTGAGCCCCTCGTGCAGCGGCACGAGCTCGGACTGCAGCACGAGCGCCGCACCGCCGATCGCGGACGCCGTGGCGGCCGAACGGGACAGCCTCACGTCGACGCCGTGCGCCGCGCGCGAGAAGAACGTGCGGTCCAGCTCATCGCGCACCACGGGCAGGTAGACCGACCCGGCGATGGCGAAGCTCGGCCCCGTCAGCACCAGGACCTCCAGGTCCATGACGTTCGCCAACGTCCGCGCCGCCACCGCGATGTACCGCGCCGACCGCTCCAGGATCGCCAACGCCGACGGGTCGCCGCGCCGCGCCGCCCGGCTCACCGCCGCGAAGTCCGACGACACCGACCGCGACCGCCCGGTCAGCCCCGCCGCCCCGGCCAGCTCCGCGTCCGCCCGCGCCGCCGCCACCACCGCCGCCGGCCCCGCCAGCACCTCCACGCACCCACGCGCGCCGCACCAGCACTGCGGCCCGTCCGCGTCCACGCAGATGTGGCCGATCTCCCCGGCGTTGCCGCTGCTGCCGCGGTAGGCGATGCCGTTGATGATCAGGCCCGCGCCGATGCCCGTGCCCATGTACAACGCCGCCGAGATCGCCGTCCCGCCGATCGCGCCCGACCAGTGCTCGCCCAGCGCCGCCGCCGTGGCGTCGTTGTCCAGCACCACCGGCAGGCTCGTCTCCCGCTCCAGCTCCCGCGCGAGCGGGAAGTCCTCCCACTTGCGCATCGACGGCGGGGTCAGGCCCATGCCGGTGTCCGAGCTGAGCGGTCCGGGGGAGACGAGGCCCAGGCCGAGCACGCGGTTGTGGTCGACGCCGACGCCGTCGATCAGGCCCTTCACCTCGGCCGCCATCCGCGCCACCACGGTCCGCGGTTCCGCCGCGCCCGCGCCCGCCCTCGAAATGCGCGCCACGACCGAGCCGCCGAGATTGGTCAGCACGTACGTGATGCCCGCGTGGTCCAAGTGGACGCCGACGGCGTAGCGGGAGGAGTGGTTGAGCTGAAGCAGGACCCGTCGCTTGCCGCCGGTCGACTCGGCCCGCCCGGTCTCCACGACCAGGCCCTCGTCGATGAGCTTGCGGACGACCGTCGAGATCGTGGCGCCGGTGAAACCGGTGGCGTTGATCAGGCCGACGCGGCTGATCGTGCCCGCCGCGCGGATCACGTCGAGCACGGCGGACTTGCTGCTCGCGTGGTGCGTCGCCCGCGCCGGTCCGCTCACGTGGTCTCCCGCGTCGTCTTAGTTCGTTCGTTGGCCGAAGAGTAGCAACTTGACCGGTAGATGACGCGGAGGTGTTGACTTCGTTTCTTCGATGACTTAACAATCTGCCTCAACGCGGGACCGCGGCCGGTCTCGGGCCACGAGAGGAATCGACGATGTCCCTGAAGGCAAGGCGCTTCTCACGGGCGCGCATGGCGGCGGCCGGGCTGGCCGCGATCGCCACGCTGGCGACCGCGTGTGGTGGATCGAGCGCGGGCGGTGACGCGAACAAGGACACGCTGATCGTGTACACCGGCCAGTCCGGTGACTGGCAGCTGAACTTCAACCCCTTCTCGCCCACCCAGATCGAGGGCCCCGGCACGATCTTCGAACCGCTGTTCTTCTTCAACAACATCCGCGACGTCGAGCCGCGCCCCCGCCTGGGCAAGAGCTTCGAGTGGAACGCCGACGGCACCCAGCTCGACATCGAGCTGCGCGACGACGCGAAGTGGACCGACGGGCAGAAGTTCACGGCCAAGGACGTCGTCTTCACCCTCGACATGGTCTCCAAGAACCCGACCATGAACAGCACGGGCTACAAGGGCGTGGCGACCGCGGTCGACGACACGCACGTGTCGATCAAGTTCGCCGAGCCGTCCTACATGGAGGGCCCGCAGGTCCTCGGCAAGATCTTCATGGTCCCCGAGCACAAGTGGAAGGACATCGCGACCCCGTCGACCGATGTCATCAAGGAGCCCGTCGGCACCGGCCCGTTCATGCTGGACGAGTTCAAGGCCCAGGCGTTCACGCTCAAGTCGAACCCCGGCTACCACTCCGGTGAGCCCGCCCTGAAGAAGGTCCGCTACCTGGCGCTGTCGGGCAACCAGTCCGGCGAGGCCGCGCTGAAGGCCGGCCAGATCGACTGGCAGACCGGCCCCGTCCCGGACATCGCCGACGTCGAGAAGAACTACCCGGGCTACAAGGCCATCACCATCCCGATGAACCAGGTCGCGCTCTTCACCTGCTCCAACGCCGCCCTGGGCTGCCAGGGCCCGCAGACCGACGTGGCCGTGCGCAAGGCGATCTACTACGCCCTCAACCGCACCCAGATCAACTCGCTCGCGTTCGAGAACACCGCCAGCGAGGTGTCCCCCGGCGCCGCGCTCCTGGAGCGCGACAAGGACCAGATCTCCTCGAAGCTGAAGGAGAAGACCGCGCCGATGCAGCCGGACGAGGCCAAGGCCACGCAGCTGCTGGAGGCCGCCGGCTACACCAAGGGCGGCGACGGCGTCTACGCCAAGGACGGCAAGCCGCTGACCATGACCCTCAAGGTCGTCGCCGGCTGGACCGACTACATCACCGCGGTCGACACGATGTCCCAGCAGCTGCAGAAGGTCGGCATCAAGGTGACCGCGCAGCAGCTGTCCTGGAACGAGTGGTCCGATGCGCGTGGCCGCGGCAACTTCGAGCTGCTGATCGACTCGCTGCACCAGGGCCCGGCGCCCGACCCGTTCTACAACGCGTCCTACTTCTTCAGCACCGCGACCACGGCCAAGGTCGGTGAGACGGCCAACCCGAACTTCTCGCGGTTCTCCGACCCGCAGGTCGACGCCGCGCTCGCCGGGCTCAAGGGCGTCGACCCGGCCGACGACGCCGCCCGCCAGCCCTACCTGGACACCATCCAGACCAGGATCGAGGAGTCGATCCCGTACATCCCGGTCCTGACCGGCGGCACCACCAGCGAGTACAACGCCAAGAAGTTCACCGGCTGGCCGACCAAGGACGACCTCTACGCGTTCCCGGCGGTCTGGGCGCGCCCCGAGGCGTCCGAGATCTACCTGAAGCTCAAGCCGGCCGGCCAGTGAACGACTGATCGAGGCGAATAGGCGGACCGATGAGGTACTACGCCCGAAAGTTCGCGTTCTACCTGGTCGCCCTCTGGGCGGCGCTGACGCTGAACTTCTTCATCCCGAGGCTCATGCCGGGCAACCCGGTGGACATCCTCATGGCGAAGCTCGCTCAACGCGGCGGAACCGTGGACCCGTCGGCCCGCCGGGCGTACGAGCTGCTGCTCGGCACGAACAGCGGCGAGTCGCTCCTCAACCAGTACATCTCGTACCTGGGCAACATGTTCCGCGGTGATCTCGGCATCTCGGTGAGCAGCTTCCCGACACCGGTGTCCGAGATCATCGCGGGCGCCCTGCCCTGGACCTTGATGCTCGTCGGCATCGCGACGTTCCTGTCGTTCGCCCTCGGCATCGTCCTGGGCACGTTCGTCGGCTGGCGGCGCGGCACCTGGCTGGACAGCCTGGTGCCCGCCACCACCGTGCTCGCCGCCGTGCCGTACTTCTGGCTGGCCCTGATCCTGGTCGCGGTGCTGTCCTCGGCGTGGGGCTGGTTCCCGCTCCAGGGCGGCTACGACGTCATCCTCTCGCCGGGCTGGAACGCCGACTTCATCGGCTCGGCGATCTACTACGGCACGCTGCCCGCGTTGACCATCGTGATCTCCTCGGTCGGCGGCTGGCTGCTCGGCATGCGCAACATGATGGTGTCGGCCACCGCCGAGGACTACGTCCTCACCGCCAAGGCCAAGGGCCTGCGCGACTCCCGGATCATGATCAAGTACGCGGCCCGCAACGCGGTGCTGCCGTCGGTCGCCGGTTTCGCGATCTCCCTAGGTTTCGTGGTGGCCGGCTCGATCATCACCGAGCAGGTGTTCTCCTACCCGGGCATCGGGTCGAAGCTCCTGCAAGCGGTGCAGAACAACGACTACGCCCTCATGCAGGGCATCTTCCTGGTCATCACGGTCGCCGTGCTCGGCGCGAACCTCGTGGTCGACCTGCTCTACGCCGTCATCGACCCGCGCACCCGCGTCAGCGGCTGAGAAGGGGAACGGACACCGTGACGAACCTCAGTGCTGTCACCGTCGAGGCCCCGCGCGGGCGGGCCGGGTGGCGGTCCATGCTGCCGCGCTGGTCGCCCAAGCTCGGCGTCGGCCTCGTGCTGATCGGCCTGATCACGTTCATCGGCGTGATCGGCCCGCTCCTGGTCGGCGACCCGAGCACGATCCGGGACCTGGGCCTGGCCGCGCCGGGCGGCGAGTTCTGGCTCGGCACCACGCAGACCGGCCAGGACATCGTGGCGCAGCTCGCCCACGCCACCAGGGGCTCGCTCTACATCGGCCTGCTCGTCGGCGTGATGGCGACCGCCCTGTCGGCGCTGTTCGGCATCGTCGGGGCCTACATCGGCGGGTACGTCGACGAGGCCTTCTCCCTGTTCTCCAACGTGATGCTGGTGATCCCCGGCCTGCCGCTGGTGATCGTCATCTCCGCGTTCGTGCCCGCCGACCAGCGCGGCTCGTGGACGATCGCGGTGGTGCTCGCGATCACCGGCTGGGCCGCGTCGGCACGGGTGCTGCGCGCCCAGACGCTGTCGCTGCGCAACCGGGACTACGTGGCCGCGGCCAGGGTCTCGGGCGAGAAGCCGTGGCGCGTCATCACCGTCGAGATCCTGCCCAACCTGCTGCCGCTGCTGGCCTCGCAGTTCGTGTTCTCGGTGATCTACGCGATCCTGAGCGAGGCGGGCCTGTCGTTCCTCGGCCTGGGCGCGTCCAACTCGTCCACGCTCGGCACGATGCTCTACTACGCCCAGAACGGCTTCGCGCTGCAACGCGACGCGTGGTGGTGGTTCGTGCCGCCGGGCCTGATCATCGCCCTGTTCGGCTGCGGCCTCGCGCTGATCAACTTCAGCATCGACGAGATCATCAACCCCAAGCTGCGCGACATCCCCCGCCGCACCAAGGTCGAAGCCTCCCGCACGCCCGAACCCGTCGAACGCACGGACGACGACGTGGTGCTCACCGTCAACGACCTCTCCGTCGTCTACCAGGTGGAGAAGCCGGTGCACGCGGTCAAGGACGTGTCGATCACGCTGCGGCGCGGCGAGATCCTCGGCCTGGCCGGTGAGTCCGGCTGCGGCAAGACCACGCTGGCCTACGCGATCAACCGGCTGCACCGGCCGCCGGCCGAGGTCACCTCCGGCTCGGTCACGTTCCACGACCGCGAGGGCGACGACGTCGACGTGCGGGCGCTCACCCCGGGCGAGCTGCGGGCGTTCCGCTGGTCCAAGCTGTCGATGGTGTTCCAGGGCGCGATGAACGCCCTGAACCCCGTGATCACGGTCCGCGCGCAGCTCGACGACGTGCTCACCACGCACCGCCCGGAGATGACCAAGGAGCAGCGCAGGGCCAAGTGCGAGGAAGTGCTCAAGCTGGTCGGCGTCGACGTGCGGCGGCTGAGCTCGTTCCCGCACGAGCTGTCCGGCGGCATGCGGCAGCGCGTGATGATCGCCATGGCACTGCTGCTCGACCCGCAGGTCATGATCATGGACGAGCCGACCACCGCGCTGGACGTCGTCGTGCAGCGCGGCATCCTGCGCGAGATCCTGCGGCTGCGCGACGAGATCGGCTTCGCCGTCCTGTTCATCACCCACGACCTCCCGCTGCTGCTCGAACTCGCCGACCGCATCGCCGTGATGAAGGACGGCGAGGTCGTCGAGTACGCCACCGCGCAGGACATGTTCGAGCAGCCCGCGCACCCCTACACCCGCCAGCTGCTCGACTCGTTCCCCAGCCTGACCGGCGAACGCGGCTCGTTCGTCCGCTCCGGCGAGCAGATGACGCCGGTCGACCGGTCCGGCGAGCCCACCCCGTCCGGAGGCGTCCGATGACCACGTTGGAAGCGCGCGAGCTGGTCAAGGACTTCCACGTCCGGGTCGGCCTGCGGCGGGTGCGGCTGCGCGCGGTGGACAACGTCTCGTTCACCCTCACGCCCGGCCGCACGGTCGCGCTGGTCGGCGAGTCCGGCTCGGGCAAGTCGACCATCGCCCGGATGATCGCCCGCCTGGAGAAGCCCAGCGACGGCGCCATCACGCTCACCGGGCCGGACGGCGCGAAGGTGCCCGAACGCGCGTACCGTGACAACGTGCAGATGGTGTTCCAGGACCCGTTCGCGTCGCTGAACCCGTTCCACACCATCGAGCACCACCTGGCGCGGCCGTTGAAGCTGCACGGCCGGCCGCACGGCTGGGACGACGTCGTGCAGCTGCTGGAGCGCGTGTCCCTGCCCGGCCGCGACATCGCCGGACGACGGCCGCACGAGCTCTCCGGCGGCCAGCGGCAGCGGGTGGCGATCGCGCGGGCGCTGGCGCCGGGCGCGAAGGTGGTGGTGGCCGACGAACCGGTGTCCATGCTGGACGTCTCCATCCGGCTCGGCGTGCTGAACCTCATGGCGCGGTTGCAGCGCGAGGAGAACCTGGCCGTCCTCTACATCACGCACGACCTCGCCACCGCGCGGCACTTCTCCGACGACATCCTCGTGCTCTACAAGGGGCGCGTCGTCGAACGGGGGCCGGCCGACGACGTGATCCGCAACCCGCAGCACCCGTACACCAAGATCCTGGCCTCCGCCGCGCCGAACCCCGAGGCGCGCGGCCGTGCCGTCGAGATCGACCCGGCGGACGTGGAGCGGGCCGGCGCCGCCGCGGCGTACGACCACAACACCGGGGCGTGGGAGGAAGTCGCCACATGACCCTCACCTGGTCCACCGGTGCGATCAGGCTGCTGCTCGCGCACGGGGACGACCGCCCGGTGAGCCTGCTCTCGCTGCGCCCCGACGGGCCGGTCGAGGGCATCGGGGTGCCGCTGGTCGAGGTCCAGGCCATCGGGCACGGCCGGTTCCCCGGCAGCCACCGCTACGCCGACACCACGATCGGCGCACGCCTGCGCTACCGCTCGCACGCCGCGTCGGTGGACGAGCTGCGGGTCGTGCAGCACGACCCGGAGAGCGGGCTGGTCGTCACGTCGGTGTTCCAGGGCGTGGCCGGCGTGCCCGCGGTCCGCACGTGGACCGAGGTGGCGGTCGAGGGCGAGCCGGTCCACCTCCAGGCCGTGACGTCGCTGTCCACCGGGGCGTTCCTGGTGGACTCCGGCCGTTCGGTGGACGAGGTGGACCTCGTGCACGCCGACTCCGACTGGGTCGCCGAGTCGCGCTGGCACCGCACGCCGCTGCGCGAGGCGGGCCTGGTGGCGATGGACCCGACCGTGCACCACCACGCGTCGCGCAGCCGGTTCGCGCTGACGTCGCGCAGCTCGTGGTCCACGGGCGAGCACCTGCCGACCGGCGTGCTGGTGGCGCGGGACGACAGCTGGGCGCTCGCGTGGCAGATCGAGCACAACGGCGCGTGGCACTTCGAGGTGGGTGAGACCGTCGCCGGCGCGTACCTGGCGCTGCTGGGGCCCAGCGACGGCGAGCACCAGTGGGGTCGCGTGGTGTCCGAGGGCGACGGCTTCACCACCGTGCCCGTGTCGGTGGCGATCGCCGCCGGTGGCGTGGACGAGGCGTTCGGCGCGTTGACGCGGCAGCGGCGGGCGACGTTGCGCAACCGGCGCGCGCCCGAGCTGCCGGTGATCTTCAACGACTACATGAACACCCTCATGGGCGACCCGACCACGGAGAAGCTGCTGCCGCTGGTCGACGCGGCGGCCTCGGTCGGCGCGGACTACTTCTGCGTCGACGCCGGCTGGTACGACGAGGACGGCAAGTGGTGGGACAGCGTCGGCGAGTGGAGGCCGTCGCGGACCAGGTTCCCCCGCGGTTTCGGCGAGGTCGCCGACCACATCCGGGCGCGCGGGATGGTGCCCGGCATCTGGCTGGAGCCCGAGGTCGTGGGCGTGCGCTCGGCGCTGGCCCGGTCGTTGCCGGACGAGGCGTTCTTCCAGCGCCAGGGCGCGCGGGTGGGGGAGCACGGCCGGTTCCACCTGGACTTCCGGCACCCCGCGGCGGTCCGGCACGTGGACGAGGTCGTCGACCGGCTGGTCGGCGAGTTCGGCGTCGGGTACCTCAAGCTGGACTACAACATCATGCCCGGCGCGGGCACCGACGTCGGCGGTTCGGCGCCCGGCGACGGCCTGCTCGGGCACAACCGGGCGCACCTGGCGTGGTTGGACGCGCTGCTGGCCCGGCACCCGGGCCTGCTGGTGGAGAACTGCGCGTCCGGCGCGATGCGGATGGACTACGCGATGATGTCGCGCCTGCACATCCAGTCCACCTCGGACCAGCAGAACCCGTTGCTGTACCCGCCGATCGCCGCCGCCGCGCCCGCGTCGGTGCTGCCGGAGCAGGCCGGGAACTGGGCTTACGCGCAGCCGGGGATGACGCCGGCGGAGGCCGCGTTCACCCTGGCCACCGGGGTGCTGGGTCGCCTGTACCTGGCCGGCCGGGTCGACCTCATGGACGCGTCGCAACGGGAACTGGTCGCCGAGGCGGTCACTGTCCACAAAGGACTGCGGTCGGAGATCGCCACGTCGGTCCCGTTCTGGCCGCTGGGCCTGACCGGCCGCTCCGGACCGTGGGTGGCGCAGGGGCTGCGCGCGGCGGCGAACAGCTACCTGACCGTGTGGCGGCTGCCCGACGCCCCGCCGGCCGTGGACCTGCCCGTGCCGCACCTGCGCGGACAGGACGTCACGGTGTCCCCGGTGTTCCCGGTGACGTCACCGGAGTGGGCCTTCGGGTGGGACGCGGCGCGAGGGGTGCTGCGTGCCACCCACGGCGGCGCCACGCCGTCGGCGGTCGTCGTGCGGCTGGGTGCCTGAGGACGTCAGGGCAGCCTGGGCTCGACCAGTTCGGCGACCCGCATCGCCAACGGGCACGGGTCCTCGGCCGGGCTGCCCGAGTTCAGCACCACGTCGACCCGGGAGGACGCCGTGACGCCGATGAAGATCCCGCAGCTGCCGGTCGCGCCCACGGCCTGCTTGGCCTGGTGGCGGCCGATCACCAGGTCCTGCACCACGTTGCCGTTGGACTGGACCTGGTCCAGCCCGGACGTGGTCCGGATGCCGACGCCGAGCAGGGCTTGGCGCGGCGAGAAGTTGCACACCCGCGCCGAACCGAGCTGCTCCACCACCGGCTCGGCGGTCTGCGCGCCGGTGACCTGCTCGGCCTCGGCCTTGGTGAGCAGGTCGCACGGGTCGGCGCCGGCCAGCGGGCCGCCCCGCGACGGCCCGACCGCGGGCGCGGTGGCCGGTTGCGACGAGCCGCCGGAGGGCGGGCCGGCCGGGCTCTCGGCGGGCCCGCCGCAGGCGACGGCCGAGAGCAGGACCGCGACGGCGGCCAGCGTGGTGCGAGGGTTCACTGGGTCGTTCCCCGGTCGGTCAGGGCGGGAGGGCGCGCCGCCGGCGTTCCGGTCGGTCCTCGCCCCGGTGACGCTCACGACCGGGACCGACGCTTCGGTGCGCCGACCGTAGCGCACGCTCTGGGAGCGCTACCAGACCTGCGTCACCCGAGCCGACGGCCGCCCACCGTGAGGCGGGCGGCCGTCGCGCGGCACGCGCCGCTAGACCGCCGTGGCCCGCACCAGCACCAACCGCTCCGGGTGCTGAACGGGAGCCTGCACGCCCGCCGTGTCCAGCACCCGGCCCGGCAGCGTCACGCCGTCCTGCCACCACGGCAGGCGCACGCCCCAGTTGTCGGCGTTGCCGTCCGGCACGTCACCGGGCGCCAGCGGGCGCACGTGGTACGCGCGGTCGGCCGACAGGCCCGGCAGCCGCACCGGTCCCGGCGGGTAGAGCCGGGACGTGGCCAGCGAGACGATCGCGAACACGGCGTCCGACCCGTCCTCCGCCACCACCCCGTGCACCTCGATCGCGGGGTCGGGGTGGTCGCCGTGCACCGACACGCCGGAGTGCAGCAACGGCCGCAGCTCCTTGTACAGCGCCACCCACGACCGCAGCCGCTCCAGGTCCGACTCCGACGCCGCCGTCAGGTCCCACTCGATGCCGAAGTGGCCGAACAGCGCCGTCCCCGCCCGGAAGTCGATCGGGTGCTGCCGGTGCGTCGTGTGCGACGTCCCCGAGCCCACGTGCGTCCCCATCAGCTCCAACGGGATCAGCGCGTTCGTCCACCGCTGCATCGACTGCCGCTCCAGGGCGTCGATGCAGTCCGACACCCACACCCGGTCCGTCCGCTGGAGGATCTCCAGGTCCACCCGCCCGCCACCGGACGAGCACGACTCGATCTCCACCCCGGGGTGGCGCCGCCGCAGCTCGTCCAGCAGCCGGTAGACGGCCGCCGTCTGGCCGTGCACCCCCGCCCGCCCGGTCGGCCGGTGCCCGGCGTCCACGAGGTCCCGGTTGTGGTCCCACTTCAGGTACGACACGGGGTACTCGGACAGCAACGCGTCCAGCCGCTCCAGGATGTGCGCGAACGCCTCCGGCCGGGCCAGGTCGAGCACCTGCTGGTGCCGTGCCGTGCCGGGCAGCCGGTCGCCCGCCGCCATCATCCAGTCCGGGTGCGCCCGCGCGAGCTCCGAGTCCGGGTTGACCATCTCCGGCTCGACCCAGATGCCGAACTGCATGCCCAACCCGGTCACGTGGTCGGTCAGCGGCCCGAGCCCGTCCGGCCAGACCTCGTCCGACACGTACCAGTCGCCGAGGCCGCGCCGGTCGTCCCGTCGCGACCCGAACCAGCCGTCGTCCAGCACGAACCGCTCGCCCCCGACCGACGCGGCGGCGTCCGCCAACGCCTTCAGCCGGTCCAGGTCGTGGTCGAAGTACACGGCCTCCCACGTGTTCACCACGACCGGCCGGGGCGAGGAGGGGTGCGACGCGCGCGAGCGCAGGTGCCGGTGGAACCGCGCCGACACCTCGTCCAACCCCCGCCCGTACGACGCGTACTGCCACGGCGACGTGTACGACTCGCCGGGCCCCAGCACGACCTCGCCGGACAGCAGCAGCTCACCCGACCCGAGCAGGGACACGGAGTGGTACGTCTTCTCGGCGAACGTCCGGTGGTTGCCCGACCAGGCCGTGTGCACGGCCCAGATCTCGCCCGAGCGGTTGCCGAACCCGGCGGTGCCCGCGGCGAGCAGGTACGCCGAGTCGTAGCCCGTCCGACCGGTCCGGTTCTCGCGCACGTGCAGGCCGTGGTTCCACGGCGTGCGCTGCGGGCTGCGCTCCCGCGTCCAGCGCCCGGTGAAGTCCAGGAGCTCGACCGCCTGCGGCGGCGCGGGCAGGGTCAGGTTCACCGCGTCCACGGCGAAGTCCGACGACCCGGTGTTGGTCAGCACGGCCCGCTGCCGCACCAGCCCGGCCGGCGTCAGCTCGACGTGGAGTTCCAGCCCGAGCCCGGCGACCTCGTCCACCGCGGCGACCACGGGACCGTCCACCGACACCACGCGGAACGCGGTCGAGAAGTCCCGCCCGCCCCGGTTGCCGACGATTCCCGGCGTGCCCAGCCAACCCGCCGACTGCTCGGGCAGCACGGCCACGTCCACCGCGCCGTCGACCGAGAAGCCGATGGGGTGCGGAGTTTGCGCAACGAGTACCGCGTCCAGTTCCGCCGGCGTGAGTTCTCCCAGGTCAGCACCCCAATAGCGGACCCGGGGAAGTGCGCTTCCGGAGAAGTCGAGCACCAGGCTCACACCCGCTGCCCGCAGGTGCGTCACGTCTGCCACTTGTGGTCTTCCTCTCTGGTGGTGAACCTCGTTGACTTACTTTAGTTGCTGGCGTAAGAATCGCCATACCTTGGATGTCACAGGGCAGAAACCCACCGCCGCCGCCGGGAAAGAGGAACGATGATTCGCACGACCTTGCACGACGGGTGGCGCCTGAGCGCGGTGGGCGGGCCGGTCCCGGCGGTCGTCGCCGATCGCCCGGTGCCCGCCGTGGTACCCGGCAGCACGCACCTCGACCTCCTCGCGGCGGGTCTGATCCCCGAGCCCTACCTGGACACCAACGAGGCCGAGCTGGCCTGGATGCACCGCGCCGACTGGCGCTACGCCCTGACCTTCGAGGCCGGGGCGGCGCGGCCCGGCGAGAAGGTCGAGCTCGCGTTCGACGGTCTCGACACCGTCACCACGGTCGAGCTCAACGGCCACGTCCTCGGCCACACGGCGAACATGTTCCGCTCGTACCGCTTCGACGTGCGCGAGCACCTCAAGGACGGCGCGAACGACCTCGTCGTCACCTTCCACTCCGCCCTGGCCTACGCCGAGCGGCAGGAGCAGGAGCTGGGCCGGCGCGACCGCGCCTACCCGCACCCGATGAACGCCCTGCGCAAGATGGCGTGCTCGTTCGGCTGGGACTGGGGTCCCGACCTGCAGACCGCGGGCATCTGGAAGCCGGTGCGGCTGGAGCGCTGGACCGAGGCGCGCCTGGCGCAGGTCCGCCCGCTCGTCACGGTGGACGCGGACGGCACGGGCCGGGTCGAGGTGCACGTCGAGGTCGACCGCGCCGGCGACGGCGACCTGACCGCGGTCGCGACCGTGGCCGGGGTCGAGCAGCGCGTCCGGGTCGAGGGCGACTCCGCCGTGGTGACCGTCGAGGTGCCGGACGTCGACCTGTGGTGGCCCGTGGGCTACGGCGACCACCCCCTCTACGACTTGGCGGTCATCCTCCAGGCCGGCGGCGAGGACGTCGACCGCGCCGACCGCCGCATCGGCTTCCGCACCATCACCGTCGACACGACGCCCGACGAGGTCGGCACGCCGTTCACGTTCGTCGTCAACGGCAAGCCGGTGTTCGCCAAGGGCGCCAACTGGATCCCGGACGACCACTTCCTCACCCGCGTCACCCGCGAGCGGCTGGCGCGGCGGGTCGACCAGGCCGTCGAGGCCAACATGAACATGCTCCGCATCTGGGGCGGCGGCATCTACGAGACCGAGGACTTCTACGACGTCTGCGACGAGCGCGGCGTGCTGGTGTGGCAGGACTTCCTGTTCGCCTGCGCCGCGTACGCCGAGGAATCGCCGCTGTGGGAGGAGGTCGAGGCCGAGGCGCGCGAGAACGTCGCCCGGCTGACCTCGCACGCGTCCCTGGCGCTGTGGAACGGCAACAACGAGAACCTCTGGGGCTTCGCCGACTGGGGCTGGGCAGAGCAGTTGCAGGGCCGCACCTGGGGCCTCGGCTTCTACACCGACCTGCTGCCGAAGATCGTCGCCGAGCTCGACCCGACCCGGCACTACTCGCCGGGCAGCCCGTACAGCCCGGGCGAGCTCCACCCGAACGAGGACACCCACGGCACCCGCCACGAGTGGGAGGTCTGGAACCGGGTCGACTACACCCACTACCGCGACCACACCCCGCGGTTCTGCTCGGAGTTCGGCTTCCAGGGCCCGCCGACCTGGGCGACGCTCACCAAGTGGGTGCACGACGAGCCGATGACGCCGACCTCGCCCGCGTTCCTGCTGCACCAGAAGGCCGAGGACGGCAACGGCAAGCTCGACCGCGGCCTCGCGCCGCACCTGCCCGCGCCGGCGGAGTTCGGGGACTGGCACTGGGCGACCCAGCTCAACCAGGCCCGCGCGGTCGCGTTCGGCGTCGAGCACTTCCGCTCGCACTGGCCCCGCACGGCGGGCGCGCTGGTGTGGCAGCTCAACGACTGCTGGCCGGTCACGTCGTGGGCCGCGATCGACGGCGAGGAGCGGCCCAAGCCGCTGTACTACGCGCTCAAGCACGCCTTCGCGCCACGCCTGCTGACCGTCCAGCCCCGTGACGGCGTGGACGTGCTCATCGCGGTCAACGACACCGACGACGTCTGGGCCGGCGACGTCGAACTGGAGCGCCGGACGTTCACGGGCGAGGTGCTCGCGGCGGCTAAACTCCCGCTCGACGTGCCGGCCAGGTCGGTGGCGCGGCTGGACCTGGCGGCCGAACTCCTCACGCCGGGCGACCCGAAGGGGGAGGTGCTGGTGGTGAGCACGGCCGACGCGCGCACCGCGCACCTGTTCCGCGAGGACCTGGAGCTGGCCTACGACCCCGCGCCGCTGACCGCCGAGGTGCGGCGGGTGGACGGCGGTTACCGGGTGGACGTCACCGCGTCCTCCTTCGCCCGCGACGTCGCCGTGCTGGCCGACCGGGTCGCCGAGGACGCCGTCGTGGACGACGCCCTGGTCACGCTGCCCGCCGGCGGCACGCACTCGTTCCTGGTCCGGACCGCGGCCGAGCTGGTCGACCCGTCCGCGCTGACCGGTCCGCTGGTGCTGCGATCGGCCAACGACCTGTGCGCGGTGCGGACGTGACGACCGGCTCGACCGGCGCCGTCGGCCTCGTCCTGGCCCGCCCCGCGCGGCTGCTGGGCGCGGAGCCGTTCTTCATGGAGTTCATCGCGGGCATCGAGGAACGACTCGCCGAGGGCGACCGGTCCGTGCTGCTGCACATCGTGGGCGCGGAGGACGCCGAGATCGCCGCCTACCGCAGGTGGGCGGCGGGCGGCCTGGTCGACGCGGTCGTGGTCGTCAACCGCACGGTGGACGACCACCGGCCGGCGGTGCTGCGCGAGATGGGCCTGCCCGCGCTGTACGTGGGCGAGCCGGACGAGCTGGCCGTGCCCGCGGTGCGCACCGACGACGCGGGCCCCGTGCGGGAGGCGTTGGCGTACCTGCTCGACCTCGGGCACCGCCGCATCGCCCGGGTCAGCGGCCCCGACACGCTGCTGCACACCAGGGCGCGCACCGCCGCGCTGCTCGAAGGCTGCGCGGAGGCGGGCATCGAGCCCGTCGTGCTGGAGGGCGACTACTCCGAGGAGTCGGGGGCGAAGCTCACCACCGCGCTGATCGACTCCGCCGAGCCGCCCACCGCGATCCTCTACGACAACGACGTGATGGCCGTCGCGGGCCTCAACGTCGCCAAGGAACTCGGTGTCGCCGTGCCCGACCGGCTCAGCCTGGTGGCGTGGGACGACTCGTCGCTGTGCCGGCTCGCGTCACCCGCCCTGACCACGATGAGCGTGGACGTGCACCAGTTCGGCGTCACGGTCGCCGAGTCGGTGCTGGAGCTGATCGAAGGCGTCGAGGTCACCGAGCGCTGGTCGCCCAAGCCCACGCTCATCGCGCGGGAGAGCACCCGATAGAAGGATCCCCATGACCCACCACGCCGCCGAGTCGCGGTACGACACCATGCCCTACCGCCGGTCCGGCCGCAGCGGGCTCAAGCTGCCCGCCGTGTCGCTCGGCCTGTGGCACAACTTCGGGCACGACAAGGACCTCGACGGCCAGCGGGCCATCCTGCGCCGCGCGTTCGACCTCGGCGTGACGCACTTCGACCTGGCCAACAACTACGGGCCGCCGCCCGGCAGCGCCGAGGAGAACTTCGGCCGGCTGTTCGCGACGGACTTCCGGCCGTACCGGGACGAGATCCTGGTGTCCACCAAGGCCGGCTACCACATGTTCGCCGGCCCGTACGGCGAGTGGGGCTCCCGCAAGTACCTGGTCGGCTCGCTGGACCGGTCACTGGCCCGGATGGGCCTCGACCACGTCGACGTCTTCTACCACCACCGGCCCGACCCGGACACCCCCATCGAGGAGACGATGGGCGCGCTGGACCACGTGGTCCGCTCGGGCAAGGCGCTGTACGCCGGCATCTCGAACTACTCGGCGGAGCAGACCGCGGAAGCGGCCCGTGTGCTGCGCGAGCTGGGCACGCCGCTGCTGATCCACCAGCCGTCGTACTCGATGCTCAACCGGTGGGTCGAGGACGGCCTGCTGGACGTGCTGGCCGAGGTCGGCGCGGGCAGCATCGCGTTCTCGCCGCTGGCGCAGGGCGTGCTGACCGACCGCTACCTCGACGGCGTGCCGGCGGGTTCGCGCGCGGCGGGCGCCTCGCCGTTCCTGTCGGCGTCCAACCTGGACGACGCGACGCTGGCGAAGGTCCGCGCGCTCAACGAGATCGCGAAGGGGCGCGGGCAGACGCTGGCGCAGCTGGCGATCGCGTGGGTGCTGCGCAACGTGACGTCCGCGCTGATCGGCGCCTCCAGCGTGAAGCAGCTGGAGGACAACGTGGCCGCGACGGCGAACCTGGCGTTCGAGGCCGACGAGCTGGCCGAGATCGAACGGCACCTCTGACGTCCGGAGCGGTGTGAGGTGAACCGCTTCAGGGCTGCTGTCAACGCCTCTTGACGAAACTTTGCTTAACCGCTTAACTAAGTCCCATGGGGCAAGCACTCGACCCGGTCGCGGTCGCCATCGACATCGGCGGCACCAAGCTCGCCGCGGCGTTGGTCGAGTCCGACGGCACCGTCCTGGCCCGCCGCGGCACGGCGACGCCCGCGGGCGACGCGGAGGCGGTCTGGGGCGGCCTCGCGGGAGTTCTCGACGAACTCCTGGTCGCCGCCGCGGACCGCGCCGTGCTCGGCGCGGGCATCGCCTCGGCCGCGCCGATGGACCTGCGCACCGGCACGATCAGCCCGGTCAACATCCCGGGCTGGCGCGACTTCCCGATCACCGCCCGCGTCGGCGAGCTGCTGCCCGGCCTGCCGGTCCGGCTCGGCGGCGACGCGCTGTGCATGGCGCTGGCCGAGTACCACCACGGCAACGGCCGCGGCAGCGAGTGCCTGCTCGGCATGGTCGTGTCCACCGGCATCGGCGGCGGGTTCGTCTTCGCCGGCAAGCCGCACTTCGGCGCCACCGGCAACGCGGGCCACGTCGGTCACTTCGTGCTCGACCCGGCCGGCCCGCTGTGCGGCTGCGGCGCGAACGGCTGCTCCGAGGCCTTCGCCAGCGGCCCGTCGATGGTGCGCTGGGCGTTGGCGCAGGGCTGGCAGCCGCTCGGCGGCACGGCGGACGGCGTCGCGCTCGCCGCGTCGGCACGGGCGGGCGACCCGACCGCGCAGGCGGCGTTCGGCCGTTCCGGCGAGGCGGTCGCCCGGGTCATCACGGTCGCCTCCGCGTTGTGCGAGGTCGACCGCGTGGTCATCGGCGGTGGTGTCGCGCAGGCCTGGGACCTGCTCGAACCCGCCATCACGCAGCCGCTCGCGGACTACGCGGGGCTGGAGTTCATGCGCCGGGTCGACGTGTGCCCGGCGACGTTGGGCGTCGACTCGGGACTGATCGGGGCCGCGGCGCTGCTCGCGGACGACCGCGTCCCGTCCGTGCCCGTGGGGATCTGAGGGACGCACCGTGCGCAAGTTGGACACCACCGTCCGGGAGTACCACTGGGGTTCGCGGACCGCGCTGGCCGAACTGCGCGGCGAGCCGTCGCCCAGCGCCGTGCCGCAGGCCGAGCTGTGGATCGGCGCGCACCCCGACGACCCGTCCCGGCTGGCCGGCTGCGACGTGCCGTTGGACGCCCACCTCGCGGCCGACCCGGCCGGCCTGCTCGGGCCGGGCAGCCTGGCCGCGTTCGGGCCGCGCCTGCCGTTCCTGCTCAAGGTGCTGGCCGTGGACGCGCCGCTGTCGTTGCAGGTGCACCCGGACCGCGAGCAGGCCGCGGTCGGGTTCGCCGAGCACGGCTACCGCGACGACCGGCCCAAGCCGGAGGTCCTGGTGGCGCTGACCGAGTTCGAGACCCTGTCCGGCTTCCGCCGCCCCGCCGAGACCGTGGCGCTGCTGGACGAGCTCGGCCTGCCGTCGCTGGCCCCGCTGCGGGCCGAGCTCTCGGCCTGCGACACGGGGGGCGCGCTGCGCTGGGCGTTGCGGACCGCGGACGCGGCGCTGGTCGCGGAGGTGGCGTCGGCGGCGGCGCGCGTGCCCGCGCTGGCGCACGTCGCGGCACTGGCCGAGGTCTACCCGACGGACGGGGGCGTGGTGGCGGCGCTACTGCTGAACGCGGTGAAGCTGCGGCCGGGGCAGGGGGTCTACGTGGGAGCGGGCGTGCTGCACGCCCACCTGCGTGGCACCGGCGTCGAGCTGATGGCGAACTCCGACAACGTGCTGCGCGCGGGCCTGACCACCAAGCCCGTCGACGTGCGGGCGGTGCTGTCGCTGGTCGACCACGAGAGCGGACCCGCCGCCGTGCTCGACGGCGAGGGTGACGGTCCACTGCGGACCTACCGGACGCCGGAACCCGAGTTCCGCCTGCACGCCGTGCGTCCCGGTGCCGTGCTGGCCGGCGACGGCCCGCAGCTCCTGTTGTGCACCAAGGGTTCCGTCGTCGTCAGCCGTGGCGGTGACGAGGTCGCGTTGCGCGGCGGTGAGTCGGCGTTCCTGCCGCACAGCACCGACGCGGCCGAGGTCTCCGGTGACGGCGAGGCGTTCTGGGCGACCACGAACCTCTGAGACGGGGAACCACGCCGGATCACGAACTCTGCGACCGCGCACCGGCCTGCGCCCGGTCGAGGGTCGGGTGACCCGCTTCCGGGTGCTTCGTGACGGTCGCACCAACAATCCGGCCCCGTGCCTCACTCGGCCTGGTGAAGTCGCCTCACCGTCGAGGTCGACCCCCTACCGATCGTTCCTACGCCGTGATTCTCTGGCCATGACTTGTCCACTCCAATCGCATTGGGAGAAGGAACAACCATGACCATCACCGTCAATTCCGGGGCGAATAAAATCGGTCGCTCCATCGTCGACGACGAATTCCTGGCGGCCGGCGCGTTCTTCGCGCACGAACTGCCCGCCGCGGGCCTCGCCGTCGATGAGGGCTCCGAGGAGAGCGTCTACAACAGAGCCGATTCGGCGGCCTCCGCGATCGTCCTGCCGGAGGTCGTGCCGCCGGAATTGCAGAAGCAGGTGGCGGAGGCCAAGAGGCGCCTGATCCAGTTGACCAGCCTCGGCTCGACCAAGATGCGCAAGTGGATCACGCAGGCGGACGACCCGGACCTGATCTTCAACGTCGACGCGTGGAAGCAGATCTACACGAAGTACCCGCTGCTCGCGTACGACGAGGTGCTCGACTCGCGCTTCCACCACAGCGGCAAGGGCGTCGAGGTGGCGCAGAGCGTGGCCTCGGCGCTGATCTCGCTGGCGGTGGGCCCCGGCGGGGCGATGATGGCGTTCAGGCAGTTCCTGGAGGGGATGCAGACCAACATCAAAGCGTCGATCGAGAACCAGAGAACGCCGATCGCCCTGTTCATCCAGTCGATCACGATCACGATCCAGGGCGGGACGGTGATTCCGCGGCTGAACGGCTTCTTCATCACCTACAGCGAGGGAAAGCGGATCATCAACACGCCGTGCGCCAGTTACGAGAGCTTCGAGATCGACAGTTCCTACCAGCGCATCGGCGGCCTCCTGGACCTCGACTCGCTGCGCGAACCGGACATCAAGAAGATGTGGGACGACCTCATGGCGCGAGCCGCTCTCGACGACATCGAGAACTCGCAGGACTTCTTCGAGGACGACGAGGGCTTCGTGCCGTCGAAGCAGTCCCAGTCGACATCGGGTGGTGGCACGCAGTGACCACTTCGGTTCCGGTCCGGCGCGACCGGGTCGGCAGTGAGCAGGCCCGGGTCTTCTCCGGCAGCGACGACCGCGGCACGGCTTTCGCCCTGCTCGTCAACCGCTCCGGGCGCGCGGACGGGGCGTACCGGCGGTTCGCGGACACCATGCTGACCTACCCGGTCGGGCTCGCCCGGTACATGGCCAAGAAGCCGCACCCGTACGACGCGAACACCTGGCAGACGGCGTTCGGCGTGCTACCCGCCCTCACCGGGACCGACGTCGAGCACCTCGGCGGTCGACTCGACGCCGCCGGGACCGCGCGGGGGATCCTCGACGCCATGGCCCCGGAGACGCGGGGCGAGATCGAGCAGGTCACGGCCTTCGCCGACCTGATCGGGCAGTTGGCCGGCCCGGCGATCAGCGCGCACCTGCGCGGCGCGGAGAAGTACTCGGTGGTCGGCCTGGCGCTCACCGTGGGCAGCGGCGACGGGGCGGAGGAGTTCGACGGGCGGCTGCACACCGTCACGTTCGAGGTCTCGGTCGGAGCCGTCAACGCCGGTCTCCTGGTGGACTACGAGGTGCGGCGCACCTCCGCGCGGTTCACCGGTGACGTGGAGGCCCTGCACGCGGTCTTCCGCAAGCCCTCGTCCGAGGAGCTGGACGTCCTGCGCGCCTCGCTCCACTACCGCGAGCTGACCGCCTGACGTGGTCGAGCACACGGGTGCGGCGTGGTTGCGCCGCACCCGTGTGCCCCTCCCTGTCGTCTTACTGGAAGTTCACGTCACTGCACAGGTAGTAGGCCTGGTCCATGTGGCTGGCCTGCCAGATCGTGAACACCACGTGGCGGCCGGTGCGGCTGCCCGCGTTCACCTGGGCCTGGTAGAGGCCCGTGGTGCCGTAGCGGCCGGTCGAGGTGACCAGCTCCAGGTCGCTCCAGCGCAGCGGCGTGGTCGCCGTGTTGACGCCCTGGCGGGTGATGTAGATGCGCAGGTAGTCCGCGCCGTGCCGGGCCTGGTCGGTGATCGTGAGGGTGAACTGGCGCGGCTTGGTGGCGGTGTTCCACGCGCCGACCGCGTCGAGCGCGCGGTACCGGCCGCTCTCGGCCAGGCCACCGCTGCACAGCTGACCGTTCGCCAGGGCGCCCTGGTGGTTGCCGCCGACACCGTTGCGGTACAGGCCGTTCCAGTTCCACATCGCGTTCGGGTCGGCCTTCCAGGCCTGCGCGCACATCGGGTCCGTCTGACCCATGTTCGGGTTCAGGTGGTCGCTGCCCCAGCGCTGGTAGCAGCCGTAGTTGCGCGACGGCGGGTCGGTGACCGAGCCGTGCGCGCTCGCGACGCCTGATGCGCCCACCAGGGTGACGACACTCGCGGCGAGGACCGCGAGGACCGAGCTGAAGACGCCGATCACCGATCGGGTACCGCGTCGGAAGGTCATGTGAGTGTGTCCTCCACGTTGAGGATGACCGAGTACAGGGCTGGGAGCGCTCCCAGATCCCAAGGTAGCGAACCGCACACCGTCTGTGAACCCCATCCGCGCACGAAGCTGTCTCGTTCCAGTCGGGCACCCGAACGGCCCAGCCACCACCCCCAACCGCGCGAGTCCTACGTTCGGACCGCGAGAGTCCTACGTCCGGAACACCCGAATTCAACGTTCAGAACACGGTCACTACCGGTAGTAGCCCTCCACCGGAACCGTCGCCTCCTCCAGCAGCGCGGGCCCCTCCTGCGGCACGGGCGCGAAGCCGCCGCCCGGCTTCAGCGCGTTCAGCTGCTCGGTCGACAACGCGAACACCACCCGCCCCAGCCCCGACCGCTCGATCGCGCCGACGCACATCCCGCACGGCTGGCAGCTGGTGAACATCGTCGTCCCGGCCGCCACCTCCGGCGCGAGCGACCGCGCCGCCCACCGCGCCAGCTTCAACTCCGGGTGCGCCGTGATGTCGTCGTCCGTCACGCTGGAGTTGCGCTCCTCCTTCAGCACCGCGCCGTCCGGCCCCACCAACAACGACCCGAACGGCGGGTTGCCCGACGCACGCGCCTCCGCCGCCAACTCGATCGCCCTGCGCAAGCTCATCGGAACTCCTTTCGCACCGTGGCCAACGCCTGCCACGCGACTTCCGGGTGGACGGTCTCCTGTGGATCCCCGACGAACGGGTCCAGCACCACGGTCGACGCTCCCGACGACCGCAACTGCGCCAGATCACCCAAGACCTGCGCCACGGTCCCCTCACCCAACCGCCGCTCCGGCCCCAACTCGTCGGACGTGATGTGCAGCAGAACACGAGGGGTCAACTCCGGCAACGGTTTCCCCTCCGCCTCCGCGATGACCTCCAACCGCGCCAACGCCTCCCGGTACCCCGCAGGCGTGAGGCGCAAGCTGTGCCACGCGTCCCCCAGCCGAACGGCCCGCCGCAGCGCCGCGTCGGAGTGCCCGCCCACCCAGATCGGGATCCGCCCGGCCCGGTAGTCCGACTCGTCCCGCCACGCCTCCCGCACCACCCGCAGCCCTTCGTCGGTCAACCGACCGCGTTCGGCGAACCGCACCCCCAGCGCCTCGTACTCCTGCCGCGCCCACCCGACGCCGACACCGAGCACGAACCGACCGCCGGACAGCTCGTTCACGTTCGCCGCCATCCGCGCCACCAGCAGCGGGTGCCGGTAGGGCAGCACCAGCACGGTGGTGCCGAGCCGGATCCGCGACGTCACGCCGGCCAGCCACGCCAGCGCGGTGAACGGCTCGTAGAACGGGGCCGGGTACTGCTCGGCCACGTCCGGCGTCACGGCCACGTGGTCGGACACCATCAACAGGTCGAAGCCGAGGCCCTCGACGGTCCGCGCCCAGTCCCGCAGCACGTCCGGCGAGGTGCCCGGCCCGAAGTTCGGGACGTTCACACCGATCTGCACGGCCCTAACGCTATGCGGAGATCCCGCGATCCTGAAGAGACTTCCCCCGGCCTGGACCGGCTCCCGCCGCAAATTCCACGGTAAAATCGGCACATGACCGGGAACCTCGATCCGACCGACTGGTCCATCCTCGCCGAGCTGCAACGCGACGGCCGGATCGCGCTCAGCGAGCTGGGCCGCCGGGTCAACCTCAGCGCGTCGGCGACCACCGAGCGCGTCCGCAGGCTGGAGTCCGCCGGCGTGATCACCGGCTACCGGGCCGAGGTCGACCTGGCCAAGGTCGGCTACGCCGTGCTCGCCGTCGTCCGCCTGAAGTACCCGGGCAACCGGCACGAGCCGCTGCACGCGCTGCTCGCCGACCGCCCGGAGATCCTGGAGTGCCTGCGCACCACCGGCGACGACTGCTACACGCTCAAGGTCGCCGCCACGTCCATGCCGCACCTGGAGCAGGTGGTCAACGACCTGACCGGCTTCGGCAGCACGACCACGAACATCGTCTACAGCCAGACCCTGCCGTACCGGGGTGTGTCGCCGACGTAACGCGGCACACCCCGGTTCCGACTACCGCCAGGCCACGGCCGGCGCGCACGTCGCCGGGTCGAGGTCGCGCGCACCCGCCACGATCACCCCGTCCGGGCGCACCCAGCACTTGGTCCGGTCCCACTCGTTGAGCCAGTCGGCGAGCAGCGTCCCCTGGGCGTCGTACGCCTGGAGAACGGCCTGCCGGTCCCACCCGTCGGGGATCTGCCAACCGGACGGGTGAGCCAGGCGGGCCACGAACGTGCCGTTGACCGGCCGCACCTCGGTCGACCTGCCGCCCTGCCGGTAGACGACCTTGGCGACGCGACTCGTCACGCGGCCGACCGCCATGTCGTACCCCGGGAGGCCCGCGTACTCGGGCTTGCCGCCGTCCCCGCCGGAGGCCGAGGCGGCCTGGTCCACGGCGAGCTCGCCGGGCAGCCACCCGACCTCCAGGCCGCCGGTCATCGCCGAGTTGTAGGGCATGGCGGGGCCGTCGACCGTGCAGCTCAGCATGTGGTGCCCGGTGTAGAGCAGGGCGAGCGTGCCGACCTCGTCGGTCAGGTACTGGTGCAGCACGGCCTCGCCCTCGACACCCGCGCTGTCCGCGCAGCCCTTCGCGATCTCGGCGATCCGCTCCGGCGACAGGCCCGGGATCACCGGCTGCCGCGGCGTCGAGGAGGGTGCCGAGGCCGAGGTGGTCGACAACTCGACGGGCGTGTCGGACGCCGCCGCGGGCTCCACGCCACCCTGCTGCCACGGCACCACGACCGCGACCAGGGCGACGACGGCCGCCGCCGCGACACCGGCCGTGAGCAGGGGCGCGAACCGGGCGGCACGGCGACCACCGGTCACCTCCTGCTCCAGGCGCGCGCGGATCCGGGCGCGACGCTGGGGCGGAACGTCCCGGTTCGGGGGGAGTGCGTGGTTCATCGGTCCTCCAGGGTGAGCGCGGGGACGGCGACGACCGGCGCGGCGCCCAGCCTGCGGGTCAGCCGGGCCTTCGCCTTGCTGACCCTGGCCCGGACGCTGACCTCGGCGATCCCGAGCACGCCGGCGGCGTCGGCGTACGACACGCCGGACCACACGCACAGCGCGAGCGCTTCGCGTTCGTTGCGGGGCAGTTCCTCGACGGCGGCCAGCAGCAACGCCATCCGCCGCTGGTCGTCGACCCGCTCGGCCACCTGGTCGGCGTGGTCGGGCACCGGGGTCTCCACCGGCGCCTTGCGGAACAGTCGCAGCCGACGCGCCACCGTGCGCCGGTCGCTGCGCACCACGTTCGTGGCCACGGCCAACAACCACGGCAGGGCGGAGTCGTGCTCCAGCCGCAGCCGGTCGCGCTTGCGCCAGGCCACCAGGAACGTGTTCTGCAGGTGGTCCTCGGCCGCCGCCCACGACGCGGTCAGCCGGAAGCAGTGGTTGTAGACCGCCTTGGCGTGCCGGTCGAACAGCACGCCGAAGGCCGGCCCGTTCCCCGCCGCGGCCTGTGACCACAGGGTGCGGTCGTCATCGGTCGTCATGTCCTGCTTGTGCCCGCCAGTCGGGGAGGTGTTGCCACTCCGCGGACCCGGGCGAACGCCGAAAGGGCCGCCGTCAGCCGGGGCGGTCTCATCGTCGAGACCCCCGGGGCGTGGGGGAGAGCGCTCTCGCCCCGCACCCCTGCCAAGCTGACGGCGGCCCCTCGAACCCGACAACGCCGCCGCCGTGCGTTGCGGGACGTCTGGGAACGTTCCCAGTTCTGACGGTAGCGTACCGCCGGCACCGACGGCAAGCGCTTTCCTGCGACCGACCAACGGGCCGTTCACGCTGCTGAACAGCGCGAACGGCCCGTCGGACGGTCAGGAGTGCGGACAGGTGTCGCGGTACTCGGAGATGGCCGCGCCCCGGGGCGCGGGGCACAGGAACTGCTCGTACCGGGTGTCGTTGTCGACGAACCGCTTGAGCCACGCGATGCTGTACTTCGCGATCGTCGTGTTCGAGCTGTTCGGCGCGTAGTGGCTCGCACCCTCCAGCTCCAGGTACGCCTTGTCCAAAGTGGAGGGCAGGCCGGTGTAGAACGGCTCGGAGTGCGACGAGACGGACGCCACCGAGTCGTTCTCCGCGCCGACGATCAACGTGGGCGTCTGCACCGTCGACCACGTCTTGGTGGTGTTCCACGCCGTCAGCGGGATCGACGCCTGCAGGCTGGGCCGGTCCTTCGTGGCCTCCAGCGCACCACCGCCACCCATCGAGTGGCCCATCACGCCGAGCCTCGAGGCGTCGATCCGACCCCGGACGGAACTGCTCGTGGTGAGGTAGTCCAGCGCGGCCAGCAGCTGGTCGCCGCGCGAGGAGGGCTGGTCGTACCGGGAGTTCGTGTCGATGATGAAGATGACGAAGCCCTGCGAGGCCAGGCGCGGTCCGAGCCAGGAGAGGCTGGACTGGCTGGCCGTGTAGCCGGGCGAGACCGCGATCGCGCCGAACGTGCCCTCGGCGGTGCTGGTCGGGTAGTAGATGGTGCCGCCGCCGAAGCCGCGCACGCTCACCGACGACACCGCGGTCTGGCTGGTGGCGAACGGCCCGCGGGTGGCCTCGATGCTCGCGGTGGTCGGTGCCGGACCGCGTTCGTAGGGGTTCTCGGCGGCCTGGGCGACCGTTCCGGACGTGGTGAGGGCAACCACCGCGGCGAAGACCAGGGCGCGGCGGGACAGGGGAGACCTCAGGGACATGGTGTGCTCTTCCCAGCGTGGCAAGGACTTGGCGGAGAGTCCTCAGTGGACCTTGCTTGGCCTGTCAGAGTCTGGCCCCTACCTACTCCAGAGTCAAGTAACTGTCTCGACACGCAGGGTGACGCGAAGGAAATTCACGAACCGGAACCGGCGACCGAAACCCCTACCTGCGAGGAAGCGCTCCCACACCCTCTTGACCACGCCCCGCGAGATCACGAGGATCGGCCGCGACAGAGCCGTCGGACGAACGGAACCGCCGATGTCCCGCAGACACCTGAGCACCGCCCTGGCCGCGGTGCTCGCCGCCGGTCTCATCACCGGAGCCGCCGCAGCCTCCCCGGACGCGTCACGCCGGCCGGTCATCGGCGAGCCGCGCACCGAGCACGGCTGCGCCCGGATCGAGGACCGCCTACCGCACCTGGCCGACTGGCCGAAGGTCGACAGCCGGGTCAAGTCGAACCCGTCCGACGAGCGGCGCGTCAAGAACATCCTCGCGGGCATGACCCTGGCCGAGAAGGTCGGCCAGATGACCCAGCCGGAGATCGGCGCCATCACCCCCGACGAGGTCCGCGAGTACGGCATCGGCTCGGTCCTCAACGGCGGCGGCTCGTGGCCGAACCGCGACAAGCACGCCGCACCCGAAGCCTGGCTCGCCCTCGCCGACGCCTATTGGGACGCGTCCAAGGCCAGCCGCACGGGCATCCCCGCCATCTGGGGCATCGACGCCGTGCACGGCAACAACAACGTCTACGGCGCCACGGTCTTCCCGCACAACATCGGCCTGGGCGCGGCGCACGACCCGTGCCTGATCCGGGACATCGGCAAGGCGACCGCCGAGCAGATCCGCGCCACCGGCCAGGACTGGGCGTTCGCGCCGACCCTGGCCGTACCCCTCGACGACCGCTGGGGCCGCACCTACGAGGGCTTCTCCGAGGACCCGCGGATCACCCGCGCGTACGGCTACGAAGCCACCCGTGGCCTGCAGGGCAACAGCCGCCACCGGGTCGGCGTGCTCGCCACCGCCAAGCACTTCATCGGCGACGGCGGCACGACCGGCGGCAAGGACCAGGGCGTCAACCCGGCCTCCGAAGCCGAGATGATCAACGTCCACGGCCAGGGCTACTACGGCGCGCTCGCCGCCGGCGCCCAGACCGTGATGGTGTCGTTCAACAGCTGGACCAACGACGACCTCGACGAGGGCAAGCTGCACGGCAGCAAGCTCGCGGTGAACGACATCCTCAAGGGCAAGATGGGCTTCGACGGCCTGGTCGTCTCCGACTGGAACGGCATCGGCCAGGTCACCGGCTGCACCAACTCGTCCTGCCCCCGGGCGATCAACGCGGGCATCGACGTCGTCATGGTGCCCAACGACTGGAAGGCGTTCATCGCCAACACGGTCAGCCAGGTCGAGAACGGTGAAATCCCCCTCTCCCGCATCGACGACGCCGTGACCCGGATCCTCCGCGTCAAGCTCCGCTCCGGCATCCTCGACGGCAACAAACCGTCCGAACGCGACCACGCCGGCTCCACCAACGCCCTCGAAGCCCGCGAACTGGCCCGCAAAGCCGTGCGCCAGTCCCAGGTCCTGCTCAAGAACGACAACCGCACCCTCCCCCTCTCCCCGCGCTCCAAGGTGCTGGTCGTCGGCAAGAGCGCCGACAGCATGCAGAACCAGACCGGCGGCTGGACCCTGACCTGGCAGGGCACCGGCAACACCAACGCCGACTTCCCCAACGGCACCACCGTCCTCGGCGGCCTGAAGGAAGCCCTCGGCGAGCAGAACGTCGTGTTCAGCGAAACCGGCGACGTCGACCCCGCCGGCTTCGACGCCGTCATCGCGGTGCTCGGCGAGACCCCGTACGCCGAGGGCGTCGGCGACATCGGCAAGCGCTCCCTGGAGGCGGCCAAGCTCTACCCGAACGACCTCGCCGTCCTCGACAAGGTCAGCGGCAAGGGCACCCCCGTCGTCACCGTCTACCTCTCCGGCCGCCCGCTCCACGTCAACAAGGAGCTCAACCGCTCCGACGCGTTCGTCGCGGCCTGGCTACCCGGCACCGAGGGCGGCGGCGTCACCGACCTGCTGATCCGCGGCAAGCACACCTTCACCGGCAAGCTCTCGTTCTCCTGGCCGCGCAGCGCCTGCCAAACCCCCCTCAACGCCGACGGCGACCCCCTCTTCAAGCCCGGCTACGGCCTGCGCTCCTGGCAAACCGGCAACGTCGGCCAGCTGGACGAGACCTCCCCGGAGTTCGGCTGCTCCGGCAACAACGGCGGCGGCACCGCCACCGAGGACCTCGAACTCCACGTCCGCACCGACATCGCCCCCTACCGCTCCTACATCGGCTCCCCGGAAAACTGGAGCGGCACCGAACTGGGCCCGGACGGCGAGGCGGCCCACAGCTCGATCACCGTCGTGCCCGCCGACGTCAACGTCCAAGGCGACGCCATGAAGACCACGTGGACCGGCACGGGCCCCGGCCAGGTCTACCTCCAGGACCCGGCGGGCGGCACCGACCTGCGCGGCTACCTCAACGCCAACGCCGCCCTGGTCTTCGACGTCATCGTCCACCAACACCCAGCGGCCCGAACCGTCCTCAGCACCCACTGCCAGTACCCGTGCTTCGCCGAGGTCAACGCCACCAACCTCTTCACCGACCTCCCCACCGGCACGAAGACCACCGTGAAGATCCCGATCTCCTGCTTCGCCGAAGGCGGCCTGGACCTGGAAAACGTCAACACACCGTTCCTCGTCTACACCGAGGGCGCATTCCAAGCCTCCTTCGCCAACGTCCGCTGGACCCCGAAAGCCGCCGCCGACCCAGACGCAAAGACCTGCGCCGAACTCACCTGACCCAAGGCGGGGGCCCGTCGCACCCACTCCCCGTCCACTGACACGAAGCCCTTCCCCGAACGGAAGGGCTTCGTGTCATCCCGCCGACTGGCTCCGCCCTACGCCCCCCTTGATACGTGTGGTAGCCCGTAGGGAGGTCGGTGGGATGACACGAAACCCGGACCGACAACGGACCCGGCACCCCCACCCACCGGCCGTCATCCTGCTGATCTGCCCGTCCGGCGAGGACGCTCATCTCTCACCTAATACCCAACCGTGAACCGACCCCTCCGATGCCGAGGCGTCTCAACCTCATCCAGCAACGCCACCGCCAGATCCTCGATCGAGATCACCTCACCGACCTGCTCATCCCGCCCAACCCGGAACACACCGGTCCGCTCACCGGGCTCCAACACCACCGGCGGGCTCAGATACGTCCAATCCGCCTCACGATCGGCCCGGCACACCGCCAACTGCTCGGCACCCGCCCTCGCGACCGGTCCCAACTCGACCGGGAAGTCCGGCGCCTCCAACACCGTGTGCCCAGCCGGCGTCACGAGGCTCCCCGCGCCGCCGACGAGCAGCAGCCGTGCCCCGGTCTCCGCCACACCGGCGAGCAACGCCCGCGTTGCCTCGACCAGCTGACCTTCCTCCCCATCGGCCGGCCGAGTAGCACCGATCACCACATCCCGGCCGGCGCCGAGCCGCACCACGTCCGCGACCACCCTCGCGTCGCCGACCTCACTGCCCGAACCGGCCCGGCGGCTGACAGCGGTGACCTCGTGACCTCGCCGCCGAGCCTCCTCGACCACCCGCCTGCCGACGCTACCGAACGCTCCGAACACGGTCATCCGCACGACTTTCCCCCTTCTCCACCGACTTCTTCTCCTCCACCGACTTCCTCTGGGCCACAACCAGCGCCCCGAGCACCACCACCGCACCTGCCACCTGCAACGCGGTCAGTCCCTGGCTCAGCACGAGCCACCCCACCGCCGTCGCGACAACGGGGCTGAGCAACCCCAGGAACGTCACCTGCGTCGCCGCCAGCACCCGGATCCCGCGGAACCACAGGGCATACGACAGCGCCCCGCCGATCACTCCCAGGTAGGCGAAGCCGCCAACGTTCGCCGCCGTCAACGCAGGTGGCAGTCCTTCGACCACCAGCGTCACCGGGAGCAGCACGACACCACCGGCCACCAGCTGCCACCCGGTCACCGCCAACAACGGCGCGGGCGTCGTCCACCGCTTGCTCAGCACCACCCCGGCCGCCATCACGACCGCACCGCCCAGCGCAGCCGCGACACCGACCCAGTCCAGCCGCGCATCGGCCCGCAACACCAGCAGCGCCACACCGACAACCCCCGCGACCCCGGCCAGCGCCACGCGGGCCGTCATCCGCTGCCCGAGCAGCACCACCGCCAACCCCGCCACCACCAGTGGCTGCACGGCCCCGACCGTCGCCGCCACCCCACCCGGCAACCGGTACGCCGCCAGGAACAGCAACGGCAGGAACACGCCGATGTTGAGCGTGCCCAGCACCAGCGAACGCCACCACCAATCACCGCGCGGCAGCCGTCGCGTGACCGCCACCAGCAGCAACCCGGCCGGCAACGCCCGCAACAACCCGGCCAGCAGCGGCCGATCAGGTGGCAGGTACTCGGTGGTGACGAAGTAGGTCGTGCCCCACACGGCGGGGGCGAGCGCGGTCACCCATTTGCTTAGCACTAAGACAAACTAACTCACCGCTAAGGTATCTCCACCGTGACTTACCTCACCGCTAAGCTAGTTCGATGGCAGACCACGTCGACCTCGTCCTCGGTCAGTGGCACGCGCAGCGCCCCGACCTCGACGTCTCGCCGATGGCGGTGATCGGCAGGCTCAGCCGCCTGGCCCGCTTGGTGGACGTCGAGCTGGGCAAGACCTTCGCCGCGCACGACCTGGACCGGGCGTCGTTCGACGTCCTCGCGACCCTGCGCCGCAGCGCGCCGCCGCACCGGTTGACCCCGACCGAGCTGATGCGCGCCTCGATGGTCACGTCCGGCGCCGTCACGCAACGCCTGGACCGCCTCGAAGCACGCGGGCTGGTCGTCCGAACCCCCAACGAGCACGACGGTCGAGGCGTGGTCGTCGCGCTCACCGACGCCGGTCGCGACCTGATCGACCGGACCCTGCCCGACCACCTCGCCACCGAGAACCGGCTGCTCAACGCGCTGTCGCACCCAGAGCGAACCGCGCTCGCCGACACCTTGAAGCACCTGCTGGAATCCCTCGGCGACAAGTAACCACGCCAAGTTTCTTCACTTACCAAACTTATGGCGCTATGGTGCGTTCTCATCGAGCAGCACTTAACCGCTTAACTACGTCGCCGCACCCGCACACCCCGCACCGCTCAACGCCGAGAGGGCCCAACCATGAGGAAACGCTCAGCCGCCAGACAGGTGATCGCCGTCTTCACCACCGCCGCCGCCCTCCTGACCTCCGGCGCGATCACCTCCACCGCCGCACCTTCCGACTCCGCCGCACCTTCCGACTCCGCCCGACCACCCAAGCCGCAATCGGTCCGGATCTCCGACCCGCACGCCACCGCCGAAACCCGTTCCCTCTTCTCCTACCTGCGCGACCAGCAGGGCAAGGGCGTGCTGTTCGGTCACCAGCAGACGACCGAGTTCGGCGTCACCTGGGACGAGCTCACCGAGACCGACGGCCTGAAGTCCGACGTCAAGGCCGGCGTCGGCGACCACCCGGCGCTGTTCGGTTGGGACACCGGCCACCTCGGCCACGGCTCCTCGCCCGGCGACCCGGCCCCGGAGGAGAACTTCCAGGCCACCGTCAAGCTGATCGAGACCGCGCACAACGAGATCGGCGGCGTGCACACCCTCGCGTCCCACATGGACAACTTCGTCACCGGCGGCAGCTTCTACGACACCAACGGCGACGTCGTCACCCGCATCCTGCCCGGCGGCGACCACCACGCGCGGTTCAACGCCTACCTCGACCGCGTCGCCCGCCTCGCGCACGAGGTCGACGACCGCGACGGCAACCCGATCCCGATGATCTACCGGCCGTTCCACGAGAACAGCGGCTCGTGGTTCTGGTGGGGCGCGGCGCACGCGTCACCGGCGAAGTACGTCGAGCTGTTCCGGTACACCGTCGAGTACCTGCGCGACGTCAAGGACGTGCACAACTTCCTGTACGCCTACTCGCCCGGCGGCGGCTTCGGCGGCGTGGACGACGTCTACATGCGCACCTACCCGGGCGACAACTACATCGACGTGTTCGGCATCGACAGCTACGACGGCAGCAACGGGTCGCCGCAGTTCCTGGACGGCATCGTCGCCGACCTCGGCATGATCGCGCGCATCGCCCAGGAGAAGGACAAGGTCTCGGCGTTCACCGAGTACGGCATCAGCGGCGCCCTGAAGCCCAACGGGCAGAACGGGAACCTGAACTGGTTCACCACGATGTTCAACGCCATCAAGGCCGACCCGTGGGCGAGCCGCAGCGCGTTCATGCTGACCTGGGTGAACTTCGGCACTGAGCAGTTCTTCCTGCCGTACCCGGCGACCGCCACCGAGCCCGAGCACGAACTGCTGCCGGATTTGAAGCGGTTGCACGCCGACCCGTTCGCGGTGTTCAGCTCCGCGCTCGACCTCTCCGACGTCTACGGGCGCAAGGTGAAGGCCGAGGCGCACAAGCCGTTCCTGCACGTCGTGTCGCCGCCCGACGGTGAGCGGATCACCACGCCCACCACCACCGTTCGCGTGCGGCTGCTCGACGCCAAGCCCGCGCTCGTCCACTACACCGTCGGGGACGACCCGACCAAGCACCCGCTCAGGCTGGACCGGCGCACCGGGTACCACACCGGCACGTGGAACATCGGCGCGGAGAACCTGACCAACAAGGTCACGCAGCTCAAGGTGACCGCGGTGACGCCGCGAGGCACGTTGTCCGCGACGAACCGCTTGATCCTCGGCGCCAAGCCGCCGCTCGCGCCCGGCGTCGTGGACGACTTCGAGGGGCACGTCGACGACATGGCGTTGGGCGCGGAGTACAGCCCGTACGGGACGAACCGGATCTCTCTCGCAGCCGACAACGGCGGCAAGGCGCTGAAGTTCGACTACGACTTCAGCTTCCAGACCTACACCGGCGTCGGCAAGCGGATCTCGGGTGATTGGTCGACCTACACCGGGTTGTCGTTCTGGCTGCGCCCCGACGGGTCGAACCACAAGCTGGTGCTGCAGCTCAACGCCGGCGGGGTGGCCTACGAGGCGTACCCGTCCATGTCCGGCACGACAGCCGGCGTCGTGACGATCCCGTTCGCCGACTGGCGCCCGGCGCCGTGGGACACGGGCAACGCGCACCGGCGGATCACGCCGGAGGACCTGAAGAACCTGTCCCAGTTCAACATCTTCATCAACCAGGCCGAGGGCAACCCGGTCGTGGCCGGCACCTTCTATCTGGACGACCTCCGCGCGAGCTGAGCCGCCGCGCGGCACCCACTGCCCGACCTCACTCACCACACCCACCGACCCCGCCCGCGTGCGCCGCCACATGCCCGGCGCGCACGCGGGCGGTTCCATTCAGCCGATTGCCATCGCCGTCCACCTTGGGTTGGCTTGGATACACGCGATCCAAGGGGGGACCGATGACACGACTCTTCGCACTCTCAAGCGCGCTCCTGCTCGCCTCCGCCGCAGCCACCGCCTCCACCACCGCAGCCGCGGCCTCCGACGTGAGCCCGCACTGCCAGGAATCCGGCTACTGCGTCTTCTCCGGCACCTCGTTCACCGGCACCCGTGCCGTTCTCCCGCTCTCCTACGGCTGCCACCCCGTCACCGACCTGGGCTTCACCACCGCCCGCTCAGCCGCCCGCGGCTTCGGCGACGGCACCGCCCTGCAGCTGTTCGCCGACTCCGCCTGCGCCACCCGCGTGGCCACCGTCTACCACGAGGTCCCCACCACCACGGCTACCTCGTACCGCCTGATGCCGATCCCGACCTGACCGGACCGGACTCTCGCGGTCAGAGGGTGGCGGTCCAGGCCTGGACCGCTCGGTGGTAGGCGGGCGCGTTGGGGGCGTAGTTGATCGAGTGGCCGTAGTCGGGCAGCACGTGGGCGTGCAGGCGGGCGGCGGGGGAGAAGAACGGGGACTCCGAGTCCCGCAGGCTGTCCGTCGACCGGCAGTCGCTGCCCAGCGGCCGGCCGCAGAAGTGGGTGTCGCCCGCGCCGACCACGACCATCACCGGCACGTCGACCAGCCGCGTGAACGGGACGACCACGTTGTGCAGCGTGATCGTGTCCACCGCCTCCGACGCCGCGAACACGTCCTTCGTCGCCTCGTCGACCCCGATCGCGTCGTCCACCCGCGGACCAGGCGCGTGGAACGACCCGTAACGCGTGCCGGGCGCGGTCGTCAGGTAACCCACGTCCAGCCCGCCCCGCCGCAGGTGCGGGTCCAGCACCGCCGGGATCATGCCCGCCAACGCCGGGACCACGGTGACGAGGTTCATCCGGTGCGTGAATCCGGTGACCAGCACTCCGTCGACGTCGCGATACGTCCCCGCCTCGATCAACGCCATCGCCGCGCCGATCGAGTGCCCGCCGACGACCACCTTCTCGAACCGCGGCCGAACGGCCCGCACCACCTGGTGCACGGCGTGCGCCTGCGTCGACGCCGTCACCAACGCGCTCAACGGCCGCGAGCTGCGCCCGGTGCCGAGCCGGTCCACGGCCAGCGTCGCGATACCGGCCCGGTTCATCGCCTGCCGGTACGACCGGGTGTCGGGCGAGTACGAGATGTCCCAGTACGAGCTGTTGTACGTGCCGCCGGGGATCAACACCTGGACGGTGGACGCGCCCGCCGGCGTGCACAGCCTGCCGTGCACGGAATGCGGCGTGCCGAGCACCGTCACCGGCACCCGCAAGTCCTCACACGCGACCGCCCCCGCACCCGACACAGCACCCGCACCCGCACCCGACACGGCACTCGCGGGTGCGGGCAGCAGACCGGCCGACGCGGCGAGCAAGGCGACCGCCGACAACCGCAAACGCGACCAACGCACGACTCGACAACCTCCTGGGTTCGACACCGCTGTCACGAGCTGCGCCGCGACCGAGCGGTCAACGGGGTACCGCCGTCATCAGCAAGCCGCTGGGATAGGCGGTGGACGTGAACTTGGTACGCACGGCCTTGCCGGGCACCGGAACGAGCCGCCACCTCGAGAGCACGGTGGCGAGGGTGATCACGATCTCCGTCTGCGCGAACACGTTGCCCAGGCACTGCCGCGCGCCCGCCGCGAACGGGATGTAGGCGCCGCGCGGAACCGCGACGGACGGGGACGACCACCGGTCGGGGTCGAACCGGTGCGGGTCGGGGAAGGACGCCGGGTCGTGGTGCAGGGCGTGCGGGCTCACGATGACCTCGGCGCCCACCGGTAACTCCACCCCGCCGAGGTCGACCGGCTCGACGGCCCGCCGCATCAGGATCCACAGCGGGTACCTCCGCAGCACCTCGTTCACCACCGCCGCCGCGTACCTCAACCGCGGCACGTCGGCGAACGTCACCGGACGCCCGCCGAGCACCTCGTCGAGCTCCGCGACCAGCCGTCGTTCCACCTCGGGGTGCCGCGCGACCTCGTGGAACGCCCACGCCAGCGCCAGCGCCGTGGTCTCGATGCCCGCGGTGAGCAGGGTCAGCACCTCGTCGTAGGTCTGCTGGTCGGTCATGCCGTCGCCGGACTCGTCCTGCGCCAGCAGCAGCATCGACAGCAGGTCGCCGTGGTCGGCCACGCCGTCGGCCCGCCTGCTCGCGATGACCTCCAGCACGATCGCGCGCATCCGCGCGATTGCCCGGTCGAACTCGCGGTTGCCCGGCAGCGGCAGCTTCTCCACGAACGACGGCGACAGGGCGCGCACCATGCCCTGCTTGATCACCACGAACACGGACCGCCGCACCTCGGCGATCGCCCGCTGCCCGAGCTCGGTGGAGAACAGCGCCTCGCCGACGACCGTGACCGCCAGTGCCTGCATGTCGTCCTCGACCACCCGCACCTCGCCGGGCGTCCACGACGTGGTCAACGCGGTCGCGGCGCGCGTCATCGTCTCCGCGTAGCGCTCGATCCGGTCGCGGTGGAAGGCGGGCTGGACCATCCGCCGCTGCCGCAGGTGGAACGCGCCGTCGGAAAGCACCAGACCATTGCCCACGTAGGGGCGGAACTTGTCGAACATCGCGCCTTTGCGGAACCGCGGACCGTCCGTGACCAGCACTTGGTGCACAAGTTGAGGAGTGGTCACGAAATACGTCGTCATCGGGCCGAGGTCGACCTTCACCACATCGCCGTGATCGCGCAGTGATGAGGTGAACTCATGTCGCCGGCGCAGCATCGCCACGGAGTGGCCGAGGAATGGCAGGCGACCGGGAGCCGTCGGGACAGCCACGTCAGCTCCTCTCCCGCCGAAAGCGACGGCCCACGATAGGACCCGTTCGGTGGAAGGTGATAGCGCCCGTTCGGGTGGGTTGGTGTCGCACTGAAGGGGGGACGAGTGCCGGTTCCACCCACCCAGTACTCTCGCCGATCCCCGAGATCATCCCGCGAGCTGTGGAGAGGTGTCCGCAATTATGGCACAGCGCGAATGGATTCCATCCGGCGTGGACATCTCCGTGCCCAGCGTGGCCCGGACCTACGACTACATGCTCGGCGGCGCGCACAACTTCGCCGTCGACCGGGCGCTCGGCGAGCAGATCGAGTCCATGATGCCCGGCCTGCGCAACGCCGCGCGCGTCAACCGGGCGTTCCTCGGCCGCGTCGTGCGGTTCATGGTGGACCAGGGCGTGCGGCAGTTCCTCGACATCGGCTCCGGCATCCCGACCGTCGGCAACGTGCACGAGGTCGCCCAGGCGGCGGCGCCCGGCTGCCGCGTCGTCTACGTCGACCGGGACCCGGTCGCCGTCGCGCACAGCGACCTGATGCTGGTCGGCAACGACGACGCGGCCGTCGTGCAGGCCGACATGCGCGAGCCCGACGCCATCCTGGGCAGCGACGCGGCCCGCGGGCTGCTCGACTTCGACCAGCCGATCGGGGTGCTCATGCTGCTGATGCTGCACTGGGTGCCGGACTCGGCCGACCCGCGCGGCCTCGTCGCCCGGTACCGCGACGCGCTCGCGCCCGGCAGCTACCTGGCGGTCACCCACGCCACCGGCGACAACCAGAGCGAGAACCTGACCGGCGCGACCGACGCGATCAAGCGGAGCAACAGCCCCGATCAGGTGAACCTGCGTTCCCGCGCCGACATCGCGGAGATGTTCGACGGATTCGAACTGGTCGAACCGGGGCTGGTCGGTTGCGGTGAATGGCGACCCGGCGGCCCTGGTGACATCGCCACCGAGCCCGACATGAACATGCTGGTCTACGCGGGTGTCGGCCGAAAGGTATGAGCCAAAAGAGGTGAATTGCCCGGCGGAAGTCACCGTGGGTGTTCGCGGTTCACACTTCCGGTTGAGTGTTGGCCGGCAGGGGGTGGGTAAACTGCCGCGAATCCTCGATATCACAACAGGGCAACGGGAATGTCGATCCCCAGTCAGAGACAAGGAGCCACGTCACCACCCGAACGTGGCCGGGAACTCCTCGCGCGGAAGTGGTCGTACCTGCTCAGCGGAGCCGTGGTGGTCGCGCTGGACAGGAACGAACTCGACCGCGAAATGCGCAACCGCCTCGACGACCTGTGCGCGGCGGTGCACGCCGAGGCCTCTCCGGGGTCGCCGTCGACGCGGTCGGCCGAGCGGATCGGCGAACAGCTCGTCGCGCTCGGGTACGTCACCGAGGACGGCTTGCGCGTGACCCTCGACGTGCTCGGGAAAGGGCTGCTGGGGCTGTCGGAGTTCCAACCCGTGGAACGTTATGCCCAGCCGGTCGTGGCCGTGCTCGGCGCGCTGTCGGCCGGGTTCCTCGCGGCGAGCAGGCGCGCGGTGTTCGAGCAGCAGGAGTCCATGCAGCTGTCGCTGCTCAAGGCCGTCCGCGACGCGCAGTGGCACCTCAAGGAGAGCGAGGCGCGGTTCGAGGAGGTCGTCACGTCGTCGGCCAGCGGGGTCCTGGTGGTCGACCCGACCGGGCGGATCGTGCGGGCCAACGCGGCGATCGGCGACATCCTCGGCTACACCGCCGAGGAGCTGACCGGCTTCGCCCTGCTCGACCTCGTGCACCCGGCGTCGGTCCGGGTGCTCGGCGAGGCGATGCTGGCGCTGCTCGACGACAAGCAGGAACGGGTCCGGCAGCCGCAGCGGTTGCTGCGCAAGGACGGCGACGTCGCGCGGATCTCGCTCACGGTGTCGCTGCTGCGCGGCGCGGACGACCAGCCGGTGCACTTCGTCGCCGTGATCGAGGACGGCACCGAGCTGATGCTGCTGCAGTCGGAGCTCAACCGGCAGGCGCTGCACGACGTGTCGACCGGGCTGCCGAACCGGCAGTACTTCACCACCCACTTGGAAAGCGCGCTGCGCCGGGCCGACCCGGTGCGCGGGATCAGCCTCTTCCACCTGGACGTCGACGCGTTCGGCATGGTGTGCAACAGCCTCGGCCGGCCGACCGGCGAACGGCTGCTCGTGCACGTGTCACAGCGCCTGAGAGCCGTGCTGGCGCGGGAGAAGGCGATGGTCGCCCGGCTCGCCGACGACGAGTTCGCGATCCTCGTCGAGAACGTGGCCACCACGCCGGACGTCGCGAGCACGGTGGCCGAGCTCAACCGCGAGCTGGCCGAGCCGGTGTACTTCGACGACCGCGGGCTGGCCGTGTCGGTCAGCGTCGGCGTGGTGCGCAGGCCGCCGCCGGACTGGGAGCCCGCGGACGTGCTGCGGGCCGCCGAGCAGGCGTTGCGGCGGGCGAAGGCGGGTGGTCGCGGCCAGTGGGCGCTGTTCGACGACGGGCAGGACGCGGTCGAGCGGCGGGCCGACGCGCTCGCCGTCGCCATGCCCGGCGCGTGGGAGCACGGCGAGGTCGGCGTGCGCTACCGGCCGGTGGTGGGCCTGGCCGACCGCGCGCTGGTCGGCGTGGCGGCGACGCTGCACTGGGACCGCGGCGACGACTCGCTCGACCACGCGGAGTGCGCCGCGCTGGCCGAGCGGACGGGCCTGGCCCTGCCGTTGGGCGAGTGGCAGCTGGCCACCGCGTGCGGGCAGGTGCGGTGGTGGGGCCAGAGCGCCGGGTTCACCGCGTCGCTGCACGTCGGGCTGACCAGGAACCAGTCGCGTGACGGCGACCTGGTCCGCCGCGTGCGCCGGGTGTTGGACGACACGGGGTTGCCCGCGTCGCGGCTCGTCATCGGGATGCCGGTGGCGGTGCTGGCGGAGTCCGAGGCGGTGGACAACCTGACCGTGCTGGCCGAGCTGGGCGTCGGCACGTCGTTGGACGACTTCGGCCTCGGGCCGGACGACCTGGCGGTGGCCGCGGAGCTGCCGATCGGGTCGGTGCGGGTGGCGCGGCGGTTGGTCGAGCGGCAGTCCCGCGGCGAGGCGGACTACCTGGCCGGGCTGGTGCCGTTGGCCCGACGGGCGGGCGCCCGGGTGCTGGTCGACGGGCTGGAGACGCGCGAGCAGGCCGACTGGTGGCGCGCGGCGGGCGTGGTCGCGGGCTCGGGCCCGTTCTTCGGCGACCCGCTGCCGGCGGGCGCGTTCCCTGACCCGATCGAGTGGTACGACTAGCTGTATGAGGCCATGACGTTGGTGACGCCGGTGTGGAGCCGTGTGGCTGGTGGTCGGTTTCCGGCGGCGGTGTGGGGGCGATGGTAGTTGTAGTGCACGTTCCAGATCGTCAGGGCGTCGGTGCGTTG
>NZ_JAJHUO010000036.1 GCF_020859565.1 Saccharothrix luteola | reverse complement strand
CAAGACTGATTGTTAGTTGGCGCGGACGGGCGAACCGACTACCAGCCGCCCTGGGCCATCGTCTGGAACAGCCACTTGCCGTCGGTCTTCACCAACAGGTCGCCGTACCGCACGACCTGCGAGAAGTCACCGGCGGTGATGGTCGCGTCGGTGATCACGAACACCAGGTCGGCGTTGATGAACACCGGCGTCCGGACGGACTCCATCCGGACGTCGCCGTCACCCAGCGTCGCCCTCATGTCGGCGAGGAACCGCTCCCGGTCCCACGACTGCGCCGACCCGTCGGTCACCGCGTTGACCGGGAACAGCGCCATGTCGGCCATCGCCTCGACGTCCTTGGCCACCGCCAAGGCGTCCCACTGCTCGAACCACGCGAGCACGCCCGCCACGTCGTCGTCGGTCGGTACGAACCCAGCTCCACTACCCGGCACGGCACTCATGTCGTACATTGTACCGTACAGTGTACGGCGATGGTCGAAGACGGGTGCGAAAGGGATTTGGCCAGGGTTTTCCGGAATCCGGCGCGGGTCAGGCAGGCCAGGCGGTCAAGGCGATGTCGACCATCCGGTGCAACTGCTCGCGGTCGACGCCGTCCGCCGCCTGCACCGAGATCCCCTGCGCGACCAGCACCACGAACTTGGCCAGGTCGGCCGCGTCCACGTGGGCGGGCAGGTCGCCCTCGGCCTTGGCCCGCTCGAAGCGGTCCCGCAGCCCGACCTCGCCGGCCCGACGCCAGTCGGCCAGTCGCTCACGGGTCGCCACCGCGTCCTCGCCCATGGCCAGGCCGCCTTGCAGGCTCAGGCAACCGGTCGGGCAGCCGGGCCGGGTCGACACGTCGGCGGCGCCGCACAGCATGCGCTCGGCGGCGGCACGGGCGGTCGGCTGGTCGAGCGCGTCCCGCACGTGGACGGCCTGCCGGTCGGTGTAGCGCTCGAGCGCCTTGCGGAACAAGGACTCCTTGTTACCGAAAGCCGCGTACAGGCTGGGGCGGTTGATGCCCATCGCCTCGGTCAGGTCGGAGAGGGCCGCGCCCTCGTAGCCGCGTTCCCAGAACACCCGGAGGGCCTGGTCCAGCGCCTCGTCGGCGTCGAACCCGCGTGGACGTCCACCGGCCATCGATCCGTCACCTCGATTCTGGACCTGTCAGTACGGTACTCGATCCTCGCCGGTGAGAGCCGTCACAGGTTGTTGACCGATCGGTACAGAACGCGAATTGTGTACCTCATGGTAAATAACTCGGGCAGGTTGGCGGGACGGCGTGCGGTGGTCACCGGCGGCACGCGGGGCATCGGTGCGGGGATCGTGCGCAAGCTGGTCGCCGAGGGCGCGGTCGTGCTGACCACGGCCCGGTCGGCGGGCGGCGCGGACCTGCCGCCGGGCGTGCACTTCACCACCGCGGACGCGGCCGACCCGGACTCGGCGTCCCGGTTGGCGGACGAGGCCGTCAGGCAGCTCGGCGGGGTGGACATCCTGGTGAACAACGCCGGCGGTGGCCAGGCGAAGCCGGGTGGCTACGGCGACATCGACGACAAGGCGTGGCAGGAGATCCTGGAGACGAACCTGCTGGGCGCGGTGCGGCTCGACCGCGCGCTCCTGCCCGGGATGGTCGAACGGGGCTCGGGCGTGATCATCCACATCTCGTCGTCCGCGGCGCACGTCCCCGTCGGCCCGCTGCTGCACTACTCGGCCGCCAAGGCGGCGCTCTCGAACTACAGCAAGGGGCTGGCCGAGGAGGTGGCGCCCAAGGGCGTGCGGGTCAACCGGGTCTCCCCCGGCATGACCGAGACCTCCGCGGTGGACGCGGTGCTCGGCGAACTCGCCGCGAGCACCGGCGGCGGCCTCGACGACGCCCGCGCGGCGCTGGTCGGGATGATCGGCGGCATCCCGATCGGCCGCACCGGCACGCCGGAGGACATCGCCAACCTGGTGGCGTTCCTGGTGTCCGACGAGGCGGCCTGGATCACCGGCGTCGACTACGTCATCGACGGCGGCACCCTCAAGGCCGCGTAGCCCGGGGGGTCGACCGGCTCCTCGTCAGCGGTCCGAACAGCGGTTCCGCCGTGATCGGACGCCTTGTTCGATGAGGGCTGACTGACGAGGAGGCCGGGGTGGCGTTATCACGACGGGACGTGCTGCGGTGGGCGGGCGCGGCGGTGGCGGCAGGCGGCACGGTGGCCGCCGGCAGCGCGCCGGCCGCGGGTGGCACGGTGGCGGCGAGTGGCGCGCCGGCGGTGGCCCGGCCCGGGAGGTGGGCGCGGCTGCGCGCCCGCCTGGCCGGTGAGCTGCTGGTGCCAGGCGACGACGGCTACGCCGCCGCGCGGCTGCCGTTCAACAGCTTGTTCGACCACCACCGACCGGCCGCGATCGCCCGCTGCGCGCGTGCGGAGGACGTGCAGCGGTGCCTGGAGGAGGCTCGGCGCGGCCGGATCCGGGTGGCCGCGCGCGGCGGCGGGCACAGCTACGCCGCCTACTCCACCCCGCACGACGGCCTGGTGGTCGACCTCGGGCCGATGGCGGGCATCGACGTGCGGCCCGACGGCACCGCCGTGATCGGCGCGGGCGCGCGCCTCGGTGACGTCTACGCGGCCCTCGCCGCGGCCGGCCGGTGCCTGCCGCTGGGCAACTGCCCGTCCGTCGGCATCGCCGGCCTCACGTTGGGCGGTGGCCTCGGCTGGGTGGACCGCGCGCTCGGCCTCACGTGCGACTGGCTGCGCGCAGCCCGCGTGGTCACGGTCGACAGCCGCCTGGTCACCGCCTCCGAGGACCGCGAGCCGGACCTGTTCTGGGCGTTGCGCGGCGGCGGGGGCGGCAACTTCGGCGTGGTCACGTCGTTCGAGTTCGCCACCGCGCCCGCGCCGGAGGTGCTCACCGTGTTCCGGCTGAGGTTCCCGGCCGGGTCGGCGGCGGACGTGCTCGGGGCGTGGCAGCCGTGGAGCGCCGGGGCTCCCGACCGCTTGTCCAGCACCTGCGTGGTCCTGCCCGACGGTTCGGTCGACCTCACCGGCTGCTCGATCGGCCCGGCGGCCGCGCTGCTCGGCGACCTGGCCCGCCTGGGCGTCGACGGGCAGCTGGAGCACGCCGAGGTCGACTACCCGACCGCGACGGCGATCATGACCCAGGGGCACCCGCCCCGCAACGCCTTCCGCGCGTCCTCACGCATCGCGGACGGCATGTGGGACGACCCGGCGGCGGTGGCGGGGACGGTGCGGGGCAAGGACAGCGCGCTGCTCATCGTGGGCGCGCTCGGCGGTGCGATCGACCGGCTCGGCCCCACCGACACGGCCTACCCCCACCGCGGCGCGCCGACGTCCATCGAGGTCTTCGGCACCGTCGGCGACCTGCCGCCCGAGCTGGTCACCCACGAGGTGGACGACGCCCAGTCGGCGTTGGCCGGCCTGGTCGGCACGGGCACCTACATCAACTACCTGGACCCCGAGCAGGAGGACTGGGCGGCGACGGGCTACCGGCACAACCTGCCCCGGCTGCGCGCCGTCGCGCGCCGCTACGACCCGGACGGGGTGCTGCGGTTCCCGCAAGCGGTCGGGGCGCGGTGAACCGAGGGGTCGCGTTGGCCGTCTCGGGACTCCCCGGGCAGCACCGCGGGGAGTCCCGGACGTGGCGACGTTCGGTCGAGCGGATCTCAATCGCCGAGCGGGTCCCAGTCATCGAGTGGGTCCCAATCGTCCAGCGGGTCCCAGTCGTCAAGCGGGTCCCAGTCGTCAAGCGGGTCCCAGTCGTCGAGCGGGTCCACGTCCCAGTCGTCCAGCGGGTGCCCCTTGGCGACCGAGTCGCCGACGGCGTGGTCGGCCGGGACGGCGGACACCGGTTCGGCGTTGGCGGTCATGGTTCCGACCAGTAGTGCCAGGCCGCTCATCGTCGTGGCGGTCGCGGTGAGCAGAGTGCGTCGCATCGTCAGCCCTTCCTCGTGGCGGGTGCTGCGGCTGGGATAGCCGCCGACGCGAGGACGACGCCGCCGGACCGCCACCAGCACCCGAAGGAGTTACAGGAGGTTCACGACCGAACGCACCGGGTAAGCATCCGGGTCGCGGTCAGAGGGTCGCGGTCACAGCAAGGTCAACTGCTCCTGCACGACCGGGCCGTTCGGCGTCGAGGCGGGCAGGCTGCCCGCCGGCCACACGCCCTCGTCGTCGCCGGGCACGCCGACCGCGTCGCGGCCACCGCGCACGTCCAGGCCGTGCCGGCGCAACAACGGCTCGATGCGCGCCGCCAGCCACCGCCGGTACCGGACGTCCACATAGGACCCGCGCGCGTACAGCCCCCGGTAGTCGTCGGCCAGGTCCGGCCGCTCGCGCACCAGCCACCGGGCGAACCACTCGCGCGCGCCCGGCCTCAAGTGCAGGGGCAGGACCGTGACGCCGGTGGCGCCCGCGGCGGCGATCGAGGCCAGCAACGCGTCCAGCTGCTCGTCGGAGTCGGTCAGCCTCGGCAGCACGGGCGCGACGAACACCCCGCACGGCAACCCCGCGTCACGGACCCGGCGCACCAGCTCCAGCCTCGCCTGAGGACTGGGCGTGCCCGGTTCCAGCCCGGATTGCAGCTCGCGGTCCAGCAGCGCCAGTGACACCCCGATGCCCACCGACACCGAGGACGCGGCCTCCGCCAGCAGCGGGATGTCCCGCGACAGCACGGTCCCCTTGGTGAGGATCGAGAACGGCGTGCCGGAGTCGGCCAGCGCCCGGATGATGCCCGGCATCAACGCGTACCGGCCCTCGGCCCGCTGGTACGGGTCGGTGTTCGTGCCCATCGCCACGTGCTCGCGCCGCCACCGCTTGGACCGCAACTGGCCCGCGAGCACCTCGACCGCGTTGACCTTCACCACCACCTGGGTGTCGAAGTCGCGCCCTGCGTCCAGGTCGAGGTACGTGTGCGTGTTGCGGGCGAAGCAGTTGTGGCTGACCAGGCCGTTGGCCACGAAGTCGCCGGTGCCGGTGGTGATGTCGTACAACGTCCGCGTCACGCCGAGCGACTCCACCGACACCACCGCCAGCCGGGACGTGGACGGCACCGCCATGCCCTCCACCGCGTTGCCGCGCCCGATCGCCGGGCCGACGAGGTGCAGGAACCGCAGCCGCTCGGCCAGCCCGCCGGTGATCCGCACACCGCGCACCTCGACCACGTGCGACACGCGCAGCCGCAGCAGCGCCAGCACCGCCGCCTCGAACACCGCGCTGTCCGAACTGGACATCACCAGCTCGCCGCCGGTCGAGCTGCCCCGCGCGTCGAACAGACCGGCCAGGAAACCCTTCGACCACTCGTCACCCGGCGTGGTGGGCCACCGCACCAGGTCCTGCTCGCGCGGCACCCGGCCGCCGGCGAACTCGCGCACGCGACCGAGCACGTCCGGGTGGCTGGGCAGGCCGCCGCGCACCGCGCCCCAGAGGTAGCCCGCGCGGTACTCCTCGCCGTGCGCGGGCGGCGAGGCGAACCGGCCCGTCCCGACCAGCTGCGCGCCCTTGACCAGGAACGGCCGCTCCTCGAAGTCGTCGCACCGGCCGGGCGTGACGTGCTTCCACCCCTCGTCGGTGAGGAACCGGTGGTCGCCGCCCGCAATCACCTGCGTGCCGTCGGCCAACGTGACCCGGTAGGCGGGCTTGGAGGTCTTCCAGTGCGCCCGCACGCGGGTGACCACGAACCGGCCCTGCGCGGTGCCGAACACCTCCTCGCCGACGGCCAGCTCGGCGATGGGCTTGGTGCGGCCGTCCGCCAGCAGCACCGGCGTGTCACCGGTCAGGCAGTACGTGCAACCGTGCGTGCAGCCGCGGTACGGGTTGACCGTCCAGCCGAACGGCAGGCCGCCGCCGGGCACCTTGTTCAGCACGGACTTGGCGTTCACCTCGTGGAACACGACGTCGGCGAAGTCGGGAGTTCGTACGCTTCGGACCAGCCCCGGCAATCCCGGCAGGGCCTGCTGCCGGTCCGCCCCGTCCTTCTGCCCGTCCCATCGCATGTCCACATTCGAACACGTGTTCGAAAAAGGGTCAAACGGAGTGCTTGTGTCTGTGCTGGACGTCATCTTGTGGCCCTTCACCACCACCGCGTTCACGTTCGCCGGCGTCGCCACGAGCTGGGGCGAGGTCGCCGGTTTCGTGACCGGCGCGCTCTGCGTGTGGCTGGTGGCCCGGCAGAACCCGCTCAACTGGCCGATCGGCATCCTCAACAACCTCGCCTTCCTCGTGCTGTTCGCGACCAGCGGCCTGTACGCGGACTCGGGCCTCCAGGTCGTCTACGTGGTGCTCGCGCTGTACGGCTGGTGGGCCTGGCTGCGCGGCGGCGTCGAGCACACCCCGCTGCCGGTCGGTCGCACCACGCGCGAGCAGTGGTGGTGGCTCCTCGCCGCCGGCGTGGCGGGCACCCTCCTGCTGGTGTGGGTGCTCACCACGTTCAGCAACTCGACCGTGCCGTGGGCGGATTCCGCGACCACCGTGCTCTCGTTGCTGGCCACGTGGGGCCAGACCCGCAAGAAGGTCGAGTGCTGGTGGCTGTGGATCGCCGCGGACGTGATCTACGTTCCGTTGTACGCCTACAAGGGCCTGTGGCTGACCGCGGTCCTCTACGTGGGCTTCATGGCGCTGTGCGTGCTCGGCCTGCGCAACTGGACGAAGGCGTTGCGCCAGGACGAGGCGGTGGCCGCGTGACCGACTTCGACCACGCGCTGGTGCTCGGCAAGTTCTACCCCCCGCACGCCGGTCACCACCACCTCATCCGCACGGCCGCCGCGCGCAGCCGGCGCACGACCGTGACCGTGCTGGCGTCGGGCGCCGAGTCCATCCCGGTCGCCGACCGGGTGTCGTGGCTGCGCGCCGAGCACGCGGGCACGCCCGGTCTCGTCGTGCTCGGCGACGTCGACGACCACCCGATGGACTTCCACAGCGACGTGGTGTGGGAGCTGCACATGGGCGTGGCACGGGCGGTGCTCGCGCGGCGGGCCATCCTGGACGGCGACCCGGCGTCGGCGGCGGTCGACGTGGTGTTCTCCAGCGAGCGTTACGGCGACGAGATGGCCAAGCGGCTCGGCGCGCGGCACGTGCTGGTGGACCTCGACCGCGGCGCCGTTCCCGTGTCGGGCACGGCGGTGCGGGCCGATCCGCGCGGGCAGTGGGGGTGGCTCGCGCGGGCGACCAGGGTCGGGTTGTGCGCGCGGGTCGTGGTGGTGGGAGCCGAGAGCACGGGCACGACGACGTTGTCGCGGGAGTTGGCGGAGGCGTTGGGTGCGCCGTGGGTGCCCGAGTACGGGCGTGAGCACACCGAGCTGAAGCTGGCGGCCGCGCGGGCGTTCGACCCCGAGGCGGGGGTCGACGGTCTCGTGTGGACGGTCGGCGACTTCCAGGACGTGGCGCGCAGGCAGCAGGAGCTGGCCGACGCGGCGGTGGACGGGCCGGTCCTGGTGTGCGACAACGACGCGTGGGCGGCGACGGTGTGGGGTCACCGGTACCTCGGCGCGCCGCACCCGGACATCGCGCCGGACGCCCACCGCCCCGCCCTGTACCTGCTGACCGATCACGTCGGCGTGCCGTTCGAGCAGGACGGGTGGCGGGACGGCGAGCACCTGCGGGAGTGGATGACGGACCTGTTCCGGGTCGGGTTGGCCCGGCGGGGTGTGCCGTGGCGGTTGGTCACGGGGTCGCCGGAGGAGCGGCTGCGGCAGGCCTTGGCGGCGTGCGAGGAGGCGGTGGCGGCGCACTTCCGGTTCGCCGATCCGTTGCCCCAGGCCGATCCGTTGGAGCCCGGTCGGTGACGCGGCCGGGTCGGCATCAGCCCCGGAGGGCAGTCAGATGGTGACGAGGACTTGGTCCAGTGATTTGCGGACCAGGGCGGGCACCACGCAGTCGTCGGCCGGGTAGCCGATCGGGATCACCGCGAACGCCTTCTCGTTGCGCGGGCGGCCCAGCACGTCGCCGAGGAACTTCATCGGTGACGGCGTGTGGGTCAGCGCGCCGAGCCCGGACAGGTGCAGCGCGGTCAGCAGCATGCCGACCGCGATGCCGACCGACTCGTCCACGTAGTAGTGCTTGCGGCGGGTGCCGTCGGGCTCCAGGTAGTACCGCTGCTCGAACACGACGACCAGTTCCGGCGCGTCGGTCAGGTGCGGCTTGACGTCGTCGGTGCCGAGCGGGCGCAGCGCGTCCAACCACTCGTCGCCGAGCCGGCCCGCGTAGGAGACGCGTTCCTCCTGCTCGGCGGCCTCGCGGATGCGGCGACGCACCGCGGGGTCCTTGACCCGCACGAACGTCCAGGGCTGCTGGTGGGCGCCGCTGGGCGCGGTGGAGGCGACCGCGATGGCGTCGAGCACCACCTGGTCGGGCACGGGATCGGTGGAGAACATGCGCACCGTGCGGCGGTCCCGCATCCGGGCGCGCAGGTCGGCGGCCGTGCGCAGGGACTCGTCGACCGGCATCCTGGCCGGTCGGTACGGGACCGGCTCGAAGGACCGGCCGTGGATGGGTGTCCAGTTCGTGGTCACGTCGGCGAGCGTGGCACCGACCGGGGCGCGGTTGAAGGGCTCACCCCGAAATTCGCACCGAACTGTCCGACATGCGGACGACCGGGGTGGGCGGGCAGTATGTGCGCGTGCGCGCCAAGGACCTCATCGCCGCCCATGGACACGGCCATGGGCACGGCCCCGTCGAGCCTGCTTCCCGACGTGTGCGGAAGCTGCTGCTGGTCCTGCTGCTGCCGCTCGTGCTCGCGACCGTGGTCGGCGCGCTGCTGCTGTACCCGTTCGGGCACGAGCAGCGCACGGGCGCGGAGGCGGGGCTCGCGCAGGTGCCGGTGCGCGGTGACGTGACGGCGGTGGCGCGGGGCGGGTGCGGTCCGGACACGGGCGAGCCGGGCGCCACCGGGTGCGTGCTGGTGACCGTGAAGATGAGCGACGGCGCTGCGGCGGGTCGGGAGATCCGGATCCCGGTGCCGGACCAGCCGGGCACGCCGACGTTCACCGTGGGCGACGCGGTGGTGCTGTCCTACGGCGGCGGCGACCCGAACGACAGCACGTCCTACCAGCTGGCCGACTTCCAGCGGGGCGTGCCGTTGCTGCTGCTGGCCGTGCTGTTCGCGGCGGCGGTGCTGCTGCTGGGGCGGTGGCAGGGGCTGGCGGCGCTGGGCGCGCTGGCGTTGAGCTTCGTGGTGCTCGTGCTGTTCGTGCTGCCCGCCATCCTGGCCGGCGAGAACCCGCTGACCGTGGCCGTGGTCGGCGCGGGGTTGATCATGTTCGTGGTGCTGTACCTGACGCACGGGTTGTCCGCGCGGACGTCCACGGCGGTGCTGGGCACGTTGGTCAGCCTGGCGTTGATCTGCGTGCTGGGCGCGGTGTTCTCGGCGTTCGGCAAGCTGACCGGGTTGGACCAGGAGACGGCGAACCTGGTGTCGCTGCTCGGGCACGGCATCGACACGCGCGGGCTGCTGCTGGCGGGCACGATCATCGGCGCGCTCGGCGTGCTGGACGACGTGACCGTGACGCAGACCAGCGCGGTGTGGGAGCTGCGGCGGGCGAACCCGTCGCTGGGGTTCCGCGAGCTGTACGCGGCGGGGTCGCGGATCGGTCGCGACCACCTGTCGTCCGTGGTGAACACGCTGGTCATGGCGTACGCGGGCGCGGCGCTGCCGTTGCTGCTGGCGTTCACCCTGTCGGGGCGGAGCCTGGGCGAGATCCTGACCGCGCAGGAGGTCGCGCAGGAGGTCGTGCGGACCCTGGTGGGCAGCATCGGGCTCGTGGCGGCGGTGCCGATCACGACGGCGTTGGCGGCGTTCGTGGCTGGGCGTGAGGTGGTGCCGGTGCCGGGTGGGTCGGGTGAGTCCGGTGGGTCGGGTGAGTCCGGTGAGGTTGGTCGAGATCCCCTGTGGCGCAAGCACGTGAGGGGTGACCTGCGCACCGGCTACGACCCGGCGAAGGGGCCGTGGCGCCGTCCGGCTACCTCGCCAGCACCACCAGCAGCAACGCGATCGCGGCGGGCACGGACTGCACGACCAGGATCCGACGACTGACGGTCGCGGCGCCGTACAGGCCCGCGATGATCACGCAGATCAGGAAGAAGACGGAGAAGGCGAACCCGGTGGAGCCCCGGACGATCAGGGCGAAGATCAGCCCGGCGGCCAGGAACCCGTTGTAGAGGCCCTGGTTGGCGGCCAGCACCTTCGACTCGGCGGCGAACTCGGGCGTGGTGCCGAAGGTCGCACGGCCGCGTGGCGTGTTCCAGAGGAACATCTCCAGCACGACGATGTAGAGGTGGATGGCCGCGACCAGCGCGGTGAGGACATCTGCGGCGAGCTGCACGGATCGGTACCGTACCGCCATGCTGCGGACCGTGTTGGGTCTCACCGCCCGTGTCGCCACCGGGCTGGTGTCGGGCGTGCGCGCGTTGCCGCGCATCGCCGACGCGCTGGAGAAGCTGGCACCGCTGGCGCAGGCGTTGCCGCAGGTCGCGGAGTTGCGGGGCACGCTCGAACGGCTGGAGCAGCTCGCCACGTTCGTGGCCAACGAGGTGCCCGAGGCGTTGCACCAGCTGGAGGCGGTGCAACGCCGGTTGACGGAGCTGGAGCCCCGGATCGCCACGTTGGCCGGCAGCACCGGGCAGCTGGACGAGTCGATCCGCGTGCTGGCCGCCGCGCTCGGGCCGTTGCAAGGTACGACCGAGCGCCTGGGCAGGCTGGTCGACCGCCTGCCGGACCGGAAGCGCCGCACGCAGTCGCTACCGGGATAATCGTCGGGTGGGACGGATCCGGAAAGCCGACGAGACCATCAGCCGTGAGGTCGACTCGGGCATCGCGGAACTGATCCCGGACCCGGACGTGCCGAGGGCGTGGATGCTGCGGTTGAACGGAACGCCGCAGTCCCACGTGGACCTGGACGACCCCGGGCACCTGGAGTTCGAGTACCTGCGGCGGCTCGGCCACGTCGCCGACCTGGTCGCGCCGGGCAGCGAGCCGATCCGGGCGCTGCACCTGGGCGGCGGCGCGCTGACGCTGCCCCGGTACATCGCGGTGACGCGGCCGCGGTCCAGCCAGCAGGTGGTGGAGATCGACGCGGCGTTGGTCGACCTGGTGCGCGGCGTGCTGCCGCTGGACCGGAACTGGCGGCTGCGGATCCGCAACGGTGACGCGCGGGCGGTGCTGGAGAAGGCGCCCGAGGCGGCGTTCGACCTGGTGGTGACCGATGTGTTCGCCGGGTCGCGCACGCCCGCGCACCTGACGTCGGTGGAGTTCGTGGCGTTGGCGTCACGGGTGCTGCGGGCGGGTGGCGTCTACGCGGCCAACATCGGCGACGGCGGGAAGCTGGCGTTCGCCAAGGCCCAGGCGGCGACGGTTCGGGCGGTGTTCCCGCACGTGTGCGTGCTGGCGGAGCCGGCGGTGTTCAAGGGCAGGCGGTTCGGCAACTTCGTGCTGGTCGGGTCGCACGTCGAGCTGCCGGTGGCGGCGTTGACCCGGTTGACGGCCGGTGACCCGTTCCCGGGGCGGGTGGAGCACGACGACTCGCTGATCCGGTTCATCGGCGGGGTGCCGGCGACGACCGATGCGACGGCCACCCAGTCGCCCGCGCCGCCCAAGGGGACGTGGGGTTTGCCGGATGATTAGGGCGGCGCGCCCTTCCTCGTGGGGAAGGGCGCGCCGGTGGACGTGGGGCCTGGGTGGTCAGGGTTGGTCGAGGGTGGAGACGAAGCGGGAGATGGCTTCCGGGTTGAGTTTCTGGGCGAGGCGGCCGGTCGGGGCCTTGGAGCCCAGTTGGTAGAGGGGGCGGTCGGAGGCGGGGAGGCCTCGGGCTTCGGCGCGGAGTTGGGCGACCAGGAGTTCGGAGAAGACGAGGCCTGGGGGGTCGCCTCGGCCGGCTAGGACGTCGGCCAGTTTGCGCAGTGGGAGGACGCCCTGTTCGCGGCCCCCGGTGCCGGCGTAGATGGCCAGTGCGAGGTTGATCGCCTTGCCGCCGCCGCGCACGAAGAGGCCGACGGTGCGACTGCCGCGCACGTCGGTCACCAGCAGGTCGAGTTGGTCGGCGGTGTGCAGGTCGACCGAGCGCGTGCCGAAGGCGCGGACGGAGAGGACGTGGCCCTCCAGCCAGACCCTGCGGCGGGCTTCCGACCAGGCCAGCAGGAGGAGGGGTATGGCGAAGATCGCTGCCGCGACGAGACCCGCGGTCCGACCGGCGAGCAGGCCGAGCAGGCCGCCGAACGCGGCGGCGACGATCAACGCGCCGATGGCGACCGTGCGCGCGCGTTTGCGCACCGACTTCGGGTCAAGCAGGTCAAGGGCAATCCGCTCGCTCACCGGCCCAACGCCTCCAGCACTGAGATCACCACGTCCGCCAGCGGCACCTCGCGCTGGTCGCCCGACGACAACTCCTTGACCTGCACGACGCCGGCCTCGATGTCGCGCTCGCCCAGGACGAGGGCGAAGCGCGCACCCGAGCGGTCGGCGCCCTTCATCGCGCCCTTGAGGCCCTTGCCACCATAGGACAGGTCGAACCGGACGCCGGCGGCGCGCAAGGGAGCGGAGAGGGCGACGAGGCGGGACTTCGCGGCCTCGCCCAGCGGCACGCCGTAGACGTCGCAGCGGGTCTGGTCGCCCGGGGTGACGCCCTCGACCTGGCACGCCAGCAGCGCGCGGTCGACGCCGAGGCCGAAGCCGACGCCCGACAGTGGCTGGCCGCCGAGTTGTTCCATGAGGCCGTCGTAGCGACCGCCGCCGCCGATGCCGGATTGGGCGCCCAGGCCGTCGTGCACGAACTCGAAGGTCGTCTTCGTGTAGTAGTCGAGGCCGCGGACCATCCGGGGGTTCTCGGCGAACTTCACGCCCAGCTCGTTGAGGTAGCCCTTGACCTGCTCGTAGTGGGCGAGGGACTCGGCGGAGAGGTTGTCCACCATGAGGGGCGCGTCGGCGACCAGTTCGCGGACCTCGGGGCGCTTGTCGTCCAGCACGCGGAGGGGGTTCAGCTCGGCGCGGCGGCGGGTCTCGTCGTCCAGGGGCAGCTCGGCGAGGAAGGCCTGGAGCTTGTCGCGGTACTGCGGGCGGCACGTGGAGTCGCCCAGTGACGTCAGTTCGAGGCGGAAGCCGGTCAGGCCGAGGGCTCGGAAGCCGGCGTCGGCGATGGCGATGACCTCGGCGTCCAGGGCCGGGTCGTCGACGCCGACGGCCTCGACACCGACCTGGTGGAACTGGCGGTAGCGGCCTGCCTGGGGCTGTTCGGCGCGGAAGAACTGGCCCGCGTACGCGAGCTTCACGGGCAGCTGGCCGCGGTCGAGGCCGTGCTCGATGACGGCCCGCATGACGCCCGCCGTGCCCTCGGGCCGCAGCGTGATGGACCGCCCGCCCCGGTCGGTGAACGTGTACATCTCCTTGCTGACCACGTCGGTCGACTCGCCGACGCCGCGCGCGAACAACGCGGTGTCCTCGAAGACGGGCAGCTCGATGTAGCCGTAGCCGGCTCGGCGCGCCGACTCCACCAGCGTGTCGCGCACCGCCAGGAACGACGCCGAGGTGGGCGGGAAGTAGTCGGGAACGCCCTTGGGGGCGGCGAAGGGGGTCGTCACTGTTCTCTACAGTCCTCGGTGCGGTGCGGCCGGCGCGTCCGGTGAGCCCAGCTCCAGCAGGAACGGGTTGCTCACGCGCTCGCGACCGATGGTCGTCGTCGGTCCGTGGCCGGGCAGGACCACCGTGTCGTCGGTCAGCGTCAGCACCTTCGTGCGCAGCGACGTCAGCATCTCGCGGTGGTTGCCGCCCGGCAGGTCGGTGCGTCCGATGGAGCCGGCGAAGAGGGTGTCGCCGGACAGCACGAGCCGTCCGCCCTCCTCGGTGCCGGCGCGGAACATCACCGACCCGCCGGTATGGCCCGGTGTGTGGTCGACGGTCAGCCGGAGGCCGGCCAGGTCCAGCTCGGCGCCGTCGGTCAGCTCGCGCACCTCGCGCGGCTCCCGCATCTCCAGGTTGCCGCCGAAGAAGGCCCGTGACTGGGCGCTGATGCCCTTGAGCGGGTCGGCCAGCATCTCGCGGTCGTCGGGGTGGATCCACGCGGGGATGTCGTTGCCGTCGCAGACGGGCGCGACGGAGAACGTGTGGTCGAAGTGCCCGTGCGTGAGCAGCACCGCGACCGGCGAGAGCCGGTGCTCGCGCAACGCCTCGGCGACCGGCTCGACCGCGTCCTGACCGGGATCGACCACCACGCACGCCCCGCCCGCGCCCGTGGCCAGCACGAAGCAGTTGGCCTGGAGAGCGCCGGTCGGGAACCCGATCACCAGCACGGGATCACCTCTCGACGGCAACGGATCGACAACGGATCCCTGTGGACCACGCCAAGCAGCCTATCCGGCATACACCAGTCACATACCCGCCCCCTAGACTGCTGACCGATCGTCGCCGTCGACGAAGAGATCAGGGAGGTTGCAGGTGCCGACCAACGTGCAGCGCCGCGAGCAGGCCAAGCGGAAGCTGGAACGCCAGCTCGTCCGCAGGGCGGAGCGCGCGAAGCGGCGCCGGGTGATCGCGGTCGTCGCGACGGCGGTCACCGTCGTCGTGGTCGCGGGCGGTGTGTACTTCCTCGCCACGACCGATTTCAGCAGCACCGGCGACGACGCCGCCGCCAGCTCGACCACCCCGGCCCCGATCGAGATCCCGACCGAGGTGAAGGCGCTGCCCACGCGCCCGACGCCCATCGCGGACCCGGCCACGTGCGAGTACCGGCCGTCGACGGAGCCCGCGTCCAAGGAGGGCACCAAGGCCCCCGAGGCGAGCGCCCCCGCGACCGGCACGGCGACCGCCACCATCAAGGCCAACATCGGCGAGCTGAAGCTGACCCTGGACCGCGCCCTGGCGCCGTGCGCCGTGAACAGCTTCGTCAGCCTGGTCAAGCAGGGCTACTACGACGGCAGCACGTGCCACCGCATCGGCACCGAGGGCCTCCAGATGCTGCAGTGCGGCGACCCGACGGGCACCGGCACCGGCGGCCCGGGCTACACGTTCGACAACGAGACGTGGCCCGAGCTGACCTACGGCCGCGGCTACCTGGCCATGGCGAACGCCGGCCTCGACCAAGCGACGCAGAAGGGCACGAACGGCAGCCAGTTCTTCATCGTCTACGGCGACGCGCAGCTGTCGCCCGACTACACCGTCTTCGGCAGCCTCGACGAGGCCGGTCTGAAGCTCATCGACGAGGTCGCCCGCGCGGGCCACGACGGCTCGTTCGACCCGAGCCCCGGCGGCGGCAAGCCGAACAAGGAAGTCAAGTTCGAGTCGGTCGCGGTCGCCTGACGACAGCCGCGGAGAACACGCAGGGGCCCGGCACTCGGGAGAGGAGTGCCGGGCCCCTGCGTCTTCCTCATCGGCCAAGCCGATCTCTCGGATGGTCCCACCGGCCCCTTACGTTTCACTGACGCCACCAGGATCCCTGGCTGCCTCCGGTGCCCGAGACGGCCGCCGGGCCTCCTAGTGCGATCTCTTCACCCTTCAGCAACGCGAACCACATCCCCGTGCTCGGGTACGCGGACACGATCCACGGATCCCGGGCCGACGTGTGCGGGGTGCCGGCCAACGTCGGGGACCTGGTGACGTGGCACGTGGACACCTGGGACGACAACTTCCCCGCGTCCCGGGCGCTGCCGAGCCGGATCGACTTCCCGCGCGGGACGAGGCACGACGGATCAGCCTGGGGGCGGCGCGTCGGACGTGGAGGCGCGGTCAGCCGGTCACGACGCCGACGTCACCCGGTACACGTCGTACACGCCCTCCACGCTGCGAACCGCCTTCAGCACGTGACCGAGGTGCTTCGGGTCGCCCATCTCGAACGAGAACCGCGACACCGCGACCCGGTCCCGCGACGTCGTCACCGACGCCGACAGGATGTTGACCTTCTCGTCGGCCAGCACCTTCGTCACGTCCGACAGCAGCCGGTGCCGGTCCAGCGCCTCCACCTGGATCGCCACCAGGAACACCGAGGACGACGACGGCGCCCACTCGACGTCCAGCAGCCGCTCGGGCGTCCTGAGCAGCTCGTCCGCGTTGGTGCAGTCCGTCCGGTGCACCGACACCCCGCCGCCGCGGGTGACGAAGCCGAGGATGTCGTCACCCGGCACGGGCGTGCAGCAGCGCGCCAGCTTGACCCACACGTCGGCCGCGTCCTTGACGACGACACCGGCGTCCCCGGTGACCCGCCGCCGGGCGACCGTGGACGGCGTCGACCGCTCCGCCAGCTCTTCCTCGGCGTGCTCCACACCGCCGAGCTGCGCGACCAGCCGCTGCACGACGTGCCGCGCGGAGGTGTGGCCCTCCCCCACGGCCGCGTACAGCGCCGACACGTCGGGGTAGTGCAGCTCCTTCGACAGCGCGCCCATCGAGTCGGCCGAGACCAGCCTCTGCAACGGGAGCCCGACGCGTCGGACCTCCTTCGCGATGGCGTCCTTGCCGACCTCGATGGCCTCTTCCTTGCGCTCCTTCGCGAACCACTGCTTGATCTTCGCCTTGGCCCTGGGCGAGGCCGCGAACGACAGCCAGTCGCGGGACGGGCCCGCGCCCTCCGCCTTCGAGGTGAAGATCTCGATGACCTCGCCGTTCTCGAGCTTGCGCTCCAGCGCGACGAGCCGGCCGTTCACCCGCGCGCCGATGCACCGGTGACCCACCTCGGTGTGCACGGCGTACGCGAAGTCGACCGGCGTGGACCCGGTCGGCAACGTCACCACGTCGCCCTTCGGCGTGAAGACGAAGATCTCCCGCGCGGCCAGGTCGAACCGGAGCGACTCCAGGAACTCACCGGGGTCGGCGGCCTCGCGCTGCCAGTCGAGCAGCTGGCGCATCCAGGCCATCTCGTCGACCTCGACGCCCTTGCCGGTGTGCGTGCCGCGCGTCTCCTTGTACCGCCAGTGCGCCGCGATGCCGTACTCGGCGGTCCGGTGCATGTCGTAGGTGCGGATCTGCACTTCCAGCGGCTTGCCGTCCGGCCCGATGACCGTCGTGTGCAACGACTGGTACACCCCGAACCGGGGCTGCGCGATGTAGTCCTTGAACCGGCCCGGCATCGGCTGCCACAGCGCGTGCACGACCCCCATCGCCGCGTAGCAGTCGCGGACCTCGTCCACCTGGATGCGCACGCCCACCAGGTCGTGGATGTCGTCGAAGTCCCGACCGCGCACGATCATCTTCTGGTGGATCGAGTAGTAGTGCTTGGGCCTGCCCTCGACCTTGGCCGTGATCTGGGCCGCCGCCATCTGCTGGGACAGCTCCGTGATCACCCCGCCCAGGTAGGTGTCCCGGGACGGCGCGCGGTTGGCCACCAGGCGCACTATCTCGTCGTACTTCTTGGGCTGGAGGATCGCGAACGCGAGGTCCTCCAGCTCCCACTTCACCGTCGCCATGCCGAGGCGGTGCGCCAGCGGCGCGAGCACCTCCAGCGTCTCGCGCGCCTTGCGGGCCTGCTTCTCCGGCGGGAGGAACCGCATGGTGCGCATGTTGTGCAGCCGGTCGGCGAGCTTGATCACCAGCACCCGGGGGTCCTTGGCCATGGCGATGACCATCTTGCGGATGGTCTCCGCCTCGGCCGCCGCGCCGAGCTTGACCTTGTCGAGCTTGGTGACGCCGTCCACGAGGAGCGACACCTCGGTGCCGAAGTCGACCCGGAGCTGGTCCAGCGAGTAGTCGGTGTCCTCCACCGTGTCGTGCAGGAGGGCGGCGACCAGCGTGGTGGTGTCCATGCCCAGCTCGGCCAGGATCGTCGCCACGGCGAGCGGGTGCGTGATGTAGGGGTCGCCGGACTTGCGCCGCTGCGGGCGGTGCTTCTCCTCCGCCACGTCGTAGGCGTGCTGGAGCAGCGCCAGGTCGGCCTTCGGGTGCAGGTCGCGGTGGACGGCGGCCAGCGGTTCGAGCACCTGCTTGACCGGCGCGGCGCGCTGGGCGGTGATCCGACGTGCCAGCCGCGCGCGCACGCGCCTCGTCGCCGACGGAGGCCGTGCGGGCACGGGCTGCGACGTCTGCGCGGGTTCGGTGTCCTGGCTCAACCACGCTCCTCGGGTCTAGGAACCGAGGATAACTCCGTTGCGGGCCTCACCCCGGCGGCGAGCCGATGAGCGGTGCAGTTCACACGACGAGCAGCACCTGTCAATCAGCGCGACCGGTCGGGTTTCACCAGCCTGAACCCGTCCGCCAGTCACCCTTGAGACCGGCCAGGAACGCCGAGAAGCTCGTCCGGGGGAACCTCAACTGCCCCGCTTCCGGCTGCTTGCTGTCCCGGACCGCGGTCGCGTCCGCCGTGACCGACAGCTCCACGCAGTCCGGCTGACTCGAGCTGTAGGTCGACTTGCGCCACTGTCCCTGCTGGTCAGGCATACCTGGTACCCCTCACTTCCCGGATGCGCTTCGCGGACTGCCTCGGATCGAGCGCCCGCCGGGCCACGTCGTCCCAGGCCGCGGCCAGCTTGCTCACCACCCGTTCATTCTCCACGACCTTGATCCCGCTGTGGCCCTCCACGAAGACCGAGAGCGGCTCCTCGGGTTCCGGGTAGTCGAGCAGGGTCAACGCGCCGAACTGGGGACCATAAGCGCCGGTCTCGAAGGGGATGACCTGGAGGGTGACGTGGTCGTGCTCGGCGACCGCGAGCAGGTGCGTCAACTGCTCGACCATCAGCTCACGGCTGCCGACCACGCGGTGCAGCGCCGCCTCGTCGATCAGCGCGTGCAGGTGGAGCGGGTTGACCGGACGGGAGAGCAGCCCTTGCCGATCACGTCGCTCGGCAGCCGCCTGCGCGGTCCAACCCTTGCCCGCGGTCAAGGCCGGAGCGCATCGGCCGAGTTCCTCCGCGTAGCCGCCGACCTGGAGGATGCCCGGAATCACGGAGGGATCGAGTGAGCGCTCCTGGGCCGCCTCACCCTCGTCCATCCGGAACCGGAGGTAACCCGGCGACAGAGCGGACGCGTGCTCGACCACCACCGCGTCCACGTTCGCGCGTTCCCAGAGCGCCGTGCCCTCACCCAGCTCCTCATCGGTCGCCTTGAGGACCATCATGATCGCCAGGAACGTCGGGTAGCGCGGCAGGTGGTCGCCGGACAGCAGTCGGTTGACCGTGTCCTTCGACGTCTTGACCAGGTCCGCGACCTCGGCCGGCTTGAGCCCGGCCCGTTCCACGATCGGTTTGACGTGTCGACCGAGCCTGCGCTTGGCACGTGTGGTTCCTACCGCCATGGCGATCACCTTAGCCACTGTGCGTAACCGACTTGCACGCACAGTTAACCCGATTGCTTACCGCAAATTTGCTATCCGCAAACGATATGGTCGCAGCCATGACCGAGAGGTAGACCAAGCGGCCGTACGCCTCCGCTGCCAGTCCCCACACGTACGGCTTGGCGGCCACGCTGGAGGTGCACCGGGCGACCCTCGACCTCGCCGCGCGCCACCCCTCGTCGGAGTCGGCCGCCGTGCCGCCGGAGGTGGCCGCGCAGGTCTACGCGCGCATGGGCCTGTTCCAGGCCGCCACCACGATGGCCACGCGAGCGGTCGAGTTGCGGCGGGACCTGTCCCCGGAGTCGGCGACCGAGGACCGGCTCGCCCACCACGTGTTCGCCCTGGACCTCTTGGCGAGCACCTTCCGGGCGCGCGGGATGACCGACGCCGTCACCGGGTGCCTCGTCCAGCTGGTCGAGCTGCACTTCGAGTGCGACAACGCGGTCGCGAAGTTCACCCGAGCCGACGAGCTCTACGCCGAGTACGACACCGACACCGCGATCGCCGAAGAACGCGGTGAGCCGGTTCGCGATCGGCGACTTGGGCGTCATCCCCTGGTAGGCGAAAGTCGTTATGCTGCAACGGTTTCACTTGATCGAGTGATGCCGGCCGAATGCTCGTTCGAATGTCATCTAGTCATGGACACATCGCCCGCGCTGCTCACCGAGGACGGCCTCTTCGCCGCCGTCGCCTCGGTCGAGGCGTCGATGCGGGCGTTGCACCGGCGGCGGTTGGAACTGCCGGCCGAAGTGCTGCGGTGCGGCTATGACCTGGACGCCTTCCGTCGCCTGGCACGGGCGAACCCGGCCGAGATCAAGCAGTGGGTCGCGCAGGTCGCGTTGTTCCTGCCCTCGATCACCCCGACCGGGCAGCCGTTGCCTCCGTCGCACCCCGAGATCGGTGCGGCGTTGGCGGAGCAGGAACTGTCGGACGGTCATCTGCGGTAGTTGACGCGGGCGATCACCCCGCTGAAGCTGCCCGACTCGTCGGAGGCGATCCTGGTCGAGGCCGCCCGGTCCGTGGAGCCGCAGGCGGTGCGCCGGCCGGCCGACCGGATCCGGGACCGGATGGAGCAGGACGCGGCCGACGAGTGGGAGGAGCCCGTCGCCGAACCCGCCGACGTGCTGCACGTGCGCGACCTGCCGGGTGGCCGGATCGAGTTCTGGGGTGAACTGTCCGCAGAGACCGGGGCCCGGTTCACCGCCATGCTCGAACCACTCGCCCAGCCTCGTCCGGACGGCCCGCAGGACCGGGCGCTCCGGTGGGGCGAGGCGTTCGGCGACCTGGTCTCACCGGCCTCGCGGTCGACTCACCTGCCCTCCGAGGCCGGGGAACGCCCGCACATCAGCGTCACGCTCGACTTCGAGACGCTGCGACGGGGCGTCGGACACGCGGTGCTCGACGGCGGCCACTACCTCAGTGCCGCGCGGCGCGCCGGATCGCCTGCGACGCCAAGGTCATCCCGGTGGTGCTGGGCGCCGGCTCCGAGGTGCTGGACCTCGGGCGGACGAAACGAACGGTCAGCGTGGCGCAGCGCAAGGCACTGCACGCGCGGGACCGGGGGTGCGCGTTCCCGGGCTGTGGTCGGCCGCCCAAGCGGTGCGACGCGCACCACGTCGAGCACTGGGCCGACGGCGGCGACACCGACCTCGACAACATGGTGTTGCTGTGCCGCACCCACCACAGCCTGATCCACCACTCACGCTGGAGGATCACCATGACCGGCGGGGTGCCGGCGTTCATCCCGCCCCGCCACGTCGACCCGGCCCGACTCCCCCCGCCAGAACCTGCTCCACCGACCACCCACCGTCATCGCGGCCTGAGTCCCGAAGGGGGTCAGGCCGTGGGGGCAGGAGGTGGGGTCACACGGTCAGCAGGGCGTTGACGTCATGGCCGGCCAGCCGCTCACGGCCGCCCAAGCCGGGGATCTCCAGCACCACCGAGATCCCGGTGACCACGCCACCGGCGCGTTCCACCAACTCGCACGCCGCCGCGGCGGTGCCGCCGGTCGCCAGCACGTCGTCCACCACCACGACGTGCTGCCCCGGCACGATGGCCTCCGCCGGCAGTTCCAGCGTGGCCGTCCCGTACTCGAGGTCGTAGGACACGCGGTGCGCGACCGAAGGCAGCTTGCCCGGCTTGCGCAGCGGCACGACGCCGTAGTGCCAGCCGTACCCCAGCGCGGCGCCCAGCAGGAAGCCGCGCGACTCGATCGCGGCCACCACCTGGGTGTCCGGGTGGATCTTGTCCTGAAGGGCGTCGACCACGGCGCGCAGCGCGTCCGGGTCGGCGAGGACCGGCGTGAGGTCCCGGAAGACGACCCCCGGCAGGGGGAAGTCCGGGACCTCACGCAGCAGCCCTAGGGCGCGGTCGAGCTTCAACGGTGCTTCTTGCCCGTCGGGCGGCGCCGCGCGTCGCTCGCCTTGCCGGTCCGAGCGGGCACGCCCGCCGCGGCCGCCATCGCTTTCTCCTTGCGCAACTCGGCCTGCAGCGACTCGTCGTCGGTCGACTCCACGATGTCGCCACCGCTGACGACCTCGCCGGTCGCCTCGCCGGTCGCGGCGGCCCGGCGGGCCAGGTTGTCCCGACGCGCCTGCACCCGGGCGGCCTGCGCCTTGTACCGGGCGTCGCGCATCTTCAGGTCCACCGCGATCGGGGTCGCGATGTAGATGGACGACAGCGCGCCGATCACGATGCCGGTGAGCTGCACCAGCGCCAGGTCCTTCAGCGTGCCGACGCCGAGCAGGCCGACGCCGATCGCCAGCAGGCCCAGCACCGGCAGCACCGCGATCAACGAGGTGTTGATCGAGCGCATCAGGGTCTGGTTGACCGCCAGGTTCGCGGCCTCGGCGAACGTGCGGCGGGTGAGGCCGAGCAGGCCTCGGGTGTTCTCCCGGACCTTGTCGAACACCACCACCGTGTCGTACAGCGAGAAACCGAGGATGGTGAGCAGGCCGATGACCGTCGCCGGCGAGACCTCGAAGCCGACGATCGAGTACACGCCGGCCGTGATCAGCACGTCGTGCAGCACCGCGACGAGCGCGGCGATCGCCATCGACAGCTCGAAGTACAGCGCCAGGAAGATCATCACCGCGACGAAGAACACGAGCAGCGCGATCAGCGCCTGGCTGGTGATCTCACCGCCCCACGAGGCGGACACGGCGCTGTCGCTGATGGCGTCCACGCCGCCGTTGGGCTTCAGGTCCTCGTTCAGCGTGGTCTTGAGCTTCAACACCTGGTCGGCGTTGAGCGTCTCCGACCGGATCTGGATGGTCGCCGAGTCGCCGGTGCCCACGGTCTGCGTGGCGGCAGGCTCCTTGCCGAGGGCCTTCTCGAACGACTCCTTGGCCGCCTCGACGCCGATCGTGCCGGAGGAGCTGCTCGCGGGCATCTGGACGCGCGTGCCGCCGGTGAAGTCGATGCCCCGGTTGAAGCCCTTGAACACGATCGACAGGATGCAGATCAGCAGGATGACGCCGAAAATCACGTACCAGCGCTTGCGCTTGCCGACGATGTCGAACGCGCCGTTGCCGACGTAGAGCCGCTGGAAAACGTTGCGCTTCTTCGTCTCGGTCACGTCAGACCTCCTTCACAGCGGTGCTCTTCGCACCCGACGGCGCGCGGTCGTCGACGGCGGCCTGGACGGCGCCGCCGAGACCCGAGAGCTTCGGGTTGGACAGGCGCTTCGACTTGGAGATCATGCTGACCAGCGGGTGCGTGACCAGGAAGACCACGACCAGGTCGAGGACGGTCGACATGCCCAGGGTGAACGCGAAGCCCTTCACCTGGCCGACGGCGAGCACGTACAGGATGGCCGCGGCGAGGAAGCTGACCATGTCCGCGGACAGGATCGTGCGACGGGAGCGGACCCACGCGCGCGGCACCGCGGACCGGAACGACCGGCCCTCCCGCATCTCGTCCTTCAACCGTTCGAAGAACACCACGAACGAGTCCGCGGTGATACCGATCGACACGATGAAACCGGCGATGCCCGCGAGGTCGAGGGTGAACCCGATCCAGCGGCCGAGCAGCACCAGCACCGCGTAGACGACCACACCCGACAGGGCGAGCGACAGGATGGTCAGCACGCCGAGCAGGCGGTAGTAGAACAAGCAGTAGACGAACACCAGCGCGAGGCCGATTCCACCCGCGATCAGGCCGGCCTCCAGCGAGGCGAGGCCCAGCGTCGCGGACACCGTCTCGGCCTCGGAGGCCTCGAACGACAGCGGCAGCGAGCCGTACTTCAGCACGTTGGCGAGGCTGTTCGCCTCCGCCTGGCTGAACTTGCCGCTGATCTGCGTCGAGCCGCCGAGGATGGGCTCGTTGATGTTCGGCGCGGACACGACCTGCGTGTCCAGCACGACGGCGACCTGCTGCGAGACGTTCGCCGAGGTGAACTTGCCCCACTTCTCGCCGCCCTCGCCCTTGAAGGTGAGGTCGACGACGAAGCCCGCGCCCTGCGGGTCGGTGCCGGACACCGCGTTGTCGACGTCCTCGCCGCTCAGGCGCGAGTACAGGGTGAAGTCGTCGTCCTTGACGCTGCCGTCGGTCGGCGGGGTGACCGGGGCCAGCACGTACTTCTCGGTGCGGTCCTGGTCGCAGGTCAGCAGCGGCAGCGCCGGGTCGTCGTTGCCGATCAGCGGGTCGACCGTGGGGCAGGTGAACGCGGCGAGCGCCTGGGACACGGTCTGCGCGTCCAGCGTGGTCAGCTGCGGGTCCTGCCGGCAGGTGCGGGACTCCTCGATGGCCCTGGTCGGGTCGTCGGAGTACTGGCCCTGGAAGACCGCGCGGCAGTCGACCTGCGACTCGGCGGGCGGCTGCTCGCCGGCGGGCGCGTTCGGGTCCGCGGGCGGCGTCGTGGCGTCGGCCGGCGGGGTCGTGGTGGTCGGCTGGCCCTCGAACGCCGGGGCCGGGCGGCCCTGCGCGGTCGTCGGCGCGACGGAGTTCGCGGTCTCGGTCGGCTCCTTGCCCGCGCTCTCGGTCGGCGCGGCCGAGCCGGACGTGGACGGCGGCGCGCTCTGGGTCGGCTCGGGCTCCGGCGCGTTGGGCACCGGCGAGCCGATGACCTTGCGGAAGTTGAGCTTCGCCGTCTGACCGAGGCGCTTCGCGCCCTCGCTGTCGGAGCCGGGGACCGTGATCACCAGGTTGGTGCCGTCGCGGATGACCTCGGGACCGGCCACGCCCAGACCGTTGACGCGCGTCTCGATGAGCGTGCGCGCCTGGTTGAGCGACTCCTCCGACGGCGTCTTCCCATCAGGAGCCCGGGCGGTCAACGTGACACGGGTGCCACCCTGGAGGTCGATGCCGAGCTTGGGGGTCGCCTTGCCGTTCCCGGTGAAGAACACCAGGGAGTACAGCGCGACCACGATGAGGACAAATGCGCCCAGGTACTTCGCGGGGCGGATTTGCCCGGCCGGAGGTGCCACGGTCCGTCCGTCTCCTGATAGTTGACAAGGTCAGCGAGGCCGCAGCGTACCCCTGATGGTGTGAGCTGCGCGTCACTGCCTGGAGTCGGCACGTTGACAGTTGCCGGCTCCAGGCGAGGGGTCCGCTGGTTACTGCGGGTCTACTTCTGGTTACTTCTTGCTCTCCTGCTGTGCGCGGTCGACGTCCGCGGTCTCGTCCACGACGTCGTCGACATCCTCGACGTCGTCCACGACCGCGTCGGTCTCGGTGTCCACGACAACCTTCTCGCGAATGGCCTGGCGCAGCCAAGTGGTGACGACACCGTCGGCGATCTCGAGTTCGATCGTGTTGTCGTCGTCGTCCACGCCGGCCACCGTCGCGTACAGCCCGGAGGTGGTCATGACCCGGTCACCCGGCTCCAGCGAGTTCAGCAGCGCCTGCTGTTCGGCGACGGCCCGCTTCTGCTTGCGGGCGCTGAGGAACAGCGGCACCGCGAGCAGCACGAGCAGCAGCGGGAACATCAAGGAGGACAGGTCCATCATTCTCCGATCAACCGGACGGGGCAGACGCGAACAGCGCCCGGTACGTCCGAATTTCTGGGGTGCCTTCGCCGATTGTGCCAGGTGAGCAATACCGATCACTCGGTGGCGTCGTCGAACAGGGATCGGGTGGCCTCGCCCGGCGCCCGCGGCGGCGGCTGCAGGCCCAGGTGCAGCCATGCCGTGGCGGTGGCGACCCGACCACGGGGCGTGCGCGCCAGCATCCCGGCCCGGACCAGGTACGGCTCGCAGACCTCCTCGACCGTGGTGGGCTCCTCACCCACCGCGACGGCCAGCGTGGAGACGCCGACCGGACCGCCGCCGAACGAACGGACCAGCGCGCCCAGGACCGCCCGGTCCAACCGGTCCAGGCCCAGTTCGTCCACGTCGTAGACCTTCAGGGCGTCACGGGCGACCTCCAGGGTCACCGCGCCGTCCGCGCGCACCTCTGCGTAGTCCCGAACCCGCCGGAGCAGTCGGTTCGCGATGCGGGGCGTGCCGCGGGACCGGCCCGCGATCTCCCGGCCGCCGTCGTCGCGCAGGTCGACGCCGAGGATCCGGGCGGACCGGCGGATGATCAGCTCCAGCTCCTCGGGGCTGTAGAACTCCATGTGCCCGGTGAAGCCGAACCGGTCGCGCAGCGGCCCGGTCAGCGCGCCGGACCGGGTGGTGGCCCCGACCAGGGTGAACGGGGCGATGTCGAGCGGGATGCTGGTCGCGCCGGGGCCCTTGCCGACGACGACGTCGACCCGGAAGTCCTCCATCGCCAGGTACAGCATCTCCTCGGCGGGCCTGGCCATCCGGTGGATCTCGTCGATGAACAGCACGTCGCCCTCGACCAGGTTCGACAGCATCGCCGCCAGGTCGCCCGCGCGTTCGAGGGCGGGGCCGGAGGTGATGCGCAGCGACGCGCCCAGCTCGGCCGCGATGATCATGGCGAGGCTGGTCTTGCCCAGGCCGGGAGGACCGGACAGCAGCACGTGGTCGGGCGGCGCGCCGCGCTGCATCGCGCCCTGGAGGACGAGTTCGAGCTGTTCGCGGACCTTCGGCTGGCCGACGAACTCGTGCAGGTCCTTCGGCCGCAGGGTGGTCTCGAGGTCCCGCTCGGCGGGGTCGGGCAGCGGGTTGAGGGTGTCGTCCTCGTCGTGGTTCATCGCTTGCGGCCCAGGGCGGCCAGGGAGTGGCGGAGGACTTCGGACGTGCCGAGCGCGCCGTCGGCGGCCAGCACGGCGTCGACGGCCTGCTCGGCCTGCTTGGCCGGGAAGCCGAGGCCCAGCAGCGCCTCGGTGACCTGCGCGCGGACCTGGCCGGCGTCACCGGTGGCGCTCGGCGCGGGTTCGAGCCGGCCGACCTTGTCGCGCAGCTCGATGATCAGGCGCTCGGCGCCCTTGCGGCCGATGCCGGGCACCTGGGTGAGCACGGTGATGTTGCCCTCGGAGAGGGCGGCGCGCAGCTTGTCCGGCTCCAGCACGGCCAGGGTCGCCAACGCCAGCCTCGGCCCTATCCCGGACACGGTCTGCAGGAGGCCGAACAGCTCGCGGGCGTCGGCGTCGGCGAAGCCGAAGAGGGTCAGCGAGTCCTCGCGCACCACCAGCGCGGTGGCCAGCTGGGTCTCCTCGCCGCGGCGCAGCGTGGCGAGCGTGGCGGGGGTGGCCTGCACGGCGTAGCCGACGCCGCCGACCTCGACGACGACGTGGTCGAGCCCGATGGACAGCACCTGCCCGCGCAGTGACGAGATCACTGACCCTTACCTGCTTCCCGCTTGTCGATCGGTGTGGCCTTGGTCGATGCGGCCGATGCCCGCGCACCCGCCTGTGCCAGTTTCGCGCGGTGCGTCCGGGCGATCTCAGCCGCCCTCGCCTGCGCCTCCTCCAGGCGCGACCGCATGGGCGCGCGCCACAGGTGGCAGATGGCCAGCGCGAGCGCGTCGGCGGCGTCGGCGGGCTTCGGCGCGGTCTTGAGGCCGAGCAGCTTGGTGACCATGGCGGTGACCTGCGCCTTGTCCGCCCGGCCCGACCCGGTGACGGCGGCCTTGACCTCGCTCGGCGTGTGGAACACGACCGGCAGGCCGCGGCGGGCCGCCGACAGCGCCACCACGCCACCCGCCTGCGCCGTGCCCATCGCGGTGCGCACGTTGTGCTGGCTGAACACCCGCTCGATGGCCACCACCTGCGGCTGGTAGCGGTCCAGCCACTGCTCGACCGCGTCGGAGAGCTGGAGCAGCCGCAACGCCAGGTCCTCGTCCGCCGGCGTGCGCACGACGTCCACGGCGATCGGCCGCACCGCCCGGCCGGGACCGCCGTCGACCACCCCGAACCCGCACCGGGTCAAGCCGGGGTCGACTCCGAACACGCGCACGCTGGTCCCCTCAACCGCCGACGAACACCAGTTCGAAACCTTAGAGGGTGATCACCGCGGACCGCCCGGTGACACGCGCACGGTGACGAACAGGTACCCCCCGATCGACACAGCGTCACGAGGTCATTACAGTGGCTCGGTCAACTGATCGACTCCAGTGGCGGCATGAGCGGGGTGGCATGACCCTGAGGCGGTTCGGCGTCGTCGCCGTCGCCGTCTGCGCCCTGGTCGTCTGCGCCGTCAGCCTCGTGGTCTCCGGGGTGCTCGACCGGCCGACGTCCGTCGCGATCGACAAGTTCACCCAGTTGCTCGCCTCGGTCGCCGCGATGGTGTCGTACTGGCGGGCCGCGCGGGCACGGCAGGGCGTGGCCCGGCGCTGGCGGCTGTGGATGGTCGCCGCGATGGCGAGCCTGGCCATCGGGCTGGCCGTGTGGATCTGGGGCCAGGTGTTCCTCGGGGTGTCGCTGCCCTCGTCCACGCTGGCGCCGATCGGGTTCATGCTCGTGCCCGGGCTGACGCTGTGCGCGATCCTGGTGCTGGCGCACGGCGGGTCGGGCAAGCTGCCCGGCCACCGCAGCAAGCTGGTCGTCGCGCTGGACGGGCTGATCGTGGTCGGCTCGCTGTTCGTGCTCACCTGGGTGTCGCTGCTGGAGTCGATGGTCCGCGCCTGGGCCACCTCCGGCCCCGGTTTCGCGACCGTCGTGGCGCACCCGGCCGCCTACCTGGTGATGCTGGTCGTGCTGCTGGTGTCGTCGTGGACGCACCGCTCGGTGCGGCAGCTGCCGGTGCTGTTCATCGCGTTGGCGGGCTTGGCGCAGTCGGCGTCGGGCTGGATGTTCGCGTACCTGGTGAGCAAGGGCGCCACCGCCATCCCGACGGCCGCCGACATCGGGTTCATGGTGTGCCCCGCGTTGTTCTTCCTCAGCTCCATCGCGCCGAGCAACGCCGCGCGGGAGCGGGTCGGCGCGGCCAGGCTGCGCGCGGGCGAGCTGCTGCACCTGCTGGTGCCGTACCTGCCGATGCTGGTCACGGGCCTGTTCATCGTGGTCGGCACGGCGACCGGCGTGCGGCTCAACCCGCTGGAGATCTACGTCGGGCTCGGCGTGGTGCTGCTGGTGATCGCGCGGCAGCTGCTGACGCTGATCGACAACGTGAAGCTGCTGGAGCAGCTGCGGGAGAGCCGGGAGCGGCTGCGGCACCAGGCCTACCACGACCCGTTGACCGGGGTGCCCAACCGCGCGCTGTTCCGGGAACGGCTGGACGCGGCGCTGGCCGGGACGTCGCCGGTGGTGGTGCTGTTCATCGACGTGGACGGGTTCAAGGACGTCAACGACAACTTCGGCCACGCCGAGGGTGACGCGGTGCTGCGGATCGTGGCCTCGCGGTTGCAGGCGTGCGTGCGGTCGCAGGACGTGGTGGCGCGGCTGGGCGGTGACGAATTCGGCGTGCTGGTCGACGGCTACCCGCAGCCGCCGGAGGAGATCGGGCGGCGGGTGCTCGGCGCGCTGGACGAGCCGCACCGCACGGCGAACGGCTCGCACGTGATCCGCGCGTCGATCGGGATCTCGCACCGCGAGGCGTTCGACCCGACGTTGACCGCCGACGACCTGCTCGGCACGGCGGACGCGGCGATGTACACGGCGAAGCGGCTCGGCAAGGGAATGGTCGTAGTGCACGGATCGGTGGAGGCGGAGCTGACATGAGCACTGAGGACGTCATCAAGACGCTGGGGATGGTCGAGTTATCGGTCGAGGGAGGGTGGTGGGCGCAGTCGTGGCGGTCGCCCGAGGCGTCCGCGATCTACTACATGCTGCGGGAGGGCGAGTTCTCCGGCATGCACCGGCTGGACCACTTGGAGATCTACTCCTACCACCGCGGCGCGGCGCTGCGGATGCTCCTGCTGCACCCGGACGGCACGGTGACCACGCCGGTGCTGGGCCCGGACCTCGCCGCGGGCGAGCGACCGCAGGTGGTCGTGCCCGCCGGGGTGTGGCAGGCCGCCGAGCCTGACGGCGACTGGTCGATCGTGGGCACGGTCGTGGTGCCGCCCTACACCGATGACGTGGTCAGCTTCGGCGAGGCCGACACCCTCGCGCCGCTCTACCCCTCGCACGCCGACCAGATCCGCCGCTTCTGCCGCTACTGATCGCCGTCTTTCAGTGGTGGTGACGCTCCCGGCCGAGGGTGTCGACCGGGAGCGCGCCGGGGCGGGTCCACTGCGGCACGGGGCGGCTCGTCGGGCCCCAGGTGGCGTTCCCGTCCGAGTCCGCGCGCCAGGACCAGCACGCGTCCCGACCCGCCGGCCACCCGTCGGGGTTGTCCTCCCACGCCTCGCCACGGCCGTACGGCGTCAGGTCGAGCAGGCCCAGGGACCCGTTGACCCGCTCGTTGCCGCGCCCGGTCGTGGCGTAGGTGAGGAACGCGCGGTCGCCGTCGCGCAGGAAGCAGGTGATATGCCCCATGCTGTCGCCGAGCGGCGCGGCCAGGTCGCGCACCGAGTACCAGGGCTGGGTGTAGCCCATGAACTCGACGTAGGAGGCCACCTCGTCCCAACGGCCCGTGGTCAGGACGGCGAACGAGACACCGCGGGCGTTGAGGTAGACGGCGTCCTTCAGGTGCCAGGCCGTGGTGGTGCAGCCCTCGCACTGCCCCTGGTGCGGCGCGCCGTCGTACCACATGTGCTTGTAGACCACGAGCTCGTCGCGGCCCTCGAACAGGTCCAGGAACGGGACCGGGCCGTCGGGTCCGACGAGCTCGACCGCGGGGTCGAACTCCACCATCGGCAGCCGGCGGCGGGCGGCGGCGAGGGCGTCGCCCTCGCGGGTGTGCGCCTTCTCGCGGACCAGGAGCTCGTCACGGGCGGCCTGCCAGGTGGCCAGGTCGACGACGGGCGGGCGGCCGGGCGGCGCGGTGGTCGGGTCGGGCGTCATGGTGTCCTCCGGGTGTCTCGTGCGGGTGCTGCTCGTGCGTCGAACGAGGACGCCCCGGATCGACACGTGACCCGACCCGTCACGCGCCGGGGTCAGCCCATCGTCTTCTGGCCGTCGAGGGTCTCGCGGATGATGTCGGCGTGGCCGGCGTGCTGGGACGTCTCGGCGATCAGGTGCAGCACCACGCGGCGGACGGACCACGAGACGCCCGGCTCGAACCACGGTGCCACCGGCAGCGGGTGCGCGCTGTTCAAGTCCAGCTCCGAGAGCAGCCGCTCGGTCTTCGCCGCCGTCTCCTCGTAGTCCGCGAGCAGCCCCGCCAGCGTCTCGTCCGCCAGCATGCGGAAGCCGTTCTCCCAATCCGCCGGCTCGCTCTCCATCAGCTCCGCGCCGCCGACCGCGAAGCGCATCCAGCCCTCTTCCATGGCGCGGACGTGCTTGATCAGGCCACCGAGGGAGAGCGCGCTCGCCGTGGGCGTCTCCCGCGCCTGCTCGTCGCTCAGCCCGCGCACCGTGACGCGGAGGAACCCGCGGTGCCGGTCCAGGCTCGACAGCAGGTCGGTGAGCTCGGTCGAGAGGGTGGTGTTCATGGTGTGGTTCTGCCTTCCGCCTCAGTGGTGAGACCAACCCTAGGAGGCAATGCGGACGACTTCCGCCCTCAATTCCGATCCACGGTGAATTCCCCTGCTCCGAATTACGCTCGGGCGCGTGGACCTCCCCGTGATGCCCCCGGTGCGACCGATGCTCGCCAAGGCCGTGCACTCGGTGCCGCGCGAGCCCGGGCTCGTCTTCGAGCCGAAGTGGGACGGGTTCCGGTGCGTCGTGTTCCGCGACGGCGACGAGCTGGAGCTCGGCTCCCGCAACGACCGGCCGTTGACGAGGTACTTCCCCGAGGTGGTCGAGGTGCTGCTGGCCGGGCTGCCGCCGCGGTGCGTGGTGGACGGCGAGATCGTCATCGTCACGCCCGCGGGGTTGAGCTTCGACCTGCTGCAACTGCGGCTGCACCCGGCCGCGTCGAGGGTGCGCAAGCTGGCCGTCGACACGCCCGCCGGGTTCGTCGCGTTCGACCTGCTCGCGCTGGAGGACCGTGACCTGACCCAGACGCCGTTCGCGGAACGCAGGCGGCTGCTGGAGGGCGTGCTGCGGGACGTGCCGGGGCTGTACCTGACGCCCGCGACGGACGATCCGGACCAGGCCGAGGACTGGTTCACCCGGTTCGAGGGCGCGGGGTTCGACGGCGTGGTGGCCAAGCGGACCGACCTGCCGTACGAGCAGGACAAGCGGGTGATGTGGAAGGTCAAGCACGAGCGGACGGCCGACTGCGTGGTGGCCGGGTTCCGGCCGCACAAGGACGGGGTCGGGGTCGGCTCGCTGCTGCTCGGCCTGTTCGACGACGCGGGCTCGCTGCACCACGTCGGCGTGGCCAGCAGCTTCACCGCCGCGCGCCGCCGTGAGCTGCTGGAGGAGTTGGCGCCGTACCGGGAGGACGCGCTCGCCGACCACCCGTGGGCGGAGTGGGCCTCGATCGACGCCGCCACGCCCGGCGCGCAGAGCCGGTGGAACCCGACCAAGACGCTGACCTGGGAGCCGCTGCGGCCGGAGCTGGTCGCCGAGGTGCGCTACGAGCACCTCCAGGCACGGCGGTTCCGGCACACGAGCAGGCTGGTCCGCTTCCGCCCCGACCGCACGCCCGAGTCGTGCACGTACGCCCAGCTCGAAGAAGTCGCGCCGGCGGAGTTGACGGACATCTTCGGCGCCTGACCGCCGCTGCTCCGCGGCCGGCGGCCCGGTCGAGGTCGGGACCTGTCCTACTCGTCGGGCATCCTTGGTCGGGTGACCGACACCGCGGGCCGGCTGCTCTCCCTGTTGTCCCTGCTCCAGATGCCCCGCGAGTGGCCGGGCAGCGAGCTGGCGCGGCGGCTGGAGGTCAGCCCGCGCACGATCCGCCGCGACGTCGACCGGCTGCGCGAGCTCGGGTACCCGGTCGAGGCGTCGATGGGCGCCGAGGGCGGTTACCGGCTGGTCGCGGGCACGGCCATGCCGCCGCTGCTGCTGGACGACGAGGAGGCCGTGGCGATCGCGGTCGGCTTGCGGACGGCGGCGCGGCAGACCGTGGCGGGCATCGAGGAGGCGTCGCTGCGGGCGATGGCGAAGCTGGAGCAGGTGTTGCCGTCACGGTTGCGGCGGCGGGTGGCCGCGTTGGGCGCGGCCACGGTGCCGGTGGTGCTCGGCGCCGACGGGGTGACCGTGGACCCCGAGCACCTGACCGTGCTGGCGTCCGCCATCGCGAACCGGGAACGGCTGCGGTTCCGGTACTCGGCGGCGGACGGCGCGGAGAGCAGGCGGCACGTCGAGCCGCTGCACCTGGTGCCGTCCGGGCGGCGCTGGTACCTGGTGGCGTTCGACCCGGAGCGCGACGACTGGCGGTTCTTCCGGGTCGACCGGATGACCGCGTTGTCCCCCACCGGGGCGCGGTTCGCGCCGCGCGCGCTGCCCTCCGACGACCCGGCCGCCTACCTGGCGGAGCACATGCTCAGCCGTGCCCCGACCTACACCGCCGTGGCGACCGTGCACCTGCCCGCCCGCGACGTGCGGGCCAGGTTCCCCGGCGCGGGCGTCGAGGTCGTCGACGAGCGGACGTGCGTGATCAGCGACTTCACCGACACGGTGGAGTACCTCGCGTTCCACCTGGTGCAGCTGGGCTGCGAGTTCGAGGTGCACGAGCCGCCCGAGCTCGTCCGGCACCTGGGCGAGCTGCACGACCGGATCGGCCGGGCGGTCGGTCGGGCCTGAGCTCCCGGGCGCTCACTCGGCCGCCTTGGCCGCCTGCCGACAGGCGTCGACGAGCTGCGGCCACCGGCCCGCCCGGTCGCGGTTGATGGACAGCGGCGACGGGTGGGGCGCGTTGAACACCTTCAGCTTGTGGCCGCGGCCGGACAGCGTCCATCCCGTGCCCGCCGGCCTGCCCAGCACCACGACCGCCTTGAGCGCGGTCAGCATCCGCAGCAGTTCCACCAGGTACGGCACCGCCGCGCGCAGGTCGGCAGGCGACGGCTCGCGGCCGGACAGGTACCAGGGCACCACGTTCCAGCTCAGGCTCACCCGCCGGGACAGGCCCGCCTCGGCCATCGCGGCGAACACGTTGGCCGCGGTCGGGTCGTCGTTGTCCGGCGAGTTCAGGCCCGAGCCCGACGACGCGGGCCCGGGCGACTCCAGCAGCAGCAGGACCTTGGAGTTCACGCCGCCGCTCGCGGGGTCGAACAGCGGCACGTCGGCCTTGCGCTCGGTGGCGACGCGCTGCGCGAACTCCGTCAACTTCGCCAGGTGGGGCGCTTTGAGCAGAGCCATCTTCCGAGCGACGACCACGGGGTTCCGGTGTGCCCTCGGGGTGGAGGGGAAGACGTCCATGGGCGCTAGCGTTCCCGTCTTGATCAGGCACTACCATCCGCCGTCCGGGCGGCGCCCCGGAATCGTGCCGGCGTCACGCGAAGTGGGTGCGGGGCCGCTCCTCCAGGACGCCGTCGACATAAGTGTCGACCTTCTCGTTGTAGAACGCGACCAGACCCGCGAGCGGCCTGCTCTCCGGCAGCGGGTTGCGGTAGCCCCAGACGACGTTCTCGTGCGTCTGGTCGCCGACCACCACCGACCAGTACTCCGCGGTGCCCTTGTACGGGCAGCTCGTGCTCAGGTCGGTGGACCGCAGGAGGTCCAGCCGGACGTCGGTCATCGGCAGGTAGTAGCGGGCGGGCAGCCCGGTCTCGAACAGGATCACCGGGCGGTGCGAGTTCGCGACCTCGACGCCGCCGACCTCGACCCGGACGTGCCTGCTGCTCTGCAACGCGTCGACCCTGGTGTAGGGGTCGCGCGGGTGGGCGTAGACCGGCTCGTCCTCCTCGAACCACTCGTCCATCGCGTCCCAGTCCAGCCGGACCAGGCCGCGCAGCGCCTCCAGCGGCGAGTCCGGGTACCGCAGCCCCGCGCCCGCCGCCGAGGCCGAGCCGGTCTTCACGTCGAACAGCCGGCCGTTGCCCCTGCTGGGCGACCGCTTCACCTCGCCCGTCGCCACCAGGTCCGCCCGGACGTCCTCCGCCGGGAAGTAGTACGTGGGGTAGTAGGGCATCTCCCACACCAACACCGGCCGCGTGGTGTCCACGACCAGTTCGCCCGCGAGGAAGGCCCGGACCCGCTTGGTCCCGGTCTCCACCCGCACCCGTCCGCGTTCCGCAGCACTCATGATTCCGAAACTACGCGCGAGTCCGCCCGGCCGGGAGGCGTCGGGTTTCTCCGGTGTTGCCCAACGTTGCGCGGTGTCGCGGGACTGCGGCGCACCTGATCGGCGCGGTGGCCGAACACCCTGCGCCGAACGCCGGTTCCCGCTCTCCGGGCAGTCGAACCCACTGCGCCGAACACCCGCTCCCCCGCCACCGGCACGGCGGATGGCTATGCTCGGCCGGTGGTCGAGGTGGTCGACAACGGATCGGCGCCGCGTCTGGTCGTCTTCGACCTCGACGGGACGCTCTACCCGCGCGAGCTGTACACCGGGCTGGTCCTGGACGTCATCGGCGCGATGTTCGTGGAACTGCGTGGCGCGACGCCCGACCACGCCGCCCGCAAGGTGGCGGAGCTGCGCGAGCTGATGCGGACCGAGTGGTCGCGCACGTCGACCACCTCGTTCGTGCTCGCCAACGGGTTCGACGTGGACGAGTGGCGCGAGTACCGCGACGCGCACCTGTCGATCGTGGACGGCGTGCGGCCCGACGAGCTGGTGGTGCGCGAGCTGGAGCGGCTGCGCGCGGTGGTGCCCATCGCGTTGCTCACCAACAACACCACCGGTGCGGCGGAGGCGATCCTCGACCGGATCGGAATCGGCGTGGCCGGGTTCACCGGTGTGGTGAGCGCGGACGACGTGGGTGGCAGGCCGAAGCCCGACCCCGCCGCGTTCCGCGTGGTGCTGGAGCGGTTCGGCGTCGACGCCCGCCACGTGTGGGGCGTGGGCGACCGCTACGACATCGACATCCGGCCGCTGCGCGAGCTGGGCGGCGCGGGCATCACCGTCGAGGGACCGGCCGACCTGCCCGAGGCGGTCGACCACGTCCTCGGGCGCGTCTCACCGGCTTGATCCGGGTGGGCTCGCCGCCGACGGCGCCACCGCGGCCAAGCGCGCGGTCTGCGCGGCGCGGGCCGTGCCGATCGACGCCGCCAAGTCTCGGGTCTCCTGGTCCGCGCCGCTGTCCTGCTCGCCGCGCGCGAGCAGCGCCGACTGCTCCAGGTGCTCGCGCAGCTTCGCGGGCAGGCCGGACGGGTCGAGGCGCAGGCCCGCCAGGTCCGCCTCGGACACCAGGCCGGGCATCTGGTGACCGGCGTGCGGGTTGTCGTCCGACAGCCCGGCGCGCTCGCGCAACCGCTTGAGCTGAGCCAACTCCCGCTCGTGCGACTGCTCCACCTCCGCCGCGAACGCCGCGAGCTCGGGCGGCGCGAGGGCGAGCGCGGGCAGCAGCTGCTCGTTCATCGGGATCATCAGCTGGATCCACGCGGTGTCGGTGGCGTTGAACGGTGAAGCTGCCGGAGCGGGAGCCGGCGCCTGCGCGCACGCGGCCAGGAGCAGCAGGGCGGCACCCCAGAGCGCCCGCAAGCGCCCCGGGGTGGACGGGATCGTCGTCACCGCGGCAGCCGGTAGTCCGGCCCGAGGGCGGCGCCCCGGTGCGGCTTGTACTGGTCGTACCCGCGCGGGTCGCACTGGAGGCCGCCGTTGACGCAGTGGCTGACCAGCGCCTGCAACGTGGGGCCGTCCCACGCGTTCATGAAGTCGTAGTGCCAGGTGTACCCGCGCCCGCTCGCCAGCCGCACGCGCGACATGTCGCCCGACACCGGGAACGCGATCTTGAACTCCAGCATCGGCACGGGCACCGGGTGCGTGGACGGGCACACGAGCGTCGCCCGGTCCGGGTACGCCATGTGCGACTTGTGGTCCGCCGAGTCGAGGTCGCGCCCGTTCCAGCAGCTCGGGGCCTGGTAGCGGACGTTGAGCTGGGTCCCCGGCGGGCAGTAGGACGGGAAGTCCCAGTTGTGGGCGCTGTTGCCGCACTCCCAGCCCTCCACGGCGCCCGGCGCGGTGCGGAACTGGTCCTGCGTCGCCGTGGGGCTGCCCACCACGAACCGGATCCCGGCCGGGAACGACCGGACCTCCTGGTACTTCAGGATGCCGGACTTGTAGTAGATCACCTGCGGGAAGTCCGGCACGATCAGCTGGTCGCCGTTGTAGAGCGACGGGAACCAGTACGCCGACTTGTCGTCGGGCGTCCTGCAGTTGGTCTGCCCGGCCTTCAGCGAGTTGTTCGTGCTGTGGGCGTTGGTGGAGTTGTTGCCGAGGAACGTGTGCATGTGCGACGCGCCGGGCAGCCCGGGGAAGACGATCGGGTCGTCCGGCCGGTGCGCGGTGACCGAGCAGTTGGCCTGGAACTCGTGGTGCGTGACCAGCTCATCGGCCTGCGCCGGTTGGGTGGCGACCGCCAGGGTGGTCGCGAGTAGGCCGACCGCGGCGGTCGCGGCCAGCGTGCGGAGTGTTCGGGACACCTGTGTCCTCCTGCCGACGTGGGAACGTGGCTGGGAGAGCGCTCTCCCGATTGAGGTTGCCCGCCCGCCACCGAGGTGTCAAGGGGCGGCGCATTGACAGATCCGTAGTCGGTTCGTAACACTTCGAGCCGGGTTGAGAGAGCGCTCTCCCGCACCTCGATCCGACGATCCGGCAGGAGACGCCATGCACCGCCTCCGATCCGCCAGCACGGCACTCGCGCTGCTCATAGGACTCGCAGTGGTCCCGGGCACCGCGAACGCCGCACCCGTGCTGCTCTCCCAGGGCAAGCCGGCCACGGCGTCCTCGACCGAGGGCGCGGGCACACCCGCGTCGGCGGCCGTGGACGGCAACGCCGGCACCAGGTGGGCCAGCGCGTGGAGCGACCCGCAGTGGCTGCGGGTGGACCTCGGCGCCACCTCGATCCTCAGCCGCGTCGAGCTCGACTGGGAAGCCGCGTACGCCACCTCGTTCCAGCTCCAGGTCTCGGCCGACGGCAACACCTGGACCACCGTGCACACCACGACCGCGGGCACGGGCGGCAGGCAGGGCTTCGCCGTCACCGGGTCGGGCCGGTACGTCCGCGTGCACGGCACCCAGCGCGCCAACGGCTACGGCTACTCCCTGTGGGAGTTCCGCGTCTACGGCACGCAGGGCGACACTCCCCCGCCCGGCACGGGCGTGCGCGTCACCGGCTCCCAGGGCAACTGGCAGCTCATGGTGGACGGTCAGCCGTGGACGGTGAAGGGCCTCACCTGGGGCCCGCCGGCGGCGGACGCGGCCCGCTACATGCCGGAGCTGAAGTCCATGGGCGTCAACACGTTGCGCACTTGGGGCACCGACGCCTCGACGCGGCCCCTGCTGGACGCGGCGGCGGCCAACGGCATCAAGGTGATGAACGGCTTCTGGCTGCAACCCGGCGGTGGTCCGGGCTCCGGCGGCTGCGTCGACTACGTCACCGACGCCACCTACAAGAACGACATGATGAACACGATCCGGCAGTGGGTGACCACCTACAAGGACCACCCCGGCGTGCTCATGTGGAACGTCGGCAACGAGTCCATCCTGGGCCTGCAGAACTGCTACTCGGGCACGGAGTTGGAGAACCAGCGCGTCGCCTACGCCAAGTACGTCAACGAGGCCGCGCGCGCCATCCACGCCATCGACACCAACCACCCGGTCACGAACACCGACGCGTGGACCGGCGCGTGGACCTACCTCAAGGCGCACGCGCCCGACCTGGACCTGTACTCGGTGAACTCCTACGGCAACGTGTGCCAGGTCCGGCAGGACTGGGTCAACGGCGGCCACACCAAGCCGTACATCCTCACCGAAGCGGGCCCGGCCGGCGAGTGGGAGGTGCCCAACGACGTCAACGGCGTGCCCAGCGAGCCGACGGACGTGCAGAAGCGGGACGGCTACACCCGGGCGTGGGACTGCATCACCGGGCACGCCGGTGTGTCGTTCGGCGGCACGTTGTTCCACTACGGCACGGAGTACGACTTCGGCGCGGTGTGGTTCAACCTGACCCCGGCGGGCAAGAAGCGGCTGTCGTTCTACTCGGTGCAGCGGGCGTTCGGCGGCGCGACGCCGGCCAACACCCCGCCGGTGATCACCGCGATGTCCCTGCCCACCAGCGTCCCGGCGGGCGCGCGGCTGGACGTCGACGTGGCCGTGAGCGACCCGAACGGCGACCCGATCACCTGGTCGGCGGCGTTCAACAGCAAGTACATCGACAACAGCGGCGGCCTGGGCTTCACGCCCGTGCAGGTCGACGGCAACCGGCTGACGGTCACCGCGCCCGATCGGCTCGGGGTGTGGAAGGTGTACGTGATGGCCGAGGACGGCCGCGGCAACATCGGCATCGAGACGAAGTCGGTGCGGGTGGTCGCGCCGCAGCCCGCGGGCGTGGACGTGGCGCGGGGCAAGCCCGTCACGGCGTCGTCCTACCAGCAGGTGGGCGACGGCGCGCCGTTCCCGCCGTCGAACGCCGTCGACGGCAACGCGGGTACCCGCTGGGCCACCGACTGGTCCGACCCGCAGTGGTTGCGGGTCGACCTCGGCGCGGTGACCACGTTCCACCACGTGCAGCTGGTGTGGGAGGGCGCGTACGGCCGGGCGTACGAGATCCAGGTGTCCGACGACGGCGCCACCTGGCGCTCGGTGCACGGCACCACCACCGGCAACGGGGGCGTCGACTCGATCGACGTCACCGCGACCGGCCGGTACGTGCGGCTGCACGCCACGCAGCGCGGCACCGGGTGGGGGTACTCGCTCTACGAGTTCGGCGTCTACCGGCGCTGAGAGCGAGGGCGGAGGGGCCGGCGGGAGCACGTGCACCGACGCCGACCGGCAAAGCCGAAGGGCCGGAGGGGGAACTCCTCTCCGGCCCTTCGGCCGTCGCGCCGCCGGGTGCGGCCACTCCGGCGACGACGCGCGGGTGAGGGGCGTGCCGCGCAACACCCGCGGCACGCCCCTCGGCCGTTCCGTCAGCTGCCGCGGACGCGGCGAATCGTGTCCCGGTACCACAGCGCGCTGCTCTTCAAGGTGCGGACCTGGGTGTCGTAGTCCACGTGCACCAGGCCGAATCGCTTGTCGTAGCCGTAGGACCACTCGAAGTTGTCCATGAGGGACCACGCGAAGTAGCCGCGCACGTCCGCACCCGCCGTGCGGGCCTTGGCCACGGCCGCGATGTGCGACTCCAGGTACGCGGTGCGGTCGTCGTCCTGCACGAAACCGCTGTCGTCGGCCTTGTCGTCGAACGCGGCGCCGTTCTCCGTGATGACCATCGGCACGCCCGGGTACTCCTCACCGATCTGCACGAGCAGGTTGGTGAAGCCCTCGGGGACGATCTCCCAGTCCATCGCGGTGACCGGGCGGCCGTAGCGGACCTCCCGGCAGACCGGCACGCCGTCGGCGTCGGCCGTGTTGCCGTCCTCGTCCACGCCGGAGAACTTCGAGCTGGAGTAGTAGTTCACGCCCAGCACGTCGATGGGCTGCTTGATGATCTCCAGGTCGCCCGGCTCCTCGGGGATCTCCACCCCGCGCGCGGCCAGGTCGTCCACCACGTCGGCCGGGTAGTGGCCGCGCACCAGCGGGTCGAGGTAGATCCGCCGCGAGAGGCCGTCCGCGCGGCGGGCCGCGTCGTGGTCGGCCTCGCTGTCGGTGGCGGGGCTGGCGTGGCTCATGTTGAGCGTGATGCCGAACTCCATGGGCTCGGTCGCCGCCTCGCGCATCCGCTGTGTGGCCAGGCCGTGGCCGAGCAGCAGGTGGTGCACGGCGTGGATGGCCGCCTCGAAGTCCTGCCTGCCCGGGGCCTGCCGACCCTCGTAGTAGCCGAGCATCGCCGAGCACCACGGCTCGTTGAGCGTGGTCCAGTGGCGCACCCGGTCCGACAGCGCGTCGAACACGAGCATCGAGTAGTCGGCGAACCGGTAGGCGGTGTCGCGCACCGGCCAGCCGCCCGCGTCCTCCAGCTCCTGCGGCAGGTCCCAGTGGTAGAGCGTGACCCACGGGTCGATGCCCTTGGCCAGCAGCTCGTCGACCAGCCGGTCGTAGAACGCCAGGCCGGGCGCGTTGACCGGGCCCTTGCCGCCCGGCTGCACGCGCGGCCAGGCGACGGAGAACCGGTAGGTGTCCACGCCGAGGGAACCGATCAGCGCGACGTCCTCGGGCATGCGGTGGTAGTGGTCGCACGCGATGTCGCCGTTGTCGCCGTTGTGCACCATGCCGGGCGTGCGGCAGTACGTGTCCCAGATGGACGGTCCGCGACCGTCTTCCTCATGAGCCCCTTCGATCTGGTACGCGGAAGTCGCCACGCCCCAGCGGAACGAGGCGGGCAGGGTGTCGATCGCGGGGTCGAGCCCGACGGTCGGCGCCGTGGTGTCCATTGATCTCCTCTGGAGTCGGAACCCGTTGTCGTGAACGGGATCAGAGCCCGTTGTCGTGAACGGGGTGCAGCCAGCAGGCCACGGTGCGGTCGGCGGGGCCCTCGTGTGCCGCGTGGTCCTTCACGGGGGGAACGCCGAGCACCGGGACCTCCACACCGCAACGCTCCATTGCGTGCGGACAGCGTGGGTGGAACGCGCAGCCCGCGGGCATGGCGCGCAGGTCGGGCGGTGAGCCGGGGATGCCGGTCAGCTCGCGCTTCGGCCCGCGCAGCGCGGGGAAGGAGTTGAGCAGGCCGTGGCTGTAGGGGTGCAGCGGGTCGCGGTAGAGGTCGGCCGAGGTCGCCTCCTCCACGATCCGACCGCCGTACATGATCGCGATCCGGTCGGAGAACTCGACCAGCAGCGACAGGTCGTGGGTGATGAACACGACCGAGAACCCGAGCCGTTCGCGCAGCTCGACGAGCTGGCGCAGGATCTGCCGCTGCACCACCACGTCCAGCGCGGTGGTCGGCTCGTCCATGATGACGACCTTCGGCTCCAGCGCCAGCGCCATGCCGATCATCACGCGTTGCCGCATGCCGCCGGAGAGCTGGTGCGGGTAGCTGTCCAACCGGTCGGCGGAGATGCCGACCAGGTGCAGCAGCTCGCGGGCGCGGGCCAGCCGGGACGCGCTGCTGCCGCGCGGGTCGTGCGCCTTGATCACGTCGGTGAGCTGGGTGGAGATCCGGTGCACCGGGTTGAGCGAGTTCATCGCGCCCTGGAACACGATCGCGGTCTCCGCCCACCGGAACTTCCGCAGCTCGGGGTGGCTCATCCGCAGCACGTCGACCGGGTCGCCGCCGTCGGGGTGGTAGAGCACCTCGCCGCCGGTGATCACGCCCGGCGGCGGCAGGAGCCTGGTCAGGCCGTAGGCCAGGGTCGACTTGCCGCTGCCGCTCTCGCCCGCGAGGCCGAGGACTTCGCCCCGGTGCAGGGTGAGGTCCACGTCGCGGATCGCGTGCACGGCCTCCTCGCCGAGGCCGTAGTCCACGTTCAGGCCGCGGATCTCCAGCACCGCGTCGGTCACGGCGTCTCCCTTCCCTCGGACCGGGCCTTCGTCGCGAGCACCGGCGTGAAGCCGACCCGCATCCGGACCGTGTGGCCGTCGGCGGTCTTGACCTCTGTCTTGCCGCCGCCGCGCAGTCGCGGGCTGACGAACTCGTCGATGCCGAAGTTCACCAGCGACAGCGCGGTGCCCAGGAGCGCGATGGCCAGGCCCGCGGGCACGAACCACCACCACGCGCCCTGCGCCAGGGCCTGTTGGCTCTGCGCCCAGTACAGGACGGTGCCCCAGTTCCAGTCGCCGCCCGCGCCGATGCCGATGAACGCCAGCGTGATCTCCAGGGTCACCGCGAAGATGACCGTGCCGACGAAGCCGGAGGCGATGACGGCGGTGAGGTTGGGCAGGATCTCGAACAGGATGATCCGCGACGACTTCTCGCCGGTCGCCCGCGCGGCCTCCACGTAGTCGCGGCCGCGCAGCGACAGCGTTTGCGCCCGGAGCACGCGTGCGCCCCAGGCCCACGACGTGAGGCCGATGACCAGGGCGATGGTGAGCGTGCCCGTCTCCGGCAGCGTCGACGTGATGATGATCATCAGGGGCAGCGCCGGGAGCACCAGGAACACGTTGGACAGCGCGGAGAGCACCTCGCTGCCCGCGCCCGCCAGGTAGCCGGACGTGACGCCGACCAGGATCGACAGGATCGTGGCCACGACGCCCGCGACGAACCCGACGACCATGACGCTGCGCGTGCCGACCACGACCTGGCTGAAGATGTCCTGGCCGAGGTGGGTGGTGCCGAACCAGTGCGCGGCCGACGGCGCCTGGAGCAGGTCGTTGCTGCGCCCGGACGGGTCGTACGGCGCGATCCACGGCCCGATGATCGCGATCAGGGCGAAGAAGCCCAGGATGACCAGGCCGGCGGTCGCTTTGGGGTTGGCCACGAACCGCAGCCGGCGGCGCTTCACGGGCGCCGCGACCGGGGTGGCGGTCCCGGTGGTGGGTACCACGGTCACGGCTCAGCCCTCCCGTCGGGTGCGCGGGTCGAGCGCGAGGTAGGCCACGTCGGCGAGGAAGTTCGCCAGCAGCACGGACAGCGTGATGATCAGGAAGATCCCTTGCATGAGCGGGTAGTCCTTGGCGCCGACGGCCTGGAACAGCTGCAGGCCGAGGCCCGGGTAGGAGAACACGATCTCCACCAGCAGCGTGCCGCCGACGATGAAGCCCAGCGACAGCGCGAAGCCGGAGACGTTCGGCAGCAGGGCGTTGCGCGCCGCATAGGACAGCATCACGCGCCGGTCGGACAGGCCCTTGGCGTGCGCGACGGTCACGTAGTCCTCGGAGGCCACCGTCACCATCATGTTGCGCATGGACAGGATCCAGCCCGCCATGGACGAGATCAGGATGGTGAACGCGGGCAGGATGCCGTGCCGCAGCACGCTGCCGATGAACTCCAGGTCCGGGTTGGGCACCAGGCCGTTGTCGTAGGCGCCCGAGGCCGGGAAGAAGCTGTCCGGGCCGGTCAGCAGCGCGATCGCGATGAGGCCGAGCCAGAAGTACGGGATGGACGACACGAACGTGGTCACCGGGATCAGCGCGTCGGCCCACGAGCCGCGCCGCCAGCCGATGCCCGTGCCCAGCGCGGTGCCGATGAGGAAGCCGAGCACGGTGGTGATGCCGACCAGGCCCAGCGTCCACGGCAGGCCGTCGCCGAGCACCTGCGACACCGGTGACGGGAAGTAGGTGAAGGACAGGCCGAGGTCGCCGCTGAGCAGCTGGCCCAGGTAGGTGAAGTACTGCTCGACCAGGCTCGCGTCCTTGTCCAGCCCGAACAGCACGTACAGCGACTGCACGGCCTCGGTGGTCATCTGGCCGCGCGACCGGGTGATCAGCGCCTGCACCGGGTCGCCCGGGATGACGCGCGGGATGAAGAAGTTGATGGTGATCGCGGCCCACGCGGTGAACAGGTAGAACGCGATCCGCTTGAGGAGGTAGCTCACGAAGCCCCCTCGACGCCGCGCAGCTTCACCTTGTCGTCGTCGGACAGGTCGCCGTAGAGCCAGCAGGCGGCGAAGTGGGCCCCGGAATCGCCTTCCACGCTGCCGTCGCCGATGGCGAACCGCGGCGGGACCTTCCGCGCGCACACCTCCATGGCAAACGGGCACCGCGGGTTGAACCGGCAGCCGTCGGGCGGGTTGATCAGCGACGGCGGCTCACCCGTCCCGCCGTCCTTCTCCTGCGCGGCGGGCCGGTCGGGGTCCGGCGCGGAGTCGATCAGCAGCTGGGTGTACGGGTGCGCGGGCCGCTGGGTCACGGTCTCGCTGTCGCCGCCCTCGACCACGCGGCCGGCGTACATCACGAACGTCTCGTCGGCGAAGTAGCGGGCCGACGCGATGTCGTGGGTGATGTAGAGGATCGCGAGGTGCAGGCGTTCCTTGAGGTCGCGCAGCAGGTTCAGCACGCCGAGCCGGATGGAGACGTCCAACATGGACACCGGCTCGTCGGCCAGCAGCACCTCGGGGTCGGCGCCGAGGGCGCGCGCGATGGCCACGCGCTGGCGCTGGCCGCCGGACAGCTCGTGCGGGAACTTGTCCACGTACCGCTCGGGCGGGGTGAGCTGCACGCGGGTGAGCAGGTGGGCCAGCGCCTCCTCCAGCTCGGCCGGCGTGCGGCCCGCGTTGCCGTGGATCTTCAACGCGCGGGTCAGGTGGTAGCGCACGGTGTGCACGGGGTTCAGCGAGGCGAACGGGTCCTGGAAGATCATCTGTACGCGCTTGCTGTACGCCCGGAAGCGCTTGCCGCCCTTGGTCCTGACCGGCTCGCCGCGCAGCCGGATCTGGCCAGAGGTCTGGGGGTAGAGCTGCGCCAGCAGGCGGGCCACCGTCGACTTGCCCGAGCCGGACTCGCCGACCAGCGCGGTGACCCGGCCGCGGTGCAGCCGCAGCGTGACGTCCTCGACCGCGCGCACCGAGCGCGTGGTCTTCGACAGCAGCTCACGCCCGCGCTTGCGGACCGGGAAGTGCTTGGTCAGGCCATCGGCCTCCAGGACCACCTCAGTGGTCCCGGAGGCCGACGGTGCGGTGCTCGTCGTCATGCGGCCGGCTTCAGGTGCAGGACGACGTCGAGCGCGTTCTCCAGCGTGGGCTGCAGCGGCGCGTACTGGTTGGACTGGTCGGGCCAGCCCACCCAGTTCTTGGTGCTGTACTGGCCGCCCGCGTTGGCCGCGGAGGTGATGGCGACCGGCATGTCCCGCACGTGGATCTGCTGGATCTTGTGCAGGGCCGCGGTGCGGGCCGCGTCGTCGGCGGCGTTGGCGTACTCGTTGAGCAGCGCGGTCGCCTCGGGGTTCTCGTAACGGCCGTAGTTGCCGTTGATGCCGCCCTCGCCGATCGGCTTGTACAGCGCGCCGTTCATGATGTTCTCGAAGATGTCGTACGGCGTCGGACCGTTGTTGGTCCAGTGCAGCGCGGCCTGGAAGTCACCGGTGTCGAGCGCCTTGCTCCACGCGTCGGCGTTCGGCAGGTCGACCGTGGCCTCGATGCCGATCTCGGACACGTTGTCCTTGATGATCTCCAGGTTCGTCACGTAGTCCGACCAGCCGGACGGCACGGTCATCTTCAGCGTGACGGGCTTGCCCGACGGGTCCTTGAGCTTGTCGCCGTCGAAGGTGAAGCCGGCGGCGGTCAGCTCCTTCTTCGCGCCGTCCACGTCGACCGTGACGATCTTGTTCTTGAACTCCGGCGCGATGTACGAGTCGCCGGCGGGCGTCGGGATGCCGGTGATGTTGTCGACCTTCGGGTAGAAGTACCCGGCCTCACCCTGCATGAAGATGTCGTCGCGGTTGATCACCATGTTGACCGCGCGGCGCAGGGCCGGGTTGTCCCACGGCGCGACCTTGGTGTTGAACCACAGGCCGTGGATGCCGAGCACCGGCGGGAAGTAGAGCTTGTAGTGCTCGGGGTCCTTCGAGGTGTAGACGGCCTCGTAGTTCGGGATGAACACGAAGCTCCACTCGGCCGCGCCGGTCGCGAGCGCCGTGGTCTGCGCGTTGTTGTCGCTGTAGGAGGTGTAGCGGACCTCCTTGACCTTCGGCAGCTCCTGCCAGTACGAGTCGCGCACGGTCAGGGTGACGGTCTGCGGCGTGAACGACTTCAGCGTGTACGGACCGCTGCCGACCGGGCTCTTGAGCGTCTCCGTGCTCGGGTTCGCGATCGTCGACCAGATGTGCTTGGGCACGATCAGCTGCTCGAGGATCTTCTTCTGGTTGACGAACTGCGACCTCGGGAACTCGACCTCGACCTTGCTCCCGGAGGCGGTGACCTTGTCGTAGGGGACGGAGTCGACGTTCAGGCCGGGGTTCTTCTTCAGCAGCTCGAAGGTGAACGCCACGTCCTCGGCGGTCAGCGGCTTGCCGTCCGACCACGTCGCGCCGTCGCGGATGGTCAGGCTCAACTTGTGGAAGTTCTCGGTCCACTCCCACTCCGTGGCCAGCCACGGCTTGGGCTTCTCCGCGGGCTTGGTCTCGTTGACCATGGCCAGCGGCTCGAAGAGCAGCCGGCGGTAGCCGAGCGAGCTGGCCGCGGACGTGTTGAGGAACGGGTTGTTGTTCTCGGTCTGCGGACCGTTCGGCATGCCCACGTTCAGCACGCCTTCGTTCGTGCTGTTCGCACCGGGGTTCGAGGTCGAACAGGCTGCCGAGAACAGCAGTGCTGCCGCGACGGCGAGGGCGGACGTTCGCCTGAGTCGCATGGGTTCTCCTTGTCGGGCGGGGAAAGGGCGAGCGCTCGGGAGTGCGGGCCGCGCGTGCCATCGCGGCTGGGACGCTGGGCGCGTCCTCGTGTCGTTGCAGACTCAACCCCGGTGAGCCAAGTCACGTCAATCACGAACAGGTTACAAACTTAGACTAATTTTAAGTCGCAAACTAAGGTCCGTGCCGTGGCACCGAAGCGCACCACCGTCCGTGACCTGCGTCGGCAGAACCGCTCCACCCTGCTGTCGACGCTGTTCTTCGACGGACCGTTGAGCAGGTACGAGCTGTCCCGGCTGTCGGGGCTGTCGGCGGCGACGGTGTCCAACGTGACCGGCGAGCTGGTCGACGACGGGCTCGTGGTGGAGGCCGGTTCGGTGGACTCGGACGGCGGCCGGCCGCGCGTGCTGCTGCGCGTGAACCCCGCGTTCGCGCACGTCGTCGGGGTCGACGTCGGCGAGACCGGGATCAAGGTCGAGCTGTTCGACCTCGCGTTGACCCAGTTGGCCGCCCTCGACCACGCCCTGTCGCCGTCCTCGCCCGCCGCGGTGGCGTCGTTGATCGCGTCGTCGGTGCGGGACGTGGTCGCCGCGGCGGGCGTTGCGGCGTCGACCGTGCTGGGGGTCGGGATCGGCGTTCCCGGGACCGTGGAGCAGGGTGCGACGGCGGTCGTGCACGCGCCGACCATCGGGTGGGACGGCGTGCGGCTGGAGGAGCTGGTCGCGTCGGCGTCCTCGTCCGCCTGGCCGTTGTACGTGGAGAACGGGGCGAAGACGCAGGGCCAGGCCGAGATGTGGTTCGGCGCGGGCCGGGGCGCGAAGCACGTCGTCATAGCCCTCATCGGCTCCGGCGTCGGCGCGGCGGTCGTCACCGACGGCGGGGTCTACCGGGGCGCCACCAGCTCGGCGGGCGAGTGGGGCCACACGACGATCGTCTACGGCGGTCGGCCGTGCCGGTGCGGTGCCCTGGGTTGCCTGGAGGCCTACGTGGGCGCCGAGGGCATCCTCGACCGGTACCGCAAGGCGCGCGGGCGTGAGCTGCCGGCGGGTGACGAGCAGTCCACCGTGGCGGCCCTGATCGACTCCGCGCCCCGCTCCAGGACCGCCGCCCGCGTGCTCGAGGAGACCGCCGGCTACCTGGGGGCGGGCATCGCGAACCTGGTGAACCTGTTCAACCCGGAGCGCATCGTCCTGGGCGGCTGGGCCGGGCTGGCCCTGGGCGCGCACCAGCTGGACCGGATCGTGGCCGCCACCCGCGCGCACGCGCTGCGGCACCCGTACGAGCAGATCTCGATCGAACTGGGCCGCCTGGGACCGGACGCCGTCGCCGTCGGCGCCGCCACCCTCCCCGTCGCCGCCCTCCTGGACCGCGCCGCCGACCCGCGCAAACCGTCCTCGCCCGACCTGAGCGTCGAACTCGGGGTGCCCGACCGCAGGACTCGCGCGTTCTGAGCGCAGGACTCTCGCGCGAGTCCTGCGTTCGCGTCCCGCGTGTCGAACGCTCAGGACCCCCGAGTTCAACGCCCAGGTGGTTGACAGAGCGGGCCGGGTGGCCCGACGCTGGTCGGGAGAGCGCTCTCCGAGGCAAGGGGTTGGGTGTGGACGAGCCGGATCTTGGTCTGCTGGTCGGCAAGCTGGACGTGGCGCGCAAGGTCTGGCTGCTGACCGGTGCCACGGGGTGGCGGACGCACGAAGAGCCGGACATCGGCCTGCGGTCCATCGTCGTGTCTGACGGGCCGATCGGCGTGCGCGGCCAGGGGTGGGACGAGCGCAGCACGTCACTGGCCCTGCCCTCCCCGACCGCGCTGGCAGCCACCTGGGACGTCGACCTGGTGCGACGGCTGGGCGTGCTGCTGGCGGCCGAGGCGCGGCGCAAGGGCGTCGACGTGCTGCTCGCACCGACGCTCAACCTGCACCGCTCGCCGTTCGCCGGCCGGCACTTCGAGTGCTACTCCGAGGACCCGCTGCTCACCGGGCGCATCGGCGCGGCCTACATCACCGGCGTGCAGAGCGGCGGGGTGGCCGCCACCGCCAAGCACTACGTGGCCAACGACTCCGAGACCGAGCGCATGACGCTGAACGCCGACGTCGACGAACGCACCCTGCACGAGGTCTACCTGGCCCCGTTCGAGGCCGCCGTCGAGGCCGGCGTGTGGGTGGTGATGTCGGCCTACAACGGCGTCAACGGCGTCACCATGTCGGAGAACCCGCTGCTCGACGAACCGTTGAAGGGCTCCTGGGGCTTCGACGGCCTGGTGGTCTCCGACTGGGGCGCGATCCGCTCCACCGCGCCGTCCGCGCGTGCGGCCCAGGACCTCGCCATGCCCGGCCCGGAGAGCCCGTGGAACGACCTGGTCGCCGCCGTCGAGAACGGCGAGGTGCCGGAGAGCGCGCTGGACCTGAAGGTCGAACGACTGCTCCGCCTGGCCTCCAGGGTCGGCGCCCTCAACGGCACCACCGCCCTGAAACCCCACGTCGACGCCCCGCTGGACCTGCTGCGCGAAGCCGTCGCCGCGAGCACCGTGCTGCTGCGCAACGACGGCATCCTCCCGCTGTCGCCCGGCGTGAAGGTCGCCGTCCTGGGCCCCAACGCCGCCACCGCCCGCATCCAGGGCGGTGGCAGCGCGGGCGTCTACCCCGAGTCGGTCGTCTCCTTCCTGGACGGCATCGAGGAGATCTCCGAAGTCGTGCACACCGCCGGCGTCCGCCTCCAGGACCGCCCCGCGCCCCTGACCACCGCCAACTCCCGCCACCCGCACCACGGCGAGCCGGGCGTGCAGGTCCGCCTCCTCGACGCCGACGGCGCGGAACTGTCCACCGACCACCGGCTCCTCGGCCGCATCCTGGAAGTGCCCCTGGTCGACGGCGCGCGCACGATCGAGGTCCACGGCAAGCTCGACGTGGACGTGACCGGTGACTGGACCATCTCCGTCGCCGGCTTCGGCCACCTCACCGTCGACCTGGACGGCAACCGCCTGATCGACGAGAACGTCCCGCTCGACACCGACGACCCGGCCGTCATCCACCTCACCCCGCCGTACCGACAAGCCACCGCGCACCTCGAAGCGGGCACCACGGTCGACCTCGTCGCACGCCGCGAGCTGCGTGAGCACACCGGCACGGCCACCGTCCTCGCCGCCGACCCACCACGCCTGAGCGCCGCCGACGAACTGGCCCGCGCCGTCGGCCTGGCCCGCACCAGCGACGTCGCCGTGGTCGTCGTCGGCACCACGGACGAGATCGAGAGCGAAGGCTTCGACCGCACGTCCCTGGCCCTGCCGGGCCGTCAGGACGAGTTGGTGCGCGCCGTCCGGGCGGTGAACGACCGCACGGTCGTCGTCGTCAACTCCGGCGGCCCGGTCGAACTGCCGTGGCGCGACGAGGTCGCCGCCGTCCTGCTGACCTGGTTCCCGGGCCAGGAAGCCGGCCACGGCCTGGCCGACGTGCTCTTCGGCCTCCGCGAGCCGTCCGGCCGACTACCAACCACCTGGCCCGCCACCCAGCAAGACCTCCCCGTGTCGAACGTCCAACCGACCCACGGCGTCCTGCACTACAACGAGGGCCTCCACCTGGGCTACCGCGCGTGGCACCGTGCCGAAACCGCCCCTGCCTACTGGTTCGGCCACGGCCTCGGCTACACCACCTGGGCCTACGAACACGCCGGCACCACCAACTCCGGCCTCCGCGTCCGCCTCCGCAACACCGGCGACCGCCCCGGCCGCGAGGTCGTGCAGGTCTACGTGACGCGGCCGGACAGCGCACTCGAACGCCCGGAACGCCAACTAGCCGCCTGGACCATCACAAGTGCGGACCCAGGCGAAACCGTCGAAGCGGACATCGAGATCCCAGAACGCGCCTACCAACACTGGACCCCCACCGGCTGGACAACCGAACCAGGCCACTTCACCCTGCTGATCGGCCCCTCCTCCGGCAACACCCCCCTCACCCTCCAACACCACCCCCAACTCCCAGACTCCCCTCGACCCCAACCCTGACCACCAACCCACACCTCCCACCACGGCCCCGCAACCAACCCACCTAGGCCCGATTTGACATGGCTTCGGCCTGCCTGGGGTGCCCGTAAGGGCTCCATGTCAAATCGAGCCGGCCCCAACCCCGACCCGAACGTTCAACTCGACTATCCCGAACGTAGGACTCTCGCGTCCTGAACGTAGGACTCTCGCGTCCTGAGCGTAGGACTCTCGCGTTTCTGAACGTAGGACACACCCGACCTGAGCGTTCGACACGCGGGACCCGAAGGTTCGACACGCCCGGACAAGGAAGGCGGAGAGCGCTCTCCGGTGCATGGCAGAATGACTCCATGAGCAGATCGCCGACGACCCCGCCGACGTTGGAAGACGTGGCGCGGGTCGCCGGCGTGTCCCGCGCCACCGTCTCCCGCGTCATCAACGGCACCCGCAACGTCGACCGCAAGATCCAGGAAGTCGTGCGCGCCGCCATCGACAAAACCGGCTACGCCCCCAACCGCGCCGCCCGATCCCTGGTCACCAAACGGGCAGGCACGATCGCCCTCGTGGTCTCCGGCGCAGGCGACCCGGGCGACGAAGACGCCTTCGCCGCACGAGTGTTCTCCGACCCGTTCTTCGGCCGGGTGGCCAGCGGCGTCCTCGGCTTCCTGCGCACGCGCGGCGTGCACCCGGTGCTGATGGTCGCCGACACGGACCCGGCGCGCGAGGACGTGCTGTCGTTCCTCCGCCAGGGCAGCGCGGACGGCGCGCTGCTGGTCTCGACCCACGCCGAGGACCCCCTACCGGCCCGCCTGGTCGCAGCCGAACTGCCCGCCGTGCTGTTCGCGCGCCCGGCCCGTCCCGCGCCGATCAGCTACGTCGACCTGGACCACCAGGCCGGCGCGAAGCTCGCCGCCGACCACCTGGTGCGCCGCGGCTGCACGCAGGTCGCCACGATCACCGGCCCGCTCGACGTCCCCGCGTCCCAGGACCGGCTGACCGGGTTCCGCGACGCCATGGCACGGCACGGTTTCCCGTACGTCCCGATCGCCGAGGGCGGCTTCACCTCGGTCAGCGGCGAGGCCGCGATGGAACGACTGCTGGCCGAACACCCCGACATCGACGGCGTGTTCGCGGCCAACGACCTGATGGCGCAAGGCGCCCTGCTGGTGCTGCACAAGCACCAGAGGCGCGTCCCGGACGACGTGGCGCTGGTGGGTTTCGACGACAGCAGCCCCGCGCAGTCCTGCCGACCGAGGCTGACCACGGTGCGGCAACCGGTAGAGGACATGGCGGCCGGGATGTCCCGGTTGCTGCTGGACCACGTCGAAGAACCGGGACTGCGCCCCAGATCCGTCATCTTCGAACCCTCGCTCGTCGTGCGGGATTCCGCCTGAACCGTCGTTGACGTCTTCGCAACATCGGCGTTACGCTCCGAGAGAGCGCTCTCTCAGCGCCTCCGGTGCCACGGAGGCACGGCTCCGGGCCTTCTCGCGCCCCTTACCTCGTCAGGTAGGACAATGAGCTCTCCCCGTTCCCTGTCACGGGTCCTGACCGCCGCGCTGGCACTCGGCCTCGCCGCGGTGCTCAGCCCCGTGATCACCCAGTCCGCGCAGGCCGCCGAGTGCGGCACGACCAACGCCGCGCTGAACCGCCCGGCGACCGCGTCGTCCGTCGAGAACGGCGGCACCCCTGCCGCCGCCGCGGTCGACGGCAACACCGGCACCCGCTGGTCCAGCGCGTTCGCCGACCCGCAGTGGGTCCAGGTGGACCTCGGCTCGACGCAGCAGGTGTGCCGCGTGACGCTGACCTGGGAAGCCGCGTACGGCAAGGCGTTCCAGATCCAGCTGTCGGACAACGCGTCCACCTGGAACACCGTCTACTCCACCACCACCGGCACGGGTGGCGTGCAGAACCTGACCGTCACGGGCTCCGGCCGCTACCTCCGGGTCCACGGCACGGCGCGCGCCACCGGCTACGGCTACTCACTGTGGGAGCTGGCAGTCAACACCGAGACGACCGGCGGACCCGTCATCCCGCCCACCGACCCGCGCAACCCCGACTTCGGCCCCAACGTGCTCGTCTACGGCCCCGGCTACGACCGGGCCGCGATGCAGTCGCGCTTGGACCAGATCGCCACCCAGATGAAGACCAACCAGTTCGGCAGCGAGCGGTACGCCGTGCTGTACAAGCCGGGCGTGTACGACGCGGACGTCAACCTCCGCTTCTACACCCAGGTCGCGGGCCTCGGCCTGCGTCCGGACGACGTGCGGCTCAACGGCCACGTGCGCGTCGAGGCGGACTGGCTCCAGCAGGGCGACAACCCGAACAACCTCGGCAACGCCACGCAGAACTTCTGGCGCCAGGCCGAGAACCTGCACGTCAACCTGCCGGCCGGGCAGATCGAGCGGTGGGCCGTGTCGCAGGCCGCGTCCTACCGGCGGATGCACCTCAGCGGCCAGATCCACCTGTGGAACGGCGGCGACGGCTGGGCGTCCGGCGGCCTGATCGTGGACAGCAAGATCGACGGTGTCGCGGTCTCCGGTTCGCAGCAGCAGTTCCTGACCCGCAACAGCAACCTCGCGGGCGGCTGGAGCGGCTCGGTGTGGAACATGGTGTTCGTCGGCACGCAGGGCGCGCCCGCGCAGCACTTCCCGAACCCCTCGCACACCACCGTCGACACCAGCCCGGTCGTGCGCGAGAAGCCGTTCCTGTACTTCGAGAACGGCGAGTACAAGGTGTTCGTCCCGGCGCTGCGGCAGAACGCCCGCGGCACGAGCTGGGAAGCGGGCGCGCCCGCCGGCCAGTCGATCTCGCTGGCGGACTTCTTCATCGTCAAGCCCGGCACCCCGGTGGCGACGACGAACGCGGCGCTGGCGCAGGGCAAGCACCTCCTGTTGACGCCGGGTGTGCACCGCCTCACCGACACGATCAACGTGACGCGGCCGAACACCGTCGTGCTCGGCCTCGGCCTGGCGACCCTCTCCCCCGACACCGGCAAGGCCGCGATGGCGGTGTCCGATGTGGACGGTGTCAAGCTGGCCGGGTTCCTGGTCGACGCCGGTGTGCAGAACTCCCCCGTGCTGCTCCAGCTCGGCCCGACGACCTCGTCGGCGTCGCACGCCGCCAACCCGACCTCGATGCACGACGTGTACCTGCGCGTCGGCGGTCCCCAGGCGGGCAAGGCGACGACCTCGCTGGAGATCAACAGCGACCACGTGATCGTGGACCACACGTGGGTGTGGCGCGCCGACCACGGCACGGGTCCGACCGGCTGGACCGCCAACACCGGTCGCAACGGCGTCGTCGTCAACGGTGACAACGTGACGGCGTACGGGTTGTTCGTCGAGCACTACCAGGAGTACAACACGGTGTGGAACGGCAACGGCGGCCGGACGTACTTCTACCAGAACGAACTGCCGTACGACCCGCCGAACCAGGCCGCGTGGATGAACGGCTCGAAGCTGGGCTGGGCCGGGTACAAGGTGGGCGACCACGTCACGACCCACGAGGGTTGGGGCATGGGCGTGTACGCCTTCAACCAGGCCGATCCGAGCATCCGGACGGCGAACGGCTTCGAGGTGCCCAACCGGTCGGGCGTGCGGCTGCACGACCTGGTGACCGTGTCGCTCGGCGGCGTCGGCACGATCGACAACGTCGTGAACGGCATCGGTGGCGCCGCGAACATGGCCACGCAGCAACGTTACGTCGTCAACTACCCGTGATCGCGTGAGCAACCGCCCCGCCGAGGCTTTCATCCTCGGCGGGGCGGTTCGCGTTATCGGGCGCTTTGCTCCGACGCCGGGAAATCGCTTCAGGGAGTCGGAAGGTGAGGACCGGATCTGGCGGGTTCGCCTGGTCGACTGATGCCGTGTCCGGTATGGCCCGGGTGACTACCCTCCGCTGCACCCCACGAGGTGTCACGTCATTCCGACACGTACGGGTGAATGCTTGCAGCTTCACTGACGAGGCGTGGACTCCTCCCCCACCCGCGCCTGCAGTCGAGTCGCCCAAGCGGCAATGCGAACCAATAGCCCTCACCGCGCGAATACGCGCGGGCGATTCATCACATTCATCCCACGATCAGGTGGGAATTTCGTGACCACGCAAGATTCGACCGCTTCGACCGCACAGGGGACCCAATCCGAGGGGCGACGAACATCAAGGAGCTCCGCGCGAAGGGCGGCAAGGGCGTCACGGGTTCGTGAACTTCCTGTAGCGCGAGGGGTTTGCCCGCGCTAGCCCGCGGACAAGGGCAGGGAGTTCGTCGGCAGGCGCACCTTGCGCAGGAACGCGGGCAGCAACCACGGGCGTCGCCCGGCGACCCGCAGCTTGCCCGTGACCGCGGCACGGGCGCGGCTGACCCGGCCGAACAGCACCAGGTTCAGCACGGCCGGGTCGAAGGTCAGGCGCACGTCGACCGGCTCGCCCGGCTCCCCGATCGACACCCGGCCCTGGTGCAGGACGATCGTCACCGGGGTCGTGTGGCGGGAGCGGAACGCCACGGCGACGCGGCGGTCGCTGGGCGGTTCGCCGTCGAGCACGCCGCCGACGTCGTTGCGGATCATGCCGACGAGGAACAGCTCGAAGAACAACGCGGCTTCCCGCGCCGGGATCGACCACGGCGTGCCGACGCCCCGGGCGATGTCCCACCCGTGGACGAGCAGTTCGTTGACGAGGTGGGCCAGCACGCCCGCGATCGGCACCCGGGACGCGCCCAGCCACGGCACCGTCCGCTCTGGGTCGGCCTCCGTCGTGATGTCCAGGATCGAGGCCACCATCGACCGCAGCATGGCGCTCAGCGCGGCGGGGTCGCGCTCGGTGAACCGCCGCAGCGCCAGGTCGTTCAGGTTGGCGACGGTGTCCACGGTGACGGCGGGGATGCGCTCGGCGAGGCTCGGGTCGGCCACCTCCCCGCCGCCCGGTGCCAGCAACGTGGTGTAGATCGAGGCGATGGCGACGACGTGCGCCGCCGTGTCCGCCACCGTCCAGTCGGCGGTCGCGAGCGCGCTCGGGTCCGACGCGGCGACGAGGTCCGCGAACCTCCCCGTCACGTCCGACAGCACGTCCCGCACCACAGGCCACTGCTCATCGACCACGGCATCCCCCAGGTTGCTCGGCCCGTACGATAACAGCGTTTCGGTGATGGAGGCTACCGGAGCCGCACGGTGGTCTCCACGAACGCGCGCACCACCGGCCGGGCCGTCTCCGGCACCCACCCGACCGCGATCCGCAGCGGCTCGATGTCGGTCACCGGCCGCCACGCCAGGTCGGGGTGCGCGTAGTACTCGGCCATCGACTCCGGGCCGAAGCACACCGCCGCGCCGGCCGCGACGTGCTCCAGCATCTCGTCCGCGTTGTCGTTCTCCGGTCCCCACACGGGTTCGCCGCCGTCCGGCCGCGGGTTGACGGCCCACCAGTCCACCCACGCCTTCGGCGCCTTGCGCGTCCACATGAGCGGCTCGTCGCGCAGGTCCGCGATGCCCACCGACTCACGCGCCGCCAACGGGTGGCCGCGGGACAGGGCGACGTACCGCGCCTCGGTCGCCACCACGTGGGTGCGCAGGCCGTCGGTGTCGGCGGGCAGCCAGACGAACGCCACGTCCACCAACCCCTGCCGCAACGCGTCCGGCTCGCCGCCCCAGTCGCACCGCTTCGGCTCGATCGTCACGTCGGGCCGCTGCTCGGCGAACGCCGCCCGGGCCCGGCGCGCCACGCTGCCACCGCCCGACGTGACGAACCCGACCCTCAGCACGTTCGCCTCAGCCGCCGCCGCGGAACGCGCCGACCGCACCGCGTCCCGCCACTCGTCCAACGCCTTGCGCGCCAACGGCAGCAGCTCGCCGCCCGCCGCCGTCAGCCGGACCTCCCGGCCGGTCCGCACGAACAACTCGACGCCCAGGTCGGTCTCCAACTGCCTGATCTGCCTGCTCAACGCGGGTTGCGAAACGTACAGGGCCCGCGCCGCCCCGGTGAAGCTCAAGCGTTCGGCCACGGCCACGAAGTACCGCAGCACCCTGGTGTCCACGTCGAGAGGACTCATACAGGCAGCGTATTGGCCACCTGATCACCGCCGTGCCACGCCCGTGCCGCCCGCGGGCTAGGCCGTGACCGAACGTCGTTGCGGCGCGCGGTAAGCCCAGTCCCACACCGTTTCCACGGGGCCGCGCTCGAACCGCCGCATCCACCACGACGCGCCCACCACCAGCAGCACGGCGACCACCAGCCACACCCCGCCGGTGAACCACGGGCCCAGGTGACCCCACCGCCGCGCCAGGCCGAGACCCCACTCGTAGCACAGCACGGACGCGATCACGTTCTGGCCGACGTAGCAGCTCAACGCCGATCGGCCGACCGCCGTGACGCCACGGCGCACCGGGCCCGCGTCGGCCCGCATCCGGTTGACCAGCGCGGTGATCCCGCCGAGCAGCCCGAACGCGACCAGCGGCGCGCACACGTAGCGGTCGACGGCGAACCAGTCGGCGCCGGCGAGCGTGGTGGTGACGTTCAGCGGCACGCCGACCCCGAGGCCCCACACCACCAGCCGCCGTTGGATCCGGGCGCCACGGGCGGAGTTCTCCAAGGCGCCCGCCTTGAACAGCCGCGCACCCGCCAGGAACAGCAGCCCGCTCAGCGGCAGCACCAGGAACCCCTCGGCCCGGAAGACCGCGAAGTGCTCGACCCTGGCCCGCACGCCGTCCCACCAGCTGTCCGTGGCCGGCACGAACCCCGGATCGCCGACCGTCGTGACGTCGGTCAGCAGCGCCACCGTGATCAGGCCGACGATCCCCAGGTTCGCCGCGCCCATCGCGACCATCCAGCCGACCTGGACCCGCCCGCTGCGCCCCACCAGGTAGGCCACCAGCACGGACACCACCGCGTAGAACATCAGCACGTCGAACTCGAAGACCAGCACGTAGTGCAGCAAGCCCTCGAACAGCAGCAGCGCCGAGCGCCACAGGTACCACCCGGGCCACCGCTGCCCCCGCCGTTCGGCGGAGCGGTGCTGGATCGCGAGGCCGATGCCGAACATGATCGACAGCAGGCCGAGGAACTTCCCGTTGGTGATCATCTGCAGCAACGCGGTCGCGGTGTCGCCCGCGCCCGAGCCGAAGCCGGCCAGGAAGCCCATCACCCCCTGCGGATGCGTGAAAGCCCACACGTTGGTCCCGAACGTGCCCAGGATCGCCACCCCGCGCAGCACGTCGAGCGCCACGATTCGTCCGCCCATGACCCACCTCCCCCGAATCAGGTACCCGGCGAACGTAGGACGAAAGGCCGTTCGCGATCGTCGGTCGAAGGTGCCCGGCGGTGTCGCACCTTCGGACGATGGCCGACGGCCGAACGGATGACACGACGACCGCGCAAGGTGAGCGCGGAAGGTCACAACTCCATACCGTGAGGAGTTGGCCACGCGAACGTAACCTCGCGCGCCCGGCACGCAACACGCGGTTCATAGCTTCTCGGTTCCACCTGCCCGAAAGGAGCCGCCGGTGCGTCCCAGAACCTTCAGCCGCGGTCTGATCGCCCTCCTGCTGCCCGCTCTGCTCGCGACGGCCTGCGTCGACGAGCCCGGCGGTGGCGCGGGGGCCTCCGGTGACGAGATCAAGGTCGGCGTCCTGCACTCGTTGAGCGGCACGATGGCCATCAGCGAGGTGACCGTGCGCGACGCGGAACTGCTGGCCATCGAGGAGATCAACGCCAAGGGCGGCGTGCTGGGCAAGAAGGTCGTCCCGGTCACCGAGGACGGCGCGTCGGACTGGCCCACGTTCGCGGAGAAGGCGCAGAAGCTCATCTCGCAGGACAAGGTGGCGGCGGTGTTCGGCGGCTGGACCTCCGCCAGCCGCAAGGCGATGCTGCCGGTGTTCGAGCGCAACAAGGCGCTGCTGTGGTACCCGGTGCAGTACGAGGGGCTGGAGAGCTCGCCGTACATCTTCTACACCGGCGCGACGACGAACCAGCAGATCGTGCCCGCGCTGGACTACCTGGCCGCGCAGGGCAAGGAGAAGCTGTTCCTCGTGGGCAGCGACTACGTGTTCCCGCGCACCGCCAACAAGATCATCAAGGCGTACGCCGCGGCCAAGGGCATCGAGATCCTGGGCGAGGAGTACACGCCGCTCGGCCACACGGAGTACAGCACGCTGGTCAACAAGATCGTCGACGCCAAGCCGGACGCCGTGTTCAACACCCTCAACGGCGACAGCAACGTGGCGTTCTTCAAGCAGCTGCGCGGTTCCGGCGTCACGCCGCAGGCCACGCCGGTGGTGTCGGTGAGCGTCGCCGAGGAAGAGGTCAAGGGCATCGGGCCGGAGAACGTGGCCGGGCACCTCGTGGCGTGGAACTACTACCAGACCACCACCACGCCCGCGAACGACGCGTTCGTCAAGGCGTTCAAGGCGAAGTACGGCGCGGACAAGGTGACGTCCGACCCGATGGAGGCCGGCTACAACGCCGTGCACCTGTGGGCGGAGGCGGTGAAGAAGGCGGGCACGACGGAGGTCGAGGCGGTGAAGAAGGCCGCGGGCGGCATCACGATCGAGGCTCCCGAGGGCACGACCACCATCGACGGCGAGAACCAGCACGTCGCCAAGACCGCGCGGATCGGCCTGGTGCAGGCGGACGGCCAGATCAAGGAGGTGTGGTCCTCCCCCGGCCCGATCAAGCCGGACCCGTACCTGAAGAGCTACGACTGGGCCGGGGGCTTGAGCTGATGGGCGCGCTGGCCAACCAGCTGCCCATCGGGTTGAGCATCGCGGCGGTGCTGCTGCTCATCGCGCTCGGCCTGACGTTCACGTTCGGCCAGATGGGCGTGATCAACATGGCGCACGGCGAGTTCATCATGGCGGGCGCCTACACCGCGTACCTCTTGCAGGGTCTCACCAGCCAGTCGTTCCTCATCGCGCTGCCGGTCGCGTTCGCCGTGGCCGGGTTGATGGGGCTGCTGCTGGAGTGGTCGCTGATCCGGCGGTTCTACGGGCGGCCGTTGGACACGCTGTTGTTGACCTGGGGCGTGAGCCTCGTGCTGCAACAGCTGGCGCGTGACGTCTTCGGCGCGCCGAACGTGCAGGTGACCGCGCCGGGCTGGTTGGTGGGCGGCGTCGACGTGCTCGGCGTGCGCCTGCCGCACAACCGGGTGTTCATCATCGTGCTGGCGGTGGTGTGCGTGGTCGGGGTGTGGCTGTACCTGACCAGGCTGCCCGCCGGCCGCCGGATGCGGGCGGTGGTGCAGAACCGGGAGCTGGCCGCGTACAGCGGCATCGCCACCGGGCGGGTCGACCGGTTCACGTTCCTGCTCGGCTCGGGGCTGGCCGGGGTGGCGGGTGTCGCGTTGACGCTCGTCGGCCCGGTCGGCCCGAGCCTGGGCACCTTCTACATCGTGGACGCGTTCCTGGTCGTGGTCGCGGGCGGGCTCGGCCAGTTGCGCGGGGCGGTGCTGGCGGCGATCGCGCTCGGTTTCCTCAACAGCTACCTGGAGTTCTGGACGGACGCGAGCCTGGCCAAGGTGCTGGTGTTCGTGGCGATCATCGCGTTCCTCCAGGTCCGGCCGCAGGGCATGTTCGTGCTGAAGGGGAGGGCGTTGGTATGACGTGGGGTCGCATCTCCCTCGTGGCGTGCGTCGTGCTGCTGGCGTTGGCGCCGTTGGCGCTCTCGCCGTTCCGCCTCGGGTTGCTGGCGAAGTACCTGTGCTTCGCGATCGTCGCGGTCGGCATCGCGCTGGCCTGGGGTCAGGGCGGGATGCTGACTCTCGGCCAGGGCGTGTTCTTCGGCCTGGGCGGCTACGCGATGGCCATGTACCTGAAGCTGGAGGAAGCCGGGTCCGCCGGGTTGCCGGACTTCATGGTGTGGAGCGGCGTCGAGGAGCTGCCCGCGCTGTGGAAGCCGTTCGGCAACCCGGTGTTCGCGCTGGCGGCCGTGGTCTTGGTACCCGGACTGGTGGCGTTCCTGTTGGGGTTGCTCGTGTTCCGGCAACGCGTGCGCGGCGCGTACTTCGCGATCCTGTCACAGGCGTTGGCGGCGGCGTTCGTGATCCTGCTGGTGGGCCGGCAGGGCCTGACCGGCGGCACGAACGGGATGACGAACTTCAGCCGGTTCTTCGGGCTGGACCTCACCGATCCCAACGGGCAACGCGCCGTGTACGCGATCACGGCGCTCGTCCTGGGCGTGACGTTCCTGGTGGCGAAGCTGCTGGTGCGCAGCCGGTTCGGCCGGCTGCTGGTGGCCGTGCGCGACGGCGAGGACCGGGTGCGGTTCCTCGGCTACGACCCGGCCGTGGTCAAGGCGATCACGTTCACCGTCTCGGCGGTGATGGCCGGGCTGGCGGGCGCGTTGTTCGTGCCCGTGGTCGGCATCATCTCCCCCGCGCTGCTCGGCATCGTGCCGTCGCTGGAGCTGCTGGTCGGGGTGGCGGTCGGCGGGCGGTTCGTGCTGGCCGGCGCGATCGCGGGCGCCATCGCGGTCAACTACGCCAAGACGCTGTTCAGCGAGGACTTCGCCGAGGGCTGGCTGTACCTGCAAGGCGGGCTGTTCGTCCTGGTGCTGGTGTTCGCGCCGAAGGGCCTGGCGGGCGTGGTCGAGTCGCTGCGCCACCGGTTCTCGTCGCGCAGGCGGGTCGCCGCGGTGGAGGTGACGGCGTGACGGCGCTGCTGGAGGTGCGCGGGCTGCGCGTGGTGTTCGACGGTTTCGCGGCGATCGACGGGCTGGACCTCACCGTCGAGGAGGGCGAGCTGCGGTTCCTGATCGGGCCGAACGGCGCGGGCAAGACGACGTTGATCGACGTGGTCACCGGGCTGACCAGGCCGGTGACGGGCAGCGTGCGGTTCGGCGGCCGGGAACTGGTCGGCCAGAAGGAGCACCGGATCGTGCGGATGGGCGTCGGCCGCACGTTCCAGACCGCGACCGTGTTCGAGGAGCTGACCGTGGTGGAGAACCTGGACCTCGCGGAGAGCTTCCGGTTGCCGCTGCGGTCGTTGCTGCGCCGGCGGCGCGGCGTGTCCGACGCGGTGGCCTCGGCGTTGGAGACGGCGGACCTCACGGCGTCGGCCGACAAGCCGGCCGGTGTCCTCTCGCACGGGCAGCGGCAGTGGCTGGAGATCGGGATGCTGCTGGTGCAGGAGCCGAAGCTGCTGCTGTTGGACGAGCCCGTGGCGGGCATGAGCCGTGCGGAGCGGGAGCGGACCGGCGAGCTGCTGCACCGGATCGCCTCGACGCACACGGTGGTCGTGGTGGAGCACGACATGGAGTTCCTGCGCAAGTACGCGCGCAAGGTCACCGTGCTGCACCAGGGTCACGTGCTGCGCGAGGGTTCGGTCGCCGAGGTGCAGGAGGACCCGCGGGTGCGCGAGGTGTACCTGGGTCGGGCCAAGGGGAAGGCGGTCACGTGATGCTGTCGGTGTCCGGGGTGGACGCCGCCTACGGGCGGGCACGGGTGCTGTTCGGCGTGGGGCTGGAGGTGCCCGCCGGGTCGCTGGTGTGCGTGATGGGCCGCAACGGGGTCGGCAAGACGACGTTGCTGAAGACCGTGATGGGCACGCTCACGCCCACGGCCGGCCGGATCACGTTCGACGGGCAGGACATCACGCGGCTGCCGACGCACCTGCGGGTGCGCGCGGGCATGGCGTACGTGCCGCAGGGCCACGTCTCGTTCCCGCAGCTGACCGCGTGGGAGAACTTGCGGGTGACGCTGGAGGCCACCGGGCACCGCGACCCGGCGGCGGTGGACGAGGCGCTGGACGTGTTCCCGGCGTTGCGGCAGTTGGCCAAGCGGCCGGCCGGCTTCCTGTCCGGTGGTCAGCGGCAGCAGCTGGCGATCGCGCGGGCGTTGATCACCCGGCCCCGGCTGCTCGTGCTGGACGAGCCGACGGAGGGCGTCCAGCCGTCGGTGATCGACGAGATCGAGGCGGCGATCGACCGGCTGCACCGGGAGGTGGGGTTGACCGTGCTGCTGGTGGAGCAGTACCTGGACTTCGCGTTGCGGCTGGCCGACAGCTACGTGGTGATGGACGCGGGCGAGGTCGTGCGCGCGGGCGCGACGGAGGAGCTGCACGACGAGGAGGTGCGCCGGATGCTGGCCGTCTGACCTACCGGCGCCTGCTCGCGGCCTGGCGGGCGAGCGCGCCCGCGGCGAAGATCAGCAGGATCGCGGTCAAGCCCCAGCGCCGCTGGTCGCGGACCGTGTTGTTGGTCGGCGCCAAGGTCTCCACCCGCCGGTCCGGCACCTCGATGTCGGCCGGTGGTGGGGGCGGGGGCGGTTCCGCGGGTGGTGGTGGTTGCGGGGGTGGTGGGTTCGGCGGCGGGGTGGTCCGCAGCGGCGGCGGGATGTACGGCGGCGCCGCGGGTGCGGGGCGGACCGTGGTTGTGGTGGTGGTTGTCGTGGTCGTCGTCCGGGCGATGGTGGTGGTGGTCGTCGGCGGCGGGGTTGTGGTGGTCGTCCTGGTCGTCGTCGGTGGCGTGGTCGTCTTCGTCGTGGGCGGTGTGGTGGTGGTGGTGGTGGTCGTTGTCGTGGGCGGAGTGGTCGTGGTTGTCGTGGTCGTGGGCGGGGTGGTCGTCGTGGTGGTGGGCGGTGTCGTCGTCGTGGTGGGCGGTGTCGTGGTCGTGGTGGGGATCGGGATGGTGGTCAGGCAGCCCGACGAGTCGATGGTGTGCAGGGCCTTCCGGGACGAGATCTCCGTGACCACGCCCGAGCCGTCCAGCGCCACCCGCCACAACGTGCTGCGACCGCCCTGGTTGTTGTTCGTGGCGTACAGCGCGCCGTCCGGCGCGAGGGTCACCGCGCCGTAGCTGCTGCCGCCGGGCAACCGGCCGGCGCCGGGCACGGCCCTCGTCCGGCCGGTGTCCGGGTCGATGCTGACCACCACGCCGTAGCCGTGGGCGTGCGTGGCGACGCCGTAGAGCAGGCCGTCGTCCGGGTTGAGGTCGAAGTCGTCGACCGTCGTCCCCTCCGCCGGCCACAACCACGCCTGGTGCAGCACGTGCCCGAACGTGGGGCTGTTCCGGTCGATGTCGACCGAGTTCAGCCACGGACCGACGCGCACGACCAGCCGTTCGTCGACCACCACGCCCGCCGTCGCGTTCCGCAGCATCGGCGAGGGGCGCGGTGCCTTCCCGACCACCCGGCCGGTCCGGTCGAGGGCGACGAGCCTGCCGTGGTGGTCCACGCCGTACACGAGGTCCTGCTCGGAGGAGAAGCCGATGGCGTTCAGCCGCACGTCGAGCGTGGTGAGCGAGGACGTCTCGCCGGACGGCAGCCGCACCCGGAAAACGGTCGACGGGCCGTGGGCCTCCGCCTCGACCTGGATGGCGGTGCACACGACCTGGGCGAGCGCCTCGATCATCCGAATCGCTCCACGGCGGCCTCGAACGCCGCGGGACTCACCCCGGCGCCACCGCCGAACGGGTTCTGCAGCTGGTAGATCGCGTACAGCAGCAGGGTGATGGTCGCGGCGAGGGTCGCCACGATGAGCACGTGCGTGCGGATGCGCGCCCCGCCGAACAGCAGCGGCAGGCACACGGCCAGCACGCTGCCCGCGATCAGCACGAACCACACCACCGAGCTGACCCCGCCGCCCGCCGCGTCCAGCCGCTCCTGCCTGGCCTGGTACACCTGCCACAGCTGGTTCGCGGCCTCGGCCTTGCGGTCGACCTGCCACTCGTCGGTCGTCGGCGCATCGGCCACCACCCGGCGCAGCTGGTCGAGCTGCGACCAGCCGCTCGACTCGAACGACGTGCCCTGCGTCATGCCGGGCCACTCGTCGTCGATCACGGTGGCGGCGTAGTCGCGGGACAGGTTGCGCACCTGCTCGCCGGTCTCCGCGGACAGCGAGTCGCTCGCCCACGTGGCCGCCACCAGCCCGTCCGCCTCGCGGTACGCGGCCTCACCCGCCTGGGTGACGGCGTCGAACAGGGCGATGAGCACGAACGCCACCAGGACCGCGTGCAGGCCGCCCACGATCGTGAAGACCTGCCCCGCGGACTCGTTGTTCGCCGAGCGTCCCTCCAACTCGCCGTACTTGCGGATCAAGTAAGCCATGACGGCGGCCACGATGGCCGCGCCGCCGACCCACAGCAGACCTGTGAGGTAAATGCTCATCGACACCCTTTCGTCACTCGGGATGAATTCCACAGATCCGCCGATTTCACTCACCCGAAAGCTAGTGATCGACCCGATCCGGTGAGAAGTGCGTTCATCCGAGTGCCAGGAAACCCCAATCTCTCAGGTGACACGCTCACCTCGCACGAGCAGGAGCGCCAGCTGGAAGCCGCCAGAATGCGGTGAAATCCAGCTCATCGAGCTAACCCATTAGCCCGATCGAGTTGTTTGCATCACGACAGACCGTCGTGGGCCCCCAGAATATCCGCTCAGCCCGCGAACAGCAGCGCCAAACCGCCCGAGGTGTAGCCGACCATCAGGACCAACAACGGCACCTGACCGGTCAAGTGCCTGCTCGCCGGCAGCAGCCGCAGCGCGCGGTCGTGCGCGGACACCACGGCCAGCAGGTGCCCGGCGAGCACCGCGCCGAGCTGCACCGAGGCCACCAGCACGGGTGCGGCGAGCGCGTCGTCGGGGGTGAAGCCGGTGACGCCGAACAGCAGTGCGACGGCCCGTTGGCCCTCCACAGCGAGCAGCGAGAAGTAGTGCGCCACGACGTACCCGGCGACGATCGGCACCATCGAGTGCGCGAGCTGCCCGCCGAACGACCGGCACGCCAGCAGGTAGCTGCCCGCGACCAGCGCCACCGCCGCCACCAGCCCCGCCGTGTCCGGCACGGACAGGCGTTCCCAGGCGGGGGTGGAGCCGATGCTGTCGAACGCGGTCGAGCCGAGCAGCACCGCCACCACCGCGACCAGGCCGGGCCGCACGGGCGTGGCGACGAGCGCGCGGAACGGGTTGCCGCGCAGCGGCGACAGCCGGCCCAGCAGCGTCGAGAACACCTCGAACCCGTCGGCGCGCTCGAACCACGTGCGGCCGAACACCACGCCGCCGACGACGTTCACCACCGCGTGCGCCACCAGGAACCACGGCAGCGCGTCCGGCGAGACCAGCTCCACCCAGGTGAACGCGAGCAGGCCGAGCGCGGCGGGCCAGTGGCCGAGCCGTTCGGGGTACGCGCGGCCGAGCGTGACGCGGGCGGCCAGGCGCAGCGGGTTGACCACCCGCCACACCGGGCCGAACAGCATCGACAGGACCGGCACGCCGACCCACACCAGCACGAACACCAGGTGCGGCCACGCCGCGGCGGGCACGAGCACCAGCCCGACCGCGACCAGCAGCCGCACCGGCCACCAGTCGCGGTCGGGCGTCGCCTCGGCGGCGTCGAACCGGGGCTTCGTCCACAGCAGACCCAGCGCCAGGAACGACGCCAGCAGCGCGACCGCCGCGCCCTGGAGCACCAGGTCCAGCGGGAGCGGCAGGTCGTGCCGGGCGCCGACGCCGTGGGCGAGGACGGTCACCGCACCACCAGCTGCACGAGCAGCGTGTCGGGGTGGGCCTCGACGTCGAACGTGCCCGTCCGGTCCACGGTGAACTCGAGCACGGCCGGTTTCCCGCTCTCCGCCTTGGCCAGCACGTCGACGCCGTGCACGTGCACCTCCACCGGCTGCTCGCTGGTGACGGTCAGCTCGACGGCCTGCCCGCGCACCGCCTCCACCCGCTGCGGCGACGCCTGGTCCACCGACAGGGTCAGCACCAGCGGGTCGGTGGAGGGCGGGGTGGCCTCGGGCGCGGACGAGCAACCCGCCAGCACGAGCAGCGCGAGCACCAGGGCGTGAACGGTCTTCATGTGGTGGAACCAGTCCTTCTCAGGTAGTCGAATCCGCCTGCGGCGAGGCCGAGGCCGCCGCCCAGGGTGAGTGCCACGAGCAGCCGGTCGACGTCGGCCGGACCGGCGAACGGCAGCTGGGAGAACCGGAAGCTGTCGAAGTCCGGGATCCCCGCCACCACCAGCATCGCGCCCACGACGGCCGCCACGAACGCCGTCGCGGGCTTGCGCCGCACCGCCGCCACCGCGGCCACCACCGTCAGCGGCCACGCCACCAGGCCGACACCGCTCGCGCCGAGCAGCAGCGGCACGAACGACCCGCCCGTCACGGCGAGCGTCGAGCCGACCGCGTGCCACGCGTGCGCGGCCGTCACCACGACCACGCCGACGGCGAGCAGCGCCCGCGCGCGCCCCAGGAAGTAGCCGCCGAGGGCGAGCGCGGCCGTGATCAGCAGCCACCACAGCGGTTTCGGGCCTGGTACGACGTCCACCCGACCCTTGATCACCGAGCCGCCGAGCGGCACCTCCCACTGCGGCGCGGTGGTGCGGTCGTCGCGGTAGCGGTACGTCTCGCCCGGCGTGATCGCGTGGTCCGCGGTCCGGCCACCGGCTCCCCCGACGGTGATCGCGACCGCGCCGCCGTTGCGGATCTCCAGCTGCGTGCCGTGGTTGACCATCGCCGCCGTGACGCCGGGCAGCGGCGGTACGATCCCGGTGACCCGGCTCAGGTGGTCCTGCGGCGTGAGGCCGCCCGCGTGCGCCTGGGCCGGGCCGGCGGTGGTGATCAGCAGGACGAGGGCCGGCAGCAGCGCCCTCACCGGCGGGCGGTCGGCACGAGCACCACCGCCATCAGCACGCCGTGCAGCGCGGCCATGATCGGCGCACCGGTCCACATCTCGGTGACGCTCGGCGTCGTGCCCTGGTCGATGATGGCCGCCGCGAAGAACACCGCCCACGTGACGAACGACGCCGCCCCCGCGAAGACCCGGTACTGCGCGACCCGACCCTCCGACGGGTCCAGCTTGAGCAGCAGCACGTCGATCACCACACCGGACACCAGGAACCCGATCGCGATGCTCATGTTGGTGTAGTTGGCGACGGCGGTGCTCAGCAGCATCACCACGAACGCCAGCAGGGTCGCCGCGCCGAACGGCAGCCGGAACCGGCGCACGACCAGCAGCAGCGGCAGGATCATGATCAGGTTCGTGAACATGACCGACGCCGCCAGCTCGACCGCCCGGCCCGAGCCGCCCGCGCCCTTCTCGAAGCTGAACGCCCTGATCACCTGTTCGGTGGTGAACACGGTCGCGTCGGCGTACCCGGCGAACAGCAGCACCAGCGAGGTGGTGAACGCCAGGGCCAGCCCGGCGGGCAGGAACCGCCGCAGCGACGGGCTCACCACGTCCCGGTCGCTCCACAGCGTGCGCAGCGGCGTGGTGAGGATCAGCACCATCGACGAGATCAGCACCAGGTGCGTCGGGCTGAACAGGATGTCGATGCCCTGCTCGATGCCGATGAACGTGTGCCACAGGTAGTCGCCGACACCCGCCGCGGCGAACACCGGCAGCGCGATCACCGCCGGCCCGTAGCCGATCGGGACCGCGTCCAGCCCGCGCAGCCCCTGCTGGTAGTTGCGCCACAGCACCCACAGGATCCACGCGCCGGTCGCGGCGAAGCCCGAGTAGAACACCGCGTGCCACGGCGTGAAGAACGACTCGAGCTCGGGCACGTTGGAGTGCGCCCACGCGTCGAGGAACAACCCGATCGAGAACCAGGTGCCGAGCAGCACCGTGATCAGGTCCGTGCGGTAGTCGGCCCGGGGGCGCCGGCTCGTCGCCGGGCTCCCCGCCAGGTCGTCAACGTCTGCTTCGCGCCCCAGTGTCATGGGACGAGCGTGCCCACTCCGGAGGTGGCCCGGGAATCGTGCCAGCACCACCGCGTGGTGCGGTTAACCGCACCTCTCAGGCGTTGAGGTAGCGCAGGACGGCGAGGACGCGGCGGTGGTCGTGGGGGCTCGCGGACAGGTCCAGCTTGGCGAAAATGCTGGTGCAGTGCTTCTCCACGGTCCGCTCCGCGATGAACAGCCGCTGGGCGATGGCCTGGTTGGTGCGCCCTTCCGCCATCAGCGCGAGCACGGCCCGTTCCCGGTCGGTCAGCCGGTCGTCGCTGTCGTCGCGCCGCCGCACCAGCAGCCGGCTCACCACGTCCGGGTCGAACGCCGACCCGCCCGCGCCCACCCGCCGGATCGCGCCGGTGAACTCGGCCAGGTCCGACACCCGGTCCTTGAGCAGGTAGCCGACGCCGTCCGCGCCCGCGTCCAGCAGCTCGGCCGCGTAGCTCACCCGGACGTACTGCGACAGCACGAGCACCCCCGTCCCGGGGTACTGGCGGCGCAGCACCACCGCGGCCCGCAGCCCTTCGTCGGTGTGCGTCGGCGGCATCCGGATGTCCACGATGGCCACGTCGGGCCGGTGCTCGTCCACCGCCGCCATCAGCGCCGGCGCGTCCTCGACCGCCGCCACCACGTCGAAACCGGCCTCGGCGAGCAGCCGCGCCAACCCCTCGCGCAGCAGCGTCGAGTCCTCCGCGATCACGACCCGCACGGCAGCACCACCCGCACGCTCGTGCCCGTCGCCGCCGCGCTGACCACCCGCATCGTCCCCCCGTTCGCCTCGACCCGTTCGCTCAGGCCGCGCAGCCCCGAGCCGCGCACCGGGTCCGCTCCCCCGCGCCCGTCGTCGTCGACCTCCACCACCAGCCGCCCGCCCCGGCCGCTGATCACGACCTTCGTCCGGGACGCCTCGGCGTGCTTGGTGACGTTCGCCAACGCCTCGGCCACAACGTAGTACGCGGTCGTCTCCACCAACGGCGGCACGTCGTCCGGCAGGTCGAGGGTCAGGTCGACCCGCGGCTCGGCCAACGCGGTCAGCTCGCGCACCGCGCCGTGCAGGCCGCGTTCGGCCAGCACGGGCGGGTGGATGCCGTGGCACACCGCGCGCACGTCGTCGATGGTCGCCAGCACCGCCTGCTTGGCCTCGGCGGCGAGCGCCCGGGTGCGCTCCGGCGGCACGGTCTCGGCCAGCCCCAACGTCATCACCGCCGACAGCAGCCGCTGCTGGACGCCGTCGTGCAGGTCGCGCTCCAGCCGGCGGCGCTCGTCCTCGGCCGCCCGCAGCACCTTCGCGCGCGACTCGGCCAGCTGCCGCACCTTGGCCCGCAGCTCGGCGGTGAGCCGCTCGTTCTCCAGCGCCAGGCCGACGGCGGCGCACGCGGCGTCCACGAGTTCCAGGTCGAGCACGGGGTCGTGCAGCAGCACGGCGACCGGCGCGCCGGCCCGGTCCACCCTGGTGTGCACGTTGTCCAGTGCGACCGGGCTCCCGTCCACGTCCACGTACCGCTCCTGCTCGGCCACCCAGTACGCCACGCGCAGGCTCGGGTCGTGCAGCGTGGCGGCCAGCGCCTCCTGCACGCCGTCGCGCCTGCTGTCGCCGCTGAGCCGCACCACCAGGTCGGCCACCTCGCCGCGGTCCATCCGCCGGCGCAGCAACCCGGCCAGGTAGGCGAACGGGATGCCGCTCAGCGCCAGCGTCAGCACCACGTACGGCGGTTCGAGACCCGCGCGTTCCACCGGTTCCCACACCACGAACGCGAGGATCGCCACCGCGGTCGCGCCGAGCATCGCGGTCAGGGTCCGCCGCTGCGCGATGCTGCTGCGCCGCCAGCGGTGCAGTTGCAGCACCAGCATGGAGATGCCGACGACGGCCGTCATCATCGTCTCGGACTCGACGAGCCACGCGGCCCACGGCTGGCGCCGGTACTCCTCGGCCACGGTCAGCACCAGGCTCTCGGCGTACGCGGCGCCGACGACCAGCCGCCGCGGCAGCGTCACCAGCCTGCCCGTCGGGAACGCGACCAGCGCGTGCCCGAGCATCGACGGCCACCCCTTGGCGACGAGCATCAGCGGCATCGACCCGTCGGACAGGACGTAGTCGAGCAGCCAGCCGACGCCGATGAGCACGAACAGCAGCCCGATCCGGTTGCGCGGCTGCGCGCGGCGGCCGATCACACCCGCGGTCACGTAGACGACGCTCACCGCGAGCATCGCGAACGGCAGCAGCATGGTGCCCAAGGTAGCCGTGCCGGCGGGCCGGTCGGCTCAGCTTCGGCGCAGACCACCGATCACGACGCGCGCCAGCACGTCCGGCCGCAGGATCGACGACGGCGGCTGGAGCAGCCCGATGGTGCGGATGAACGCGGTGGCGGCCACGGGGTCGTGCGTGGCGACGCGTTGCAGCCGGGCGACGTACCGGTTCAGCGCCTTGGTGGACAGCGACCGGTGGCCGGTGATCTCCGGCAGCGCCAGGTCGCCGAGCGCGTTGAGCTGCCACACCGGGTCGATGATCTTGGCCGACGCGCGGAAGAACCGCCGCGCCAGGTCGTCCTCGCCGTCCTGCAGGCACTTGCGCAGCGCCTCGGACTCCATCGCCGCCACCGTCATGCCCTGGCCGTAGATCGGGTTGAAGCTGCACATCGCGTCGCCGAAGACCAGCAGGCCGGGCGGGAACTGCCGCAGCCGCTCGTAGCGGCGGCGCAGGCTGGCCGGGAACCGGTGCGTGCGGATCTCCGTGAGCGGCTCCGAGGCGGCGACGGCGTCCTGCACGTCCGGCGGCGCGGACCGCTTGAGGAACGCCAGGAAGCCCGCCTCGTCGGTGGGCGGGTGGTCACCCGCCATGCCGACCTGGGTGATCATCCACTGGCCGTGCTCCTGCGCGGCGAACGCGAACCCGGTCGGCCGGCCGGGCACCGGGCCGAGGAGCACCAGCTTGTCCGGGAACGGCGCGGCCGGGCGCACCAGCCGGCTCGCGTAGACCATGTCGACGTCGATGCGGTCCTCGTCGGGCGTCGGCAGGCCCAGGGACGTCAGCCAGGCCCGGGCCCGACCGGACCGGCCCATCGCGTCGATCACGAGGTCGGCGTCCAGCACCTCGTCCGCGCCGTCCCGGGTCACCTTCACGCCGACCACCCGGCCCTGCTCGAACACCGGGCCGACCACGTCGCACCCGGGCATGATCCGCACGCCGGGGTAGTCCGCGATCTTCGCCCGGATCGCGCCCTCCAGCATGGGCCGGGTCGTCTGGATGTCCGACGCGCCGGTGTCCGCGCGGACCAGGGTGTGGCCCGCGAGCACGAACCGCGCGTCGACGTTGAAGCCGACGCGCAACCCGCCCGCGTCGACCAGCTCGTCGGTCAGCCCGGGGAACATCACGTCCAGCGCCTGCTTGCCGCGCAGCAGGATCGTGTGGAAGTGCTTGGCCTGTGGCACGCCGCGCCGGTGCACGACGTCCTCGGTCAACGGGTCCCGGTCGACCACCGTGATCCGGTCGTAGAAACCGACCAGCGCGCGAGCCGCCAGCAGCCCGCCCATGCTCGCGCCCAACACCACCGCATGCGTCATCCGGCGACTCTGACAGCGTGGACCGCCAGCGTGCATCTTCGTCAGTGCGGACCTCGATTCCGCGTCGGGCGGCCCGCCCGGAGGTCCGGGCGGGCCGCTCGGTCAGGCGCCGGGCATCAGCGCTGCGGGCGCGGCGACAGCGCCACCTCGATGGTGTTGCCCGGACCCGACGTCATCGCGCTGATCAGGCCGGTGAGCGGGCCGCAGCCGGTCAGCTCCGGCAGCGTGTACGAGCCCGCGACGGTGCCGCCCGCGAGCGGGTCGAAACCCGGCTTGGACTCCAGCGGGATCGAGGCCGGTGTCTTCGTGCGGCAGTCGGGGCTCGTGCTGACCGGGATGCCGAGCACGGTGACGTGCGGCAGCTTCACCGTCACGCTGGACGTCGACTTGAGCACGCCGGCCGCCAGCGTGCCGGTGGTCTTGGCCGCCTGCGCGAACTGGATCTTCGCCTTGACCGGCACGAACCCGAAGGCCTTGAACCGACCGGTGGTCGGGTCGAGGGTCAGGTCGGCGTCGAACGCGCCGGTGGACAGGTCGAGCGCGGCGGCGATGCCACCGGTGAGGGCGACCGTGCCGTTGGCGGCCTTGATCCTCGTGCCGCCGGTCAGGCCGTAGCCGTACTCGACGACCGGCGGGCCTTGGCCCGCCTTCGTGCGGACCTTCAGCGCGGCGCTCGGGCCCGACGTGTTGCCCGCCGCGTCCTTGGCCACGACGGTGAACGTGTACTCGGTGTCCGCGCTCAGGCCGTCGACGGTGGCGGTGGTGCCCTGCGCGGTGGTGGCGAGGGTGCCGCCGTTGTAGACGTCGTAGCCCGTCACGCCGACGTTGTCCGCGGACTCGTCCCAGGCGAGGGCGACGCTGGTCTCGGTCTGGGCGGTGGATCGGAGGTTGCCGGGCGTGGCCGGCGCTTCGGTGTCCGGCAGCGGCCGGGTGCGGACCTTCAGCGGGGCGCTCGCGTCGGACGTGTTGCCCGCCGCGTCCTTGGCCACGACGGTGAAGGTGTACTCGGTGTCCGCGCTCAGGCCGTCGACCGTGGCGGTGGTGCCCTGCACGGTGGTGGCGAGGGTATTGCCGTTGTAGACGTCGTAGCCCGTCACGCCGATGTCGTCGGTCGCCGCCGCCCACTGCAGGGAGACGCTGGTCGGCGTCGCGCCGGTGGAGACCAGGTCGCCCGGCGCGGTCGGCGCCCCGGTGTCCGGTGCGGCCTTCGTGCGGGCGGTGACCGGTGCGCCGGCCGACGAGCGGTTGCCCGCCGCGTCCTTGGCCACGACGGTGAAGGTGTACTCGGTGTCGGGCGTGAGGCCGTCGACCGTGGCGGTGGTGCTTTCCACGGTGGTGGCGAGGGTGTCGCCGTTGTAGACGTCGTAGCCCGTCACGCCGACGTTGTCGGTCGCCGCGGCCCACGACAGGGGCACGCTGGTCGGCGTGGTCTCACCGGCGGTCAGGCCGGAAGGGGTCGTGGGAGCCTCGGTGTCCTGCGCCGAGGTGACGGTGAACGTGTGCAGCACGGTCCGCTGGGCCGGGTCGACCGGCGTGCAGTCCGCGACGAACGTGCCGAGGCCGGTGTCGGTGCCGTCGGCCTTCTTCGGGGTCATGGTGAGCACGAGGTCGTGCACGGACAGCGTCGCCGTGCCCGGTTGGTCGAACCGGAGCGCGGGCGCGGCGCCACCGGCGTTGATGATCAGGTCGCCGCTGGGCGGGATCGGCTGGTTCGGCACGGCCGTCGGCACGGCCACGGCGAGGTGGCTCCCCGGCGACCGCACCAACGACGTCGCGACCGCCGTGCCCTGGATGGTCTCCGCGCCGACGAGCCGCAGGCCCTGGGTCGCGGTCGGCCCGGCGTTCGACACGGCGGTGATGTCGATCTCCGGCGTGAACTCGCCGACGCCGATCTCCGCCGGCAGGTCGGTGTCGATGTCGACGGTGACGTTCTGGTTGCCGATCAACGGGAACGGGCACGTGTAGACCTGGCGCAGCGGGGGCGTGCCGCCGACGCCGGCCGGCGCCTCGGGCGTGACGGCCGCGCCCGAGACGGCGTAGGTGTGCAGCACGGTGTCCTGGTTCGGCGTCGGCGTGCAGTCGGCGACGAACGTGCCGAGGTCGGTCGGCGTGCCGTCGGCGCGCAGCGGGGTCATCTCCAGCACCAGGTCGGTCACCTCGACGGTGGCGGCGCCGGGCTGGTCGAAGCGCAGGCCGGGCGCGGAGCCGACGGCGTCGAGCACGAGGTCGTCGCCGATGGCCGGGATCGGCTGGTTCGGCACGTCCGCGGCGACCTGCACGGTGAGCGCGCCCTGGTCGCCGGGCGCGGTGACCTTCGAGGTGGCGCGGGCGGTGCCGCGGATCGTCTCGGCGCCGACGAGCCTCAAGCCCTGCGTGGCCGTCGCGCCCGCGTTCGACACGGCGGTGATGTCGAGCTTCGGGGTGAACGCGCCGGCGGCGACCGTGCCCGGCTGGGTGGTCTTGATGTTCACCGAGACGTTCTGGTCGCCGATCAGGGGGAACGGGCAGCTGTAGGTCTGGGTCAGGTCGCCCTGGGCGGCCGAACCGGTGCCCGTGCCGATCGCGAGGCCCGCGACGACCGTGGTCGCGATGGCCACCGCGCCGAGCCTGGTCAGCCCTCGGGCTGGTCTGCTGTGTCTCACGGAAACGTCCTCCCTGACGCCGAGCGCACGTCGGCAAATAAGGGGTGGAATGGTTCGCAGACGTGCTGCAAGGGGGAAATTAACCACGCCGCAACAGTTGCGCAAGACTGTTGGATGACCATTCGCGGACGGAGCTGGAAATTGTCACCTTCGGACAATTGTCCAGCGTTTGACCTGCACGAACGAGACACAGAAACGATTATGAAGAACAATTGGCACGCGGGCGCACAGTGCCGGGATTGATTTTGGCACACCTATGACAAACCGCGCGCCGAGTGCTCGGCGCGCGGTCGTCGGGTGGTGCGGTCGGGTGGTGCGGTCGGGTCAGAAGGTGAGCCGCCACGCGTCCACGTAGCCGGTGTCCTGGCTGTAGACGTCCTGCACCTTGAGCCGCCACGTGCCGTTGGCGACCTCGGAGGAGGCGTTCACGGTGTAGGTGGCGACCACGTTGGGCGTGCTGGAGTTGCTGGAGCTCTTGACCCGGTAGGTGGAGCCGTCCGGCGCCACCAGGTCGATCACCAGGTCGCCGCTGTAGCTGTGCTTGATGTCCACGCCGACCTTGAGGGTGGACGGCGCGTTGCCCGCGACGCCGCTCACCGTGACGTTGCTGTAGACCGCCGCGCCCGCGTCGGGGATGGTGACGTTGTCGAGGTTCTCGAAGACCTTGCCGGGGGGCTGCGGCGTGCCGCCGAGGTCGGCCGCGGCCTGGTTGATGGCCGCGGCGAACGTGCTGACCTCGGTGTAGACGCCGGGGTTGTCGGCCCGAGCGCACCCGTTGCCGTGGCTGACGATGCCGACCTGGACCCACGCGCCGTTGTTGTCGCGGCGGAACATCGGGCCGCCGGAGTCGCCCTGGCACGTGTCGACGCCGCCCGCGAGCTTGCCCGCGCACAGCTCGGCGGCCGGGATCAGGTCCGCGTAGTACGGGTCGGAGTTCTTGCACGTGGTGTCGTCGATGTAGTCGACGTTCGCCTTGAGCAGGTAGCGGGACTGGCCGCCGTTCTCCCGCGTGGCGCCCCAGCCGGCCACGGTGAACACGCCGGTGTTGTAGGCCGCGGTGGTGGCGATCGGCAGCAGCGCCGCGCCGGTGATCGGGCTGGCCAGCTTGATGATCGCCCAGTCGCCGCCGGTGGCCGTGCCGTAGGTGGGGGCGCGGTGCACGTAGGTCGACGTGCGGGTGACGCGGGTCGTGTCCTGCAGGTCCACCACGCCGTAGGTGGCGGTGATGGACGTGTTGTTGCCGGTGCGGCTGACGCAGTGCGCCGCCGTCAGCACCAGCTGGTCGGTCAGCATCGAGCCGCCGCAGCCCATGGACAGGCGCACCATCCAGGGGAACTCGCCCTTGGCGGCCTGGGTGCCGCCGACGACCATGGGCGTGGGGTTGCCCGCGTCCGACGACGGCGGGGCGGCGATCGCCTGGCCCCCGAAGGCGGCCAGGGCGGCGACGATGCCCACACCGAGGGCAAGCGTCCTTCTCACGGTGTCGCGCACGGTTGATCCTTCCCGCGCCCGGCCGGATTCGTGCTCGCAGGGTGGCCGGACGTCGAGATCGCAGGGAACTATCCAGCCGGCCCCTCTGCCGGCGACTCATCGTGCGTGGCGAACGGCCTGCTCACAATCCGTCGATCGACGGGAGTTCTTCCGGTGTGACCCGTGGTAGGGCGTGGTTCTGCCAGGTGTCGTGCGGCCCGATTTGACTTCCGCAAGTGTGAGTGGTTAATTACACTTGTGCCTGCCGCATCGAGCGAACGCCGCCTGTCGACCGCCGAGGAACGCCGCGAGACCGTTCTACGGACCGCGATCGGCGCGTTCGCCGCCCGCGGCTACTACGGCACCACCACCGGCGAGGTCGCGAAGTCCGCCGGCATCTCGCAGGCGTACGTCTACCGGCTGTTCCCCGACAAGGAGGCCCTGTTCCTGGCCGTGGTGGAGCACAGCTTCGCGCGGGTCAGGGAAAGCCTCGCCGACGGGGTCGCCGAGGCCAAGGGCAGCGCGCCGGAGGACGTCCTGCACGCGATGGGCGACGCCTACGCCCACCTGATTTCCGCGGAGAACACGCTCCTGCTGGTCCAGATGCACGCCCAGTGTGCGGCGATCTCCGAACCGGCCGTGCGGGAGGTCTTCCAGCGCGGGGTCGCGCGGACGGTCGAGTACGTGCGCAGCGTGTCCGGCGGCAGCGAGGAGCAGGTGCAGCAGTTCTTCGCCATGGGCATGCTGTGCCACCTGGTGGTGGCGGTCCACGCGGACGACGTCGACGCACCGTGGGCACGAACCCTGTCGAAGGGCATCCGCCACTACTGATCCACCCCCGACCAGCGGCCTTCTTCTGTTCTTTGTCTCCTGATTCTTTTGTCTCGCACTGTGAGTGACCAACCAGTCACCTCCTGCCCTGGATCGTGCCATGGCGACCACGCGCAGCGCCCGTCCCGCGCGGCCCTTCCCGCGCGCCCGACGGTTTCCTTCTTATGCAACGGAAATCGGCGTCCCGGAGGTCGACGTGACCAAAATGGACCGTCCTTCGACTCTCCCCACCCTCGTTCGCCCTTCATGAGCAGTCAGTCGTTGACGTGATCCTGGTGTGATCTCTACGTTCGGGAGTGACACCGCCTCGTCAACGTCGTCGAGGAAAGGGCTTTCCTGTGACAGTGAGTCGACGCGGTTTCCTGGTGGCGGGCGGGGCCGGACTGGCCGCCCTCGGCACGTCCGGGCTCGGCCGGGCAGCCACCTGGGAAACCGTCATCAACGGTTCGTTCGCGAACTACAGCACGTTGGAGTCGGTCTGGAACTACCGCTACCCGTGGGGTTCGGACCACAACGGCACGGCCCGGATGTACGCGAGCGCGTCCGACCACAACCACGTGTTCCTGGAAGGGTCGACGCTGGTCATCAGGGCGACCCGGATCAACTGGAACGAGGGCAACAGCTCGGCCGACCCGTACCTGCCCATCCGGTACCACTCCGGTGCGGTGCACGCCCGGCAGCACGTGCTGGTCAACGACCAGTTCCCGAACTGGGAGGTGCGGGGCGAGTTCCAGGCCCCGTCGGCGCGCGGCACGTGGCCCGCGTTCTGGCTCACGGGTGTCAACTCGTGGCCGCCGGAGAGCGACATCCTGGAGTACAAGGGTGACGCGCGGAACTGGTTCAACACGTACAAGAACGCCTCGGGCGGGTGGTCGAACACCATCCGTCCGGTGTCGTCGCCCGGTTCCTGGCACACGTATCGGGCGTGGATCACCAAGGTCAGTGCGACGGATGTGGACATCCACTACTACCTCGACGGGACGTGGGTCGGGCAGCACCGGGGCGCCAACTTCGTCGGCAAACCGATGTGGATCATCATCAACCTGCAGATGGAGGGCTCCTCCGGCACGTCCGGCCCAACCACTGACACTTACTACCGTGCTCGCAACCTCTACGTTGGCCGCACCCGCGCTTAGCCTGCGGTGCCGTGTGCGATGCCCCGTTCCCGCCGTCCGTGCTTCGCGCGACGGACGGCGGGAACGGGCTCAGTTGCGCGTTCAGCGATTTCGGGCAAGCTAGAGCCGTGCCACCCACCCGCCAATCCGATCCACCCGGCCCGAGTTCACCCTGATGGGTTACGTCGTCAGGAAACTTTGAACACACCATTGACGTTGCCGGGAAAGAAGGAGGCGGCAAGGCACGGCGGGCGGCCTGTCACGGAGACAGCCACCAGCCCCCCGTACACCGGTGGCCCCCTGAACACCGGTGGCAGGGTGCGCGCCAGGAGCACCGGACGTCGCGGTGCCAAACGTCGGGCGTCGGGCGTCGGTGCCAGGAGCGTCGGGCATCACGGTGCCAGGACACTGGCCTCGGGGTGCATGTTCGAGCGTCGGGGGAAGAGCTCGGGCCGTGCGGAGCCAAGCGGTGCACGCACGCCACTTCGCGGGAGCACCACCTCGCGTGAGTGCCAGACGGCGGGAGCGGGAGCACCGAATCGCGGGAGCACGGGGTCGCCGGCGTGGGTGTGGGCGTAGATGTGGGCGTGGGGCGCACCGCAGCAACCGCGTCGCCGGCGCAGCCACGGCTCGTCGCACGCGCGCAGGGATCGCGGGCGCGGGCCGCTAGGTGAACCTGTTGGCCGGCTTGGTGAATCCGCTAGCTGGCATGGCAGGCGTAGCGGGCGTTGCTGACGATCGCGCTGGCCGCCTTGGTGGCGGTCGTGGGCGGTCGCGGTGGTGCTGCGGAGGATGGGCGGGCGGGCCGTGTGGCGGCGCTACGGGATCGCGGTCGGGTTGGTGGCGGCCCTGGTGGTGTGTGCTGCTGGTGGCCGGTTTGCTCGCGCCGATGACGACCAGATGAGCCCGTGACGCCCCGATGAGGTCGAATGGCGGGTCGGGGTAGCCATGATCGGTCAGGTGGCGATGAGTGGGCGGATGGCGTCGCAATCGGCGTCGCAATTGGCTTTGACGACGCGCAATAGGCTCTGGAGCGGGCCGGTGGCGTTGGGTTCGGCTGCAGGGTCGGGTGGGGCGGTGAGGGTGGATGCTGAGGGTGCGGCGGTGAGGGTGGGATGAGGAGGTTGGGTGGGAGGGCCGTGGAGGGCGGCGGTGCCCGGCCCGACCTCGCCCGGCCCCGCCTCGCCCAGGGGGGAGGCGGGCCGGGCGCGTGGTAGGTCAGCCGGTTGGGGTGGTGATCACGGAGAACGTCGACCGCAGGCTCGCGTAGCGGGTGTGGATGTCGGTCAGGATCGTGTCGATCGGTACGTAGTTGTTCAGTTCGCCGGAGGCGCACGCGCCCTTGCGGGACTGCTGGTTGCCTTCCAGGATGCCCAACGCGGTGTGGTCGACCTGGCTGAACAGCGGACCGCCGCTGTCACCCGGCCGGGCACAGAGGTCCGTGTTGATGCCCACGTCGGTCGACAGGACGCGCCCGCAGCGGGTCCCCGGCTTGTAGCCCGTGCCCGCTCCGCTGTCGATCGCGCCTGGGGAGGTGACCGCGTTGGACGCCGAACCGGTCGCGCACACGACCCAGCCGGCCTTGACCTGGGCCAACGTGTGGGTACCGGTGATGTACTCGTCCGCCGACGTCTCCTGCACGCCGCACGGGGTGTCGACGTTGCTGTCCATCCCACCGTTGAAGCAGTACTTGAGCACCCGGTTGCGGCCCGTGTGGTTCTCCAGCCACGTGTTGCGGGTCGGGGTGTCGACGTACAGCAGCGCCGCGTAGTCGTACGGGTAGGAGTTCTTCTCGATGCCGTGCTGCTGGAGCACGGGCACGCCGTTGTGCTGCGTCGGCGTGTTGTTGGTCTTCGTCGCCATGCAGTGGCCCGCGGTCAGCACCCACGCCTTGCCCGGGTGGCCGCCGCCGGTGGAGCGCAGGTTGAAGCCGGACGTGCAACCGCCCCAACTCCCGTCGTCCCGCTTCATGTCCAGCCGCAGCCCGCCGCGCATCGGCCCGTGGTTGACGCACGCGAGCGGGTGGCAGGCACCCTGGTCGGGGAACGTCGCCGCCAGCGGGTTCGGCTTGGGCAGGACCTTGGTCCGCACGGTCACGCCGGACTCGTCGGCCACCGCCCGACGCGCCGCGTCACCCTCCTGCGCGACCTCGACGTCCTTGGCCACCGCGACCTTCTCCCGCGCGACCCACGAGCGCTCCCACAGCACGACCTCGTTGTCACGCTCGCTGACCGCGGGCAGGTACACCGCCTCTGCTCCGGCGCCCACCTTCGCGGCGATCCGGTCCTTGGCCGCGGTCAGGTCGGCCAACGAGTGCCGCACGGCCTGCGTCCGGACGTGCGCCCGGTCGGGCAAGTCCTCCAACAGCCGGTCCGCGGCGGCCGGGTCGGTCAGCGCCACCACCAGCTCGCCGGACGCCTGGTCGAGCCACATGCCGCCGTACTCGGCCGCGTGCTCCTCCCGCAGCACGCCGTCCAGGCGCACCGCCTCGTGCTGGAGCTCCAGCCGGCGCAGCGCCTCCCGCTCGCTGACGCCGTAGTTGTCGACGAGGTACCGCACGGACTCCGCGACCGCCGCCGGGTTCAGCGAGGCGCGTGCCGATGGCGCGGCGGTGGCTCCTCCCGTCGCGCTCACCACGGTCGCCGCGACGACCAGCGAGGCGAACAGGGCCCCCAAGCCCTTTGCTCTGCCCACGGACATCTCCTTGCTCGGTGAATGGGAAACATGAGCATTCAACCTGACGTGGACTGGCCGCGTCGGTGATGCCCTGCCGCGCCGGATGAAGACGGGTAGTCCTACCTACTTCATGCCCTCACGCGGTCGATCGGTTGTCACGGAATCCGTCGGGACTCCGTCAGGCGTCGAGGAAGGGGATCAACTGCTCCTCCTCGTAGGTCAGGTGGGCCTCCAGCTCGCCGATGAGCTGGTCCACGTCGGCGCGCAGGGTCGCGACATCGCCGCGTTCGAGGGTCTGCCGCAGCCGTGCCAGCAGGGCGGCGATGGTCTCGTGCTCCTCGGCGAGCCGGTCGAGGGTCGGCGCGAGTTCCGGGAACCGGTCCCGCAGCATCGGGAACATGCCGCTGTCCTCGGACGTGTGGTGGAAGCTCAGGCCCTGGCAGGCGGTCAGGCAGTTGACCTTGAGCTGCGCGCCGAGCGTCGGCTTCGACCCGGCGACCTCCCGGCGGATGGTGGCGAGCTCCCGCCGGAACGCGCCGTGCACGAGCTTGAGCGCCGCGCCCCAGCTCGCCGCGTTCGGCGGGCCGCCGGAGACCTGGGCCAGCGCGACCACGGGGATCCGCCGGGTCGTCTTGGCCTGGTACTCCGCCCAACCCGGGTCGGACTCGACGGCCCGCTCCCACAGCTCGTCGCGTTCCGGGCCGTCCAGGACGGTCGCCTTGGCCTCGTAGGTGAAGACGCCGTCCTCCACCTGCGCCACCGGGTTGGCCACGAGGTTGTGGAACCACGCGGGGTGGCGCGGCGAGCCGCCGCCGGACGCGATGACGACGATCCGGTCGCCGTCCGGCAGGTAGCCGAGGGGGTTCGTGCGGCGGGCGCCGGTCCGGGCGCCGGTGGTGGTCAGCAGGATGAGCCTGCCTCCTTCGAAGGGACCGCCGACGCGGCCCGCGTTGGCGCGGAACTCGTCGATCACCTGCTGGTTGAAATCCATCTGCGGTTCGTCTCCTGATTTTGGGCATGACCGGATCACCACGGGTGAATTGCGCCGTGGTTTTCGGTGAAGGTTTTGTGGAGGCGCGCGGGCACGACGGTCCGCGCGGTCACGCGCGTGCGCGCTGATGCGCTGGTGTGGGGAGCAACGGGGTGCGGGTGCGTCGCGGCTACGTGCGCGGAAACCCGGGGAACCCCGGTGTGCGGCGGGCCTCTGGCCCACCCGGCGGTCAAACCTTGGCCGGGTGACTCTCTCGCTCGTGGCTCAAGGCCGACCCGGCAGTCACGGTCGAGAGCATATCTTGTGAATGCGACGTCGGGCAACATCCGTCATTGTGCGACGATCGATGACGTGCCCCGTCTTCTTTTCCTGCTGTTGTTCGCGGTGTCCGCGTGCACCGCCGCGCCGCCGGTTCCGCCGCCGTCGCCGTCACCGTCCGCCGACGCCTGCCCGACCGGCGTGGAGTACGCGGTGACGGGCGAGGAGGCGGCGTCGGGTTTGCGGGTGCTGACGCTGGAGCTGACCAACTGCGGCACGGAGGCGTTGCGGCTCGAGGGCTACCCGTCCGTCACGGTCCTCGACGCCGACCGCGAGCCGCTGACGATCGCCGTCGGGCGCGGGTCGTTCGGGATCTCTGCGGTGGAGGCGTTCGACGCCGAGCCCTGGCCGGTCGCGGTGGGGCCCGGCGAGTCCGCGGTCACCGGGTTGTTGTGGCGCAACACCTACACCGACACGTCCGCGCCGCCGGTGGTCGGCGAGCACCTGGAACTCGCCGTCGCCACCGGCCGGCCGGCGCAGGTGTTCACCCCGACCCGGGAGAACGGCGAGCCCGTCACGATCGACCTCGGCAGCTCGGGCAAGCTCGGCCTCCGGCCCTGGACCGCCGCACCCTGACCGCGCACCACCGGCGCGCCCGAAGGGCTACGCCCGCATCACGGTGGAGATCGGGATGCGGGCCGCGCGCAGCGCCGGGACGAGGCCGCCGAGGATGCCGGCCACCAGGCCCGCGACCACACCGGCCACGCCCGCCTGCCACGGGAACGCCGTGCCCTCCAGCGACGGGAACCGCGAGCCGAACAGCATCAGCGCCACCTTCAGCCCCACCACGCCCGCGCCGATCGCCAACGCCGCCGTGAGCAGGCCGGTCAGCAACGTCTCGGCCAGCACGATGCCCGCCAGCAGCAGCCGGGGCGTGCCGACGGCCCGGCGCAGCGCGAACTCCTCGATGCGCTCGCCGACGGTGGCCAGGCCGACGTTGAGGATGCCCGCCACGCCGATCAGCAGCACCAGCGCCGCCATGCCGAGGAAGATCCAGCGCATCAGCGCCAACTCCGTGGACATGCGCTTGAGCGTCTCCACCGTCTGGACCTGGATGCGGTCCGCGGGCGTGCCCGCCGCGACCAGCCTGGCGCGCAGGACGTGCTCCACCTCGACCGCGGCCGGCGTCATGAGCACCTGCAGGCCGGGGCCCATCTCGTTGCCGCTCATGCTGGTCACCGGCAGCCAGTTCAGCAGCTCGTCGGACCTCACGTAGGCGGTCGGCTGGTAGCCGCCGTCGTCCACCACGCCGACGAACTGCGGCGTGGGGTTGGCGTCCGCGCCGTCGACCCTCATTTCCGCCGGCACCTGGTAGCGGCTGAACGCCTTCGCCGCCTCCAGGTTGAGCACGAGCCTGGGCGCGAGCGACGGCGCGCCGTCGAAGTCGAGCCACCGGCCCTGCGACGGGCGGAACGGCCGGAACTGGCGGATGTCACCGGTCAGCCCGACGAGTTGCAGCTCGATCGCCTGGCCCTGCGGCGAGGCCGCGTTGCCGTCGTCGAGCGGGCGGCAGCCGTTCTCGTCGCACATCATCCGGGCGCCGCCGGGCTGGTCGATCGGCCCGCCGCCCTCGTTGATCGGCTTCACGCCGGGTTCGCCGATGATCGCCCGCGCGCTGGTCATGGCGACGGCGTCGGTGCGGCCCTTCAGCACCTCCAACGCCACCGGCACGGCCTGGCCCTCCGGCGACAGGTACATCTGCCGGGTGCCGTCCTTGCCCTGGTACAGCTCGACGTCGGCGAGCATGGCCCGGTTCGCGATCTCCGCGCCGGCCTGCACCACGACCACGGCCAGCACGCCGAGGAACAGGCTGACCATCGACAGGAACGTGCGCAGCTTGCGGGCCCGGATGCCCTGGCCGCCGATGATCAGCGACGCCCGGAGCCTGCCCGACAGCCTGATCACGCGACCACCCGCTGCCCGGCCGGGCGCAGCAGGCCGTCGGACAGGTGCAGCACCCGGCCCATCTTCGCCGCGTGGTCGTGGTCGTGGGTGACGAGCACGAGCCCGCAGCCCACGTCGGTGGCCTGCCGCAGGACTTCGACGACGAGGTTGCCGGTCTCGGTGTCCAGCGCGCCGGTCGGCTCGTCGGCCAGCAGGATCCGCGGTTCGCGCACCAGGGCGCGGGCGATCGCGACGCGCTGCTGCTCGCCGCCGGAGAGCCGGGGGGGCTTGTGCTTGGCCAGGTGGCCGATGCCGACGCGGTCCAGCGCCGCCAGCACCTTGGCCTTGCGCTTGCGCCTCGGCAGCCAGCCCTGGCCGTTGACCAGCGCCATGGCCACGTTCTGCGCCGCGGTGAGGTGCTTGAGCAGGAAGAACCGCTGGAACACGAACCCGAACTCGGCGCTGCGCAACGCGGCGGCCTTGCGCTCGGGGATCTTCGTGATGTCGCGGTCGCCCAGCAGGTACTGGCCGCCGTCGGGTCGGTCGAACAGGCCGATCAGGCTGAGCAGCGTGCTCTTGCCCGAGCCGGAGCGGCCGAGGATGGCGACGCTGTCGCCCGCGTGCACGGTGAGGTCGACGCCCGCGAGGATGGTGCGCGGCTCGTCCTGGCCCTTGAGGGTCTTGGTCAGGCCGGTGAGGTGGATCAACGGGGGCGCCGCCACCGGCGGCGGCACGAGCAGGGGTGACGTGGTCACTTGCGCCCCGCCCCCGGCTCGACCTGGCCCGCGGCCTCGCCGGGTGGCAGGTTCGGTCCGGGCACGGCCAGCGTCTCCTCGCCCGTCAGGCCCGACTTGATCTCCACGACCTTGCCGTCGGTGAGGCCGAGCTCGACGTCCGTGGTCACCTTGGCGCCGTCGGCGCCGACCACGTCGACCTTGCCCTTGCCCTGGCCGCCCGCGACCGCCTCGACCGGCACGACCAGCGCGTTCTGCGCGGACGCGGTGACCAGTTCGAGGGTGGCGGCGGCGCCGTTGACCATCTTGACGTCGGCGGGCGCGGTGCACACCAGGCGCAGCCCGGTCGGCTCGGAGGACGTGTCGGGCTCCCGCGGCTGCTGCTGGGGCGGCGGCGCGGGGGTGTTGGCGCCGGTGGCGTCGGTGTCGTCCGGCTCGGGCTGCGTGGGCGGCGGCGCGGGCACGGTGCCGGCGGGCAGCGCCGCGATCGTGCCGAGCAGCGTGCACGGGAACGGGCCGGGGCCGTTCTTGATCTGCGCCTGGACGACGCCCTGCGCGGCGTCGGAGATCCGGTAGGCCTGCTCGCCGTCGATCTCGGCGACGATGCCGTAGCCCGCGTGCTTGGCCGAGGCGATCGGCATGCCCGCGGTGACGGTGGCGCGGTCGTCGACCAGGCGTCCGCCGAACGTGGAGCCGGCGGGCACGTCGACGTTGGTGGGCTTGCCGTCCGTCCAGACCGTGGCGATCCGGGTCGGCCTGGTCGGCGTGGCGGTCGGCTCCTCCACGGTCCAGTAGCGCACCTGGCCCGCGACCGGGGCCACGATCCCGAACAGCGGGTTCATGGTGACCTTGCCGGTGAGGCTGACCTTGTTGGTCAGGTCCTGCCTGGTCGGCGTGGCCGTGGTCTGCACGGTGCCGCGCGGCGCGAGCTCCGGGTTGACCGGTTCGGCTCCGGTCGACGTGCACGAGGCCGCGGCGAGCACCGCCGCGGCCAGTCCGCACACGCGGACGAAGGCAGATTTCGACACCGGTCCCCCCAAAGCGATTCCCCTATCCGGTCTCGCCAATTTACCCATATGACGCCGGCGGGATCATCGGGGTTGCGTGCCAACGGGAAACCGCTCTCACCCCGGCTGGGGCGAGAGCGGTTTCCGGTGGTCAGGGGTCTGCCCCGCTACGCGACGGCGTGCAGGTTCCCGTCGGCGCCCGCGAGGCAGCGGGCCGAGCTCGCGCCGCCGTTGACGAACTCGGTGAGGCAGCGGCCGAACTGCTCGTGGCCGGCGGCGTTCGGGTGGAACGACTGCTGGGCCAGGTGCAGGCCGATGGCGTCCAGGCCGCCGGTCACCAGCGCGTACGGGTCGACGGTCAGCCTGCGCTGCCACTCGCCCGCGGAGCTCTCGCCCTTGCTGCACGCCTCGCGGTTCTCCGTGGCGCGGGAGAGGTCGAGGAACTTCACGCCCGACCGGGTCGCGACCCCGCGCAGCGCCTCGGACAGCTGCGGCACGGCGGTCGTGCGGCCGTAGCCCGCGTCGGCCAGGCGCAGCGGGCAGCCCTGCGGGCCGTGCAGGTAGCGGTCCATCTTCTCGGTCACCGGCGAGGCGTACGAGGTGAGGACCAGGTTGTAGGAGGAGGTGGCGTAACCGGCCTGGGTCATCGCGGTGCGGACGTCGCGCAGCGCGTTCTCGACCTTGGGCGCCATCCCGGCCAGCCGGCCGGGCCACTCGCGCTCCAACGTGGACCGGCAGCTCGCGCCGAACGGGTTCACCCACGCGGCCACGCAGTCGACCATGGTGTCGGCGAACCGCACGTCGTCGTTCGCGCCGACCTGCACGACGACCGTGGTGACGCGGTACTGGCGGGCGATGTCGATCAGCCGCCGCGCCTGGGAGCCCTCGGTGTAGTGCACGGTGTCGGCCAGGGACACGTTCGCCGAGTCCGCGCCCGAGCACGCGAGGTTGAACGTCCGCTCGGCCAACTGGGTGCGGTGGACCATGGCCCGGGTGGAGCGGTGGCACCAGTTGCCGTTCTCGCCCTCGGTGCCCGGCTCGTAGGACCCGGCGCCCTCGCCGGACATCGCGCTGTCGCCGAGCGACACCACGGCGGTCTGCCGGTCGTCGACGGCCCCGGCCGTGACGGGGACCGCGAAGAAGGTGGAGCCGGTGAGCAAGAGCGCGCCGACCACGGCGCCAACCTGTTTCCGCGACACCGCAGGCCTCCATAGGGGGTTGCCGTCGATCGGACGTGATCCGACCGTAGGGTGCGCGTAACGTGCCGACAACGTCCGATCGGCTGTTCTGCCCGAACCTTCGGCGGTCCGCACGTGATCGGTCCACCTCGGGTCGAGGGCCGGTCCGCGTCGGTCCACAAAGGACCGCACGGGCGATCAGCCCCAGGCGGCGAGGTGGTCCGCGCAGGCCCGGGAGACGGCGGCCTCGTCCGACCCCTCGGTCAGGTGTCCGATCGGCAGTCCCGCGCGGACGTCGGCGGGCAGGTCCTCCACGATCTCGGCGACCTTCTGCGCCACCCACCGCCCCTCGGCGCGACCATCGGCGAACATCCGCGCGACGTGGGTGCAGGAGAGCGCGGCGGCGGCGAAGTCGGCGGGCGGGATCGACGCGCCGCACTCGGCCAGCGCGCCCGCCAGCAGGTCGCGCACCTCGCCCGAGTCCCTGCCGCCGAGCCCGGCCAACGCGCGCAGGTCGTCACCGTCGTACCCGTCGACCAGCCAGTGCGCGGCCCAGCCGGGCACGTCCTCGGTGGGGACGGCGTCCAGGGCCGCCCGGAGCGCGACCAGTCTCGGCGTGGGGACCATGCGCCCATCCTGCGGTGCGGAGGGCCGTGGGTCGAACGAGAAACGGTGTGGTCGAGCGGAGGTAAGCCGCCCCACCACACCCGGCTCGTCTCGACTGCTCCCTCGAGCCGGTGCCGCTTCGCCGCCATGAGGGCGAGATCGGCGGCGACGAAGAACGCGTCGGCCGCGCGCGCCGGCGTCGGCATCCGCACCGTCGACTACCACACGAGCCTGGGCTGATCTCGCCCGCGCAGCGGCGGAATCGGCGGCGCCGGAGGCGCACGGCGTGCTGACGGCCATCGCGAACCGCGTAGACTCGCTGATCACGTTGGCGTTGGAGCTGCCTCCCGTGCCGTGGAGCCGAAATCCGGAGGCCCGTCGTGTCCACGCCAGAGCCCGGCCCGTTCCAGCCGTACATCTCGGTCCACGACACGCCCAGCACCGACGCCGGCTGGAACCGCCACCCGGTCAAGGGGTCGCTGCACCGCATCCGCCACAGCCGGACCGTCGAGGACGCGCACGCCCAGGCGACGACCGAGGCGGTGGTGCTCCTGCACTCGATCCGCCGACTCCTGCTGTGGATCGCGGTGCTCCTGGCGATCCTCGTGGCCCTGGTGATCGTGCCGCGAATCGTGATCCTGTTCTCGTAGCCGTCGTCGACCCCGCCGTGCGGACGACGGGGTCGACGACCGTGGAGGATCAGCCCAGCCAGGGGGCGAAGTGCTCGGCCACGACGGTGGTCAGGCCGCCGACGCTGAGCCGGCCGTCGACCTCGATCACCCGCAGGCCGTGCTCCCGCGCCCGGTCGACCACGTCCTCGGCCAGCAGGCGGTCCCGTTCCAGGCGGTTCGCCTGCGCCCGTTCCGGGTCGCTCACGGCCGCGGAGACCTTGGCCGCCCTGGGCAGTTCGCGCAGCTGCCGTTGCCGGAACGCCTCGGTCGGCACCAGGAACACGGCCTGGCGCGGGTCGGCGAGCAGCGGCGCGACGAGCTCCGGCCGCAGGCCCCACCCCTCGGCGACGAGCGGACGGCCGCTGGACAGGGCGCGCAGGTCGTCGAGCACCATGCCGAAGCGCTCGGCGTGGCTGTGCTTGCTGTGCTCGGCCATCTCCTGCGGCGACGGCCGCACCCACGTCGTGTCGGGGTCGTGCGCCTGGAGGGTCTGCCACGCGTGCCGGTGCGGGTAGCGGCCGGCCTGCGCCAAGGCGCGGTCGTAGTGGCCTCGGGCGTCGTGGAAGTCGTAGTGGTAGGCGGTCAGTCCGAATCGGCGTGACAGGAGCCAGGCGACGGTCGACTTGCCCGACCACTGCGCGCCGCCGATCCACAGGACAGTGCTGAGTTCACCAGAAGGTCCCCACCTCATGGTGGCAAGGGTGACTGCTCCGGAAGGCGCCCACAAGTCTTGTTTTTGCTGGTCAGAAGTGGTTGAGTAGTAGAAGTTCAGCCGGTTGTCAGGTCCCCACCCCACACCGGCGGCAGTCAGGCCCCGTCCGTCGCGGGTTCGGTGTGCACGGTGACGGCGGTCAGGCGTGGGACGGCGCGCTTGAGGTGGTGCTCGACCTCGTGCGCGATGCGGTGGCCCTGCTCGACGCTCAGCCCCGCGTCCACCGCGATCGCCAGCTCCGCCCGCAGCACGTGGCCCGTCCAGCGCATCCGCACGCGATCGGCCCGCACCACGCCGTCGACCTGCGCGGCGGCGCGTTCGGCCAGGTCCACCGACGCCGGGTCCACCGCGTCGAGCAGCCGGCCGAAGACCTCGCCGGCCGCGTCGCGCAGGACGAACAGGATGGCGACCGTCATGCCGAGGCCGACGAGCGGGTCGGCGGCGGGGAAGCCGAGGGCCACGCCGGCGCCGCCCAGCACGACGGCCAGCGACGTGAAGCCGTCGGTGCGGGCGTGCAGGCCGTCGGCCACCAGCGCGGCCGAGCCGATGGCCCGGCCGACGCGCATGCGGTAGCGGGCGACCAGCTCGTTGCCGAGGAACCCGACCACGCCCGCCGCGGCCACGACCCAGAGGTGCCGCACCGGCTGCGGGTCGACCAGGCCGCGCACCGACTCGTACCCGGCGTACACCGCCGAGGCGGCGATCACCAGCACGATCACGACGCCGGCCAGGTCCTCCGCGCGGCCGAGGCCGTAGGTGAACCGGCGGGACGCGGCACGGCGACCCAGCACGAACGCGATGGCCAGCGGCACCGAGGTGAGGGCGTCGGCGAAGTTGTGGACGGTGTCGCCCAGCAGCGCGACCGAGCCCGTGACCAGCACCAACACCGCCTGGGCGACCGCCGTGGCGAACAGCGCCACGAACGAGACGACCAGGGCGCGCATCCCGCGCCTGCTGCTCTCCAGGGCGGTGTCCACGCGGTCCGCCGAGCGGTGCCCATGGCCGTGCCCGTGGCCATGTCCGTGTCCGTGCGTTCTGTCGGTCACCGTTCCGCCTCTGGTCGACCTGTGGGTGCTGTCAGCATACCTGCGCAGTCACGCAGATACGCAAGCAAGTAGGCTGACGCCCATGCACACCGCGTTGTCGGACTTCGACATGCCCAACGACGAGCAGGTCCACCTGGCCGCCGAGTCGTTCCGCCTGCTCGCCGACCCGACCCGGATCAAGGTGCTCTGGGCGTTGTTGCAGGGCGAGTCCTCGGTGGCCTGCCTCGCCGAACTGGCGGGCGCCGCGCCGACCGCGGTCAGCCAGCACCTGGCCAAGCTGCGCCTCGCGGGTCTGGTGAAGGGCCGTCGGGAGGGGACGTTCGTCTACTACTCCGCCGCCAACGACCACGTGAGATCCCTTCTGGCGCAAGCGCTCTACCACGCCGACCACGTCGACCGGGGCATCCCGCCCGCCGACGACGCCGAGCAGGAGGTCGCACACCACAAGCACTGAGCGACACCGGTGGTTTCACCCTTACGTCGCAACGAACCGGGCTTATCAGTGCAGCTCAGCGGGTATCCGAAGCTCCCCACCCGGTTCGACGAGGAGCAGGATATGGGCACCTCCACCTCCCCCTTCCGCGACGGGAGGCCGTGATGGCGCAGTCGCGGGACCTGATCGACATCCGCAGCGGAGACCTCTTCCACCAACCCGTCCCCTACGGCCTGGTGTACCCGACGTGCACGGCGGACGGCGAAGCGCCGCCCAGCCAGCGCGGCCGGACCTGGGAGCACCTGACCGCCTCGGGCCGCGTCCTCGAGCCGGTATCCCGGTGACGCGCGGCGGTAGTCCCCCGACGGGGCCGTGGGCAGCAGCCCGCGGCCCCGTTCTCGTTGTGGTGCCAGGGAAACCGGCGAGTCCTGCCGGCGGGGCGTCGGCACGCGGCTGCTCCGCGCGGTGCTGCCGCGGTTGGCTGAACGCGGGCGCACCGTGATCGAGGACTGGCGGCTGGTGGAGGGCCGTCCGGGCACGGACTGGGCGCGACGGCTGGGCTTCCGCACCGTGCGGTCGCTGGCGGCCATGGTGATGACCGTCGCCGACGTCGATCGGACGCGGTGGCCCGTCGGCGTGCCTCAGGGGTACCGGGTCGAGCGGTGGGCCGACACCGCGCCGGACGAGGTCGTCACGTCCTACGCCGCCGCGCGGAGCGCGATCCACGACGTGCCGATGGGCACGACCGAGTTCGTCCCTCCCGAGTGGACGGTCGAGCGGGTCCGGGCGAACGAGGCCGAGCTGTCGGGCGAGAACGTCGAGCAGCGGGTGGTGGTCGCCGTGCACGAGGCCACCGGGGAGGTCGCCGGGTTGACCGAGGTGGTGCTGCTGCCGCGCGAACCGCGCACGTTCCACCAAGGCGACACGGTGGTCCTCGCGGCCCACCGGGGCCGCGGGATCGGCTTGGGCCTCAAGGGCGTGATGGCCCACTGGCTGGTCGAGGACCACCCCGAGCTGCGGCGCATGCACACCGTCACCAACTCCGACAACGAGCACATGATCCGGGTCAACCGCAGGCTGGGCATGACCGTCGAACGCACCGAACTCGTGGTGGCGCACGAGATCGACGCGCTGACTGCCCGCCTCACGACCTGACGAGCGCCGCGCACACCCCGCAGTCCGGCACCGCCCGGTCCGGCACGCCCAGCGCGGCGAACCCCTCCGCCGCCGCGCGCCACGACCGCGCCGCCTCGCCGTGCCGCCCCGCCGCGCACTCCGCCCGTGCCATCCCGAGCCGCCCGCGTGCCCGCTCGTACCGGCCGCCGACGCGCCGGGCGTGCTCGAAGTGCCGCAACGCCAGTTCCGGCTCACCGGTCGCCAGGCGCAGCAGCCCCAGCTGGTAGCGGACCTCGCCGAGCAGCAGCGGGTCGGCCGCCACGGCCGCGACCGCCAACGCCGCGTCGAGGTGGTCGCGGGCGAGGCTGAGCCCGCCGCGCGCCAGGTGCACCGAGCCCAGCCCGCACAACGCCTCGCCCTCGTGCCGCTGGTCGCCGAGCTCGCGGAACCGGATCAGGGCGTCGTGGTAGCACGTGGCCGCGCGGTCGGGTTCGCCCGCCTGCCGGTGCACGTGCCCGAGGTTGAGGGTGGCGGCGGCCACGCCGAACCGGTTGGCCAGCTTCTCGAACACGGTCAACGCCCGCTGGGCGTGGTCGAGCGCGCGGGCCGGGTCGCCGAGCCTGAGGTGGAAGCCGCCGAGCGCGGTGTGCGCGACCGCCTCGCCGAACGCGTCGTCCTCGCCGAGCCGCAGCGCCAGCACCCGCTCGCCCTGCTCGACCGCGTCCCGGTAGCGCCCGGCCAGGTAGTGCACGACGGCGATGTTGGTCAACGTCCGCGCGGCACCCGCGTGGTCGCGGAGTTCTTCCCACAGCGCCAACGCCTGCTCGTAGGCGTCCACCGCGTCGGTGTGCCGTTGGGAGGTCTGGTGGGCGACGCCGAGCGCGTTCAGCGTCTCGGCCTGTGCCCGGATGTCGCCGAGGACGCGCGCGGACGTCAGGCCGACCTCGTGGGTGGCGGTCCAGTCGTCCAGCCGGCCGAGGGTGAACCAGTGCCGCCACAGCGCGTTCGGCAGCCGCCAGGCGTGCTCGTGCAGGCCGGACGTGGCGGCGAGGCGGGTGGCCGCCACGAGGTTGCGGTGCTCGGCCTCCAGCCACCGCGCGGCGGTGTCGCGGTCGCCGGGGCCCGCGTCGGTCGCGACCGCGGCCACCGCTGCCGCCGCCCGGTCCAGGTACCAGTCGAGCACCCGGGTCACAGCGGCGGCGGACTCGTCGGGGTCGGCCAGCTCGGCGGCGTACACGCGCAGCAGGTCGTGCAGCCGGTAGCGGTCGAGCCCGATCTCCTCCACCAGGTGGCCGGAGGCGAGCACGGCGAGCTCGTGGCGGACGTCCGACCCGGTGGCCGCGCCGGCCGCCTCGGCGTCGAAGTCCGAGCCGGGCAGCACGCCGAGCAGCCGGAACACGCGCGCGACGTCGGGCGGCAGCGCCCGGTAGGACCAGGAGAAGACGGCGCGCACCGCGGCGGACGGGTCGTCCGGGGGTGAGAGCAGGTCGATCCGCCTGGTCTCGTCGGCCAGCTGCGCGGCCAGCGCGGTCAACGTCGCCGAGGGTCGGCGCACGGCCCGGTGCGCCACGACGCGCAACGCCAGCGGCAGCCCGCCGCACAGGTCGACCAGCCGTGCGGCGGCGGCCGGTTCGACGTCCACGCGCCGGCCGAGCACACCGCGCAGCAGCGCCACGCCGTCGTCGGTGGACAGCGGCACGACGGCGATCGGGTGCGCGCCGTCGCGGGCCGCGAGGCCGGCGAGTTCCGCGCGGCTGGTGACCACGACGGCGCAGCCGGGCGCGCCGGGCAGCAGCGGCCGGACCTGCTCGGCGGACCGGGCGTTGTCCAGGACCAGGAGGACGCGGCGGTCGGCGAGCAGGGACCGGCACAGCGCCGAGCGTTCGGCCTCGCTCTCCGGCACGTGGTCGCGGTGCACGCCCAACGCGCGCAGGAACTCGCCCAGCACGGCACGCGGCGGCGCCGGCTCGCCTTCCCCGTGCCCGCCGAGGTCGGCGTAGAGCTGCCCGTCGGGGAACCGGTCGGCGACGCGGTGCGCCCAGCGCAGCGCGAGCGCGGTCTTGCCGACACCGGGCGTGCCGACGAGCGCGACCACGACGGGCCCGGCGGCGGGTACGCCACGTCGATCCCCCGCCATCGGCCCGACACCGGGCACGGTGGCCGCGGCGGACTCGGCGAACCGAGCGCCCACAGACCCGACGCCCGTTACATGGCCACCCACCACCGACCCGACGCCAGGCCCTGCGGGCCGGCCATCCAGGGCCGCCTCGGCCGCGGACAGGGCTGCCCGATCACCCGCCACCGGCACCGCTGCCGGCCCGGCGATCCGATCCCTCACCGCCCCGCCGGCCGGTCCGGCGACCGCCGCGGGCGCGGAGGGCGGCCCGTCCCCCTGCCGAGCAGGCGCCTGCGCGGTGAGCAGGGCGTCCAACTCGGCCAGGTAGCCCTCCCTCGCGACCAGGTCACCGGCCGCCGGCAGTTGGCGAGGTGTCGGCGTGGCGGCGGGGGCCGGGGTGTCCGCGTCGGCCAGCAGCCGCTGGTGCAGGTGGCGCAAGTCCGCACCCGGTTCGACGCCCGCCTGCTCGATCAGCAGCCCGCGCAACCGCCGGTAGACCTCCAGCGCCTCCACCCGCCGTCCGCAGCGGTGCAGGGCGAGCATCAGGGCGCCCGCCACGCGTTCCCGCCCGGGGTGCTCGGCGGCCAGCGCGGTCAGGTCGCCGACCACGTCGTGGTGCCGACCCAGCTCCAGGTCCGCCTCCAGCCGGTCCTCCAGCGCGGCCAGCCGCTCCTCCGCCAGCGCGACCACCAGGCGGTTGCGCAGCGGCCCGTCGGCCGTGTCCGCCAACGGCGCGCCGCGCCACTCCCCCAGCGCCGTCGCGAGCAGCCGCCGCCGCACCGCCACGTCCGCCGTGGCCCGCGCCCGTGCCACGACGTCCCGGAACCGGTGCAGGTCGACGTCCGCCGGGTCGACGTCGAGCCGGTAGCCGCCGCCCGTGCCGACCAGCGCCACGCCGAGCCCGCCGAGCAGCTTGCGCAGCCTCGACGCGTACACCTGGAGCGTGCCGCGGGCGGTCGGCGGCGGCACGTCCCACAGCGCCTCCGCCAACCGCGCCACCGGCAGCACGCGACCGGCTTCCGACGCCAGCACCGCCAGCACGCACCGGAGCTGCGGGCCCGGCACCGGGATCAGCCGATCCCCGTGCGCCACCTCGACCGGACCCAGGACCGACAACCGCACCGTGCCCCCCATGACCGGTGAAGTTAGCGACAGTCCGGGCCCGGACACAGGCTGTCCGGCCGTCCGGAGCTGTCCCGGACAGCCGTCCGGGACCGTGCGCCACCGGCTCACCCGCCGCGGCGAAAAGCACCTGACTGTCGGTGGTGATCGGTAGGCTCACCGTGCGGACCCACAGCGGAGGAGGCCGAGTGACGGCGAGCGACGGGCGGCTGGTCGGCGACCTGGCCAGGGCCATCGACGAGTCGGACTTCGCCTGGTCGCTGGTGCTCGTCGGCGAGGACCAGCGGGACAAGCTGGCCGCGCTGACCAGCGACCTGCTCGGCAAGCCGTCGACCAGCGGCGACGGCAAGCAGATCGCCTCCGGCTACGCCTACTGGGGCATCGGGCCGACGATCGCCTGGGCGCACGCCTGCGCCGACCCGTTCTACCTGGTGATGAAGCAGAGCCTGGACTCGTTCACCCGCCGCTGGGGCCGGGTGCGCGGCCGCATCGGCGAGGGCTTCCACCACGTGAGCTTCGGCGTCGGCACGGGGCACAAGGACCGGCTGGTCCTGGAGCACCTGCTGGAGCGCAACCCGGGCCTGCTGTACGTGCCGGTCGACATGAGCTCGGAGATGCTGCGGCTCGGCACGCAGGAGGCCACGCACCGCGTCGGCCTGCGCGGGCACCGGGTGGTGCCGGTGCAGCTCGACTTCTCCATCCCCGACAACCTGGCCGAGCTGCGGGAGCTGATCCACCGGCTGGTCGGCGACGAGCCGGTGCTCTACTCGCTGCTGGGCAACACGCTGGCGAACTTCGACCACGACGGCGAGCTGCTCGCGAACCTCACCGCGCTGGCCCGGCCGCAGGACCTGTTCCTGCTGGAGGTCGCCACCACCGAGGCGTTGAACGACGACCTGGCGCAGGACGCGGTCGAGGAGTACGCCCGCAGCCGCGCCTACCGCGAGTTCGTGACCAGCTCGTTGCTGCACAACACCGACCTGACGATCAACGTGGACGCGGTGCAGTTCCGGGGCGCGGTCGAGGGCGACCGGGCGTTGAAGGTCAAGGTCGTCTACCAGAACCAGACCGGTGGCGACATCATGATGATGCTGCCCGACCGCAACCGGGTGCCGTTCCCCGACCGGGACACCATCCGCCTCTACCTGACCCGCAAGTACGCGCGGAAGGCGTTGGACGGGATCGTGCGCGAGGCCGGGATGCGCAAGGTCACCGGCACGCACTCCGACTTCGGCGTGCCGCGCTCGTCGCAGGGCTTCGGCATGGACCTGCTGCTGCTCGCGCCCGGCGAGCCGGTGCCCGCGCCGAGGGCGGTCGACGACGTGGCCGACGTCATCTGGGGGAACTGACCCCCGATGACCCGCATCGCGATCACGGCCCTCACGTTCGGCGCGCTCGCGGTGGCGATGGCGCTGGGCGTGAGCTGGTTCGTCGTGTCGCCGCCGGGCGAGCGGTGGGAACCGGCGGTGAACTCGTTGGCGCTGCTCGCGGGCATCACCGGCATCTTCGCCGAGCGGTGGGCGTCGCAGCGCGAGCAGCGCAAGCAGGCGCTCGAGTCGATCCGGCTGGAGATGACGCGCAACCGGGAGACGCTGGACGGCGAGGCGTTCAGCGTGAGCTCACGCGGCAGGCGGGTGTACCCGAGGCTGGTGCAGTCGGCGGTGGACTCGGCCTTGTCGTCGGGCGCGCTCAGCCCGCACCGCGACGCCGACCTGATCGACCTGCTGCACCGGTGGCGCACGGCGGTCGCGTCGGTGAACCGGCGGCTGGAGCTGACCGAGATGCTGGTGTTCACCAGCGCGTCGGACGAGAAGGCCGAGCAGTTCCACACGGCGCTGCACAGCGCCAGCAGCTTCTTCCAGGGCGTTCGCACGCTCCTCGACGAGGCCCAGGCCACCCTCGACGGGCCGGTGCGCCCCTAGCTCGCGGCCAGCAGCGCGCCGTCGGCCGGCGCGAGGCCCAGCCCGTCCACCCAGCGCGCCACGGCCGCGGGGTCCGGCCGGACCGGGCCGCGCAGCCTGGCCAGCACGAACGGCGGCTCGGCGCTGTCGGTCTCCACCGCGACCGACCAACCGCGGTCCTCGTCCCACAGCAGCGCCACGTCCCGGTCGGCGAAGCCGGGCAGGTGGCCGTCGAGCGCGAGGTAGGCGCCGAGGCGGGAACCGTCGGACTGCACGCAGGAGCACTCGCCGCTGAGGCCGAGCGCCCGCGTCACGTCCGACACGTAGGCCAGCACCGCGCGCACCGCGTTGTCGTCATCGAATTCCCAGTCCATCCCGCACCACCGTCCCCGCCCCGGATGTCCCCGTCGACGCCTACCACTCGGCGCGGTCCGGGGTAGCCCGATCGTGCGGTTTCAAAACCCGTACGTCCGGACTCTTGGGCCGGTGAGACGTCAGGGAGCGACCGGACCAGGCTTGTCGTACAGGTAGGCGCCCACCCAGTCGACCGCGTCCCGGGTCGGCTCCGCCGGTGGGGCGGCCACGAAGTTCGCCGCGTCGTCGATGCTGCCCGTGCCGTCGTAACGGGCGGTCAGCGGGTACGGGAACACCGGCCGGGTGCGGACCGCGTCGCCGGCCCGGCCCGTGGCGATGACGCGGTCCGGCGCGGCGCCCTGCTCCACCCACGCCAGCAGCTCGCGGATCGGGTCGAACCCGGTCAGCGTGCCGCCGCCGCCACCGCAGTGGTGCATGCCGGGGACCATGAACACCCTGGCCCAGGAGCGGACGTCACCGTCACGTTGCGCCAGCCGTTCGTAGTAGTCGAGCAGGGCGCGCGGCGGAACGCCCTGGTCGCTCCAGCCGTGCCAGAGGATCAGCTTGCCGCCCGCCGCGCGGAACTCGTCCAGGTCGAGGCTCATCGCGTTGCCGCGCACGCCCTCGACGTTGAGCCGGGCGAACTCCTCCGCGGTGAACTCGACGTCGGCCAGCGACGAGCCGGGCGAGCCCACCGGGAAGCCCATGTGCTTGAGGAAGTTGTCCGCGAGCAGGGCGGAGAACGTGGCGGCGCGGGGACTGGCGGTCGGGGTGATCCAGTCCACCCAGGCCCGCTCGGAGCCGCGTTCCTGCCCGGCCGGGTAGAGCCGCTTGCCGCGGGCGTCCTTCGGGCCCGCGTACAGCTTGCGCACCACGTCGAGCTGCTCGGGTGTGAGGCACTTGCCGCCGGCGGCCGTGCACAGCAGCGGCGCGGGGTCGTAGTCGCACCGGCGCGGGTCTTCGATCTGGTCGTCCACCAGGCCGTCGATGCGGTCGCAGTGCCGCAGCACGGCGTCGTGCAGCAGGGGCAGCAGGTCGGCGGTGAGCACCGGCAGGCCGTCCGCGCCGGTGTTCGTGCGGGCCAGCCACGCCTGGTAGAGCACGAGCGGGCTCTGGTAGTTGGCGGGCGCGCCGGCGATGATGCCGTCGAAGTCGTGCGGGTAGCGCTGGGCCAGCAGCAGCCCTTCCCGGCCGCCGTTGGAGCAGCCGGTGAAGTAGGAGAACGAGGGCGGCTCGCCGTAGAAGTCCTCGATCACCCGCTTGGCGGCCATCGAGACCACGTGCGGCGCGCGGAACGCGAAGTCGTCGCGGGCGGCCTGGTTGGCGGCGGCGGGCCTGCCGTCGGCCGACCGGACCGTGCCGCGACCGACGTGCCCGTCGTCCGTGGTGGCGACCGCGACACCGCCGACGTCCGGTCCGCAGTCGGGGAACGAGGGCGACACGAGCTCACCGCAGAACCCGCCGCACCCGTACTGCAGGTAACGGCCGGTGTAGGTCGTGGTCGGCAGCTTCAGGTGGAACCGGACCTCCGGCTCGACGTACCCGAGCACGGCGCAGTGCGCCGCCTCGTCACCCTCCCCCACCGCTTCCGCCTGCGTCACGTGCGCGCGCGTGCCGGGGATCTCGAAGTCCCGCACCAGGTCCGCGCAGTCGGCCACGGGCCGGATCGCCGTGCCCTGCTCGCCGCGCGCGGCGGCGAGGGCGGCCACCAGCGCCACCACCATGCCGACCAGCACGCCCCACCGGATCACGCGCACCTCCATCCCCGCCCATTCTGCCGATCACCGGCGCACCGCTCGGATCCCGGGTCCGACGGCAGGTGCGCCAAGCCCGTTCGTGCGGAGTATCCCCTGTTCGGGGCGTCGGCGGACGGGAAACGGATCAGGGACGGGGTGTGAGCACCGCGACGCCCGCGATGTCGTCCAGGTACGCGGCGGTGAAGCCACCGGCGACGTTCTCCGCCTCGGCGATCACCACCGTGACGCCGTCGAGCACGGCGGAGTCGTAGTTGTGCGCCGTGAACGGGACGTCGGCGATCTGGAGGAGGGACCCCGACAGCGGGGTGAGGTCGCCGGTGCCGTGGATGTCCTCGAGCTTCTTGAACTCGCGGGCCTTGTCGCGGTCGTCGAACTCGATCCAGGCCACGAACACGACCGCCGTCCCACCCTTGTCGTCCGTGAGGGTGAACAGCATCCGATCAAGGGCCACGCAAGGCACGGCCTTCAACAACTCCTGCACCTGCCCGAACGAGTGGGACACGCACTCGTCGTCAGCGCGAGTCGCCCGATCGACCACCCTGAGCCCGGAATCGCGCCAGATCTCGTCCGGATCGCCAGGCGCCGCGAGCCCACCAGCCCCAAGAACAACCACACCGGCCAGCGCGGCAGCGGCGATCAACCCACCGGACCCCACACCACACCTCCACCCCGACCGGCACCGTCACCCACTGGTACCCGCTCCGACGGTAACTCCCACCTGCCAACGACGGACAGGCCAATCCCCAACGATCACGACCGACGCCACACTCGTGACCTGCGCCGCCAACTCATCTCCACAACGCCCCCCAGCAGCCCCTCAACCGCCCCACAACGGACCCGCGACCTCTCCGCAGAGGCCCGATTTGACATGGCTTCGACCTGCCTAAAGCACCCGAACCCATGTCAAATCGAGCCGGACTTGAGCGTGACCACGGGACGAAACCGGACCACCGAGCCGGCCTCAACCCCTAACACCAACCACCAACTCAAGACTCAAACGCCGCCACCACCGCCGCCATATCCGCCCCTTCCCCAACCCGCCCCGCCGCCACCCGATAGTGCTCGTTCAACACCCGCATCAACCGATCATCCGTACCAGCCACCGCCATCGCCGCCATGATCAGCTCACTGTCCTTGACCGCGCCGTCCACCCCGAACGACGCCGTGAACTCACCGTCGATCATCGCCCGTCCCTTGACCTGCGCATAAGTGCTGTCCACGGGACCACCGGCGATCACCTCCAAGAACGCGTCGGGATCCAACCCCAACCCGCGCGTCAAAGCCACCGCCTGCGCGGTCGCCGCCGTGATCGACAGCACCCACGAGTTGGCCGCCAGCTTGAGCCGCTGCCCGTCCCCGGGCCGTTCACCCGCCCACACCGTGCGCAGCGCGATGGCGTCGAACACCGGCGCGAGGAACTCCCGCACCTCCACCGGACCGGCCGCCAGCACGGTCAGCTTCCCCTGCTCCGCCGGCGCGCGCGTGCCGAGGACGGGTGCGTCCACGAATGGCACGCCGTGCATCGCGGCCAGTTCCGCCAAGTGGTCGACGCCGGCCAAGCCGACCGTGCCGCACTGCACCCACACCGCACCGCGCTCGACCGACGGCAACGCCTCGGCCATCACCCCGGCGGTGGCCTCGGCGTCGAACAGCATCGTGAGCACGACGTCCGCGCCGACGACCGCGCTCTTCGGGTCGTCGGCGACCAGCGCGCCCTCGTCGGCCAACGGACGCGCCTTGGCCACGCTGCGGTTCCACACCACGACGTCCATCTTGGACCGCAGCAAGCTCCGCGCCATCCCGGCGCCCATCAGACCCGTGCCCAACACCACCGCGCGCATGGACCCAACATTCCATCCAGGACGGTGGACCGCATCACGAAGGCAACGATGCCAGGTACCCGGGCGCCCGGCGTGCGTGCGCCGCCCGTTCGAACGCGGCGGCGAACCGCAGCACGGTCGCGTCCTGCCGATACCCGGCCATGAACGACACACCGATCGGCAACGGCCCGGCGAAGCCCGCCGGCACGGAAGCGTTCGGGTAGCCGGACACGGCCGCCGGCGTCGACGACCCCAGCTCGAACGCGTCACCGCCGCCGTACTCGGTGCGCCAGGCCGGCCCGTTGGTCGGCGCCATGATCACGTCCAGCCGGTGCGCGGCCAGCACCTCGTCGATCGAGCGGCGGGCGAGCGCGGTCGCGGTCCGGCGCTGCTCGACGTACGCCGGATCGGTCACCGGCGGAGCCTTCGCCGCCTCGACGAACAGCTCCTGCCCGAACTTGCCCAGCTCCACCGGGTCGGCCTCGTTGAACGCGATCAGCTCCGTCAACGTCCCAGGCACGCCGCCCGGCCGCGTCTTCAGGTACAGCTCCAGGTCGTGCTTGAACTCGGTGATCAGCGCCGGGAACTCGGCGGCCTCGACCTGCTGCTGGTACGGCAGCTCCACCTCGACCACCACGGCGCCGGCGCGCCGCAGCACGTCCACCGCCGACTGCACGACCCGGTCCGCCTCGGCGTCGCGCCCGGCCTTCCGCCACACGCCGACCCGCTTGCCGTTCAGCGTCGCCGACCCGAGGTCCGACGCGTAGTCGACGCCCTTGCCCTCCAGCACGGACATCAGGATCGCGGCGTCCACGACGTGCCGGGCCATCGGACCCGCCGTGTCCTGCCACGACGAGATGGGCACGATGCCGTCGCCGCTGATCCGGCCGAGCGTGGGCTTGAGGCCGACCACGCCGTTCTGGCCGGCCGGGCACACGATCGAGCCGTCGGTCTCCGTGCCCACCGCGACCTGCGCCAACGACGCCGCCACCGCCGCGCCCGAGCCGGACGACGAGCCGCACGGGTTGCGGTCGAGGACGTGCGGGTTGTTGGTCTGCCCGCCGATCGCGGACCACCCGGACGTGGACGACGTGGAGCGGAAGTTCGCCCACTCGGACAGGTTCGTCTTGCCCAGGACCACCGCGCCCGCGTCACGCAGGCGTCGCACCAGCTCGGCGTCGTCTCGCGGCGGCACGCGCAGGGCACGTGAGCCGGCCGTGCTGCCCATGGTCCTGGTGTCGATGTTGTCCTTGAGCAGGACCGGGATGCCGTCCATCAGGCCCTTCGCCCGCCCTTGCCGACGTCGCCGGTCGCTCTCCGCCGCCTGCGCGAGCGCTTCGGGGTTCAGCGCGACGACCGAGCGGACCTTGCGGTCGATGGTCTCGATGCGGCGCAGGTAGGCGCGGGTGAGGTCGACCGAGGTGAGGGTGCCTGCGTCCATTCGGCGGACCAGGTGCGGGATGGTGGCCGCGTCCAGGTTCTCGACCGGGCGGGTGCGGGCGTGGGCCGGTGGTGCGACGACGAGCACGCACAGCAGGGCCCCGAGCAGGGATCGCATGCCGGTAGCCCAGTCCTGGGGACCGTTCCCGGTCAACCCGCCGTTGGTCGGGGGCTTCGGGTGGCGTTTGTTTGGGCGTTGGTCGCGGCTCAGGCGGTGCGGGTCATTTAGGCGCTTCGCCCTGGTTGACGCGCGCGTGCAGCCGTTCGCGGATCTCGTCGGGCGCGTAGGCGCGACGCTTGCGTTCCGCCCGTGCGATCACCACGCCGGTCGCCGCGACACCCGCGACACCGGCCAGTCCGAGCAACTTCCACCAGCGCATCTGCCTAGGCTACCGGGATGGCTGGAACGAAGATCGGTCTGGACGAGGCGGTCGAACTCACCCGTACCGGTGACATCTGGTTGTTCCGCGGCAGCTCGGTGGCCGACCGGGCGATCCGGGTGACCACGAACAGCCCGGTGAACCACGTCGGCATGACCGTGGCCGTCGAGGACCTGCCGCCGTTGATGTGGCACGCCGAGATGGGCCGCTCCCTGCCGGACGTGTGGACCGGCACGCACCACCGCGGCGTGCAGTTGCACGACCTGCGTGACGCGGTGCTGGTGTGGGCGCGGAAGTACGGGCAGCGGGCGTGGCTGCGGCAACTCGACCGGCCGACGACGCGGGAGGAGGACGACGCCGTGCTGAAGACGGTGGCGCGGTTGAACGGGACGCCTTTCCCGTCGACGGCGAGGTTGGCCGGTCGGTGGTTGCGCGGGCGGTTGCCGAATCTGCGCAAGTCTTCGGACGCGACGTTGGAGACGGCGTATTGCGCGGAGGTGGTGGCGGTGACTTACGAGGAGATGGGGCTGCTGCCGAGCGGGCGTCGGGTCAACTGGTACGACCCGGGGCGGTTTTGGAGTGGTGATGAGCTGGATTTGGTGGGTGGGGCGCGGTTGGGGGACGAGATCGGGGTGGAGATACCTCGGGAGTGATTCGGGGTTTGGTAGTCGCGGTCAAGCCCGGCCCGATTTGACAGGCGGGTTCCAGTAGTCGTCGCAACACCTGGGTTGTTCGGGGGTTGTGGTGTTCGGGATCCGTGGGGATCGGTCGCCTCAGGGGCGTAGGAAGCTGGGTGCCGAGCGTCGGGCCTGTCTTGACCTTGTGGCGTCGGGTGTGGGCACGACCGAGGCGTGTCGGATCGTCGGGGTCAATCGCAGGACCGGGCACCGGTGGCGGCACGGACGAGCGGATCGGGTGGTGCGGGCGGCGGATCGACCGTCTCCCACACCACCCACACCACCCACACCGTCCGCGCCGACACCGCTACCGCCACCGGTGTCGGCGGGTCGGTATCTGTCGGTCGCGGAGCGGATCGTGATCGCGGACCTGCTGCGGGAGGGCCG
>NZ_JAJHUO010000035.1:77695-104101 GCF_020859565.1 Saccharothrix luteola | reverse complement strand
CTCGCCCACGAGACCCGCCGATTCCTGCACCGCCGCCAACGCCAACCGCACATCGTCCGCGGCTACTTCCAAGCCCCACACGTCCGCTACGCCATCATGTAGGCAACCGAACACTTTCGGCTCAATAAGTCGCATCCAATGCGAGTGACGGAAGGTGGTGGCCGGTGAGGCCGATCGGCGTGGTTCCGGGTGCGGCGAGCCTGCACCTGGTGTCGCAGTGCGGCGTTCTCGTCCTCCGGCGAGGCCGGAGCCGAGGCGCTCGCGGTGGAGGCGGGCGCCTCGGTGCGTTGTGCGTCGTCGAGCCGGATCCAGTTACGCAGCGTCTCGTGGTTGACGCCCAGGTCTTGGGCCACCGATTTGATCGTCGCACCGGGGCGGGACCGGTAGAGCGCGACCGCCTCGGCCCGGAACTCCGGCGGGTAGTGCTTCATCACCATCTGAACGGAACTCCTGTCCACCCGGATCGTCAGGATCCAAGTGTGTCTGGTGTCCAACATCCGGGGTCAAGTCCCAACTTGCAACAGTTGAAAGGCGGCCTCACCAGTCGGCGACCCCCAGCCGACTACGCGACGTCAGCAGTCCTCGAGGAATGCCTGTTTGCCGCCCAGGCAACGAGCATGAGCCGTGGGTGCCGGTGGTTCTTCTACACGCTGCCGGACGGCTCGCCGTACCTGCACTTCAGCATGCGCGCGTCGTCGAAGTACCACGACTGACCGCAGTGCTCCGGTCGGTATCCCGGTGCGGGTCGTGGTCCGGTGCCTGGACACCGCGCGGGTGGGTCACCGTGGCGCTTCCCCCTCGGCGTTCCGCGTCGCGACACTGCCCTCGATGGACTTCAGCACCTCGGTGAACCGTTCGGGCAGGCCGTGGCGGTAGGCGGCGGAGTGCAGCCTCCGCAACACGTCGGTTAGTTGCCACGCCACGCCGCCCGACTCGACCTTGGCCGCCACCTCGACCACCCGTCGTGCCAGCAGCACGCGGTCCTCGGGCAGGGCGTTCCCGGCGTGCAGCGCGAGGCGTAGCAGCTCGGCGAACCGTTCGGCGTAAGGCGAGGCGTGCGTGTTCTGGAAGTCCGCGACGACGGTGTCCACCGGCTTGTGGATGAACGTTGTGGGCCCGTTGAAGGTGACGTTCTCCACGGTGGCGTGCGAGATCACCACGCGACGGCCGGTGAACTCCGTGGCGCGCAAGGTGTCCTTCACCGCCGACACCCGGGCCAACGCCTCGCGGTCGGCCCAGGACGCGGATGCCGCCAGCGCCCGCAACGCCTCGACGCCGCGCACGTCCGCCTCCAGCGGAACGCTGCGGTAGAGCTTGGCGACCGCCTTCGTCCGGTCGACCGGCGCCTCGCCGCCCGCCACGCGCTGGATCGTGCCGAACAGCTCCCGCAGCGAAGCCGGGTCGGCGGACTCGATCGGGAACACGATCGTGCGGTCGTCGGAGCCGCCGAACAGCACGAGACACGGGAACAGCTCCGGATCGACGCCGAGCTCGCGGGCGACGTCGTACAGGCCGCTCTTGTCGTACGGCGCCCGGCTCAGCCAGCGCAACGCGGCCAGCGGGCGCAGCAGCTCCGGCTCCAGATGCCGCCGCCAGTACTTCAGCGCACGCCGCCAGTCCGGCGGGCGTTCCACCACGAAGACGCGCAACAGCGGGCCGGACAAGGCGTTCAGCTCGTCGAAGTGCAGGCGCACGTACGTCGCGAGCGCGGCGTCCTCCTCGGTGTAGAGCAGCGCGCCCCACAGCCGAGGCCAAGCCGCCACCTCCACCGCTGCGGCCACGTCGAGGGCGTCGAACAACGCCTCCGGACGGCCGAGCGACACGATCGAGTAGTCCGTGTCGGTCGGCACCTCGGCCTTGACCAGCACCAGGTCGTCCGGCTCCACGGCATCGGCCAGCCGGGCGTCGTCCGAGAGGGTCTCGCCGAGCAGGTTCTCGACCTTGATTCGGAACACCTCTTGCCCGTCCGCGGCCGACGCGTCGAGCGCGCGCCGGGCGAACTCGGCGACCGTCGCGTCCGGCTCTACGTCCAGCCCGATCAGCGTCGACCCGAACCGCTGCACGATGGTGGGCCAGTCAGTGCCGTCGACCAGCGCGCCCGCCGCCACGTGCCCGAGCGAGCGCCTAACCCCGACCCAGTCGCCGACCCACACGATCGCGTTCAGCCGCACCCGCGTCCCTCCTCCTGCGGTCGCGGTGTCAGGCGAACATCGACGAGACGCTGTCCACGATCGTGGACGCGGGCGCGGCGATATCCGCGGCCCGCGACACGATCCGGCTGATCGCGCCGAGCTTCGACTCGACCGCGGCGGGCTCGTCGGTGTCCGCCACGGCGGCGGTCTCGTCGATCAGACGGGCGGTGTCCTCGCGTTCCGCGTCGCTCAGGTCGCGGCTGGACAGCACCAGCTCCATCAGCCGGGCGAGCTGCTCGCCGTGCGCCGAGGCGTGGGTGTTCTGGAAGTCCCGGATGACGGTGTCCACCGGCTTGTTGATGAACGTCGTCGGACCGTGGAAGTGGAAGTTCTCAGTCATGTGCTGCCCCCTTGCCCGGAAGGATAGCGAAGGTCGGGGGAACGACCACCCGTTCGAACGCCGATCCGCCAGCAGGTCCTGGTGATGCCCGCCCCCCGTCGCCGCTGACGCCCTCAGCTCCCACCACGTCACCACAAGCAGGCTCGCCGACCAGGCTGGGCACCACCTGAAACCGATACGCCCCCGGCGATCACACACAGCCACCGTCACGGCGAACCCGCGACAGTTGAATACGCAACCTCACCAGTCCGGAAGGCCACCCGGTGCGACTCGGACGGTGAGCCCGACGATCCGGAGTTCGGGCGGTGCCCGCCTCGTGCAGTCGCGCCGGTCCACTGCCGGGGTCAGCATCGCCCGGCGCAGCAGATTGAGGTCGACGCGCTCACCCGCTCACGACCGCGCTCACCATCACCATCGACGGCCACAGCGCGGCACCACGGGGCCTTCCGCGAATTGGGTAGCCCGATGGTTGAGCGTCGCGCTCCTATCGGGCGACTTTTCGCTACGCAACGGATCTGGATGGTTACTTGGCGTGCAGGTGTGTGGGTATCGTGCCCACGCCCGACCCACGGAAAGGGTGTGTAGCGCGATGAGTGCGCCAACCTCCGAACCTCCTCTGATCACCGACGCGATGGTCCCCGAGCAGTCGAGTTCCGAGCGGCCCAGCGGTGGCTCGTTGACGCGCAGGAGCGTCTGGAGAAGGTCCGGGCGATGTTGTCCGGGCCAGGTCGGATACCCGGGCGGCGCGTCGGTTGCGGATGAACCGTCAGGCCAACGTGTACTTTCGATTCAATATGTTGCAACGTCAGGCGACGGCGTCGGAAAGATGTGATCAACAAGCGACGCCAGGAAATTGCGACCAAACCCATCGGATGGAAATTTACTTACAATTGCGGAAACCGTTTGACGTTTGACGTTTGACAGAACAGCGTAGACAGAGGAGCGTTCGACAAGGACTCGGCAACTGGAGCGCACCCATGATTAGGCCAGGCAAGCCAGATACTCCCGCACCTGAGCAGCCAGCCGTGGGGCCAGGTGTCCTTGATCCAAGTATCGGCCACATCCGAATAGCCGCTTTCGGTGACTCACTCATGTGGGGTCAGGGAAACGCGCGAGACAAGCGTTTCTCAATGCGGTTTACCAAAATGATAGGATCGACATTAGGTAAACCGAGCCTGCCTGGAGCGCTCATATTTGACGCCTCGCGCTCAGGAGCCAAAATCCGCGACCTTCCTGGGGAACGCCTCGAATTTGCCGATACCTACCCGTTCCTGTTTCCCGACGCGACGGTTCGTAGACAATTCCTCAACGGTGTCACCGACTCTCCAGCCCGCGAACTGTACGGCGAGATCCCAGCAGCCTTTCCCACCGTGCTGGGGCAGGTAAAAATGTTGCCAGTCAATATCGGCAAGAGGATTGACATCGCCCTTGTCACAGGCGGCATCAACGACATATCGCCCGAGAACGTGATAAATCCATTGTTATACACAGGGCGCTATATCGAACGTTATGACGGCGAGATCCGACGCGTCGTCGAAGATAACGTCACCTCCCTACTTCAGGCTGTGCGCACTAGGTGCCCCAATGCCGTGGTGTTCTACTTCGGCTTTTACTCCGCCGCCTCTTACCAGTCGGACCCGAATAAGCTTCGCGATCTGTTCAAACACGAGTACAACGACGACTTCAAGTGGTGGTTCAATAGGTACATATACGAAATGGTCAACGTCAACAAGATGATCAACGAGGCGCAGACGCGATCCGAGTGGTTCCATGGCCGTTGGCAGTACTGGACTCGCAGAGCCATCAACTACATGAACGCCGACGATATACGCCGAGGGCCTGGCGTCATCTTCGTTCCCTCCCGATTCAGCTCGTCGCAGGCAGGCTTCACTCAAAGCTCGAACCTCTGGGATGACTACGATTTTCCAACCAAGGACCCTGCCGCTGCCAAAAGGGCTCGATTGACACCGCGCTCTGACGAGCGCCGGAACATGCAAGAACTTATCAAGCTGGTCATTTTGGGAGGCATTTGGGACGGAGCGGAAGCAAGAGCGCGTAAGGAAGCCGCAAAACTTAACGCCGCGATCAATGGCCCTCTCACGCTCAAGCGAAACCTGACCGATTTCATCAACGGTCAGAACGACGCCGGAACCCTGTTGCTGGAGTCGCTCAGCAACGAGGTGCACCGCATCCAGCACGCGCTCATCGCTTCGATGGCACACCCAAATGAGCGGGGCACTCTGCGTTACGCCACGGAGGCAGTCAGGAAGCACTTCGAGCACGAGGCAGTCAGGGCTAAGGTTGCGGCTGAAACCAGGGGTCATCGTCCGGTTGGACCGCCAGGACCCCTTGATCACCTGCTGACGAGGTGCAACCTGCGTACAGTCGGACGTGCACTCGCGGCCGACATCACCCATCTCGAAATTGACGCAATGACCCTGATTGTCAAGACGGCACCAAACTCCGCACGCAATTTGGGCATGTCCGCCAGTTTAGGCCTGGTCCTGGCGGACCGAGCTGGTGGCGGAACTATGACCAGATCGTTTCTACTCACATTCGTGAACTACGTCAACGCCGTTGACGTAGCGGCCTACGATGCGGACCCGATCGGAAAGCCTCACCCCTACCTCGAGCCGGGAACGACCAACCGTCTCACCACTGTGACGACCTCGGACAAACCGATCAAACTCGAGGACGTCATTGGGGCTTATCTGGCCTTAGGGCCCGACCCGTGGCCGACCGCTTCAGCCAAGATCCGTCGACGTTACGGCCGCACCTGGGCACCTGACTCGATAACACTGGAGGTAAACGGCGTACGGGTCAAGACTGTTGAACTATTCGGCAGCAATTTCGGTCCAAACAGCCAGATCGACCTCGGATGGCCAGAAGCAGTCGACCGGGAATTCTTCAAACCGGTAGCAAGAATGCACAAGGTCAGACGAGTGCGCCCACTGGGGAAGCTGCAGGCGAATCCGCGGCTTCCTGGACGAAGGGCTTTGTAGGAGATCCGCTGCCGGTCGATTGCCTATCGAGTTCTAGGATTCTGTCTCACTTGCGTTGATTCGGCATGACCTGATCTTGAGTTGCGGTTGGTGTCGGATGATCTGTAGGCGTTGGCGGAGCCGTTGATTCTGCGGTTCAAGGTGCGAGCGCAGGGTGGTGGGACGGTGCCGGTGGACGATCGGGCGGTGTTCACCGCGATCGTCTACATGTTGACCAGTGGATGCGGGTGGCGGGAGCTGTCACCTTCGCTCGGGGATACCATGCCGTCCGCTGTACCGCTGGTTACCGAGGTTGAATTCGTGTTGGCGGGTGGAACTGGTCCCGTGACGGTTCTTGATCGTCGCGGTATGCCGGGTGGATGAGGTATTGAGTCGAAAATGTTCGGTTGCCTGCATGATGGCGTAGCGGACGTGCGGTGCCCGGAAGTAGCCGCGGACGATGTACGGCTGGCGCTGGCGGCGACGTAGGAACCGTCGGGTCTCGTGGGCGAGCCGGTCGACGTTGTGGGCCCGTGAGGCGTTGACGTTGCGTTTCAGGTCGGCGTTGAGCAGTTCGTCGGGGTTGAGTTCGGGGCTATAGCCGGGCATCAGGTGCAGTTCGATCCGCTCGGCGTTGTCCTTCAGCCAGGCACGGACTGCCTTGCTGCGGTGCACCGGGTGCCGGTCGGCGATGACGTGCACTTTCCGTTCCGACTGGCGGCCGACGCGGTCGAGGAACGCGGTGAACACGGCTGCGGTGAACCGCTCGGTGAACACGGTGAACCACAGCGCACCGCGTGAGGCGACAGCGGACATGACGTTGACCCGCAGCCGTTTCCCGGTCACCCGCACCACCGGCGTGCGCCCCTTGGGCGCCCAGGACCTGCCGGGCGGTGCGGCGTCCGAGCGCAGCCCGCACTGGTCGACCCACGCGATCGCCGCACCCTCCGCCCTCGCCCGTGCCTCGATCGCCGGATAGTCCTCGTCCAGCCATGTACGCACCGCGGCGGGCTGCTGCTCGTAGGCCCGCCGGGCCGGACGTTGCGGGGTGAACCCGTGACGGCGCAGCCACAACCCCACGCCCTGTTCGGTCATGTCGACCCCGACGACCAGCCGGATCAGCTCGACCACCGCCTGGCGGGTCCACAGCGGGCCGCCGATCAACAACTCCTCGGGCGTGTAGTCGGCCATCGCCGCGAACAGCGTGCCCCGATCCTCCGCATTGATCAGCTCAGCGGGGCCGGGACGTCCTTTGCGGGTCGCCAGGCCGTCGCGGCCGTCCCGCCGGTAAGCCCGCCACCAGGTGCCCACCGAGCGCTCGGAGACCCCGAACACCTCCGCGGCCTGCCGATAGCCCTCGACTTTTCCGGACTCCAACGCGGCCACCACCCGCAACCGCAGCACCTCACGCTCCGCAGGCGACAACCGGTGCGCACCCTCGACCTCGATCACGAGCGATCAACCTACAGGAAGATGATCACTTTCGACTCAATATGTTGTGCCGCTCGAAAAGTCATCGTCGCTGGTAGGTCGAGGTCTTCACCGTCTTGACAGTATGACCGGGTGATCGTGTCCCTGCTGTACAAGATCACCCGGAAGCTGCTGTCCGTGCCGTCGATGCTGCTACGCAGCGAGATGGTGAAGGACGCCGAACTGCTCGTGCTGCGGCACGAGAACGCGGTCCTGCGCCGACAGCTTGCGGGTCCGGTCCGCTACGAGCCCGCCGATCGGTTCTGGTTCGCCGCCCTGTCCGGGTTGGTGGATCGTCGCCGGTGGCGGGAGGTCTTCCCCGTCACGCCAGGCACCCTGCTCTTCTGGCACCGCAGACTCGTAGCCCGCAAGTGGGACTACTCCACGCGTCGACGCACCGGACGCCCACCGACACGAACCGCCACCAAGTCGCTCGTGCTGCGCCTCGCCAAGGAGAACCCCCACTGGGGCCACCGCCGGATACAGGGCGAACTGGCCCGCCTCGGCCATCACATCGCCCACTCGACCGTCTGGCAGATCCTGCACGACGCCGACATCGACCCGGCACCACGCCGGTCCGGTCCGACCTGGCGGGAATTCCTCACCGCCCAAGCCCAAGGCATCATCGCAGCCGACTTCCTCCACCTCGACACCCGTGCTCGGCAAACGCCTCTACGCACTGGCGTTCCTCGAACACAGCACCAGACGCCTGCACATCACCGGAGTCACCACCCACCCCACCCAGGCATGGACGACCCAGCAGGCCAGGAACCTCGCCACCGACCTCGGAACGCGCATGGAGTCCCTGCGCTTCCTGCTCCGCGACCGCGACGGGAAGTACAGCCGGACGTTCGACGCCGTCTTCCAGGCCGACGACCTCATCATCAGAAGCGCACCACAGGCACTGCGGATGAACGCCCACTGCGAACGGGTCATCGGCACCATCCGACGCGAACTCCTCGACCACATCCTCATCACGGGAAAGGCCCACGCACGACAAGTCCTCAAAACCTACGAGCACCACTACAACCGACACCGCCCCCACCAGGCCCGCCACCAACTACCACCCGAGGCTCAGCAGCATCCCGCCGCGATACACGACCTCGACACCCGCCAACTGCTCCGCACCCGCATCCTCGGCGGCCTCATCAACGAGTACAAAAAGCCGCCTGACCAGCAGCGATGACTTTTCGAGCGGCACAGGCCCGGCAGTTGCGCGAGAAGACCGGCATTTACAGGGTGCGATTGGACGCCGTCACCTGGCTGAGTTATTAATAGGCCTCGTCGCCCCGGACCGCCGCGAACTCGTCGCCGTCTACCGGGCCGCGCCCCGCCTGCTGGTCAACGACGAATCCGGCTTGACACCGGGTACGCCGCCCGCCTGGACGTCGAACCCTTGAAGATGGAAGTCTGCGCATGTCAACACGCAATGGTCAAAATTAGGAATACGGCAGATTGAGTGGGCAGTCGGAGCGTTAGGTGTCACTCGGTTACATGTTGGCACGAACGTGGACCCATCGCCAACGCACTGTCGTCTTCGGGCGTGCCGCCTGCGAAATCGACGAAGTGCTCGACCTAAGACCTTTATAGCAGCAGTTCCGCCGGAGGGCGTGTCACAATCAACTAGCTCAACCAAACGATAGAATAATGATCTACGATGCATCACTGATGATTTTGTAGGTCCACCCATCGTCTTTATGTATTATGTGAAGCGCAGATTCTCCATTCCTCAACCTGTGTAGATTGACGTCAGCGCTCGACCCTTGAGCGATGTGGCGCAAAGTGGCTTGCACTATCTCCTCTACCCGCTCGGTCGCCTCAGGTAGATCGAGGTCGGTCGAGCGAAAATTGTCGATCGTAGTTGGAAAAAGTATTGACTCTTCGGTGATGTGCAATCGAAGGGTCGTGCCACCCGAACCCTCTAGAAAGTACATGATTTGCACAAGCCCTATCCGATGTGCGTTCAAGAGGAGCTGTGCGGTGAAGCCGGTCGAGAGCTCGCTCGCGTATTTATCATTTTTGCGATTCAACGTGCACCTCGATAGCCCGCCGATCTGTGACGTTATCCTTGCAACAGGTTACTGTCTCGTTACCCTTGGTTCAGCCCCCCTTGGTGCACTGTCGAAGCTCCTCTTAACCACGCTCCCCGCTGCAACCGTCTCGGTTATAACTACATTTCGATGACGCTTTATGTAGCGACATGGCGTTTGTACGTGCTCTTTTTTGTAGCGATCACTGATCAAGCCGTAGATGCTTCTGAACATTAGAATTGTTAGCAGTAAGTCTAGAGTCCATGCTGCCAGCTCCGAATACGTTACCACTGAAAGTGGCGGACTCAGGGGTTTATGCTCGGCGGTGATCGCCCATATGACGAGTGAACTTAATGCAAGGATAGCAACCCCAGGAAAGGCGAGGATGGCTGGATTCAATATTACAAGGTACCACTTCCTTAGTGAATGTCTATGACTTCTCATCCATTGCTCCCAGTGTAGGCCGCCGGGAATGGATGGACTCAAGCGAAATTCGATGTACTCGCCAGCTTTGTATATTCCATTCAGGTCAAGCACATGTCTCGTCGCAAACATGTACGATATGGCCGGCAGGATCAACAAGAACGGCGCACGGCTCGAGTTGGATAGCGAGAACGCAAACAAGGCACCCGCTACAGTTATTTGCAGATTGAAAGCCTTCCAAAGGTTGTCATTGCGGAATTGAATTTCGAGACGTAATGCGGAGAACTCCGCTAGCGGACCTTCGTGCACGGTGCCGCCTCCGTCCGGGCGTCAACTAATTGAGACCGTTCGATCTGACTCATCTCGCGCCTTCCAGGTTACTGTGCCCCTAGGGGTGTACCATCTGAAGTCAGTTCACTCATATGGATGGAATCTTCGGTAGCTCATGGTAGGCACTTGGTGACTAACCGTTTAGGATCATTCGAAGCTTGCGGCGGAACGATTGACGACCGTTCAAGGCACGGTGGCCTTGGATTGCGGGATGTGCCACTCTCTGGACATGAGTCGCTTCATCGATGATGTTCGTCGAGCCAGGTCTCAGGGCGTTCTGCGAGAACGTTTCCGCCCTGCCGACGTACAGAAGGTGTGTCCGGGATGGGCTGACGCGACCTACCGCGTGTTCCTACCGAAGCACCGCTTGGGCAATCCTGGTGACTACACGGCGTACTTCCGGCGGCATGCCGACGGCCGCTACAGCCTGATCACATAAGCTGCGGGCTTACGTCGATGCAGGGACGTTGGGGGCATCGCCACCGACGCTCAGCGACCATGTGCAGAGTTTTGGAACCCCGCAGGTGTCACCAACCGGTGGTGCCGTAACCAGTCGGGTAGGCGTCGCACCAACACGGCGAGCACCGCGCGATCGGCCCAGTCCAACCGCGGGCGGGGACTGCCCCGACGCCGCACGGCGACTTCGTGCCGCAGCACCGGCGGCTCCACGTCCTTGGCCGCCGATCACCGGCCGAGCAGAACCAGCCAGCCGACGAGCCGGACGAAGATCAAATAGAGCAGTCGTAGCGCCACGCCCCGCGATCATGCTTCTACCGCGACTTCTGCCCGATCACCGCAGTTCAGCGCCTCAGTGCAGGGTTCTGGCACCCCACAGGTCGTAGTGGCCATAGTTCTGTCCATGTTGCGTAACCTGCGACGATGACTTTCGGGCGGAATCGAGCGGTCTGTCAAGATCGCTAGGGACGAACTGTCGACCGACTGTTATCTGCAATCGACTGATCTCAAGCAGGGTCAAGCGCCATGGCCTGCTGCAGCTATAGCTAACAGTTACCACCATATTCCTGTTGTGTGAGAATCGACCACTACGTCCTGGACAACTGTGCCACTGTGATCAACTGCAGCCAAGAAGGCGCCGGATAAATCCGAACTTGTCAGATTGGTATCGATTAGGCGCGTACCCAGCAGGCGCGCGTCTTTCAGGCTTGAGTGTGAGAAGTCGGCACTCGTCAGGTCAGTGCGTATCAGCGTAGCGCCTGTCGCGGTCGCAATAACGAGGTTTGCGTTAGTGAGGTCCGCGCCTGTCAGGTCGGCATGATACAAATTTGCACCCGAGAGGTTCGCGTCGTTCATCTTGGCGCCAGTCAGGTCCGCTTCGTATAGGACTGCGTTCTGCATCCATGCAATCGACATCTTCGCGCCGACGAGCGATGCGCGAGTCATATCTGTACGACCAAGATTAGCGCGCATATCAGCACCGGCAAGATTTGCTTCGACGAGGCTCGCTTCAGAAAGGTATGAGCCGGAAAAATCGGCACCAGAAAAGTTAGCGCCGTCCAAATTTGCCCGAATCAGACACACGGAAGTAAGGTTGACTCGCACTTCGTCCTTACTTCCGTTTCGGCGACCCATGACCGTAAGAGCTGCTTGCACGTCGGGACTGACAGTCTGATCTGGACACGACGCGTCTTCAAACGGGCGGAGTGGGGGGCGTGGAGCGTTGGTGCGCACGAAGGCGGACAGAACCTCAATGATGGTCGACTGGTCACGAGGGGAATCATGGGCTAGTCGCTCTAAAGCGTAAATTCCACCTAGACGAACCTGTAGGCGATCAGCCCCTTGCTGACCAATCTGTTCAATCGCCTTCGTGTAGCGGTCGGTGAACTGTCCCTGTTCAGTCACCCTGTTCTGAGCCTGGGCGGCAGCCACCTGATCTCGGGTGGCGTTGAGTGACAGCCCCGTGAAGATCAAGGCACCGATGGCAGTTGCCGCAGTGATCAAGGCGGTGACGGTTTGCGCGATCGTCGGCATGTCACGCCCAGTTCCGCTTGTGGACGGCTTGCTGGCGATACGTCCTCGAGTGGTCATCGAGTTCTTGTTCGCCGTCCGAGGGCGGAGCCGGGTTCCCCGGACCGCAGCAGAGGGGTTGACAGTTGATCGTTGGCGAGTGGCGGGCATGTACCTAAGATCGTTTGAAGGCCTCTGATCGTCACAGCAACGCCTGCACCTGCCGAGGATGTCATCCGTGCAGGGCAGGTTGTAGGGCTGTGCTTGCCGAATATGTCATCCGTGCAGGTCAGGCGGCGTGGTGGTACTCGTTGAGGATGCCGCCCAGCCGTTGCCGTCTCCGGACGTCGAGGTGGGTGAGGGTTGCCTGATCGAGGGCTGGCTGTGGCAGTGGTTGTAGTGGTCGGGCGTTGTCGATGCCTTGGTGGGGCCGGTGGGTGTTGTAGAAGCGCTCGTACTCGCGCAGCGCGTGAAGCAGGTGCTGCTGGTTCCAGATCAGCGTTCGGTCGAGAAGCTCACGGCGGCAGCTCTGGATCCAGCGCTCCATAATCGCGTTCATCCGCGGGATCCGGACTCCACTGCGAACGACCTGGATGCCCGCATCGGCGAGGACGGCGTCGGACAGTGCCGGGAACTTGCCGTCCCGGTCGCGAATCAGGAAGCGCGCGTGTCGGCTTGCGTCGTCGAGGTCCATGGCGAGGTTCCTGGCGGCTTGGGTGACCCAGGAGACGGTGGGGCGTGCGGTGGCGCCGAGGACGCGGATCCGGCGGCTGGCGTGTTCGATGACCGCGAGTACGTACAGGCGGGTTCCGTTCAACGTGCGGGTCTCGAAGAAGTCGCAGCCCAGGAGCGCCTCGGCCTGCGAGCGGAGGAAGGTCGACCAGGTCGTCGAGGTGCGCTTGGGGCCGGGTCGATCTCGACGTCCTTCCCGGAGAACCGCGCCGGCATCGCCCTGCACCACTCCGCTGGCTTCCGTACCGTCGGCGTCCGCGAGCGCATCGCCCACCACCACGGCGTCTGGCTCGATACCGTACTGCTCGAATGCCGTGCGCAGTCCATGTCGGCTGCCGACGGCTGCGCTTGTTGAGCCGCTTGTCACCGCGTACAGCGGAATCGTCGATCCGGTGCTCCGGCACGCTGGGCCGAGTTGTCGGTCTCGGAGGGTAGATTCGGGTGTTTCTCCGCACTGTGTTCGGGATGGATGGTCATGGACTTCTCGGTGCTGCCGCGCGGGCAGATGGAGTGGACGTCGCTGATCGACGATCTGAGCAGGACCGACGACCGGGTCGAGCGGCACTTCCTGGAGCTGAAGTCCGATGTCGACCTCACCGGGTCGGCGGGTCGGGCGAAGGTGGTCAAGTTCATCCTCGGTGCGGCCAACCGGGACCCGGACACTGCGGCCCGCTACTTCCAGGGGCACGCCCTGATGGTCCTCGGGGTCGCTCCCGGCGCGGTCACCGGCATCGCGCCGTTCGAGGCCATGGACCTGGCCCGGTTCGTCGCCCGCTACACCGGCACGCCCGGCCCCCGGTGGGACTTCCAGCGCGTTCCCGCTCGCGAGGGCAGGGACGTCATCGTCATCCTGGTCGACCCGCCCACGGGCAGCGTCTGGACCTGCCTGAGCGACGGGCCCGAGAAGCTGACCGACGGTGCCATCTTCGTCCGCGCCGACGGCGAGACCCGGTTTGCCAAGGGCGCGGAGATCCGGGCGATGGTCGACCGGGGCCGCGCGCACACCGTCCCCGCCGAGCTGGACGTCGCCGTTGTCGGCCGCGCGGTACGCCATCCGCACGGGTACGAGCAGGTACTGGTGGACTACATCGAGGCGCACCGCGAGAGGCTCGGCGAGGCCTCGGCCCGTGTCAGGTCCCGTCCCGGTACCCGGTTAGCCGGTTTCGACACCCTGGGTGCCCAGTTTTCGATCGGCGACCGCCGCAAGCCGGAGGAGTTCCTGGCCGAGGTGGAGTCCTGGCAGGAAGAGGTGCGACGAGCCTGGCCGGAGGTCCTGGACCACCTGGCGGGCTACGCCGGACGTGGCGTTCACCTGCGCATTCGCAACAGCAGCGACGCGTTCCTGGAGAACGTGGAGGTGCAGGTCCACATCGAGGGGGAGGTCAGGGCCGTCGACCCGGTCGAGGACGACGGGCTCGATCTTTCGTCCCGGCTGCCTGCCCTACCCGTCCGGTGGGGTGCTACCACGCTGTTGTCCTCCGCGTTCGCGCTCAACAACTACCCGGTGCCCGATGTGCTCCGGCCGGCGGCCATGGGGATGGGGGTCCTATACCACAACGGCGGATCGACGACGCTGACCATGACGCTGGACGCGCTGCGCCCCCGGAGCGTGCACGACACCGATCCCGGTGACTTCGCTCTGGTCGTCGACGGGCCCGACATCACCGAGCTGCGCGGCACCTGGCGGATCACCGCGCGGGGGCACCACCGCGTTTACGAAGGTGAGCTCGCCGTCCCGGTCAAGCAGTTGGGCGACGTCGACGAGCCGATCCGCTCCGCGCTCATGCCCGACGACGCCGATGAGGCGGATACCGCGGAGGACGAGGATTGATCCGGTGCGTCCGCAGTGCGCTGCCAGCATGAACGGGAGGCGCGACGGGTAGCGATGCGGCCGCTGACCCAGGCCGGTCATCATGCCGCGTAAGCCGACGGCGTTGTGGACCTGCGGTCGCACCTACGAGCGCCTTGACTCCCACGCTACACAAGGCTTCGACCTGCATGGATGGAGTTATCGGCAGGCACAAGGACACCGGTGTGCTCGGCGGCGGCGACGGTTCAGGCCGTGCCGGGACGAGCCGGTCAGGCCAGGTGAGGCAGGAGCGCTTCGGCGATCCGGATCGCCGGCACCCAGCCGTCCGGGTCGACGTCCACTCAGAGCTCGGTCAACGGCTCACCGGTCAGCTCCACGGCCTCGACCACGGGCCACACCCTCAGCAGGGCGGTGCCCGGACGCAGGGGCACCAGCCGGTCGCCGGCTCTCAGGGCCATCACCTGCACCGGACCGCGTCCGTCGGCCGCGAGGGAGTCGTCCGCGCGCGGGTCGGCGCGCACCCGGTCGACCACCGCGTCCACCCCGGCCACGGCCAGGTGCACGACAACGGCTTCGCACAACGACGTCGACGCGCCGATCAGCCGCGAGCGCCGCAGGATGGGCACCACGATCCCGCTCGGGGCGATCTCCAACCGCCATCCGTCCCGGTCCTCTCCGACCCATGCAGCTGGCTCCAGCGACGCCCAGCGCGCACGGGCGTCCGCCTCCAGCACAACCGGATCACCGACAGTCGCCTTGGGTGGCATGAGGACTCCTCACCTCGTCGGGGGCCGGGTGATCGTACGTGCCGGCACCCGTGGCCAAGAGCCGCTGGGCATCGGGGTGCGCGGTATCACGGACGGCACCGCCGACGCGGTCGTCGCGGCGTGGGGACGGGCGTAGGCCCGTGCGCGTCTCGGCAACAGGGGTTCGGGAGGTCGTCCAGTCACCGAGTCGGACGAAGATCAGGTACAGCAGTCGTGACGCCACACCTCACGATCGTGCCCTGGAGGGCCAGCGTGCGCGATCGTCGCAGCTCAGCATCCCCGTGCAGAGTTCTGACACCCCACACGTCAGCCGGGGCAGGGCTCGGGTCGGCCGTCGCTGTAGACGAACTCGCAGCGGGGCACCGCGGACGCGTCGCCGATGTCGCCGATGCGCGCGATCATGAGTTTGCGCTGTGCGCCGGTTCGGGAGTCACGGAAGCTGATCTCGCCGGTGGCGCCGTCGAACGGGCTGCGTTCGATCAGTTCCTGGGCGATGGCCGCGCGGTGGGGAAGGTACTCCGGGCTGTGACCGGGGCGTTGCTGGTTGCGGCGCACGGCGGCGACGAACAGGCCCGCCGCGTCGTAGGCGAGGCCGATGCCCTGTCCCGGCCACCGTGGGCCGGGGGTGCCTGCCAGTTCGCGCGCGTAGTCGTTGGCGGCCGGGGACTTGGAGTCCGATACCTGGTACAGCCAGTTGTACCCGTCGCAGAATGTCACGAGCGATTGCTCGTTCTGGTTGGTCGCCGGGCGACCTTCGTCGCGGCACGACAGGCCCGCCGCCACGACCCGTCCGCCCATGTCCACCCAGGACACCGGTAGGCCGTTCAGCTCGTACTGGTCGCGACTCTTCTGCTGGGCCACGAATCTGATCACGACGTCGTCGCCGACGACGGTCGGCGACTCGTCGCGCCCGCACAGGCTCACGACGCGGTTGAGGAACGCCGCGAACTGGTCCTCGCGGCCTGCGTAGAACGCAATCTCCGTACGGCCGCAACGTATGTCCACCTCATCCGGTGACCGCTCCCAGCGCACGTGCGGCCGTGCCTCCATGTCGGGCTTGCGCGCCTGCACCGCGGCGGACATCTCGTCCACCAGGGTTCCGATGTACGCGTCGTTGACGGGCGGGTGGTAGACGGTCAGCTGCCGCGACGTTTGGTGCGCGTACTCCACGACCATGCGCGCCTGTACCCGGTTCCCGGGCGGGAGCTGGAAGTACAGCGGCGACACCTCGCCGAGGTTCTCACCGGTGAGCACCATGGTCACCACGGCTGTGCCCAGGTGTCCCAGCAGCGCGATCGCCGTCTCGGTCTCCGGTACGGTCCGGTCCATGCCGATGACGCCGAGCACGGTGGGGTCATCGCGCAGCAGCGGCGCGAGCAGATCCCGCACGATCTCGGGCGCGGCCTTCATCGTGTTGCCGCCGTTGGCCACGATCACCCGCAGCAACGGCTCGGTCTGCTCGCTGCGGTTGTGCTGCTGCTGCCTGATCAGCAAGCCCTCCAACTCGTCCGCGACGGAGTGGTCGGTGCCGGGGTCCGCCTCGGGGTGCGTCAGGCCCGAGAAGTACACGATGCTGACCAGCGGCCTTTCGGAGTTGGCCTCGTGCAGGTCGCGCGCGATCGTGTTCTGCTCGAACACGGCCAACTGCGCCAGCCGCAGCCGTGGATCCCGACCGAACACGAGGCCGCTGTTGTCGCTGTACCCCACGCACTGGCCGAGGGCGTCGTCCCACCGCGCGACGGCGCCGGCGGAAGGGCTGGGAAGGCAGTCGGCGGCCCAGCGGTTCACCAACCAGCCGCCGGCGGACAACAGCGGTACGGCGATCAGCAGCGTAGCCGCCGTCAGGGCTACGCCTTGGCGCGCCAGCCACGCGGGTTTACGCGGCGGCAGGGAGCGGATCTTCGGCCACGCCTCGCGGTCGGCGTCGGACGGTTCGTCGGACTGTTCGGGCAGGCGGGCGAACACGAACCGCGCTTCGCCCTCCTGGCGCTGCCGCAGCGTCGGCAGCATCCGGTACCAGCGGTCCACCACCGACTGGACGTCGCGCAACAGCGGCATTCCGTGCGGCTTCTTCCACGACGGCGGGGCGTCGCTGCGCGCCACCACCAGCAGCGGGTCCAAGTCGCCCTTCTCGTTGCGGACGTCGTTGACCAAGCGCAGCAGCTCCCAACTGTCGTCGGTGACGTTGTCCAGCACGAGCACGACGTACGCGGTGCGCCGCCACCGGCGGGGGCGCAGACCGCGCGGCCGGTATGCCAGGCGCAGGTCCCGTAGGAACGCGTGGACCAGCACCTTCTTGATCTGCTCGGAGTCCTCGGTGCCGCGCCGGCCGATGGTGAGGCGTTCGGCGAAGCCCACGAACGTCGTCGAGTGCATCGGCACCATGAACGGCTGCCGCATGAACCACCGCGGCACCCGGCCGACGATCGGCCAGCGGTGCGTCCACAGCCAGAACGCCAGCGGGCCACCGACGGCGACGACCAGCCGCGCCCACCACGGCAGACCGCCGTCGCCGGCGTCGCCGGTCATCGCCCGGGGGCGGTCCTTCTTGTACCAAGTGCGCAGCATCTCGAGACTCGCCGCGCGCGCATCCCGGCCGTCGACGGGTTCGATGGTCTGCCGGGTGAGCCAGGACGCGAGCCGGTAGTGCTGGAACCGCAGCCGCCCGCCCGCGCCCTTGTTGTCCCACTCCAGCACCTGGTGCACGGCATCCAGCAATGGCAGCAGCGCACCGACCGCACCGGGTGACGGGTCGGCCGCGTTCACGATGACGTGCGCGACCTTGTCCCGTTCCGGCTGGTTCAGCCGGGTCGCGAGCGCACGCGGCACGTCGCCGGGCACCTTGCCGACCAGGGACAGGATCGGTAGCGGCCGGTCGCCGCGGTACTCGCCCTCCTTGGGCCTGCGCCAGCTCCAGCGCGGACGGTCGACGAGGTCGCGGATCACGTCCAGCAGGGCGTGCAGGCCCTGAAAAGGCGACTCTTCCTCGGGTCTCGCGGTCATGCGATGTCTCGCGCTCCGTGGGGCGGATGATCCCGGCCCATCACCGGGATCATCTCCAGGTTCCAGCGATTGCGCTGGCACACCCCAGGAACGGTTGGAATTCACCCGTTCGCAGGCAGTCCACCACCGCAGAACTGCGGCGTCACACAACACGGACCGCTGATCACCCGATGGCTCGGCGCACCGACCACCCCCTCGTCGAACCGGGCTGTGACGACAACCGGTAGGTCAACTCAGCCCTGACGAGTCGGTCGAATGGCTAGTGTCCTGAGTCGTTGATTCGTTGGCAGTATCGGGCGAGGTCGTCGAGGATCTCGTCGGCGGTCTTGGTCCAGACGAAGGGCTTCGGGTCGTCGTTCCAGGCGTCGATCCAGGCTTCGACGTCGGCTTCGAGTTCGGCGACGCCGCGGTGGGCTGAGCGGCGGAGTTTGCGGTTGGTCAGCTCGGCGAACCAGCGCTCCACGAGATTGAGCCAGGACGACCCGGTCGGGGTGAAGTGCAGGTGGAACCGGGGGTGGCGGACCAGCCAGGTCTGATCTCCGGGGTCTTGTGCGTGGCGTAGTTGTCACAGACCAGGTGCAGATCCAGTTCCGGAGGGGTGTTGGCGTCGATCGTCTTGAGGAACCGCAGGAACTCCTGGTGACGATGCCGACGCTGGTGCCGGCCGATCACTTTGCCGGTGGCGACGTCGAGCGCGGCGAACAGGCTTGTGGTGCCGTGACGGACGTAGTCGTGGGTCCGGCGTGCCGGGGTGGTGGGCATGATCGGCAGCGTGGGAGCGGTGCGGTCCAATGCCTGCATCCCGGATTTCTCGTCCACGCACAGGACAAGAGCCTTCGCGGGCGGGTCGAGGTAGAGGCCGACGACGTCGCGGACCTTGTCGATGAACAGCGGGTCGGTGGACAGCTTCCAGGTCTGTACCACGTGCGGCTTGAGTTCGAAGGCCCGCCAGATCCGGGAGATCGCCGACTGCGACATACCGGTCGCCCGCGCCATCGACCGGGTCGACCAGTGCGAGTCGTTGTTCGGCGGCGCCTGTTCGAGTGTCGTCACCACGACGCGCTCGACCTGGGCATCGGTGATCTTCCGCGTGGCGCCGGGCCGAGGCTCGTCGGACAGCCCGTCCAGGCGGTGCTCGACGAACCTGCGCCGCCACTTGTTCACCGTCGGCGGCAACACACCCAACCGCCGCACCACGTCCATGTTGGACACACCCCTCGGCGCACGTCAACACGATCCGAGACCGCAACGCCAACGCCTGCGCCGTCGACCGACGGCGCACCCATCCCTCCAGCGTCTGACGCTCCAGATCGGTCAGCACCAACTCGGGTAACGCAGGTCCACGACGAGCCATCAGCACAACCTACAACGAATCAACGACTCAGGACACTAGGCGGGCGAGAGGAACATACAAGATCATCGCCTGCCGCGACGGCGACGCTACCGCGCCGTAGGTCATGCCGATAGTTCTGACGGTTCCGATAGGTGGTCGCCTCGTCAACCACCGCCAAGCGTGCGGCGGACGGCCGAAATCGCCCAGGTGGTCCGACCGCTCGTGGCGGCCTATCGGGACCGGGTCCACGATCGGATGGCGGCGACGATCGTGTCGATATCCCGGACCGACGCCCTGCGCTGATCGCCCACCCGCTGCCGCGGAGGACTCGGCGCGGGAATGTTCAGCTTCCACAGAGCTTGGCCAAGCCGCTTCGGATCCCAGCCGATACGGTCGGCGAGGTCGGCGGTGGCCACGATGCCGGACTCGTCCTCGCCGATGACCTCGGCCAGCAGCACCAGCACCTCGGGCATGTACACACCGCCGTCGACGCCGCCCGGCTCCATGTCGACGTCGACCGGCGCGGCGGAGCGGTCCGTATCGACCTGCACAGGCGACGCAGCAACCGCCGCACCGGTGAGCGGCCCGAAAGCAGAACGGTGCTCCCCACCCGCGGCGACGGAGACACCCGTCGGTGCGAAGTCCGCCAGGGCGGTGCGGACGATCGGGTCCTCGGCCCGTGCGGCCGACGACTCCTCCGGCACGGCCAGCGGATGCCGCTCGCCGGTCAACGCCTGCACCGCCGTGGCGATCTCCGTGAGACTGGCCTTGACGTAGGTGGAGGTCACCCCGTACCTGTTCGACGTCGGCTCGGCGTGTCCGGCGAAGGCCCGCGCGACCGCATAACCGAAGTTGCGCTCCACCCACGTCAACGTGGTGTGCCGCAACCAGTGGGCGCTGATCACCTGAGTACGCACGCTCTCCACGTGCTCACCCACCCGACGCCAGAGCATCGTGTAGCGAACGCGGCTCATCGGCCTGCCATTGTGATAGCGCAGCACGTGGCTGTCCGGATCGCAGGCGCCCCGCGCGCGGGCATGGTGTCGCAGATGCGCCATCAACGTCGGCGACACCGGCTGCCACCGTGAACCACCCCCTTTCTCCCGCAGCAGGATCAAACACTGCTCCGAGTCCAGGTCCCGCACCCGCAACGCCAGCGCACCACCACGCCGGCACGCGGTCTCCAGGTGCAACCGCAACAGCAGCGCGTCCAACGCGGGATCGTTGCCCGTCGACGAGGCCACCTCCACGATCCGTCCGACCAGCGCGGCGTCCAGACCGTGACGGCGCGAATGCGACCGTGAGGGCTTGGCCACCCGCGACATCACGTTCTGCCGATCGGTGATCACCTCCTCGCCCACCGCATACCGGTAGACGCACAACAACGCGTTGTAGGTGTGCTGCACCGCGCTGCGACCACCGTTCGCGGTACGGCGGACCACGACCGTGGACTTGACGTACTCGAACAACGACTGCACATCCGACACCGTGATCTCGTCCAACCGGCGCTCACCCCAGACCGCGACGATCTTCTTCCAATAGGCGTCGTACGCCTTCCTCGTCGTCGACGGAACGGCCCCGGCCACCTCCGGCACGATCTCGGCGAAGGTCGGCGCGTCCCGGCCCGTCGACACCCCACCGTCGTCCGGGACCTCTCGACCGACGACCGAGGCCATGTCGTCGATCAGGTCCTGCGGCCGCAGATTCATGTGCTGCAACAGCTGGATCGCCATCGCGACATCGGCGGATCGGTAACCACCGTCAGCCACGGCCGCCCTCCCCTTGCACGGATACCGCCACCGCTTCCCCCACCATGATCGCGTCGGACCCGACACCCTCAACACCGGGCAGCCCTGGATCGACTGCGGTCACCAGTCCGCTCGGGTCCGGCAGCACTTGGTCCAGCCATTCCTGACCGAAGATCAGCAACGTCGCGGACTCCGGAACCGCCCGCACCACCACCGACTCCCCCTCACCGAATGAACACCAGCGGCGGAACCGCGCAGGAACATGCAGAAACCGCCGACCGTTCAGCGCGAACGCGCCCTCCTCTGTGCGACGCACGACGATCACCCCGGCGCGCACGGCGATGTCCACCGGCGTTCCCGCTTCCCAGTCGAGAACGTCGAACACCATGCCGCACGTCAACCGGCCCTTGTGGTCGAACACCGCCGTCGCGTAACGACGCGGGTGCGGTGAGCGCATCGGCGGGAGTTCCACCGGGCCCGGTGCCGGCGTACGCCGCAGATCCAATTGCCGCGGCTTGAGCGGTCGCCCGTCCGATACGTCCACCCCGCCGGCGGAAAGAGGCCGGCGCGCAGGAGCCGAGAGGTCTCCGGACCCGGAACGGGCCGCGACACCGGGCACGAGGGCGGGGACAGTCCGGTTACGCACGGTCACCTCCACGGTCACGAGTGGGCCGTGCCCGAAAACGGGCACAGCATTTTGATCGGTGGTTGGCTGTGGTCATGCTGGGACCTGTGGAGGACGAGCGCCGGTCTGACGAGCGGTGGGAAAGACCCCACATCGGAGTGTCGGAGGAACTGGCCCGGCACGTGGTCAGGACGACCGGGTTGCCTCCCGCGCTCGCGCGGCGCGTCGTGTCGGACGTCATGGGCTACTTCGTCGAGACGGCGGAGGAGTACGTGCTGCGCCGGCACGCCGAGTTGCGGCGCGACGGGCTGGGCAACGCCCGGATCTGGGCAGTGCTCCGGGAGGAGCTGGACGTGCGGCCGGTGGCCGCGCCGCCGCTGTCCGAACGCCAGCTGCGCCGGATCGTCTACGGCTAGGTCGACGTCGAGAGGGAGATCACCGGAATGTGCGGAATCGTCGGTTACGTGGGTCCGAAGGACGCCGTCCCCGTGCTGCTGGAGGGCCTGCACCGGCTGGAGTACCGGGGCTACGACTCGGCCGGCGTCGCGGTCGCGGACGACGGCGGGTTGCGGGTCGTCAAGACCGCCGGACGGGTCGGCGACCTGCGCAAAGCCGTGCCCGACGGCACCGCCGGGCGGACCGGCATCGCGCACACCAGGTGGGCCACCCACGGCGAGCCGACCGACCGCAACGCCCACCCGCACGTGGACGCCGCCGCACGCGTCGCCATCGTCCACAACGGCGTGTTCGAGAACTCCGACCGGCTGCGCGCCCAGCTCGCGGCCGACGGCGTCGAGCTGGCCTCCGACACCGACAGCGAAGTCCTCGCCCACCTGGTCGCCCGCAGCTCGGCGGACACCCTCGAAGACGCCGTGCGGGAGGCGTTGGCGCAGGTCGAAGGCACTTACGGGGTGATCGTGATGGACGCGGACCGGCCGGGCGAGCTGGTCGCCGCGCGCCGGGGCAGCCCGGTCGTGCTGGGCGTCGGCGAGCAGGAGATGCTGGTCGCCTCCGACGTCACCGCGCTGGTCCGCTTCACCCAGCAGGTGATCTACCTGGACGACGACGAGATCGCCACGGTCACCGCCGACGGCTACCGCACGTCCACCATGGACGCCCGCGCCACCAGCACCACCCGCTCCCCCACCGCGATCGACGTCGCGAGCGCCGAGTACGAGCTGGGCGAGCACCCCGACTTCATGTACAAGGAGATGCGCGAGCAGCCCGACGCGGTGGACCGCTGCCTGCGCGGGCGGCTGGACCACCGGTTCTCCTCGGCCAGGCTGGACGGCGTCGGCCTCACCCCGCAGGACTACCAGCGCATCCGCCGGGTCAAGCTGCTCGGCTGCGGCTCGGCGTACTACGCCGGTCAGCTCGGCGCGCAGCTGGTCGAGGAGCTGGCCCGGATCCCGGCCGACGCCGAGCCCGCGTCGGAGTTCCGCTACCGCAACCCCGTGGTCGACCCCGACACGCTGTACGTCGCGATCAGCCAGTCGGGTGAAACCCTGGACACGCTCGCGGCCGTGCAGGAGCTCAAGCGCAAGGGCGGGCACGTCATCGGCGTGGTCAACGCGGTCGGCAGCACGATCGCCCGCGAGTGCGGCCACGGCATCTTCCTGCACGCGGGCCCCGAGGTGTCCGTGGCGGCGACGAAGTCGTTCACCACGATGGCCGTGGCGCTGGCGATGCTGGCGCTGGACCTGGGCCGGGTGCGCGACCTGTCCATCACGGAGGGCAGGCGCCTGGTCGCCGGGCTGTCCCAGCTGCCGCACCAGATCGCGCAGGTCCTCGCCGCCGAGGACGACATCGCGGCCATCGCCCGGAAGTACGCCGGGGCGGAGCACATGTTCTTCGTCGGCCGGGTGCGCGGGTGGCCGGCCGCGCGCGAGGGCGCGCAGAAGCTCAAGGAGATCTCCTACGTGCACGCCGAGGCCTACCAGGCCTCCGAGCTGAAGCACGGGCCGTTGGCGCTGATCAACCCCGAGATGCCGACCGTGGTGCTGGTGCCGGACGACGAGCTGCTGGCCAAGAACACCGCCACCATCGAGGAGATCAAGGCGCGCGGCGGCCCGGTCATCGCGGTCACCGACGCCGAGCTGCCGCCCGGCCTGGCCACGGACGTCATCCGGGTGTCGAAGGCGCACGACGCGTTGGCCCCGATCACGCTCTCGGTGCCGTTGCAGCTGTTCGCCTACCACCTCGCGCACGCGCTGGGCCGTGACGTGGACCGGCCGCGCAACCTGGCCAAGAGCGTGACCGTCGAGTAGCGCGTCGGGGTGGCGGCGGACCGTTCGGGCTCGGCCATTCGCGTGACGGCATCGGGGATCGCTATCGCTTCACATCCGGCGGGGATGGGGAGGTGTTGACCCGCGTCGTCCCCGCACGGAACTGTTTGCGTATTTTCGGCCGACAACAACCCGCGGGGGACGCCGTGAACCACCTATCGTTCGGGATCACGCTGGCCACACCGGCCACGCACGACGCGCTCGTCGAGTCCTGCCGCACCGCCGAGGGGTACGGGTTCGACTCCGTGCTGGCCGTCGACCACCTCGGGCCCAACCGGACGTCGCCGTTCTCGGTGCTGAACCTCGCCGCCCAGGTGTCGCCCACCCTCAAGGTCGGCACCTACGCGCTCAACGGGGCGTTCTGGAACTCTTCGCTGCTGGCCAGGGAAGTGCAGACGGTGCAGCGGATGAGCGGTGGGCGGCTGCAGCTCGGGATCGGCGCGGGGATCATCAAGCAGGAGTTCGACCTGGCCGGCATCCCGTGGACGCCGATGGACGCCCGGGTCGCCCACGTCGGCTCGTTGCTGGACGAGCTGAGGAAGTTCCTCGACGACGAACCCGACGTCGAGCACCCGCCGGTGCTGATCGGCGGCACGGGTGACCGGATGCTGCGCCTGGCCGCCGAGCGCGCCGACGTCGTCAGCGTGGGCGGCATCAGGCACATCAAGGGCAAGGCGACGGGGAACTTCCGGGTCATCGGCACGGACGAGACCGAGGAGCGCGTGGCGTTCGTGCGGGACGCGGCGGCGGGGCGCGACGTCACGCTCAACGCGTTCGTCCAGGTCGTCGAGGTGACCGACGACCGGGAGGCCGCGGCGGCGCGGATCGCCGAGGACTGGGAGCTGACGGCGGAGGTCGTGCTCGACTCGCCGTACATGCTGATCGGCACCGCGGCCGAGATCGCCGAGCAGGTCGTGGCCTCGCACCGCCGGTTCGGGTTCACGTCGTTCAGCGTGCAGCGGCCGTACCTCGACGCGCTGGGACCGTCGATCGCGCTCGCCCGCGCCGCCGCATGACGGCGACCAAGGGCGGTCGGCTGACCGTCGGCCAGGGCACCGCCATGTACGTCGGCGCGGTGCTGGGCACGGGTGTGATCGCGCTGCCCGCGCTGGCGGCGGAGATGGCTGGTCCGGCGTCGCTGCTGGCGTGGCTGGCGCTCGTGGTGCTGTCGGCCCCGTTGGCGGCGACGTTCGCGGCACTGGGCGCGCGGCACCCGGACGCGGGCGGCGTGTCGACCTACGCGCGGCTGGCGTTCGGCGAACGCCTCTCCGCCGTGGTCGGCTGGTGCTTCTACTTCGCCGTGCCCCCGGGCACGACGGCGGCGGCGCTGTTCGCCGGCGCGTACGTCGAGGAGGCCGTCGGCGGCGGTCAGTGGACGGTCGTGGTGACCGCGCTGACGCTGCTGACCAGCATGGCCGTGACGAACTGGATCGGCCTGCGCGCGTCGGGCGCGGTGCAGTTCGTGCTGGCCGCGCTCCTGGTGTTCCTGGTGCTCGGCTCGGTGCTGCTGGCCGTGCCGCACGTCGACATGGGCAACCTGACGCCGTTCGCGCCGCACGGCTGGCTCGCGATCGCGCCGGCCGCGGGCCTGCTGGTGTGGAGCTTCGCCGGGTGGGAGGCGATCACGCACCTGGCGCAGGAGTTCCGCAACCCGCAGCGCGACCTGCCGCGTGCCACGGGCATCGCCGTCACGATCGTGGGCCTGCTGTACCTGTCGGTGGCGTTCGCGATCATCGCGGTGCTCGGCCCGGCGGCCGCGGACGGCGAGGCGCCCCTGGGGCAGCTGATCGCGCGCACGGTCGGCGGTGACGTGAAGGTGGTGGCGGCGGTCGCGGCCGTGCTGCTCACCATCGGCTCGATCAACGCCTACATGGCCAGCGCGTCGAAGCTGAGCGCGGCGCTGGCGCGGGACGGCGCGTTCCCGCGCAACCTGTCCGGCGGCACGGTCGCGGGCGAGGTGCCGCGCCGCAGCCTGGTGGTCGTGGTGGCGCTGTGCTTCGTGTCCCTGGCGGTGGCCATGGGGACGGGCACGGGCGCGAAGCTGTTGGTCCTGCTGACCACCGGGCAGTTCGTGGCGGTCTACCTCATCGGCACGGCGGCGGCGTTGAAGCTGCTGCCGACGCGGTCGCCCGCGTGGTACGCCGCGCTGGTGGCGTTCCTCGGCGTGGTGGCGCTGACGGCCGCCACGGCGGTGTACATGCTGTGGCCGTTGGTGGTGACCGCGACGGCGCTGCTGTTCCTGCGGTGGAACCGGAAGCGGCGCCAGGACCCGGTGGAGGAAGTCGTCACCTGACGGGACGTGGGGGGGGGGGGGGGGGGGGGGGGGGCCCCCCCCCCCGCCCCCCCCCCCCGGCGCCCCCGCCGGCCGGGAA
>NZ_JAJHUO010000035.1:67972-77685 GCF_020859565.1 Saccharothrix luteola | reverse complement strand
GCCGCCCCCCGGGGGGGCGCGCCCCCCCCCGGGGGGGGCGGGGGGGGGGGGCGGGGGGGGGGGGCCCCCCGGCACGACGTCACACGCGACCGGTGAACCGGTCGTCCAGGTAGGCGATCTTGGCCTGCTCGTCGCGGTCGGAGTAGAGGTAGCGGATCCAGGCCTGCTGCTCGTGCAGCAGCGCGCCCATCTCCCAGACGCAGAGCACTTCGCGGTGCTTGCCCTGCTCCAAACGGCGGAAGCTGTCGTGCTGCTTCACGTCCCGGATGTAGACGGTCTCCCACATCTCGTTCTCGTTGCGCCAGGTGCAGACGATGAGGAAGTAGAAGTCGCCGCGGCACAGGTGGTGGATGACGAAGCCGAGGTCGCCCGAGATGTCCAGCTCGCCGGAGGCCGTCTCCGCGCGCAGGAACGACTGGGCGTCCTCGCGCAGCGCCGGGTCGACCACGTCCTGCGGCTCGCGCACCTCGTACCACTTCAGGTGCGCGTCGGGCAGGGCCAGGTCGTGGTCGGGCAGCGCGATGACGTCCTTGGCGTAGTGGCGGTAGTCGGCGTCGACGTTCGAGATGGCCGCGAGGTGCGACAGATTCCTGGTCACTGAAGGGATCCTAGGCAAAGGCGCCGGGCTCGGACAGGAGCTTGACCGTGCTCTCGGGCACGGGCACCAGCGCGGTGCTGTAGTCGGCCATCATCTCGTTGATCGGGCCGTCGAACTGGGCCCACTCCGGCTGCTCGTACAGCGAGCCGGCGAGGCGGACGCGCTCCTCCATCCCGGGGAACGCGCGCACCAGGTGCCACTCGTCTTCGTCCAAAGGGGACGGTCCGAACGCGAGCACGGTGATGCCGATGCCGCGCATGAGCGGGATGGTGCCGTCGCGGCTGATGCGGTCGAACTCGGCTCGCGTGCCGGGCTTGAGCTTGAACACGCGGGTTTCCAGCAGCCAGGGCTCGGTCATTCGGGCACTCCAAGGACGCGGCGGTATGCCGAAGCGGGTTTGGGGTGCGCGCGGCTGGGGCGGGCCGAACGCCGGGCTCGCGGACGTTTCTACCGACGACGACGCCGGCGCGCAAGGGGTGAACTAGGGTGCCGCGTCGTGAAACCGGATCTGAGCACCCTGCGCGCCGCCGTGTCCGAGTTCGGCGGCTTCACCACCCCGGAGAAGTCGTGGACGGTCCTGACCGCCGCCACCGCCCCGGCGTTCGACCTGGGCGTCGCCGCGCACCGGGACGCCGCGCACGTGTGGCTCAACGCGTGGGGCTGCCGCATCCGCACGCCCCGTCCCGGCGAGCCGCGCGTGCTGGACGAGAGCTTGGCGGCCTGGTGGGAGACCTGGCGGGACGCGCTGCCCGACACCGGGACGTGGCTCGCCGACCTGACCGACGAACGGGTGGAGCGGCTGGCCGAGGGCTTCGCCGCGCTGTCGGCGAGCACGGCGGCGGCCACGCCGCGCGGCACCCGGACGCTGGGCCCGACTGCGGCCTCCAAGCTGCTGTTCGCCTTGCGCCCCAACAGCCTGCCGCCGTGGGACAACATGATCGCCGACCGGCTGCACGGCGGTCGTGACGGCGCGGCCTACCGGGCGCACCTGCTGCTGACCCGCGGCTGGGCGGCGGACCTGCTGGCCGAGGCGGGTGTGCCCGAGCCCGAGCTGCTGGCCGACCTCGGCCGGCCGGGGCGCTCGCTGGCGAAGGTGATCGACGAGTACTGCTACCTGGCGTTCACCCGCGGCTGGACGGCGCCGCGCCGGGGTGTCACGTCCGACGACGTGCGCCGGATCGCCCGGTCGCTCCCCCGCACGGAGGAAGCGCTGGTCCGCGACCGGGTCAAATTCCGCATCGGGCGCATCGTGTACCTCGCCCTGTCGCCCGATGAGCGGACGATGGGATTCGCGTTCCCCAAGGAGGAGCGGGCGGCGCTGATTGCCTCGGATCCCGACAAATTCCATCCGCCGGTGACTTCGGACGAACGGTACAACTGGGTTCGGGCCTCTCTGTCTCAATTGGACGAGGTCGAGTTGACCGAGTTGGTCGTGGACGCTTGGCGAATGTGCGTGCCGAAACGCGTCGCGCGCGACTACCTGGGGCGATAGTGGCCCCGATACCGCCGGACGGGCGAAACGGCGGTCCCGGGATGCCGGCCGGGCGGGTCATCAGCATTTCTTGGGCAGACCCTATAAGGGAACCGAATTGGCCCGTTGACGTCGCACAAGGCGTGTTTACGATCCTCCATACCAAGCAGGAGGGGGCGCCGCATGGCCAGTTTGACTCGAGCCGAAGCAGCCGCACGGGGCGCTTTATTGGAGGTCGCCTCGTATCACGTGGACCTGAACCTCACCGGCGACGGGAAAGTATTTCGGTCTACGACGAAAATAGCTTTCACCGCCGACGAGGGCGGGTCGACGTTCGTGGACGTCAAACCGGAGGCGCTGCTGGGGGCCCGGCTCAACGACCGCGACCTGGACGTGTCCGCGCTGGTGGACGGCCGGTTGCCGCTGACCGGGCTGGCCGCGGACAATGAGCTGGTCGTCGTCGCGGACATGGCGTACTCGCGTGAGTCCAAGGGGCTGCACCGCTACGTCGACCCGGCCGACGACCAGGTGTACGTGTACGGAGCGGTGTTCCTCGACCACGCTCCGCGCATCTTCGCGTGCTTCGACCAGCCGGACCTGAAGGCGCCGTTCACGTTCGACCTCACCGTCCCCGACGAGTGGACGGTCCTCGGCACGGGTGCGGCCACGAAGGTCGCGCCCGGCCGGTGGCGGGTCGTGCAGGAGGTGGCGCAGGCGACGTACCTGACCACGGTCGTCGCCGGGCCGTACGCCTCGTTCGAGACCGTGCACGACGGCGTGCCGCTCGGCGTGCACTGCCGCGCGTCGGTCGCCGAGGCGCTGGAGGCCGACATCCAGGAGGTCTTCGACGTCACGGCCCAGTGCCTCGACGAGTTCCACCGCCTGTTCGGCGTGCGCTACCCGTTCGGCCGGTTCGACCAGGTCTTCGCGCCGGAGTTCAGCTACCTGTCGCTGGACCACCCCGGGTGCGTGCTGCTCAAGGAGCTGTACCTGTTCCGCACGCCCGCGCCGCGCAGCGAGCACGAGACCCGCGCGGTGGTCATCGCGCACGGCCTGTCGCTGATGTGGTGGGCCGGCCTGGTGACCAACAAGTGGTGGGACGACCTGTGGCTGGGCCAGGCGTTCGCCGACTACCTGGCGCACCGGGTGCCCAGCGAGGTCACCGAGTTCACCGGCCCGCTGACGACGTTCTCCGCGCGCCGCAAGGGCCAGGCGTACACCGCCGACCAGCGCCCCTCGACCCACCCGGTGTGGATCGACGGCGCGGACGCCATGTCCGCGCTGCTGGACCTGGACCGGATCTCGTACTTCAAGGGCTCGTCGGCGTTGCGGCAGCTCGCGCACCACATCGGCGACGACGCGATGCGCGAGGCGTTGCGGATCTTCTTCGCCCGGCACGCGTACGGCGCGGCGACGTTCGCGGACTTCAACGCGGCGATCGGCGAGGCCGTCGGCCGGGACATGACCGACTGGGCGGACCGCTGGCTGGGCACCGCGAACGTCACCACGCTGGCGCCGGACTTCACCGTCGCCGACGGCGTGATCACCTCGTTCGCCGTGACGCAGTCCGCACCGGCGTCGCACCCGGCGCTTCGGCCGCACACCATCGACATCGGCCTGTACGGCGACGCGCACGAGACGGTCCGCGTGACCGTGGACGGCGAGCGCACCGAGCTGCCCGAGCTGGTGGGCCGCAAAGCCCCGAAGTTCCTCCTGCTCAACGAGAACGACCTGACCTACGCGAAGATCCGCTACGACGACGAGTCACGCCGGGCGCTGCCCGAGGTGTTGCCGACGCTCGCGCCGATCAACCGCGCGATGGTGTGGGCGCAGCTGTTGCAGGGCGTGGTGGACGGCGCGGTGCCCGCGACCGACCACCTGGACCTGGTGACGCGGATGCTCGGCTACGAGACCGAGCTGTCGATCGTGATCGAGGTGCTCGAACAGGCCCGCATCGACGTGGCCGACCGGTTGCTGGACCCCGAACTGCGACCGGGGCTGCTCAAGGCGGTGGCGGACGCGGCACGCGACCGGCTGTCCCGCACCGCGCCGGAGGACGAGCTCGGCCTGGCGCTGTTCCGGGGTCTGGTGGAGTTCACCTCCGACACCTCGGAGCTGCGCGGCTGGCTCGACGGCGTGCCGCTGCCCGCCGGGTTGGAGCTCGACGCCGACCTGGCGTGGCGGGTGCGGTACCGGCTCGCGGTGCTGGGCGCGTTCACCGAGGCGGAGATCGACGAGGCGTACGCGGCGGACCCGAGCACGCACACCGAGCAGTTCGCGGTGAAGGCTCGGGCGGCGATCCCCACGGTCGAGGCGAAGCAGGCCGCGTGGCGCGCGATCACCACCGACGCCGAGCTGTCGAGCTACCGCCTGTGGTCCACCGCGGAGGGGTTCTGGCAGCCGGAGCAGCGCGAGCTGACCGCGCCGTACGTGGCCCGGTTCTTCACCGAGATCGTGGACGTCGCACGGTTGCGCGAGGACAAGGTGCTGGACACGCTCGTGCTGTGGCTCTACCCGCGCTACGCCGCCGAGCCGGGGACGATCGCGCAGGCCGAGGAGCTGTTCGCGCGCGACGACCTGCCCCTGCCGCTGCGCCGGCGCGGCGCGGACCTGACCGACGACCTGCGCCGCGCCGTGCACGCGAGGCACGGGTGAGAGCGGCGGTGGTCGGCGGCGGCGTCGCGGGGGCGGCGCTGGCCTGGCGATTACGCACCTCCGGTGCGGACGTGACGGTGTACGCGCCCGGTGCGGCCGACGCCTCGGGCGCGTCCGGGGGCCTGGTCCGCGGCTTCGAGGTGGACGCGGGCGCGGCCCGGGACGCCGCCGAGTCGCTGGCCGAGCTGCGCTCCGACGAACGGGTGCGGGACTGGGCGGGCTACCGGGAGACCGGGTCGGTGTACGTGACGGCCGACGACGTCACGCCGTGCGTGGACGCCGTCGAGGCGGTGCTGCCGGGTTCCGCGTCCGTCGTGGACGGTGCCGAGCTGGCGCGGCGCTTCGGGTTCCGGGACCTGCCGGCGGACGCCGCCGGCGTCGTGGAGCGGCACGCCGGGCACTTCTCCCCCGACCGCTTCCGCGGGCACGTGCTGCGCTGGCTGGGCGAGCACGGCGGCGACGTCCGCACCGAGCGGGTTGCCGAAGTCCTGCCCGGCCCCGCGGTTCGGACTTCCGCCGGCGTGACGGCGTTCGACGCCGTGGTGGTCGCGGCGGGCGCGTGGACGCCGCGGCTGGTCGGCGGCGAGCCCCTGCGGGCCAAGCAGATCCAGTACGGCCTCTACCGGCTGCCGATACCGTGCGTGGCGTCGTTCGTGGACGACCGGACCGGGCTGTACGGCCGGCCGGACCGCGACGGCACGTTCCTGCTCGGCCTGGGGTGCGACCGCTGGGACGTCGATCCCGACGGCGTGACGCCCGACCACGACCTGGCCGCGCGGGTGCTCGACACGGCCCGCCGCCGGTTCGGCGTCGCGGACGGCGAGGTCGTGGCCGACCGGGTGGTGGCGTCGTTCGACTGCTACCGCTCGCCGGGCGGGCTGCGCCTGGTGGACGTCGGCGACGGGGTGTCCACGTTCACCGGCGGCAGCGGCGGCGCGGCGAAGACCGTGCTGGCGGCGAGCCGGCGGGCGGCGGCGGAGCTGGTGGCGTCGTGATCCTCGGCATCGACCACGTCGGCCTGCTCACCGCGGACCCCGAGGGCGTGGGCGCGCTGCTCGCCGTGCTCGGACTGTCCAAAGTGGATGGCGGGGTCGCGGGCGACTACGGCGTCTCGTGCGACTTCTGGCAGGTGGGCGCGGACCCCGCGGCCCCGGCCGTGGAGGTGGTCGCGCCGGTGCGGGAGGACTCGGCGGTGGCCGGACGGCTCGCGCGCGGACCAGGGCTCTACCACATCGCGTTCGAGGTGGACGACCTGCGAGCCGAAGCGTCCCGCTTGCGCGCCAACGGTTTCGCGCTCGTGGACGCGGAGCCGTGCCGCGGCGCGCGGGACGGGATGGCGGTGCAGTACCTGTACGCGCCCAAGCCCGCCGGCGTGCTCGTGGAGCTGGTCCACTACGCCACCGCGCGCCGGGGCCCTATCGCAGCCATCGGCAATCCTGATCAGCACACCGCAGAAAAGCGGTCACCCGACATTGCTTCCGCCGCACCGGCGGTAAATAATTAACAGAGACGGCAGGTAGCTGGTCGAGCAATCCGACCGACTGGGCTCGTCGAATCCAGGGTTGCTTCTCACCGCACCATCTACGCACGTCAGCGCGTCGCGGACGTCAGGGGTGACGTCTCCGACGCACGCCTTCCCGCTTTCCCGACCATTATTTGCCCAGGCCCCGGAAAAATGTCCGGGGCGGGCCTTCACCGTGCCGAAAAGCAGTCACATGACAGGAGTGCTCATGGCCAGCCAGCTCGTGGATTTCGGAGTCGCGGGCTTCGGGTACGCCACCGGCGAGGACCAGGACGTCGCGCAGACGGCCGGTGACTACGTGGGCGATCCCGAACGCGTCGTCCGCTGGGGCTACCACACGTTCCACCGCGCGCCGGACGGCGTGACCGCGACCGACCTGGCAACGCTCGCCGGGCAGGACGCGCTGGACCGCCTCGGCCTCGGGCCCAACGACGTCGACCTCGTCGTGGTGGCCGCCTCCGAGGTGCCGGACTACCACCACTGGGACACCTCCGCCGCCGTCGCGCGCCGCCTCAAGGTCGAGGGCACGACGCAGACGCTGCTGCTCACCGAGGGCTGCGCGTGCGGCGTCACGGGCCTCGGCTACGTCGCCGGGCTGCTGGCGCTGCAGCCGGAGCTGCAGACCGTGCTGTTCATCGCCGTCAACCGGGTCAGCGAGTTCCACCGCAACCGGATGAACGTCAACAACGCCGTGCACAGCGACGGCGCGGTGGCCGCCGTCCTCAAGCGCGGCCACGAGAGCGTGCAGTGGCTGGCCACGGACCAGTTCGTCGACCCCGACCTGTCGGACTTCTTCCGCACGGAGGTCGGCGGCGCGGCCAACCCGCTCCCGTTCGACGGCTGGACGGCCAAGGACGCGCCTCCCGGGCACGCCCGCATCCAGGCGCACTTCGACAAGGACCCGGCGAAGCTGCGCGAGTTCGTCGCCACGCTGAACCAGCGCATCACCGACACCGTGGACAACGCGCTGCGCCGCGCGGGGCTGACCCGCGACGACCTCAAGCACGTCATCTACATCAACGACTCCACCGACACGATCGAGGAGGTCGCGGAGCCGTTCGGCGTCACGGTCGAGCACACCAACGCCGAGCTGTCGCTGGGCCACGGCCACATGGGCGCGGCGGACCAGCTGTTCTGCCTCGGCGAGCACATCGAGCGCGGCGACGTGAAGCCCGGCGACGTCGTGGCGCTGTGCGGGATCTCCATCGGGATGCGCTGGTACTGCACGTTGGTGCGGATCTGATGGGCGACCTGCTGGAGTCGTTGCGGACGGCGGTCGCCGAGGGCCGCGCGCCCTCACCCGCGGACCTGACGCGGCTGGCGACCGTGTCCGACCCGCTCGTGCTGCGCAAGGCGGGCAAGCTGCTGGCACGCCTGGAGGACGCCGAGGGCCTGCGACCGCTGCGCGTGGCCGTGCTCGCGACTTGCACGATCGGGTCCTACGAGCAGATCCTCCGGGCGAGCCTGGTGTCGGCCGGCGTGCTGCCGGACCTCGTGCCCGGCCCGTACGGGCTGTTCGAGCTGACGCTGGCCACCGATCCGTTCGACGGCGTCGACGTGATCACCCTGCTGCTGGACGAGACCTGCTTCCTGCCCGACGACTGGGCGGCGACGGACGTCGACGGCCTGGCCGGGCACCTCGAAGCCCGGCTCGCGGACCTGCGTGGCCTGGTGCTCTCGGCGGTGGAGCGCTCGACCGCGACGGTGCTGCTGCACACCGTGCCGCTGCCCGCGCAGGTGCGCGACTCGGTGATCAGCTGGCGGGCGCGCGCCGCGCTGTCCAAGGCGTGGGCCAAGCTCAACGAGGACCTGCTGGACCTCGCCGCGCAGCACCGCCAGGTGGCCGTGACCGACCTCGTGTCGGTGCTGGCGGACTCGCCGTTCCCGGCGCGCGACGACCGGCTGCACCGCTACGGCGACCTGCCCTACACCGACGGCGCGCTGTACCTGCTGGCGCGCGAGGTCCGGCGGTTCGCCCAGGCGCGGGCCGGCCTGTCCCGCAAGGTGCTGGCGCTGGACCTGGACAACACGCTGTGGGGCGGCGTGCTCGGCGAGGTCGGCGCGGAGGGCGTGCAGCTCGGCGGCCTGTACCCGGGCAACGCCTACCGCGAGGTGCAGCGCACCGCGAGCAGGCTGCGCGACCAGGGCGTCGTGCTGGTGCTGGCCAGCAAGAACGACGCCGACCTGGTGGACGAGGCGCTGACCGCGCACCCGGAGGTGCTGCTGCGGCCGGAGGCGTTCTCCGCCAAGGCGGTCAACTGGTCGCCGAAGGCGGGCAACCTCCGCGAGGCCGCGTCCGCCCTCGGGCTGGGCATCGGGTCGTTCGTGTTCCTGGACGACTCGCCGTTCGAGCGCGGCCACGTCGAGGAGGAGCTGCCCGAGGTCGTGGTGCTGCCCGCCGACGGCGACCCCGCGCACATCGTGCGGACGCTGCTGGCGCAGGGCTGGTTCGACGTCGCGGAGCTGACCGAGACCGACCTGGCGCGGCCGGAGCTGTACCGCAGCCGGACGCTGCGCAACGACTTCGCGGGCGGCTTCGGCTCCTCCGAGGACTACCTGCACGCGCTGGACGTGCGGCTGGTCGTGGCGGAGGCGGACGGCTTCGCCGTGGCGCGCGTGGCGCAGCTGGCCGCCCGCACCAACCAGTTCAACCTGACCGGCCTGCGGTTCGACGAGGCGGAGACCGGCCGGCGCATCGCCGACCCGGACCACCTGGTCGTCACGTTCGCGGTGGCCGACCGGTTCGGCGACGAGGGCGTCATCGGCGCGGCGTGGGTCGACCGCTCCGGCGCCGAGTGGCACGTGGACAACCTGGTGCTCAGCTGCCGGGTGCTGGGTCGCGGCGTGGAACTGGCCATCGCGGCGTGGCTGGCGCGCCGGGCGCACGCCGCGGGCGCCACCGCGCTGCGCGGCCGGTACGTGCCGTCGAAGAAGAACGGCCTGGCCAAGAACTTCTGGACCGACGCCGGGTTCGCCGACGAGGGCGACGGCGCGCACGCGCTGGCCCTGGACACCGGGCTGCCCGACGTGCCCGCGTGGATCAACCTGCTGGAAGGGAACGAGGTAGCCCGATGACCGACACCCCCACGACCGACACCACCGTGGAGCAGTCCGTGCTGGAGATCCTGGCGGGCGCGCTCGACGTGAGCGTCGACGTGCTGCGCGACGAGCCGGTGCTGGCCCGGCACGAGTGGGACAGCATCAGCTCGCTGGACGCCCTGGCCCAGCTGGAGAACCGGTTGGACGTGACGCTGGACCTGCGCGCGTTCCACGCCGCCCGGACCGTCGAGGACGTGGTGGCGCTGGTGCGCCCCACCTCCTGACGCGCCTTCCCGACGCCGGGGCGCACGACGTACCCGGCGACGCGGGCCCGGGCGCCCCCCCCCCCCCCGGGCCCCCCGCCCCCCCCCCCGCCCCCCCCCCCCCGCGCCCCCCCCCCCCGGGGGGGGCCCGGGGTGGGCCACCCC
>NZ_JAJHUO010000035.1:3057-67962 GCF_020859565.1 Saccharothrix luteola | reverse complement strand
TCCTGCCGGCCCGCCCCCCGGCGGGGGCCCACCCCGCCCCCGGCGCCCCCCCCGGGCCCCCCCCCCCGCCCCGGGCCCCCACGTCCCGCACTCCGGCACCGCCGCCGCGGCGCCACCCGACAAGGCTTGGAGACTGTGTTGGACCACCAGGATGTAGAACTGCTCGCGATCGGAGCGGGCCCCGCGAACCTGGCCCTTGCCGTCGCGCTGGAGGAGCTGTCCCCCGACCTCGCCGCACGCGCGCTCGTCGTGGAGCAGCACGACGACATCGTGTGGCAGCGCGGGATGCTGCTGCCCTGGTCGCGCAGCCAGGTGTCCTTCCTCAAGGACCTGGTGACGCTGCGGAACCCGACCAGCCCGTACTCGTTCGTCAACTACCTGCACTCGACGGGCCGCCTCGACGAGTTCATCAACCTCGGCACCTTCACGCCCTACCGCCTGGAGATCTCGGGCTACCTGGCGTGGGTGGCGCGGTCGTTGACGAAGGTCCGGCTCCAGCACGGGCGGCGCGCGGTCGCCGTCGAGCCGCAGCACGGCGAGGCCGGTTCGGTGGACCGGTGGCTGGTGCGGTTCGCCGACGGCAGCACGGTGTCGTGCGCGACGCTGGTCATCGGCGTCGGCCGCGACCCGCACCTGCCGACGGAGTTCGCGGCGCTGCCGAGGGAGCGCGTGGTGCACAGCACCGAGTTCGTGACCCGGATCGGCGCGCTCGACCCGGAGGGCGAGCACCGCATCGTCGTGATCGGCGGCGCGCAGAGCGCGGCGGAGATGCTGTGGTCGGCGCACGAGACGTTCCCGCGCGCCAAGGTGACGATGGTGATGCGCTCGATCGGCCTCAACGGCTACGAGAGCAGCAAGTTCACCAACGAGCTGTTCTACCCGTCGTTCGTGGACAAGTTCAACGAGGCGCAGCCCGACGCGCGGACGCAGCTGCTGCGCGAGATGCACCGCACCAACTACGCGGGCCTGTCGCCGGCCATGCTGGACAACCTCTACCACACGATGTACCTGGAGAAGCTGACCGGCACCCAGCGGCTGTCGATGGTCACGATGGCGGAGGTCGTCGACTCCGCGCTGGTGGACGACGAGGTCGTGCTGACCCTGCTGGACCGCCGCACGGGCGAGCGCAGCGAGCTGCGCTGCGACCGGGTGATGCTCGGCACCGGCTTCGACAAGCGGATGCCGACCCTGGTGCGCTCGATGGCCGCCGAGGTCGGCCAGGAGGACTTCGCCGTCACCCGGAACTACCGCCTGCAACTCCCCGAGGCGGTGTCCGCCCGGGTGTACCTGCAGGGCGTGAACGAGGCCACGCACGGCATCGCGGACTCGTTGATCAGCGTCCTGGCGATCCGGGCCGCGGAGATCGTCGCCGACCTCGCCGACGCCGACGAGGAGACCGTGCCCGTGGTGCCGCAGCGCGTCACCGAGCTGTTCGCCGAAGCACCCCAACCCGCCTGACCCGAGAGGAGTCGTCACCATGATGGAAATCCGCCCCCTGGACCGGGACAACCTCAAACTCGACAACGGCCTGGACGCCCAGCGCCTGATGCCGTGGGACCTGGTCAACGCGCCGTTCGAGGGCTCGTGGTGCGTGGTGCGCCCCGGCGCCGAGTCGGGCGCCCACGGCCACCACGAGTACGAGATCTGGGTCGCCATGACCGGTGAGGCCGAGATCATCACGCAGGCGGGCGCCACGCCGTTCAAGGCCGGTGACGTCGTGCACTTCACGCCGCACGAGAAGCACCAGGTCGTCAACAAGGGCGCCGAGGACTTCCAGTTCTACGCGATCTGGTGGGACGCCGAGCTGGCCGGGAAGTTCGCCGCCCGCCACGAGGGAGCCGCCTCGTGACGACCCGTTCCCGACCGGCGATCGTCGTCGCCGCGACGCCCACGTCGAACGGCGACCTGCACGTCGGTCACATGTCGGGCCCGTACCTGGGCGGCGACGTGTACGCGCGCTACCTGCGCGCCACCGGTCGACAGGTGCTCTACACGACGTGCACCGACGACAGCCAGAGCTACGTGGTGTCCACCGCGCACCGGCGCGGCCTGGCGCCCGACGAGCTGGTGCGGACGTCGATGGCGAAGATCGAGCGGTCGCTCGACGCGATGGGCACGCTGATGCCGGGCCTGCCGCCGATCGACGACCGGTACCGCACGACGGTGCTGGACTTCCTCAAGGAGCTGCACGCCGCCGGCCGGTTCCACCTCCGCAAGGTGCAGCTGCCCTACGCGCGCAACGCGGGCGCGTTCCTCTACGACGGCCTCGTCACCGGCACGTGTCCGTCGTGCCTGGCCGGCAGCTGCGGCGGCGCGTGCGAGAACTGCGGCCACCCGAACAACTTCGACGAGCTGCTCGACCCGAAGTACACCATCGACCCGAGCGACACCGTGGTGTACCGGGAGTGCGAGATCCTCGTGCTGCCGATGGAGGACTACCGCGAGCGGCTCACGTCCTACTACGCGGCGCGCACGCCCCGCTGGCGACCGCACGCGCGGCAGCTGATCAGCGAGCTGCTGTCCAAGCCGCTGCCGGACATCCCGGTGACGATCCCCGGCACGTGGGGCATCGCCGCGCCGTTCCCGGAGACCCCCGGCCAGATCGTCTACCCGTGGGTCGAGGCGATGCCCGCCTCGATGTACGCCACGTGGTGGACGGCGACGCAGCTGGGCCGCCCCACGGCGGGGGTCGACGAGCTCTGGCGCGCCGACCACGACGCGGAGCTCGTGTACTTCCACGGCTTCGACAACGTCTACCACTGGGGCCTGGTCGACCTGGTGATGCTGCTCGCGCACGGCGACAAGTACACGACGCCGGAGTCCAACGTCTGCAACGAGTTCTACGACCTGGACGGCGAGAAGTTCTCCACCAGCCGCAACCACCTGATCTGGAGCGCGGACCTGCTGGCGGAGGTGCCGCGCGACCTGGTGCGGTTCTACCTGGCGCTGACCGGTCCCGAGTTCCAGCGGGCGAACTTCACCCGCGACGCCCTGCACTCGACGACCACGCGCCGCCTGATCACGCCGTGGAACGAGTTGGCCGAGGCCATCGCGCTGGCCATGGTCGGGGTGGACGGCACCCGCCCGCTGGCCACCACCGAGGCCGGGCGCTGGCGCGCGGCGACCGTGCTCAAGCGGTTCCGGCTGTGCTACGACCTGCCCGGGTTCAGCATGGGCCGCGCCGCGGAGACGATCGTGACGCAGCTCGGGCGGCTGCGGGCGCTGGCCGACGCGGTGGACCACCGCCGCAACGGCAAGGCGCCGACGCAGCCCGGCGACCTGCTGCTGGAAGCGCGCACGCTGCTCGCGTGCGCCGCGCCGATCCTGGTCGACGTCGCGGCCGACGTGTCCGCGCAGGGCGTCGACCTGACCATCGGCGACGACATGCCGGCCGAGATCCGGCCGTTCCGGTTCCCGTCGCTGCCCGGCACGCACGCGCCGGCCGAGCAGCACGCGGCCCTCGACGGCGTGAGCTAGGAGGCGACGCACCGTGAAGCTGCTGACCATCGAGACCCGCCAGTACCTCGAGTACTACCACTCGCGCTACCGGCAGGTGCAGGACCTGGGCGTGGACCTGTACGTGCTCAACGGCGAGGGCACCGAGGACTTCTGGCCCGCCGACCACTACCGCCTGGTGGGGTCGAAGAACATCGACGAGATGATCGCCACCGCCAAGCAGTGGCACGCCACCGAGGCGTTCGACGGCGTGATCACCTTCTCCGAGGCGGCCGTGGTGGCGGTCGCGGCGATCGCCGAGGCGCTCGGCCTGCCCGGCATCGGCGTCGAGGCGGCGCTGAACAGCCGCAACAAGTACCTGATGCGGCAGGCGCACGAGAAGGCCGGCGCGCCGATCCCCGGTTTCCGCTTCGTCACCTCGCTGGCCGAGGCGAAGGCGGCGGCGGACGAGTTCGGCTACCCCGTGATCGTCAAGCCGACGTTGGGCGCGGGCAGCCACTTCGTGTTCCGCTGCGACGACGACGCCGAGCTCACCGAGCACTACGAGCAGGCCGCGCAGGGCATCCAGGACCTGTTCTGGGCGAACTCCGAGGCGGACGGGATCGACCTGGGCCCCAACGGGCTGCTCGTCGAGTCCTTCCTGGACGGCAAGGAGTACCTGATGGAAGCCGTCGCGTGGGACGGCGAGGTGTACCTCGGGTCGGTGGTGGACCGCATCACCGCCGAGGGCGGGACGTTCGACGACGACGTGCACCACGCGCCGACGTCGATGAGCCCGGAGGACCTGGCGGCCGTGCACGAGGTCGTCACGGCGGGCGCGTTGGCGCAAGGCCTCACGAACAGCGTGATGCACGCCGAGGTCCGCTTCCACCAGGGCAAGCCCTACCTACTGGAGATCGCGGCGCGGGTCGGCGGCGGCGGGCTCGACATGATCGCCCGCATCACCGCCGAGCACGACCCGATCGCCGCCGTGGTGGACATCGGCGCGGGGCGGCGGCCGAACGTCCGCCACTTCCGGCCCACCGGCACGCACATCGCCGCGATGTGCCTGATCTCCGACGCGGGCGTGGTGCGCGAGGTGCGCGTGCCCGAAGAGGTGTCCACTTCGGACCGCGTGTTCCTGCTCAAGATCACCGCACGGCCCGGCGACGTGGTCAAGCGCCCGCCGGACGGCAACACGATCATCGGCTTCCTCGGCGCCACCGGCACGTCGGAGGCCGACGCTTTCGCCCTGATGAACGACTACGCAGCCAAGATCGAGGTCGATTTCCAGTAGCGCCACACCGCAGGCGTCGCCGGCCCTCCGCGTCACATGTGGCGGACCGGTGGCGCCACCGGCCAGAGAGGACTCCACCGCCGTGTCCGAGCCCGAGCAACGCACCGCGCGCCGCCGCAGGTACCTGATGTGCCCGCCGGAGCACTTCGACGTCTCCTACTCCATCAACCCGTGGATGAACCCCGAGAAGCCGACCGACGCGTCCATCGCCCTGCTCCAGTGGAGCCGGCTGCGGTCGCTGTACCTCGACCTCGGCCACGACGTCGAGCTGATCGAGCCCGAGCCCGGGCTGCCGGACATGGTGTTCGCCGCGAACGGCGCGACCGTGGTGGACGGCCGGGTGCTGTCGGCGCGGTTCCGGTTCCGCCAGCGCGAGGCTGAGGGGCCGGCGTACCTGGAGTGGTTCCGCGAGCACGGCTTCCGCACTCACGAGGCGTTCTGGGTGAACGAGGGCGAGGGCGACTACCTGCTGGTGGGCGACCGGATCCTGGCGGGCACGGGCTTCCGCACCGACCAGCGCTCGCACGTGGAGGCGGCCCGGTTCTTCCGGCGCGAGGTCGTGACGCTCGACCTGGTCGACCCGCGGTTCTACCACCTGGACACCGCGCTGGCGGTGCTGGACGACGACCTGATCATGTACTACCCCGAGGCGTTCTCGACGTGGAGCAGGGGCGTGCTGCGCTCCCTGTACCCCGACGCCGTGATCGCCGGCGACCACGACGCCGAGGTGTTCGGCCTCAACGCCGTCAGCGACGGCAAGCACGTCCTGCTGGCGCAGGAGGCCACCCACCTGGCCGACCAGCTCGCCGACCGGGGTTTCACGCCCATTGGTGTCGACCTGTCCGAACTTCTCAAATCCGGCGGCAGCGCGAAGTGCTGCACGCTCGAACTGCGTGGGGAGCCAGCTCGATGATCAATTACGACGGCAAGAGGTTCCACCCGGTCACCGGTGGTGGCCCCGAGGAGAGCCGGGTCGCCGTGTACCACCAGGACGGCGACCTGCTCTGGGGCGAGTTCCTCGGCGGCAAGGCCCGCCGCGGCGCGCTGACCGGCACCGCGAAGCCCGACGGCGCCCTCGACTTCGCCTACTGCATGGTCCTCGACGACGGCCAGGTCATCTCCGGGCACTGCCGCAGCACGCCGAAGGTGCTGGAAGACGGCCGCATCCGCCTCGACGAGGTGTGGGAGCGCTTCGGCGAGCACGCCGCGTCCGGCGTCTCGACCATCGAGGAAATCCCCGCTCAGACCGCGAACTGACCCGAGAGGCCGACGAGCAGCCATGACTTCCGCGAGCACCATCACCGCCCGCAAGGAGGGCACGCCGCGCAAGGGCGGCGTCGTCACGTGGGCGTGCGCGCCGGGCTTCCCGCCCGCCGTGATCTTCCCGTTCACGCCCGCCGAGCGCATGGGCACCCGCAACATCCTGGAGTTCCAGGCGCTGATGTACCGGACGCTGTACTACTTCGGCAGCGACGGCACCCCGAACGTGGACTACTCGCAGAGCATCGGCGAGGAGCCGGTGTGGAGCGAGGACGGCCTGACCGTGCGGGTCAAGGTCAAGCCGTGGAAGTGGTCCAACGGCGAGACGCTGTCCGCCGAGAACGTCCTGTTCTGGGTGAACCTGATGAAGGTCAAGGGCGCCCGGTACGGCGAGTACGTGCCCGGCTACTTCCCGGACAACCTCACCGACTACGGCAAGGTCGCCGACGACGAGGTGTTCTTCACCTTCGACAAGGTCTACTCCAAGCACTGGGTGCTCTACAACCAGCTCAGCACGATCACGCCGCTGCCCAAGGCGTGGGACCGCACCGAGGCCGGCCCGGCGAACGCCTCCGGCGACCTCGCCGACGTCGAGGCGGTCTACCAGTACCTGATGGCGCAGCAGGGCGACATCGTCGACGAGGGCAACGCCCACCGCACCAAGTGGGCCGACAGCCCCATCTGGAGCATCGTGAGCGGCCCGTGGCGGCTCAAGAGCTACACGCTGGAGGGCGTGGTCACGTTCGTGCCCAACGAGCACTACTCGGGGCCGAACAAGCCGTACCTGGACGAGTTCCGCCAGGTGCCGACGTTCTCCGACGAGGAGCAGTACGAGATGCTGAAGGCGGGCCCGGACGCCGAGAACGGCATCCAGGTCGGCTACCTGCCGCTGAGCTTCGCCACGGAGCCCGCGGTCGACCCGGTGGTCGGCGGGCCGAACCCGTTGACCGAGTACACGATGTTCCCGCAGTCGGCGTTCTGCATCCGGTACATCTCGCTGAACTTCAACAACCCGACCGTGGTCGGCAAGATGTTCGCGCAGACGTACATCCGCCAGGCGCTGCAGTCCTCTTTGGACCAGGACACGGCGGTGCGCGACATCTACCAGGGCTACGCGTACCGGCAGAACGGCCCGGTGCCGATGTACCCGAAGACCGACTACGTCTCGCCGCGCCAGCGCGAGGGCGCGTGGCCGCTGCCGTTCTCCCCCGAGAACGCCAAGGCGCTGCTGGAGGCCAACGGCTGGGACACCAGCGTCACGCCCGCGGTGTGCGTGCGGCCGGGCACGGGTCCGGGCGAGGCGGGCGCGGGCATCCCCGCGGGCACGAAGCTGTCGATCCTGCTGCGCTACGTCGAGGGCCGCCCTGCCCTGACCCGGGTGATGGAGAACTTCCGCGACGCCGCCGCGAAGGCGGGCATCGAGCTGCGGCTCCAGGAGGTGTACGGCTCGATCCTCGTGGCCGAGGACGCGCCGTGCGAGCCGACCGCCACCACGCCGTGCACGTGGGAGATGTGCTGCTGGAACGGCGGCTGGGCCTACCACCACCCGACCGGCGAGATCCTGTTCTCCACCAAGGCGGGCGGCAACTTCGGCTTCTACAGCGACCCGAAGGCCGACGCGCTGATCGAGCGCACCGTCACCAGCGACGACCTGGACGTGCTCTACGAGTACCAGGACTACATCGCCAACGAGGTGCCGGTCATCTTCACGCCGAACTTCCCGATCCGGCTGTTCGAGGTCGCCAACACGCTCGGCGGGTTCGGGCCGATCAACCCGTACGGGATGATCAACCCCGAGAACTGGTACTACCGCGACTGATCCCCTCGGCACGGGGTCCGCACCGGGCCCCGTGCCGTTTCTCCACCGCTCACAGGGGGTTCGCCCGTGGTCTTGTCCGCCGCGCCGCCGAGCACGCTCGGCGCGCATTCGTTGCTCATGTTCCTGGTGCAGGTCGCCGTGCTGCTCGGGGTGGCGCTCGTCCTCGGGCGGCTCTCCGTCCGGCTCGGGATGCCCGCCGTCGTCGGCGAACTCGCCTCCGGGGTGGTGCTCGGGCCGTCGCTGCTGGGCACGTTCGCCCCGGTGTTCGACGACCCGGCCCAGGTGCACCTGCTCGACGCCGTCGGCCAGTTCGGCGTGCTGCTGCTGGTGGGGTTCACCGGCATGCACCTCGACCTCGGTCTGGTGCGCCGGCAGCGCCGGGCCGCCACCTGGGTCGGCGCGGGAGGGCTGCTCATACCGCTGGGGCTCGGTGTCGGCGCCGGGTTCCTCCTGCCCGCCGCCATGCTCGGCCCGGCGGCGGACCGGCAGGTCTTCGCGCTGTTCCTCGGGGTGGCGGTGTGCGTGAGCGCCATCCCGGTGATCGCCAAGGTGCTGCTGGAGATGAACCTGCTGCACCGCGACATCGGGCAGCTCACCGTCACCGCCGCCGCGGTCGACGACGTGGTGGGCTGGTCGCTGCTGGCCGTGGTGTCCGGGATGGCCGGCGCCGGGCTGACCGCCGGGCACGTGGCGTGGTCGCTGGGCGCGCTGGCCGTGGTGCTCGTGCTCGCCGTGGTCGCGGTGCGGCCCTTGGCGCGCGGCGCGTTGCGGCTCGCGGAGCGCTCCGGTGATCCCGGGGTGACCGTGGCGGTGGTCGTGCTGCTGGTGATAGCGTCCGCCGCCGGCACGCACGCCTTGGACCTCGAGCCGGTGCTGGGGGCGTTCGTGTGCGGCTTGGTCATCTCGTCGGTCGGCGGTGTCGCCCGTGAGCCGCTGACGGTGCTGCGGACGTTCGTGATGGGCGTGCTGGCGCCGCTGTTCTTCGCGACGGCGGGCCTGCGGATGGACCTCACGGCCCTGCGGCACCCGGCCGTGCTCGGCGCGGCGCTGGCCGTGCTGCTGCTGGCCGTGGTCGGCAAGTTCGCGGGCGCCTACGCGGGCGCGCGGCTGGCCAGGCTCAGCCACTGGGAAGGTCTCGCGCTCGGCGCGGGGCTCAACGCGCGCGGTGTCATCGGCGTGATCGTGGCGCTGGTCGGCCTGCGGCTGGAGGTGCTGTCGACCGAGGCTTACACGGTCGTGGTGCTGGTGTCGGTCGTGACGTCGCTGATGGCGCCGCCGACGTTGCGGTACGCGGCACGGCGGATCGCCGTGACCGACGAGGAGCGCGAGCGCGAGAAGGCGTTCGGCGGTGTGCAAGTCCTATCGAGAGTGGAGCCCCGATGAGCAACACCGACCAGCGGCCCCTGCTGCTCGTGGTCGCGACCGGCATGCGGTTGTACCGCGAGTACCTGCTGCGCTCGATCAGCGCGGAGTACCGGGTGCACCTGTTCCTGACCGCCGAGCCCGACTGGGAGAAGGAGTACGTGTCCGGCTGGACCGTGCTGCCCTCCACCACCGACGGGCCGGCCATGGCGGCGGCAGCGGCGGAGATCCACGCCGGCACGCCGTTCTCCGGGGTGCTGTGCTGGGACGAGGTGCGCATCCACGCGACCGCGTTCGTCGCGCGGGCTTTAGGGCTGCGCAACGGCGACCCGGACGTGATCTGGCGCCTGCGCGACAAGGGCGGCACGCGGGCGGCGCTCAAGGCGTCGGGCGTGCCGCAGCCGGAGTCGATCCCCGTGAAGACCGTGGACGAGGCGGTGGCGGCGGCGGCCGAGGTCGGGTACCCGGCGATCCTCAAGCCGCGCGGTCTCGGCGCCAGCCTGGGCGTGGTCAAGGTGCACGACGAGGACGAGGTGCGCGCGAACTTCGCGTTCACCGAGGCGGCGCGCGGGCCGGAGCCGGTGGTGTTCGACACCGACCAGCCGATCCTGGTCGAGGAGTTCGTGTCGGGTGAGGAGATCAGCGTCGACTCGGTGGTGCGCGACGGTGTCGTGACGCCGCTGTTCGTCGGCCGCAAGGTAGTCGGCTACCACCCGTACGCCGAGGAGATCGGCCACTTCGTGGACGCCTCGGACCCGCTGCTGACCGACGACGTGCTGCTCGACGTGGCCCAGCGGACGCACAAGGCGTTGGGCTTCACCGACGGCATCACGCACGCCGAGTACATGCTGACCGCCGAGGGTCCCAAGGTCATCGAGGTCAACGGCCGCCTCGGCGGCGACATGATCCCCTACCTCGGCCTGCTCGCCACGGGCGTCGACCCGGGCCTGGTCGCGGCGGGCGCGGCCACCGGCGGCGCGGTGGACGTCGCGCACGCGCACGACCGCGTGGCGGGCATCCGGTTCTTCTACGTCGAGGAGGAGGACACCACGCTCGGCTCGCTGGCGTTCGACTCCGCCAAGCTGCCCGAGGGCATCGACCGCGTCGTCACGGTCGCACAGCCGGGCGCGGTCGTCTCACCCCCGCCCAAGGGCACGGTGTGGGGCCGCATCGCGTTCGCCATCGCCACCGGCGCCTCGCGCGACGAGGTCGCCGCCCGGCTCGACGCGGCCGACGCCGCGCTGGACGTGACGAGCGCCTGATGACCACCGCGAAGAACACCGACCAGGGCATCTGGCGGACGTTCGTCGAGTCGCCGGCGGCCGTGAAGGCCGTGCTGGCCGGCGTGTTCGTGAACAAGGTCGGTGGGTTCCTCAACATCTTCCTCGTGCTGTTCCTGACCGCCCGGGGGTTCTCCGCGGGCCAGGCGGCGACGGCGTTGGGCGTCTACGGCGTCGGCAACGTCATCGGCGTCCTGGTCGGCGGCGCGCTGGCCGACCGGCTCGGCGCGCGCAACTCCACCGTGCTCAGCATGGGTGGCGCGGCGGTGCGCACCCCCCCGCAGCTCTACCAGCCCGACACGCCCCAACACCCCCCGGGATCTGCTGGGGGGGGGGGGGGCGCCCCCCCCCCCCGCTGCTCTACCTGCCGGACTACGCGCTGCTCGTCGCCGCGGTGGCCGTGCTCGGCGCGGTCTCCCAGGTCTACCGGCCCGCGTCGGCCACCCTGCTGTCCGAGCTCACGCCCGACGACCGGCAGGTCATGGTCTTCGCCATGTACCGGTTCGGCCTGAACCTGGGCACGACCGCCGCGCCGCTGATCGGCTTCGGCCTCTACCAGCTCGGCGGTGACGACTACGGCCTGCTGTTCTGGGGTGAGGCGGCGGTCGCGGCGGCGTACGCGCTGGTCGCCTACCGCGTGCTGCCCGCCAGGACGGGGGCGAGGCAGGCGGCGGGCGACGAGCCGGCGCCCGCGGGCAGCTACGTCGACGTGCTGCGCGACCGGCGCTTCCTGGTGTACCTGGTGGCGACGTTCTTCCACGCCGTGGTCTACGTGCAGTACCTGTCGACGCTGCCGCTGGACGTGCAGGCGTCCGGGGTGCCGATCTTCTGGTACACGTTCGCGGTCGCGGTGAACGGCGGCGCGGTCATCCTGCTCGAACTGGTGGTGACCAAGAAGACGCAGCACATGCGGGCCAACCTGGTCGTCGCGGTCGCGTTCGTCGTGATCGGCGCCGGCTTCGCGCTGTACGCGCTGCCACTGGGCCCGGCGGTGATCGTGGCGGGCACGCTGGTGTGGACGCTGGGCGAGATCATCGGCGGCCCCATGCTGTTCGCCTACCCCGGCATGGCCGGCCCCGCCCACCTCAAGGGCCGCTACATCGGCAGCTTCCAGTTCGTCTACGGCCTCGGCGCCGCCGCCGGTCCGATCGTCGGCGGGTTCCTGTTCCTCCAGCTGGGCCACGGCGCGTGGCCCGTGCTGGCGGTGGTGGAGCTGGGCGCCGCGGTCGCCGTGTACGCGGCCATCCGGAACCGGGCGGGAGGGGCGGACGGTGGGTGACTTCGACTTCCTGACAGGCCGTTGGTCGATCCACAACCGCAGGCTGCGGCGGCGGTTGGTGGGCAGCGACGACTGGGAGGAGTTCGCCTCCTCGTCGGAGGTGCGCCCGATCTTCGGCGGCGCGGGGAACGTGGACGAGATCACGTTCCCCGACGGGACGTCCGGCCTGACCGTGCGGCTGTTCGACGCCGCCACCGGTCGCTGGTCGCTGAACTGGGCGAGCAGCGACTCGGGCGTGTTCTTCCCACCGCTGTTCGGCTCCTTCACCGACGGCGTCGGCACGTTCCACGGCGACGAGGTGCAGGACGGCGTGCCCGTCCGCATCCGCTTCCTGTGGCACCGCATCACCGGTGACTCGGCGCGGTGGGAGCAGGCCATGTCGGCCGACGGCGGGCAGACGTGGGAGACCAACTGGTACATGGACATCACGCGCCGGGCGTGACCCCGTGCGGAAGGCCCCCGTCCCCGGATCTTGAGTTCTAGGGATCGTCGCAACACCCCGAGTGTTCGGGGACGCGATGGACTTCCAGATCCGGGCCGACAGGACGGCGCAGGGGCGCAGGAAGCTCACCCGTGAGCGCGAGGCTTACTTTGCGCTCATGGATCAGGGGCTGAGCAACGGCGAGGCATGTCGCCGTGTCGGAGTGCATCCGAGAACCGGCCGCGAGTGGCGCAACGGGCGGCCGGAACTCGGCGCGAAGAACCGCCGCCCCCGTCCGCCCGCGCTGGTTGTCCGGCACCGGGCGGACGAGGGTCGCGGTCGGTTCCTGTCCCAGGACGAACGCTTGCGGATCGCAGACCTGGTGCGCGGCGGGGCGGGCGTCCGGACCATCGCGCGCGAGCTGGACAGGGCGCCGTCCACGATCAGCCGCGAGCTGCGCCGCAACAGCCACTCCGCCAGCGGCCACTACGGCCCGCACGTGGCGCAGGACCGCGCCGACAAACGCCGCAGACGCCCGAAACCCGGCAAGCTCGCGGCAGCCCCCGAACTGCGCCGGGTCGTCCAGGCCGGACTGGATCGGAGATGGAGCCCGGAGCAGATCGTGCGACGGTTGCGGCGGGACTTCCCCGACCGGCCGGAGATGCACGTGACCCACGAGACGATCTACCAGGCCCTCTACGTCCAGGGCCGCGGCGAACTGCGCCGCGAGCTGACCAGGGCGCTGCGCACCGGGCGCGCGATGCGCCGCCCCCACCGACAGTCCGCCGCGCGCCAACCCCGCATGTCGTCCAACATGGTGATGATCAGCGAGCGGCCCGCCGAGGTCGCAGACCGGGCCGTCCCCGGCCACTGGGAAGGCGACCTGATCATCGGCAGGGAGAGCAAGTCCGCGATCGGCACCCTGGTCGAACGCGCCACCCGCTTCACTCTGCTGGTCCACCTGCCCCACGGCCGCACGCCGGACAAGGTCCGCGACGCCCTGGTCGAGACCATGCGCGGCCTGCCCGTCCACCTGCGTCGGTCGCTGACCTGGGACCAGGGCTCGGAGATGCACCTGCATCACGAGTTCACCCTGGCCACCGACGTCCCGGTGTACTTCTGCGACCCGCGTTCACCCTGGCAGCGAGGTAGCAACGAGAACACGAACGGTCTGCTGCGCCAGTACTTCCCCAAGGCGACCGAACTCTCACCGCACGACCGCGAGCACCTGACCGCCGTCGCGGCGGAACTCAACGGCCGCCCACGCAAAACGCTCGGCTGGGACACCCCAGCCGAGCGCTTCGCTACCCTTCTCGCCACCACCACCTAGCAGCGGTGTTGCGACCACCCCTGGAATTCGCCGATCGAGGACGGGGGCCTTCCCGCGTGATCAGGCCGCGACGGGCTCTTCGGCGTCGACGGCGTTCGGGTCGGGTTGCAGGGCCACCAGGACGACCGCGCCGAGCGTGAGCGCGACGCTGGCCAGGATGACCGGCAAGTAGCTGCCGGCGGCGTCGGCCAGGACCGCGCCGAGCTGGCTGCCGACCGCGACCGCGACCATGTGCAGCGCCCACAGCACGCCGATCGCCGTGCCCTTGCGCCCGCGCGGCAGGATCTTCGCGATCCACATCGTGGTGGCGACGACCGTGACGAGGTAGCTGGCGCCGAACAGCGCGCCGAACACCAGCACGGTGAACTCGGCGGCGAAGAACGGCGCGATCATCATCGACGCGGCGCGCAGCGCGTAACCGCCGATCAGCGTGGCCCGGATGAGGCCCTTGTCGCACAACCGGCCCGCCACCAGCGAGCCGACGATCTCCAGCCCGCCCAGCAGCACGAACGCCGCCGAGCTGGTCACCGGCGCGACGCCGTGGTCGTGCATGTGCGGGAACAGGTGGACGTCGATGAACGCCATCGTCGTGCCGCACGCGAAGAACGGCAGGATGAGGCCGCGCACCCGCTTGTCCGCCAACGCCATCCGGATGCCCGCCCAGAAGCCGTGCTCGGCCGGCGCGGACGGCGCGGCGTTGCGGTTCGAATAGCGAACCAGCAGCAGCGACAGCGGCAGCATCACGACCAGGAACACCACGCCGACGCCGAGCAGGATCTGCTGCCACGACGTGACCGCGCCCAGGAACGTCCACAGCGGCACCAGCACCATGAACCCGACCGCCGCGCCGTTGGTCAGCACCGCGTAGAGGAAACCGGCGTTGCGGCCCTGGAACAGCTGGTCGGCCAGCACGCCCAGCGGCACGAACGACAGCATCGTGCAGCCGATCGCGCCGAGGATGCCGTAGGTCGGCACGAACACCCAGATGTCCTTCGCCAGCGCGCAGACCACGAGCACCACACCGGTGATGCCCGCGCCGATCGCCAGCACCGGCACCGCGCCGATCCGGTCGGCCAGGTGGCCCACCGCCGACGACGCGAGCGCCGTCACGACGGCGAACAGCGTGGTGCCGACCGCGAGCGTGCCGCGGCTGACGTCGAAGTCCTCCGCGATCGGCAGGAACAGCACCTGGACGGTGGACTTCATCGACGAGCCCGCCGTGGAGATGACGAAGCTGACGGTGGTCGCGAACACCGCGAACGCGGTGATGCCGGACGCGACTCTCGGCACGGTGCTCATGGTTCTCCAGATCCTCCCGCGGTAGCCGCCCGCCGGGCCCGTTCATGCTGCCACGCGCCTTGTCCTGCGAAAACACCGCTTCCGCTATCGCAGTTTGCGCCGAACAGCCCAATCCGGGCGGACGTAAGACAGAACACGCGGCACCCGCCCATAGGAAATCCCGATGCCGGCGACCGGAGGCACTCCCGCTGGGCCGGTCGCAGGCATTCGCTTCACCTATCCTGTGGCCGTCACGAGGCCGGTCGACGTGGAGGCTCGGGAGATGTCGAGGATCGTCAAGGCAGTCATCGCCACGGGCAAGGGCGAACCGGTCCGCAGCCACGACATCGTCGTCCCCGATCCCGGCCCCGGCGAGGCGACCGTGCGCGTCCTGGCCTCCGGCGTCTGCCACACCGACCTGCACTACCGCGACGGCGTGATCGGCGACGCCTACCCGTACCTGCTGGGCCACGAGGCGTCCGGCGTCGTCGAGCAGGTCGGCCCCGGCGTGGACAACGTCGCGCCCGGCGACTTCGTGGTGCTGAACTGGCGCGCGGTCTGCGGTCGCTGCCGCGCGTGCCGCCGCGGCCGGCCCGAGGCCTGCGTGGACGACCACACCGCGAAGACCAGGATGACCCTCACCGACGGCACGCCGCTGCAACCGGCGTTGGGCATCGGCGCGTTCGCCGACCTGACGCTGGTGCACGCCGGCCAGTGCACCCCGGTCTCGCCCAAGGCGGACCCGGCCGTCGCCGCCCTCCTGGGCTGCGGCGTCATGTCGGGCCTCGGCGCGGCGATGAACACCGGCGGCGTCACCACCGGCGACACGGTCGCCGTGATCGGCGTGGGCGGTGTGGGCTGCGCGGCCGTCGCGGGCGCCAAGCTGGCCGGCGCCACCACGATCATCGCGGTGGACCTCGACGAGCGGAAGCTGTGCCACGCCCGCGTGCTGGGCGCGACGGACGTGGTCGACGCCCGGCAGACCCCGGACGTGGTGGCCGCCATCCGCGCCCTGACCGACGACCTCGGCGCGGACGTGGTGATCGACGCCGCCGGCACGCCCGAGACGTGGCGGCAGGCGTTCTACGCGAGGGCGCTCGGCGGCACGTTCGTGCTCGTGGCCCGCCCCGACTCCGGGATGCGCCTGGAGATGCCGTTGCTGGACACGTTCCTGCGCAACGGCACCTACCGCACGAGCTGGTACGGCGACTGCCTCCCGTCACGCGACTTCGCGCCGCTGGTCGACCTGCACCTGCAGGGCCGCCTGCCCCTGGACCACTTCGTCACCGAGCGCATCGGCGTGGCCGAGGTGGAGCAGGCGTTCACCGCGATGCGCTCGGGCGACGTGCTGCGCAGCGTCGTGGTCTTCGCCTGAGGACTGATTTAGCTTAGCCTAACCTCCATGCCCCGGTACTCGACGTTGGACCAGTTGCAGCTGAAGGTGCTCACCAAGGCCGTCGGCCTGGTCACGGCGACGCCCAACCAGCGCGACGTGTTCGACCAGTTCGTCATGACGGTCGCCGCAGTCGCCGACCTCGCCCCGCACCTGCGCCGGGTGACGTTCCGGGCGCCGGAGTTCGCCGAGTACCACGTGACCGGCCCGGACGAGTGCTTCGGCCTGATGGTGCCGCCGGCCGACCGGCCGTTGACGATGCCGAGCGCGGACCGCATCAACGTCCGCACGGCGATCCGCGCCCTGCCCGCCGAGGACCAGCCGGACCTGCGCTGGTACACGGTCCGCGCCCACCGGCCCGAGCTGACCGAGGTCGACGTGGACTTCGTCCTGCACGGCGACGCCGGGCCGGGCACCCGCTGGGCGACCCGCGCCGAGGTGGGGCAGTCCGTCGGCTTCCGCGCGGGCAACTCCGGCTACCGCGCCCCGTCCACCGGCACGGTCCTGCTGGCCGCCGACGAGACCGCGCTGCCCGCCCTGTGCGCGATCCTGGAGTCGGGCGTGCCCGCGGACGCCCGGATCTTCGCCGAGGTGCCCGACGGGGACTACCGCGTGGCCGTCGACGCACCCGTCACCTGGCTCCACCGCGGCGCCGACGCACCCGGCTCGCACCTGCTCCGCGCGGTGGCCGACCTGCCCTCCCCCGCGCCGGACTACGCCTGGGTGTGCGGCGAGTCGACCCTGGCCACCACCGTCCGCCGCCACCTGGTGAAGGAACGCGGCGTCGACCGCCGTTCCGTGATGTTCAGCGGCTACTGGAAGCTCGGCGCCGCCCGGCTGTGACCGTGCTACCACCCGCGCCGGGCGCGTCGGTTGCCCACCTGCTCGTCACGGCTGCGGTAGACGATGTAGGGACGGGTCAGGTAGCCCAACGGCATCGAGAACACGTGCACCAGGCGGCTGAACGGCCAGAACGCGAACAGCGCCCACGCCACCAGCGCGTGCAGCTGGAACCCGAGCGGCGCGGCGGCCATCAGCTCCGGCTTCGGCCGGAGGTAGAAGATCGACCGGAACCACGGCGACACCGACTCGCGGTAGTCGTGCGGGTGGTCGGTGAGGTTGCCGAGCACCGTCGTGCCGAGACCCAGCACGATGGCACCGACCAGCAGCACGTACATCACCTTGTCGTTGCGCGTGGTCGCGGAGAACACCGGGCCGACGGTCCGTCGGCGGTAGACCAGGATCGCCGCGCCCGCCAGCGTGCAGGCGCCGGCGAGCACCCCGAGCACGACCGCGACCACGTGGTAGGCGGTGTCGCTGATCCCGATCGCCTCGGTCCACGACTTCGGCACCAGCACGCCGCCGACGTGGCCGAGCACGACGACCAGGATGCCGAAGTGGAACAGCGGGCTGCCCAGCCGCAGCAACCGGCTCTCGTAGAGCTGCGAGGAGCGGGTGGTCCAGCCGAACTTGTCGTAGCGGTAGCGCCAAAAGTGGCCCACGACGAACACCGCGATGGCCACGTACGGCACGACGACCCACAGCATGATGTCGAGCGTGCTCGGCTCGGTCATCGCGGGCCTCCTCGCGGCATGTACTCGGGTGGGGCGAACGGGGCCAGGCCGACCTCCTCCTCGGGAGGTCCCTCCGCGACCAGCCGGGCGATCGCCTCGTGCTCGTGGCGGCCCAGGGGAGGCAGGGTCGCCGACACCGACTCCAGGACGTGCGCCCACGGCGAGCCGGCCTCGCGCAGGCCGAGGCGGATGAGCTCCAGCCCGGCCCGGTGCTCGCACAGCAGCCGCAGCCCGCTCGACGGGTCGCCGGTGGCGGCGAACTCCAGCACCACGGCGAGGTGGTCGGGCAGCTCGCCGTCGTCGAGCTCGAGCCCGGCGGCCCGGTAGGCGTGCTTGAACCGCAGCAGCGCCATGCCGCGCTTGCGCGTGTCGCCGTAGGCGAAGTAGGTCAGGTAAGGGCTGAACCGCTTGCGGTGGTCGAACGTCGCCACGTAGTCGGCGGCGAGGTCGGTCGGCGAGGTGGCCACCACGTGGTCCAGGAACGCGTCCAGCGGCGTCGCGAGCGGCACGGGCACCGTCCGGGTCGCGGCGCGCAGCAACGGCAGCCGGGCGAACGACTGCTCGTCGGGGTAGCCCAGCAGCAACGACTGGACCTGCCACGCGGTGGCTCGCTGCGCGTCGGTGACGGTCACGGCTTCGGCTCCACCTCGCCCGCCGGGTCTCCCCCACCCGGCCGATCATCCGCACCCGGCCGCTCCGCCGGCGGGAACAGCCCGTCCGGGCGGCCCTTGCCGTCCCAGTTGAGCAGGTTGACCCGGTTGCCCTTGTCGACCGGCGCGGCGGGGGTGTCGGACGTCTGCCGGTCGCGCAGCATCCGGAAGTTCTCCACCGCGATCGGCGACGTGCCGCCGGAGCACTCGCCGAACGGGCCGGAGCCGCCCATGCCCGGCCCGCCCTCGTAGTCGAGGCTGCACTCGGTGGCCAGTTCCTCCAGCCCGTGCGCCTGCTCGGCGTGCGCGGGCGGGATGACGTAGCGCTCGTCGTACTTCGCGAGGGCGAGCAGCCGGTACAGGTCGTAGACCTGCTCGCCGGTCATGCCGACCTTCGCCGCGATGGCCTCCTGCGGTTCGCGGCCGAGGTTGATGTCACGCATGTAGCTGCGCATGGCGGCGAGCTTGCGCAGCACGGCGTCCACCGGCTCGACGTCGCCGGCGGTGAACAGCCGGGCCAGGTACTCGACCGGGATGCGCAGCGCCTCGACGGCGGCGAACAGGTTGCCGTGGTCCTCGGCGTCGTGGCCGGTGTCGCGCACGACGTCGACCACGGGCGAGAGCGGTGGGATGTACCAGACCATCGGCATCGTGCGGTACTCCGGGTGCAGCGGCAGCGCGACCTTGAACGTGGTGATCAGCGCGTGGATCGGCGAGCGCTGCGCCGCCTCGATCCAGTCGCGCTGGATGCCGGCGCGCTCGGCCTCGCGGATGACGACGGGGTCGTTCGGGTCGAGGAACACCCGCCGTTGCGCCTCGCACAGGTCCTTGTCGTCGGGTGTCGAGGCCGCTTCCAGCACCTTGTCGGCGTCGTAGAGGACCAGCCCGATGTAGCGCAGACGTCCCACGCACGTCTCCGCGCAGACGGTGGGGATGCCGACCTCGACGCGGGGGAAGCAGAACGTGCACTTCTCGGCCTTGCCGGTGCGGTGGTTGAAGTAGACCTTCTTGTACGGGCAGCCCGACACGCACATCCGCCAGCCGCGGCAGCGGTCCTGGTCGACCAGCACGATGCCGTCCTCGGCGCGCTTGTAGATCGCGCCGGACGGGCACGACGCGGCGCACGAGGGGTTGAGGCAGTGCTCGCAGATGCGCGGCAGGTAGAACATGAACGTCCGCTCGAACTCGAACTTCACCTTGTCGGCGATGCCTTCGAGCATCGGGTCCTTCTCACCGTGGTCGGGCGAGCCGCCGAGGTCGTCGTCCCAGTTCGCCGACCAGGTGATCTTCGTGGGCTCACCGCTGATCAACGACCTCGGCCGGGCGACCGGGGTGTGCTCCTGGAGCGGCGCGCTGGTGAGGTTGTCGTAGTCGTAGGTCCAGGGCTCGTAGTAGTCGTCGAGGCCGGGCATCTTCGGGTTGCTGAAGATGGTGAGCAGCTTGCGCAACCGGCCGCCGCCCTTGAGCTTCAACCGGCCGCGCTTGGTGAGCGCCCAGCCGCCGCGCCAGCGCTCCTGGTCCTCGTAGCGGCGCGGGTAGCCCTGCCCGGGACGGGTCTCGACGTTGTTGAACCAGACGTACTCGACGCCGGAGCGGTTGGTCCAGGCCTGCTTGCACGTCACCGAGCACGTGTGGCAGCCGATGCACTTGTCCAGGTTCATCACCATCGCCAACTGGGCCATCACGCGCATCAGTACCGCACCTCCTGGCCGCGACGGCGGATCACGGTCACCTCGTCGCGCTGGTTGCCCGTCGGGCCGAGGTAGTTGAACGCGAACGACAGCTGGGCGTAGCCGCCGATCAGGTGCGAGGGCTTGATCAACAACCTGGTCAACGAGTTGTGGATGCCACCGCGCTTGCCGGAGGTCTCCGCGCGCGGCACGTCGATCAGCCGGTCCTGGGCGTGGTGCATGTAGACCGTGCCCTCCGGCATCCGGTGCGACACCACCGCCCGCGCGACCACGACGCCGTTGCGGTTGACCGCCTCGATCCAGTCGTTGTCGGCCACGCCGATCTTCGCCGCGTCCTCTTTGGACAGCCAGATGGTCTGCCCGCCGCGCGACAGGCTGAGCATGAACAGGTTGTCCTGGTACTCGGAGTGGATGGACCACTTGGAGTGCGGCGTCAGGTACCGCACGGTGACGCCCAGCTCGCCCCGCTCGCCGACGCGGGGTTCGCCGAACAGGGCGTGCATGTCCAGCGGTGGCCGGAACACCGGCAGCTGCTCGCCCAGCTCGGCCATCCAGTCGTGGTCGAGGTAGAAGTGCTGGCGGCCGGTGAGGGTGTGCCAGGGCTTGAGGCGCTCGACGTTGATCGTGAACGGTGAGTAGCGGCGTCCCCCGGTCTCCGATCCGGACCACTCGGGCGAGGTGATCACCGGCACCGGCGCGGCCTGCGTGTCGGCGAAGGTGATCCGCTTGCCCTCGTGCTCGGCGGCGAGGTCGGCCAGCGGCGTCCCGGTGCGCTGTTCGAGCGTGCGGAAGCCCTGGGTGGCCAGGTGGCCGTTCGTGGTGCCGGACAGGGCGAGGATCGCCTCGCACGCGTGCACGTCGCGCACGAGCGACGGTCGGCCGTCGGCGGGGCCGCCGCGGATGGCGCCGTTCTGCTGCCGCAGGCGCTCCACCTCCCGTTCGACGCGGAAGGTGACGCCCTTCGTGGTGGCGCCGAGCGAGTCGGCCAGCGGGCCGAGCGCGCCCATCTTGGCCCCGATCGCGGTGTAGTCGCGTTCCACCACCGCGAGCTTCGGCATGGTCACGCCGGGGACCGGCTCGCACTCGCCCGCCTTCCAGTCGCGCACCACGCCGTGCGGGGTGGCGAGCTCGTCTGGGGTGTCGTGCATCAGCGGTGTGGCCACGACGTCCCGGCGCACGCCCAGGTGCTCCTGCGCCAGCGTGCTGAAGACCTGCGCGATGGCCTGGAACGCGTCCCAGTCCGTGCGGGTCTGCCACGGCGGTGCGATCGCCGGGTTGAACGAGTGCACGAACGGGTGCATGTCGGTGGTGTTGAGGTCGTGCTTCTCGTACCAGGTCGCGGCGGGCAGCACGACGTCGGAGAACAGGGTGGTGCTGGTCATCCGGAAGTCCAGTGACAGCAGCAGGTCCAGCTTGCCGACCGGCGCCTCGTCGTGCCAGACCACGTCGCGCGGCCGGTGCTCCGGCGGGGTCTCGGTCGCGCGCAGCGAGTGGTCGGCGCCCAGCAGGTGCTTGAGGAAGTACTCGTTGCCCTTGCCGGACGAGCCGAGCAGGTTGGCCCGCCAGATGCTCAGCACGCGCGGGAAGTTCTCCGGCGAGTCGGGGTCCTCGCAGGCGAAGCGCAGCCGGCCGGCCTTCAGCTCCGCGACGACGTGCTCCCCCACCGGCAGCCCGGCCCGCTCGGCGTCGTCGGCCAGGTCGAGGGGGTTGCGGTCGAACGTCGGGTAGGACGGCATCCAGCCCATCCGCGCGGACTGGGCGATCACGTCGGCGGTGGTCCTGCCCGCGAGCCGGCCACCGGTCGTGGCGGAGGCGAGGGTGTCCGCGCCGAACCGGTCGTAGCGGAACTGGTCGGTGTGCAGGTACCAGTACGCGGTCTGGATCATCTGGCGCGGCGGGCGCGACCAGTCCAGCCCGAACGCGAGCTGCGACCACCCGGTGACCGGACGGCACTTCTCCTGCCCGACGTAGTGCGCCCAGCCGCCACCGTTGACGCCCTGGCAGCCGGTGAGCGTCGTCAGCGCCAGGAACGCGCGGTAGATCGTGTCCGAGTGGAACCAGTGGTTGGTCCCGGCGCCCATGATGATCATCGACCGGCCGCGGGTGTCCTCGGCGTTGGCGGCGAACTCCCGGGCGATCCGGGCGGCGGCGCTCGCCGGGACGCCCGTAATCGCCTCCTGCCACGCGGGCGTGCACGGCTGGGTGGCGTCCTCGTAGCCGCTGGGCCAGACGCCGGGGAGGCCGTCGCGGCGCACGCCGTACTGCGCGAGCAGCAGGTCGAACACCGTGGTGACCAGGTGCCCGCCGACGTGCCGCACGGGGACGCCTCGGCGCGCGGTCGTCGCCGCACCACCCGGTGAGTCGAACCGCGGCAGCTCCACCTCCACCGACTCGCCGCCGTGCGCGGACAGCAGCGGGTCGACGTCGCCGAGGTCGAGGTTCCACCGGCCCGCGCCGTGCTCGCCGAAGCGGAAACCGAGCGAACCGCCGGGCACCGCGGGCCCACCGGAGGCCGAGTCGAGCAGGACGGTCTTGAACGCCGCGTGCTCCTGGCCGGCGTGGTCGGGCAGGTCGGCGGCGGTGAGGAACTTCCCGGGCCGGTGGACGTCGCCGTGCCGGTCGAGGCGGACCAGGAACGGCAGGTCGGTGTAGCGCTTGGCGTAGTCGGTGAAGTACGGCACTCGGCGGTCGACGAAGAACTCGCGCAGGATCACGTGGCCCATCGCCATCGCCAGCGCGCCGTCCGTGCCGGGCTGGGCCGCCAGCCACTCGTCGGCGAACTTCACGTTGTCGGCGTAGTCCGGCGACACCGCGACGACCTTCTGCCCCCGGTAGCGCGCCTCGGCCATCCAGTGCGCGTCCGGCGTGCGGGTCACGGGCAGGTTGGAGCCCCACATGACCAGGTAGCCGGCGTCCCACCAATCACCCGATTCAGGGACGTCGGTCTGGTCGCCGAACACCTGCGGCGAGGCCACCGGCAGGTCCGCGTACCAGTCGTAGAACGACAGCATCGCGCCGCCCAGGAGCGACACGAACCGCGCGCCCGAGGCGTGCGACACCATCGACATGGCGGGGATCGGGGAGAAGCCGGCGACCCGGTCCGGCCCGTAGGCCTTGATCGTGTGCACGTGCGCGGCGGCGACCATCTCGGTCGCCTCGTCCCACGACGCGCGCACCAGGCCGCCCCTGCCCCGCGCCGCCTTGTACCGCCGTGCCCGCTCGGGGTCCTCCACGACGTCGGCCCACGCCAGCACGGGATCGCCGGTGCGCGCCTTGGCCTCCCGGTACATCTCCAGCAGCACGCCCCGCACGTACGGGTACCGCACGCGGGTCGGCGAGTAGGTGTACCAGGAGAACGCGGCGCCGCGCGGGCAGCCGCGCGGCTCGTACTCCGGGCGGTCCGGGCCCGCGGACGGGTAGTCGGTCTGCTGCGCCTCCCACGTGATGATCCCGTCCTTGACGTAGACCTTCCACGAGCACGACCCGGTGCAGTTCACCCCATGGGTGGAACGCACCACCTTGTCGTGGCTCCACCGGTCCCGGTAGAACTCGTCCGCCTGCCGCCCGCCGATCTCGTGCAACGTCCGCAGGTCCGGCGAGATGTCGGCGCGGGTGAAGAACCGGCGGGTGCGCACCAGGGCCTCGGCCAGTGCGCCGTCCAGCCCGACGCCGGCCGGAGGCGGTCCGGTCCCGGTGCTCACGTCGTCGCCCCTTCCCCCGGCGTGGCCGCGCGCACGGCACGACGCACGGCGGTCGCGGTGAAGAGGAGCGCGGCCAGGGCGACGACGGCGAGCGCGGCGAGCCCGAGCGCGTACGAGGACAGCGCGCCGTAGAGGGCGCCCATCACCAGCGGCGGCACGAACCCGCCGAGCCCGCCCGCCGCACCGACCACGCCGGTGACCGAGCCGACCTTGTCCGCCGGCGCGAGCAGCGCGACCAGCGCGAACACCGCGCCGCTGCCCGCGCCGAGCGCGGCGGCCATGGCCAGGAACGCGATCGTGCCCAGCGGCACCAGCCCCGGCGTGAACGCCTGCACCGCCGCGCCCGCGGTCACCACGGCCAGGCAGGCGACGAGCACCCGGGCCGGGTCCGACCGGTCCGACAGCCAACCGCCCACCGGGCGCATCACGACCGCGAGCAGCACGAACCCGGCCATCCGGTTGGCCGCGTCCGCCTGCGTCAGGCCGTAGGCGGCGCCGAGGTAGGCGGGCAGGTACACCGAGAACGCGACGAACCCGCCGAACGCCACCGCGTACAGCGCCGACGCCTGCCACGTGAGGGGCAGCCGCGCGGTGGCCAGCATCCGGGCGGCCACCGACCCGGTCGGCACCGTCCGCCCCGGCGCGTCGCGCAGCAGCACGGCCGCGACGACCGCGTAGACCGCCAGCACGACCGCCGTCACCACGAACGGCGTCGCCACGCCCCACCGCTCGACCAGCTTCACCGTGGTCAGGGCGCTGATCGCGGTGCCGCCCATGCCCGCGCCGAAGATCCCGATCGCCAGGCCGCGCCGCTCGGGCGGGAACCACAGGTTGACGAACGGCACGCCGACCGCGAACGCCGTGCCGCCCACGCCCAGGAAGAACCCGCCGACGAGCAGCGCGGCCAGCGACGTGTGCCCGACCAGCCCGAGGAACAGCACCGGCACGATCGTCACCGCCGAGACCAGCGGGAACATCACCCGGCCGCCGAACCGATCGGTGAGCGCGCCGACCGGTATCCGCCCGACCGACCCCACCACCACCGGGACCGCGACCAGCAACGCCTGCTGGAACGCGCTCAGCCCCAGGTCGTCCTTGAACCGCGGTCCCAGCGGGCTCAGCAGCGCCCAGGCCCAGAAGTTCAGCGCGAACCCGACCGTGGCCAGCCCGAGCATCAGCGCCCGCCGACCGGTCGTCGGCGGTCGGTCGTCCGTGGCCGGCACTGCTGACAAGCCCATCACCGAGTCCTCGTCCGTGCGCCTGGTGCGCCCGGCCATCGTCACCTGGACTCGGTGTCGTCGCACTTCGGCGGACTCCGCGGCACCTACCCGGTGGTCACGCCCGCCCGGTGGTCACAGCAGGCCGCGCCGGTAGGCGGCCACCAGTCGGCGCGGCACGGTGAGCCGGCGGCCGTCGAGGGTGGTCACCGGGACGAGGTCCGGCGCGGTGGCCTTCCACCGCGACCGGCGGTGGCGGGTGTTGCTGCGCGAGGTCTTGCGCTTCGGCACGGCCATCAGCGGGCCCTCTTCCCGTAGCGGCGGTTGAACTTCTCCACGCGGCCGGCGGTGTCCATGACCCGCTGGTTGCCGGTCCAGAACGGGTGGGAGTCCGCGGTGATGTCGACGGTGATCAACGGGTAGGTGTTGCCGTCCTCCCAGTCGATCGTGCGGGTCGACGTGGCCGTGGACCGGGTCAGGAACGCCTTCCCGGTCGCCTGGTCCTGGAAGACCACCGGGTGGTAGTCGGGGTGGATGCCCTGCTTCACAGCTCCTCCATCTGGTCGTGCCACTCGGCGAACGGGTCGACGAACTCCAGTTCGTCGCTCAACGCCGACTCCTCGTCGGTCACCAACGCCTCGCGCAGCGCCGCCGTGATCTCGTCCGGCTCGGCGGAGGCGGTGATCACCACCAGCTCCTGCGAGCGGTCACCGTGCTCCGCGTCCCAGCACGCCGCCGCCGTCGCCCGCCGCTCGTCGTCCACTTCGGACCAGTCCTCCACGGCCGCCAACCACGGGCCGAGCATGCCGACGTTCAGCGCGCCGCCGGCGGATTCCAGCCACAGCGCGACGTCCGGCTGACTGGCGACCCAGAACCGGCCGCGGGTGCGCACGACGCCGTCGAGCAGGACGTCCAGGGCGCGGTGCAGCCGCATCGGGTGGAACGGGCGCCGTGCCGTGAAGTGGACGACGGACACGCCGTGCGCGGGCGCCAACGGCGGCTGACCGCGCAGCAACGGCCCGAAGCCGTCGTCGACGCGTCCCCGGCGCGCGCCGGGCGGGATCGCGGCGAGCAGGGCGCGCACCTCCAGCGTGCCGAGGTCGTGGCGCGGCGCGCGCGGTGACACGCGGTCGAGCACGGCGTCCAGCACCTCGCCGCCCCCGACGCCCGTCATCACCAGCGCGTCGGCGAACTCGGCCTGTCCCACCACGACCTGCGCCACGGTGCGCTCGTCGCCCGGAGCCGCGGCCAGGCCGCGCTCGGCCAGCGTGGCGTCCCCGGTCGCGTCGGCCAACCACGTGGTCCGGTCGACCACCGTGATCACGGCCTCGACCCGGACGTCGAGCCCGTGCAGGGCGAAGCACACGGCTTCCGGTTCCAACGCCGGGTCCAGGTGCACCACGACCCGGCCGTCGAGGCTTTGCAGCAGCGGCAGGAGGTCCAGGCGCAACGTGCACGAGACGCAGCCGTGCGCGAGTTCCAGCACGGTCAGCCGACCGTCGACCCAGCGGCGCACCACGCCCTCGGCCAGGCCGCTCAGGTCGTGGCGCACCAGCACCGACCCCGGTGACGCGCGCCAGACCTCGTCGGCGACGTCGTGGTGGGCGAGCCCGGCCACCAGTACCACCTCGGTTCCCATGTGGGGTACGGTAACTGGAAACGATTGTCATTTCAATTCAGGAGGTCGTGTGTCCTCGCGCCACTGCCGGCTGACCGGCCGCAAACCGGGGTTCGGCAAACAGGTCTCGCACTCGAACCGGCGCACGTCGCGCCGGTGGCTGCCCAACACGCAGCGCCGCCGGTACTGGCTGCCCTCGGAGAACCGGCACGTCGTGCTGACCCTGTCCACCAAGGCGATCAAGACGGTGGACCGGCGCGGCATCGAATCGGTGGTCGCGGAACTGCGCGCCCGGGGGGAGAAGGTCTGATGGCCAAGGGCAACGACGTCCGGCCGATCATCAAGCTCCGCTCCACGGCGGGCACCGGCTACACCTACGTCACCCGCAAGAACCGGCGCAACTACCCCGACCGCATGGTGCTGCGCAAGTTCGACCCGGTCGTGCGCAAGCACGTCGACTTCCGCGAGGAGCGCTGATGGCCAAGAAGTCCAAGATCGCCGCGGACCGGCGGCGGCGGGAGGTCGTCGCCCGGCACGCCGAGCGCCGCGCGGAGCTGAAGGAGATCATCCGCACCGACCCCGAGCGCCGCGACGAGGCCCAGCGGGCGTTGCAGGGGTTGCCCCGGGACGCCAGCCCCACCCGGCTGCGCAACCGGGACGCCGTGGACGGCCGCCCCCGCGCGTTCAACCGCGCGTTCGGCCTGTCCCGCATCCGACTGCGCGAGATGGCGCACCGGGGCGAGCTGCCCGGCGTCAGCAAGTCGAGCTGGTGAGCCGGGTGGCCAGGACCGGACGCGCGCCGAAGCGCCGGGTGAACCTGCTGAGCAAGGAGGGCGTGACCACAGTGGACTGGAAGGACGCGACCCTGCTGCGGAAGTTCATCTCCGACCGCGGCAAGATCCGCTCCCGCCGGGTCACCGGCCTCACACCGCAACAACAACGCCAGGTCGCCACCGCCATCAAGAACGCACGGGAGATGGCGCTGCTCCCCTACCCCGGCACGGGGCGGTGACCGGACGGGCCGCCGCCGTCGGGACGGCGACGGCCCGTCCCACTTCTTGACCATCGCTTTACTCACCGGACGCGGTGCCCGATACTGGGGTCGAGGGGAGTACTTCCCAAGTGCCCGGCCGGTCAGTACGGACATCCCGAGAGGTGTCCCCGGTGGGCCGCCCGCCAGGGTGAAGGAGACCTCGGACTGCCACGTTCGAGGAGCCTTGATGCCTGTGCACGTCGCCGTCGCGGCGAACCCCGCCGACTCCGTCGGGTCGCCGGTCCTGTGGTTGATCAGCATCGCCGTCCTGGTCGCGCTGCTGATCGCCGACTTCGTGGTCACCCGCCGTCCGCACGACGTGTCGATGCGCGAAGCCGCGGGGTGGTCGGTGTTCTACCTCACGCTGCCGGTGGTGTTCGGCCTCTGGCTGTGGAGCACGGCCGGCAGCGACCCGGCGCTGGAGTTCATGACCGGGTTCGTGGTCGAGAAGTCCCTGTCGGTGGACAACCTGTTCGTGTTCATGCTGCTGCTCGCGGCCTTCGCGGTCCCCTCCGAGGTGCAGCAGCGCGTGCTGCTCTACGGCATCGTCGGCGCCTTGGTGTTGCGCGGCGTGTTCATCGCGGCCGGCGCGGCGATGCTGTCGGCGGGCACGTGGGCGTTCCTGGTGTTCGGGCTCATCCTGTTCGCCTCGGCGGTGAAGCTGCTCCACGACGCGGTCAGCGGACCCGCCGCCGAGCGTGACGTGTCGCGGATGCGGTCGGTCCGGCTGTTGCGGCGGCTGATGCCCGTCACCGACGACTACCGCGGCACCCGCCTCACCGTGCGCGAGCACGGCCGACGTGCGCTCACGCCGTTGGCCGTCGTGGTGGTCGCGGTCTTCGCCACCGACGTGGTGTTCGCCGTCGACTCGGTGCCGGCGGTCTACGGCATCACCGACGACCCCTACCTGGTGTTCGCCACGAACGCGTTCGCCCTGCTCGGCCTGCGCGCCCTGTACTTCGTGCTGCACACCGCGCTGGCCAAGCTCGTCCACCTCAACCACGGGCTGGCGATCATCCTGGGGTTCATCGGCGCGAAGCTGGTGCTGCACTGGGCGCACGGCATCTGGCCGGGCGTGCCCGAGATCCCCACCCCGGTCTCGCTGGTGGTGATCATCGGCGTGCTCGCCGTCGTCACCGTGACCAGCCTGCGCAGCCGGCGACGCGCCGACGAGGAGGAGGCCGCGTCACCGCCGGGCTGATCGGTCGCGCGCGCCGACGATCCCGGGCACGACGGCCAGTACCAGGACGCCGCCGCCGGCTGCGCCCGAGACGGCGACGGCGACGTCCACCAGGCCCTGGCTCCTGGCGCGGGTGGCGGGCGGCGCCGCGTCGGTGATGATCGCGGTGCCGGCGACCAGGCCGAGGTTCCAGCCGACGCCCAGCAGGGCCAGGGCCACCGCGAACGAGACCGCGGAGCCGGCCGGACAGCGGTGACGACAGGTACATCGCGCCGATGTGGACGGCGATGACGAGCCCGAGGCGGCGGCGCCGTGGCCGTGCATGTGGACCGGCGTCATCGTCATGATCGCGACCATGACGAGCTGGGTGAGCACCATGACGAGCACGCCGACCCGCGCACCGGGCCGGTGGCGTTCGTCCGACCGCCTCGCGCGGCCGGTCGTCCGGCTGGTCGAAGGTGCGGACCGGCAGCAGCGGGTCGGGGCGCAGCCAGGCCGTCAGGACGAGGGCGGCCACCGCGTAGGCGACGCCGGCGAGCAGGAACGGCCCGGTCAGGTGGGGTAGGCCGAGGGCGGTGGCGAGGTCGCCGGTCGGCGCGGCGCGAACAGGGAGACGAACAGCAGGACGGCGTCCCTCAGGACGGCGGCGGCAGCGACGCCCGCGCTGCCCACCGCACCGGCCAGGTACCCGGCCGCCATGCCGGCGCCGCTGAGCACTAGGGCCACGCCCAGGACGACCAGGCTGCGGCGCTGCGCGGCCGTGACGTCCCCGGCCGGCGCGGGCCTCGACCCGGTCAGCCCCGGTCACCCAGGTCGAGGCGGTCGAGCAGCCCGGCGGCGGTGAACGCCTCCACCAGGTCGTCGCGGCCCTCGGTGAAGTGCGCCCAGCTGTCGTAGTGGACGGGCACCACCTGGCGCGCGCCGAGGATCCCGACGGCCTCGGCGGCCTGGGCGCTGTCGAGGACGATGACCGCGCCGTCGAACAGGATCGGGAACCGGGGAGCGCCCGCGAACAGGATGGCGGTGTCCACCGGGCCGAAGCGCTCGGCGACCTGCCGGACCGCGTCGAGCGAGGCGTTGTCGCCGCTGACGTAGACGGTGGGCAGGCCGTCGCCGGTCAGCACGAAGCCGACGACCTGGCCGGTGAGCGGTTCGACCTCGGCGCGGGCCAGCGGACCGTGGATCGCGGGCACGCCGGTCACGGTGACCGTGCCGCCGTCGGGGCGGTCGAGCCGGACCGACTCCCAGTCGGCGAGTCCCCTGGCCCGCCCGCCCAGCCGCTGTGCGCCACCGGGCGTGGTGAGGGTGAGCGGGACGTCCGCGAGCAGCGCCCGGCCGGCGCGGTCGAGGTTGTCCGGGTGCTCGTCGTGGGAGAGCAGGACCACGTCGACGACGCCCAGGTCGGCCGGTGCGGCGGCGGACGGGGCCGTCTTGGTCAGCAGGCCGCGCGGCACGGGGTAGTCGCCCGGCGCGTCGAACGTGGGGTCGGTCAGGAAGCGCAGGCCGCCGTGCTCGAACAGGGCGGTCGGGCCGCCGAAGACGCGGACGGCGAGTCGTTCGCCGGTGGGGCGGGTCATCGTAACCTCACGGATGATCAAGGGGCTATCCGTGAGGGACGGTAGCCCGTTCTCACGGAAAAGCACAACTCGTACCATGAGAGCCATGACGGACGCCCCGGTCGACGACGCCGCGCCGCCGCCCGCCCCCGGCGCGGAGGACTACCTCGCCCTCGACTTCGTCAACAGCGCCGTCGCGCTGCCCGGCGGGCAGTTCACCGACCTCCTCGGCACGCCCGAGGGCACGAACCAGTGGCTCTTCGAACGCGGTCTCGCGCCGGCCGACGCCGGGGTCCGGGAGATCTGCGCGTCGCAGCTGCGCTCGTTGCGCGAGCAGCTCAGGTCGCTCTTCGCCGCCCGCGTCGCCGGGGTGCCCGCCCTGCCGGCGGCCCTGTCCGCCGTCAACGACGCGCTGAGCAAGGCGCCGACGGCCGCGCTGCTGCACTGGGACGAGCGGACCGGCCCGTACCGCGCGACGCCGTGCCCCACCAACGAGATCCTCGACCGCGCGCTCGCGACCCTCGCCGCCAACGCCGCCGACCTCCTCACCGGCCCCGACGCCGACCGGCTGACCCACTGCGGCTCGACCCCGTGCAACCGCTACCTGCTGCGCCACGGCCGCCGCCACTGGTGCTCCACCCGCTGCGGCGACCGCGCCCGCGCCGCTCGCGCCTACGCCCGGCGCACCCGGAAGGGGGGCTGACAGCCCGTCGCCACTACTGTCCTTTGTGGACAACTCAGCGATGGTCCACAGGCTCGTGACCTCCCGGTCGCAAGTGGACGCGTAGGTCGAAACGCGTTGTGACGGAGCGTGTCCGAGCGGCGCGTGTTGTCCCACGTTGGTGGGATTCGGGCCGGCGGCGGGTCTTTTCACACCGGGAAGTGGCACCGTGGTCCCCTGGGGGGAATTCGCGATGAGCACCGAAATGCGCCGGTTCCGGCGGGACCCGCTGGCGTCGATCGAACACCTGCGTCACCGTGCCCCGGCAGCGGTGTTCCGGCTGCCGTGGGGTGACTGGTGCGTGGGCGACGCGGACCTGGCGCGGGCGGTGTTGCGCGAACCGGAGTTCAACGGCGGGATGTCCGCGTTCTTCGGGAGCCTGCTGCCGTCGCGCTCGAACCAGGTGGCGGTCGGCCGCGCGGTGCGGGACCTGCTGCGGGCGCGCGTGCCCGACTTCCGCGACGGGCTGGCCGCGGCGGTGGCCGACCTGCCCGCGACGAGCAGGTGGCCCGCGGCCGGGACCGCGCTGGTGCACCGGTCCTTGGCCGACCTGCTGCTGCACCCGCGCACGCCGTCCCGGCTGCGGCGGACGGTGGAGCAGGCCGCACGCGGCGGCGTGCTGGTCCGCCCGCCGCACGTGTGGCAGCGGGCGTGGGCGGAGGTGCTGCGCGGCAGGTTGCTGACCGGCGTGGCCGAGGAGGTGGCGCAGCGCAGGGCGAGCGGGACCGGCGAGCCGCGCGACGTGCTGGACGCCGTGATCGGGACGTGCCCCGGCGGGATGACCGACCAGGCCGTGGCCGAGCTGTTCGTGGTGCTGTTCCGCGCGATCGTGGCGCCCGTCGGCTGCACGGTGGCGTGGTCGGTGCTGCTGGCCTGCCTGCACGCGCCGGGCTCGCCGTGGCCGTGGCCGGTCGACCGGGTCGTGCGCGAGGCGTTGCGCCACCGCCCGATGGCCTGGATGGTCGTCCGCCCGGCGCCGGCCGGGTTCGGCGACGTCCCCGTGCGGGCCGGCGAGGTGCTGTCGGTCAGCCCCTACCTGGCGCACCACGACGAGCGGCACTGGACCGACCCCGACGCGTTCCGGCCCGACCGCTGGGCCGAACCGGGCGGGCACGGCCCCTACCTGCCGTTCGGCACGGGTCCGTTCACCTGCGCCGGCGCGCTGCCGGCCCAGGTCCTGATCACCGCGACGGTGACCGCGCTGACCGACGGCGCCCGCCTGACCGTCACCGGGGGCGACGAGCGGCCGGTCCTGGCCGACGGCCTCGTCCCCCGTCCTTTCACCCTGCACCGGAGTGCGGAGGAGGTGAACGACCATGACCGCTGCGTTGCGACGCGTCTTCACGAACCAGACCGGCCGTAGGTGGAACTGGGAGTAGGGCTCGGCGGCCCGGGTGACCCGCGTGGTTACCCGGGCCGGCCCGTCAGCGCGGCGTGGGCGGCGTCCACCGCGGCCGTGCGCAGGGCGTCCACCGGCTCGTCGGCGAAGACCAGGACGCAGTCGGCCAAGCCGCCCAGCGCCACCGTCGCCCGGGTCGCGTCCGCCAGCGACGGGTCGTCGCCGACCAGCAGCGCCGCCAGCCGCAGGCGCCAGTCCAGGACGCGGTCGACCAGGCCGAGGTCGGCCAGCGCGACCAGCTCCCGCACCATGAGCGCGACGACCTCGCGGTGCTTGAAGTGGAAGTCGAAATAGCCTTCCAGCAGCGGTCGCGGGCCACCGGGCGGGCGTGACTCCAGTTCCGCCACGAACGCGTCACCGTCCTCGATCAACGGCTGGACAATGCTGCGCACCAGCTCCTCGCGTGACGCGAAGTGGTAGTAGAGCGCCGGTTTGGTGATCCCCAGGCGGTCCGCGATCTCCTGCAGGCTGGTGCCCCGCACGCCCCGCTGGAGGAACAGCTCGCGCGCCACCGCCTGCGCGCGTGCCTTCGTGTCGGAACCCCTGGCCATGCCGCTCAGCTTACCGAGCGTTCAGTAAGGCGTTGCGCGTCGAAGCCCACCGCACTTACCATCCGTTAAGTAAGGAGGGGGTGTCATGGGGGTTCTCATTTCTGGCGCCAGTGTCGCCGGTCCGGTGCTCGCGTACTGGCTGACCAGGCACGGGTTCGAGGTGACGGTGGTCGAACGCGCGCCCGGGCTGCGCAAGGCCGGCGGGCACGCCGTGGACCTGTTCCGGCCCGCGATGGACGTCGTGGAACGGATGGGCGTGCTGCCGAGGGTCGTGGAACGGGTCACCGGCACCGACCGGATGGTGGTGCACAGCCCGGGCAAGCGGTCCGTCGGGCTCGACCTGGGGCGGTTGTTCGACGCCGTGTCGGACCGGCACGTCGAGATCATGCGGGACGACCTCGCCGAGGTGTTCTTCGACGCCACGCGCGCCGACGTGGAGTACGTGTTCGGCGATTCGATCACGTCCGTCTCCGCCGACGGCGTCGTCACGTTCGAGCACGGCGCGACGCGGCGGTTCGACCTGGTGGTCGGCGCGGACGGGTTGCACTCGAACGTGCGGCGGCTGGTGTTCGGCGACGTGCCGGAGCTGTTCATCGGCGCGTACTTGGCGGTGCTGTCGCTGCCGGACCACCTGGGGCTGCAGAACTGCACGGTCGCCCACGCCGACGTCGACCGGATGGCCGCGATCTACACCGCCGAGCACCTGCCGGACGCGCGGGCGGTGTTCCTGTTCCGCTCGGGGCGGCCGCTGGAGTACCACCACCGGGACGTGGCGCGGCAGAAGGAGTTGCTGCGCCAGGCGTACGCGGACATGGGCGGTGAGGTGCAGCGGTGGCTGGCGCACCTCGACGGCACGTTCTACTTCGACTCGATCACGCAGCTGCGGATGGACACGTGGTCGCGCGGCCTGGTCACGTTGGTCGGCGACGCGGGCTTCTGCCCCGGTCCGGCGGTCGGCGGCAGCACGAGCCTCGCGGTGGTCGGCGCGTACGTGCTGGCGGGCGAGCTGGCGGCGGCGGGCGGTGACCCGGCGGTCGCGTTCCCGGCGTACGAGGCGGAGATCGGCGACTACGTGCGGCGCAGCCGGGCGTTCGCGGTGGGCGCGGCGAAGCGGCTGATCCCCGGCAGCAAGCGGGAGCTGTGGGTGATGCGGCAGGCGATCCGGGCGTTCGGCCACTTGCCGCCGCCGCTGGGTCGGGCGTTGGCGCGGATGAACGGCAACGGCGTGCGGCTGCACGATTCCGTGGTGCTGAAGGACTACGCGGCGGTCAGGTGAGCCGGTCGACCACCTCGGCCGGCGACGGCATGGTGGCGATCTCGATCGCGAGGCGGCGGGCGCCCGCACGGGCGGCGTCGTCCACGAGCAGCGCGGCCAGCCCGTCGACCGCCTGCCGCAGCACGTCGGTCGAGGCGGAGGCGGTGCCCAGGGTCAGGTACACGAACGGCCGCGAGCCCCGTTCGGGCACCTCGCCCGGGCCCGACCGGTCGCAGCGGGACGCGGTCGGTGGCGCGGAACTGCGGCGACTGCACCGAGTCCGGGCAGATGTCGACGCCGCGGGTCGGCGGGGGCGTGACGCCGAGTTCGGCGGCGAGCGCGTCGAACGACGCCACCATCGCCTCCGACATCGGCCCCGGCGACACCCGGCCGAACGTGTGCGCGATCGTGGTCACGCCCGCCCCCGCGCCGGCCGGCGCCGCGCCGAGCGTGGCCAGGTCGTGGACCGGCAGGTCCGGCCGGCGGGCGCGCAGCAACGGCGTCAGGTCGAGGAACCACCCGCGCGGCAGCACGTCGCCGATGACGTGGCCGATGCCCCGATCGGTGGGCTCGACCCCGGCGAACGCCTCGGCCATGCCCATCCCGGCGGGCACGGCGCGCAACCCGGCTTCGCGCAACGCGGGCAGGAACGGCTCACCGGCGGCGAACCCCACGTCGTGCCCGGCGTCGCGGGCGGCGAGGGCCGGCGGGATCGAGGGGTAGGTGTGTCCGTGGGCTGCGAGCGCAGCGAACATCAAGCGCACTCTCCAGCCCACCGCCGGAAATCCGCGCGCCGCCGGCGTTCACCACCCGGTGAGGTGACACCCGATAAGATCCGCTCGGGGGCCGGTCGCTTGACACAGGGGGAACCGCGGTGCTCAGAGCTGTGATCTTCATCGTCTCCGGCGTGGCCATGATCGCGTTCGGCGGCTGGCTCGTGCTGGACGACCGGCGCTTGGTCGACGCGCAGGCCGAGGTGGTCAGGGTCGCCAAGGCGGACGGTGGCGACTGGAAGTCGACCGTGCGGTTCACCACGGCCGACGGCGAGGAGGTCACCGAGACCCTCCCGCCGTCCGACCGGAAGCCGGCGCAGGGCGACCGGGTGCAGGTCAGCTACCGGCCGGACAACCCCAGCGCCGCGCACTTCCCCGAGGACGGCCAGAACCTGTACCTGTGGCCCGGTATCGGGCTCGGGCTGGTCGTGGTCGGCGTGGGGTCGATCTTCTGGTTGCGGCGCCGTCCCCGCTGACGCTCGGCTCACCACTGGATGTCGCTCAACGCCTCCAGGGGTGCGCGCTCGTCCAGGGACTCCGGCACGACCAGGGTGTCGGCCGCCGTCAGCGGCGCCGGGAACGTGAAGCCGCAGCGCTCCTCGACCTCGCCCAGCCGCACCTGGAACACGCGGAACTCGTCCAGCTCCAGCGATTCCAGCTGGTTCAGGTTCTGGGTCAGCACGAACGCCCGCGCCTTCAGCGTGCCCGCCGAGGTGAACGCGATCACCTTCCAGTACTCGCGCGGCAGCGCCACGCCGCGGAACACGCGGTCGTCGGACCGGAACACCGGGCCCCCGTAGACACTCACGCGCAGGTCGTCGACATCCACGTCGGACAGCACCGCGTCCTCGAGCCTGCCCCACAGGCCCTGCCGCATGCTCTGGTTGAAGTCGTCCATCTGGGGCGTGATGTTGGTGAAGAAGAACGAGTCGACGTTCGCCTTCTGCGCCACCGCCTTCGGGCCCCACAGCAGGTCGGCGCGCCGGGCCAGGTGGCCGCGGTCGAGCCGGTTGCCCCGGTACAGCTCGTCGCCGACCTGGAACTGCGCCGGCAGCCGCGGGTCGAGCACGAACGGGATGCCGGTGCGGTTGATCGACTTCAGGTCGCCGCCGTCGATGTTCCACGCCACCCAGAACGCGAACCGCCGCGACTTGCTCTGCGCCAGCGAGAAGTGCGTGTAGTCGACCACCACGGACCCGTTCAGCTCGACCGCGTCGGCCCGCGCCGCCTCGCCGAGCTCCGGCACGCCGACCGGCGTGCCGAGGAAGTTCTCGTCGAACCCGACCAGCGCGGCGGCCTCGACCTTGCGCGGCGGCGTGAGCGTGATGCCCAGCTTCTCGAACACCGAGCCGGGCAGGCACGCCAGCGCGTGCTCGTCGGGGCTGTCGCCCGCCTCGCCCGCGAAGTGCAGGCCCGCCAGGGTCTTGCCGGTCTTGCCGTTGGACGCCTTGAACACCCACGCGGAGCCGGAGTCGCCGCCCATGCTGATCTCGCCGTCGGCGGCGGGCCGCGCCGGGTCCGGCCCGATCTCGAAGCAGCCGATCTGCCGCTGACCGACGCCGGGGCCGTAGTCGATCTTGACGAGGGTGTCCACGCGCCGGACCACGCCGTGCGTCACGCCGGTCGTCCGACCGCTCTTGACGACCTTGTCGCCCAGCTCGGGCTCGCCGATCCGGTCCACGCGCACGCCGAGGTCGAGGATCTCCGCCTCGAACCGCCGGTCCTCGATGGTGGCGATGGCGCAGTCGCCCGCCGCGCCGAGGTGCGACCGGACGAGCCGGCCGAGCCGGTTGCGGTCGGTGCGGTTGTCGTCGTGCACGCCGGGCTGCACCATGTCCTCGCCCAGCGCGCCGTTCGGGCCGTGCAGGACGTGCCAGTTGCTCAGCGCGTACGGGGTGCCGTCGACGCGGTCGTAGACGACGCAGCCGAACGTGCCCGCGGAGACGCGCACGTGCCCCACGCTCACGCCCGGCGCCACCGGGTCGACCCGCGTCTTGCGCACGTCGCTGACCGTCTCCTCCACCACGTGGAAGTCGACCCGGTAGTCGCGTTGCAGCACGTCCGTGGGCACGGGCACGCCGTCGACCTCGATCGTCCCGGGCAGCAGCGCGGTGCCGAGCGCGCGCAACGCCTCGGGCTCGGCCTTCTGCCGGACGGTGAACTGGATGGCGATCTCGTCCGTCGGCTTGCCGTCGGCCACCTTGTAGCCGACGCCGATCGAGGACACGTTCGGGTCGCGCAGGTAGTCGGCGCCCTTGGTGCGCACGAACCGCCTCAACGACGCCGGCAGACCGTTCTTCTTCTTGACCATGAGCGCAAACCCCCTGTGTGTGCGCGCCGGTGGCCTTGCTGTCGACGTCACCTGATCCGGTGTTAGCCCGAACCCGCCGCGTTCACCCATTCGGTCTAATGACTGACCACCAAATGCAGTCTGCACCCCCGAGAAGGCTGAAAGTTGACCATCGGACGACTGATCGTTGAACTCTGATCGGACCTGTCGCCGCTCCTGTGCACGTGCTGTGGTTCAAGGACGAGCACGTTCCCCGACGAAACCCTGCTTGTTGGAGGAGCCGTGAAGATCAGACACGTGACGGTGGCGGGCGCGCTGGTGGCCGGCCTCGTCACCCCGACCGCGTACGCCGCACCGGCGCCGTACGCCGCGCCCGTGCTGTACGCCGACCGCACAACGGCCGTGACCGGCAGTTACATCGTGGTGTTGAAGCGGCACGAGGACGTGGCCGCCACCCGGTCCGCCGCACCGAACGTCACGTTCACCTACCGGACGGTCCTGCCCGGGTTCGCGCTGCGCGCGAACGCCTCGGAGGTCGCACGGCTCGCCGCCGACCCCCGCGTCGCCTACATCGCCCAGGACGCACGCGTCCGCCTCACCGCGGAGGACCTCGCCGCGCGGCCGTTCGCCGGGCCGGACATCACGACGCAGGACCTCGTGGTCCAGCCGGACCCGCCGTCGTGGGGCCTGGACCGGATCGACCAGCGCTCCCTGCCGCTGGACAAGAAGTACTTCCACCCGAACACCGCGTCCACCGTGCGGGCGTACATCTTCGGCACCGGCATCCGGTACACGCACCAGGAGTTCGACGGCGCGGCCGTGCCCGGGTTGGACACGGTAGGCGGCGTGACCCCGCCCGGCAACGACTGCAACGGCCACGGCACGCACATGGCGGGCACGGTTGGCGGCCGGACCACCGGTGTGGCGAAAGACGTGACCCTGGTGTCCGTGCGGGTGCTGAACTGCCAGGGCTCCGGCACGTACTCGCAGATCATCGCGGGCATCGACTGGGCTACGCACGACGCGGCGGCCAGCGGCCGGCCGGCGGTCGCGCTGATGACGCTCGGCGGCGGGCTGAACCAGGCGTTCAACGACGCCATCACCAGGTCGATCAACGCGAACGTGCACTACTCGGTGGTGTCCGGCAGCTCCAACGCCAACGCGTGCGGCTACTCGCCCGGCAGCACGCCGTTGGCCACCACCGTCGGCGCGACGGACGCGAACGACGTGAAGGCGAGCTTCTCCAACTTCGGCACGTGCATCGACGTGTGGGCGCCGGGTGTGAACATCACGTCGGCGTGGGGTACCTCGGACACCGCGTACTCGACCATCAGCGGTTCCACGGCGTCGGCGCACGCGGCGGGTGTGGCGGCGCTGTGGCGGCACCGGTTCCCGGGTGACTTGGCGGTGGCGGTGGCGGAGGCGTTGCGGGCCAACGCCACTCCAGGCGTGATCACCAATCCCGGCGTGGGGTCGCCGAACCTGTTGCTGTTCATGGGGATGGTCCCGGTGTAGGTCCTGCGTGGACCTACAGGAGGCCTCGGTCGCGGGCGTAGACGGCGGCCTGCGTGCGGTCGCGCAGGCCGAGCCGTCCGAGGATGCGGGAGACGTGGTTCTTCACCGTGCCCTCGCTGAGGTGCAGGCGTCCGGCGATCTCGCGGTTCGTCCGTCCCCCGGCGACCAGCCGCAGCACGTCCACCTCGCGTTCGGTGAGCCCGTCCGGCCGCTCGGTCCCCAGCGCGGACGCCAGCCGGGCCGCCGCGGCCGGGTCGAACTGCACCACGCCCGAGTGCGCGAGCCGCACCGCCGCCGCCAGTTCGACGGCCGGCCGGTCCTTCAGCAGGTACCCGCTCGCACCCGCCTTCAGCGCCCGGACCACGTACGCCTCGTCGTCGAACGTCGTCAACATGACCACCCGCGCCCGTTCACCACGACGGCGCAGTTCCGCGAGCGCGTCGATGCCGTCCATCACCGGCATCCGCACGTCCATCAGCACCACGTCCGGATCTTCGGCGACCACCAGCTCGACAGCGGCCTCCCCGTCGCGGGCCGTGCCGACGACCGCGATGCCCGGCTGGATGTCGAGCAGGGCGGCGATGCTCTCACGGATGAGCTGCTGGTCGTCCACCACGACCACGCGCACGTCACTCACGCGGTCCCCCTTCACACCGTCCCCCTGGGCACGACCACCGTCAGCCGAGTGCCCGCCCCACCGTCCACCTCGACCGACCCACCGACCAGTCCGATCCGCTCGCGCACCCCGCGCAGGCCGAAGTCCTCCCGTTCCGCCGAGAACCCGGGCCCGTCATCGGCGACGACCAACCGCGCCTGCCGGGGTCCGCAGTGCACGGTCACCGTGACGTCTGAGCCGCCGGCGTGGCGCATCGCGTTGGTGATCCCTTCCTGCGCGGCCCGGTAGAGCGCCAACAGGGTGCCGGGGGCGTAACGGGATTCATCACCCGTGCAGGCGACGGACACCCCCAGCCCACCGGCCAGGCGCGCCAGCGACTCGGCCAACCGGAAGGGCTCGCGCATGGCCCGGACGGACGTGCGCACGTCCTCCAACGCCCGCCTCGCGGACTCCCGCGCGTCCTCGATCGCCTGATCCGCCACCGCCGCGTCCCGTTCCCGGAAGACCGACGCCTTCTCCAGCAACACCGACACCGCGGTCAGGTGGTGCCCGAGCCCGTCGTGCACGTCCCGCGCCACCCGATTCCGCTCAGCGGCGGCCGAGAGCTCGGCCATCGCCAACGCCAGCACGAGCCCGATCCCGAACATCAACAGGTCGGACACGTGCTCGACCGACCGCGTCCACCCCGGCTCGGTGAGCTGGAACGCGACCACCAGGAAGACCGCCGTGCCGACCCCGACCCCGACCGCCACCACCCGCCCGAACGCGAAGTACGCGCCGAACGGCAACAGCAAGAACAACACCCGCGCCATGCCCGACCCGTCGGCGAACGCGACCACCACCACCAGCCCCGCCTGAACCGCCAACACGACGCCCGCCCGAACCCGAGACCCGACCACTGAGAACCGGGAATCGACCGCCGACGGTCGCGACCCGAGCGCCGGATACCGCGACCCGAGCACGTCGACCAGCACGAGCGCGACGAGACCGGCGACGAACGGCAGCCACCGCGTCTCCCCGAGCCCCGCCAGCCCCGCGTAGCCACCGGCCACCATCACCACACCGCACAGCAGCGGCGATAACCACGACAGAGGACGCACCCCCGCAGGCTACGTCGCACGCCCCGACTTCCGCGCCTGCCGCCGGAGGCCGGTGCCGAGGGGCGACGGTGATGGGCTGCTTCAGCCCGGTCCGCCCGCGACGGGCTGCCGGGGGGCCGGAAGCCGCCAGTGGCGGGTGCCGCGAGCCCGTGCCGCCCGCGGTGGAGCTGCCGGCGGCCGGAGCAACCGGTGGTTGGTAGAGCGCCACAGCCCCGAGCCTCCAGTGGTGGATGCCGCAGGCCCAACCCGCCGGTGGTCGGGGCGCAGGCTCCGGTGGTTGAGGGCGGCCTCTTTGTTCAACCGACGTTCGAGGGCTTCGGAAACGGCGTTTTGGTTGATGCGCATTTTCAGGTTCACCCGATAGTGGCGGTCGGCGGCACGTGCCGATCGACACCCCCGACACTGGCCGCCCGGCACTCCCGGCGCCCCGACCTGCGGCAATACCGTCCCCAGCATGACGTTCCTGCTGCGATTCGGCGCCTTCTGCGGCACGCTCTCGGGCCTCTTCATCGCCCTACCGGGAGCGATCGAGGCGTTCACCGGCGAAACGACCGCCACCAGCCTCGTGCTCGGCGTCTCCCCCGCCCTGGCCGCGCCGCTCGTCACCGCCCTCCACCTCAAACAACCCCGCACCACCCTCGGCTCGGTCGGCTACGCGGCGAACATCGTCGGCCTCGGCCTGTTCGGCGCGGCGGCCTACACGGTGAACATCGCCCTGTTCCACCTCGACCAGCCGACGCTCGCCGCACCCACCACCGCGGTCCTCACCGCCAGCGCCCTGATCTTCGCCCTCGGCACGATCACGTTCGCGATCAGCATGATCAAGAGCCGCGTCCACCCGCCCATCCCGGTGTGGACCTACGCCATCGCCCTGCCCGTCTTCACCTTCGCCACCCGCCTGCCCGACTCCCTGTTCACCAGCGCCCTGCACGTCGTCGTCGGCGGCGCGCTCGTCTGGCTCGCACGTTCGGTCTACCCGGCCAACCGCCCGGCCACCACCAGCAGCAGCACGATCACCGCGAGCGCCGCATAGGGCACGTAGACCCTGGGCCGGCCGTGGGTGCCCGCCCACGTCCACACCGCCGACACCGCCCACACCAACGCGGTGCCACCCGCGGCCACGATCATCGGCACCCGACCGTACGAACACACACCCGACACCGAGTAGTCGCAACTACCCGTCGGAGTGAACGCCATCAACCCGTACACCATGGCGATCGGCGCGAGAACGCACAGCAGCACCGTGCCGAGCACGGCGAACCCTTTCATGGACCCGCACGGTAGCAGCACCACCGTGCGGGTCCACAAAGGACTACGGAGCCCAGGGCGCGATCACGGCCCAGCTCACGTCCGCGTCGTACGACGTCGGGTTGTCGTACGCGTGAGCACCGCCGTTCACCGCCACCCACACCTCCTCCGCGTAGTGCCGCACGCTCGCGCCCAACTCGTTCACCGACGCCAGCCGCACGCCACCGGCACCGGGCTGAGCGCAGAACGTCGCGTCCCGCCGGAACAGGTCGCTCCCGTCCGACGCCCCCAACCGCACCCGGAACGCCGCGTGCCGCAGGTACTGCCCCGGGTAGTTGCGCGACTCGAACGAGTAGCACGACGGCTCCGCCAGCCCACGCCGCACGACGAACGTCGCGTCACCCTTCAGCAACGCCGAACTGCCCGCGTTCACCACGTCGGTCCGCGCCAAGCCGTCCTGGTGCCGCAGGTACCGGTCGGTGAAGCCGGCCGTCGTCACCCGGAACGACCGCGCCTGGTCCAGCGGGAGGTCCGCCCCGCTGCGCCAGAGCGGCACGACCGCCGCCCACGTCGTGTCCGCCGCGAAGCTCGTCGCGCTGTCCCACGGGTTCGTCCCGCCGGACCGCGCCAGGTACACGCCCTCCTGGTAGTGCCGGATGAACTGGCCGGGCAGGTTACGCGACTCCAGCACCGTGCCGCCCGCCCCGGCCCGCGCGCAGAACGTCGCGTCACCGGCGAAGGCCGCCGACCCGTCGTTGGCGTCCGACCGCACGCGCGACGCGGAGTGCCGCAGGAACCGCCCCGGGAAGTTGCGCGACTCGAACGACAGGCACGCCGCGTCCGACAACCCCGGCCTGGCCCAGAACGTGGCGTCCAGCCGTCCCGTGTCGTCGGAGATCACGTCGGTGCGCGCCAGGCCGTCCCGGTGCCGCAGGTGCCGGTCGGTGTAGCCGGGTGTGGTCACCCGCAACGAGATCACCTCGCCGCGCCCGACCTCGGTGCCGTTCGCCAGTGCCAGCACCCGCCGGTTGACGTCGCGCACCCGTGCCTCGGACATCTTCAGCACCTGGCGGTCGTAGGTGTAGAAGCCGTTGACCTCGTTCTCGACGTCGTACGGCTCGGTGTACACGGATGCCGACAGCCCGCGCGTGTGCACGAACCGACCGACCTCCTTGGTGATCTCCACGTACCGCCCGGTCAACGACGCCTCGTCCGGGAACAACTCGCCGTACGCGAACCCGGCGCCCGGCTGCCACTCGTGGCCGACGACCCGCCGGCCCAGCCCGCCGAACTCGCCCAGCACCGCGACCCGGTTGGCGTCGGGCAGGCGCGTCGCGCTCGACATCTGGTACGCGTGGTCGTCGATGACGTCGCCGTTGCCCGGGTCGGGGTCGGAGACGCAGCAGTTCGAACCCGAGTTGTGGTTGATCAGCCGGGTGTTGTCGATCGACCGGACCAGGTCCACGATCCGGCCCGCGTCGTACTCGCCCCAGCCCTCGTTGAACGGCACCCACTGCACGATCGACGTGATGCCCCTGAGCTGGTCGACGATCCGCCGCAGCTCGGACTCGAAGTGCGCGCGCCCGTTGGGCACGTCGTCCACCGCGTCCAGCGACGGCATGTCCTGCCACACCATCAGCCCGAGCCGGTCGGCGTGGTAGAACCAGCGGGCGGGCTCGACCTTGATGTGCTTGCGCACCATGTTGAAGCCGAGCGCCTTCTGCCGCTCCAGGTCGAACCGCAGGGCGGCGTCGGTGGGCGCGGTGTAGATGCCGTCGGGCCAGTAGCCCTGGTCGAGGGTGCCGAGCTGGAACACGAACTTGCCGTTGAGCAGCGGTCGCATCACGCCGCCGACCACCGCCTTGCCCAGCGACCTCATGCCGAAGTACCCGGTGACGACGTCGCTGCCCAAGGTGACCCGCAGGTCGTAGAGGAACGGGTCGTCCGGCGACCACAACCTCGCGTTCGGCACGGGGACGCGCAGGTGAGCGCCCACCGTGCCGCTCGCCGTGCCGACGACCTGCCCGCCCGACAGCACCTCGGCGCGCACCGGCTGGCCCGCCGTGCCCTGCACGACGAGGTCGAGCACGCCCGCCGGCACGTCCGGCGTGGTGTCCAGGCGCGTGATGTGGTTGGCCGCGACCGGCTCCAGCCACACCGTCTGCCAGATGCCGGACGCCGCCGTGTAGAAGATGCCGCTGGGGTCGCGGCGCTGCTTGCCGATCGGGTACTGGCTGCCGTCGACGGTGGACCGCACGCCGACGATCACCTCGTTCGCGCCCGTGCGCAGCGCGGGCGTGATGTCGAACGAGAACGCGTCGAACCCGCCGGTGTGGGTGCCGACGTTGACGCCGTTGACCCAGACGCGGGTCTCCCAGGTGACCGCGCCGAAGTTCAGCTTCACGCGGCGGCCGTTCCACCCGGCCGGTGTGGTGAACGTGCGGCGGTAGAACATGTGGTCCTCGTGCCGCTTGATGCCCGACAGCGCGGACTCGATCGGGTAGGGCACCAGGACGCCCTCGGCGAGCGTGCGGCCGAACGGCGGCGAGGACAGGTTCGGCGCGCCGGCGAACTCCCACACGCCGTTGAGGTTGAGCCAGTCCGACCGGACCAGCTGCGGGCGCGGGTACTCGGGCAACGCGTTGGTCGGCGACACCTGCCCCGTCCACGGGGTGGTGAGCGGCGCCGGTTTGGGCTGCCAGACGGCCGCGGCGGCGGTGCCGGGCAGCGCGACGAGGAAGGTGCTGAGGACCAGCAGTCCGGTCAGGCCGGACGACAGCTTGCGCATGGGTGGCTCCACGATCGGCAGGGTGCTGGTGACGTGGGTGCTCGTGACCTGGGTCACTTGAGTTCTTACATCGTTGATACAACGTTGTAAAGCGGCTGACCGGCCGGCTACGATCCCGGTCGTTCCCGAGAGTCCCCGTTGAAGACCCCGACCCGAGAGCACCGGAGGCACCGCTTGGCCACGCTCAAAGACGTCGCCGCGCTGGCCGGCGTGTCGGTGAAGACGGTGTCGAACGTCGTCAACGGCTACGCGTTCGTGAAACCGGAGAACCGCCGCCGGGTCGAGGAGGCGCTCACCGCCACCGGCTACCGGCCCAACATCGGCGCGCGCAACCTGCGCCGCGGCCGGACCGGGTTCGTGGCCCTCGTGCTGCCGGAGCTGGTGGTGCCGTACTTCGCGGAGCTGGCCGGGCTGGTGCTCGGCGCGGCGCAGGAGGAGGAGTGGAACGTGCTGATCGAGCAGACCCTGGGCACCCGCGAGGGTGAACGGGACACGCTGGCCTCGCTCGGCCCGCACATGATCGACGGCGCGATCGTGAGCCCGGAGGCGCTCCAGGCGCGCGACTTCGGCGAGCTGGCGCCTGGCATACCGGTGGTGATGCTCGGCGAGCACTCGGTGGACCTGCCGATCGACCACGTGGGCATCGACAACGTGGAAGCGGCACGGGTCGCCGTGGCGCACCTGGTCGGCCTCGGCCGCACCCGGATCGCGGCGATCGGCGCGCACCCCCACCGCGGCACGGCGGCGCAGCGCCTGGAGGGCTACCGGCTCGGGCTGGCCGAGGCGGGTCTGCCGGTGCGCGACGAGCTGGTGGCGACGGCGTTGAACTACCACCGCCGCGACGGCGCGGAGGCGATGGCGCGCCTGCTCGCCGCCGACGAGCCGCCGGACGCGGTGTTCTGCTTCAACGACCTGCTCGCGGTGGGCGCGGTGCGCGCCGCGGCCGAACGCGGCGTGCGGGTGCCCGCCGACGTCGCGGTGGTCGGGTTCGACAACACCGAGGAAGGCACGTACAGCCTGCCGACGCTGACCACGGTCGCGCCGGACAAGGCCGCGATCGCCCGGGCGGCGGTCGACCTGCTGCGGCGGCGCGTCGACGACCCGGGACGGCCGCCGGAGCACGTGCGGACGCCGTTCTCGTTGGAGGTCCGGGAGAGCACGAGGGGTGGGGCATGACGCGCGACGGGGTCTTCGAGGCGCCGGGTCGGATCAACTTGATCGGCGAGCACACCGACTACAACGACGGTTTCGTGCTGCCCATCGCGTTGCCGCACGTCGTGCGGATCACGGCGGCGCGGCGGGACGACGGCGTGCTGCGGTTGTCGTCCCGGCAGGCGTCGGGCGTGACCGAGATCCGCGTGGTCGACCTCGTGCCGGGTGCGGTGACCGGGTGGGCGGCCTACGTGGCGGGCGTGGTGTGGGCGTTGCGCGAGGAGGGTCACCCGATCGGTGGGTTCGGCCTGCTCGTGGACGGTCAGGTGCCGTTGGGCGCGGGGTTGTCGTCGTCGGCGGCGCTGGAGAGCGCGACCGCGTTGGCGGTGACCGAGCTGTCCGGTGTGTCGCTGGACCGGCGGTCGTTGGCGCGGATCGCGCAGCGGGCGGAGAACGAGTTCGTCGGCATGCCGTGCGGGATCATGGACCAGTCGGCGTCCCTGCTGGCGCGGGAGCGGCACGCGTTGCTGCTCGACACGCGCTCGATGGAGACCGAGCACATCCCGTTCGACCTCGCGCCTGCCGGGCTCACGTTGCTGGTGGTGGACACGAAGGCGCCGCACCGGTTGGTGGACGGCGAGTACGCGGCGCGGCGGCGGGACTGCCACCGTGCGGCGGAGTTGCTCGGGGTGCCCGCGTTGCGGGATTGGGATGGCGGCTTGGATGGTCTGGGGCAGGACCTGCCGGAGCGGCTCGGGCGGCGGGTGCGGCACGTGGTGACGGAGAACGCGCGGGTGGCGCGGGTGGCGGACCTGCTGCGCGCCGGGCGGATCCGCGAGATCGGGCCGTTGTTGACCGAGTCGCACGTGTCGTTGCGCGATGATTACGAGGTGACCGTGCCGGAGCTGGACGTCGCGGTGGAGGCGTTGGTGGCGGCGGGCGCGTTGGGGGCGCGGATGACCGGTGGTGGGTTCGGTGGTTGTGTGATCGCGTTGGTGGAGGAGATGGCGGTGCAGGAGTGCACGACGGCGGTTCTGGAGGCGTTCGCCGGGCGTGGGTTCGCGAGGCCGGACTGCTGGACGGCGGTGGCGGCGGCAGGTGCGCGTCGAGCGGACCACGTGCCGGTGGTGTGAGCGGGTCGGTGGTGTGAGCGGGCTGGGTCGGCTATTGCCCGGTGTCGGTGTCGTGGAGCGTTCTGCTGCCGTCGACGGCCGCGCGCAGGAAGCTGTCGCGCTCGGTCGACCCCAGGCGCGGTCCGAGCGCGTCGGCCAGGTCTCGCACCGTCGCCACCATCAGGCCCCGGGTGGTGCCGGCCTCCAACCGCTGCACGGTGCGCACGCCTACGGCGGCTCGTTCGGCCAACGTTTCTTGCGTCAGGGCCTTCCGCTTTCGCGCCTGTCGGAGCAGCGCGCCGAACTCCGCGGCTGCCGACCCGTCGTCCTCCGATGAGGTCACTTGCCTGTCGGCTCCGCTACCCGGCCTGTCGCTCGGCTGCCCGGATCACGGTGGAGGACAGGCCACGAACCGGCCGACCATGGCGGGTTGGCCGATTTTTTCGAGCAGAGCCGGTTCTCCCCGGCTGCCCGCCCGCCTCTCGGGCATCGCCATCCACCCGGCGGTGCCGCCGGCGACCAGTGCGTGCAGGACGGTCATGGTGAGCTGCAGCGGAGTCGGATGACCGTCGAACCCGGCGACGATCCGGGATGCGCCGGCGACCGCGAACAAGGCCACCACCGTGGCCGGGTGCGGCCGTCGGACGCGCATGGGACCAGCGTGCTGAGTCGATCATCGGTGCGCCAGGCGTACCGGTCGGCGATGCCACCGGTCATGGGAATTCCCGATCGGCTGGGACCCGAGGTATTTGGCAGGTTCTTTGGTAACCAATACAGCTCATAGTTGGACACCCATTCACCTGCACTGTCGTCCTTCGGCCCCCTCGCACGGCCCTCGACAACGCTTCGGCCACTCCACCGGGCGTACACGTCGGGGATGGCCACTGATCACCTTCGGCGTGTACGCAGTACCGGAACGCGTTCTTCCCGGCCCTGCACCGAAGGAGAGCTGTGTCCCCACTGACCCGACGAACGCTCATCGCCGGCGGCATCGCGAGCGCCGGCGCGACGGTCCTCGCCCCCACCACGGCGAACGCCATCTCCTACCCGTTCACGCTGGGCGTCGCCTCCGGTGAGCCCGTCGCGGACGGCTTCGTCATCTGGACGCGCCTCGCGCCCAGCCCGCTCAACGCCGACGGGCTCGGGGGCATGGGCAGCGCCTCGGTCGCGGTGGAGTGGCAGGTCGCGACGGACCAGCGGTTCACCCAGATCGCGCGCAGCGGCACGGCGACCGCGACGCAGTCGTGGGCGCACAGCGTGCACGTCGAGGTGTCCGGCCTGCAACCCGGCCGCGAGTACTTCTACCGGTTCCGCGCCGCCGGGCACATCTCACCGGTCGGGCGCGGCGTCACCGCGCCCGCGGTCGGCACGAGCCCGTCGCTGACCATGCTCTTCGCCTCCTGCTCGCACTACGAGGAGGGCTACTTCACCGCGTACCGGCGGATGGCCGAGGAGAACCCGCACCTCATCCTGCACCTGGGCGACTACATCTACGAGGGCGCGGCCACGACCACGAAGGTGCGCAAGTTCGCGCCCGGCGTGGAGATCGCGGGCCTGGCCGACTACCGGGTGCGGCACGCGCAGTACAAGACGGACGTCGACCTCCAGGCCGCGCACGCCGCCGCGCCGTGGCTGGTCGTGTGGGACGACCACGAGGTCGAGAACAACTACGCGGACCTGGTGCGCGCCAACACCTCCCCCGCCGGCGACTTCAAGGTGCGACGCGCGGCGGCGTACAAGGCGTACTACGAGCACATGCCGCTGCGGGCGGCGCAGGCCCCGGTCGCGGAGAACATGCAGCTGTACCGCCGGGTCCGCTGGGGCAGCCTGGCCACGTTCCACATGCTCGACACCCGCCAGTACCGCGACGACCAGGCGTGCGGCGACGGCACGAAGGTGTGCGCGGAGGCCGACGACCCGGCGCGCACGCTGCTCGGCGGCACGCAGGAGACGTGGCTGCTCGACGGCATGCGGCAGAAGCTCGGCACCTGGGACTTCCTCGGCCAGCAGGTGTTCTTCGCGCAGAAGCTGGCCTCGGCCGACGGCGCGAAGTCGATGGACTCGTGGGACGGCTACAGCGCCAACCGCGGTCGGCTTCAGCGCGGCTGGGACGCGGCGGGCCTGCGCAACACCGTCGTGCTGACCGGTGACGTGCACCGGTCGTGGGCCGCCAACCTGATGAACGACTACGCCGCGCAGGACCGGATCGTCGGCACGGAGCTGGTGACCACGTCGATCACGTCCAGCGGCGACGGCAACGCCACCGACACGGGCCTGTCGAGCCTCAACCCGCACGTGAAGTTCTACAAGAACCTGCGCGGCTACGTCCGCACCGTCACCACACCGTCCCAGATGAACGTCGACTTCCGCTTCCTGGACCGGGTCACCGTTCGCGACTACCCGGTCCGGACCTTGCAGAGCTACGTCGTCCAGGCGGGCAACCCCGGATTGCAGGCGCCATGAACAAGCTGACCGTGATGGTGGTGGCGCCGTTGATCGCGGCGCCCATGCTGCTGGGTGCGGGCACCGCGTCCGCGGCGGTGTCGTGGATCGCGGCGAACAGCACCGCCACCGGCGACCAGGACAACGCCGCCGTGGCCGCGGTGCGCAACGGCTGGACCGCCGTGGTGTGGGAGGACGACCGCGACGACGCCACGCCCACCGACCCCGTGCACAGCGACGTGTGGATCCGCCTGTTCAAGGACGGCGTGTCCCGGTACGAGAAGAAGCTGTCCACCAGCGGTACGGGCAACTGGCGGCACGTCCAGCCGGACGTCGCGGTGCACGACAACGGCACCGCGGTCGTCGTGTGGGCCGACGACGGCGAGGGCAACGGCTACTACAACATCCAGGTGCGGGAGCTGAACACGAGCGGGACGGTGACCGGATCGGCGCGGGCCAACGCCAACACCGACGGCCAGCAGCTGAACCCCGCCGTGGCCGCCGATCCCGACGGCACCGGTTTCGCGGTGGCGTGGGAGGACAAGCAGAGCACCACCAACCCCACGGTGCGCGTCGCCGGTTTCGCGTCCGTGACGTCGAAGACCTACGAGGCGCAGGTGCACGCGGCGGGCGGCACGCACCAGCGGCCGGACGTGGCCATGGGCGCGGCGGGCAACGCCATCGTGGTGTGGGACGAGGACGGTGACGGCAACGGCTTCTTCAACATCGGCCGGAAGATCCTGACGCCGTCGGGTGGGGTGAAGGTCGCGCAGGGGGCGGTGAACGCCGGCGGCGACGGCCAGCAACGACGGGCCGTCGTGGCGGCGAACTTCAACGGCGATCACGCGGTGGCTTGGGAGACGGACCACGCCGGCACGGCGCAGGTGGGTGTTCGGTCGTTCGCTGCTGGTGGTGGGGCGCGGACGGTTGCGGACACGGTGGTGGCGGGTGTGGACCCTCAGGTCGGTATCGACGACCAGTTGAACGTCGTGGTGTCGTCGGTTGAGGGGCAGGACGTGGTGACGCAGGGGCTCAACCCGGATGGCACGGTCGCGGGTCGGCTGCCGCGCCAGGTGACGGTGTCGACGGTGACGGGCAGGCAGGACGAGCCCGCGGTCGGGGTGGATGCTTGGGGGCAGATCACGGTGGTGTACACCGATGACAATGATGGGAATGGGTTCGATCAGGTCTATTTGGGGACTGGGATGGTGAACAGCACCTGGTGAGGGTGGTGTTGGTCGCTGGAGATCAAAAGCTGTCCTCGCCGGACGGGCAGATCAGCAGGATGACGGCCGGTTCGGTGGTTCTGTTCCGGGTCCGTTGTCGGCCGGGGTTCGTGTCATCCCACCGACCTCCCTACGGGCTACCACACGTATCAAGGGGCGGTTCCAGCCCATCGTTCCTGTTGGGGTGGGACCGCCCCCTTGACATGCGCGGCAGGGCGGAGCCAGGTCGGCGGGATGACACGAAGCCCTTCCTTTGGGGAAGGGCGGTGTCAGTGGACGGGAAGGGTGTGGTGGTGGCGGGGGTGATGGTGGCGGGGTTGCTCAGTGGTCGGACTCGTATTGCTTTGCGAGGCGTTTCGGGGCGCGGGTCAGCCAGGCTTCGGTCAGTAGTTCGGTTAGTTCGTCGAGGTCGATCTCGGCCAGCCGGACCAGGATGGCGGAGTAGCCGTCGAAGTGCGGGGTCGTGAAGTAGACGGTTGGGTTGTCGGCGAGAAGGGCTTCCTTTGCGCCCAGGTCGGGCACGCTCGCGGCAAGAACCGGGCCGTCTGGGGCGGTGGGGCCCAAGGCGGCCAGGTCGCTCTTGCGAAGGGGTCGGTCCCAGGCGAAGGCCTTGTCCTTTACCCGCCACGCCGGTCGTTGGTCGTACGACGGGCGTTCGGTTACCTCGGGCAGCGCCATGGCGATGCGCTGCACGTCATCCCAGGTGGCCATGGGCTCACGATAGACGCCGTTGGTCGTTGGCGTTGCCAACGAAGTTGGTATATCGTCGGGCTTACCAACATTGGTGAGACCAACGGAGTGATGATGATCAAGCCTTTTGTCCTCGACGTGCCGCAGGCCGAGTTGGACGACTTGGCCGACCGGTTGGCGCGGACGCGGTGGCCCGAGGAGTTGCCGGACGCCGGGTTCGACTACGGGTTCCCCGTGGCGCGGGTTCGCGCGTTGGTGGATCGCTGGATGAACGGGTACGACTGGCGGCGGCACGAGGCGGAGTTGAACGCGTTGCCGCAGTTCACGACCGAGGTCGACGGACAGCGCGTGCACTTCCTGCACGTCCGGTCGGCCAAGGCGGACGCCTTGCCGTTGGTGCTGGTCCACGGCTGGCCGGGGTCGGTGCTGGAGTTCTTGGACGTCATCGAGCCGCTGTCGCAGGACTTCCACCTGGTCATCCCCTCGATCCCCGGGTTCGGGTTGTCCGGGCCGACGACGTCGCGCGGGTGGGACGTCGACCGCGTGGCGCGGGCGTTCACGGAGGTGATGAACCGGCTCGGGTACCGGCGGTACGGCACGCAGGGTGGCGATTGGGGTTCCGGGATCGCGAAGGCGATGGCTGCCGCCGCGCCCGACAACGTGGTGGCGGTGCACGTGAACTACCTGCCCACGCCGCCGGTCGAGGGGGTTGAGCTGTCCGGAGAGGACAGTCGGCGGTTGGAGCGGATCAAGGGGATGATGCGCAGTCGGCCCGGGTACCAGGTGCTGCACGCGACGCGACCGCAGACGGTGTCCTACGCGTTGACGGACTCGCCGGTCGGGCAGTTGGCGTGGATCGCGGAGAAGTTCACCGAGTGGGTCGATCCGGCCTCGGAGATCGACGTCGACCGGGTGCTGACGAACGTGATGCTGTACTGGCTCACCGGGACGGCGGGGTCGTCGGCGCGGTTGGCGAAGGAGACGGGGATCGTGTCCAACGCCTGCCCCGCGCCGTTGGGTGTGGCCGTGTTCGCGCACGACATCGTGTTGTCGGTGCGGCCGTTGGCGGAGTTGGCGTACCGGATCGAGCACTGGAGCGAGTTCGACCGGGGCGGGCACTTCGCGGCGATGGAGGTGCCCGAACTGCTCGTCGGGGACATCAAGGAGTTCTTCGCCGGCCGCGCGTGAACGCTCGGGCGTGGGTCACGACTCGGCTCTGAGCTGGCGTCGGTGCTAGAGGACGAGGGAGATCCCGGTGGCGGTGACCACGACGGCGACCGCGGCGTCCAGGAGCCGCCAGGCGGAGGGGCGGGTGAAGGCGCTCGACAGCCAGCGCGCACCGAACCCGAGCGCGCTGAACCACAGCACGCTGCCCGTGATGGCGCCGGCCGCGAACCACCACCGGTCGTCGCCGAACCCGGTGGACGCCGTGCCCAGCAGCAGCACGGTGTCCAGGTACACGTGCGGGTTGAGCCAGGTCAGCGCCAGGCAGGTGACGATCACGGCGGCGCCGGCCTTCGCCGCGCCGTCGAGCTCCAACGCCGACGGCCGCAGCACCCGCCGTGCCGCCAGCACGCCGTAGCCGATCAAGAACGCCGCGCCGACCCACCGCACCACCGCCAACGCCGACGGCCACGACGTGAACACCGCGCCGACACCGCCGACGCCGAGCGCGATGAGCAGCGCGTCCGAGCCCGCGCAGATGGCCACGATCGCGGGCACCTGCCGGCGCAGCACGCCCTGGCGCAGCACCAAGGCGTTCTGGGCGCCGATCACGACGATGAGGGACAGTCCGGTGCCGAGCCCGGCGAGCAGCGCGTAGGTCACGACAGCGACGGTAGGAAGCGGAGGTGGTTAAGGCCAGCTATCTTTTCTTACGTATCATTAGCGATCGTGATGCTCGATCCGGAGTGCGTGCGGACGCTGTTGGCGGTGGTGGACGAGGGGACGTTCGATGCCGCCGCGAAGGTGCTGCACGTCACGCCGTCGGCGGTGAGCCAGCGGATCAAGCTGTTGGAGCAGCGCACCGGCCGGGTGTTGCTGGTCCGGTCGAAGCCCGCGCGGCTCACCGACTCCGGGGCCGTGATCGCCCGGTACGGGCGCCAGCAGGCGTTGCTGGACCGCGACGCGCGCGAAGCGCTCGGCCTGGTCGAGGACCCGACGCCGATCCCGGTCGCGGTCAACGCCGACTCGCTCGGCACCTGGTTCCGCCGCGTGGTCAGGGAACTGGCCACCGACGAGGGCTTGGTGCTGACGGTGCGGCGCGACGACCAGGACCACACCGCCGAACTGCTGCGCCAGGGCCTCGTCGTGGGCGCCGTCACGTCCTCGCCCCAGCCGGTGCAGGGCTGCGTCGTCCGTCCACTCGGGAGCATCCGCTACCACGCCGTGGCCACCAAGGGGTTCACCCGGCGCTGGCTCGCCGACGGGCAGCCGCTGCACGACGCGCCGGTGATCGTGTTCGACGAGAAGGACGACCTGCAGGACCGGTTCTGCCGCGAGCTCTCCGGCCACAACGCCTCCGCGCGCCGCCACCACCTGCCCGACGGCCACGTGTTCGAGGACGCCGTGGGCGCGGGCGCGGGGTGGGCGCTGCTGACCGAGCACCAGATCGCCGCGCACCGCAGGCTCGTGCACCTGGCCCCCGACCGGCCCGTGGACGTGCTGCTGCACTGGCAGCAGTGGAAGCTCGACTCGCCGCCGCTGGCCCGCGTCGCCGCCGCCGTGTTCCGCGCGGCGGCGGCAGAGCTCCACTGAGGGCCGGGGTGCTCCCGGCCGGATACACCCATCAGTGATGTACGTGTGAGCGGTTCGCCGGTCGTTCACCGGCCGGCCGCCCGACCATCACCACACAGTGTCCGCACGTCCCTACTGTCTGCGAAGCCCTCATTGCCGTCGTTCGAAGAACGAAGGGTTTCGCATGTCAGGACGCAGAGCTCCCCTCGCCCTGCTCGCCGTCGGCGTCGTCACCGCCGCCGCCCTCACCGCCATCGCCAACTCCGGACACGTGCCGACGGCCTCGGCCGCCACCACGACGTTCACCCCCACCGCCGACACCCACGTCGACAACTCCGTCACCGGCACGAACTACGGGACCTCCGGCCAGCTCGGCGTGGACGGCTCGCCGATCAAGCGGATGTTCCTCAAGTTCACCGTCTCCGGCGTCTCGGGCACGGTCGGCAGCGCCACGCTGCGCCTGCACACCGACGACGTCTCCGGCTCGACCAGCCCGGCCGGTGGCACGTTCCGCGCCATGACGAACACCACCTGGTCCGAGACCGGCGTGACCTGGAACAACCAGCCCGCCATCGACGGCGCCACGCTCGACACCCTCGGCTCCGTCGCCCGCAACGCCTGGTACGAGGTCGACGTGACCGCGCACGTGCGGGCCAACGGCACGTTCAGCTTCGGCGTCACCTCCACCAGCACCGACGGCGCCGACTACGACTCGCGGGAGACCGGCGCGACCGCGCCGCAGCTCGTGGTCACCACCGGCACCACCACCACGACCACCACCGCCCCGCCCAGCGGCGACCCCGTGCTGGTCGGCGTAGGCGACATCTCGAACTCCGGCTCCGGCGACAGCGCCACCGCCGCGCTGCTCGACACCATCCCCGGCACGGTCTTCACCACCGGTGACAACGTCTACAACAGCGGCACCGCCTCGGAGTTCGCGAACTACTACGACCCGACCTGGGGCAGGCACAAGGCCCGCACCCGGCCCTCGCCCGGCAACCACGACTACGGCACCAGCGGCGCGACCGGCTACTACGACTACTTCGGCGCGCAGGCGGGCCCGTCCGGGCGCGGCTACTACTCCTACGACCTCGGCAACTGGCACGTCGTGTCGCTGAACTCCAACATCAGCATGGCGGCGGGCTCCGCGCAGGAGCAGTGGCTGCGCGCCGACCTGGCCGCGAGCACCAAGCCGTGCACGGCGGCGTACTGGCACCACCCGCTGTTCACCTCGGGCGCCAACCACTCGCCGTCCACGGCGACGCGCCCGCTGTTCCAGGCGCTGTACGACCACAACGCCGACGTGGTGCTGTTCGGCCACAACCACCAGTACGAGCGGTTCGCGCCGCAGAACCCCAACGGCGGCCTCGACAACGCCCGCGGCATCCGCACGTTCGTCGCGGGCATGGGTGGCGCCAGCCACTACGGCTTCGGCACGATCCGCGCCAACAGCGAGGTCCGCAACAGCACCGCGTACGGCGTGCTGAAGCTGACCTTGCACAGCACCAGCTTCGACTGGCAGTTCGTGCCCGTGGCGGGCCAGACGTTCACCGACAGCGGCACCACCGCCTGTCACTGACCCCCACCGACCGCCGCGCCCGGCCGTCCCCCGACCGGGCGCGGCGCCTGCCGTCCCCGGAGGTGCGCCGTGTACCTGTCCACGATCACCCGCCCCAAGACCGCCGGCTGGAAGGGCATCAGCGCCAACGTCTTCGCGCTCGGCGCGGTCAGCCTCGTCACCGACGTCTCGTCCGAGATGGTCACCGCCGTCCTGCCGCTCTACCTCGTCGTCGGGCTCCAGCTCAGCCCCGCCGCCTACGGCGTCATCGACGGCGTCTACACCGGGGCCACCACCCTGCTCCGACTCGTCGGCGGCTACCTCGCCGACCGGACCGACCGGCGCAAGGGCGTGGCCGGGTTCGGCTACGCCCTGTCGGCCGTGGCCAAGCTCGGGTTGTTGCTGGCGGGCAGCTCCACCGCCGCGCTCGGCGCGGTGATCACGCTCGACCGGGCGGGCAAGGGACTGCGCACCGCACCGCGGGACGCGCTGATCACGTTGTCGACGCCCGCCGGCGACCTCGGCCGGGCGTTCGGCGTGCACCGGGCGATGGACGGGATGGGCGCGTTCGCCGGGCCGCTGGTCGCCCTGGCCGTGCTGGCGCTGGCCGGTGAGTCGTTCGACTCGGTGTTCATGACCAGTTTCTGCATCGCCGCGCTGGGTGTGGTGATCCTGCTGCTGTTCGTGCGCGACCACCGGTCGGCCGTGGCGTCGCAACCGGTGCGGGTCAAGGCGATCGGCGGGTTGTGGCGCGACGCCGGCGTGCGACGGGTCGTGCTCGCCGCCTCGCTGCTGGGCTTGGCCACGATCGGCGACGGGTTCGTGTACCTGTTGCTGCAGAAGCGCGAAGGCTTGTCGATCGGCTGGTTCCCGCTGCTCGCCGTCGGCACGAGCCTGGTCTACCTGCTGCTGGCCGCGCCGCTGGGCGCGGTGGCCGACCGGGTCGGCCGGCTGCCGGTGATGCTGGGCGGGTACGTGGCGCTGGGCGCGGTGTACCTGCTGGTGTTCGGGCCGTTCGGCGGGTGGGGGTTGGTCGTGCTGGTGGTCGCGCTGTACGGGGTGTTCTACGCGGCCACGGACGGCGTGCTGATGGCGTTGGCCGGTCCGTTGCTGCCGGAGCGGCTGCGCACGACCGGCATCGCGTTGATCCAAAGTGGACAGGCTTTGGCGTACCTCGGCTCGTCCGTGCTGTTCGGCCTGGCCTGGCAGTTCTGGGGTCCGGAGGCCGCCACCCGCCTGGCCGCCGCGGGCGTCGCGCTCACGTTGGCCGCCACCGTCGCACTCCTGGGACGCCGTTCATGACCACTCGGGCACGTCTTCTGATCACCGCGCTGGTCGCCGTGCTGCTGGCGGGTGTCGCGGTCGGGTACGCCGCGTGGTCCGGCTCGGGGTCCGACGAGGTGGCGTCCACCTCGGTCGACGGGCCGCGGTTGGTGGTGTTGACCAACGGCAGGCTGTCCACGGTGTCGCGGTCCGATCCGAGCGGGCCGCGCGAAGTGACCGAGCAGCGGTGCGACCGCGTCTACAGCGCCGGCGGGACCACCTCGTGCCTGCGGCCGGTCGGCGCGTTCAAGGCGGGTGAGCTGGCGGTGCTGGACGCGGGGTCGAAGGAGGTGCGGACGGTGCCGCTGACCGGGTTCCCCAACCGCACGCGCGTGTCGCCGAGCGGCCGGATGGTGGCGTGGACGTTGTTCGTGGACGGTCACTCGTACGCGGCCAACGGCTTCTCCACGAGCACCGGGATCCTGGACACGGCCACCGGCGCCCTCGTCACCTCGCTGGAGGAGTTCACCGCCACCGTGGACGGCACGCCCGCCACCGCCGTCGACCGCAACTTCTGGGGCGTCACCTTCACCGCCGACGACAACCGCTTCTACGCCACCATGTCCACCGGCGGGCACCGCTACCTGGTGGAAGGCGACTTCGCCGCACGCACCCTCCGGTCGATCGCGGACAACGTGGAGTGCCCGTCCCTCTCCCCCGACGGGAAGCTCATCGCCTACAAAGCGGCGGTGAACGGCGACCCGCAGCAGGGCTGGCGCCTGTCGACGATGGACCTGGGGACCTTGACCGCCACGCCGCTCGCGGAGACCCGCAGCGTGGACGACCAGCCGACCTGGATCGACCAGACGACCGTCGCCTACGGCATCCAGCGCGACGACGGCGTCAACGACGTGTGGGCGGTGCCGGCGGACGGCTCCGGCACACCGAGGATCCTGGTCCCGGAAGCCAACTCCCCCGCGCCGATCGGCTGACGAACGGACCACCGGGCGGCGTTCGGGTCGGCACGCGGTCGGTTGCGCCACCATGACGTCATGAGCGAGCAACCCTTACAGGTGAGCCGGGCCGTCCTCGGTTTCCGCCGGGGACCGCGACTGCGGCACGGGCTGGCGGCGGCGTCCCTCATCGCCGCGGTCGTGAGCCTGGCGCCCCGGTGGTGGGCGCAGGCGGCGGTGGCAGGTGGCCAGTGGGTCGGGCGGCACTGGGCGGTGTGGGTCTTCGCCCTGGTGGCTGCGGCGATCTCGGCGGCGATGCCGCTGCTCGTTCACGGGACCCTGCTGCTGGCGGCGGCCGCGGCGGGAGTGGGGGTGGTCCTGTGGGCGTGCTGGGACGACCGACCGGTGTCCAGGAGCGGCTCGACGCCGTGAAGGTCGTGCTGACCGTGGTCGGCGGCGTCGGCGCGGTCGTGGCGTTGACGGTCGCCTACCGGAGGCAGCGCCTCAACGAGGTCGACTCCCACCGCGAGGACGCGAAGGTGCTGCTCGACCGCTACGCCAAAGCGGCCGAGCTGCTGGGCGCGCCCGACGCCTCGGTGCGCGTCGCCGGTGTCTACGCGTTCGCGGCACTGGCGAACGACGCGCCGGAAGCGCGCCAGGGCTGCATCGACGTGCTCTGCGCCTACCTGCGCCAGCCCTACGGCACCGCCGACGCCGCGCAGCGGGACCCCGGTCAGGAGCGCCACGTCCGGCTCACCGTCATCCGGCTCATCCGCGACAACCTGCACCTCGCCGACGACGACCCGCGCACCTGGCGCGGCCACGACTTCGACTTCACCGGCGCGGTCTTCGACGGCGGTGACTTCTCCGGCGCGACGTTCACCGACGCCGGCCGGGTCACCTTCGCCGACGCCACGATCACCGGCCGCCTGTCGTTCGCCGCGGCCGCGTTCGCCGGCGGGGTCGTCGACCTCTCCGGGGTCGACCTCTCCGGGGTCGACCCCGAGTCGGCGGTCGAGCTGTGGCCGGCCGGCGTTTCGGTGCCTCAGGGCTTGCGGCTGCCAGACGCGGTGCGAGGGTGATTGGTTTTTGTCTACACTGAAACTATAAAGGCTTTCGCATTCAGTGAGCGTGTCCGGTGGACAACACCGGCCCAGCGCCGTTCCCCCGCGCAGCGGGTTCCTGGTCTGGACCTCCGATGGGAGAATCAAGGCCTGACAACGTTGTCAGGCCTCCTACCCCTGCCGGAGGTTCAGATGCGTCTCCGCTCCGCGGCTGTCGCCGCGCTCACCCTCGCCGCGCTCGCCGTCCCGGTCCACGCCGGCACGGCGCACGCCATCACCGATCCCGCGCAGCACGTCAACCCGTTCGTCGGCACCAAGCCCGGCGGCCCCGACTTCGGGCACGGCGGCGGCGCGGGCAACACCTTCCCCGGCGCCGTCGCGCCGTTCGGCATGCTCCAGTGGAGCCCCGACACGGTGACCCACCAGCACGGCGGCTACCACTACGACGACAACCGGATCCGCGGCTTCAGCCTCACGCACCTGTCGGGCCCGGGGTGCAGCGACTTCGGCACCGTGCCGTTCATGCCGTCCCTCGGCACGACGCCCACGGCCTACTCCACGTTCACCCACGCCGACGAGCAGGCGTCACCGGGCTACTACTCGGTCCGCTTCGACAACGGCATCCGCAGCGAGCTGACCGCCAATCAGCGGTCGGGCGTGGCCCGCTTCACCTACCCGGCCGGCCGGCGCGCCTCGCTCAGCGTCGACGCCGCCCGTGCGTTCAACTCGGCCACCGGCTCGATCACCATCGGGACCGACAGCCTGTCCGGCTACACCGACAGCGGCGGGTTCTGCGGCGCGGGCAACCGGTACCGGCTGCACTTCCACGTGACCTTCGACCAGCCGTTCGCCTCCACCGCCACGATCGCGAACGGCCTGGTCACGCCGGACGGCCGTGCGGTCGAGGGCAGCAGCCCCGGCAGCGTCCCGGCCTCGCCCAAGACCGCCGGGACGCAGCACGTGCCCGCGCCGTCCGCCACCGCGCAGGACGTGCGGCCGCTCGCCGCGTCGGCGTTCGTTTCGTTCAACGCCACGACGGTCACCGCCCGGGTCGGCATCTCGTTCGTGAGCCTGGACAACGCCAAGGCCAACCTCGCGGCCGAGACCGGCACGCGGTCGTTCGACGACGTCCGCACCGCCGCGCGCGCCGCGTGGAACTCCTGGCTCGGCCGGATCGACGTCACCGGCGGCACGTCGACCCAGCTCCGCGCGCTCTACACCGCGCTGTACCACTCCCTGTTGCACCCCAACGTGTTCAGCGACGTCAACGGGCAGTACACCGGTTTCGACCGGCAGACGCACACGACCGCGAGGACGCAGTACGCGAACTTCTCCGGCTGGGACGTCTACCGGTCCCAGATCGCGCTGATCGCGCTGCTGGGACCGGCGGAAGCCGCCGACATCGCGCGATCCGCGGTGAACCAGGCCGCCCAGGGCGGGTACTTCGACCGCTGGACGGTCGCCAACGGCGGCACGGGCGTGATGAACGGCGACCCGATGGCGATCATCGTGTCGACCGCGCACGCGTTCGGCGGCACGGGCTTCGACACGGCGGACGCGTTGCGCCGCATGGTGGCCGGGGTGAACGACATCCGCCAGCGCCCGGGGTGGTTGCAGTTCAACGACTACGGCTACGTGCCGACGGGCCTGGGCGACGTGTGGGGCTCGGCCGCGACCACGTTGGAGTACACCAGCGCGGACTTCGCCATCTCCCAGTTCGCGGCTCGGCTGGGCGACGCGGGCACCGCCGAGACCTTCCTCCGGCGGGCGCAGAACTGGCGCAGCCTGTTCCACTCGGGCAGCAAGTACCTGCAACCGCGCAACACCGACCTGACGTGGCCGGGGTTCAGCCCGACGCAGGAGAACGAGTACGTCGAGGGCAACGCCGCCCAGTACACCTGGATGGTGCCGTACAACCACCGCGGGCTGTTCGACGCCATGGGCGGCAACGCGGCCGTCACCGCACGGCTGGACACCTTCTTCACCGAGCTGAACGCCGGGCCGAAGAAGCCGTACGCGTACCTGGGCAACGAACCGACGCTCAACACGCCCTGGGCCTACGCCTACGCCGGCGCGCCGCACAAGACCCAGGACGTGGTGCGGCGGGCGTTGACGTCCCTCTTCCCGCCCACACCCGAGGGCATCGTGGGCAACGACGACCTGGGCGAGATGTCGTCGTGGGCGGTGTGGGCGGCGCTGGGCCTGTACCCGCAGGCGCCGGGACGGGCCGAGCTGGTGCTGGCCAGCCCGCAGTTCCCGACCACGACCATCCGACGCGGCAACGGCGCCACGATCGCGATCACGGCCCCGAACGCCTCGGACACCGTCAAGTACGTCCAGTCGTTGCGGGTCGACGGTGTGGCGTCCACCAAGCCGTGGCTGCCCGCGTCCTTCGTCGCGTCGGGCGGCGCGCTGGACTTCAGCCTGGGCGCGACGGCCTCGACCTGGGGCAGCGCCCCGGCCGACGCGCCGCCGTCGTTCGACGTCGGTCCGAACCCGGCGCGATCCGGCGCCGTGGTCGGCCTGGCGGGCAAGTGCGTGGACGGCGAGCCGGCGGGCCCGACCGACGGCGCGCCCGTGCGGCTGTGGGACTGCAACTCCTCGGCCGCCCAGCAGTGGACCCTCGCCCCGGACGGCACGGTGCGGGCGCTCGGGCGGTGCCTGGACGTCAGCGGCAGTTCGCGGACCAACGGCGCCAAGGTGCAGCTGTGGACGTGCAACGGGACGGGCGCGCAGCAGTGGTGGCCCAAGGGGTCGACGCTGGTGAACCCGCCGTCCGGGAAGTGCCTGGACGTGCCGAACAGCAACGCCGTCAACGGCGTCCAGCTGCAGATCCACGACTGCAACGGCACCGGCGCCCAGCAGTGGCGCCTCCCCTGACCGGGTCATCACCCGGCAGGGCAGTTAATTGGCCGGTCGCCACGGCTCTCCCATCACGTGGCGACCGGCCGTTGACACCGCCAGGCGGCTACTTGACGCCACCTGCGGTCAAGCCTGCGATGATCCTCCGCTGGAACAGCAGCACCACCACGACCAGCGGCACGGTCACGATCACGCCGGCGGCCATCTGCGTGCCGAACGGCTGGTCGAAACCGTACGCCCCGGTGAACCGGGAGATCGCGACGGTAGCAGTTTGCATCGTGCTGTCGTTGACCATCGACAAAGCGATGATGAACTCGTTCCACGCCGCGATGAACGTGATGATCGCGGTGGTGAAGATGCCGGGCGCGGCCAGCGGCAGGATGACCTTGCGGAACGCCTGGGCACGCGTGCAGCCGTCGATCATGGCCGCCTGCTCCAACTCCTCCGGCATCTGCCGGAAGAACGCGGTCAGGTTCCACACCGCCAGCGGCAGCGCGAACGACAGGCTGGGCACGATCATCGACTGGTAGGTGTTGATCCACCCGATGTCGGTGAACAACGCCAGCAGCGGCACCAGCAGGGAGATGCCGGGGAACATCGAGGTGGCGATGATCAGCGCCGCGACCGCGTTCTTGAACCGGAAGTGCAGCCGGGCCAGCGCGTACGCGGCCGACACGCCGATGATCAGCGTGAGGATCGTGGTGACGCCCGCGACGACCAGGCTGTTGAGCAGCGACCGGCCGAACCCGACGGCGGGCGAGAAGACCGCGGTCAGGTTGTCGAGCGAGAACGGCATCGGCAGCGCCGTCAGCTCGAACTGGTCGGACGGGCGGCGGAACGCCGACACCGCCATCCAGTAGAACGGCGCCAGGCAGTAGACCAGGATCAGCCCGAGCCCGCCGAACGTCAGCACCCGCTTCCACAGCGTGCCGTTGCCGCTGGTCTGGGTCGTGGCGCTCATTTTCGCGACCTTTCCCGAGCGGCGCCGATGACGTCCGCGCCGAGCAACCGCACGAACACCAGGGCCGTGACGGCCACGTAGACGAACAATATCGTCGCGTACGCGGCGGCGGGGCCGAACCTGAGGCTCGACGCCTCGTCGAAGGCCACCATGGACAGCGTCTCCACCGATTCCTTGCGGCTGCCGATGAGCACGAACGGCAGGTCGAACATGCGCAGCGCGTCCAGCACCCGGAACAGCACGGCCACCAGGAGCGCCGGCTTCACCAGCGGGAGCGTGATCTGCCAGAACTGCCGCCACGCCGACGCGCCGTCGACGCGTGCGGCCTCGTAGACGTCGTTCGGGATGATCTGCAGCCCCGCGAGCACCAGCAGGCCGACGAACGGCGCGGTCTTCCACACGTCCGCGAGGATGACCGCGAACTTCGCCTGCCAGCCCTCGGTGGTCCACAGGACCTGCTGCCCGATCAACGCGTTCGCCACGCCGTCGGCCTGGAAGATCCAGCGCCACAGCAGCGCCGAGACCGCGGTGGGCACGGCCCACGGCACCAGGATGCTGGCCCGCACTATGCCGCGCCAGCGGATCGCGTGGTGCATCACCAGCGCCATGCCGACGCCGAGCAGCACCTCCAGGGCGACCGTGATGACGGTGAACACCGTGGTGTTGCCGAACGCGTTCCAGAACCGGGCGGCGGACTCGCCGACGAAGATCGCGGTGTAGTTGTCGACACCGACGAAACGCGCGCCCTCGACGATGAAGCCGCTCTCGTCGAGGTCGGTCCCCTCCCGGAACACCGACTCGCGCAGCGCCGCCACCAGCGGGTACCCGACCACGAGGCCGAGCACGATGAACGTCGGTGACAAGAGCGCCGCGGCGAGTCGCCCCGCGCCCGAGGTCGCGCCCCGGGCGCGGCGAGCGACCGCCGTCACTCGGTCTCCTGGGTACGACCAGGGTCTGCGCTTCGGCGAGGAATTCGCCCGCCTGGGTCGCCCCAGTAACGCGAAAACGGTTCAGATGGGCGGCGCGCAGGCCGACCAACCGGATTCGCACTCATCGTTACTCCTTCAGTGTGCTGATCTGCGTGCGAACGGCGTACCGATGCCGCGCCTATCCGACTCCAGAGCAGGCCGCGATGCTGAACCGGACGTTCGGCTGTGTGCGCCTCGTGTGGCACAAGGCCCTGGCCGAACGCGACCGCCGTTGCCGCGTCGAGGGCAAGCGAACGTCGTACCGGGAGACCGACGCCCTGCTGACGGCGTGGAAGCAGACCGAGGGTCTGGCGTTCCTGTCCGAGGTGTCGTCGGTGCCGTTGCAACAGACCCTCCGTCACCAGCATGTGGCGTTCCGGAACTTCTTCGCCGGCCCGGCCAAGACGTCCGCGCCATCGGACTCCACCTGGTCCTTCGACCAAGTGGACGTCACCGCTCTGCACCCCACGATGGCGGTGGTCTCCCGTGACCCGGACGGCCGCTGGTACGTGACCTTCGCCGTCGACACCGACGAGGCGAAATCGCTGCCTGCCACCGGGCACGACGTGGGCGCGGACCTCGGTTTGCGGTACTTCCTGGTGACCAGCGACGGAGACCGGGTCGCCAACCAGCGTCACCTGGATCGCAAGGCGCGGAACCTCGCCCGCCACCAGCGCAGACTCGCCCGCTCTCAACGGGAGTCGAACAACCGGCGCAAGGCCAAGGCCAAGGTCGCCCGTGCCCACCGGAAGGTGCGCAACGCCCGGCACGACTTCCTGCACCGCACCAGCACCAACCTGGTGCGGTCGGCAGACCTGATCGCGATCGAGGATCTGGCGGTCGGGACCATGGTCCGCAACCGCAGGTTGGCACGCGCCATCGCTGACGCGGGTTGGGGCGGGTTCCGCCGCCAACTCGAGCACGAGGCCGCCCACGCCGGGCGCACCCTCGCGGTGATCTACCGCTGGTACCCGTCGACCAAGCGATGCTCGACTTGCGGGGAAGTGCTCGCCGAACCGGAACTGCCTGTCCTGCACTGGACGTGTCATGCCTGCCGCACCCATCACGATCGGGACCTCAACGCGGCGAAGAACATCCTCGCGGCTGGTCGAGTCGCAGCTCGGGGCGACTCGGGCGATGCCTGCGGAGCTGATGTCAGACGGCAAGGGCCCTCCCTTCCGCGATCGGCGACGAAACAGGAAACCCGCACCCGTGGGGGGGGGGGGGGGGGGGCCCCCCCCCCCCGGCCCGGGCCCCGTCGGCAGAACCACCCAAGCGGGGGGGGGCA
>NZ_JAJHUO010000035.1:0-3047 GCF_020859565.1 Saccharothrix luteola | reverse complement strand
CCGCCCACACCACCCCCACCCCCCCCGGGGGGGGGGGCCCGCCCCCCCCCCCCCCCACGACGGGGAAAGTCACTTGAGCAACTCCTGCAACTTGGTCTGCAGCTCCTTCAGCGCCACGTCGCTGGTCTTCGCGCCGGTCAACGCGGCGTAGGCGGCTTCCTGGATCGCCTGCGTGACGTCGCCGTAGCGGACGGCCTGCGGGCGCGGCTTCGCCGAGAGGATCGACTCCTTCAGCGTCGGCAGGTACGGGAACTGCTTGATCAGCTCGGCGTCCTCGTACAGGCTCGCCAGGGTCGGCGCCTGCGAGGTGGCCAGCAGGTTGGAGCGCTGCGAGGCCTCGCTGGTGAAGAACTTGATGAAGTCCAGCGCGGTGGCCTTGTTCTTGCCGAACGCGGAGATGGCGAAGTTGTGGCCGCCGAGGGTGGAGCTGCCGGGGCCGTTGAGGCCGGGCAGGGGCGCGACGTCGAACTTGCCGGCGACCTGCGAGGAACCGTCGGTCTTGCCGGCCAGGTTCCACTGGTAGGGCCACTGGCGGTGGAACAGGAGCTCGCCCGCCTGGAACGCGCGGCGGCCCTCCTCTTCCTTGTAGGTGATGGCCTTCTCCGGGATGATGCCCTGCTGGAACCCGGTGACCAGGGTGTCCAGACCGGCCTTCGCCTCGGGCGAGTCGACCGCGGCCTTGCCGGCGGAGTCGACCACGTCGCCGCCCGCGGAGTGCACGGCCTCGTCGAAGTTGACCGTGAGGCCCTCGTACTTCTCGAACTGACCGGCGTAGCAGCCGATCGCGGGCTGCGTCGCCTTGACCGCCTGGCAGGCGGTGGTGAGCTCGGCCCACGTCTTCGGCGGCTTCTGGCCCGCCGCGTCGAGCAGGTCCTTGCGGTAGTACAGCAGGCCGCCGTCGGAGTACACCGGCGCGGCGTAGAGCTTGTCGCGGTACTGCGCGGTCTTCACCGCGGGCTGGAGGAACTTGTCCAGTTCGAACTCCTTGGCGGGCAGTTCGACGACCCACCGGTTGGCCGCGAACTCGGCCGTCCACACCACGTCGAGGTTGAGGATCGTGTACGCGTCGGACTTGACCTGCGCGTTCTGCACCATCTGCTGGCGCTGGGCGTCCGCGGACTCGGGCAGTTCGATGATCCGGACCTGCTCGTTCGCGTGCGAGGCGTTCCACTCGTCGACGAGCTTCTGCATGTTGCCGGAGGTGTCCTTGCCGGTGGCGAAGGTGATCTCGCCCCGACCTTCGAGCGCACCGCTGGGCTGCTCGCCGCCTTCGTCCCCTCCGCTGCCGCACGACGCGAGGAGGACCGCCACACCCAGCGCCGCGGTTGCCCGCGCCGCCGTTGTCCGAACGCCCATTACCGAGACTCCCATTCGTTCAGGTCTTGCTCTGTCAAGCGGATCGGGGCGCTGCCGCGGCTGATGATCTCGCCCGGCAGCAACACGCCCCGATCGCCGTTCGCACCGGTGGTGCTCTCCAGGAGGTCCACCACGGTGCGGGCGAACCTCTCGACGGGTTGCCGCACCGAGGTGAGACCACCGTCCACAACAGAGGCCAACGGCGAGTCGTCGAAACCCGTCACCGCGACGTCCGTCCCCGGCCGGAGCCCCTGGCGGCGCACTTCACGGTGCACACCTACCGCAAGTGGATCACTCACCGCGATCACCGCGTCCGGTATCACTTCGGAGTCCAGCAGGTCTCGCATCGCCACCCCGCCCGCTTCGACGGTGTCGGCCTCCGCGAACACCAGCCGGTCCGCGGGCAGGTCGAACGCGGTGCAGCCGGCTTTCCAGCCACGCAGCCGTTCGAGGTTCTGCGCCGTCGTCCCACGCCCGCCGACGAACGCGATGCGACTGCGGCCGAGGTCGTGCAGGCGGTCGACGAGCCGGTGGCAGACGGCCGCGCCGTCGAGGTCGACCCACGGGCCGGGCTGGTCGTCGTTCCCCGTGCGCCCGAAGGACACGAAGGGCACGTCGTGATCGGCCAGCCACTGGTGGCGCGGGTCCTGGTCGACGGTGTTGGCCAGCACGAAGCCGTCCACGGCGCGTTGGGCCACCAGGTCGGCGTAGGCGTCGACCGCACCGGCGGTGTTGGTCGCGCTGGTGAACAGCAGCACATGGCGGCCGGATCCTTCCACCTCTGCGGTCAACAGGTGCAGGAACCGGTCCATGAACGAGCTCGGCGTGTTGGTGACCGGGACGCAGTAGCCGATGAGGCCGGCTCGGCGGGCGGCCAGGTTGCGCGCGTTGCGGTTGGGCCGGTAGCCGAGGGCCTCGACGGAGGCCCGGACTCGCCGGCGGGTGGCCGGGTCCACCCGGTCGGGTGCGTTGAGCACGTTGGACACGGTCTGGCGGGAGACACCGGCGTGCAGCGCCACCTGGCGGATCGTCACCGGGCCACCGGGACGCGCCATGGCCTGCTCCCCCTCCCCCGATTCGAGCTGGTGCGGTGCCGTTCGCGCTGGTTTCGTACTCGTGTCGTCGCGGTGACGGAGCGCACCCGTCCGAATACTCCACCGATCATTTGACCGCTCAAAATCGGCGGTACTGTGTCGCGGGCCACAGCACTGTGTCAAGGAGTGGGAAGCCTGCGTGACCGGACCGCAACTTCTTCGCTCCGCAACAACGCAAGACGGGAACCGTCCGACGAGGACCGCGACACCGCCACCCACACCAGCCAGCACGTCCGATTGCCGCAGCCCCACCCACCACGACCACCTTCAGCCGAAACGTTCACACCGACCGCCCCAACCAACCCAGCCCGATCCGAGCCACCGAAGTCTCGTAACCCACCGGTTGCCGCACCACCACCAACACCATCACCCCACCACCCACAACGGACCCGCAACCAACCCACCGAGGCCCGATTTGACATGGGTTCGGGTGCCATAGGCTGGTCGAAGCCGGGCAGGCTTGGCGGACGGGGTCTGTCAAACGAGCGGTGTAACTCAGGGTGAGGTGGGTTACTTGCGTCCGGCGGCCAGGCGGCCGTCGAAGGCGATGTCGAAGGCGTTGAGGGCGGCCTTCCACCGCATGGTCCAGCGTTTGCG
>NZ_JAJHUO010000034.1 GCF_020859565.1 Saccharothrix luteola | reverse complement strand
CCCCCCCCCCGCCGTTCGCTAGTGCGGGGCGTCTTCCGCCTTGCCCGCCTTGATCATGAACGAACCGACCACCGCGACCAGCGACAGGATCGCCGCCAGCAGGATCGCGGCGTGCATGCCGCCCATCTCCGCGCCGACCTTCGCCTCACCGGCCGTGGCCAGCTCGGCGGCACGCGCGCTCATCACGCTGACCAGCAACGCCACGCCCGCCGCGGCGGCGAGCTGCTGGGTCGTGCTGAAGATCGCGCTGCCGTGCGAGTAGAGCCGGGCGGGCAGGGCGCCGAGGCCGGAGGAGAACAGCGGCGTGAACGAGAACGCCAGGCCCAGGCTCAGCACGAGGTGGAACACCAGCACGAGCGGCGTCGGCGTGCCCTCGTCGAACGTCGTGGCGAACCACAGCGAGCCGCTGGTGGCGACCGTGCCGACGATGAGCAGGACGCGCGGACCCACCCGGTCGTAGAGCCGGCCGACGAACGGCGACAGCAGCCCCATCAGCAGACCGCCCGGCAGCAGCAGCAGGCCGGTGGCGAGCGGGTCGAGCGCCAGCACGTTCTGGGTGTAGATCGGCAGGATCGTGACGACGCCCAGCAGCAGGCCCATCATCACCATCATCAGCGCGCTGGCCAGCGTGAACGTGCGGAAGGCGAACGTCCGCAGGTCCAGCAGCGCCCGTTCGTCCCGCTGCAGTCGCACCTGCCGCAGCACGAACGCCGTGATGCCGACCACGCCGACCGCGAGCGACGCCCACAGCGTGGCGGACGCCCCGCCGCCGGTGTGCCCGATGCTCGACAGGCCGTAGACCAGGCCGCCGAAACCGAACACCGACAGCACGACCGACAGGATGTCGATCGGCGCGCTGCTCGCCTCGCCGATGCGGGTGACCCAGCGCAGGCCGAGCACCAGCGCGGTCACCGAGATCGGCAGCACGACCCAGAACATGGCGCGCCAGCTGAACAGGTCCAGCACCACGCCGGACACCGTCGGCCCGATGGCCGGCGCGACGGAGATGACGATGGAGATGTTGCCCATCACCGCGCCGCGGCGGGCCGGCGGCACGAGCGTCATGACGGTCGTCATCAGCAACGGCAGCATGATCGCCGTGCCACAGGCCTGCACGACGCGTGCCGCGAGGAGCACTTCGAAGCCGGGAGCCAGCGCGGCGAGCAACGTGCCCGCGCTGAACAGGCCCATCGCCACGCCGTAGAGCGTGCGGGTGGTCACGCGTTGGATGAGGTAGCCGGTGATCGGGATGACCACCGACATGGTCAGCAGGAAGCCGGCGGTGAGCCACTGGCCCACGGCGGCGGTCACGTTGAGCTCGGTGAGCAGCACGGGCAGTGCGACGCCCATGATGGTCTCGTTCAGGATGACCACGAACGTGGCCACCAGCAGCACGCCGATCACGGCGCGGTCGGCGCGGGTGAGCGCGGGCGGCGACGTCACGGCGTCGGACACACCTGCGGAAGTCATGCGTGGATCCCCCAGAGGAAAAGACGGGCGCGACAAAGAGGCAACGGCGCCCCGAACACGCCAACCCTACCTCCGGGGATGCCGACGACAACTCACTTTTTCCGTCAGCGAACCTCGCCGGGGCTGCGCCCGCTCGGACCAGGTGCTCGACCGCGACGCCGCCCCAGCGCTCCGCCAGGTACTCCGCGACCAGCCGGCGGTGGCAGTGGCGGGGCTTGTCCTCGCTGCAGAGCAGGACGGCATGACCTGCGTCGGCGCCAGGTCGGGCCGGTGGGTGCAGGACATGCCGCAGAGCTTGCGGAGGAAGTACTTCAAGTCGTCACGCTGGGCGAAACCGGCCAATTGCGACACGTCGTTCAGCCGCACGTCGACGAGGGCCACCGCACCCGAGTCGCGCAGCAGGCCGAAGAACCTCTCCGCGACTTCTTGGTGAAGCCGATGGTGTAGATGTTCATACCTCTGTCACCCCGTCGTCGCGAAGCTCTTCGTTGACGTACGCGATCCGTGACTCCTGACGACTCAGCGCCTCGTCGAGCCGCTCGGTCCGGGACCCCTTCTGGAGCCGTTCGAGCCCGCTGACGAAGTCCGGTGTCTTGGCCAGGACGTCGTGCTGGACCCGTCCGTCGACGTAGCAGCTCAGGTCTTCGGTGCGCGCTCCGAGTTCCTTGCCGAGGAAGGCGTACTCGATGCCGGCGTCGTGACGGCGGAGCAGCCGCACCAGGTTCGCGAGATCGTGCACGGAATGGCCGATCGTGAACACCGCGCCCGGAATCGTCACCGGCCACCGGACCCGACGCCGGACCGCTCGACGACCGCCGCCACCAGCTCGTAGAAGTAGCCGTTGCACGCCTCGGCGAGGCTCACCGTCAGCAATGCCTCATCCAGCCGGTGTTTTCCGAGCCATTTGGCCCGAAATCTCTCTTCGTACACCGGAACGGTCACTTTCAGCGCGTACGCCGAGGCACTGTGGCGAAACCGGGCCTGGACCTCCGACAGCTTGCCGGAGAGCGGATGGGCGCGACGCACCTCAAGTTGTCGGGGCGCTCCTCGAAACCGCATAACTCGTCCCACGCGATTCCGCCGCGGCACGGAGATGACGTCGAGGACCGGGTTCCGCTCCGCCGCGGTATTGCCGCTCCAGTGGCGACACCTCATGACCTGGCCGACCGCTGACCGGACAGGTCCATTGTGGACCACCACGGCCGATCGCGATGCCCGCGACACACCGCCCCTGGTGTTTGCGGGAATTGACCAAGCACACCATCAGCTTGGTCACCGCCACGCGTCCCCCTCCGGGACCACCTATCGGCTATCGCCGATGCCGGCGGAGCGGTGGTACCGAGAATTCGATTGCGGCACGCCGGGATCGGAACGTCGAGCGATGCTCAGCCGGTCACGCGCGCGAGGAAGCTGTTGAGCTTCACGGCGGTCCGGTCGGCCAGTTCCGCGACCGTGAGCGACTCGTGCAGCCGGGAGCCGGGGCCCGCGTCCTTCTTGCCCCGCAGGTAGAGCGAGCACGCCAGGTCGGCGCAGAGGTAGGCGCCCACGGAGTTGCCCTGCTGACCCTCGCGGCCCGCCTTGCGCGCCGTCATCAGGGCGACGCCGCCGCCCGGGTGTGTGGTCAGGCACAGCGAGCACATCGTGCGCCGCGGCTGGCCGGCGTGCGGGGACGCCAGGCGCAGCGCCACGCCGACCAACCCGTCACCGGAGGCGGCGACCAGGTAGGCGCGTTGCGGTGACGCGGGATCGCGCCAGCCGAGGAAGTCCAGTTCGTCCCACGGCCGCTCGGACAGGTCACCCGGCACGGACAGGCGCTTCGCCTCGCCCTTGGTGCAGTTGACGAACGACGCGCGGATCTCGCGCTCGGTTACGGGTTCCATGCACCCAAGCTACGTCAGCTAGGTGACAGGGACAAATGTATAAGTGCTAGCCTAGAGCCTCTAGGTTCCGGGAGGACGACATGGCACGCGCGGGGCTGACCGTCGAACGCCTGGTCCGGGCGGCGGCGGAGTTGGCGGACGAGGTCGGTTTCGACAACCTGACCGTGTCGGCGCTCGCACGCCGGTTCGGCGTCAAGGACGCGAGCCTGTACTCGCACCTCAAGAACGCCCAGGACCTGCGGGAACGGGTGGCGGTGCTGGCGCTGGCCGAGCTCGCCGACCGCGCTGCCTCCGCCCTGGCCGGGCGCGCGGGCAAGGACGCCCTGGTCGCCTTCGCCAACGCCTACCGCGACTACGCCAAGGAGCACCCCGGCCGGTACGCCGCCATGCAGGTCGACCTGACGCCGGAGATCGCGGCCACGAGCCGGGCCGACCGGCACTCGGAGATGACCCGCGCCATCCTGCGCGGCTACCACCTGCCCGAGCCGGCCGAGACCGACGCCGTGCGCCTGCTCCACAGCACGGTGCACGGCTACACGGCCCTCGAAGCGGCGGGCGGCTTCCGGCACCACCCGCGCGACACCGAGGCGTCCTGGTCGAAGACCCTCGACGCGCTCCACGCCCTCCTCGGCAACTGGCCGTCCTGACGCGCGGTTCGAACGCCACCCGCCTCGTCCCATGTGGACGGACGGGCCCGGGTGTCAGCGCGCCAGCTTCCGCCAGGCCTCCAGCCCTTGCAGGGTGAAGATGTCGTCCAGGGTGGCGATGCCCGACTCGACCCCGGCGGTGTGGCCGGCGCGGACGATCTCGCCGAAGGTGTGGCGCAGGGCGAGGACCTGCGCCCTCAGCCCTTGGTTGGCGTAGATGACGATCGCGGCGCCGGCGCGGTGCGCGTCCTCGGCGTGCCACGCCGGGTACGTCGTCGGCACCACCGCCACGGGGACGTCGCGCACCCAGCGCGCGAGGAACGCCGCGACCTCGACCTCGGTGCTCTGCTTGGAGTGCACGAGCACGGCGTCGGCGCCCGCGTCGGCGTAGGTGTGGCAGCGCCGCAGCGCCTCCTCCAGCCCGAGGCCCGCGATGAACGCCTCCGTCCTGGCGATCACCAGGAAGTCCTCGCCGCGCTGCGCCTGCTTCGCCACCGCGATCCGCCGCGCGAAGACCTCGGCGTCGACCAGGCGCTGATCCTCGCCGACGAAGCTGTTCATCTTGGGGAACAACTTGTCCTCGACGCACACCGCGGTGATCCCGGACGCCTCGTACTCGTGCACGAGGTGCGCGAAGTTCAGCTCGTTGCCGAAGCCCGAGTCGCAGTCGGCCACGACAGGGACACCCACGGCCCGCTGCATGTGCACGGCGGCCTCCAGGTAGTCGGTCATCGTCAGCAGGCTCGCGTCCGGCAGGCACCGGGCCGCCGAGACCTCGAAGCTGGACGACCACACCGCGTGGAAACCGGCCCTCTCGGCCAGCACCGCGCCGAGCGCGTTGTGCGCGCCGGCGACCTTCACGAGTCCGCCGCGCGCCAGGACGTCGCGGAAGGACGGGTGCAACCCTCGGATCACTCGGTGCTCCTCGTCGTGCGGGCCGGAACCGGTGTGGCGCGACGCCGGCGGGCCGCCGAACGGTGTCGGCGGCCCGCCTGGTCGCGTGCTCAGAAGTTGACGGACAGCAGGCGGGCGTTGCGCCCGCCCAGCGCCGTGAACGTGTGCGAGACGTGCGGGCTGATGTAGATGCTCGCCCCAGTGGGCAGGTCCGCCGTCTTCGGCGCGGTCTCGTCGCCCCACTGCATGTGGACCGAGCCCTCCATGACGTAGATGAACTCGTGCGCGGCGTGCCCGCCGTTGAACTCCGCCCGCTCCGGGTCGTCGACCAGGACGTCCACCACGAGCGGGACGAGCATGGGCACCGACGGGCTCCGCACCAGGGAGCGGTAGACGTAGTAGTCCATGCCGCCGCGCCTGCCGACGACGCTGGAGTCCTCCTCGGGCAACTGGAGCCGGACCCCGTCGGTCAGGTCGTCCTCGGGTGCGGGCACCAGGTCGGCGATGCTCGTGCTCAGCGCGGCGGCGACACCGGCCAGGCCGGTGAGGTCGAGGGGCTCCTCGGGGGAGCCGGACTCCCAGCCCCGCACGACTGAGACGGGCACGTCCAACTTGGTCGCCAAGGCCGCCTGGTCCATTTTCACCACAGCACGGCGTTGCTTGATCCGGTTTCCCACTTGCGTGTTGAGATCTGCGCCCATGACGTGGTCGACCCTCCTCATGTCCGTTTTGCGCACCAACCTGCATTCGAGCCGGAAGCCTTGGCTGTCGCGTTGGGGCCGAATGAGGGACGACATCGGAAGTCGGGCGTCGCCATCGCTTCGGTCGGTTCTGCGCCATGCCGTCAAAGTGGCACCAGTGTCAGCACACCCCCGACCGGACCGTCAAGGATGTTGGGCCGAAAGTTGGCCGCGACGACAAGATTAAACCGATACTACGCCTACTTGGAAAATTCTTACCCAGTCACCATAAGCGCACCCGAAGAAATTTTACAAGATCACTTCGTGCATTCGCGTCCGCTTTCCGGAACGCGGTGGAACACGAAAACTTTCCGCGCCACCGGACCATCGTGCGCAGCTCCTCTCGTTCGATCGGCGGATCGAACCGGAGGCGCTCCACGGCTAGTCTCGTTCCATGGTGCGCAACCGGATCGCCGCGGCGGTGCTCGGTTGCGCCCTGGCGGTTCTGATCGGCAGTTGGGTGTTCGCCGGAACCAGCAAGACCGACGAGGTGTCGAGCATCGTCGCGGCGATTGTGGCCCTGCTCTCCGCGTTGTTCTGGGTGCTGCAGAACAGCCTGCCCGGCATGGCGAAGACGGCGCGGGTCGACCAGCTCGACCTGGCGGTGCGCGAGCTGGCCGAGGCCGTCGTCGAGCAACTGGAGGACGAGGTCCGGCTGCAGGGCCTGCGCGACACCGTGCCGGCGAAGATCAGGTGGGAGGTGGCCGGGCGCGGGCGCCGCGGACCGGCCGTTCCCGCCGCTCGACGGCCGCCCGACGAGGAGGTCGCCGAACCGCTCAGCGAGTACGAGCGGGCGATCCTCGACCTCTACTCGTCCTCGCCGGCCGGTCGCCGCCGGTTCGTCGTCGTCGGCGCGCCCGCGTCCGGGAAATCGGTTCTCGGGTTGTTCCTGGCGCTCGCGCTGTTGCGTTCGCGGGCGCGTTCCGACGCGGTTCCGGTCGTGTTGCGCCTGTCCGGTTGGAGCCCGGCTTCGGAAAGCTTCGGATCGTGGGTCGTGCGCACCCTGGGCGACCACTACACGTTCTTGAAGAACACGCCGATCTACGGCGCGAACGTCATCGCGCGACTCATCCGGACCAAGCGACTGGCCTTCGTCCTGGACGGTCTCGACGAGGTGGACGAGCACGACCGCGGCGCCGTCGTGGACCAGATCAACGATTTCCTGCCGAAGGCGACCTCGCTCGTCCTCACGTGCCGCACGGAGGACTACGGGCCCGCCTTGAAGAAGCGCTTGCGCGCCCTGAACGCGACCGAGGTCGTTTTGCGGCCGTTGGCGGTCGAGGACGCGATCGACTTCCTGAGCGAGGCCGACGACGGTTACGAGGCCGCGCCGGGCGTGGCCGAGTCCCACCCCGAGAGGGGATGGACCAGACTTTTCCGCATTTATCGGGTCTCCCCGGACGTGCGTGACGACGTGGATGCCGTCGAACCCGGTTCACGGCTCCTGTCCACCCGCCCGGAGAAGTGGCGATCGCTGTTCCGGTTGCTCGAACAGCCCGGCCCGTCACCGGTCAAAGAGGTCATGACCGTGCCCCTTTACGCATCCCTCGTGCGGAGCAAGTACGGCGACGACGACGCGCGGCCGGCCGATTTCGTGCGCCGCGTCGACCACCTCGACGAGGCGGGGATCAAGGCACTCCTGATCGAGGACCTGCTGGCCAAGCTCGACGCGGACCCGGCGCCGCGCGACTCCGGGTCGCGAGCGGACCCCACACGGCGCTGGCTGCGCCTGGTCGCGGCGGACGGCAAGCCGAGGTTCGAGTGGTGGCGGGTCTACGAGTTCGTGCCCGCCACCTGGTGGTCGGTCGTCGCGGGTGTCCTGGCGGGCTTCGTCTACCTGTTGACCAGCGGTTTCCCCGAAGGACTCACCCGAGGCATCACGATCGGCCTGGTCCTGGCCATGACGATCGGCCTGACCCGCGGCGCGCTCGGCGGGGTGCGGTGCGGCGCGCTGGCGGGCGTGACCACCGGGCTCGCCGTGCTCGCGGGCGCGCTGACCATGTTGCACCCCGTGGACGCCCTCTTCGTCGCCGCCGAGCTGGGGGTCGCGATGGGCGTGGCCGTTGCCGCCGCGCGCAGCATCGAGCGCTCCACCAAGGCGGTGCTGAAGAGCAGCATCGTCACGGGGGTGATCACCGCGTTCGTCACCGCCGCCCACGAGTGGACGGAGAAGGACGCCCAAGCCGCGCTGGTGCGCGGGCTGACGACCGCGCTCGGCATCTGCTTCAGCGTGTTCATCGCGGGCGTCCTGCTGCGCCGGCTCGAGGTGGCCCGGCCGACCCGCCAACCCGTGCCGCTGGACCCCGCCACCGCGCGGCGGGAACGCCGCCTGCTGCCGTACCTGGCGCTGGGCGTGGTGAGTGGGTTGGGCATCGGCCTGGCCGGCACGCTCATCGGCGCCCTGCGCTACGGGGCCGTGGGCGGTTTCCGGAGCGGCCTGGAGTACGGAGCCGTGGTCGGGTCGGTCTACGGCCTCACCGCGGGGCTTGCGGTCGGCCTCGCGGGCGGGTACGTGAGGTGGATGAGCGAGCCGACGCCGAAACCGGTCGCCTCGACCCCGGTCAGCACGCTCCGCTCGGCACGCACGGTCGCGATGACCTACCTCGTGCTGCCCACCGTCGCCTCGGCGATCGTGATGTGGGCCTTCCACCTGGCCGCGGCGCGCCTCGGGGTGAGCGGCCTGCTGGCCGAGTACGCGGCGAACGTCTCGTGGCAGTCCGGCGCTGCCCTGGGCGGCTGCATCGGACTGGTGTTCGCCCTGTGCTTCTCGCCTTGGTGCTCGTACGTCATCGCCTCCGCATTGCTGTGGGCGGCGAAGCGGAGCCCTTTGCGGTTGATCGCCTGCCTCGAACGGGCGAAGAACCTGGAGATCCTGCGGCAGGACGGCGCGGCCTACCGATTCCGGCACGACGAGATCGGGCAATTGCTGGCCCGCGAGCACCGTTCCGAGTCGGCCGTCAATCCGTGAGGTCGACCGTCACTCCGCAGGAACGACGGTCCAGCGCGGCACCGCGCGAACCGAAGCGCGTTCACCGCCCGCGCCCATCCGGAATGTCGTGTACACCATTTCGTAAGACCGCTCGACCGCGTGGACCAGCGGACCCAGCCGGGTTTCCCACCGGCTGATGGTGTCCTCACCACTGGCCGGCGCGAGGTCGAGCACGAACGGCGGATCGGCGTTCGGCGCGTCCCGTTGGGAGGCCAGCCAGAGCAGGCCGTCGTACTTCTTCCGCGCGTGGTCGAGGTACAGCGCGCCCAGTCCTCTCCGCGCCCGGTCGAGCTGCCGCGCGGTGAGCTTGCCGAGCAGCGACGGCTTGGTCGAGTAGCCGCCGGTGGGGAACGTGCTCAGCGACAGCACGTGCGTGCAGCCGTCGTCGACCGCGAGGGTGTACGGCAGCGCGGCCAGCATCGACCCGTCGACCGCCCGCTGCCCCCGGTACTCGGCCGTGCCCCTGACCAGCACCGGACGCCACGAGCCCGCGCGCAGCGCCTCCTTGAGGTCGGCCTTCGACTCGAAGGAGGTGACCAGCAGGGGTTCCATCCGATCGACCAGGGTGACGGCCACCCCGAGCGGCACGGGACCGCTCAGCACCTTCTCGTAGTCGAGCGGGCGGACGTGCTCCATCACGTCGTCGAAGAGCAGGTCGAGGTCGAGGATCGACCTGCCGCGCAGCACCCGCTTGAGGTCGATGAGCCCCCGGGCGGGCAGGTCCCGGTAGTACAGGGGCAGCGATTTCCACGTCTCGCCCGCGAGGAAATAGGCGCCGCTGATCGCACCGGCCGATGCGCCGTACACCGCGTCGAAACAATCCGCGAAGCCGAATTCCTCCAAGGCGGCCAGCATGGCGGCGGACACCACACCGCGCATACCGCCACCCTCGACGGCCAGGCCGACCTTGTGCGGATCCGTGCGCTGACCGGGTTTGCTGTTACCCACCCGACGTTCGTGAAGAATTCTCAGCACCGGGTGGGTGACGGACAGGTCGGGCGTGCTGTCGGCGGACATCCCGCTCCTCGTTGGGCGCCGTGACGAATAGCGAATGGCTGATGGTAGTGCGCGACCGTCGAGGGCGGCAAGGAGCCCTTTTGTGCGATCACCGCCGAAATGCGGCCAGGTAGATGTCGCGGATGACCGTTTCCCCCACGTTCGGGATCGGATCGTTGTCGACATTCCCGGTGACGCCGCCCACCAACGCCGGTAGGTCGTCCGACGAGAAGCCGAACGAGTCCGGCGGCGCGCCGACGCCGATCGCGGTCGTCAACCGGTCCACCCCGTCGGCAACGTCGTTGACGCCCATCAGGCGCGCGACGGCGGCGAACCGCTCCCCCGCGTGGACGGTCGCGTGCGCCAGCCACGCGGGGTAGAGCAGCGCCAGGCCGCGGCCGTGCGACACCCGAACTCCCGGCACCGAGCCCATCGCCTGCTGGAGCCGGTGGGGCAGGCAGGTGCCGGCGTTGGCCACGGCGAAGCCGCCCAGCAGCGACGCCAGCGCGAGGTCCGCGCGCTGCTCCGCCCCGAGCGCCCCGGCCGCGATCTCGGGCAGCCGGCGCACGAGGAGGGGCAGGGCCCGTTCGGCGGCCCACCGCACCGCGTCGTCCGACCGGCGGGCCACGCAACCCTCGACCAGGTGGGTGAACGCGTCGAACCCGGCCGCCACCGCGACGTGCGCGGGCACCGTCACCAGCAGGTCCGGGTCGACCAGGGCCACGCGCGGGAACAGGTCGTCGCCCCGGATACCCGCCCGCAGCCGGCGGGACGTGTCGGTGATGATCGCGCCCTTGGTCACCTCGGCGCCGCTGCCCGCGACCGTCGGCACCGCCACCACCGGCACGGCACGCGGGTCGCGGTCGAGCGCGGGTGCGCCGACCAGCGGTCCGACGGGCCCGGCGCGCAGCCCGACGGCGGCGGCCTTCGCCGCGTCGATCGCGCTGCCACCGCCCAACCCGACGACCACGTCGCAGGAAGCCGCCAAGCCCGCCCCGACGGCGGCGTCGACCTCGGTGTCCAGCGGCCCCTCGGACACCTGGTCGAAGACCGTCACCGCGACACCAGCACCCGCCAACGAGGTCGTCGCGGCGGCGAGCAGCCCGTGCTCACGCGCCGCCGACCGGCCGCACACCAGCAGCGCGCGACCGCCCAGCGCCCTGGTCCTGGCCCCCAGCTCGGCGAACCGCCCGGCGCCGAACACCACCGCGGTCGGCAGGGACACGTCGAAGATCACCGCGTCACACCCCCGGTCCGGCGGAGCGCGTCGAGGACGGGCAGCGTGCCGTGGCCGAGGAAGTGCAAGGCGGCGCCGCCACCGGTGGACGCCGGGCCGTACCACGGCAGTTCGGCGACCGTGTCGCCGCCGAGCAGCAACGCGTCCACCGACGGGGCGCGGAACGCGGCGAGCAGCACGTCGGCGCTTCGGCGAAAGCCGTGCGCGTAGAGGCACGGTGTGCCCGCGAGCAGCGCACGACCACCCGCGGCCAGGCGGTCGAGCCGGTCGTGCAGCCACGGTCGCGGCACGAAGTCCACGATCGACCACCCCGGCGGCACGCCGTCGCGCACCGGCACGACGGCGAAGCGGGTCAGGTCGCGGTCGGCCACCACGACCTCGCGCGGCAGGTGGATCTCGGCGCGGTTGTCCCGGGCCAGCACCCGTTCCGCCGCGCCGGCGTCACCGGGCGCCGACGCGCCGATCCGGTGCCCCGTCGCGCGCAGCAGGCCGTTGAGCACCGCGCCGCCGGGCACCACCAGGTCGTAGCACTGGGCCAGCGCGTCCAGCCCCGGCGTCGTCTTCTCGCGCTTGACACCGCCGAGCACGGCGACCGAGTACCGCGTCGAGGCGCCGGACCACGGCGCGAGCAGCGCGAGCTGCGCCACCACGCTGTCGGCCAGGTAGCCGGGCAGGTGGTCGAGCAGGCCGACGTTGGACGCGTGCGCCCGGTGCGCCTTCGAGAAGCCGCCGACGGCCACCGCGTCGCCGAGCGCCGCGAACCGCCGCGCCAGCCCGGGGTCGTTGCCCTCCTCCCCCGCGTGCTCGCGGGTGTTGCCGAACAGCACCGCCTCGCCCGGCCGCAGTCGCCGTGCCCGGTCGACGGCGTCCGCGGTGTCGTTGTCCGGGTGGTGCTCCACCACCGTGCCGAGCCGGTCGGACAGGTACTCCGCCACGAAGTCGAGGGAGGCTGCGGAGCGGTCGCGGTGCGATCCCTGGTGCGACAGGATCGCGATCCGCCCGCCGGCGCCCAGGATCCGGCGGAGGTCCGGCAGTTCCTCGTCGATCCTGGCCGTGGCGGCCAGGTCCGGGCGCACGTTGAAGCCCGCCGAGTAGATCCACCGGTCACCCGGCCGGATGTCCACATCGGACAGCAGCGGCACGCCGTCACAGCGCATAGGCCCGCAGCCCGGTCGTCTCGGGCAGCCCGAGGGCGGCGTTCATGTTCTGCACGGCCGACCCGGCGGCGCCCTTGACCAGGTTGTCGGTCACCGCGACGACCTTCGCGATCCGCCGCTCCGGGTCGACGTCGACGCCGAGGTGGCAGAAGTTCGACCCGACCACGCTCCCGAGCCGCGGGTACAGGTCGTACTGCTTCTCGTCACGCGCGCCGACCTTCGGCCGGGTGTTCACCAGGACGAAGTGCTCGCCGTCGTGGCCCGCGCCGTAGGCGTCGACGTACCGGGCGAGCAGGTCCTCCCGGGACACCCCCTCGGCGAGGTGGACGTTGGCCTGCAAGTGGATCCCCCGGGCGAAGTCGCCGTGCGCGGTGTTCAGGTCGACCACGACCGGCTCGCCGGTCTCCGCCGCGAAGAACTCCTCCAGCTCGGGGGCGTGCCGGTGGCCCGACAGCTGGTACGAGAGCATGGACGCGGTCATCTCGGCGTGCATCACGGCGGTCTTGGGCTCGCTGCCCGCGCCGGTGCTGCCGTTGACCGCGTGGACCGACACCGGCGCGTCCCGCCGCCACCACCCGGTGCGCAGCAACGGCGTGAGCGCGAGGACCGCGGTGATCGCGTAGCAGCCGGGGTTGGCGATCAGGCGGGCGTTCGCGATCTCCTCCCGGCGCAGCTCGGTCAGGCCGTAGACGGCTTCGGAGAGCAGCTCGGGATCGGTGTGCGCGCGTCCGTGCGCCTGCTGGAACGCGGCGGGGTCGCGGAAGCGGAAGTCGGCGCTCAGGTCGACGACCAGCACGTCCCGCTCGAGGTAGTGCCGCGCCTGGCGCATGGCCTCACCGGTCGGCGTGCAGAAGAAGACCACGTCCAGCGACTCCGCCCGGTCCCGGAGCCCACCCTCGTCGAGGAACGCCAGCCCGGCGCCGAGGAGGTTGGGGTGCACGGCGTCGAACGCGCGGTCGCCGCGCGAGGTGGGCAGGATCGTCGCCACCTCGGGGTGGCCGAGCAGCAGTCGGCACAGCTCGCCGCCCGCGTGCCCGCTCGCGCCGACGACCCCGGCGGTCAAGCCGCCGACCGGTCGCCGACCCGCGGACGTGGCTGTGCGCACGGGCGTCCCCCCTCGGCCGGGCCAGGAGTGCGGTGCTCGGACCCGAGGCTAGCGGCCCGCGCGGCGGGCTCGGCGGAAGTTCGTCGCACCGGCCGTGCGTGCTGCGGTGATCAGCGGTCAGGCCGTTGCTCCCGGGCCGCCGCGGGGATCGGCGACCCACCACCGAGGGCGCCGATGACCGTGTCGACCACGACGTCCCCGATGCGGCGTTGCGCGTCCACCGACATCGCGCCGATGTGCGGGGTGAGGACGACGTTGTCCAGCCCGGCGAACGGGCTGACGCCGCCCTCCGACTCGTGCACGTCGAGGCCGGCGCCCGCGATCGTGCCGTCGCGCAGGGCCGCCGCCAGGGCGTCCTCGTCCACCACACCGCCGCGCGACACGTTGACCAGGACGGCGTGGCGCCTCATGGCACGCAGCTCGGCCGCGCCGATCAGGCGCCGGGTGAGGTCGGTCAACGGCACGGCGAGGCAGACGACGTCGGACTCGCGCAGCAGCGTCGGCAGGTCCACCACCTCGACGCCCTGCCGGGCGATCGCCGCCCGCCGCGACGGCGTCGGCAGCCGGATCGCCGTGCGCAGGCGCGGGGAGAACCCGGCCAGCATCCGCGCGACGCGGGCGCCGATCTCGCCGAACCCCACGAGCCCGAAGTCCTTGCCGCTCAACTCGTGGCCCACCAGCTCCGCCTTCGGCCACCGACCGGCGCGCACGTGCCGGTCGGCGAGGGCGATCCGGCGCGACACCGCGAGCGTCAGCCCGATCGCGAGTTCAGCGACCGCGGTGGCGGAGGCGCCGGGGACGGTGAACACGCGCACCCCGGCACGCCAGGCGGCCTCCAGGTCGATGTTGTCCACGCCGGTGCCCGCCCGCACGACGACCTTGAGCTTCGAGGCGCGGCCCAGGACGGACGCGGTGAGGTGCACGCCGCTGCGCAGGACGATCACGTCGGCGTCGGCCACGAGGTCGGGCAGCTCGGCGGCGGACGGCCGCGGGCGCACGAGCACGTCCGCCACGCGGCGCAGGCGGTCGACCGCCGTGCCGTCGATCGGGTCGACCACGAGGACCTTCGCCGTCTCGATGACCGTCCCCCTCACCCTCGACGTGACCGGGTCCATGGTCCTGCGGACGTCACCGTTGGGAAGACCCCGTGCCCGTGGCGCGCCCCTCCTTGGTCAACTTAGCTCCACCCGATCCGAAAGTTTCGGTACCGTTTGACATGGGTCGATTACCGCGCGTACGGCTCGGCGGGCCTGCCAAAAGGCGGCACGATTCACGGCCGAATGGCCCTCACCAGCGAAGCATCCACGTTTTGAGACACGTCAGTACACCGGCAGTTCATTGACGCGACACCACAGTGGCCCCTATCGTTTCGATCGAGTTCCCGAAAGTTTACCTGAATATTCGAAAGTTTCGGCGACCGTCCTGCAGACCCCCGCCAAGAAGCGGGCGGTGCCCAGCCGACCTCGGCACGCGGCTGTAGGAGGAACGAACGAGATGTCACAACTCGTCCTGTTCGCGATCGACATCTGTGCGGTGGTGCTGCTCGTCTTCGGGCTCTACTTCCCGCGGCACCGCCGACGCGACCTCGTCGTCGCCTACCTGGGGGTCAACATCGGCGTCCTCGCCGTCGCGAGCGCGCTGAGCACCAGCAACACCGGTGCGGGCATCGGGCTCGGCATGGCGCTGTTCGGCGTGCTGTCGATCATCCGCCTGCGCTCGACGGAACTCGACCAGCACGAGGTGGCGTACTACTTCTCCGCCCTCGCCCTCGGCCTGCTCGGCGCGTTGAGCACGTCGTCGATGTGGCTCAACGGCGGCCTCATGGGGCTCATCGTCGTGGTGATGTTCCTCGGCGACAACCGGAAGCTGTTCCGCCACTACCGGCACCAGATCCTGGTCCTGGACTCGGCCATCACCGACCACGTCACGCTCGTCGCGCACCTGGAGCAGCTGCTCAACGCCAGGGTGCACACCGTCACCGTGCAGCGGCTGGACCTGGTGAACGAGACCACGATCGTCGACGTCCGGTACGCGCTGACCCCGCACGCCCTGACCACAGCGCACACCGCGTCCGCACCTTCGGGAGCGCGCCGATGACCACGACGACCTCCACGCCCGCCCTCGCGCGGATGGCCCCGGTCGGGCTGGCCGAGCTGGTCGAGCGGGCCGCGTTGCAGACCAGGGTCGACCGCAAGTACGTCGTGCCGGCCGCGGCGCTGCCGCACCTGCTGGAGCAGCTCGCGCCGCACGCGCGGGTGCTCGACATCGGCGGTGAGCGGACGTTCCGCTACGAGTCGGTCTACTTCGACACGCCGCGCCTGTCGAGCTACCACTCCGCGGCCTACCGCAGGCGCCGTCGGTTCAAGGTGCGCACCCGCACGTACCTCGACTCCGGCGAGTGCTGGCTGGAGGTCAAGATCAGCGGCGCCCGGGGCAGCATCACCAAGCACCGGCTGCCGTACCACCCGGACGACTGCGACACCGTCCGCCCGGGACGCGACTTCGTCGACGAGGCGCTCGCCCGCGAGTCGATCGCGCCCGACGCCGACGGCTCGCTCGACCCGGTCCTGGTCACGGGCTACCACCGCACCACGTTGCTGCTGCCGGAGTCCGCGAGCCGGGTCACCATCGACACCGCGCTGTCGTGGCGGCACGACGACGCCGCGCTGCGGTTGTCCGGCCTGGCCGTGATCGAGACCAAGACCGCCTCGGCCGCCTCGCCGGTCGACCGCATGTTGTGGCAGCGGGGGGTGCGGCCCGCCCGGATCTCCAAGTACGCCACCGGTCTGGCCGCGCTCCGCCTCGACCTGCCCGACGCGCCGTGGCGACGGACGCTGCGCCGCCACTTCCGGGGCGCCACGTCGTCGGTCGGCCCGGTACCGACCACCCCGTCCCACCGAACCGAACAGGAGGCATCGTGCGTCTGACCCTCCGCAGCAACGGCGCCGCGGCGACGACACACCAGGCCAAGGGGCTCGCGGTCGCCGCGGTGCTCCTCACCGGTCTGCTCATCCCGTTGTCCGCGGGCGCCGAACCCGGCTCCCCCACGGGATCCACCGGCGGCACGGCCGCCGCCGACGCCATCGCCGCCGCGGCGGCGGCCGACGACCTGGTCGGCGACATCACGTTCTCCGTGCCGAGCGGCACGTTCCAGGGACAGGTGTCGGTGTCGTTGAGCACCACGATCGCCGGCGCCCAGATCCGCTACACCACCAACGGCCAGCTGCCCACCGCGCAGTCGACCCCCTACCAGGGCTCGGTGCAGCTCACCAGGACGACACAGCTGCGCGCACAGGCGTTCGTCAACAACGCGGCCTCCGGGCGTCCCGGCACGGCGATGTACGTCGCCCGCGAGGCCACCGCCACCGCGCACGACCTGCCGGTGGTCGCGATCGACTCCTACGGCGCGGGCAAGCCGCAGCGCGAGTACTTCGACGGCGCCACCATGATCTTCGAACCGCAGGCGGGCGGCACGACGTCGTTGGCCGCGACCCCGACCGTCGCCACGCGCGGCGGGTTCAAGCTGCGCGGGCAGTCGTCGGCCTCGTTCGAGAAGACGCCGTACCGGCTGGAGTTCTGGGACAACGCGGGCGACGACGCCGACTACCCGGTGCTCGGCATGCCCGCCGACTCCGACTGGGTGCTGCGCGGACCGTTCACCGACAAGTCCCTGATCCGCGAGGCGTTCATCTACGACCTCGGCCGCGAGATGGGGCTCAAGGCGCCCCGGTACAAGTTCGTCGAGTTCTACCTCAACACCGACACCACTCCCGTGGGCGCAAGCGACTACATGGGCGTCTACATGATGGTGGAGACCATCAAGAACTCGAAGAACCGGTTGGACCTCAAGGGTCTGGACGAGGACGACACGACCCTGCCCACGATCCAGGGCGGGTACATCTTCAAGTTCGAGTGGATGGCGGCCGAGGAGCCGACGCTGGCGTGCACCGGGCCGACGAACACGTGCTGGAACTACCTCGAGGTGGCCGACCCCGACCCGTTGAACACCCAGCAGCGGGACTGGTTGCGCGGTCACATCCAGGAGTTCCACAACGTCCTGCGGGCGTCGAACTTCGCCGATCCCGTCACCGGGTACCAGAAGTACATCGACGTGCCGTCGTTCATCGACCACATGATCGTCAACGAGCTCAGTCGCGGCATGGACGCCTACCTCCGCAGCGCCCACTTCTACAAGGACCGGGACAGCAAGATCTTCGCCGGGCCGCTGTGGGACTTCGACCTCACGTTCGGCGTCGGCGGGTTCTTCCAGAACGACCAGGTCGCCGGTTGGCAGCACCTGCAGACCCGGCAACCGATCGCCAACGACTGGTACGCGCAACTGCTGCGCGACCCGGCGTTCGTGAACCAGGTCAAGTCGCGCTGGCAGGCGTTGCGGCGCGGCCTGCTCTCCGACTCCTCGTTGGCGGCGCGGGTCGACGCCCTCGCCCGGCCGCTGACCAACGGCGCCCAGCGCAACTTCCAGCGCTGGCCGAACCTCAGCTCGCCGACCGTCGGCTTCTTCCGCACCCCGACCGCACCCACGTGGCAGGGTCAGGTGCAGGCGATGCGGGACTGGATGCAGCGCCGGATCACGTGGCTGGACTCGGCGCAGGGCTGGGGCGGTTCGACCACACCCACGTCGACCACGACCACGACGTCGACCACGACCACCACCACAACTACGACGACCACGACCACGCAGCCCGGCGGTGCGCGGTGCTCGGCGACGTACACGGTGGTCAACCAGTGGCAGGGCGGGTTCCAGGGCGAGGTCCGCGTGACGGCGGGCACCTCGGCGATCAGCAACTGGACCGTGTCGTGGACCTACACCGGCGGTGAAACGGTCAGCCAGTCGTGGAACGCGACCGTGACCAGCCAGGGATCGACGGTCACCGCCCGCAACGCCGCGCACAACGGTTCGGTCGGCGCGGGTGCCGGCACCACGTTCGGGTTCCTCGGGACGTCCACGGGGTCGCCCGGCACGCCGATGCTCACGTGCACCGGTAGCTGACGACCCGACGCGTGCCCGACACCACCCCCGGTGTCGGGCACGCGGTCGTGCGAATGCCTTTCCGGCCCTGTCACGTGAATCCGATCGGCGTACCCGACCGGAAAGTTTCGCAAACTGTTGACCGCACCCGAGGGCCGACTCGATGCTATTCGACGTCGATCAGCAATGCTGCTGAAAGGAATTCCCACGATGTCCGTCAAGATCAAAGGCGGGAGGTTGCTCCCGCTGACGGCGATCACTTTTCTGCTCATGGCGATCGTGACGTCGAACGCCCAGGCGGCGGTGACCACCAACCAAGAGGGCACCAACAACGGCTACTTCTACTCGTTCTGGACCGACAGCCAGGGCACCGTCTCGATGGAGCTCGGTTCCGGCGGCAACTACAGCACGTCGTGGCGCAACACCGGCAATTTCGTGGCGGGCAAGGGCTGGGCCACCGGCGGGCGGCGGACGGTCAACTACTCGGGCAGCTTCAACCCTTCCGGGAACGCCTACCTGACCCTTTACGGGTGGACCCGGAACCCGCTCGTCGAGTACTACATCGTCGACAACTGGGGCACGTACCGGCCCACCGGGCAGTACAAGGGCACGGTCACCACCGACGGCGGCACCTACGACATCTACAAGACGACGCGGACGAATGCGCCGTCGATCGACGGTACCCGGACCTTCGACCAGTACTGGAGCGTCCGGCAGTCGAAGAAGACCGGCGGCAGCATCACGTCCGGCAACCACTTCGACGCGTGGGCGCGCAACGGGATGAACCTCGGCAGCCACTACTACATGATCATGGCGACCGAGGGCTACCAGAGCAGCGGCAGCTCCAACATCACCGTCGACGGCGTGTCGGGCGGCAACCCCGGCACCGGCAACCCGGGCACCGGCGGCTGCACCGCCTCCCTGTCCGCGGGTGACAAGTGGAGCGACCGCTACAACCTCAACGTCTCGGTCAGCGGCTCGTCCAACTGGACGGTGACGATGAACGTGCCGTCGCCCGCGAAGGTCCTGTCGACCTGGAACGTCAGCGCGAGCTACCCGAACGCCCAGACGCTGACCGCGAGGCCCAACGGCAGCGGCAACAACTGGGGCGTGACGATACAGGCGAACGGCAACTGGACCTGGCCGTCCGTCTCCTGCGCGGCCGGCTGACCCCGCCCCGAACCACCGACCACACGTGGCGGGGCGGGCGCCAGGCGGCGCGCCCCCGTTAAGTGAAACAACCCCACCGGGGCGCGCCCCGCCGCCCCCCCCCCGCCCCCCCCCCCCCGGGGGGCGCGCGGCCCCCGCCCCCCCCCCCCACGTTTACGTCAACTACCCATAGCCGCGCGGAATTCGGCGTTGAACGGCCGTCGCCCTGGATCGGTTTCCCTCCGATGAGGACAGTGGAGGCGCAATCCGCTTTCCCATCGTCCTAGGGAGTTCGACGTTGTCCAGTACAGCTGAAACGCGGGCCGGGCGGCCGGCCGCCGGTGGGGCGCGCGGTGGGCTCGTCCTGCTGTTGTTGTGCGCCGCGCAGTTCATGATCGTCCTCGACTTCTCCATCACCAACGTCGCGCTGCCGACGATCCAGACCGACCTCGGCTTCTCCGCCAACGACCTGCAGTGGGTGGTCAGCGCCTACGCCCTGACCTTCGGCGGGTGCCTGCTGCTCGGCGGACGGGTCGCCGACCTGCACGGGCAGCGGCGGCTGTTCATCGTCGGGTTGTTGGTGTTCGGGCTCGCCTCGCTGTTGGCCGGGCTCGCGCAGGACGCCGTGCAGCTGGTCGTGTTGCGCGGTGTCCAGGGTTTGGCGGCGGCGTTCGTGGCGCCGGCGGCCCTGGCGTTGTTGACGACGTCGTTCCCCGAGGGCCCGGCTCGCAACCGTGCGCTGGGCGTGTGGGGCGCGGTGCTGTCGTTGGGGTTCGTGTGCGGCGTCATCGCGGGCGGTGTGCTGACCGACCTGCTCAACTGGCGGTGGGTGTTCTTCATCAACGTGCCCATCGGCGTCGTCACCGGTGTCGCGGCGGTCCTGTTCCTCACCGAGGCCGCCCGGCCCGCCAACCGCACGAAGCTCGACCTGCCCGGCGCGGTCACCGTCACGGTGGCGTTGATCAGCCTGGTCTACGGGTTGTCGGTGGCGCACACGCACGGCTGGCTCGGCGCGACGACGTTGACCGCGTTCGCGTTGTCGGCCGTGCTGCTGGTGGCGTTCGTGCTCATCGAGAACAAGGCGCCGCACCCCCTGGTCCCGATGAGCATCTTCCGGCTGCGGGCCCTGGTCGTGGCCAACGTGACGAACCTGGCGCTGATCGGGGCGTTCGTCGGCTCGACCTACATCGTCACGCTCTACCTGCAGGTGATCGAGCGGTACACGCCGTTGCGCACGGGGTTGACGTTCTCGGTGCTCGGCCTCACCGCCATGCTCGCCGGGTTCGTCGCGGGCCGGATCGCGGCGCGGATCGGCTCACGGGCCACGATGGTCCTCGGCGTCGCCGCGCAGGCGGTCGGGTCGCTGGCGATGGCCGCGCTGCCCTCCGGCACGGCGGGGTTGGTCGCGGTGCTCGTCGGCACGGCCCTGGTCGGGTTCGGCAACATCACGGCCGTCGTGATGATCATCATCTCGGCGACGGCGGGCGTGCCCGACGACCGGCAGGGGCTGGCCGGCGGTCTGTTCAACACGTCCCAGCAGCTCGGCTCCGCGCTCGGCGTCGCGCTGTTCGCGGCCATCGCGGTGAGCCGCACGGCCGGTGAACTGCCGGCGGGCGCGTCCGTGGCCGAAGCGCCGGCGGCGGCCCTGCTGTCGGGCTACCGGTTCTCGTTGCTGCTGTGCGGTCTGCTCGCCGTCGCGGCCGGGTTGTTCGCCGCCCTCGCCGACCGTCGCCGGGCGACCTGATCCTCCGCACGCGAAAAGGCTCGTAGGACGTGCCGGTCCTACGAGCCTTCTCGCGTGCTCAGATGCGGGTGAACCAGACCGCGGCACGGGCGGGCAGCGCCAGTTCCGCCACCGCGCGCCCGTCCTCGGGCACGGCCACGACCGCCTCGGGCGCACCGGCGCCGCCGAACTCGACGGCCTCCGTGTGCAGCAGCACCCGCCACACCCCGGACGACGGCAACGGCAGACGGAAGCCCGGCCTGGGCTCGCCGAAGTTCGCCACGCACACCACGTCGGGCACGCCGGCCGCGCGCCGCGCGTACGCCACCACGGCGCGTGCGGGGTCGTCGTCGACCAGCCACTCGAAGCCGTCCGGCCGGTCGTCACCCCGGTACAGCGCCGGGTGCGCGGCCTGCACCCGGTTCAGCGCCGACACCAGCCGCGACACGCCCGCGTGCACGGGGTCGTCCAGCAGGTCCCACGCCAGCTCGCGGTGATCCGCCCACTCGTGCGGCTGGCCCAGTTCACCGCCCATGAACAGCACCTGGCCGCCGGGGTGCGCCCACATGTGCGCGAGCAGCACCCGCAACCCCGCCGCGCCACCGGTCTTGGCGATCAGCGAACCCTTGCCGTGCACGACCTCGTCGTGCGACAGGGGCAGCAGGTAGCGCTCGCCCCAGGCGTAGGCGGCGGGCAGCTTCAGCCGCTCGTAGTCGCCGTCGCGGAAGTACCGCAGCGTGTCGTGCATCCAGCCCAGGTTCCACTTGCGGTCGAACCCCAGACCGGACGGCGCCGTGACGCCCGGCCAGGTGGTGGACTCCTCGGCGATCAGCAACGCGTCCGGGTGCAGCCGCTGCACGGTCGCGGTCAGCTCCCGCAGGAACGCCACCGCCTCCAGGTTCTCGTTGCCACCGCGCTCGTTCGGCTCCCACTCCCCCGGCCCGCGCGAGTAGTCGCGGTAGAGCATCGACGACACCGCGTCCACCCGCAGGCCGTCCACGTGGAACTCCTCGAGCCAGTACAACGCGTTGGCCACCAGGAAGTTGCGCACCTCGGGCCGGCCGAAGTCGAACACGTACGTGCCCCAGTCGGGGTGCTCGCCCCGGCGCGGGTCGGGGTGCTCGTACACCGGCACGCCGGTCAACCGCCCCAACGCCCAGTCGTCCTTGGGGAAGTGCGCGGGCACCCAGTCCAGGATCACCCCGATGCCGCGCTGGTGCAGCACGTCCACCAGGTGCCGCAGGTCGTCCGGGCTGCCGTGACGCGCGGTCGGCGCGTAGTACGACGTCACCTGGTAGCCCCACGAACCGCCGTACGGGTGCTCTGCCACGGGCAGCAGCTCCACGTGCGTGAAGCCGAGCCCTGCCACGTAGTCGGCGAGCTCGGCCGCCAGCCCCCGGTAGCCGAGCCTGTGCCCGTTCTTCTCGGTCATCCACGACCCCAGGTGCACCTCGTACACGCTGATCCGGTCCGGCCGGTGCCGCCACGCGCCGTCCGCCCACACGTGCCGCGACCGGGTCACCACCGACTCGGTGGCGGGCGGCGGCGTGGTGCGGAACGCCAGGGGGTCGGCCTTGTCCCGCCACACGCCGTCCTCACCCAGGATGCGGAACCGGTAGCGGTGTCCCTCGCGCGCGTCCGGCACCACGGCCTGCCAGACGGGGATCAGCGGGTCGCACGCCAGCTCCGCCGAGCCCCACTCGCCGCTCACCCGCACCGCACGGGCGCCGGGCGCCCAGAGGGCGAAGCGCACGCCGTCCTCCACGACGTGCGCGCCCAGCACCTCCCACAGCCGCTCGTGCCGCCCCTCGGCGATCAGGTGGCGGTCCAGGTCGGCGAGCGCGGGCGTGACGACGGCGGTCACGACGACCCCGCGACCAGCGCGCGCACGGCCCGCAACGGCACCGGCAGCCAGCCCGGCCGGTTCGCCGCCTCGTACCGCACCTCGTACAGCGCCTTGTCGAGCTGGTAGGCCCGCAGCACGGTGGACGCGGCCCGCAGGTCGAGGCCCGACTCGCTGGCGTACCCGGCGAGGAACGCGCGCTGCGTGTCGTGCACCCAGTGCCGGCTGCGGCGCTCGTCCTCCACCGACCAGTACGTCGCGGTCAGCCGGTGGTGCCCGGCCACGTAGTCCAGCGACCGCAGCATCCCGGCCACGTCGCGCAACGGCGAGTCGGGCCGGGCCCGCTCGGCGGGTGGCGCGGCCGGCTCGCCCTCGAAGTCCAGCAGCACCCAGCGGCCGTTGCCGCGCAGCACCTGGCCCAGGTGCAGGTCGCCGTGGACGCGCTGCACCTCACCCGGTTCCGCGGCGCGGACGCGGTCGCCCAACGCCACCCGCAGCGCCGCCGCGTAGGGCCGCAACGTCGGCGCGACCTCCAGCGTCTCGGCCAGCCGGATCAGGAACCGGTCGGCCAGCGCCTCGTGGTCGGCGGGCGCGGCGCCGAGCGCGCGGCCCAGGTCGGCGTGCACGGCCGCGACCGCGACACCGAGCCGTCCCAGCTCGCCGACCAGGTCCAGCTCGCGGGGCGTGCCGGTGAGCGTGTGCCCCAGGTCGGCGCGCGCGGCCTCCCACCCCTCGACGCCGTCGTCCACGAAGGCCTCGACGAGCCCCAGCGTGTCCGTCCCGTCCAACGTGATGGAGCCGAGCAGGCGCGGCACGTACAGGCTGTCGCGCAGCACCCGGTGCAGCGTGAGGTCGGGGTTCTCACCCGGCCACACCCGGCGGAACGCCTTGAGCACGCTGTGCCCGCCGACCACCAGCGAGGTGTTGGACTGCTCCACGCCCATCGGCCGCACGTCGCCCGCGGGCTCCGGCAGGTCGACGCCGGGCTCGGGCCGGAACGCCACCGCGCCCGCCGCACCGGCCCGCGCCACCAGCTCGTACAGCCGCGTCACCAGCTCCGGGTCGGCGAGCGCGTCGTAGTGCACCTCGCCGTCGACGGCCCCGATCACCGCGTCCGCCAGGCCCGCGGGCAGGTCCGTGCGGATGCCGACGGGCACGTGGAAGCGACCGTGCGCGGTGCCGACGACGGCGAGCACCCCGCGCACCGGCCCGTCCGCGAAGGGCTCCACCCGCTCGACGGTCACCTCGCCCGCGTCCTCGGCGGGGAACCACCGCTGCCGCGGCAGCCATTCGGCCAAGCCGGGTAATCCCGTGATGGCAGTGGTCATCGCGACGGCACCTCCATGTGGACGGCGAACCAGTAGAAACCGTGACCGGGCAGGGTGATCTGGTACGGGGCCGCGCCGATCACCGGGAACTCCACGCCGCCGGTCAGCTCGGTCAGCTCGTGCCCCTGGAACTCGCGCAGGTCCAGCTCGACGGCCTGCGGGTGGCGGGACAGGTTGTTCACGCACAGCACGATGTCCTGGCGGCCGTCCTCGGAGACGTGCTCGCGCAGGTAGGTCATCACGGCGGCGTTGCCCGAGGGCAGCTCGCGGAACCCGCCGAGGCCGAACGCGCGGTGCCGGCGGCGGACGTCGATCATCCGCTTGGTCCAGCGCAGCAGCGAGCCGGGGCTGTCGATCTGGGCTTCCACGTTCAGGCTCTGGTAGCCGTAGACCGGGTCGGAGATGACGGGCAGGTACAGCCGGCCCGGGTCGCCGGCGCTGAACCCGCCGTTGCGGTCGGGCGTCCACTGCATCGGCGTGCGCACGCCGTCCCGGTCGCCGAGCCAGATGTTGTCGCCCATCCCGATCTCGTCGCCGTAGTACAGCACCGGCGACCCGGGCAGCGACAACAGCAGCGCGGTGAACAGCTCCAGCTGGTTGCGGTCGTTGTCCAGCAACGGGGCCAGGCGCCGCCGGATGCCGATGTTGGCCTTCATCCGGGGGTCCTTGGCGTACTCGGCGTACATGTAGTCACGTTCCTCGTCCGTGACCATCTCCAGCGTCAGCTCGTCGTGGTTGCGCAGGAAGATGCCCCACTGGGCGCCGGCCGGGATCTCCGGCGTGGCCGCGAGGACCTCCGAGATCGGCACCCGCGACTCCTGCCGCACGGCCATGAAGATGCGCGGCATCAACGGGAAGTGGAACGCCATGTGGCACTCGTCGCCGCCGACGCTCTGGTCGCCGAAGTAGTGCACCACGTCCGAGGGCCACTGGTTCGCCTCGGCCAGCAGCACGCGTCCGGGGTACTCGTCGTCGACGACCTTGCGGCACAGCCGCAGGAACTCGTGCGTCTCCGGCAGGTTCTCGCAGTTGGTGCCCTCGCGCTCGAACAGGTACGGCACCGCGTCCAGCCGGAACCCGTCGATGCCGAGGTCGAGCCAGAACCGCAGGACGTCGAGCATCGCCTCCTGGACGGCCGGGTTGTCGTAGTTCAGGTCGGGCTGGTGGCTGAAGAACCGGTGCCAGTAGAACTGGCCGCGCACCGGGTCGTAGGTCCAGTTCGACGTCTCGGTGTCCACGAAGATGATGCGCGCGTCGGCGTACTTGGAGTCGTCGTCGCTCCACACGTAGAAGTCGCCGTACGGCCCGTCGGGGTCGCGCCGCGACTCCTGGAACCAGTGGTGCGAGTCGGACGTGTGGTTGAGCACCAGGTCCGTGATGACCCGGATGCCCCGCTTGTGCGCCTCGTCCAGCAGGTGCACGAAGTCCTCGATCGTGCCGAACTCGGCCAGCAGCGCGCGGAAGTCCCGGATGTCGTAGCCACCGTCGCGCAACGGCGAGTCGTAGAACGGAGGCAGCCACAGGCAGTCCACGCCGAGCCACGCGAGGTAGTCCAGGTGGTCGGCCAGCCCGCGCAGGTCGCCCGAGCCGTTGCCGTCGGCGTCGTGGAACGCGCGGACGAGCACCTCGTAGAAGATCGCGGACTTGTACCACTCCGGCTCGACGCCGATGGGCGTGGCGGCGGGCGGCGCCTCGCCGCTGGGCAGCAGGCGGCGCGGCATCAGGCCCTCACCGCCACGATGTGCGCGACGGCGCGGGCGGGGTCGAGGCGCACGTAGTTGCTCGCGCCCCACTCCCAAGTCCGGCCGGTCACCTCGTCGTGCGCGGTGAACGCGGGCGGTACGCCCAAGGCGGCGAGGTCCGGGGTCAACGTGCCCTCCTGCGGTCGGTCGGGGTCGAGGGTCACCACGGCCAGCACGGTGTCGCCGGTCGCGGGGTCGCGCTTGGAGAACGCCAGCAGCGCGGGGTTGTCGACGGCGTGGAACGCCAGGCCGTCCAGCGACCACAACGCGGGGTGCGCGCGGCGGACGCGGTTGAGCAGGGTCAGCCACGGCTCCAGGGAGTCGCCCCTGGCCCGAGCGGCGGCGTAGTCGCGCGGGCGCAGCTCGTACTTCTCGGAGTGCCGGTACTCCTCGCCGCCGGGCGTGGCCGCCTCGTTCTCGTACAGCTCGAAACCGGAGTACACGCCCCACGTCGGCGACAGCAGCGCGGCCAGGGCGGCGCGGATGGCGAACATCGCCGGCCCGCCCTCCTGCAGGTGCCTCGGCAGGATGTCGGGCGTGTTCACGAACAGGTTCGGCCTGGCCTCGTGCGCGTGCGCGGCCAGCTCCTTGCCGAAGCCCTCCAGCTCCGCCTTGTCCTCGCGCCAGGTGAAGTACGTGTAGGACTGCGTGAAACCGAGGCGGGCCAAGCCGTACAGGCGCGCGGGCCGGGTGAACGCCTCGGCCAGGAACAGCACGTCCGGCCGGTCCCGGTGCACCTCCTCGATCAGCCACGCCCAGAAGTCCGGCGGCTTGGTGTGCGGGTTGTCGACCCGGAAGATCCGCACACCGTGGTCGATCCAGAGGTGCACCACGCGCAGGATCTCCGCGTACAGGCCCTTGGGGTCGTCGTCGAAGTTCAGCGGGTAGATGTCCTGGTACTTCTTGGGCGGGTTCTCCGCGAACGCCACGCTGCCGTCGGGCAGGCGGGTGAACCAGTCGGGGTGCTGCCCGACCCACGGGTGGTCCGGTGCGCACTGCAGCGCCAGGTCGAGCGCCACCTCGATGCCCAGTTCGGCGGCCCGCGCCACGAACGCGTCGAAGTCGGCGAACGTGCCCAGCTCCGGGTGGATGGCGTCGTGTCCACCGTGGACGGAGCCGATCGCCCACGGCGAGCCGACGTCGCCCTCCAGCGCGACGAGCGTGTTGTCCTTGCCCTTGCGGTTGATCTCGCCGATCGGGTGGATCGGAGGCAGGTACACCACGTCGAAGCCCATCGCGGTGACCCGGTCCAGCTCCTCGGCCGCCGTGCGGAACGTGCCGTGCACAGGCCGTCCCTGCGCGTCCACGCCACCGGTGGATCGGGGGAAGAACTCGTACCAGGAGCCGAACGCGGCCTTCGGCCGGTCCACCCAGAGCCGGTGCGGCACGCCCTCCGTGACCAGGTCGCGCACCGGGTGCTCGTGCAGCTCGGCGAGCACGGGCTCGTCCAGCGCGGCGGCCAGCCGGTCCGCCAGCGGCAACGCGCCGGAGCGCAGCCGGGCCGCGGCGGCGCGCAGCAGCACGCCGTTCGCGTCCTCGTCCAGCGCCGCGCGTTCCAGCAGCCGTGCGCCGAGCTCCAGGTCGTTGGCCAGTTCGGTCGCGCCCTGCCCGGCGCCGGTCTTGGCCCGGATCGCGTGCAGCCAGGTCGACCACGGGTCCGACCACGCGTCGACCCGGAACTCCCACTCCCCCACCGCGTCCGGCACGATCACCGCGGCCCAGCGGTCCGCGCCCGCGTCGTCCACGCGCATCCGGGTGCTCTGCCAGGCGCCGTCCGGGCCGCGCCAGCAGACCGTGGCAGCGACCGCGTCGTGGCCCTCGCGCCACACCGCGGCCCGCACCGGCACGTGCTGCCCGACCACGGCCTTGGCCGGCCGCGCACCCGACGACACCGCCGGGGAGACGTCGTCCACGACGAGTCTCCCCACCGTCGCGTCATCCTTCATCAGGTCCACCTCTCGGATTTCCGCGGGCTTTCGGAACTCTTCGCCCACGTCTTCCGAGAATGACCGGGTATTACGCGTGGAACCACCATCGCGGAACCACTCGGAAAATTCGACGTAGTAGCCCGGAAAAGCACGTGACCCGGCCTCGACGAGATCGAGGCCGGGTCACGTGCGGTGGTGTCCTACAGGTCGTCGCGGTAGCCCTGGCTGACCTCGACCACGACGCCGTCGGGATCGGTCAGCCACGCGCTGCGCCAGCCCGGGATGAAGCCGTCGAAATCGATCGGACCCAGGTTGACCTGCGCGTCCTCGCCCATCTGCGCGAGCAGGGCGTCCACGTCGTCGACCTGGAACGCCAGGTGGCGCACGGTGCCGACGTGGTCCGGGCCGTCGCGCTCCACCAGCGTGGGCGCGCCGGCCGCGTCCACCGCGGCGCCGCCGAACAGCTCCAGGTACGCCTCACCCGACTTCAGGAAGACGATGGAAGTCTCCCCGAGGTCGAAATAGCGGGCGCGCTTGAAACCGAACCAGCGCGTGTAGAACTCTTCGGTCGCGGCCAGGTCGCGGCAGTTGAGCGCGACGTGGGACCACTTCATGGGATCGCCTTTCGGTGAGGGCAGTCGGCGACCCGTTCCCGCGTGACGTCGGTCGGCGCGGGGGTCAGTCCGGGTGGCGTCAGGTCGGAGGGAGGCCGACCAGCTCGCTGCTGAGCCGCCACAGCCGCTGTCGCGCGGACGGGTCGTAGCACTGCGCGTTGGCACGGGCTTCGCGGACGCCGTCGTAGTAGCGCCCGGTGATCCCGGCGAGGTCGTCGGAGAGCGCGAGGCGCAACGTCGCCTCGGAGCCCTCCGCCACGGTGCTCATGGTGTAGCCGAAGGTCTCGTGGACCATCTTGGTGCCCATCAAGGACGCCGGGTGCAGGCTGTTCACGGTGGCCTGCGCCGGGTCGAGCCGCTCGGCCAGCTCGAAGCAGGTCGCGATCTGGGCCAGTTTGCTCTGCCGATAGGCGCGCAACGGCTCGTAGCCCCGGTGCAGCATCACGTCGTCGAAGTCGATCGGGGACTGCCCGGCCGACGCGACGGTGACGATCCGCGCGGCGGGTCGCAGCAGCGGCAGCAGCAGCCTGGTGAGGAGGAACGGGGCGAGGTGGTTCACGGTGAACCGCAGTTCGTGTCCCGCTTTGCCTTCCAGGCGCTGGTCGTCGCGGCGTCCCGCGCCCATCCCGGCGTTGTTGATCAGCACGTCCGGCCGCGCGCCGTCGTCCGCGAGGCGTGCGGCGAAGTCGCGGACCTGGTCGAAGTCGGCGAAGTCCGCCAGGTAGGTCCGCACGTCGCCGCCGAGGTCACGCGCCGCGTTCGCGAGGCGTTGCTCGTCGCGGCCGTGGATCAGCACGGTCGCCCCGGTCGCGACGAGCCTGCGGGCCAGGTCGAGCCCGAGGCCGTCGGTGGCTCCGGTGACCAGGAAAGTGCGGTCCTTCAACGGTGTTCTCCTTCGGATCGACTCGCGACCGGCCGCCGGTCAGCCGAGCTCGGTGACCGCGCGCACGCGCTGGGAGACGGGGTCGCCCTCCAGGCACGGCGCGAAGTCCTCCCAGACCGGGATGATCTTGGCGAGGTGGTCGTCGAGGTGCTGCTGACTCTCCCAGCGCTCGAAGAGGGTGAACTTGTTCCCGTCCTCCTCGTGGCTGAGCCAGACGAAGTCCACGCAGCCGTCGTCCAACAGGGACAGGCGCTGGATCTCGGCGAGCGTCTCGACCGCCACGCGGCGGTGCTCGGGCTTGACGGTGATGTGCAGCAGGAACGTGGGCATGGTGATCCCCTTCACGGTCGTGGTCACGGCAGCGGCACCCCGAGCTGGCGCAGCAGGCCCGCGGTGTCGGCCTGGACCCAGCGCTCGGCGATCCGGCCGTGCTCGAACCGGAAGACCTCGATGCTGGTCCAGGTGATCGGCTCACCGGTGGCGCGCTGACCGAGGAAGTCCTTGACGAACCGCCCGGTGAAGGTGATGTGGATGACGACCTTGTCGTCGCCGGCCGGGTAGATCAGGTCGTGGTGCGAGGTGAACGCCATCGCCTCGTGCGCCTCGGCGAGCAGCACCTTGAGCTCGGCGACGTCGCGGACGCTCCACGCCGGGTTGTTGTCGACGAAGCCGGGCGCGAACAGCGCGTCCATGTCGTCGTAGCGGCGCTCGTTGACGACGTCGTTGAGCGTGCGGATGGCGAGGACGTGCTGCTCCTCGACCCGCAGCGGATCTGTTGTGGTCACTGGGTTTCCTCCGGTGCCGAGTGGACTGTGCGCCACCCAGCCTGCCGAGCGCGGCCGGGCCGGACAATCAGCCCGGGTCCACTGTGGCAACTGCGCTCAGACGTGGTGGGAGCCGCCACGTCGACCGTGCGGAACGAGGGCTCGACGCGGCCGATGCCGTGCCCGGACACCCTCCGACCCTCCGGGGCGAACTGCTCGGCCCCGGCTACGGGATCACGTAGGGGCAGGATCACAACGCCGGCGGCCGGTCCGGCCCGGCGGGTGGCACCGGTGAGGCGGGCGAGGTCGGCGATCGGGTCGACGGGTTCCGGGTCCGGCGGGGACCGATCGGCACGGGCGGCCGGGTCGGGCGACGCCGGGTGTTCCCCCGCCCAAGGCGATTCACCGCCCGGTTTCCGGGCCGGCTGCGCGATCCCGTTGGGGCCGGTGGTCGGCGCAGTGCTCGACGAGGGCCGGGCCACCACCGGCGGCGCGGTCCAGACGGGGCCGGCCGTCGGCCCAGCGCTCGACGTGGCGAAGGCCACCCCGCGGCGGCGCGACGACGACGTCACGACGGTCTCCCATGGTGGGAAGGGAACGTTGAGCGGGCCGTGCGACCGCCGTGTGCGACCTACGATGTCGGCGTTGCACCCGGCTCGGCCCGACCGCGGAGAAAACCCGATGACCGACCACCGCAAACGTGAGCTGGGCGCGTTCCTGCGCGCACGCCGGGAACGGCTCAAGCCCCAGGACGTCGGCCTGGCGTCCGCCGGCCGCCGGCGCACGCCCGGCCTGCGCCGGGAAGAGGTCGCGCAGCTGTCCGGCGTCGGCCTGACCTGGTACACGTGGCTCGAGCAGGGCCGCGACATCCCGTCGTCCCGGCAGGTGATCGAGGCGCTGGCGACGGCGTTGCGGCTGGAGGACGACGACCGCGACCACATCTTCGAGCTGGCCGGGCTGCGCGCCGCCGAGCCGCGTTCGCCGGACGGCGAGCTGCCCGCGCTCGTGCAGCGGGTGCTGGACAACCTGATGCCCAACCCCGCGTACGTGTTCGACCAGCGGCTGGACATCCTGGCGTGGAACGCGGCGCAGGCGATGCTGTGGGTCGACCCCGCGACGGTCGAGCCGCCCGAGCGGAACCTGCTGTGGCTGATCTTCACCGACCCGCTCGTGCGATCGCTGCTGGTGGACTGGGAGTCCGCGGCGGGCAGCGTGCTCGGCCAGTTCCGCGCGGCGGCCGGGCGCAACAGCGGCGACCACCGGTACGCCGAGATCGCGGGCCGGTTGCGCGAGGCGAGTCCGGAGTTCGGCAAGCGCTGGGACTCCTACCCCGTGGCGGAGTTCGACGTCGAGGTCAACCGGCTCGACCACCCGAAGGTCGGCCGCATCGACCTCGACCTGCTGCACCTGCGCCTGGTCGAGCACCCGACCCTGACGGTCGTGCTGCAGACCCCGGTCGGCCCGGTCGACTCGGCGCGCATCGCGACGCTGCTCGACCGCTTCGACTGACGCGCCCCCCGGCGGACGCGGGGCGGTGGGCGCCCGTCCCGGGGGGATGCGGCGCGGCCAGGACGTCATCGCGGCCCGGTCAGGCGGCCGTGCGCTTGCGGGTCAGCGTCACGCCGATCACCGACGCGACCACCGACACCACCACGGCCACGATCAGCGCGTAGCGGAAGCCCGCCACCAGCGACGCCGGGTCCGCCTGCTCCAGCGGCGTGCCCTCGGCGAGCAGCCCGCCGGTGACGCCGACCGCGATCGCGGCGAACGCCGCCGCGCCGAGCGCCGCGCCCAGCTGCTGCGAGGTGTTGAGCAGGCCGCCGGCGAGGCCCTGCTGGTGGTCCGGCACACCGGACGTCGCCGAGATGCTGACGATCACGACCGCGGACACGTGGCCGAACCCGATCACCGCCATGCCGACGAGGATCCACCAGATCGCGCCCGTGGCGGGCAGGATCGCCAGGGCCACGGTGCCGACCGCCTGCATCAGCAGACCTCCGACGAGCGTGGCCGTGCTGCCCAGCTTCCCGGACACCTTGCCCGCCGCCATGCCCGCGACCACCGCGGTCGCGCCGAGCACGGCGAACGTCAACCCCGTCTGCAACGGCGTGAAGCCCTCCACGCCCTGCAGGTAGAGGGTGAGGATGTAGGCGATGCCCACGAACGAGCCGATCAGCAGCACGTTGATCAGGTTGGCGATCAGCAGCACGCGCTGCGCGACGACCTTGAGCGGGATCAACGGGTGCGGGCTGCGCTGTTCGATCACCAGGAACGCGGCGAACAGCACGATCGACACCACGAGCGAGACCAGCCAGCCGAGGCCGCCCTGGGTGATCGTGGACAGCGCGTACACCATGCTGATCACCGAACCGGTGATGGTGACCGCGCCCGGCACGTCGAGCTTGCGGTTGCTCTCCTGGCCGTGGCTCTCCCGGATGAGCTTGGGCGCCAGCAGCGCCGCGCCCAGGCCGATCGGCACGTTCACGAAGAACACCCACCGCCAGTTCAGCACGTCGGTGAGGATGCCTCCGAGCACCACGCCCGACACGAAGCCGAACGACAGCACCGCGCCGTAGACGCCCAGCGCGCGGTTGCGTTCCGGACCTTCCGGGAACGACGTGGTCAGCAGTGACAGCGCCGCCGGTGCGACCACCGCCGCCGCCAAACCTTGCGCACCGCGCAACAACACCAGCTGCACGTCGTCCTGCGCGATGCCCGCGACCAGCGAGACGAGCGCGAAGGCGACGAGGCCGATGATGAACAGGCGGCGTCGACCGTAGAGGTCGGAGATCCGGCCGCCGAGCATCAGGAATCCGCCGAAGGTGATGGCGTACGCGCTGATGACCCATTGCAGGCCGGAGGTGGTGAAGCCCAGCTCGGCCTGGATGACCGGCAGCGCCACGTTGGTGATGGAGAAGTCCAGGGCGATCATGAACTCGGCCAGGCACAACAACAGCAGGACGGCACCGGCATTCGGACGCCGGCCCGACGCGGTCGCCTCGGTCCTGTTCGTGCTGGTGGTGGTCGCCGCATCCGACGCGGCGGTGCCCGTGGGCGGCCCTGCAGCCGTCTGGTCGGCAATGTGAGACAAAGTCGGCTCCTTGATATCGCCGGCGTTACGCCGATGCGCCCACCCTGCTCATTCCGCAGCCGGGTAGCCAGACCAGGGTCTTTCCTAGTAGCAGGACTACCAGGCAGCGCGCGGCGGCGGTTCGCGCGAGGCGCCCCGGACCGCCGCGGGCTCATCACCAGCACATTGACGCCGAGCGCAAAAGCCGGCGTAACAGGGCTGTAAAACAAGGCCCCTTCCGCAATTCCGTCAAGTCCACCCAGTTGCACCGGCTGCCTTGCCCCGGACCACTCGCGAGGATTGACTCATGTCGTCAATCACGACACCAAAGATGTCACAGCGGGTGACGGTCGCCACGGTCCGTTCGCCACCGACACGGTCACAGGGGAGAAATCAGTGCCAGCAACCCTCGACAATGATCTGATCAGCCGGTTCGTCGGCGATTGGTACCGCGCGCTCGACGAGCACGGCACCGAGGACGAGGTACTCGGATATCTCGTCGACACCAACCTCGAGATGACCTTCCCGGAAGGCACGCTCAGGACCACCGAGGAATTCCTGGGTTGGTACCGGACGGTCGTCAACCGCTTTTTTGACGAAGTGCACGAAGTCACCTCGGTGACGTCGTCCATTCGCGGCGACGTGGCCGACGTGAAGGTGCGCGTGAATTGGCAGGCACGAATCTGGAACCCGCCGGCGGCGACCAGCCAGTGGCTGGGTTTCGACGCCGACCAGACGTGGCAGGTCGTGCGCGACGACGCGGGGCGCCTGCGCATCCGCTCGTACGTCGTGGACGCCCTGCACCCGATGCCCGGCTCCGCCGAGCTCTGAGCAACCCTCACACCCAGGGAGTAGAGAAGTGACCCGACGAGTTCTCGTGGTGCTGTCCGAGTACGGCTACTGGGGGGAGGAGCTGGTCGGTCCGCTGGAGGCGTTCGACGCCCGCGGCTACCAGGTCACCTTCGTCACCCCCACCGGCAAGCGCGCCCACGCGCTGCCGCCGAGCATGGACCCCGACTACATCGACCCGCCGCTCGGCCGCACGGTGACCACGCCGGAGATGGCCCGCGCGGTCCGCGCGCTGGACGAGTCCGACCGGCTGGACAACCCGCTCAGCCTGGCCGACCTCATCCCCGAGCGGCCCTACCACAGCTCGATCAACTTCCTGCGCGAGCTGGAGGCCTACCACCGCAACCTGCAGCCCGCGGTGGACGACCTGGTCGCGGCCTACGACGCGCTGGTGCTCGTCGGCGGCTCCGGCCCGCTGGTCGACATGGTCAACAACGAGCGCCTGCACGAGGTGACCCTCGGCTTCTTCGCCGCGGACAAGCCGATCCTGGCCGAGTGCTACGGCGTCACCGTGCTGGCCTTCGCCCGCGACTGGGAGTCCCGCCAGAGCATCATCTACGGCAAGCACGTCACGGGCCACCCCAAGGAGTACGACTACAAGGACGGCACCGGCTTCCTCGGCGTCGACTTCAACATGGGCCCGCCCCCGTTCCCGCTGGAGTACATCCTGCGCGACGCGACCGGCGCCTTCGGCGGCTTCCACGGCAACGTCGGCAAGGAGCTGTCGGTGATCGTGGACTACCCGTTCGTCACCGCGCGGTCCACTCCGGACTCCGCGCTGTCCGGCGAGCTGCTGGTGCGCACGCTGGAGAACGGCCTGCGCCGCTACGGCTGGTAAGGCGTCACGGGCGGGCGCGGCGCCGGTCCGCGCCGCGTCCGCCACCACACTGGGGAAGGTGGATCGAAGCACATGACCAAACGACCGGGACGGGTCGCGATCTTCGAGCAGTTCGCGGCCGACGGTATCACGCACATGTTCGGCAACCCGGGCACCGTCGAGCAGGGTCTGCTCGACGCCATGGGGCAGACCGAGATGTCCTACGTGCTGGCGTTGCAGGAGAGCGTGGCCGTGGCGATGGCCGACGGGTACGCCCGCGCCTCGCAGCGGCCGGGCCTGGTGCAGCTGCACACGGGCGTCGGCCTCGGCAACGCCGTCGGCATGCTGTACCAGGCGAAGCGGGGAGGCTCGCCGCTGGTCGTGATCGCGGGCGACGCCGGCGTGCGCTACGACGCGATGGACGCGCAGATGGCCGTCGACCTGGTGGCCATGGCCGAGCCGGTGACGAAGTACGCGACCCGGGTCACCGACCCGGACTCCGTGCTGCGGGTGCTGCGCCGGGCGGTGAAGATCGCCATGACGCCGCCGCGCGGTCCGGTGTTCGTGGCGCTGCCCGCCGACGTGCTCGACGCCGTCACCGAGGAACCCGCGCTGCCGACCGTGGTGCCGTCCACGCGCGTGCTGCCGGAGCCCGCGCTGGTGGCGCGGATGGCGTCGGTGCTGTCGGGCGGCAGGCGTCCGCTGGTGCTGATGGGCGACGGTGTCGCGACGAGCGGCGCGCAGCGCGAGCTGGCCACCGTGGCGCAGCTGCTGGGCGCGCGGGTGTACGGGGTGAACTCGTCGGAGGTCAACATCGACGCGGCCGACCCGTCGTACGCGGGCAACGTCGGCCACATGTTCGGCGCGGACAGCGCGCGGATCGTCGGTGACGCGGACCGCGTGCTCATCGTGGGCACGTACGTGTTCCCCGAGGTGTTCCCCTCGTTGAGCAACCCGTTCTCGCGGGACGCCCGGATCGTCCACATCGACCTGGACGCCTACGAGATCGCGAAGAACCACCCGGTGGAGATCGGTGTGGTGGCCGACCCGAAGCTCACGCTCGCGGCGCTGGCCGTGGAGCTGGGGCACCAGGGCGGGGAGATCTCCTCGCCGCCCGCGCGTCCGGCCACGCGTGCCGCGGCGCCCTCGGGTCCACCGAGCGTGCTGGAGCTGTTCACCGAGCGGTTGGCGCAGCAGGCGCCGAACGACCTCATCCTGTTCGACGAGGCGCTCACCGCGGGCGAGCCGCTGGGACGGCACCTGCCGGCGCGTGAGCCGGGCCGGTTCTTCCAGACCCGCGGTGGTTCGCTCGGGATCGGCATCCCCGGCGCGCTCGGCGCGAAGCTGGCGCGGCCCGACCAGCCGGTGATCGCGTTCACCGGCGACGGCGGCAGCATGTACACGATCCAGGCGCTGTGGACGGCCGCGCGGCACGACATCGACGCCAAGTTCGTGATCTGCAACAACGGCCGCTACCGGTTGCTGGACCACAACATCGACCAGTACTGGCGGGAGCAGGGCATCGAGCCGCACGAGCGGCCCGGCGCGTTCGACCTGACCAAGCCCGCCATCGGGTTCACGCAGCTGGCCGCGTCGCTCGGCGTGCCCGGGCGCCGGGTGAGCCGGCTGCGGGAGGTGGACGGCGCGGTGGCCGAGATGCTCAGCCACCGGGGGCCGTTCCTGATCGACCTGGTGATCGAGTGAGCGGGGCGGCCGACCGCGGCCGGTTGGAGCGGGCCGAGGTCGTGGCGCTGGTGCGCGAGTGGCACGGCGCGTTGGAGCGGCACGTCGACGTGGCGGAGCTGCGGGGCAGGCTCGTGCGGTCGGGGTTGCTGCTGCGGCTGCCCGGCGCAACGGTGCGGGACGGCGAGCAGTTCGAGTCGTGGTACCGGGAGCTGAGCGACTCGTGCTTCGACCAGCGGCGGGACGTGCTGTCGGTGGAGGTCGACCTGGTGTCGCCGCTGCACGCCGAGGTGACCGTGACGCTGAGGTGGGAGTCGCGGCGGTGGCAGCGGCCCGCGCCGCGCAGCCGGTGGACGGGCTGCCTGCTGACCGAGCAGTGGCTGGTGGTGCTCCAGGACGGCGAGCCGCGCATCCGCACCCTGGTGACGCGAGCCGCCCAACCGCTGCCGGGTTCACCACCTCCGCTCGGGGACGCCGCGACCTCTCCGACCAGCCGACCGCGACCGGTCGCGGAGATCACCGAACCGGCACCGCCGCTCGACCCGGCCACCGGAGCCGACCAGCCGCAACCGGTCGTGGCGGCGGCACCGCCGCCGGCGCGCATCACCGCCCAGCCGGCAGCCGCGGGGCGTCCCGGCGACGGCGACACCCGCGAGTCGCGCGGCGAGCTCGTCGCGAGCTGATCGCGACCTGATCCACTCCCCACCACCGGCGGCGCCGCGGCACTTCCGCGCGCGCCCGGTGTCACGCGGTGGGGGGGGGGGGCCCCCCCGCCCCCCCCCCCCCGGGGGGCCGGGGGGGGGGGGGGCCCGGGGCGCCCCGTCCGCGCGCCCCGGGGCACCGGGGGGGGGGGGGGGCCCCGCCCCCCCCCCCACCCACCGTGCCGCGACGAGGCGGCAGTCCACTTCGGACCACCCAGATGGAGAATCCCATGGACCTGAACGCTCCCGTCCTACCCGGTCCGCTCTCCGGGCTGCGCATCGGCATCCTCATGGAGAGCGACTTCGTCGAGACGGAGATCGACTACTACCGCCTGCGGTTCGCCGAGGCGGGCGCCGAGGTGAAGCTCTACACCCGCCTGTGGGGCAACGAGTCGCTGACCTTCACCGGCCGCGAGCTCGGCGGCGAGGTCGCGGTGGACGGCGACCTCGAAGCCCTCGACTACCACGAGCTGAACGCCCTGCACGCGCTGATCGTCCCGTCCGGCATGGTGTCGGACCGGCTCCGCTACAGCGAACGGCCCGGCGGCGTGGCGCCCGCGGTGCAGGTGATGCGCCGCGCGTTCCGCATCCCCCGGCTGCTGAAGGTGTTCTCCTGCCACGGCCTGTGGCTGATGTCCGCCGCGCCGGAGGTCATGGCCGGCCGCACGGTCACCTGCCACAACAACCTGGTCAGCGACGTGCGCAACATGGGCGCGGTGTACTCCGACACCGACGTGGCCGTCGACCGCGACCTGATCAGCACGCGCACCGTCGAGCACTGCCACCTGCTGGCCCGCACCGTCATCGAGCAGCTGTCCGCCAGGCTGGTGGCGGCGTGACCGCGGCACCCGAACGCACCTACTCCGACCTCTACGGCGGCTACGTCGTCGAGTCCTCGGGCGACCGGCTGGTGCTGGACACGTTCGGCGGCGACCGCGAGGTCGTGCACCGCACGTCGGAGACCGCGGCCCAGCTGGTGCGCAACCTCGGCGAGCCCTACCAGGACGTCAACGGCCGGCTGGACGAGATGCTGAAGCCGGGCGCGATGGTGTTCAGCTTCGGCCCCGTCTACCCCGGCCCGCGCCGCCAGCAGGCGGAGCGGATCTGGCTCGTCGCCGACGACGCCGGCCGCCCGGTGTTCGACCGGCCCGACTGGTGGGTCGACCAGCTCCGCTCGCTGGCGCGGTTCTACCGCCGCGCGCAGTTCGGCACCGGCCCGGTCGACTTCGCCGACTACCGCACGGTGCTACGGCTGGGCGGCGACAAGACCGACTCGCACGTGCAGGAGACCGACACGATCTCCCGCCTGGTCTACGGCATGGCCACCGCGTACATGCTGACCGGCGACGAGGCGCACCTGGAGGTCGCCGAGCGCGGTTCGGAGTACCTGCGGGACAACCTGCGCTTCGTCGACGAGACCGACGTCGGCCGCCTGGTGTACTGGTACCACGGCCTGGAGGTCGACGGCGGCAGGCAGCGCAAGCTGTTCGCCTCCGAGTTCAGCGACGACGAGCTGACCATCCCGGCCTACGAGCAGATCTACGCGCTGGCAGGCCTCGTGCAGACCTACCGGCTCACCGGCACGCCCTGGCTGCGCGACGACATCGAGGCGACGATCCGGCTGTTCGAGCGGCACTACGCCGACCCGCGCCTGGGCGGCTACTTCTCGCACGTCGACCCGTTGACGCTCAGCCCGCACGCGGAGTCGTTGGGGCGCAACAGGTCCCGCAAGAACTGGAACTCCGTCGGCGACCACGCCCCGGCCTACCTGTTCAACCTGTACCTGGCCACCGGCGAGCAGCGCTACCTGCGGATGCTGGAGCACACGTTCGACATGATCGTGACCCACTTCCCCGACCGGGGCCCGGACGCGAGCCCGTTCGTGCGCGAGCGGTTCCACGCGGACTGGACGCCGGACAAGACGTGGGGCTGGCAGCAGGACCGCGCGGTGGTGGGCCACAACCTGAAGATCGCGTGGAACCTCACCCGGATGAACGCGTTGCGGCCCAAGAACGAGTACACGCGCACCGCCGCGCGGCTGGCCGCCACCATGCCGGGCGTCGGCCGCGACCCGCGGCGCGGCGGCTGGTACGACGTGCTGGAGCGGCAGGCCCGCGACGGGCGGCACGCGTTCGTCTGGCACGACCGCAAGGCGTGGTGGCAGCAGGAGCAGGCGATCCTGGCCTACCTGGTCCTGGCGGGCTCGACCGGCGACGCGGAGTACCTCAAGCACGCGGCCGAGGCGGAGGCGTTCTACAACGCGTTCTTCCTCGACCACGACGACGGCGCGGTGTACTTCTCGGTGCAGGCCGCCGGCGCGCCGTACCTCGCGGGCCTGGAGCGCCTCAAGGGCAACCACTCCATGAGCATGTACCACTCCGCGGAGCTGTGCTACCTCGCGACCGTCTACAACAGACTGCTGTGGCACGGCGAGCCGCTCGACCTGTGGTTCTCGCCGGACGCCGACGCGACGTACCCGGGCGGCCTGCTGCGGGTGGCCCCGGACGCGCTGCCGCGCGGCCGGGTGGTGCTGGACCGGGTGCTCGTGGACGGCAGCCCGTACCGGGACTTCGACGCGGAGCGGATGACGGTGAAGCTGCCGGAGGGCACGGCCAGGCGGACGGTCCAGGTGCGCCTGCGGCCCCTGGGGGAGGACGAACGGTGACCGTGACGGCGACGGGCCGCCTGGCCGGGCTGCGGCTCGCACCGGGCAGCCCCACCCCGTTCGGGGCGACCCCGACGGCGGACGGCGTGAACTTCGCGGTCGCCGCGGCGCGCGCGGACCGCATGTGGCTGGTGCTGATGGACCGCGACGACGGCTCGGTCCTCACCGAGCTGGAGCTCCCGCCGGAGCACCGGGTCGGCGAGGTGTTCACCGCGCACGTGGTCGGTTTGGCGCCGGGGGACGCGGACTACGGGTTCCGGGTCGAGCGCGACGGCGAGCGCGGTCCCGTGCTGCTCGACCCGGACGCCCGGCTGCTGGCCGGTTCCGGCGAGTGGGGACGGCGGCCGGCCTACCGGTCGCGCATCGCCACCCCGGACTTCGACTGGGGCGACGACCGGCCGCCGCGCGTGCCCACCGAGGACCTGGTGGTCTACGAGCTGCACGTGCGCGGCTTCACCCGGTCCGAAACGTCCGGTGTGGCCGCTCCCGGCACGTTCGCGGGCCTGGCCGAGAAGATCCCGTACCTGCGGTGGCTCGGGGTGAACTGCGTGGAGCTGATGCCGGTCTTCGAGTTCGACGAGACCGACAACGTCCACGTGCACCCGGAGACGGGCGTGCCGCTGCTCAACACGTGGGGTTACAGCCCGGTCGGCGTGTTCGCGCCCAAGGCGAACTACGCCTCCGGCGAACGCCCGGACGTGGAGCTGAAGGACCTGGTGAAGCGGCTGCACGCGGCGGGCATCGAGGTGATCCTGGACGTGGTCTTCAACCACACGTCCGAAGGGGACCACCGCGGACCCACGCTGTCGCTGCGCGGCCTGGACGAGTCGTCCTACTACCTGCTCGACGAGGCGGGCAGGCACCGCAACTTCAGCGGCGCGGGCAACACCCTCAACGCCAACCACCCGCTCGTGCGGGAGTGGGTCGTGCGCAGCCTGCGCCACTGGGTGCACGAGTACCACGTGGACGGCTTCCGCTTCGACCTCGCCTCGGTGCTCACGCGCGGGCGCGACGGCGCGCCGCTGGCCGACCCGCCGCTCGTGGCGGCGCTGGCCGCGGACCCCGTGCTGGCGGGCACGCGGCTGATCGCGGAGGCGTGGGACGCGGGCGGCCTCTACCAGGTCGGGGCCTTCCCGCACTACGGCCGATGGATGGAGTGGAACGGGCGGTACCGCGACGCGCTGCGGGCGTTCCTGGTGGGACGCGGGGGAACCGCCGGTCACGTCGCCACCCGACTCGTCGGATCGCCCGACCTCTACAGCGGGCGCGGCGCCACCGCGTCGGTCAACTTCGTGACCTGCCACGACGGGTTCACGCTCGCCGACTGGGCGTCCTACGACCACAAGCACAACCACCTCAACGGCGAGGACGGCCGCGACGGCGAGAACCACAACACCAGCTGGAACGGCGGAGTCGAGGGGCCTACCGACGACCCGGAGGTGCTCGGCACCAGGGCGCGGCAGGTGCGCAACGCGCTGTTGTTGCTGCTCACCAGCCGGGGTGTGCCGATGCTGCTGGCCGGCGACGAGTTCGGCCGCACGCAGGGCGGCAACAACAACGCCTACCCGCACGACGGTCCGTCGACCTGGGTCGACTGGTCGCTGGTCGACCGGAACCGGGACCTGGTCGAGTTCACCAGGGCCTGCCTGGAGTTCCGGCGGGCGCACCCGGTGCTGCGACGGGCCGAGCACCCGCACGGCGACTCCACACCGGACGGCGGCTACCCGCCGGTCAGTTGGCACGGCGAGCGCGCTTGGCAACCCGATTGGTCGGCTGACTCGCACCTGGTGATCGCCATGATCCACGATCCGAATCCGGGGGGCGCCGGATTGTCGGGGCGCTTGGATACTGTGGTCGTGGCCGCGAACGCCGGTACAGAGGACAAGGAAGTGGCTCTCCCCCAGCCACCCGTCGACAGCACGTGGCGCGTCTTCGCCAACACCGGATTCGTCCGGCCGCTCGACGCCGCGACGACGCTGCGCGACGGCCACGTCCTGCGCCTGCCCGCGCGGTCCACGGCCGTGCTGTGGGCGCACGCACCGTCCAACGAGGAGGGTTACTGATGAGCACGTCGGTCTACTCGGGGTCGAACGGCCGGTCCACCACGATCCACCTGGCAGGCGAAGTGGACGACGAGGCGCTGCCCCGTCTGCGGGACCTGCTCGACGAACTCGGCGGCGGGCAGGTGCGCCGCCTCGTGATCGAGATGCGCGAGGTGACCGGCCTGACGCCGGGCGCCGTCCGCGCCCTGGTCTACGCCCAGCAACGGCTGCCGGCGGGCGCCGAGGTCATCGTCGTCGGCGCGCGTCCGCCGGTGATGGCCGCGTTGGCGCTGGGCGGGTTGGGAGGTACCGCGACTCTGGCGAGCTAGTCATCGCCCGGAGCGCCGTGGCAGCACGGCGCCGGTGCGACGAAGGGTCAAGACAGAACCACTTGGGGGAGTTTCTGGTGGAGTTGCAGACGCATTTAGCTGGCGGTGCGCGTGCGTTCGCGCACCGGATGTTCCAGTCCATGCCGCGTGCTGACCAGCGCCGTTGGGCTGAGATCTACCTGTCCGGCCTCGTCAACGCGGTCGGGCGCAAGTCCATCAGCAAGATCGCCGAGCTGGCGGGCGGCGGATCGGCCGTCCAGTCGCTGCAGCAGTTCGTCAACCAGAGCCCGTGGGACTGGCAGCCGGTGCGCGAGGCGCTGGCGCTGTACCTCGTGGAGCGGTTGCCGGTGCGGGCTTGGTTGATCGGGTACGCGGTCATCCACAAACGCGGCGACCACTCGGTGGGGGTCGAGCGCCGGTTCGTGCGTGACGCGGGTCGCCTGGTCAACTGCCAACTGGGGTTGAGCCTGCAACTGGACGTCGAGGAGACCGCCGTGCCGGTCAACTGGCGGTTGCTGCTGTCGAGGCGGTGGACCGAGGACGCGGAGCGGCGTCGTCGCACGAGGATCCCGGAGCACGAGGCCGGCATCTGCGCGCGCGGGCACATGCTGGGGATGATCGACGAGATGATCGCCTTGCGCGTGCCCGCCGCGCCGGTGGTGTTCGACGCCGCGGACATGCCCGCGGCGGCACGATTGCTGGACGACCTGACCGATCGCGGACTGGGGTACGTGATCGGCGTCAAGGGCGACGAGCGCCTGCTGGCCGAACCGCACCTGCGCGCGGTGCCGGGGACCAGGCAGGCGGACCAGCGGGTCGGCCGGCGGGCGCTGAGCCCGTCGGAGTTCCTGCGGGGCTGGCGGGACCACCCGTCGTCCCACCGGGTCTGGCCGCAGTTGGCCGGGCACGGCGCGGGCCGCGTCCAGGTCCGCGCGACGTCGGCGCGGCTGGCCGACACCGAGAGGCGTCAGGGGTCGCCGGTGAGGCTGGTCGCCGAGCGCCCGATCGGCAGCACGGCGCCGACGAGGTACTGGATCACCAACCTGGTGGAGCGGCCGGTGCCGGAGCTGTTCGACCTGATCGCCCGGAAGGACCGGGCGGACGCCAACGCGGCGCGCGACCCGTACGGCCTGCACGACTTCGAGGGCCGCAGCTACCAGGGCTGGCACCACCACATGACGATGGTGTCGGTGGCGCACGCGTACGCCCTGCTGACGGGCGCACGCACGGACACCGATTACCTGACGTCGGAGAACGCCACGTCCTGACACCGGTCGGGGTGGGCCGCCGCAGCCGGCGGCGGGCCACCCCGACGGGGCCCGGCTCGACTTCAGGCGACCACGCGTCGGGCGAGGATGTCGGCGAACAGCACGCGCTGCTCCTCGGTCATCAGGTCCTTGTAGACCGGCAGGGCCTGGAGCTTGGTGATCACGAGGAACCACGCGTCGGGCTGTTCGTCGACGCGCTGGATCGTCGACCACGCCAGCCGCTGCTCGTAGGACTCCGCCTTCATGGCGAAGCCGCCTTCGTCCAGGGTCAGCTCGTAGTCCTGCCGGGCGGAGGGGTTCAGGGCGCGCAGGCTCTGCCGCACCATGAACGGCTCCAACCAGAAGGCGTACGCCAGGCCCAGGACGATCAACAGCACCGGGAACGGCCAGTCGCCGCCGGTGAGCCACATCAGTCCACCGGCCGGCACCATGATCATGCCCAGGACGCGCAACTTCTTGGTCTGCGGGCGCACCACGAACTTGAGCGAGCGACGCAGGCGCTGCTCGTCGTACGGGACGTGGACGGAGATCTGCACTCGAGGATGCTAGTCGAGTGGCGCCGCGGGTTTCCCCGCTTTCACCAGACGACGTCGCCGCGTTCGAAGCCCAGCAGCAGGCGCTTGCGCTCGATGCCGCCGCCGTAGCCGGTCAGGCCGCCGGTCGAGCCGACCACCCGGTGGCACGGCACGATGATGCTGACGGGGTTCTTGCCGTTGGCCAGCCCGACCGCGCGGAACGCGGTCGGCCGGCCGATCCGGGCCGCCAGCTCGCCGTACGACGTCGTCTCACCGTGCGGGATGTCCTTCAGCGCATCCCACACGGTCCGCTGGAACGGGGTGCCCGCCATCGACAGCGGCAGGTCGAACCGCGTCCGCCGGCCCGCGAAGTACTCCTCCAGCTGGGCGACCACCTCGCCGAACGGCGACGCGTCACGTGCGCCGAAGGTCTCCAGCGCCGGGCGGTGGCGGTGTTCGGGCAGGTAGAGGCCCGCGAGCACGCCGTCGCGCGCCACCAGCGTGAGCTCACCGACCGGGCTGTCGACCACCGCGTGCACGGTGACTGGCGTTGGCATGGGGCTCATTGTCCGACAGCCGAACCGGAGGCCGCTCGCGGTCAGCGCGTGAACACACCGTCGACCGCGCCGAAGTCGAGCGCGCCGTCGAGTTCGGTGTAGGTGCCCTTGGTCAGCGCCTCCTCGGTGGCGCGGTGCGCGAGGGAGTACGCGGCCTGCGCGACCGCCGTGCCGAGGCTGACGCGCCGCACGCCGACCGACTCGAACTCGGCCACGGTCGGCGCGCCGGGGCCCGCCATCACGTTGACCGGCAACGGCGACGCCGCGACCACCGCCGCCACCACGTCGAGGTCGACCAGTCCGGGCACGAACAGGCAGTCGGCGCCGGCCTCGGCGTACACCGCCGCACGGGCCAGCACGTCGTCCAGCCTGCCCTCGGGCTCGCCGACCTGGAACAGGTACACGTCGGTGCGGACGTTGACCACCAGCTCGGGCAACCCGGCCCGGGCCGCCGCCTCCCGCGCCGCGCGCAACCGGGCGGCCTGCTCCTCGGCGGTGAACAGCGGCACGCCGCGACCCCGGGAGTCCTCGATGTTCACCCCGACCGCGCCCGCGCCGACGATCGCCTCCACGGTCGCCGCGACGTCCTCGGGCGCGTGGCCGTAGCCGCCCTCGACGTCCGCGGTGACGGGCACGTCCACGGCGGCGGCGATCAGGCGCACCCGCTCGACCATCTCGTCCCGGGACAGTCCTTGCCCGTCGGGCCGGCCGGCCGCCCACGACACCCCGCCGCTGGAGGTGGCGACCGCCTTTGCCCCCGCGCGCGCGATCAGGGCGGCGCTGCCCGCGTCCCAGGCGTTCGGGAGCACCAGCACGCCGTCCGCGTGCAGGTCGCGCAGGAGGCTTGCCTTGGTCTTGTCGCCGTGCATGGAGAACTCACCTTCCGACGGTGGTGGGCGGCGGATCGTAACAGCGGCGGGCGGCGGTTCCCGACCGGTTTTCCACCCGCGCGGACGCGGCTCAGCCGAGCCGGCCGTGCACCTCGATCACCGGTCGCCCTCGTCCCCGGCCCGCGCGACGATGACGCCGTCCTCGTCGTCGTCGACCCACTCGAGCAGGTCGCCCGGCTGGCACTCCAGCACCCGGCACATGGCCTCCAGCGTGCTGAACCGCACCGCCTTCGCCCGGCCGTTCTTCAGCACCGCCACGTTCGACGGCGTGAGCCCGATCCGCTCGGCGAACTCCCCGACGCTCATCTTGCGCTTGGCCAGCTCGACGTCGATGCGCACGATGATCGCCATCAGATCACCTGTTCCATGTCGGACCGCAGCGTGGTGGCCTGCCGCAGCAACGCGCGCATCACCACCACCAGCAGCCCGATAACGGTGATGCCGATCGACACCAGGAACAACAGGATCACCACACCGGGGTCGTCCGCGTTGAAGCCGACGTAGAGGAAGAAGCACTGGAACACGACCCACGCGGCGGCGATCGCCCAGACGATCGCGTCCACCCACTTCAACGACGCCTCGCTGAAGATGCGGTCCTTCCGGACCAGGGTGAGCAACTTCCAGATGGACGCGATGACCACCTGGGCGCACAGCACCCAGAACACCGACACGGCGGTCAGCGGCCACCTCAGGTACGCCAGGTCCGGCGACTCCTCGGCCATGCTCCGGAACTGGCCCGGCAGCGACATGACCTGGAACAGCACCAGGACGCCGAACATCAACACGAGGAACACCCGGAGCGCGACTACCGCTCGATGCGTCGTAACCATGCATCGAGTTTCGCGCGCTACCTATCGAATGTCAATCGGTACCTATCGAATCACGTTGAGTCAGCACGCCGTCACGGATCGTCGGGCCGGTGACGATCACAGCCGACGCCGGGGGTGCCCCAGCGCGGCGGGTGGTGTGTTGCCCGCCGTGGCGCCCTCGGCGTACTGCGGTGTCACGATGAAGACGAACTCGTGCACGCGGTCGGCGGCGAGCCGGTCCAGGACGTAGGACTCGCCGATGCGGATGCCGTGGCGCATCAGCAGTTCCTGGTGCACGGGGAACGCCGTGCCGTCGTCGTTGACCGGGTTGCCCAGCACTTCCAGGGCCCACGTGTCGCTGCCGACGATCGCGGGCCGGGAGCGGGCCAGCCAACGCGCCTCGCGCAGGTAGATGCCGGGCAGCCCGCGTGCGCCCTCCCAGCGCGCGATGTCGGCCGGGTCGCGGCGGGCCAGCAGCTGGTTCCAGCCGGTGCGGAAGAGCACGACGTCACCGGGCTCCAGGTGGCGCACGCCGCCGAACTCCATGGCGTCGCGGATGTCCTCCAAGGTGATCCGGTAGTTCTCGCGCAGCAGCGGCCGGCCGTTGCTCGCGGGTTCGGCCAGGTCCTCGACGCGGTCGCGGGCGAGCTTCACCCCGAGCACGTCCAGCAGCACGCCCCGGGTGACCACCGGGCCCATGTGCTCGGCGCCGAGCCGCACGGTGCCGTGGCCGCGGGCGATGTCGGACCCGCGCAGGCCGTTGTAGAACAGGTCGGACGCGCCGATGTGGTTGAGGTTGTCGAGCTGGCTGCCGATCTGGTACGTCGCGGCGAGCGGTTTGGGGTGCCGGGGCGAGAACTCCGCCTCGAACCGCTCCTCGTGCAGGCTCAACCTGTTGCCGCCCAACGGTTCCAGCTGGACGAGGACACCGCCCTGCTCGGCGAAACCCGGTGGCGGCGGGTAACCCCGGATCGTGAGCCGCTGCTCGTACGTGCGGCGCGGGTCGGTGCTGAAGGCCGGGAAGCCGTTCCACAGCAGCTCGCCGAGGTTGTAGGTGGTGACCTCGCGGTGCGCGCGCAGCAGGCCGAGCGCGGCGGCGGTCTTGGCCGGGGTGACCTCGTTGAACGTGCCGCGCTGGTCGTCGGGCCCGTACCGGCTCGGCGCCCAGTCGGCCAGGTTCGCCGGGTCGGCGTAGTCGAACGGCGTGTCGTCGAGCCGGCCGGTCTCGGCGGGAGTGGCTGCGGCGGGAGCGCCCACCAGGCCGGCGGCACCGGCCGCACCGGCCAGCTTGAGCACGTCACGGCGTCCGAAGCGGTGCTCGGCGAGGTAGTTGCGCAGCAGGTCCGGGTTCACTCGGCGCTCCTTCGGCGGTGGGCAACCCCTCAGCCCTATCGAACGCACGGGTGGACCGCAACGGGCGTCACCTCTCTGCGTGAACGATCCCGTGCGGCCGGCACCTTGCTCCGAGGATTGCCCGTTGATCCATTTGGGCACACCACTTCGGTGATGACGACACGTGAGGCGCGGCAGGTGGTGGTCGTCGAGCGGTTCGCGGTGCGGAGCGCGGCGTCGTGGGTGGCGGCTGCCGCGGCCGGTGTCGCGTTCGCGGTGGTCATGGTGTCCGTGTGGGCGGAGTGGGCGCCCGTGCGCGAGGTCGACCAGGCGATCTCGGACGGGCTCACGCGGTGGGTCGGCGGGTCGGGAGGTCTCGTCGCGGCGATGGCCGGGCTCACGCGGCTCGGTGACACGGCGACGCTCACCGGGGTCACCGCGCTGGCGGCGGCTTGGCTGCTCCTGCGCCGACGGCCGTGGGTGGCGGCGCACGTGGTCGTCACGGCGCTCGGTGGCGGGTTGCTGGGGGTGGTGGTGAAGGACCTGGTCGAGCGGCTGCGCCCGCTGGTGGACGTCGAACTGGCCACCGCTCCGGGCTGGAGCTTCCCCAGCGGTCACACGCTGGGCGCCACCGTGACGTACGGCGTGCTGCTGCTGGTGTTCGCGTCCGTCGGGCGGGCCCGTCGCGTGCTGGCCCCGCTGGTGGTCGCGGTCGTGCTGGTGGTCGGCTTCACGAGGGTCGCGCTCGGCGTGCACTTCGCCACCGACGTGCTCGGCGGGTGGCTGCTCGGCCTGGTGTGGCTGGCCCTGACCACCGAGGTGTTCCGCCGGTGGCGGCGTGACGAAGGGTTGCCGGACGTGCCGCTGGCCCGTGGTTTGGCGCCGGAAGCGGCGGACGACCTCCGGCCCGTCTCCGGACGCCGGGTCCGGGTGCCGCCCGACGTCCGGCTCGTGGCGGCCCGGCTGCTGGTCGCGTGGGGCCTGCTGCTCGGCGCGTTGTCCGCCCTCGGCTCGTGGCTGACCGCCGCCGGGCCGGACGTGCCGACCGCGTGGGACCGGGCCGTCGTCGAGTGGATCGCCGAGCGCCGCGTCCCCGGCTGGAACGCGGTGATGGACGACGTCGAGACCTTCAGCGGCACGTGGCCGGTGATCGGGGCCGCGGTGGTCGTCTGCGTGCTCGCGTTGGCCAGGACGCGCTCCTGGCGGCCCGTGCTGCTGGTCTCGCTGGGGATGCTGGGCGAGGTCACGCTGTTCCTGATCACCACCGCGATCGTCGACCGCGCCCGGCCGGCGGCCAAGCTCCCCGACGACCTGCCGCCCACGTCGAGCTTCCCGTCCGGTCACGTCGCCGCGTCGTTGGTCCTCGGCACGACGGTGGCCGTCCTGGTCCTGCGCGGCACGCGGAAGTGGTGGCGGTGGGCGGTGGTGGCGGTGGCCCTGGCGATACCGGTGGTGGTCGCCGCGCAACGCCTCTACACGGGCGTCCACTACCCCACCGACGTGCTCGGCAGCCTCCTGCTGGCCCTGCCCTGGGTCACCGCGGTGGCCCTGTCCACGGTCGCGACGCCTGCGCCGGGTCCGACTCGGTAGCGGGACCCGCGTGCGCGGTCAGGACGTGGCGAACAGCGGGGTGAGGGCGGCGACCAGGTCGGTGACCAGCGCGGCGGCCCTCGGGTACCCGGTGGCGCTGTCGTGCCCGGTCAGCACGGCGACGACGTAACGGCGGTCGACCACACCGGTGGTGTTGAGCACCCGCAGGCCGTCGTAGCAGCACGCCCAGCCCTGCTTCACGCCCCACTGGTGCGCGCCGACCGCGTCGGGGATGCCGAAGGTCTGGTCGAAACCGTCCGCACCGGTCGGCGTCGCGCCCTCCAGCGCGGGCACGATCACCCCGGCGTGCCGCGATCGCAGCACGTACCGGTAGACGGCGACGACGTCGCGCGCGGTCATCCGGGTGTCGCCCCACTGGTTCGGGTCGGCCGGCGGCGACAGGCCCGGCAGCCCGATCTCCTCCGCCCAGCGGCGCGGGATCGACGTGCGCCACAGGCGGTTGGCGATGTCGTCGTCGCTGGTGGCGATCATCCGGGCCACGTCACGGGCCGGCGCCGCGCCGCGGTCCAGCGCGTCGAGCGCGATCAGCAGCTTCACCACGGACGCCGTCGGGAACGGCTGGTCGGGGCGTTCGGCGAACAGCTCCGCGCCCGTGCGCAGGTCGTGCACCAGGACACCGCGACGCACCGACGGCGTGAGCTCGGCCAAGCTCACCGGCTCCGGCTCCGGCTCCGGCATGGGCTCTGGCTCCGGGATCGGCGTGGGCTCGGGGGTCGGCTCGACCCACGCCGTCACCTCGGGCGAGGTCACGGTCGTGCCCGGCACGCCGACCGTGACCGCCACCGACAACACCTCGGCTCCGGCCCGCGGCGAGACGTCCTCGCCCTGGGCCAGACCGGTGACGACCATCGCCGCCACCGCACCGACGCACAACGCCACCAACCCGCCCTGCGCTCTGTCCACACCCCTTGAACGCCGGTGGCGCGGCGAAATGTTGACCGGAAGTCGAGGCAACCTCACAGTCGCTCGCGCGTCCTGCGCGCGACCGGGCCGGGTCGCGACCGACTGCGCCGGAACACGACGATCCCGTCATTCGAAACCATTCGAAGTCGAATGCGGTCGAATAGCGGAGAAGGCGCACACACCGCTCACACTTCCGAGCGATCTGGAATAACCGAAAACAAATCCATTGAACGTTAAAGCTCTTCACCGCACGTCACTTCCCTGCTAGCGTCCGATTTCTGGAAGCGTTCCCATAAATCCCGCCGCCACCTGTTTGCGATCATCCGACCAGGGAGCCGAAGATGCCACTGAAGTCATCACCAGGCCTGACCGGCAGGCGGCGGGCACGTCGCGGGTTCGCGGCGGCGGCGGCGTTCGCGTTCGCCGCGGCCATGGCGCTCGGGACGGGCCCGGCGTCCGCCGACGTGACCGCCGCGGCGCGCGTGGACAACCCGTACGCCGGCGCGTCGGTGTACGTGAACCCGGACTGGTCCGCGAAGGCGCGGGCCGACGGCGGGTCGGCCATCGCCAACCAGCCGACGTTCGTCTGGATGGACCGGATCGCCGCGATCAACGGCACCACCGGCGCCCGCGGCCTGCGCGCCCACCTGGACAACGCCCTGAGCCAGGCGGCCGGGCGCACGATGGTGGTGCAGTTCGTCATCTACAACCTGCCCGGCCGCGACTGCGCCGCGCTCGCGTCCAACGGCGAGCTGGGTCCGGACGACCTGCCGCGCTACAAGTCCGAGTACATCGACCCGATCGCCGCGATCATGGGCGAGTCGAAGTACGCGAACCTGCGCATCGTGACGATCATCGAGATCGACTCGCTGCCCAACCTGGTGACGAACGTCGGCAGCCGCCCGACCGCCACCGCCATGTGCGACCGGATGCTGCAGAACGGCAACTACGTCAACGGCGTCGGGTACGCGCTGGCGAAGCTCGGCGCGATCGGCAACGTCTACAACTACATCGACGCCGCCCACCACGGCTGGATCGGGTGGGACGACAACTTCGGCACCTCCGCGACGCTGTTCGCCCAAGCCGCCCGCGCGTCGGGCAGCACGGTGAACAACGTGACCGGTTTCATCGCGAACACGGCCAACTACGGCGTGCTGAAAGAAGACCACTTCACGATCAACGACACCGTGAACGGCACTTCCGTGCGCCAGTCGAAGTGGGTGGACTGGAACCGCTACGTGGATGAACTGTCGTTCGCCCAGGCGTTCCGCACGCAATTGATCAGCGCCGGATTCCCGTCGAACATCGGCATGCTGATCGACACCTCGCGCAACGGCTGGGGCGGTTCCCAGCGCCCGACCGCGAAGGGTCCGACGACGAGCGTGGACGCGTACGTCAACGGCGGTCGGTACGACCGGCGCATCCACCTCGGCAACTGGTGCAACCAGTCCGGCGCGGGCATCGGCGAGCGGCCGAAGGCGAGCCCGGCCGCCGGCATCGACGCCTACGTGTGGGCCAAGCCGCCGGGCGAGTCCGACGGCGCGAGCCGGGAGATCCCGAACAACGAGGGCAAGGGCTTCGACCGGATGTGCGACCCCACGTACACCGGCAACGCCCGCAACGGCAACAACATGTCCGGCGCGCTCGCCAACGCCCCGCTGTCGGGCCACTGGTTCTCCGCCCAGTTCCGCCAACTGATCGCCAACGCCCACCCGCGGCTCTGAGCCGACGCGACGGGGGTTCCGGGGCCATCCCGGAACCCCCGTCCGCCTGAACGGTTGGTCACGCCCCAGCCTCGGCCGACCAGTCGCGTCGAGGTGAGTCCGCGGGGTGGGTGGTCCGTCAGCCCGTGGCGATCTGCCGTTCCGCCAACCGCTCCGCCGCCTGACGACGTCCCGGCGTGAAGGGGTCGGCGGGCGCGCCGCGGTCGGGTGCGGCCGTCCAGCCGCCGATCTTCCCCGCGACCCGGGCCAGCGCCGGGTCGTCGGGCTTCACGTCGACCCGGAAGTGGCCCTCCTTCGGGGTCTTCCGCGAATCACCGCCCCAGCGGACCACGCCCTCGCACTCGGCGAGGACGTCCCGGACGATCGCCACCTCGTGCGGGAACAAGCCGCCGGTCGCACCTGCCGGGTAGCTCGCGGGCCGGATGGCGATGGCGGTCCCGGAGCGGTAGTCCGCGGCGAACGGCGTGCCGGCCGGCGGTTCGGCGTAGCCGGTGATGTCGTCGGCCCCCAGCGTGCCCACCTCGTAGTGGAACCGCCGGGCGACGTGCAGCAGCACGACGGCGGACGGCCCGGACAGCAGCGTCACGGACGCGTTGGAGCCCTCGACCGGGTACGTGGCGAGGTCGTCCGGGCGGGCAAAGGGGTTGGCGGGCGGGGCGGCGGAGGCCGCGGGCGGCACGGCCAGGCCGACCGAAGCGGCGACCGCGAGGCTGCCGGTGACGGCGAGGAACCGGCGACGCCCGAGCCGGTTCACGTCGGGTTCGTTCATGGTGGCTCACTGCTCCTCGGGGAATCTGCGGGATCGGGGGTTTCGGCGGGCGGCGACGGCCAGGCACGCGAACAGCGCAGCCGCGACGAGCAGCACGACCACCGTCGGGTTGACGTAGGCGGGCACCAGGTCCTGGTAGGCGTTGCACCTGCGGGACAGCGGGAAGTAGGTCACCTGCCCGTGGGCCGGGTCCCACCCGCCGTGCTCCAGGTCGCACGTCTCCCGGACGTCCGGCGTGTACAGGTGGATCGCACCCCAGGCGTACACCAGGAACGCCGCGAGCGGCGCGCACGACGCGGCGACCGCCCAGCGCCGCGCCGTTCCCGGTACTCCCACGGATCCCTCCCCGCACGCCGCGCGGGGCGTGCCGTCAGCTGCGCGACAACCTCTCGATCGCCTCCGCATAGCCTTGCAGGAACGGCTCCAGCTTGGCCGCGGGCAGCTGCGCGGGCAGCAGGCAGACGCCGCCGGTCCGGCGGATCGCCGCTTCGGTGAGCGCGGCGAGCTGCGCGTCGGCCGTGCTGCCGCCCAGCGCGTTCCAGGCGGCGTCGCGGACGCCCGCCACCGTGCCCCCGTGGCGGTTGGCGTAGAACTGCCGGAACCTGGTCCGGTGACCGTCGGTCAGGTGGGCCCGGATCGCCTGGTCGATCCGGGCGCCGTTGCGCAGCGCGCTGCCGATCAGGTAGCCGTCGACGTCCTCGACGAGGTCGTTGAGCGGGAACGACGACAGCACGTTGATCTTGGCGAGGCGGTCGGCGCAGAACGCGTACCCCGAGGCGTACTCCTCGCCGTGCGAGCGCCACTCGCCGTAGAACGTGGCCAGGTCGCCCGCCCAGCCGCCGAAGTCGCCGCGCCCGCCGTTCCCCTTGAGGTACACCGCGTTGGCGGTGGCGCCGAAGTGGTCGACATCGACCGTGATGCCGAGCGATGGGTCTACATAGGACTCGACCCGGGCCGGGGCGTGCGTCCGCGCGTGGTCGATCCACGCCTGGTCGACGTCGCCGATCAAGGTCTGCCAGCCGGACCAGGCGCCGTTGTACGTGGGGTGGCGCAGGTACTCCATGACGCGCCGGTTCGCGTCGCCGCCGTAGGCCACCGCGGTCGCGTAGAGGCCGTCGATGTACCGCAGGTAGGCGTCCACGGGTGAATCGCTGCCGCCGACGTTCTCCCGGCCGACGCCCGGGTCGTTGCCCCGGCGGACGTCGCGGTCGAGCGCGAAGACGTCGCCGCCCGCGTCGAAGTCGAACTCCTTGATCTGGTTGAACGACCAGTTCGCGGGCAGCGGGAAGCCCAGGTTGCCGGAGAAGCCCCACGACATGCCGGAGACGAACGAGTACCGCGCGAACGCCTGGTCGCTGACCTGCGCGCACACGTTGCGCGAACCGTAGACACCGGCGACGTACCGCTTGCCGCGCGTGCCCAGACCGGCCTGGATGCCCTGGAAGTAGGGGATGACGTGGCTCGCGATCTGCTCGCCCGTGGCGTCGTAGTCGACCGCGAAGTAGATCACCGTGCCCCGGTTGAAGCCGTAGCCGACGGCCCGGTCGTGCGCGCGCAGCGCGTGGTCGTAGCCGTTGGACCAGGTGAAGTCGTCGACCGTGTCGGCGGCGTACTGCGAGATGGGGAACACGCGCAGGCCGCCGGCGAAGATGGCGTCGAGCTCGCCGGGCTGGATCTCCTTGTCCAGCGTGCTCCACGGGTCTTCGTCAAGGTAGCGGCCGACCACCTCGTAGCCCGCCGCCTTCAGCGCCCGCGCGCGGGCGACGCTGATGTGGAACCGGGTGTCGCTCGCGGCGGCGGGCCGGTCCGGGTCGCCGGTCGACACCAGCAGCTGCGCCCACGTGGCGTAGTCGCCGATACCGGTGCGGGTGAGGACGGAGAAGTCCTGGAACCTGGTCACGAAGTCGCTCAGCGCCGCGTCCCAGGCGGAGGTGAACGCGGCGAACACACCGCCCACACCGCCGTTGAACACGCAGGCGGCGCTGAACAGCCGCACCCAGGCCGCCGGTGAACCGGGCCGCGCGGTGTTGTTGCGCAGGCCGTTCTGGGTGCCCGGTCCGAAGTGGCCGGTGGCCTGGTCCTCCGGGATGCCGATCTGGTACTGGATGGCCCGCATCAGGGCGACCTGCACGTCCCGCGTGTAGTGGCCGTCGCACGGGATGACGAAGAACGTCGACTTGGTGAGGTAGGTGGCGTTGAGCCAGCGCTGGACCTCCCGCACCGCGACCCGACCACCGGACAGCAGCACGTAGGCGTCCATGTTGAGGATCGCCTTGAAGATCTTCGGCGAGATGTGGCCGTCGGAGGTGAACCCGATGTTGCTCTTGAGGTCGCGCACCGCCTCGTACAGGTCGTTGTCGAAGACGCCGTTCGACGTGTCGCCCGCCGAATAGCCCTTGCAGAACAGACCGTACTTCGCGATTCGCACGATGTTCGCATAGGGATAATCGGGGCCGACGTTGCCCCGCTCGGCGAGTTTGGCCAACGTGGTCGGGCCGAACGCGTCGGAAAGGGCCGTGATGCCGAGTTCGTGCTGGAGCGCGCGGGTCAGGGAGAACATGACCGCCCAGCCGGTCACGCCGGTTTCCGCGCAGCGCTCGTAGCCGGGCACCGAGCCGTAGGTGGAGTTCACCCAGCGTTGGGCTTCGAGCACCTTCGGATCAGCCATCGTCCGTCTCCCCCGGGATCGTTCGGTCCGCCACCCGCTGTCCGGGCACGACTTCGCTCCCGCCGGCGGGACGACGGACGCCGGCAACCCGATCGACTTCACCTTTTCCGACCCCGGAAAGCATTCGAAAATCGGTTGCCCGAAATATCGGACAGCACCACACCGAACACTGAGGGAATCAGCAGGAGCACCAAATCGGAATCACGTCACCGGCCCCATCGCACCGCCCCCTCGGCAGCGAAAACGACGCTATCCACGCCCCCGAAGAAGTGTCAACGATCGGATCGGATCCTTCACATCTCCCTCACTTCTTGCCCGCCGCCGCCAGCACGGACGGCGCGAGCGCGTCGGCGATGAGCGCGTAACCGGCGGGCGAGGGGTGGAAGCGGTCCGCGGAGAACAGGGTCGGGTCGGTGGCGAACCGGTCGAAGAGGTCGGGCCCGGCCGCCGCCACCACACCGCCGGCGCGGACCACCGCGTCGGCCTGCACGCGTGCGTACAGACTGCTGGCCTGCGACACGAAAGCCCGGTAGGCGGGCGGCACGTGCGAGACGACACCGAGGTCCGGCGCCGTCGCCACCACCACCTGCCCGCCCGCGCGGCGCAGGCCGAGCACGGCGTCGTGCAGCAACCCCGCGCCCACCGCCGGGGGCGTGAACGACGTGAGGTCGTTCGCCCCGATCACGACCAGCGCGACGTCGACCCCGGTCCGCACCGCCGCGCGCACCTGCGCGTCCAGCCCGGAGGACCGCGCGCCGGACACCGCGTGCACGCCGAGGTCGACGCGGTGCCCCGCCGAGCGGAGCACCGCCGCCAACCGCTCGCCCAACGTCTCCTCGGGCCGGCTGCACCCGACGCCGGCGGCCAGCGAGTCACCCAGGACGCGGAACCGGCAGCTCACCACTGCCGGCCCCCGGACCCGCCCCCGTGCTCCCGCGCGGTCACGTGCACGCGGCGGTGAGGTCGGCGACCTTGGTGGCCTTGTCCTCCAGCCACGCGGCCGGCTGGAGGATCAGGTCGTCCAGCGTCACCGCGCGCAGCGTCGTGGCCATGGCGGTGATGGCCTCGTTGACCGTCGTGTCGGCGGCGTTCGCGGCCAACGCGCTCAGGTTGTCCGCCGCGGAGTGCGCCTGCTCGACGGCCTGCTCCGGGCTGGTGGTGTCGAAGGCGGTGGTGGCCTGCGCCAACGCCTCCGTGCACACCTGGACCGTGGACGCGGTGTCGGCGACGGCCCCGGCTGCCTGCGAGGCTTCCTGGAGCGTGCCGCAGGCGGTCAGCGCGGTGACGGCGGCGATCGTGGTGACGGCGGCGGCTAGACGGGCAGTGGCGCGCATGGCGTTCTCCTCCGGCTCAGATCCCGAACCAGAGGTCTCCCCGACCGCCGACCGCGGCGGCGCCGTGACCGGACCGCTGCGGAGCGGCCGTAATGACGATCACGGGCAGAGTGGGTACTCCCCTCTGCCACCAGGATGCCGGTCCGACCTCGCGGTGGTCAAAGTGACACAGGTTACGTCACCGTTCGGCGACGGCGGGCAACCCGTCAGCGCGACGGTCAACCGCCCCGCTGGGGGATCGGCGTCGGGCCGTCGAACCTCACGACCCGGATCCGGCAGGGTCAGGACATCGCCCGGTACACCCTGTGGGCGAGCTCGGACGTGGACAACTCCTCGCCGACGTGGAACAGGTAGCCCACGGGCGACTCGCGGATCACCCTGTCCCGCCGTTGTCGCGGCGCCTCCACCACGTGTGCGGAGAGCGCCCCCGTCGGGTGCGACCGAGACGTCGGACCCACTGCGTCGATCGGCGCCTTCACCGCCACCAGCGCGGTCGAGGGCTCCAACCCCAGCTCCAGCAACCGGTCGCGCAGGTCGTCCAGCCGGTCGCGCACCGTCCGCTCCACCTCGTGCTCGAGGTGGGCGCGGTAGACGTCGACGTCACGGATGTCCCCGAGCCGCGTGAGCCCCTCGACCTGCTCGGTGACGTACTGGCGGAAGGCGTTGAGCTCACGCCGGTACCGCTCCCGCACCTCCATGATCTTCTCGAACGGCACCGCGTCCAGGTTCGCCGGCACGACCGCCTCGAACGCCGCGATCACGAACCGGCCGACGGGGTCACGGGGCGGCGCGGTGTGCCGCTCCCCCAGCAACACCTCGGCGAGCCGGTCGACGGACCACCCCGCCGAGGCCGCGTACGGGAGCACCTGATCCGTGACGGGGTGCAGGTGCTCCTTGGCCGCGACCTCCTCCGCCATCGCGCACATGTAGACGCTCGCCAGTTCGGCGTGCACACCGAGCCACTCGCCGTCGACGTCGTGCGCCACGTCCCCCAGGCCGGCGTCGACGATGGCGTCCACCAAGCGGTAGGACATCTTGCTGACGTGCACGTAGCCGAGCCGCGGGTCCATGCGGAACCTCCGCGGCGCGCCGGGCCGGGCGAAGAACCACCGTCGATCGCCGTCGGTCAACCCGTAGCGCTGCCGCAGCCTCGCGGCGTTGGCCACCGTCAGTCGCAGGAACGACTCGCTCACCGGTGACGCCGCCCGGTCCGGCGCCACGTCGATCAGCCACTCGTCGAGCAGGGGCGCGGCCTCCGGCGAGTCCCCGGCCGGGTACCCGATCGGCTTCAGCCTGGCCATCTTCCACCAGTACAGCGCCGCGTACTTGAGCCACCTGTCGTCGCGGATGTGGATGTACGGGTAGTACAGCGCGATCGGCTCCAGCCGCGGGCCGGCGTTCCCGTGCAGGTGCACGCCGCCCTGCACGACACCGGCCTGGACGACCGGGCCGTGCACGGTGCCGGAGACCTCGTTGCCGCTCACGCCCCGCAGTCTGGAGTGCCCCTCACCGCGGCCGTGCGCGTTCGGCGTGGCTACACCCGAACGGGCGACGCCGGCGAACGCTCAGTGCGCGAAGGTCCAGCGGGTGGCGCCGTGCGGTTCCGCACCGGCCACGCCGACGGCGCTGTGCAGGGTGAGGCGGTAGACGTGCCAGGGTGCGGGGCCGGCGCTCGGCGCGCTGTACGGAGCGGTGAGCGCGTCGTCCGCCACGGTGGCCGGCCAGCCGCCTGTGCGGTAGACGGCCGCGATCCGGTCCAGCACTTCGGTGTCCGTGACCCGATGTGCCTCGCCCTCCAGCACCAGGTCGATGCCGCGCAGGCGCACCGAGATGCTGCACGCCGGGTTCACGGCCAGGTTGCGCGACTTGCGCGTGCCCGGTCCGCTGACGAAGTACAGCGCGTCGTCCACCCAGATGGCTCCGACACCCGCCGTGTGCGGGCGTCCGTCGGGCCGCACGGTGGCGACGAAGAACGTCAGGTCGGCCGTCGGCGTGTCGGCGGCCAGGACGTCGCGCGGACGGCTCCACGGCAGCTCCGCGGACCCGTAGCGGTCGAGGTTGTGGGTCGAGGTCGGCTCGGTCATGGTGTTCGTCATACCCCTGCGACGAACGGGCAGGCCCCCGTCTCGACGCCCTCGCCCGGAGAATCCGGCGAGTTTCACGCCATCGTGCGATCGAGGAAGTCGGTGATCAGCGGGGCGATCTCGGGCAGCCGGTCCTCCAGGGCGAAGTGGCCCGTGTCGAGCAGGTGGAGCGCGGCGTCCGGCACGTCGCGCAGGTACGCCCGCGCGCCCGCCTCGGTGAAGAACGGGTCGTTGACGCCCCACACGACCAACGTCGGCGGGCGGTGCTCGCGCAGCCACGCCTGCCAGTCCGGGTAGGCCGCGACGTTGCGGTGGTAGTCGTAGGCCAGCGCGAGCTGCGCCTGCTTGCGACCGGGCACGTCCAGGAACAGCTGGTCGAGCAACCACCCCTCCGGCGCGACCAGGGCGGGATCGGCCGTGCCGCCCTCGTACTGGCCGCGGGTCGCGTCGAGCGTGAGCAGGTCCATGATCGTCCGCTCGCCGTCGGGCGAGTCCGGTGTGACGGCGATGAAGTCGCGCGCCGGCCCCGACAAACCCTCGGCGTAGGCGTTGGCGTTCTGCACGACCAGCCCGGCGATCCGGTCCGGCCGGCGCACCGCGAGCCGGAAGCCGACCGGCGCGCCGAAGTCGAACAGGTACAGCGCGAAGCGGGTCAGCCCCAGGCGGTCGACGAAGCCCTCGACGACTTCGGCGAGGCTGTCGAAGGAGTAGGTGAACCCGTCGGGCGCCCGCGTGTGCCCGAAGCCGGGGTAGTCGGGCGCGATGAGCCGGTAACGCGTGCCGAGGGCGTCGATGAGCCGGCGGAACTGGTGGGAAGCGGACGGGAAACCGTGCAGCAGCAAGAGGACCGGCGCGTCGGCGCGGTCGGGCAGCGACTCCCGGTAGAAGACCTCCACCCCGTTCACGTCGACGTGGCGATGAGCGACCCGAGCGAGCATGTCACATGCCTCCTTGGCGTGATGATGCGTTAGGTATAGCCGGGGTTGACCTAATGGGTCAAGGGCGGTTGGTAGCATTAGCGACATGAGTGACACCGGCCCGCTCACCGGCGAGCACCTGGCCATCGACCTCGTCAACACCCGCCCGGCGACCGAGGACGGCCGCGCCGACCTGCTCGACACCCCGCAGCGGCTGGCCGCGTGGCTGGCCCTGGAACCCGCGCTCCAGGCGGAAGCGGGAGACGCGACGCCGACAGCGGCCGACCTGGCCCCGGTGCACGCGGTGCGGGAGCACGTCGACGCCGCCCTCCAAGCGCTGCTGCACGGGAACCGGCCGCCGAAGGCCGCCCTGCGCGGCCTGACCGAGGCGGAACGCGCGGCGCCGGCCGTGCGCGAACTCGACTGGGACGGCGCCGCCGTCACCGCGACGCCGAAGCGCACCGGCCGACTCGGCGTCCGATTGGCCGCCCGCCTGGCCGAGGCCGCCGCCGACCTGCTCACCGACCCGGCGATCGGCTCCCTCAGGAAGTGCGAGGCCGACGACTGCGTGGCGGTCTTCCTGCCCGCGCACCCCCGCCGGCGCTGGTGCTCGCCGACGCGCTGCGGCAACCGCGCCCGCGTTGCCCGCTACTACCGACGCCACAAGGGCCGGGCACCGTCGTGATGCCGAAGCGAGCCGTTGCGGCCCGCGCCGGCCGGAGCTATCTTGGAATGATCATTCCAAGATAGCGAGGCGGACATGCCGGACGTGAAGCACTTCGACCCCGAGTCGGTGCTCGACTCGGTGGAGGAGCTCTTCTGGCGACGGGGCGTGTCGACGACCGGCGTGCAGGACATCGTGTCGGCGACCGGCGTCAACCGGTCCAGCCTGTACGCGACGTTCGGCGGCAAGCGGGAGCTCTACGTCGCCGCGCTGCGCCGCTACGCCGACCGGCGTTCGGGACCGGTCTTCCGGCGGCTCGCCGAGGACGAGCGCGGGCTGCCGGCGATCGCGGACTTCTTCCGCGGGTTGATCGGGGTCCGCTGTTCCGGCGAGCACGCCCGGTGGGGCTGCATGGTCACCAACGCGCACGCCGGCGCGGAGCAGGACGACCCGGACGTCCAGGCGGTCCTGCACGACCACCACGACCGGTTGCGGGCGGCGATGTGCGCGGCGCTGGAACGCGCGCGGGCCGCCGGCGCGCTGCGGCCCGGCGTGGTGCCCGAAACGTCGGCCGACGTGCTCGCGCTGCTGGCCTACGGGGTGAACGTCCGCTCCCGCGCGGGCGCGACCCCGGAAGCGCTCGGCGACACCGTCACGGCCGTGCTCGACTCACTGGCGAACCGACCCGAGGAGAACCGCTGACATGGTGCAGTTCACCGTTCACGACGAGACCACCGCGCCCGAGGAGGCCCGCCCCGCCTTGGAGGCGGGCAAGCGCCGCCTGGGTTTCGTGAGCACGCTCAACGGCGTGATGGCGGAGTCGCCGGAACTCCTGGCCGGCTACAACGCGCTGGCCGAGCAGTTCGGCAAGTCCTCGCTGTCCGGGCCCGCGAAGCACGTCGTGTGGATCACCACGAGCGTCCTGAACGGCTGCGAGTACTGCGTGGCGGCGCACTCGACGATCGCGCTCAAGTCCGGTGTGGACGAGGAGACCGTGCAGGCCCTGCGCGCCGGCAAGCCGGTGTCGGACAACGCCCTGGAGGCCGTCCGCGGGCTCACCGAGCGGGTGGTCACCGACCGGGGCTGGGTGGGCGACCGGGAGATCGAGGAGTTCCTGGCCGCGGGCCACACCCGGCGCCAGGTGCTGGACGTGATCCTCGGCGTCGGGATGAAGACGTTGTCCAACTACACCAACCACATCGCGCACACGCCGCTGGACCCGGCCTGGCAGGCGCAGGAGTGGAAGCGGGACGCGGTCTAGGAGGCTTCGCGCCTGGCGGGGGCCGGGTGCGCGCCGACGGGATCGGGATCAGCGCGGGGATGGAGGTGTGCTGGTGGGGCCGGGTGTGCGCCCGGCCCCACCGGCGTGCCAACGCCTGGCGGGAGCGGGCGCGTCGCCGGCGCGATCACGGCTCTGCCCGTTCCGGCGCCACGCGACCGCGTGGGTGGATACCGTTGAGCGCGGTGCTGCCCGGCGGTCAGGAGCGTGCATGGGACGTCGAGGTGGTGCGCTGGTCACCGCGGAGGTGGCGCTGGTCTTCCTGACCGGACTGGTGATCAACGCGGCGAGCGAGCACCTGCCGAAGTGGATGACCGTCTCCTGGGTCGTGTGGCCGGTGCTGGTCGTCGTGCTCGGCGTGACGCTGGCGGTCACGTTCCGGCGCCGGCAGGCCGAACCGGGTCTGCCGCCGGTGTGGAGCGTTCCGCCGCGCAACCCGAACTTCACCGGCCGCGTGGAAGAGCGGCGGTGGCTGCGGGACCGGCTCAAGCGCGACCGGAACGTCGCCGTGCACGCGATGCGCGGCATGGGCGGCGTCGGCAAGACCCAGGTCGTGATCGAGTTCTGCCACCGGTGGGCCGGCCGGTACCGGGCGGTGTGGTGGATCACCGCCGAGGACGCGGCCCTCGTGCCGGGCCAGTTGACGCTGCTCGGCCGGGCGCTCGGGCTCGCGCTGCCCACCAACGTCGAGGAGTCCGTCGGCGTGGTGCTCGCGGAACTGCGCCGGCGACGCGACTGGCTGCTGGTCTTCGACAACGCCGAGACCGTGGCCGCCGTGCGCCGGTACCTCCCGTCCGGCGCGGGGCACGTGCTGGTGACGACCCGTCGGGCGGGGTTCGAGGCGATCGCCTCGGTCCTGCACCTCGACACGTTCCGCCGACCGGACTCCGTGTCGCTGCTGAGGCGTCGCGTGCCGGTGATGTCCGCCGAGCAGGCCGACGAGCTGGCGGAACTGCTCGGGGACCTGCCGCTCGCCCTGGAGCAGGCCGCCGCCTACCTCCAGCAGACGTCGACGCCGGTGCCCGACTACCTCGACCGATTACGCCGCCGTCCCGACACCACCGCCGATCGGGGACGCGACGCGCACCGCACGCCGGAGCACGACACGCTGGCCTCGCTGTGGGAACTGCCGCTGCGACTGATCGAGGAGTCGTTCCCGGCGTCCGCACGGCTGCTGGAGATCTGCTCCTACCTCTCGTCCGAGGCGATCCCCCTGGACCTGTTCACCCACAACGCCCCCGCGCTGCCGGCGGAGCTCGGATCGGCGGTCGCGGACCGGTCGGGCGACTTCGCGGACACCGTCGGCGTGCTCGTCGACTACTCGCTGCTGCGCCGCGTCGACGACGGCCTGTTGGTGCACCGCATGGTGCAGCTCGCCGTACGCGCCCGGGTGGCCGGCGATCGATCGCGTCCCGCCGATCAGCACCCGCGGGCCGTCGCCGCGAACCTGCTCGTGGCGGACCTGCGCGACCGGCACCCCCGGTCCCCGTCGGCGTGGCCGCGCTGGCGCTTGGTGCTGCCCCACGTGCTGGCCTGCGTCGGCTTCGACGTCGACCCGAAGGTGGGCGGCCGGTTGCTCGGCCGCGCCGGGGCGTACCTGTTCGAGACGGGGCAGCTGAACGACGCGCGGGTGTTGTTCACCAGGGCGTTGGAGGGTGGTGAGGCGGCTTTCGGGCCGGACCACCCCGGTGCGGCCGTCCACCTCAGCAACCTGGGCGTCGTGCTGAGCGAACTGGGGCGGCCGGAGCAGGCGCAGCCGTTCCTGCGCCGGGCGCTGGCCCTCACCGAGGCCGCTTACGGGCCGCACCACCCCGCCGTGGCCGTGCGGCTGAACAACCTCGGCCTCGCCCTGCACGACCTCCGCAGGCCCGGCGAGGCGTTGCCGCTGATGCAGCGGGCCCTGGCGATCACGGAGGCGGCCTACGGTCCGGACCGGCCGATCGTCGCCCTCAGGCTGGACAACCTGGGGCTGGTCCTGCGCGACCTGGCGCCCGAACGCGGCCAGGAGGCCGAAGCCCTGCACCGGCGTGCCCTCGCCATCACCGAAGCCGCGTACGGGCCCGACCACCCCGACGTGGCGCGGGCCCTGCACAACCTGGGCGCGGCGCTGGTCGACCGCGGTCACCCGCTCGACGCGCGACGGCTGTTCGAACGCGCGCTGGCCGTCAAGGAGGCGGCCTACGGCCTCGACCACCCCGAGGTCGCGAGCACGTTGAGCGATCTGGCCATGGTGCTGCGCCGGCTGCACAGCCCGGTCGACGACACCCTGCTGGTGAGGGCGGAGACCCTGCTGGAGCGCTCGCTGGCGATCAGCGAAGCGGTGTTCGGCGGCGACCACCCGGTCATCGCGGTCCGCCTCGGCAACCTGGGCCTGGTCCTGAGCGACCTCGGCCGGGCGGACGAGGCGAAGTCGCGGCACGAACGCGCGCTGGCGATCGCCGAGGCGGCCCACGGCTCCGACCACCCCGACGTGGCCAAGCACCTGGACGGGCTCGCCGGCGCCTGGCAGGACCAAGGCCACCCCGACGAGGCCATCCCGCTGCTGGAGCGGGCGCTGAAGATCACCGAGTCGTGGCACCAGGGCGACCACCACGACGTGGTCACGAGGTTGACCAGGCTGGGCCTGGCCCTGGGCCGCCTGGACCGGGGAACCGAGGCCCGCCGGCTGATCGACCGCGCCCGCGCGATGCGGGAGCGCCTGCCGGCGTGACGTGCGCACCCGACGCCGCTCCCGCGTAGCAGTCCGGCCGTCCGTGCCGGATGTCGGGCACGTCGTCGACCAGTTTTCAACCGTGGAGGGACAACGCGTCACAGCACGGCCCCGGCCACCCGGCCCACGACGTAGACGGTCCACAGGACGACCACGCCGACGCCGACGTAGAGCGGGAGGGCGATGACGACGACCACCAGGACGCTGAACGCGACGGCCGCGAAGTCCACGCCCCTGAGCACCGCGGGCAGCACGTGCGCGTCGTACCTGACCCAGGCGAACAAGCTGAACGCCGCGAGCAGCACCGACCCGATCGTGATCGGCGAGGCGGCCGTCTCCAGCCGGGCGACCCAGGAGTGCGCGCGAGTCGTGCCGCATTCTTCGGCCGGCCCGGCCGGAGCGGCAATCGCCGGCCGCGACCTTCAACCGTTCGTGCCGTTCCGCCCACGCCGCGGGCTCGCCGCTACGGCAACGTCGGTCCCAGGTAGGGGATCTCCGTGCTGGACGCCACCGCCACCGGCACCTCGTCGCACAGCGCCGTCGCCACCGTGAGCAGCACGTTCTGCCGTGCCTCGACCGGGGCGCTGAGGTCCTGGTTCATGCCGACCGACGCCTGGCCGACCAGGTCGGCGGTGTGCAGGCTCCACGTGTGGTAGCCCGGCACGTCACCGCCGTGGCCCCACCAGTCCACACCGCCGCACGGGCTGGACAGGTGCATCAGGCCGAGGCCGTAGCCGAACGGCCCGAGCGCCTCCGGCCGCACGTCCCGCATCTGCGCCAGCAGGTCGGCCGGCAGCAGGCGACCGCCGAGCAGCGCGCCGAAGAACCGGTTCAGGTCGTCCGCGGAGCTGACCAGGTTCCCGGACGCCCACAGCCGCGACCACACGTACGTCGTCACGTCGGTCAGCGGCGCCTGCTCGCCGTAGAGCCGCTCGTAGCCGTGCGCCGCCGGGTAGGGCAGGAACGGCTGGTAGCTCGGGAACGACGTGTCCCGCAGGTGCAGCGGCCGGAAGACGCGCCGCTCCAGCTCACCGGCCAGCGAACGGCCCGTGATCCGCTCGACGAGCAGGCCGAGCACCGTGTAGCCGGTGTTGGAGTACGAGAAGCCGGTGCCGGGCGGGAACAGCAGCGGCACGCCGTCGGTCGCGAGCCGCACCAGCTCCCTCGGCTCGAAGCTCTCCCACCGCTTCGTGTCGATCTCCTCGGCCGTCTGCCAGTGCACGATGTCGCGCGGCACGCCGCTGGTGTGCCCGAGCAGCTGGCGGACGGTGATCGGCTCGGCGTACGGCAGCAGGCCGGGCAGGTGGTCGGCGATCGGGTCGTCCAGCCCGAGCCGCCCCTCGCCGACGAGCTGCAGCACCACCGCGGCCACGAACGACTTGGTCACGCTCGCGACCCGGAACCGGCCGCGCGGGTCGGGCGCCCGGCCCGTCCGCAGGTCGCCGACGCCGGCCGAACCGCGCCAGGCCACCGCGCCGTCCACGACGGCCGCGTACGAGCCGGGCACGCCCGCCGCCACCACCTGCGCCAACGCGTCCCCCACCGGCGAGTCCCGGCTCGCCCTGGCGCCGGACACCGACCCGGCGACGAGCGCCGCCACCACCCCGACCACGACCCCTGCACGCTTGATCCCCATGCCGCCAGCGTGCCCGAACGCAGCGCCGGCCGGCCACCCGCGTGTCAGACGTGGCCCGGGACCAGGCCGGCACGACGTCAGTCGAGGCAGAACTCGTTGCCCTCGACGTCCTGCATCACGATGCACGACTCCTCGACACCGTCGGCGAGCATCGTCCGCACGTGTGACGCGCCCAGCTCGGTCAGCCGCGCGCACTCGGCCTCCAGCGCGGCGAGGCGCTCCGCACCCACGAGCCCGGTGCCCGCACGCACGCAGAGGTGCACCCGGTTCTTGACGACCTTGCCCTCGGGAACGCGTTGGAAGAACAGTCGTGGGCCGACACCCGTGGGGTCGACGCAGGCGAACGCGGCGCCCTGGCTCTCGGTGGGCAGCGAACGGTCGTAGTCGTCCCAAGTGGCGAAACCCGCCGGCGCCGGCGGCACCACGTACCCCAGCACCTCGCACCAGAACCGGGCGACGCGCTCCGGCCGCGCGCAGTCGAAGGTGACCTGGAACTGCTTGACCGACGTCATGGGGCCACCATAGTTGCGCGTTCGGCCGCCGCCGCACGGCGGTGGGCTCGGCCGCGCCGGCCCACCGCCGCCCCCCTGCTACGGCACCAGCATCGGCTGGTCGAGGACCCACAGCCACGACCCGTCCGGCTGGCGACGGGCGACCTCGACGGTCATCTCACCGGTGGTCAGCGTGGACATCGTGAGCGCCAGGTCGCCGCTCACCAGCGCCGGGTGCTGCCGCCCCGGCGTGAGCACCGGCGCGGCGGCGACGAACTGCTCGTACACCTTGCGGATCTCCGCGTGCCCGGTCGCGAGGTTGCCCGGCGGGAACGCCAGCACGGCGTCCGGCTCGTACAGCGCCACCAGTCCGTCGACGTCGCCCGCGTTGCCCCGCTCGATGAAGTGCTTGCCCAGGTCGTTCGGCTCGGCGGCCGCGTTCTTGCTTGTCATGGGGATAAGCCTCCAACCAATACACGACAACCTGTGTCATGTATTCCGGTAAAGTTCCCGCGTGCGCGCCGACCGGTTGGTTTCGCTGGTGCTGCTGCTGCGCCGGCACGGTCGGCTGTCCGCGACGGCGCTGGCCCGCGAGCTGGAGGTGTCCACCCGCACCGTGCTGCGGGACGTCGAGGCGTTGTCGGCCGCAGGCGTCCCGGTCTACGCCGAACGCGGCCGGCACGGCGGTTTCACGCTGCTGCCCGGTTTCCAGACCGAGCTCACCGGGCTCAACCACGACGAGGCGCTCGCCCTGCTGGTCGCCGGGTCGCGGCGCGGCGCGCAGGCGTTCGGCCTCGGCTCGGCGCTCGCGTCGGCCATGCGCAAGGTCGTCGACGCGCTGCCCGAGAGCTACCGGGCCACCGCGGCCGGGGCGGCCGAGCGGTTGCTCATCGACCCTGGTACCGACCTGCTGTCACGTCGGGTGGTCGCCGAGGAGGTGCCCGACGCGGTGGTCGCCGAGGTCCGGCGCGCGGTGTTCGCGGGGCACAAGCTGCGCATCCGCTACGCGGCCGTGAACCAGGACGCGAAGTGGCGCACGGTGGACCCGATCGGCCTGGTCACCGTCCGCGAGCAGGGCTACCTGCTGGCCACGAGGTCCGGCGAGGACCGCACCTACCGGCTGTCGCGGATCCAGGCCGCCGAGGAACTCGCCGAACCCGCGCAGCGGCCCGACCGGGTCGACCTCGACCGGGCCTGGCAGGAGCGCGGCACGCGGTTCCGGGCGGGCGGCGACCAGGTCACCGTGCAGGTGCTGCTGAACCCGGCGCGGCGGGAGGAGCTGGTGGGCACGGCGCTGGCCGTCCTCGCCGAGGACGTGGACGCGGACGGCCGGCTGCGGATGGAGGTGACCTTCCAGGACTCCTGGCACGCCGAGTGGGCGTTGTGGCGGCTCGCCACGAACGCGGAAGCCCTGACGCCGCAGTGGTTGCGCACCGCCCTGCGCGACCGCGCCGTCGCGATCGCGACCCGCTACGGAGCACCGTCCTGAGGGGTGCCGTCCTGAGGTGTGGCCCCGGGCGAGATCAGCCGGGTGACGAGGGCGCGGTAGGCGTCCTTCATCGGCAGCTCGTGTTCGACGTGGACGCGGCGGCGGGTGGTGGTGACGTCGACCCCGCGCACCGGGTCGCGCCCGAGGCGGGTGTGGTCCTCCCACCACAGGCCGATGCCGCGGCGCTGCCACGCCGGCAGGCCGTCGAAGTTGATCCCGTGCTCGAACAGCAGCTCGTTCTTCCCCGAGGTGCTCGTCCCCTCCAGGCGCCGGGTGGCCTCCCGGCGGGAGGCGCCCGCCTTGCGCAGGGTCCAGTAGCACCAGCCGTTCAGCGCGCAGCGGGTGGCGTCGGCCTGCCGCCAGGACGCGTAGTCGACCACGTCACCCGTGCCCGCGCCGATCCAGATGCGGCTGTCGAAGTGCGCGGGCTCGCCGGCGGCGTGCGTGAACGCGGCGGAGGCCACCCCCGCGGAGATCGACACGATCTTCTCCACGCTGCGCCCGAACATGTCGTGGCGCGGGTCGAGCACGACCGAGATCTCGTCGCTCTCGGTGTAGGCGTAGCGCGCGCCGAGCTCGGTCAGCAGCGCCTGCGCCGCCTCCACCATGAGCCGGGAGAACCGCACGTCGAACGGCTTGTCGAACCGCTCCTCGGTGAACCGGGAGAACCCGCGCCCGTCCACCCGCACGACCATCCACATCCCGGCCGGCGCCGTCAACCCGTGGAACCACTCCCTGGCGCGCTGCCCGGATTCGAGGTCGGCCCACCGCATCGTCAGTCCTCCAGGGGTTGAACGTCGAACCCGCCGCGGCCGTCGAACCGGACGATCGACAACTCGTCGAACCCGTCCGCGGGCCGTGGCCGCCGCAGTCGCTTAACCGTGGCATAAAGCCCCACGTCGGGCACCCTGGTTTTGTCGTCACGCGCGGCGTTGCGGACCGTCGAAGCGGTGAGGTCCGGCGGGAACCAGTATCCGGCGATCCGCGCGCCGCGCGCCCGACCGGCCGCGATGAGCGGCGCCCATTCCTCGGCCGACGGATTGGTGTTGTCGACCGCGACGTCGAGCCCGGCGTCGAGCGCCTCGCCGATCAGCCGCAACTGCCGCGCCTGCCGTCGCCGCGCATTCGGGAATGCGTCCTTGCTGACGTGCACGTGCGTGCTCGCGAGCACGGTGCGGTAGAAGGTCGTCTTCCCCGACGCCTGAAGTCCGATCAAGATCGCGACCTCGGTCACCGGGCAATACTATGCGGCTCGCCCGCCGCACTCGACGGCCCACCTCATTCACCGTCCACAGTGGACATATGCTATCGGTATTCCGCGCGAGTTGCTCCCATCGGAGGGATAGTGCGGCTACCACTTGGCGTCCGATGAAGTCCCGTGATAAAGATTCCAGGCCCTGCTGACGCACTGGTATCCGGCAGCTCGCCCGCACCAGAGGAATTGATGGACCAACAAACACTCGCGGTGGCGTTCTGGTTCCTGCTCGCCATCGTGCTGATCGTCGTGTTCCTGCTGGCACGCCAACGGCGGACGACCCGCGCGTTACGACTCCGGGCCGAGGAGGTCGAGGCCCGGGAGCGGATCCGCGCCGAGGAGGAGCGGCACCTGGTCGACGCGCGGCTGCCCGCCCTGGCGGAGTCGCTGAACCACCGGCCCGTCGAGGTGCCCGCCCCGAGGCACCCGCGGGTGGCCGAGGCGCACGAGCCGGTGTTCGCGCTGTTCACGGACTCGGTCCGGCAGGCGAGCGCCCGTGGCGAGCAGTCGGCCCGCGCCACGCTCAAGGCCATGATGCGCGCGGTGCAGAGCCTGTCCAACGAGCAGCAGGTCGCGATCTCCGCGATGCAGGACCGGCACGACGACCCGGACGTGCTGGCCGGCCTGATGCGGATCGACCACATGAACTCCCAGCTGAACCGCCGGGCGCAGGCCACCGCGGTGCTCTGCGGCTCGTGGCCCGGTCAGCAGCGGTCGGCGTCGTCGCTGACCGACGTGACGCGCGGCGCCACCTCGCGGATCCGCGACTACCTCCGGGTCAACGTGCCGGCCGAGTCCGACGTCGCGGTGGTCAGCCGCGCGGTCGAGCCGGTCGTGCTGGCCGTCGCCGAGCTGCTCGACAACGCCGCCCGGCACTCGCCGCCCAACACCAGCGTCGAGGTCAACTTCCAGCAGGCGCACAACGGCATGGCCGTGATGATCGACGACGGCGGCGTCGGCATGACCGTCGAGGAGTTGCAGCGCGCGGCTCGGCTGCTGGCCGGCGACGGCGGCAACGACATCAACCGGCTCGGCGACCCGCCGCAGGTCGGCTTCGCGGTCGTCGGCGTGCTGGCCAAGCGCTACGGCTTCCGCGTCTCGGTGGACACGCGCTCGCCGTACGGCGGTGTCCGCGCGGTCGTGTTCCTGCCGACCGAGCTGCTCACCCGGGTCAGCAAGCCGGCCATGCCCGACAACGCCGTCGCGCTGCCGCCCGAGCGGCAACCGGTCGCGACCGTCGACCGCGCCGAGCCGGAACGCACCCCCGGTGGCCTGCCCAGACGGCGGCGGACGCAGACCGCCGACCAGGCCGCGCCGCCGTCGGCGCCCGCCGTCACGACGCCGGCCGAGCAGCGGATCGCGACCGGGCTGGCCGCCTGGAAGCGCGGTACCGACTCCGGCCGGGCCACCACGCCGCCTGTCGCTGAAGGGAACACCCAGTCATGAACAACGCATTGGGTTGGATGCTCGACGACGCCCTGAAGATGCCGGAGACGCGGCACGCCGTCCTGCTCTCGGCCGACGGGCTGCTGATGGCGCACTCCGCCGGCATCGACCGGGACGACGCGGAACGGCACGCCGCCGCGATGTCCGCGTTGCAGGCGCTGGCCCGCGCCACCGCCGAGTTCTGCGGCCAGACCGGCGAGCAGTGGCAGCAGACGGTCAGCGAGTTCGTCGGCGGTTACGTGTTCCTGGCCGCCGCCGGTCCGGGCGCGTACCTGGCCGTGTCGGCGAGCGAGCGGGTGGACATGGAGGCGGTCTCGTTCCGGATCCAGGAGCTGGTCCAACGGCTGGGCAAGGAGCTCACCAGCCCGCCGCGGCAGGCCGAACCCACGAGCCCGCCGCGGCAGGGCAGCCCGGCGTGAGCGGCGAGAGCGGCGGAAAGCGCCTGCGGGGGCTGGTGCGACCGTACGTCGTGACCGGCGGCCGGGCGCACGCCAGCCGCAACACCCTCGACGCGGTCACGGTCGTGATCGCCACCCGCGAGCAGGTCTCCGGGCTGTCGCCGGAGAAGAAGCGGCTGATGGAGCTCTGCCGCGGCGGCGCGCTGTCGGTCGCCGAGATCGCCGCGCACCTCTCGCTGCCGATGAGCGTGACCAAGGTGCTGCTGTCCGACCTGGTCGACAGCGGTCACATCGCGACGCACGCCGCGGTCTCGCACGCCGCCCGACCGGACATGGAGCTGCTGAAGGAGGTGCTCGATGGCCTCCGCGCTCGCCTCTGACGGACCGGCCGCTGACGGCGTCTACCTGCGCGACACCGTGCGCACGGCGGTGAAACTGCTGGTCGTCGGCCCGTTCGCGGTCGGCAAGACCACCTTCGTGGGCACCCTCTCGGAGATCCGCCCGCTGCGCACCGAGGAGACGATGACGCAGGCAGGCGCCCTCGTCGACGACCTCGCCGGGGTGGACGGCAAGGGCACCACCACGGTCGCGCTGGACTTCGGCCGGCTCACGCTCACCGACGAGTTGGTGCTCTACCTGTTCGGCGCGCCGGGCCAGCAGCGGTTCACCCGGATCTGGAAGGACATCGCCCACGGCGCGCTCGGTGCGCTCGTGCTCACCGACACCCGCCGGCTGGAGCAGTCGTTCGAGGTCATGAGCCTGCTGGAGGAGCTGGGCATCCCGTACGCGGTGGCCGTCAACGCCTTCGACGGCGCGCCCGCGTTCCCCGGTGAGGAGCTCCGGGACGCCTTGGACCTGCTGCCCGGGACACCGCTGATGTTCTGCGACGCCCGCGACGCGACCTCGTCCACGCAGGCGCTCGTCGCCCTCGTCGAGTACCTGTTAACCCGCAACCAGGAGAACGCGTGACCTCGCAAGCCGCCCCCGGGCAGGCATGTCCCGCACACCACGGCCGGATGCCCCTGCACGGCCCCGAATTCGCCGCCGACCCGGCCGCCACCTACCGCGCCCTGCGCGAGCACGGGCCCGTCGCGCCGGTCGAGCTGGCGCCCGGTGTGCCCGCCAACCTCGTCGTCGGCTACGCCGCGGCCCTGGACGTCCTGCGCAACCCCAGCGCGTTCCCGCGCGACCCGCGCCGCTGGCAGGCGAAGATGCCGCCGGACTCCCCCGTGCTGCCGATGATGATGTACCGGCCGAACGCCCTGTTCACCGACGGCGCCCAGCACGCGCGGCTGCGCGCCGTGGTCACCGACAGCCTGAGCCGGGTCGACCCGAACGCGCTGCGCGGCCAGGTCGAGCGGACCGCGGACCTGCTGATCGCGCGGTTCGCCGGCAGGGGCGAGGCCGACCTGCGCGGCGAGTACGCGAAGCTGCTGCCGCTGATGATGTTCAACCACCTCTACGGCTGCCCGCCGGAGCTGGGTGACCGGCTGGTCGCCGCCATGAGCTCCATCTTCGACATGGTCGACCCGGAGCAGGCCAACGCCGACCTGACGCGGTGCCTGGTGGAACTGGTCGCGCTCAAGCGGCAGCGGCCCGACCACGACATGCCCTCGTGGATGATGGCCCACCCGGCCCGGCTGACCGACGAGGAGCTGATCCACCAGCTCGCGCTGCTCATGGGTGCGGGCACCGAGCCCGAGCAGAACCTGATCTCCAACGGCATCCGGCTGCTGCTGACCGACGACCGGTTCGCGGGCGACCTCTCCGGCGGCAGCCTGCCGGTCGAGGAGGCGCTCGACGAGGTGCTGTGGACCGACCCGCCGATGGCGAACTACTCGGCGAGCTACCCGCTCGAGGACACCGACTTCGCGGGTGTCCGGCTGCCCGCCGCCGAGCCGGTGGTGATCAGCTTCGCGGCGGCCAACAACGACCCCGCGCTGGCCGGCCAGCAGCGCTCCGGCAACCGGGCGCACCTCGCCTGGAGCGCGGGCGTGCACGCCTGCCCGGCGCAGCAGCCGGCCCGCCTGATCGCGTCGGTGGCGATGGAGAAGATCCTCGACGCCCTGCCCGACATGCGCCTGGCCGTGCCCGTCGACGAACTGGTCTGGCGGCCGGGTCCGTTCCACCGCGCGCTCAGCGCGCTCCCCGTGCGTTTCACCCCGGTAGCCGTGCCCGTCCGGCCCGACGAGTCACCTGGAGAAACCCGTTGGAACGTGCAGCCGACCCCATCGTCCTCGACCCCACCGGCCGTGACGTCCACGCCGAGTCCGCCGCCATCGCCGCGCGAGGGCCGGCGACCCTGGTGGAGCTCCCTGGTCAGGTTCGCGCGTGGTCGGTGACCAGCCAGCAGGCCTTACGCGACCTGCTCGGCGACCCCCGCGTGTCGAAGGACGCCCGACAGCACTGGCCCGCGTTCGGGACCGGTGAGATCTCCGAGGACTGGCCGCTGCACCTGTGGGTCTCGGTGCAGAACATGTTCACCGCGTACGGGGGCGACCACCGCCGCCTCCGCTCGCTGGTGTCCAAGGCGTTCACGGCGCGGCGGGTCGCGGCGATGCGGCCGTGGATCGAGCAGATCACCGACCGGCTGCTGGACGAGCTCGACGCGGCGGAGCAGCCGGTCGACCTGCGGGAGCGGTACGCCTACCCGATCCCGATCGAGGTGATCTGCCAGCTGTTCGGCGTGCCCGCCGAGGCGCGGTCGGAGCTGCGGACGGTGGTCGACGGCGTCTTCGACACCACGATCACCGCCGAGGCGGCGCAGGCGAACGCCGTGCAGCTGTACGGGATCATGCACGAGCTGGTCGCGGCGAAGCGGGAGAACCCCGGCGACGACCTGACCAGCGGCCTGATCGCGGTGCGCGAGGACGACGGCTCGAAGCTGGAGGAAGCCGAACTCGTCGACACCCTGATCCTGGTGATCTCGGCGGGCTACGAGACCACCGTGAACCTGCTCGACCAGGCGATCACCGCCCTGCTGACCCACCCGGAGCAGCTGGCCGCGGTCCGCGCGGGCACGAGCGGCTGGATGGACGTGATCGAGGAGACCCTGCGCTGGCAGGCCCCGATCGCGAACCTGCCCCTGCGGTACGCCGTGGAGGACGTCGAGGTCGGCGGCGGTGTCGTGATCCGCAAGGGCGAGGCGATCCTGGCGGCCTACGCGGCGGCGGGTCGGGACAGGTCGGTGCACGGCGAGACGGCCGACCAGTTCGACATCACCAGGGCCGACAAGACCCACCTGGCGTTCGGCCACGGCGTCCACTACTGCCTGGGCTCACCCCTGGCGCGGATGGAGGCGGAGATCGCGCTGCCGGCCCTGTTCGCCCGGTTCCCGGGGATCGAACTGGCGGTGGCGCCGCACGAGCTGGAGCCGGGCCAGTCCTTCATCTCCAACGGCCACCGCTCCCTGCCCGTGCGGCTGAAGTAGCGCGGGACCGGGGCGCGTCACGAGCGGTGACGCGCCCCGTCCGGCCGACGCCCAGTCGCCGAGCGGGTCCCAGTGCTCGACGTGGCGCAGCAGGGATCGGGCCAGGTCGGGATGGGTCGCCGCCCAGGCGGTGTCGAACAGGTACCACTGCTGGTACCCGAACGAGTCGCCGCAGTGCACGGCGAGTTGGGCGAGGTGGTCCCCGACCCGCAGCAGGGACGCTTCGGGACGCCGGCCGTCGGAGTACCGCGCGGCCCAGCTCGTCCTCGACCCACGTCGGCGAGCCGCTCACCCAACCCCGCCGGAACCGGGCGCGCACCGACACGGCACTCCGGGTCGGGCGGGTTCGTGCTCGTCAGAGCCCTGCCGGCGCTCCGTGACACAATCGGCCGCGTGCAGATCGGGACGCTGGGGCCATTCGAGGTTCGCACGGACGACGGCGTCTTGGCCGACGTGCCGGGCGCGCGGTTGCGCGGGTTGTTGATCGCCCTCGCGCTCGAACCGGGTCACGTGGTCCCGAAGTCCTCGCTCGTCGACTGGATCTGGGGCGAGAACCCGCCTGCCGACGCGGCGAACGCCTTGCAGCGCCTGGTTTCCCGGCTGCGGAAGGTGTTGCCGGAGGGGTCGGTGGAGGGGCAGCCGAACGGCTACCGGTTGGTCGTGGCGCCCGACGCCGTCGACGCCGTCCGGTTCGAACGCCTCGTCACGCGGGCCCGCGACGAGGAGGGCGCCCAGCGCGTGCGGCTGCTGCGCGAGGCCCTCTCGCTGTGGCGCGGCGCGGCCATGCAGGACGTCGGCCTGCCGGACAGCGAGGCGTTCGACGCGGCCGTCACCCGGCTCGAAGGGCTGCGCCTGACGGCCATGGAGGACCGGTTCACCGCCGACGTCGACCTCGGCCACGGCGCGGACCTGGTCCCGGAGCTGACCGACGTGGCCGCCGCGCACCCGATGCGGGAGCGGTTCGCCGTCGCGCTGATGCGCGCCCTCGTCGCGGCCGGCCGCGACACCGAGGCGCTGCTCGTCTACGAGCGCACGCGGGAGGCCCTGGCCGACGCGCTCGGCGTCGACCCCTCACCGGAGCTGTCCGCCCTGCACGTCGCGCTGCTGCGCGGCGAGGTGGGCCGCCGTGAGGAGGAGAACCGGAAGACCAACCTGCGCGCCGAGCTGACGAGCTTCGTCGGCAAGGAGGCCGACGTCGCCGTGGTCCGCGGGTTCATCGCCGAGCAGCGGCTCACCACCCTGATCGGGCCGGGCGGCTCGGGCAAGACCAGGTTGGCCACGGAGACCGCGCGCACGCTGCTCGACGACCTGCCGGACGGCGCCTGGCTGGTGGAGCTCGCGGCGATCGGCGCCGACGGCGACGTGGCGCAGGCGGCGCTGGCCGGGCTCGGCCTCCGGGACGCCCTGCTCGGCGACACCTCGAACGCGGAGCCGACGGAGCGGCTCGTCGCCGCGCTCCGCGACCGCGAGGCGCTGCTGGTCCTGGACAACTGCGAGCACGTGATCGAGTCGGCGGCGGCGTTCGCCCACCGGCTGCTCGGCGAGTGCCGACGGCTGCGGATCCTGGCCACGAGCCGGGAACCGCTCGGCATCACCGGTGAGGCGTTGTGGCTGGTCGAGCCCCTCGGCTTGCCGGAGGAGGGCGCCGACGGCGACGAGGTCGAGGCGTCACCGGCCGTCCGGTTGCTGCGCGACCGGGCGAGCGCGGTGCGCAAGGACCTCGTGGTCGACGCCGACACGTCGGCGACGATGGCGCGCGTCTGCCGGGCGCTGGACGGCATGCCGCTGGCGATCGAGCTGGCCGCGGCCAGGTTGCGCACCATGTCGCTGGACCAGTTCGCCAACCGGCTCGACGACCGGTTCCGCCTGCTGACCGGCGGCAGCCGCACCGCGTTGCCGCGGCACCGGACGTTGCGCGCGATGGTCGACTGGAGCTGGGAGCTGCTCACCGACGCGGAGCGGATCGTGCTGCGCCGGCTCTCGGTGTTCTCGGGCGGCGCGAGCCTGGAGGCGGCCGAGCGCGTCTGCGTGGACGAGGCGGTCGAGCCGGACGAGGTGCTCGAACTGCTCACCACGCTGGCCGAGAAGTCGCTGCTGGTCGCCGCGGGCGACGGCACGCCGCGCTACCGGATGCTCGGCACGATCAAGGAGTACGCCGCCCAACGCCTCGCGGAGGCGGGGGAAGCGGACCTGGCGCGCGGCGCGCACCTCGCCTACTTCACCGAGCTCGCCGAGACCGCGGAACCGCAGCTCCGCCGCGCCGAGCAGTTGACGTGGCTCGCCGTGCTCAAGGTCGAGCACGACAACATCGGCGCCGCGATGCGTGGCGCGCTCGCGGCCGGCGACGCGCGCGGTGCGATGCGGCTCGCGGCGGGCGCCGGCTGGTACTGGTGGCTCGCCGGGCACAAGTCCGAGGGCATGGAGCTGATCCTCGCGGCCACCGGCACACCCGGAGAGGTGCCCGACGACGTCCGGGCCATGGTGTACAGCCTCATGACGATGTTCCTGAACTCCGGCCTCGGCGACGAGCACCAGGCCGCCGAGTGGATCCACAAGGCGTACGAGGTCAGCCGGCGGCTGGAGCGGGGCAACCCGATCCTGGCCCTGGTCGTCCCGCTGGAACGCATGGTGCGGGAGCCGGGCTCGTTCCTGCCCGCGTGGGAACCGTTGCTGGACAACGAGGACCCGTGGGTGCGCGCGCTGGCCCGGCTGCACCTGGGCAAGATGCGGGTCATCCTCGGCCACGGCGGGCACGAGGCGGACGCGTACCTCGAGACGGCGCTCGCCGAGTTCCGGGCCCTCGGCGAGCGGTTCGGGATCTCGTTCGCCCTGACCTCGTTGGCGGACCGCATCGCCACGCGCGGCGAGTTCGCCGCCGCGTGCGAGTACTACGAACAGGCCGCGGCCGTCGTCACCGAGATCGGCGCGACCGAGGACGTCATCCGGATGCGGTCGCGACAGGCCCAGCTGTACTGGCTGATGGGGGACAAGGACTCCAGCGGGGCCGCCATCGCCGAGGCGGCGCGGTCCGCGGCACGGGTCACCTGGCCGGACGCGCTGGCCGAGCTGGCGCTCGCGAAGGCGGAGCTCGCGCGGTGCACCGGCGACGCCGGGGAAGCACGGCGGCAGCTCGACATCGCGACGACCGCGTTGGGCGACAACGCGGAACGACCGTACATCCGCGCGATCACCGAGGACCTGCTCGGCTACCTCGCCGACGACCTGGACGAGTCCCGCGCCCACCGCGCGGCGGCCTGCCAGGCGGTGTCCGAGGCAGGGCACCCGACCATGGTCGCGCAGGTCCTCGTCGGTGTCGCGGACCTGGCCCTGCGCCAGGGACGGCACGAGCAGGCCGCCCGGCTGCTCGCGGCGAGCGCCGCCGTTCGAGGGCTCCCGGACCGCTCCCACCCGGACGTGGACCGGATCGAGCAGAGCGCGCGCAGCCACCTGGGCGACGCGAGGTTGGCCGAGGCGGCTCGGGAGGGCGCGGGGACGAGCTGGTCGGAACTGGTGACGGCCACGCTCGACTCGTGAGCGTGGCCGTCTGACCGCGGCTGTCCGACGAACGCGATGCCGGCGCACCGGGCGGCGATCGCGTCGGGGTCAGCCCGCCGCACGCCGGACGATGATGTCGCCGTGCCGCGTGCGGGCGCGGACCGTGACCTTGTCGTCGAACGCGGCCGGGTCTTCTTGCCGCGCAAGGGAGTTGCGCACCGACCCGCGCTTGCTCCCGGCGTCCACCCGGGCCGCGGCGCCCTCGCCGATGCCGACCTCGATGTCGCCCGAGCGGTTCGACAGCTCCGCCTGACCGCGGGTCAGCCGGCCGATCCGGATGACGCCGCCGGTCCTCGCGGTGACGCCGCCGTCGGCGCGGTCGACGTCGAACCCGCCGCTGCCGCTGCTCAGGTCCAGGTCGGACGCGGCGTGGCCGATCCAGGTCCGGCCGCCCGAGCTCGACACCCTGACCGCGCCCCCGACCGCGTCGATCCGCGCCGCGACCACGCTCCCGTCGACGTCGACGCGACCGGCGACGTGGCCGACCGCCACCTCGCCCGCCGAGATGTTCGCCCGCAGCGCCTCGACGCGGTCCAGTTCGACCCGGCTCGACGCCGCGTGCAGCTCGCACTCGCCGAGCGGGCCGTCGGCGTGGACGGTCGAGTGCGCCAGGTACGTGACCAGGCTGGAGCCCGCGGGCAGGTCGATCGTGATGGCGACCGAGCCGCTCGCGCGCCCGGAGGCGGTCGTCTTGACCGACAGCCGGCCGCGGGCGAAGTCGACCTTGGTCTTGTCCGCCACCTCGACGTCCGCTCTGCTCGCCGAGTCGACGGGTGCGACCAGCACCGCGGTCTCGGTCCGGTCGCTCGCGGTGACCCGCACCAGGGCGCCGGCGACGACGACGGTGGCGGCGATGGGTCCTGGGGTGGTGAAGGTGGGCATGACGGCTCTCCTCAGGTTGCGCGGTGGGTGGGGCGTTCGGCCGGCCGGGTCATGCCCGCTTCTTGAAGGTGGAGGACGCCCACAGGTACCCGACCAGGGCGATCCCGGCGCAGCAGGCGGCGGCGGCGATCACGTCACCGGTGGCCGGCGTGCCGTTGACGAACCCGCGCAGGGCTTCGGTGATCGGGGTGAAGGGCTGGTACTGCGCGAACTGGCGGATGCCCGGACCCATCATCCCGGCGGGCACGATCGCGCTGCTGAAGAACGGCAGCATGATCAGCGGCACGGCGCCGGCCCCGCCGTCTCCGGCGACTTCGCCGCCAGGCCGAGGGCCACGGTGAACCAGCCGGCCGCGAAACCGAGCAGGAAGGCGACCCCGACGAGGGCCGCGATGGTGACCAGGTTGGTCAGCACGCCGGCGACGACGTGACCGGTCGGCACCGCGCCGCGGGAGACGTCCATGACCTTGAACCGGTTGATGATGCCCTTGGTCATGTCCGAGTTCACCGACGTCGATGTGCTTGAAGTTGCGGCGCAGCATGACGGTGGAACGGGACTTGGCGCTCACTTGGCGGCCTCCGCGGTGTGGCCCGTCAGGGCGAGGAAGACGTCGTCGAGGTCAGGGGTGTGGACGGAGAGCTCCTCGGCGCTGAGCGAGTTCTCGATGAGCCGGTCGAGCAGCGCCCGCAGGGACCTGGTCCCGGCGTCGCCCGGCACGCGCAGGGCCAGTGCCTCGTCGTCCCGCGTGGCGCCGGCGAAGAGCCGCGCGCTCGCGTCGAGCTCGGCGGCGGTGGCGAACCGGAGCCGGACGTGGGTGCCGGGGATCAGGCGCTTGAGCTCGTCGGGGTGCCCTGGGCGACCAGGCGGCCCTGGTCGAGCACCGCGACCCGGTCGGCGAGCTGATCGGCTTCCTCGAGGTACTGGGTGGTGAGGAAGATGGTCACGCCGTCGGCCACCAGGTCGCGGATGATCGACCACATCGTGCGACGGCTGCGCGGGTCCAGGCCCGTCGTCGGCTCGTCCAGGAAGATGATCCGGGGGTCGCCGACGAGCGTCATCGCCAGGTCGAGCTTGCGGCGCATGCCGCCGGAGTAGGTCGACGCGGGCTTGCGCGCCGACTCGACCAGGTCGAACCGCTCCAGCAGGTCCTCGACGACCCGCCGGTCCGCTCCCCCGCGCTTCAGGTCGACCATCAGCTGGAGGTTCTCGTACCCGGTCAGCAGCTCGTCCACGGCCGCGAACTGGCCGGTGACGCCGATCCTCGCGCGGACCGCCTTGGCCTCGGTCGCGATGTCGTGGCCGGCCACCCGCGCCGTCCCGCCGTCGGCCTTCGTCAACGCGGTCAGCAGGTTCACGGTGGTCGTCTTGCCCGCGCCATTGGGCCCGAGCAGGGAGAAGATCGTCCCGGCGCGGACGTCGAAATCGATGCCGTTGAGGACGACCGCGTCCCATACGACTTCCGCAGTCGGCGAAACTTCGATCGCTGAACTCATGTCGGCGACTATCGGCAGCCGATCTGTCACACCCCTGACACGACCCTGACACCGCGACTGACCCGGGCCCGCCGACAACGGGAGGGATCGTCACATCACGGTCCGGTGGACTGCACTCACCCGCCGCGACGATTTGACACCATGTGATCAGCACAGGGGTGGCGCGGCGATGAACGCGAGGGGTGCCTGAGATGAGTGAAGACGACGACCGCGGACGGACGGCCCACTTAGCCCCGTTCTCGCTGCGGGGGCAGCTGTACTGGATCCTGCCGATCACCCTGGCCACGATGTCGCTGACCGTGTGGCTGCTGGCGAACCCGCAGTGGGGCGGCGACGTGGCGGCGATCGTGGTGATCCCGATCAACGTCGCGGCCGTGCTGGTGCCGTTGATGATGACCTACGGCGCCCGTGAGGTCAGGAACGACCCCGACAACCGGGCCAGGATGCGGCGGCTGAAGATCGCGCTGGCGTTCACCTCCGCCGCGCTGCTGGTGGTGAGCCTCGTCTACTGGTTCAGCCGCGAGGAGGACCCGCACGACTACCTGTCCGGCGTGCTGCGGGTGGGCGTGCTGAAGGAGAGCTACCCCGGCTGGAACAACGTGCGGACCGACGGCTCCCGCGAGGGGTTCGACGTCGCGCTCACGGAGTTCATCGCGAAGCGGTACCGGGTCGAGCGGATCGAGTACGTCGAGCTGACCGAGCGCGACGACCGGATCCGCGCGCTGACCGACGACTTCCCGGGAGGGCCGGTCCACCTGGTGATCGCCAACTTCTCCATCACGCCCGAACGTGAGAAGGAGGTCGACTTCGCGGGGCCCTACTACTACGACCAGCAGGGCTTCTTCACCTGGCAGAAGGCCTCCAACCTGGAGGAGATCCCGCCCGGCGAGGTCTGCACCGCGAGCGGCACCACCGGCAACGCCCGGCTGACCGAGCTGGGTTGGCGGCCGACGTCGGAGCGGTCGCTGGTGGCGTGCATGCGGCAGTTCCTGGAGAACCGGGACAGCGGGCGCGCGGTGTCGACGGACGTGTCGATCCTCCAAGCCTTCGCCGAGGACCGGAAGCAGGACTCCCGGGCGCCGTGGCAGGACGTGAGCACCGTCGTGATCGGCCAGGAGAGCTACGGCGTCGGCATCCCGAACGACCGGCCCCGCCTGTGCGAGGAGTTGAACCGGACGATCACCGAGTTCATCAACGACCACTGGGCGGTCGAGTTCGACAAGCACCTCAAGGGCGTGGCGGACAAGGACAAGCACATCCCGCAGACGACCTCGCCGTGCCAGGGCTCGACGTTGTTCTGACCCGAGGCGGCCCTGTTCGGTGACGACGCGCCCTGAGCCGGGTAGCTCAGGGCGCGCCCGGACCGGCCGGCGCGGTGCGGGCGAGATCGCGCAACCAGACGTGCGCGGGGTCGGTGTCGTAACGCTGGTGCCACGACAGGAACACCGGCGCCGGCGGCACGTCGAGGGGCAGTGGGAGCAGGACCAGGTCCGCTGAGCGCGCGGTCGATCCGGGGACCGTGACGACGAGGTCCGTGCCGCGCGAACGCGAAGGCGGCTGCCTCGGTCGGCACGGCCGCCACCACGCGCCGGGTGAGCCCGAGCCGTGCGAGAGCCTGGTCGAGGGCGTTGCCGAGCCTGCCGCGCCGCGAGACGGTGACCTTCTCGGCGCGGACGTCCGGCGCGGTCGGGCGGCTCGCGTTCGCTTCGAGGTCGACCTCACCACGGCGCAGCTCGGGGGTGTCGGTGCCGGATTCGGCGAGAAAGCGCAGTCGCACGCCCGGCGCCTTTTCGCGCACGGCGGCGAGCAATGCCTGGCCCGCGAAGGCGACGAGCGAATCGTGCCGGCGGAGCGTGAAGGCGCGGTCGAGCGTCGAGAGGTCCAGTTCCCTGCTCGGCGCCAGCACGCCGCGCACCTGGTGCAGCAGTTCGTGCACCTGTTCCCGGACGGCGATCTGCGCGAGCAGTTGCGCGGCAAGGTCCTCGTCGACGTCTCCAACGCCACCGTCGACGGACCGGACGGGCTGCCCGCCGCGCTGGTGCACCCCGGCTCGGCCGCCGACCGCCTTCCTCTCCGGTCAGGACCCACAGGCCAAGCAGGTGGCCCGCGGCCTCCTGGCGGACCTCGGCCGGCACGAGGAGTGGATCACGGACCTCGGCGGCATCGAGACCGCGCGGGCCGCCGAAGCCGCGGTCCTGTTCGTGCCGCACGTGATCCGGTCGAGCGGGTTCACGCCCTTCGCCATCTCGATCAGCCGCTGACGGTGCACTCGCCGTCGCCGTCGCCGTCGCCGTCGCCGTTGGAGTCGGAGTCCGAGTCGGAGAGGAACGACGACAGTTCCCGCCCTTCTTCGACGACGGCGTCGTGCTCGGCCCGTGAGAGGCGGCGCAGCGGGGTCACGACCACGGCGCCCGCCTCGACCGCCCACGTGGCGGTGACCCGACCGTCGACCAGGACGACGCGCGCGCCGGCGACCGACAGGCCGCGGTGGGCGTCGTCGACGATCCGGCCGCGGTCGTGGTAGCCGAGGATCGCGTTGTCGAACGCGGGCAGGAACCGCACCGGGGCGGGCGTGCCGGGGTCGGGGCGCGGTGCGTCCGGGAGGTCCAGCAGTTCCCGGCCGTGCGCGTCGCGGAAGGCGATCAGCTTCTCGCGGGTGGCGGCCACCGCGCCCGGGAGCCCGGCGAGGCCGGACCAGGCGCGCAGGTCGGCCACCGCGGCGGGACCGAACGCGGCCAGGTAGCGCAGCACCACCGCCTCACCGACCGGGTCGGCGCCGTCCGGTGCGGGTGGGTCGATCCCGCGTCCCAGCCAGGATTCGAGCAACACCGTGCGCGCGCCCGCCTTCCTGCGCCACAAGCCGCGCGGTGGCAGCTGGACCGTCGGGAGGAGGGCGGCGATCCCCATCTCGCCCAACGCCCGCGGTCCGACGGCCGGCCACCGGGCGGCGAGCGCGCGGCCGAGTTCGGGCATCGTGCGCGGCTCACCGTCCGCCAGCACGGCCCGTGCCGCGGTCGTGAGCTCCTCCAGGTCCACGCCCTCGAACTCGCGGCGGTAGACCCCGAGCACCCGTTGGCGCAGCATGGAGCTGTGCCGGGCGCGCCACGCCAGCGCGTCGTCGGCGGTGACGAGGTGGACGGTGCGGCGCATGAGGTGGGTCCGCACCACGCGCCGTCCGGTCATCAGGTCGTCGAGCGCGGCGGGGTCGAAGGCGCGCAACCGTGACCACAAGCCGACGAACGGCTCCTGCGGTTCCTGAGCTTGCATGCCGCACAGGTGCGCCACGGCGTCGGACACCGGCAGATCGACGCGATCGAGCAGCAGCTGGCGGGCGAGCGTCGCGCGGTTGAGCGCCTTGGTGTCCAGCACCGTCATCGTGGTGGTGTCCTGTCGGGTTCGGTCACGGGGTGGGCGGGAGCGTGCCCCCGCCCACCCCGTGGACGGAGTTCGGGTCAGGCGTTGTGCTCGCTGACGACGTCGACGACCCAGACGACGCCGAACCGGTCCCGCAGCATGCCGTAGGCCGGGGCCCAGCCCGCCGGACCCAGCGGGATCACGACGGTCGCCCCGTCGCAGAGCCGTTCCCAGTAGCCGGTGACCTCTTCGGCGGTCTCGCCGCGCACGGAGACGAAGAACGAGTTCTCGCCCTGGTCGTAGCCCATCCGCGAGGGCACGTCGTAGGCCATCACGCGGAAGCCGTTCTCGCCGAGCACCTGGCCCCACATCACGTGGTCGGCCTCGGACTCCTCTTGGACGTGGCCGGCGTCCTCGTACGTGACGGCGGCGAGCTGACCGCCGAACACGGATCGGTAGAACTCCAGGGCGGCACGGGCGTCACCGCGGAAGTTCAGGTGGGTGGTGGTCGTGACGGACAAGGTCGTTCCCCATTTCGACTTGATGCCTGATCCGGGGCAACAGTCGCAGGGGTAGCGGCCAGGCCGTGTCCTCTTCTCCCGGGCAGAATGAGGGACATGCCGAAGACCTCAGCACGACTGCTCTCGCTGCTGTCGCTGTTGCAGGCGCGTCGGGACTGGCCGGGTGCGCTGCTGGCGGAGCGGTTGCGGGTCAGCCCGCGCACGGTGCGCCGCGACGTCGACCGCTTGCGCGAGCTCGGCTACCCCATCGTGACGGCCAAAGGGCCGGACGGTGGTTACCGGCTCGGTGTCGGCTCGCAACTGCCGCCACTGCTGTTCGACGACGAGCAGGCCGTCGCGCTGTCCGTGGCGCTGCGGATCGCGACCACCACGGGCGTCGGCATCGAGGAGGCGGCGGCGCGGGCGCTGAACACCGTCCGGCAGGTCATGCCGGCACGGCTGCGCCACCGCATCGACACCCTCCAGGTCACGGCGGTGGAGCGGGCCGCGGCGCCGCAGGTCGACAGCGACGTGCTGATGGCGATCAGCGGCGCCGTCCACGCCCGCGAGGTGCTGCGCTTCGACTACACCACCGCACCCACTTCCGATGCCCCACCGCGCCGGGTCGAGCCGCACCACCTCGTCACCAGGGGCGGTCGGTGGTACCTGGTCGCCTGGGACCTCGACCGCGACGACTGGCGCACCTTCCGCGCCGACCGGATCACCCCGCGCACCCCGACCGGCCCCCGCTTCACCCCGCGTGACCTGCCCGCCGAGAACGTGGCCGCCTTCGTCGCCGCCAGGTTCTCCGGCTCCGACGGCTCGGGCGGCCGGCCCTGCCACGGCGAGGTGATCCTCGACCTGCCCGCCGCCGACGTGTCACCGTTCGTCCACGACGGCGTGGTCGAGGCCCTCACCCCGAACCGCTGCCGCGTCACCCTGGGCTCCTGGTCGTGGCCCGCCCTGGCCGCCACCATCGGCCGGTTCGACGCCGACATCGAGGTCGTCGGGCCGCCCGAGCTGAAGGACGCGTTCGCCCACCTGGCCCGCCGCTACGCCAAGGCGGCGACCTGAGGTGGTGGTCAGCGGGGTGCTCCCGCCGAACCACTCCCAGGTCCCAGAACCGACGTAGGCAGAATCGCGTCCCCGGATGCCCGGCGCGATCCGGCCGGCCGTGACCTCTCACATCTCGACCGGAGAACGCTTCAATTCCGGCGCACAAACCCCCGTCGGGCGACCACCTCAAGATAAATCGTCCGTTCGCCGACCAGTCTCCGACCGAAACACCTCCAGGGCGTTCGGAACCAACTCGGAGAGCGAATCATGATGATCCGGATCTCGAACGAGGCTCGGATACCCCCAGAGCGCTTTGACCACATCCGCAGGATCCCCGAGGCCGAACTCCCATTGGGCCGGGATTCGTCGGTCAACGATCGAAAACAACTCGACCGGTTGCCATCGGGGCAGACCTGTGTCATCGACGACCATGATGACCAGACCGGACTCCCACAACGCCATGGCGTGCACGTCGTACTCTCCACCCACCGTGAGGTGGAACTCCGTCGCCGGGGAGTAACCTGCATCGAACCGTTGCCGAGCGAGGTCCGATCCTTTGTTGAAGGCGCACACGACTCGCATCCGTCAACCCTTGAACTTGAAATCATCGATTTGACCGGTCATGCGATTCATCACGTAGTGAATCTCGTTCCCGTTCACATTCTGCGTCATCTTAACCCACCCGTCCGATCCCGGCCACCGGGGATCGTTCATACCGTTCCGCAGCGGTACGACCTGTCCGGCGCCAGGATTGGACATCGCCGATTCCATGGCAAGTTTCTCGTTCAGGCTGTTCGGCTCAGTACGCCCGGTGGAACCACGACCCAGCGGCTTCAAGTCGGTCGCGACACCAGCCGAGTCGACTGCAAACCGAGCACTGGAGCAGTTGTGCACCAGGACCGGTTCGGTGCCGGCCAGCACATAGTACGTGTGGACGGTGTCGACGGTCAGGTCGTAGACGGTTGCCTGGCGGGAGTGGGACTGGACGGCGGTGATGGTCGGTGAGGAGCCGTCGGCGGCCGACAGGTGCTGGCCCGGCTTCAGGTCGCCCAGGTTGACGAATCGCTGTTCCTCGACGAGCCACACCGGGTGCCAGGACGTGCCCTCCACGGTGCCCTGCGAGCCGTCCTGCGCGGTGACGGTCAGGGTGACCAGGGCGTCGCCTTCGTCGCCGTGCACGAACGTCGCGGTGACCTCGCGGTCGGTGGTCTCGCCCGTCTCCGGGTCGGTGGCCTTCACCCGGTCGCCGACCCGCACCTCGGAGATCGGCTTGGTGGAGCCGTCCGCCATCAGCACCGACGTCTCGCCGACGAAGCTGTGGCACGCCTTCACCGCCGACTGCAGGGCCTCGCCGGCGATCTTGGCGCCCTTGAGGATCTTGCCCACCGGCAGGATCCCGGCGATCTCGACGGTGCAGCCGCCGGCGCTGGCGCCCGATCCGACGCACGCGGTCGGGTCGAAGATCAGCTTGCCCAGTTCCGCGAACGCCTCACCGGCCGTCGGCCCACCCTGGGAGACGAACGGTCCGCAGCCCGGTGTCTGGTCGTGCTCGCTGCACTGGTACTTGGTCGCCGTGACCGCGACGGTCTCCTCCCACCCGATCAGGGAGTCGCCGCCCTTGTCGAAGCAGAAGTTGGAACCGACCGCGGTGCAGGGCGGGGTGTGCAGGATCCCCGTGTACTGCACGGTCGTCATCGTCAGCAGGTAGCCCGACAGGTCCGCGTTGTTGTCCGGGTTGATGAAGACGGTCCTGACCGGCCCGCAGACGACGTTCTCGATCGTCACGCTCGTGGTGCCGGACGAGTCGCCCGCGCCGGGCCCACCGCGGTTGTTCCACGCGTCCTTCGCGGCGTCCGACGGCGGCGGGTCGCCCGGGATGCCACCGCAGCCCACGTTGTCCGGTCCGCAGTTGAAGATCAGGCCGGACGGGTCGCTGAACGTCGCCGGGCTGTTGTTGGCGTAGGCGTAGGCGTTGAGCCGCTGCGGATCGCTCGGCACCAGCAACGGGTCCACCGAGATGAACCGCCCGGTCGACGGGTCGTACTCGCGGGCGCCCAGGTGGGTCAGGCCGTTCGCGTCGTTCGTGCCCCCGACGAACCCGCGGTCGTTGGCCCACGCCACGGCCGCGCCGCGCACCCCGCCGAACGGCAGCGCGCGGCGCTTGGTCACCTTCATCGTGCCCGGCTGGACGGCGATCTGCGCGGTGCCCTGGTGGTCGGAGGCCAACCACGTCAGCCCACCCACGCCGGTCGCGGTGCGTTGGGCGACGACCCGGCCGCCGTGGCTGTAGTAGCGGGTGGTGGTCTTGGCCTTGGTGGCCTTGTCGAGCCTGATCTCCTGCGACCCCAGGTACAGCGTGACGCTGGTCGGGTCCTTGCGGAGCAGCCGTCCGCCGTCCGCGTCGTAGACGAACGACGTGATCGCTGTGCCCGCCTTGTCGGACTTGAGCCGGCCCTCGACGTCCCAGTCCAGCTCGTGCGCCGCCGGCTCGCCCGCGATGGCGCGGGTCTTGGTGTTGCCCGTCGCGTCGTAGGTGTAGGTGTCCTCGGTCGTGCCGTTCAGGCCGACCGTGTCGACCGACTTCAGCGCGTGGGGCTGGGCCTGGCCGGGCCGCGGGTAGTGGTAGGTCCGGGTCACGTCCGCGGCCGTGCCGACGCCGTGCAGGACCTCGGAGGTCCGGTTGCCGGTGACGTCGTAGGTGTAGGTGTGCCAGTACGGCGCCGCGCCGCCCAGGGCGTCCTTCTTCGGCGCCGTGCCGCAGTCGCCGTTGCCGGGCGTCCACGCCTCGACCATCCGCAGGAGGTGGTCGTAGTCGAAGCACTGGTGGTCGGGGACCGCCCCGGTCGGTGCGTCGGAGATCCCGGTGATGTTGCCGGCCGCGTCGTAGGTGTAGTCGACCTTGGCCTGCATCGGCGCCGGGACCTCGGCGTCCACGATCGAGGTCTTGAGCCTGCGGCTGCCGTCCTCGTAGTAGTTGGAGATCCACGCCCGCCGACCGGCGGTTCCCAGGGTGACCTGCGCGAACTCGCCGTAGCGGGTGTAGTCGGTGCCGGAGGCGATGAACACCGTGGAGTTGCCGTCGGCGCCGGAGGTCTCCTCCGGCAGGCCGAGGTCGTCGTAGGTGTGCATGACGGTCTCGGCGGCCAGGTTGCCCGCCTTGGGCAGGCCCTCCGCGGCGAGGCTGCCGTCGGGGTTGTAGCCGAACACGGTGGTGTAGGTGTCGGCCAGCCCAGCCTCGGAGGCGGGGATGACCACGTCGACGGCGCCCGGCTGGTAGAGCGGGTTGTAGTTGGGGACCTTGGTGGCGTAGGCGTTGCCGTCGCCGTCGTACCGGGTGGCCGCCGCGAGCATGCCCTTGCCCTTGTAGGCGGTGTCGTAGTCCCACTTGGCCAGCAGCCTGCCGGTCGTGCTGTCGCGGTGCAGCGTGGTCCGGCGGCCGAGCACGTCGTAGCCGTGCACCAGCTTCTGGCCCGTCGAGTCCGTTGTGGACAGGAGCTGGCCGGCGGCGTCGTAGGTGGAGTAGCCGTCGCCCTTGTCCGGGTCCTTGGCGTGGATCATCCGGCCGCGCTGGTCGTAGGTCCACGACCAGGTGTTGCCCGCCGGGTCGACGGTCGTCGCGAGCTGACCGCCCACCGTGTAGGTGTACTTCGTCGTGTCGTGCTCGCCGGTGGGCGTGGCGCCCTTGTGCTGCCACAGCTCCGCGGTGCGGCCGTGGGCGTCGTTGACGACCGTGGTCGCGGTGCCGCCGGGCGGCGGCGTGCGGTACACCCGGTCACCGCCGTAACCGGTGGTGGCACGCCACTTCTCGTCACCGGTCACGCGGAACACCGACGCGGTCGTGCGGCCCGCGCCGTCGTACTCGGTGGTGGTCATGCCCGGGACGGCGCTGTCGGCGGCCGACCAGAGGTCGGTGTCCACCGCACCCGAGTTGTAGTACGGCCGCGTCGACTTCCACGGCCTGCCGTGCGAGTCGTAGCGGGTGTCGGCCAGCAGTCGGCCACCGCCGACGGCCGGCGCCTGGGACTGCCGCGGGCGCAGCAGGCCGTCGTGGAGCACGACCGAGCTGGTGTACCTGCCGTTGGGGCCGATGGTCTTCGTCGTGACGGCGGTGGGAGCGTCGTTGCGCACCAGGTAGGTGAAGCTGGTGTTCGGGGTGTTGCCCGCCCGCGGCCGGTTGGGCAGCCAGCTGTCGGTCAACCGCCCCAGCGCGTCGTAGGCGCTCTCGTCGACCCGCAGGTTGGCGTCGGTCGCCTTGGTCGGCACGCCCCACGCGGGCTCGAACTCGGTGGCCGTCTCGAACCCGGCGGGGTTGGTCAGGACCACCTTGGTCACCGGACCGCCGGTGGTCGGCGTGTAGGCCGTCTTCGTCGTCCGGTTCAGCGGATCGGTCACGGTCAGGGGGCGGCCGTAGCCGTCGTAGGTGGCGGTGCTGGTGGTGACGTAGACCGGACCCGACGCCGGGTGCTCGGCGAGCTGCTCGGTCCTGGTGATGTCACCCTTGGTCGGCGCGACGCCGAAGTCCTGGCCGTCGTAGGACGTCCGCAGGTCGGAGATGGCGTGGTCGGGGAACACCGGCGTCTTGTCGCAGGCGGCGCCGACGGTCTGCACCCGCGACGGCAGCGCCAGCACCCAGGCGCCGGTGTTGCGGACGTAGGTGGTGGTGCTGCACTTGGCGTCCTCGGGCTTGGCCAGGTCGGCGACCCGGTTGACCTTCGTGGGCAGGCCGACGTCGTCGAACTCGTTGTCGGTCTTGCTCACCCGCCAACCCCGGCCGCCGTCCAGCGCGGTGTAGGACTTGGTGGTGGTCGTGCCGGTCCAGTACGCCTTGAGCCCTGCCCTGGTGGCCGTCGGACCGCGCCAGGAGGGCCACGACAGGGTCTTGCCGATCGGGTCGCCGCCGTCGCCGTCGAACGACGTCTGCTCGAACGGGTAGCCCGCCAACCAGTCCTCGTCCACGCGGGCGTTGCCCTCGGAGTCGGTCAGCGTCACGGGGCGCGACCCGTTGTCGGGCAGGGTGTCCGCGTGCATGCCGCGGTGGAAGCGCTGCTCGGACAACGTCTTCGGGCCGTCCTTGCCGTCGCCGCGGCGGACCCGGACGCGGCCGAAGCCGCGGAACTCGTTCCAGGTCTTCTTGTCCGGCGGGGTGAACTCCGAGGTGTCGTAGTGCCAGGCCGCGCCGTCGAGGTACTCGTAGGCGGTCACGTCGCCGACCGAACTGCCGTAGCGGTCGAGCTGGGTGACGGTGTCGACCACGTACTTGTGGAAGTAGTCGACCCGCGGGTCGTAACCGGTGCCGGGCACCCAGCGCACCGGGAAGCAGCGCGAGGCGTTGTGCTCCGGGTGCGCCTCGTCGGGCATCGACGAGCCCCACACGCAGTCCGGGTCCGCGTAGTGCACGTCGACCACGCCGCCGGACTCCGACACGATGCCGGTGACCCGGTAGCGCAGCAGCGGGGCGTAGCCGTCGGCCGTGGGTCCCTTGACCCGGTTGGCCATCGCCCGGCCCTCGAAGGTCACCTGGGGCAGCGTGATGCTGCCGCCCACCAGACCGGTGTGCGTCACACCCTTGAGCCACAACGACGCCTTGCCGCCGTCACCCGGGTCGGGGAACTGGTGGTCCAGCTTCCAGGAGTCGACGTCGGCCAGGCCGCTCGCCCGGCGCACCTGGGTCCGCACGGTGTCGAGCCGCTTGGTGGAGAAGAACGAGGGCGAGTACTTCTTAGTGCACGGCGCCGATTCGCAGGTGGAGTCCCACGGCACGTCCGGCCAGTTCTCCGGGTGCGCCCGGTCGCAGGCGGTGGCGCCGGGGACGCAGCGGTCGGCGACGTCGAACACGACCCGGCCGACCGCCTCGCCGGCGACGCCCTCGCGCAGGCCGTAGTCGATGCGCTCCAGGGTGCCGCCGCGGACGTAGGACACCGGGGTGTCCTTCAGGTTGAACCCGTAGTTGTCGGTCTCGGGCGTGTAGTAGTAGCGGACCACGTTGCCGTGCCGGTCGACGACCTTGTCCAGGTTCCACCGCCACGCCTGGGTGCACGAGGAGCTGTCGAAGTCGGCGCCGTGGCACGGCTCGCCGGCGTTGGCGCCGAACACGGGCACCGTCCACGTGGACCGCGAGTCCTGCTGCGAGCCGAAGAAGTACTGCGTGCCGTCGACCGTGGTGATCTTCCAGTGCTCACCGCCCTGCGCGCCGTTGTCCGCGCCGGGCAGCTTCTCCACCCGCGAGCCGTCGTCGCCCTTGGGCCGCCACGCCCCGCTCGCGTCGTCCCGGATCAGCGGCCCGGCCGATCCGTTGTAGGAGGCGTTGGCGTTGTCGCTGCGCCAGCACAGGTCGCCGGTCTTCTTCCCGCTGTGGTTGGCGTCGTCCGCGCAGCTGCCGTAGGTCCGCTCCACGAAGCCCGGCGTGAGGTCCCAGCCGTCACCGACCCACGACGCCTGGTTGTTGGTGCTGCTGGTGCGCCCGTCCACGGCGGAGGACGAGTACGACAGGGCCAGCTTGGGCTCCAGCCCGCCCGGCACCGGCGGCACGCGGAACGGGTAGGACCAGCTGAAGGTGCCCGTGTAGGCGGACACCGACCACGACGCCGACGCCGACAACGACGTGGCCTGCGTGTTGCCCGCACCCGGCAGCGAGCTGCCCTGCCCGGTGGGTTGGTCGCCCCGCAGGGCGCTGGTCGTCGCCTGGTCCGGTGGGCGCGGCTCCTGCGTCTCCTTGGTCACCGACGTCGACGGGGTGTCCGGCAGCGGCACCGACGGGCCGCCGGCGGCGTTCGCGGCGGACGGCACGACCGCCTGCGCCGCGGTCACGAGCATCAGAGCGGAAATCGCGACGGCTGTCCGTCGCAGGGCGGGACGAGCCGATCTGCCGTGTCGCACGACGTCCTCCAGAACGTGCGGAACCACAAGGGTGTCCGAAGCGGGGGCGGATCCCGTTCCCGTGCGCCGGGAACGGGATCCGACGGGGTCAGAGGCTGGACAGCACGTAGCCGAGCTGCTTCTCCGGCAGGACGCCCGCGCCTTCGCAGTTGTCGCTGCGGGTGGTCATGTGGCCGCCGTAGGGCAGCAGGCACCGGTACAGCGCGTGGCTGGACTGGCCGGCCGGCGCCTCGGTCCACACGTAACCCAGGCGCGCCACCAACTGCGCCCCTTCGCACGCCGCGTCGAGCGAACTGAACTCGTCACGCCCGCGCAAGCAGCTGAACAGCGGCTGGGTCCCCGGCTGCTGCGTCATCGCGACCAGACCACGCGTGCTCTCGGCCCGGTAACCCGGATAACCGCCGTGCACGGTCAACTGGTGGTGGCCGGTGTACGGGTCGAAGTACCGCCTCAGCGGCGCGTAGGCGATGGTGTGCCCGATCAACCCCTCGTTCACCACGCCCGGCACGCCGTCGCACGCCGCGTCGTTGGACTCGAAGTGGTCGCGGCCGGCGCGGCACCGGTGCACCGGCAACGTCGGCACCCCGGACGGGGGCGTGAGGTCGTACACCGTGCCCGCCACACCGAGCTTCACCTGCCCCTCGCAGTCCTCCTGGAGCGACGTGAACTCGTCGACGCCGAGGAACAGGCACGCGTACAACGTCCTGGTGCCCGACACCGAACCCGTCGGTTGCAGGCCGAGGGGCGTTTGGAACCGATAGCCCGCCGGGACCTCCGCGAAGGGAGCGGTGTGGCTCCCGGCGTCGCCGGCGGTGTAGCGGTCGCCCGCGGCGTTGACGAACCGGCCCAGCTGCCCGCCGAGCGGCAGCGGGTAGGACGAGCGCTGCTGGATCTCGTCGGCCGGCGTGACGCCGAGGGCCACCCGCACGTCGCTGACGGCGCCCGCGAAGAAGTCCGCGGCCTGGCCCTGCCGCTTGCCCCGGCCGACGGTCAGCACGCCCGCCTGCCAGCCGACCGCGCCGTCGCGGACCCCCGCGAGCCGGCCGTCGACGTAGAGCCGCAGCTGACGTGCACCGTGGTCGTACACGCCGACCAGGTACGTCCACGCGCCCACCACCGGTGGTTGGTCGGACACCGCGGACACCGGGGCCGCCGCGTCGTCGTCGCGTTCGGGGATCGCGAACACCCAGCGGTCGAGCTCGGCGCGGTACTGGAGCACGAAACCGCTCATCCGCTGCCCGTCCTGGGCGAACGCCGTGCCGGTCTTGGTCTTGCCGTCCAGCCTGACCCACGCCGACACCGTCCGGCTGTCGAGGTGGTTGCCCGCGCCGTCGGCCGCGACGCCGGCGCCGTCCACGCCGTTGAACTTCAGCGCACCGCCGATCGGACCCTTCGCCCAGGTCGTCCCGCCGGTCAGCTTGAAGTCGTTCTTCCGGTAGGACACGTCCTTGGCGGTTGTGCCGGTCGCGTCGTCCATCGGCCAGTACCCGACGCCCGCGGGCGGCACGTCGTCGTGCACCGCGCGCACCTCCGCGTCCGTCAGCACCCCGCCGAACGTGCGGACGTCGTCCACCGCGCCGTGGAAGAAGTCGACGTTCTGCCCGCCGCGCTTGGCCCGGCCGACGCTCAGCGGCCCGTCGGCGGCGTTGAGCGTGACACCGGACCTGGCGCCGACCACCTGGCCGTTGACGTACAGCTTCAGCAGGTGCGCCGTCGCGTCGTAGACCAGGCCCAGGTGCGCCCAGCTGTCGCGCGGGGTCGCCACCGACGAGGTGAGCGTGGTGACGGTGGAGCTGTCGGCGCCGGGCGCCGCCACCACCCACCGGTCCACGCCGCCGACGTCGAAGTACAGCTGGAACGCGCTGGCCTGATCACCGTCCTGGGCCAGGAACGTCCGGCGCTGCGCGGCCACCCCGCTGCGGTAGGCCCACCCGGTCACCGAGAAGCTCTGATCGGTGTGCACCGGTGGCCGCGCGGTCTGGGCGTGGGCCGCCGTCGCGCTGTCCAGCCACACGCCGATCGTGCCCCGGCCGCCGTGCCACCTGGTGCCGGTGAGGGTCATGTGGTTGTCCCCCACCGAGTCCCCGGCCACCGAACCGGTGTTCTCGTCGAACGCCCACCGGCCGGCCGGGACGGGCACCTCCGCCGGCGGGTCCTGCGCGGGGTAGGAGGCGACCAGCGCGGTGACCCGAGCCGGGTCCAGCGTCCCGGTGTAGACCCGGACGTCGTCCACCTTGCCCGGCCAGTACCGCTGGTGGGAGCCGTCGACGGCGCCGCGGCCGACTTGCAGGCCGCCGGCGGAGTTCCACGGCGTGTTCAGGGTGCCGTCGCCGACCCGCGCCCCGTTGACGTAGAGCCACAGCTTGCCGATCGAGGCGTCGTACACGCCGGTCAGGTGCACCCAGGCGTTGATCTCCGTCGGCAGCGTCGACACGGCGGCCGTGGCCACCACACCACTACTGGCCTCCGACTCCGGCATGCTGAAGAACCAGTGGCCGTGGGTGCGCGTGTCGGGGTCGTACTCGTGCCCGAGCTGGAACTTCCCGTTCCGCTCGCCGTCCAGGCCGACCGCGGTCCGGATCGACCCGTACGGCCCCTTGTCGTTGAGCCACACCCACGACGACACGGTGAAGCTGGTGTCGACGCGCAGGTCGACGCCGGTGGTCGACACCGCGCCGGACACCCCGTTGAACACCGCGGCGCTGCCCGTCCGACCGGGGCCGAACGACGTCCCGCCGACCGGTGTGCCCGCCCGGCCGCCGACCGCGTCGCCCGCGTTGTCGTCGAAGCGCCAGTTGTGCACCAACGACAGGTCGCGGCCGGCGAGCTGGGCAGCTTCACCGGCGAAGATCGACCGGCTGTACACCCGCACGTCGCCGATCGCGCCGGGGAAGTAGTGCGCGGACTCGTCGTTCCACCTGCCCCGGCCGATCTGCAGCCCGCCGGCGGCGTCGAACGCCGCCTTGTGCGCCGCGGAACCCGCCGACACCCCGTTGACGTACAACTCGATCTGCCCGGCCCGCGCGTCGTAGACGCCGACCAGGTGCGTCCACTGGTCCTTCTGCGCGGACCCCGGCGAGGCGACCCGGTCCGGCGTCGGTTGGCCGGCCACGTCGGCGGGCATCGCCGCGAACGACCAGCGCCCGTCGGGCGTGGTCTGGAGGAAGAAGGCGGAGACGTGGCCGCCGTCCTGCGACACGGCCGTGCTGGTCTCACCCACCCGGTCGAGCTTCACCCACGCGGCGACCGAGAAGCTCTCGTCCGTCTTCACCGTGCGGGGCGCCGACACGAAGTCGGTCCGGCCGTTGAGGCTGAGCGCGAGGTTCTTCGGGTCGGGGTTGGCCGAGTAGCCGCCCGCGGTGTAGCCGGGGGTGCCGGAGGGCGTCGCGTTGCGACCGCGACCCGAGCTGTCCATCGTGTTGCCGTGCAGCTTCCACCAGCCCTCGGTCACGTTCGACTGCGCGACGATGGCCTGCACCTCGGTCTCGGACAACGCCCTGCTGTACACCCGCAGCTCGTCGACGTTGCCGTGGAACGCGTTCGCGCACTCCTGTCCCGCCCACTTCGCGCACCCCACCTGGAGCGGTCCGGCGGCGTTCCACGACCCGGCCGCGTGCGTGGCCGTGCCGGCGGGCCGACCTTCGACGTAGAGCCGCAGTTGCCCGGTCGCGGTGTCGAAGACCCCCGCGACGTGCGTCCACTCGTCGATCTGCGCGGTGACCGTCGACAGGACCCGGTCGCCGGTCTCGGCCGCGGCGTCCGTCCTGGGCATTGCGAACTCCCACCGGCCGCCGTCGGCCGGCTGGTACCGCAGGGTGAACCCGGAAGTGGCGGAGCCGTCCTGGCCGACGACCGTGCGCACGGCGTCCTTGCCGTCCTTGTCGATCTTCACCCACGCCGCCACCGACAGAGCCGTGTCGGTGCGCACCACCGGACCGCTGCTGAACGCGTGCACGCCGCCGCCGTCGAAGTGGACGCCGCCGCCGATCGCGCCGTCCGAGGTGAACGCGTTGCCGGCGCTGAGCACCAGCGCCTGGCCGCCCGCCGAGTTGCCCGCCGTCGACCCGGTGCCCTCGTCGAACGTCCAGTGCCCCGCCCGCACGTCCGCGTGGGAGACCTGGCTGCGGATCGTGGCGTGGTCGAGCACCCGGTCGTACAGGCCGACGTCGTCGATCGCACCGGGGAAGTACCCGGTGACCTCGTCCCCGGCCTTGGCGCTGCCGATCCGCAGCCCCGCCGTGGCGTTGAACGCCGGTGGGCGGACGTGGGTCCCGGCCTGCTCTCCGTTGACGTACAGGTACGCGCGGCGCGTGGCGCTGTCGTACACGCCCGCCAGGTGCGTCCACGCGTCCTCCTGCGCGGGCTGCGCGGAGAGGGCCGCGGTCGGAGTGGCGGTCGCGGTGTCCGACGTGGTCATGGAGAACGACCACCGGCCGTCCGCCAGCACGCCCAGGCGGAAGCCGCTGGTGTGCGCGCCGTCCTCGGCCACCACGGTCCCGTCGGCGCCGAGCTGGTCCAGCCTCGCCCACGCCGACACCGAGAAGCTCTTGTCGGTGTCGACCGACGACGCCGCGGTCACGGTGCGGGTCGTGCCGTTGAGCTGGATCGCCGAACCGACCGCGCCGGGCACGTAGGTCGGCTCGCCGACGGCCGTGCCGTGGCGGTCGCCCAGGTAGGCGTCGTCCTCCGCGTTGCCCTCGAACGAGTAGTGCGCGCGCGGACCGTTGCCCGCCCGGACGTAGACCCGGTACTCCTCCGTGTCGCTCGGCTTGCCACCGCGGTTCACCGCCTGCACGTACAGCGTCTGCGGACCGTCGTGCTCCGGGGCCAACCGCACGGTCGCCGGGCCGCCGAGCGACTGCGCGTCCACCTTCTTCGTCGGCGGGTACTGCCAGCCGTAGAGGTAGTGGTCGACCGCCTTGGTCGCGGGCGTGATGATGCCGCCGGAGGGGATGCTGAAGGTGAAGTCACCGAGCACGCCGACTCCGCCGTGCCACTGGTTGTCGTCGCGGTACAGCGCTCCCCGGACCAGCGGCGTGAGCGGCTTGACCCGTTCCACGCCGAACGGGCCCGGCCCGTTGGCGGTCGGCCCGTCGGCCGTGCCGTCGTTGCCGCGCACCGTCCAGGAGACCTGCTGCCCGTCGCGCCCGACCAGGCTGACACCCTCGTTGAACCAGTTGTTCGACCCCAGGTAGCCGCCCACGCGGTCGTTCGCCTCGCCGCTGACGCGCCACACCGGCCTGAGCGAGTCGCCGTCCCGGTCGGTCAACCGCGCCTGGAGGGTCACGCTGTCCGTGGCCAGGTACGGGATCCCGCCGCACCACCGGCACGGCGCCGGCAGCGGCGGGTCGGTCCGCAGCTCCGCCGGCGCGTCCGGTTTGCGGTTGTAGTTCACCGAGAGCTTCACGCCTGCCGAGTCGTACTTGCGCCAGGAACCGTTGCCGCCCAACACCTTGTCGGCCGCCTTGAGCAGGTACTGCGACGGGCCGGTGGTGTTGACCGTGGTGGTGTTGAACCACGCCTCGGAGTACGTGCAACCGCGGTGCACGGCGGGGATGCCGTCGTTCGACACCAGGTAGCCCTTCGGCGGGTCGAAGGTCAGGGCGTCGAAGGACTGGTCCATCGCCCACATCTCGTGCGTGGTGGTCGCGCCGCCGCAGCCGGCGTAGCTCCACACCGTCGGCGCCTTCAGCGTCGCGCTGATGATGTCCGCGCCGGCCAGCGGAGCGGTGTCGAACTGGAAGTACGACCGCGTGTTCCAGTTGCCGTCGTCGGTGTGCCCGACCTTCGCCGGACGGCCGGTCCAGCTGCCGTCGGACATCGTCTCCTCGTCGTTGGCGTTGCCAACGTAGACCTGACCGGTCCGCTCGTAGCCGACCGCCCACCGGGCCGGGCCGGGCGTGTACCAGCCCGGGTCGACGACCACCGGGTAGCTGGTCAGCGGATCGGCCAGGAGCGCCTGGTCCGGGACCAGCACCAGGCCCGAGCCGTCCTTCCGCACGGCGACGGCGGCCTCGCGGCGGTGGTTGGCCGGGTCGGCGCGGTCCGCCGCCCGCGGCTGCGGCCGGTCCTTGGGCGGCAGGGGAACCTGCGGGCTGTCCCACATCAGCGACCGCTGCGCGGCGAACACCGGAGCACCGGCGCCGTCGACCAGCTCGACCGCGCCGTCACCGTGCACGCGCAGGTCGAGCCCGTCCGCCTTGGCGTCCATGCGGATCCCCGCCAGCGCGGGGTTCTTCGCGGCGTCGCGGTTCTTGATCACGAGGTGCTGGGTGAAGCCGTCCGCGGTGGCCCGCATCCGCAGGTCGACGCCGGGCAGCACCTCGCGGTAGGTCGCCAGGCTGCCTTCGAGCACCGGTTCCGGCAGCTCACCGGGCCACGACCAGTCCATCGCCCGGCCGCCGCGGGACAACCGGGCCAGCGGCCCCCGCCCGCCGGCGGACAGCGTCACGCCGGCCGTCGTCGACCTGGCGGCGATCGAGCCGTCCGACCGGACCTCCAGGGTGGTGTCCACGGGCGCCCACGCCGCGCCGTTCCACACCCGGACGGGTCCGGGGCTGAACTCGGCGGTGTGCACCCCGTTCGGCTCGACGAACACCGTGCTCGTCTCGGTGCGCTGACCGGTGATCTCGACCCGGCTGCCCTGGGCGCGCGCCGCCTCGACGGCCTCGGCTTCGGTCGCGGCCTCGGTCACCGGCGCGGCGGGCGGCGGGCCGGCCGGCGCGGCGTGGGCGACCCCGGCGGTCACGGGCACGGTCAACGACACGATCGTCAAACCGGCAAGCAGCAGGGGCGCGGCGCGCAAAAAAGCACGCCGCGCCGCAAAGCGACGCACCACGGAGGGCCCCCTCATGAGCAACCAACGCGGTCACCACCGACACGCGCCGCTGAAGCAGGGGAAGTGTCTGCTCGAAACCCCGTTGTCGGCAAGGCTTTGCACGTCGCACGGCTAAGACGAGCGTCACACCGGGCAAGAGCTTCCCAATCCCGCCGGCATGGGATACCGCGTGCCGGGCCGGAGTGCAGACGATCGGAGGTTTTCCCGGGTGCGCCGAACCTCCTAACGTCGGAGGCGATCGGAAAACCCTGCTCCCGGCCGCGTGCCAGCGGTCCGGGATTTCCGAGAGGAGTGCGACTCCGATGAAGATCCTGCGCACGACGGGGCTGGCGGTGCTGATCGCCTCCATGGTCGCGATGTCCATGACGGCGGCCTCCGCGCACGACCCCGACACCCCTGAAGGACAGGCCGCGGTCCGCGCCTTCCTCACCGACCACCTCCCCGCCGACCGGCACGCCGTGGTCGGCGCCGCCGCCGGCGTGCCGTGCGTGAACGGCAAGGCCGACATCTACCCCTGCAAGAACGTGGACCTGCTCAGCGTGCTGCCGCTCGCCTCCATCGGCGGCGGCAACGGCAACGACATCTGGGGCTGGACCGACCCGTCCTCCGGCAAGGAGTACGCGATCGTCGGCCGCACGAACGGCACCGCGTTCGTCGACGTGAGCACGCCCACCTCGCCGAGGTACCTGGGCAACCTGCCGTCCAACGGCGGCAGCAGCAGTTGGCGCGACATGAAGGTGTACCGCGACCACGCGTTCATCGTGGCCGACGCCATCAGCGGCCACGGGATGCAGGTCTTCGACCTGACCAGGCTCCGGGCCGTCACCACGCCGCAGACGTTCGCCGCGGACGCGTTGTACAAGGGCTTCGGCCCGGCGCACAACATCGCCGTCAACGAGGAGACCGGCTACGCCTACGCGATCGGTTCCAACACGTGCCGCGGCGGGCCGCACATCGTCGACATCCGGACGCCGAAGTCACCGACCCAGGCCGGGTGCGTGTCCCAGGACGGCTACACCCACGACACCCAGTGCGTCGTCTACCGCGGCCCGGACCAGGCCCACCGCGGCCGGGAGATCTGCTTCAACTCCAACGAGGACACGCTGACCATCGTCGACGTGACCACGAAGTCGGCGCCGGTTCAGCTCGCCCGCGCCGCCTACTCCGGCGCGCAGTACTCGCACCAGGGCTGGCTGACCGAGGACCAGCGGTACTTCCTGCTCGACGACGAGCTGGACGAGTCGCGCAGCACCGACAAGCGCACCAAGACCTACATCTGGGACCTGGCAAGGCTTTCCTCGCCCGTGCACACCGGCACGTACAGCTCGCCGGCCACCGCGATCGACCACAACCAGTACATCAAGGGCAGGTACTCCTACCAGGCCAACTACCAGGCGGGCCTGCGCATCCTGGACGTCGGCCAGGTCGCCTCGGCCCGGCTGACCGAGGTCGCGTACTTCGACATCTACCCGGCCGGCGACGCGGCGCGGTTCAACGGGGCGTGGAGCAACTACCCCTACTTCGCCAGCGGCATCGTCCTGGTCAACGGCATCGAGCAGGGCTTGGTCGTGGTCAAGCCCAACCTCGGCTGACGGCGACCGGCTCGACGCCGCCAGTCCCGACGTGCCCTACCCCGTGCGCGGCCGCCGGTCGCGCACGGGGCCGCCGTCCCGCCGGACGTGAGGAGTGACGATGCGCAACCTGCGCCTCACCGACTGGGTGTTCGTCGTCCTGGCCGCGGCGATCGTGGTGGCCGGGGCGCTGGCGCTGGTCCGGACCTCGCCCGGCCCCGCGCACTCGGCGCACCAGCGAACAGCGGACCTGGTCCCCGCCGCGCACAGCGACGGCCTGTCGGAAGCCGAGAGCGGCTACCGGTTCGAGCGGGTCACCGTGCCGTCGACGCGCGGCCCGGCCGTGCCGGTCGCGTTCCGGATCCTCGGGCCGGACGGCCGGGCGCAGACGCGCTTCCTGGACGACCAGACCAAGCAGCTGCACTTCTTCGTCATCCGCGACGACATGCACGTCTTCCAGCACCTGCACCCGACCCTGGTCGGTGACACGTGGCACGTCGACGTCCGGCTGGACGACGGCGGCGCGTACCGCATGTTCGCCGAGTTCGTCCCGCTCGACACCCTGGACCCCCGGCACCCGGTGGTGCTCGGCGTCCCGTTCAGCGTGCCGGGTGACACCACCCTGGTCCCGGTGCCCGCGCCCGCAGCCGTCGCGGCGACCGCCACCGGGTTCACCGTGACGCGGGTGGACGAGCCGGCCCAGCCCACTCCGATGCGGCCCCAGGAGTTGCGCTTCGCCATCCGCGCCCCCGACGGCTCCCCGGTCCGCACGCTCGAACCGCACCTCGGCTCGTACGGGCACATGACCGGCTTCCACACGATGCTGCTGTCAGCCACCCACCTGCACCCGGTCCAGCCCTTGGGCGTGCCGCTGGTCGACGGCGAGCTGACCTTCCAGGCGACGTTCGCCGACCGCGGCGAGTACCGGCTGTTCCTGGAGTTCGCCCACGGCGGCGCCGTGCACACCGCCGCGATCACGGTGGCCGTGGCCTGATCCGGGCTGCGCGCAGAAGGCGAGGTCGAACGCGTGCAGCAGACGCGTCATGGCCGCGCCACCGGTCAGCGCGGTGATGTAAACCGTTGCCGCACGGCCCGAGCCGTCCCGACCGCTGACGTTCGCACCGCCGCCGCCGGCCAGGTCGCCCCCGTGCGCCCAGCCGTAGCCCCCGCACGTGAGCGGCAATCGGGCCGGCCCGAGGCCGTACTCCACGTCCGGTCCCAGATCCGGAGCCGGGACGGCAGTGCGCATCTCGGCCAGTGCCCAGCCCGGCAGCAGCCGGCCACCGAGCAGCTCCTGCCAGAACCGGTCGAGATCCGACGGGGTGGACACCATCGCGCCGGACGCGCCCGCCCACGACGGCTCGAACGCGGTGACGTCGACGAGCGGCCCGGTCGGATCGGCCTCGTCCACGGTGTAGTTGTGGGCGTGCGTGCCGCGGATGTGCCGCTCACCGGCGGGCGGCCAGTACGTGTCCGACAGGCGGGCGGGCCGGATCACCAGCTCGGTCACGGCCGTGCCGATGTCCCTGTGCGTCAGCCGCTCCACCATCATGCCGATGACGCTCGGCCGCCTCGACCGGCTCCTCCGACCCGCCGGGGTCCACGAGGGAAACGCAATCCGGCAGCCCGCTGGTGCTCTGCAGCAGTTGGCGCACCGTGATGTGGCGGCCGTCGATCCCGCTCCCCTGCCCGGTGCCGCGAACCACTCCGGGCAGGTACGTCTCGATCGGCGCGTCGAGCCGGACCTGGTGCCGGGCGACCAACCGCAGCACGGCGACCGCGGTGAACGTCTTGGTCGCGCCGGCGATCCGGAACCGGCCGCGGCCGTCGACCATCGGCCGGCCGGTGCCCGACTCGGCCGTGCCGGACGTGACCGTGACCGACCCGCCACGCCGGTCGCGCACCTCGGCCGGCGCACCGGGAACGCGGTCGGCGCCGGTCATCAGGTCGAGCTGGGCCCTGATGGCCGCGACATCGGTGATCGGAGCACGCTCGGCGGTGGCCGGTGCGGACGACGCGGCGCCGACGCGACCACGGCGACGACCACCGCGGCTTGGCGGAATCCCCATGGCTTGATTCGCACGGATCAAGCCTGTGGCGTGGCCCGGGTGTGCGGCAATGGAGGCTGCACCAGGACCGACGGTGGGCCTGGACCCACCCGCGGGCGATCACCCGGCTCGCGGTCACCGGGTTCAGCCCGGTTCCGCCGGCGGGACACCGTCCCGCCGGCGGGACACCCGTGCTCGTCCGGACCACGGCGTGAACACCGGGTTCTCGCACCGATCAGGGACAGGTGACGTCCCGCCCCGGCCTGGTGGCGCCGGTCAGGAAGTCGGTGACGACCCGATCGCCGCAGGCGTTGCCGTTGGCCACGTAGGCGCCGTGGCCGCCGGACTCGACGACGACCATCCGCGCGCGGTCGCCGAGGGCTTCGCGCATGCGCAGGGCGCCGGTGAGCGGCGTGGCCGGGTCACGGCGGTTCTGGACCAGCAGGATGTCGCCCGGGCCGTCGGCGGTCACCAGGGTCGGGCGCTCGGTCGGCCGGCGGGGCCAGAAGGCGCAGGGCTGGACGTTCGCCGGCATGCCGTCGGTCAGCGGGTGGGCCGCCCGGTCACGCGCGACGTCGCCCGCGTAGTCGTGCTCGGCGCCCGGCCACGCCACGTCGTTGCACGCGGTGGCGACCTGGGCGGAGACCAGGTTCTGGAACTGGTCGGCCGGCGGCGCCGGGATGGGCGGCACCGGTCCCCCGGTCAGCGCCGCCCGCAGGAACGCGGCCGCCTGCGGGAACGAGGCGTCCGCGTAGAGCGAGTTGAACACGACGGCGCGCAGCGTGGCGCCGGTGACGTCGGGCCGCGGGTCCCGGTCGAGCTCACCGGCCAGGCGCAGGTAGGTGGCGCGCACGGCCGCGGGCGTCGAGCCGAGGCCGTAGCTCGCGTCACGGGCGGCGGCCCACGCGGCGAAGTCGGGGAAGCGGTCCTCCGCCCCGGCGGCGAAGTTGGCCAGCCAGCCGCGGGCCACCCGGCGCGGATCGGGATCGCCGTTGCTGTCGAGCACGACCCGGTCGGTGCGGCGGGGGAACATCGTCGCGTACACCGCGCCCACGTAGGTCCCGTACGAGGTGCCCCAGACGGACAGCCGCGACTCGCCGAGCGCACGGCGGATCCGGTCGACGTCCCTGGCTTCGTTGCGGGTGGAGATGCTCCGGAGCACCGCGCCGCCGTTGCGGGCGCACGCCCGCGCGATCCGCTCGGCGCGCCCGGTGGCGGCGGAGGTGTCGCCACCGGGTCCCGGCCACGGCAGGAACGCGGTCGGCTCGAGGTCACGCGGCTCCAGGCCGCACGAGACCGGTGCGCTGTGCCCGACCCCGCGCGGGTCGAACCCGACCAGGTCGTACCGGTCGAGCACCTCTCGCGGCAGCCGCAGGCCGTGCGTGGTCGGTCGGGCCAGGCCGGCGTTGCCGGGGCCGCCCGGGACCAACAGCAGCACCCCGCGGCGTAACTCCGGCCTCGCGGTGCGGATGCGCGACACGGCGACCGGGATCCGCTCGCCGCCGGGTTGCCGGTAGTCCAGCGGCACCCGCACGGTCGCGCACTCCTGCCGGGCGTCCACCGGTCCCACCGAGGCGGGGCAGGCCTGCCACGCCACGGCGGGCTCGCTCGCCGCCGCCACCGGCGTCACGAGCCCGGCCACCACCACCAACGTCATCGTGCCGAGGGTTCTCTTCATGACGCCAGGATTCACAACCCCGCGCCCGACGCCCATCCGGTCAGCCACAGGGCGTCAGTAGGGCCTGCCGCACCGCCGAGAAGACGACTGTCCGGTGTGGACAGGATCATCCACACCGGACGGTCGGCTTTCGGCGGAGGTTCCGCCTACGCGCGGTGCGGGCGGTTCAGGGGCACCGCCTTCGGTGCCGTCACCTGCTCACGCGTGGCCTGTCCGCGGGTCGACGCCGAAGCGGTCGACGACGGCGGCGGGTCGTAGTAGAAGGTGCCCACGACGTCCACCAGGACGTGGGTCGAGCCGTAGTTGTTGTAGACGTGGAACCCGTACTCGGGGCCGATCATGGTCTGCACGGCGTTGGGCACGATCGCACCGACGGCCGGGTTGAGGTTGGACGTGTTGGGTCGGCCCAGCCCGTCGTAGCCCGCCGGCCACACCGTCAGGAAGGTGGGCGCGGTCGGCTGGACGGCGGTGACGTTGGTGGCCAGCGCCCAGACGTCCGGACCCGCCAGGGAGTCGGGCGCGACGATCGTCGCGGTGGTGGCGGTGCCGAGGGCGGACGGCCAGCCCTGACCCGCGCGGGTGTCGGCGATCCGGCTGGGCACGGCGGGCTCGAAGCGCAGCCCGCCCGACAGCGAGCTGTCGTCGTAGAAGCCGACGATGTCCACGATGACGTGGGTGTCCTGGCTGGTGTACACGCCGATGGACGGCGTGCCGTTACCGCTGCCGCAGTCGCCGCACGGGATGCTGAGCACGACCGCGAAGTTCGTCACGGTGCTGTTGGCCCCGTAGTTCAACGTGGACGTGTCCGGCAGGCTGGGGCCGTAGCCGCTCCACGCGGTGAGGAAGCCGGGTGCGTGCGTCTCGGTGGCGGTGATGTTGACCGCGAAGGCGCGGATCCTCGGGTTGGTCTCGGCGTCCCACGACGCGGACACGTTGAAGTAGTGGTCCGCCGGGAGCCGGCCGATGCCCCACTCGCGGGTGTCGGCCAGGCGCACCGGACTGGCCAGCGGGTGGTACTGCCCGCCCACGGCCGTGCTGCAACAGGGGCGGCCCTTGGAGTAGTACCCGTTGACGTCGGCGATGAGGTGGACGGGCGCGCCGTGGTTGTAGAGGTTGACCGCGCCGTCCGCGCCCACCTTCACCGTGACCGAGTTGGCCCCGGTCCACCCCGCCGTGTAGTTCAGCGAGGAGGCGGTCGGGCGGGTCACACCGGTCGGGTACAGGGAGACGTAGCCCGGGCCGGAGGGCTCGGTGACGGTCACGTTGAGCACGACGGTCGACGCCTCGGCCGGCACCCCGCCCTGGCCGGTCAGCTGCAGGCGCACCGTCTGGCCCGAGTCGACCGTGGCCCGCGGCGCACCCTTGCCGGCGCGGGTGTCGAGCACGCGGGAGGGCGTGAGCGGGTAGTAGGTGCCCCGGTCGCCGCGCGCGTCGTAGCCCTCCAGCGACAGCAGGCGCCTGACGTTGCCCCCGACGGAGTTCTCCAGGAGGGTCAGCGTCGCCGTCTGGGCACCGACCGCGGTGGCCGTCGGCGTGACGGTCAACGCGCACTTCTGGCCGTAGGAGAGGGTGTTGCCCGAGCAGGTGTTCGCGGTGATCTGGAAGGCGGTGGGGTTCGGGCCCGACAGCGACGCCGCGCCGAAGGTCGTCGGCAGGGTGCCGTTCACCTCGACCGGCACCTGCATCGACGTGCCCGGCTCACCCCACGGCTGCCGCCCGAACTGCAGGCGGTAGTCCCGGCTGTCGGTGGCCCGGTAGCCCACGTCGGCCTGGAACCGGATCTCGCCCCTGGCGGTCTGGCTCGTGCCGTTGCAGTTCATCGAGTAGTCGGCCGCGAACGCGGTGAACTGACCGTTGCTCTCGTCGTAGACGGCTTCGTGGACGTTGATCGTGCCCGAGGTCGCCGCGGCTCCCTCGCAGCCCTGCCCGTCGCCGCCGATGTTGAACACCGTGATCGAGTCCGACGTGTAGAAGCCGGTCCTCGCCGGGTACGACCGGCCCGCCTCGAACCGCGTCCCGTTCGGCGGCGACAGGTTGAAGTCGTGGTGGTGGCCGTTGCCGGACGCCATCATCGACAACGCGTACCCGTTGGCGTTCTGCTGGAACACGTTCACCGTGCTCCGGGATCTCTCGTAAGAGTAGCTCCCGTCGATGTAACCCCAGCCCTCGAAGTGCACCGAGAGGGCCGTGTACGGCGCGGCGGGCGGCTCCGCGGCCGCGGCGGCGGGTGCACCGGCCACCAGTGTCGTCGCGACAAGAAGCGCGGCGGCGCAGGCTCCAGCGCCACGGAAAGTGCGCAAACCATCCCCCAGGTCACAGTGGCTGCGACAACAGGAATCCCCGTGTCCCGCGCAGGATAAGCACCCGTACTGGTGCGCGGCAACAAACTTCGGAACTCCTCGGTCGACGGCGCGGAATGGACGCGGAATGCTGACCGAATGCGCGCGCCCGCACCGGAATGCGTCACCGTTGCCGGTGGTGTCCAGTAAGGTCGCGATCCGTGAACCCGCCGACGCACGGGGACGAGACGGGCACGCGCCTCTCGCGGCGAACGGTGCTCCTGGCCGGCGGCCTCGTCGCCCTGACGGCAGGCGGGTTCCTGGCGCTGTCGAACGTCCGCAGGCCACCCGCCCGGCCGCGGCCCGACCTGGAGAACCTGCCCGTGGCGGACGTGCCCGCGCCGACGGACGAGCCGGTGGAGGTCGTGTACTGCGCCGGGTGGGACTCCGGCGCGCGTGCCCCGGTGTCGCCCATGTCCGAGTCGGTCGCACGCGCCCAGGACGCCGCCGGCGGCCAGTACGCCGTGGTCCTGCTCGTCGGTGGGACGGCGCGGGCGGTGGTGGAGGTGTGCTGGGCGGAGCACCACGCCGAGCTGTGGCACGTCGACGCCGACGGTCGCCGGTACCGGGGCGTCGCGTACCGGCGTTGGCCGGACGGGCGGTTGCGGCTGTTCGAGGTCCGCAGCTGGGACTACGCCGGGTCGGGCGCACCGGAGTTCGACGGCGATCAGCCGACGTTCCGGGCCCGGGTCCGGCGCGACGCGACCGCGACGATCGGGACGGTCGGGATCACCGCCGTGCAATCCGACGGCAGCACGCTCCAGACCTCGCGCGACTGGTCGGACTGGCCCGAGTCGGCGCAGCCGCCGGAGAACGTCACCGTGCCCGCGGTCGACGGCTGGCCGGGGTTCGCCGGGCTGACCGGCCCCGCGACCGCCCGCTCCGGGCCCGCGGTCGTGCCCACCCACTTCCCGTGGCGACCGCCGCGACCGCTTCAGCCGCGTCACGTCACGGAGACCGTCACCGACGGTGCGCGGTTCCACACCCAGGACGGCCGTGTCCTGACCGTCCGGCGGATCCCGGTGGGCGCGATCCGGTTGCCCAGCGGCAGGGTGGTCGTCGCGGACCCCGGCGGGCTCGACGACGGTGCCACGCCGCTGGCCACGACGGCGCCGCCCGGCGAGTACCCCGTGGACGTGTTCCAGGTGGTGGAGGACGGGGCGGCGCACACAGCCACGACCGTCGCGTGCCGGGTGCGGATCACGGACGCGCCCGTCACCTCGTGGCACCTGGCGCTGCTCGACGGAGACCACGAACTGGCGCTGGGCGACGGCGAGTTCTTCGGCAACCCGGTCGACACGGCCACCCTCTCGCTGGTCGACCAGACCGGCGTGACGGCTTACCAGGAGGCCGAGATCGAGGCGGCCATGAGCGGCGACGAGCCGTTCACCACCCTGTCCGCCGAGGGCACCGACCTGGTCGTCGTGAAGGGTTGGAGCGACGGCGCGAACCCCGTGTGGCTCGGCCGCAACGAGGACGGCGCGCTCGGCTGCTACGTCCTCGACTTCCTCGTACCCGAGCTGGCCACCGCCCGACCTGTTTGACCGACCGGGCGCGCCACCGATGTGAAGCGATTGCTCCGCTGCCCCTCGTGTCGGATCCGTCGCCACGAGTAGTTGAGGAATCAACCAGCTCGACAACGCGTTTCCACGGGCGTGAAGAAAATCGGATTCCTGTCCTTCGGGCACTGGTCCGACGGGCCGCACTCGCGCACCCGGTCGGCGTCGGACGCGCTCTTGCAGGCCGTCGACCTCGCCGTGGCCGCCGAGGAGCTCGGCGCGGACGGCGCCTACTTCCGGGTGCACCACTTCGCCAGGCAGCTGGCCTCGCCGTTCCCGCTGCTGGCCGCGATCGGCGCCAGGACCGAACGCATCGAGATCGGCACCGGCGTGATCGACATGCGCTACGAGAACCCGATGTACATGGCCGAGGACGCCGGTGCCGCGGACCTCCTCGCGGGCGGCAGGCTCCAGCTCGGCATCTCCCGGGGGTCGCCCGAGCAGGTGATCGACGGGTGGCGCTACTTCGGCTACCGCCCCGCGGAGGGCGACACGGAGGCCGACATGGCCCGCAAGCACGCCGAGGTGCTGCTGACCGTCCTGGAGGGCGAGGGCTTCGCCCAGCCCAACCCGCGCCCGATGTTCCCCAACCCGCCGGGGCTGCTGCGCGTCGAACCGCACTCGCCCGGCCTGCGGGAGCGGATCTGGTGGGGCGCCGGCTCCAACGGCACCGCGGTCTGGGCGGCGGAGCAGGGCATGAACCTGATGAGCTCGACCCTGAAGAACGACGAGGGCGGCGCGCCGTTCCACGTCCAGCAGGCCGAGCAGATCCGGGCGTTCCGCAAGGCCTGGTCGGAGGCCGGGTGGTCGCGCGAGCCACGCGTCTCGGTCTCGCGCAGCATCTTCGCCCTCACCACCGACCTCGACCGCGCCTACTTCGGCGACGACGGCGGTAGCACCGACAAGATCGGCTACCTCGACGCCGACACCAGGGCCGTCTTCGGCCGCACCTACGCCGCCGAACCCGACGCGCTGGTGGAGCAGCTGGCCGGGGACGAGGCCATCGCCGAGGCCGACACGCTGCTGCTGACCGTGCCCAACCAGCTCGGCGTCGACTACAACGCGCACCTGCTCGACAACGTCCTCACCCACGTCGCCCCGGAGCTGGGCTGGCGCTGACCCCGGCGGTCAGCCCGCGCGGTAGCGGGCGAGGACGTCCTCGCGGAGCAGCGCGCCGAAACCGGCTGTTTGCAGGCGTAGGCCCAGTTGCGACTCGGTGAGGCGCAACGCGGTCGCGGCGGTCGCGAGGTGCCAGTCGTGGGCCGCCAGGATGGTCAGCAGGTGGCCACGGCGGATCTGGGCCTCCGAGAGGCGAAAGGTCTTCAGGTACGCCGTGCGGCCGTCGCGGGCGGTGATCAGTTCGCCGATGTGGTTCTCCTCCTTCAGGCCGAACTTCGGCAGGAACCGGGACAGCGTGTAGTCGCCCATCCGGTACACGCGGCTCGTCGCGTAGCTCTCGCCCAGCAGCCCGGCGGCCATCGTCAGGTCGTGGAACCGGGCCCACTCCGCCTGCTCCCGGACCGCCGCCGCACGCAGGTCGGCCAACGACGCCACGTCGTCCGGCAGCCGCACGTCGAACCGGGGCGCGGGCGTCGTCAGGGTCGCGTAGTAGTGGATCAGCTCGCCGTACATGTCCTGCACGAGGGTGGTGTGCAGCGCACGGTAGTCGTCCGGGTGCGGGACCACGAACGCCGCCGCCAACGCGTCGGCGACGTACACCAGCACGCCGCACTGGCCCGGGTGGATCTCGAAGTGCTTCAGCGCGTCGGCCAGGCCCTCGACCTCGGCGCCCGCGTACGCCTCCTCCACGCGCGGCGACAGGCCGCGGCGGACGGCGCGCTGCGACCACTCCTCCCACACGACCTCCGGGCCGCCGAAGTGCAGCGCCAGGTACCCCTCGACGGCCACGTGCAGGGGCAGGAACCGCAAGCGGTTGCGCTCGACCCGGCGCGCCATCCGGCGGTGGAAGCGCAGCCGCATGCCGTGCGCCGGCGGCTCGGCGCCCCGCTCCAGCTGCGTGCCGTACGTCGCGACCGGGGTGTCGTCGTCGGTCCACGTCGCCACGAAACCGTGCGGGATGTAGGACGCGTAGTACGTCCGCGGGCCCACGTCGACCAGGGCCGGGTCGTCCCCGTAGACGCGGTCGTGCAGCCGCAGCCCGGTGATCGGCTCGTCCCGCGTCAGCGGCACGAGCCGGACACCGCCCCACACCTGCGCCGCACGCGTGGTCAGCCCGGTCAGGTCGAGCTCCACGTCACCCCTCCTCCAGGAACTGGGCCACCCGGGCGTCGAAGTGAGCCCGCAGGTCGGCGAACCCGGTCCGGCCTTCGGTGAACCGGGCGAACTCGACCAGGGCGGGCACGTCCTCCGCGTCGCGCACGCCGACGGTCGGCACCGACCGGGCGAGCCGCTTCACGTCGAACTCGTCCGCGTCGTACACCGGGTTGAGGTGCACCGCGACCACCCGGCGCTCCGGGTCGAGCTTCGCCCGCCACACCCTCAACACCTCCGACGCGAGCCCGTACGGCGCGTTGTCCCAGCCGTCGGACACGATCAGCAGCCGGTCCGGCGCGTGCTCCAGCGCGTCGAGCACCCGCTCGCCCAGCGGCGTCATGCCGTGCGGGCGGGCCAGCAGGGCGTCGGTGCGCCCCGACGTCCACAGCGGCACGTACTCCGCCGCCAACTCCGCCAGCAGGTAGTGGCACGCCAGCGCGACCGCCAACGGCCGACGGCGCTTCTGCGCGGAGCCGAACGCCGAGAAGCTGTCGTCCAGCACGGCCGCGACCCGACCCCAGCCGCCCGCGGCCCGCCCGGCGGCCCGGACCGCCGCCGCGCGCAGCGCGCCGGTCAGCTCACCGCGCCGGTCGACCCGCTGCGGCACCGGCAGGGACAGGACGTAGGAGGCCAGGCGAGTCAACGGCATCGACCCGAGGTCGACCGCCACCGCGGCCTTGCCCCGCCGCGCGGACTCCTGCAACCGGAACCGCTCCAGCCTGGTCATCCGGGGCTCGATGCGCTTGAGGAACGTCGCCCGGTCGATCCGGTGCTTCGCGGCGAACCCCTCGGCCACCGTGTACGGCAGCTCGTACACCGACGCCTGCTCGTAGTGCGCGCGCCGCCACGTCTCCAGCAACGGGGTGTCGTACCGGCGGTGGTGGCCGGAGGTGAACAGGAACGGGCCCAGTTCGCCGTCCGGCGCGACGTGCGCGTGCCGCAGGGCCCCCTTCAGGGCGGTGCGGTACTTGACGGCGTCGAACGCCGGGTCGGACCTGGCCGCGACCCACTCGCGGATGATCGCGCGGGTGCGCCGGTTGTTCACCCGCGCCCGGCGCAACGCGCGGAACAGGTCGTACACGCGCTGCGGCGGCAGGGCGCGCAGCCGCCGGGCGATCAGCCGGCCCTCGACCCGCCGCTGGCCGTCGGTCGCGTCGCCGGTGGTCTCCAGCAGCTTGCGGACGATCAGCGCGGCGTTGTGGTCGTTGATGTCCAGCGCGAGCGCCGCGGCGTACAGGTCGCGGTAGTTGCCGATCACGTAGTCGTGCAGGAAGTCCAGCGACAGCCGCTGGTCGTCGGCGCCGCCGTGGAACTCGCGTTGGGACGTGGACGTCGTCGCCGCGTTGATGAACATCATCATGTCGTCGGCGGTGAGGGCGTCCATGCGTCTGCTCCGGGAGTGGTGTCGGGGCCGGCCGGGGAATGGGGGCGCGAGCAGCGAATCATCGCTTCACAGGCGGGTTCCGGAAGTCGCACCGGAGTCCCGCGGCCGGCCGGCGAACTGTAGCAACCACGTGGCCGGGTCCGCCGGGAATATCCGGCGGTCTCGACGAACGGACCGGTACCCGGTGAAGGCCGACGACCCGGGCGCGCCGGGTGGGATCCCGGGGCGACGGGGTGACGTGCCGCCGCACCGGTTCGGGCAGGCGTGCAGCAGAACGGGGGCCTGCCGCGTTGGGGCATCGACCGCAAGTGTCGACCGGCGACGTGTCGTCGGTTCACCCTGGAGGGCTGATGATCTACAGACGGGCTCTGCTCGCCGCGGCCGTCGCCGCCGGCGTGGTGGCGCCGGCCACCGTGGACGCGCCGGGTGCCGTCGCGGCGCCCGGCACGCCGTTCACGCCGACGGGGCCGACCGTGACGCTGCTGACCGGCGACGAGGTCACGCTCGGTGGCCCGGACGGTGCGAAGGTGCGTCCGGCCGAGGGCCGCGAGCACCTCACCTTCCACATCCGCACGGACGTGGAAGGCGACACCCATGTGATCCCGCAGGACGCGGCGTCGGCGCTGGCGCGCGGGAAGCTCGACCCGCGGTTGTTCGACGTCACCGAACTGGCCCGCACCGGCTACGACGACGCGTCCCGGGACCGGCTGCCGCTGATCGTGGACCACCCGGGCGCCACCCCTCGTGCGGCGGGCGCCCTGGTCAGCCGCGAACTGCCGGCCATGGGCGCCGCCGCCGTCTCGGTCGAGCGGTCGACCGCCTACTGGGCCACCGCGCAGCAGGCCGAGCGGGTCTGGCTCGACGGGCCGGTCCGCGCGAGCGTCGAGCACTCGGCGCCGCAGATCGGCGCGCCGGACGCGTGGGCCGCCGGCCACACCGGGCGGGGCACGACGGTCGCCGTGCTGGACACCGGCATCGACGCCACCCACCCGGACCTGTCGGACGCGGTCGTCGGTGAGCGGAACTTCACCGACAGCGACACCGCCGACGACCGGCACGGCCACGGCACGCACGTCGCCTCGACCATCACCGGCAACGGCGCGAGGCACCGGGGCGTGGCGCCGGACGCCGAGCTGCTCAACGGCAAGGTCCTCGACGACTACGGCAACGGCCTGGAGTCCTGGATCATCGCGGGCATGGAGTGGGCCGCGACCAGCGGCGCCGACGTGGTCAACCTGAGCCTCGGCAGCAACTCGCCGAGCGACGGCACCGACCCGATGTCCCGGGCCCTCGACCGGATCACGGCCGAGACGGGCGTGCTGTTCGTGGTCGCCGCCGGCAACGACGGCCCCACCGCCGGGACGATCGGCAGCCCCGGCGCGGCCGACGCCGCGCTGACCGTCGGCGCGGTCGACCGGGACGACCGGCTCGCCGACTTCTCCGGTCGCGGGCCCCGCCCGCGGGACGGCGCGGTGAAACCCGAGATCACCGCGCCGGGCGTGGGCATCGTCGCGGCCAAGGCGAAGAACGGCCGCATCGGCGCCCCCGCCGGTGACGGTTACGTCGCCCTGTCCGGCACGTCGATGGCCACCCCGCACGTCGCGGGCGCCGCCGCCGTCCTCGCGGGCCGGCACCCCGACTGGCGGGCGGAGCAGCTCAAGGCCGGACTGGTCGGCAGCGCCAGGCCGAACGACGCGTCGACCGTCGCCGAACAGGGCGCCGGCCGGGTCGACGTGGCCGCCGCCACCACGGCCGCGGTGTCCGCGTCGCCCGCGAGCATCACCAACGGCATCGCCCAGTGGCCGCACGACGACGACCAGCCGATCAAGACCACCCTGACCTACACCAACACCGCGACCGAGCCGGTCACGCTCGACCTCACCACCAGCGGAGCGCCGTTCACGGTCGAGCCCGCTCGGCTGACCGTGCCGGCCGGTGGTCGAGCCGGTGCGACCGTCACCACGGACACCAGGAGCGGCACGGACGAGGAAGTCCACAGTGGACTGATCGTCGCCACCGGCAACGGGCGGTCGGTCCGCACGCCGATCTCGGTGAACCGCGAAGCGGAGAGCTACGACGTGACGGTGAAGTTCGTCGGCTTCGACGGCGCTCCGACCGACCTCTACACGGCGCGGCTCATCGACGTCGCCAACCCGAGGGAGATCCCGCTCTACGACTCCTCCGGCACCGCCAGGATGCGGCTGCCGAAGGGCGAGTACTACTTCGACGCCACGATCGCGTTGCCGATCCCGGAGCTGCGCGACTTCCGCACGGCCGAGTTCGTGGAGCCCGCGCTGGACCTGACCCGGGACGTCGAGCTGGTCCTGGACGCGCGCGAGGCCGAGCCGGTCGGCTTCGACCTCGACAACCCGAACGCGAAGCCCGGCAACGGCAAGGTCGTGTTCCAGCGCGAGACCGCGTGGGGCGGCATCAAGGTGACGCAGTACCTGATGCGCGTCGGCGGCCCCGAGTTGGGCGCGGTGAAGCCGGCCACCACCAGGAGCGACGCGTTCACGTTCACCGTGGAGCAGCGCCTGGCCGAGCGGGACGGCGAGTCGTTCACCGGCTCGTCGCTCTACCACGTCCGGCACGTGGAGAAGGGCACCGTGCCGCAGGCGCTGCGGTGGCGTTATCGGGACCGGCAGTTCGCGAAGGTGCGTTCGGAGCACGCGGTGGCCACGTCCGGCAGGACCGGTCTGCGGGAGTCGTTCCTCCCGCTCCCGCTGCCCGGCACGCTGACCGAGTACTACACGCCGGGCGTGCCGTGGGACGGCGAGTTCACCGAGCTCTCCGACTCCGGTCAGGCGGTGTCGAGCGTGTACCAGGTCGAGCCGAGGAGCTTCCCGCTCGGCCGCACGACCGCGGAACGCTGGAACGCCGGCGTGTTCGGGCCGTCGCTGCCGAGGGGGCTGCACGGCCCGGCCGACTTCGCCGCCCGGGTCGGCGACCGCTTCAGCTTCGCGCTGCCGACGGCCACCGACCAGGGCCGGGGCCGGATGAACTTCAGCCTCGACGTCGCGGGAACCACGACGCTCCTGCGCGACGGCCGGGTGATCGGCGAGCACCCGTACGACGGCCTCGGCTGGTTCGACGCCGTGCCGGAGCGGGCGACCTACACCCTGCGCACCACCACGACCCGGCCGTCGGACCGGTTGTCCACCGCGATCAGCGCGGAGTGGACGTTCACCTCCGAGCGCGGCGGCGGGGAGGCGGTCGCGCTACCGTTGTCGGCCGTGCGGTTCGCGCCCGACCTCGACCACCGCAACGCCGCACCGGCCGGGAAGCGGTTCACGATCCCGGTGTACGTCCAGCGCAACGGGAGCAGCTCGGTCGGCGGGGTCTCGACGCCGGTCGTCGAGGTGTCCTACGACGACGGCGCGACGTGGCGACCGGCGGCGGTGCGGCGTGATCACGGCGGCTGGAAGGCGACCGTCGACCACCCGGCGGGCGCGGGGTTCGTGTCACTGCGGTCGAGCATCACCGATACCGAGGGCAACAGCCAGCGCCAGACGATCACCAGGGCGTACGCGCTGGAGTAGCGACCACCACGGCACCGGACCG
>NZ_JAJHUO010000033.1 GCF_020859565.1 Saccharothrix luteola | reverse complement strand
GCCGACGTCCCCCGTCCGGCCGCCACGGCAGGGAGGGCGCCCGCCACCTCGCCGCGCAGCGCGGCGAACTCCGCCGACCCGCGCAGCTCGTCGGCGGGCGCCCCGGACCGCGGCAGCGGAACGGGCAGGTCCAGCGCCACCCGACCCGGTCGGTCGGACAGCACGACCACGCGACTGGCCAGGAACACGGCCTCGTCCACGCTGTGCGTCACGAACACCACGCCCCGCCCGCCGCCGGTCAACGAGCGGACGTCTTCCTGGAGCCGTTCGCGGGTCAGCGCGTCCAGCGCGGCGAACGGCTCGTCCATCAGCAGCAGCCGCGGCCGGGCGGCCAGCGCCCGCGCGATCGCCACGCGCTGCTGCTGCCCGCCGGAGATCTCCCACGTGCGGCGTGGCCCCAACTCGGCCAAGCCGACCTGGTCGAGCAGCTCGCGGGTCCGCTGCGGGCGGTCGGCGCGCGGCACACCCGCCCAGCGCAGCGCGGTGGCGACGTTGCGGCCCACGGTCTGCCACGGGAACAACCGGGGCTGCTGGAACACCGTGCCGACGTCCCGGCCCGCGATGGGCGTCCCGCCGAGCACCCGGACCACCCCCGAGGTGGGCCGTTCGAACCCGCCGGCCAGCCGCAGCAGGGTGCTCTTGCCGGACCCGGAGGGTCCCACCACGACCAGGAACTCCCCCGCGTCCACCCGCAGGTCCAGCGGTCCGAGCGCCGGCACGTCGGAACCCTTGGCCCGGTAGCGGTGCTCGACGTCGACCAGTTCCACCAGCGGCTCACCCACGGGGCGCTCGCAGGGCCGCGCGGAACGCCGCGATGTCCGGCACCGAGTCCACCTTCCGCTGACCGTGCAGGAACTCGGCGGCGGCGCGCAGCTGCTCGGCGAGCCTGCCCGGCGCGTCGGCGGTGCCGAAGTACTCGGGACCGCGCTGTTCGGCGTGGTCGAGGTAGATGTTCTGCTTGAGCTGCGACAACGCGTCGTCCACGCCGGCGCCGATCTGCCGCGCGACGGCCTCGGCGACCACCCGCGGCTCGTTCTTGATCTTCTTGATGGCGTCGTCGGTGGCGGCCAGCCACCGGTCCAGCACGTCGCCGTTCCGCTCGACGAACTCCTTGCGCGCCACGGTGAACGTCAACGTCGGTTTGCCCGCGGCGGCCAGCTTCGCGCTGTCGGTGAGGGTCAGGCCGTCCTGCTGGAGCACGCTGAGCACGGGCGTCCACACGTAGGCGCCGTCGATGTCACCGCGCTGCCAGGCGGCCTGGATGTTCTGCGGCTCCAGGTCGACCAGCGTCACCGAGGCGGGGTCGACGCCGGCCTGCTGGAAGGCGGCCAGGAGGCTGTAGTGCGCCGTGGAGCTGAACGGCGCGGCGACCTTGCGGCCCACCAGTCCCTTGATGTCGGTGACGCCGCTGTCCTTGCGCACCACCAGCGCTTCGCTGTCGCCGATCACGTTGAGCAGCTCGACGACCTGGTAGGGGATGTTCAACGGCGGGCACAACCCGGCGGCGGCGGGGCTGCTGCCGATGACCGCGAGGTCGATGGCGCCGCCCAGGAACGCGGTGTTGATGCTCGCGCCGGAGTCGAACGACGTCCAGGCGATCCGGTGGTCAGGCAGCGCCTTCTCCAGCACGCCCTGGTCCTTCACCAGCAGCGTGCCGTCGGCGAAGTTCTGGTAGCCGATCCGGACCTGGCGCCCACCGGACTCGGCCGGCGACGAGCCGCCGACCCCGCACGCGGCCAGCACGGGGGCGGCGGCGAGCAGGGACAGGACCGATCTGCGCGTGACGGACATGGTGGTGCTCCCGGTGTCGGCGCTCATGCCCGCCCGCGCCAGGGCGAGACGGCGCGTTGCAGCGCGAGGATGGCGGTGTCGATGAGCAGCCCGGTCACGCCGATCACGACGAGCCCGAGCAGGACGACCGCGGTCTGGTTGTAGCGCTGGGCGTTGAGGACCATGCCCCCGATGCCGTCCGCGCCGTTGACGGTCTCGGCGGCCACGACGGAGCTGTAGGCCACGCCGACGGCCAGCCGGACGCCGGTGAGGATCTCCGGCGCGGACGCGGGCAGCACCACCGTGCCGACCACGCCGAGCCTGCTGGCGCCGAGCGCGTGCGCGGCTTCCACGTACTGCCGGTTCACGCCGGTCACGGCCGCCGCGGTGGCGACCGCGACCGGCGGGAACGCGGCCACGACGAGCAGGTAGACCTTGGGTTCCTCGTCGATGCCGAACCAGATGACCAGCAGGCTCAGGTAGGCCAGCGGCGGCAACGCGCGCAGGAACGTCACGAACGGCTCGGCCACCGCGCGGATCAGCGGCACCAGGCCCATCAGGAGCCCGAGCACCACCCCGACCAGGATGCCGTAGGCGGAGCCGTAGCCCACGCGCCGGAGGCTGACGCCCAGCCGTTCGGCCACGGTGGACCCCGCGTACCCGCCCTGTCCGTTGTCACTGTCGGAGGCGGCGAGCAACTGGTCCCACACCTGCGACGGCCCGGGCAGGACGGCGGGTGGCCAGAACTCGGCCAGCGCCAACGACTCCCAGGCCGCGAGCAGCACGAGCACCGCCGCCACGCGCACCAGGACCGAGTGCGTGGCGGACAACGCGGCGCGCCGCGGTTCCTTCTGCGCCATGGGGAAACTCCGTGCCGGACCGAAAGGGAATCGAGTCGGCGGGGAACTTACCGAAATGCGCTTCCCTCGATCATCCGTCCCGCTCCGTGGACGCCTTCGTGCGAAACGCTTGCCCGGCACGGAGTTTCATGGCATTGGCAGCGAAACGCCTCCCGAGTGGTGGAATATCCGTCGTGCTACGAATAAGTCTGTCGTCGACTCATCGGATTCCCCCGCCACATTTCGCCCGGCCGGCGGAAACGACGACCCGATCGGCCGGGCCCCGCCCGACGAGACCCGGCTCGGTCACGCCTCGGTGAGGATCTCGACGTGCCCGTCGGTCCCGTTCACCCGGATCCGCTGCCCGTCCTGGATCACCCGGGTGGCGCGTTCCACCCCGACGACGGCCGGCAGGCCGTACTCCCGCGCGATCACCGCGCCGTGGGTCATCAGGCCGCCGACCTCCGTCACCAGGCCGGCAATCGCGACGAACAGGGGCGACCAACTGGGGTCCGTGTGCGTCGTGACCAGGATGTCGCCCGGTTCGACGTCGGCCTCCGCCATGTCCAGGATGACCCGGGCCCGCCCTTCGACGACCCCGGCGGACACCGCCAGGCCGACCAGCGCGCCGGCGGGCAGGTCGTCGCGCCGGTACGCGCCGTTGAGGGTCTCACCGTCCGAAGTGAGCACGCGCGGTGGCGTGAGCGCTTGGTGCGACCTGAACACGTCCTTGCGCCGGCTGACGAGTTCGTGGTCGACCTGGTTCGCCCGCACGACTTCCTGGAGTTCCCGGAACCTCAGGAAGAAGATGTCCTCCGCCTCCCGGAGCACGCCGGCGCGCACCAAGCGCTCGGCCTCGGCCAGCAACGCCTGCTTGTAGGCGAAGTAGCGGCGGATCATCCCGTACTTCGGGTACTCGCGGTACCCGGCGAAGGTCCGGACGAGATCGATGTTCCGCTTGGTCTCCTCGGCCTTCCGCTCCCCGTCCGGCAGCGCCCGCACGCGCTCCAGCACCTCCTGCTCCTTCTGCCACGCGTCCTGCCGCCCTTGCTCGAAGCGCCGCGCGCCGGCGCCCGGCTCGAGGTTCTTGACGTTGGACAGCAGCAGGGGCAGCAGCATGGTGGGCCGTTCGCTCCACCGCGGCCTGGTGATGTCGATCTCGCCGACGCAGCGCATGCCGTACTTGTCGAGGTAGGCCACGATGGCGTCGCGCGCCTCCCGTCCACCGTCCACTTCGACCAGCCCGTCGAGGAAGTCCTCGTCCGTCGTGTCGCGCAGGAAGGCGACGACTTCCGGGTGCGGGCGGATCACGTCCGCGACGTCGAGGAGCGCCAGCCCCATCTCCGAGGTGACGTTGTGGGGCACGGACTGCGAGAGCGCGTCGGCCGCGTCCTTCTCGCCCAGCCACTCGTGCAGGTGCTCGTTGAGCCACCACGTCGCCCGCATCGCCGCCATGATCGGCTTGATGCCGCGCGGGTCGAACAGGACCCGCCTCAGCTCCTCGAAGTCCGCCAGGATGAAGTCCAGCAGCTCCGAGCCGGACTTCGTCCTGATCTCGCGCTCGACCGCGGCGACGGACGCCTCACCCTGCTCGATCAGCTCCGTCACGAGGGCCGGGTCGGGCTCGATCGCGACCGGCTCGGCGCCGGGGATCGTCTGGGCGGGGCCGTCGTCCGGGAACGACGGGAGGAAGCCGTCGCGCTCGACGACGGTCCGCACCGCGTCCTCGATCAGCGGATCGGATTTCCCCACCACCTCGAGGAACCCGGCGCGGCTCGTGGGCGAAGCCAGGAGCCTGGTGGCGTCGACGAACAACCTCCCGCCGGCCTCGGCCATGGGCCGGGTGGTCGTCAACTGCCACACCGAGAGCCCCAAGGGCTTCATGGCGTCGGTCATCATCTGCTGGTGCCCGACGGAGACGTAGACGTGGTTCTCCCGGTCGTCGGTCTCCGGGATGGGGAACAGCGTGGTGATCGGCCGGCTCTGGACGACGTGGAAGTCGTCGTCGACCAGGCACCACTCGATGTCCTGGGGACGGCCGAAGTGCGCCTCGACCCGCCGGCCGAGCCGCACCAGCCGCACGACCTGGGCGTCGGTCAGCGCAGGTTGTTCCCGCCCCGCGGGCTCGATCGGCTGCTCCCGCGTCCCGCCGTCCGGCGAGGCTTGGACGGCGATCTCCTTGGCGGCGACCGCCTTGGCGATGACCTCGTCGTCCCGCACCTGGTAGGCGTCCGCGTTCACCAGGCCGGAGACCAGGGCCTCGCCGAGGCCGAAGACGGCCTCCACGGTGGAGACCTTCCGGTTGGACGTGACGGGATCGGCCGTGAACAGGACGCCCGACGCGTGCGGGAAGACCATCCGCTGCACGACCACGGCCATGTGGACCTTGCGGTGGTCGAAGCCGTTGCGCAGCCGGTAGGTGACGGCCCGTTCGGTGAACAGCGAGGCCCAGCACCGGCTGACGTGCCGGAGGACCGCCGCCGGCCCCACGACGTTCAGGTACGTGTCCTGCTGACCCGCGAAGGAGGCGCCCGGCAGGTCTTCCGCCGTCGCGCTCGACCTCACCGCGCAGGCGGCGCGGTCGCCGAGGCGGGCGAGCGCACCGGTGATCGCCGCCGCCACACCGTCCGGGACGACGATCCCCTCGAGGACCCGCCGGATCTCCGCGCTGCGCGTGCGGATCGCCTCCCGGTCGTCCGGGTTCAGGCGCGACAGCCCGTCCAGCAGCTCGCCGAGCGACGGCGCGTCCAGCACGATCCGCCGGTAGGCGTCGGTCGTCACGCAGAAACCGGCCGGCACGCTGACGCCCTCGATCCGCGAGAGCTCTCCCAGGTGCGCGCCCTTGCCGCCGACCACGGCGACCTGCGTCCGGTCGACCTCCTGGAGATCGAGCACGTAGTCGCCCATCCGTCCACCTTCCGTTCGCCCCATCGGGCCTCGCCGGTTCGCACTGCCGACCCCGCGGATTCGTCCGCCGGTGGTCACAGCGTTCTACCGGCACACCATTTCCGCAGGTTCTGGCTTCGGCGGGAGATTCTGCGGCACGACGGGGGCCTTGCCGCAAGACCCCCGATCGGCTATATGTTGACCATGGCAGGGAGTGGACAACCTCCTTGCCTTCGCCTGGTGACCGGAACGCGGACTCGACGGCCCGAACCTCAGGCGCGGCCCTCCCCGTTCTCCGCCGACGGCGCGCTCAACGGCAGGTGGACGCGGAAGCGGGTGTCGCCGGGCGCGGACTCCACCCGGATGTCGCCGTGGTGGCGGTCGACCACGATCCGCCACGAGATGTCCAGGCCGAGCCCGGTCCCCTCACCCACGGCCTTGGTGGTGAAGAACGGCTCGAAGATGCGCCTCTTCACGTCGTCCGGGATGCCCACGCCGGTGTCGCCGACCTCCACCACCGCGTCCTCGCCGGCGCGGTACGTGCGCACGGTCAGCGTGCCGTCGCCCGCCATGGCGGCCACCGCGTTGTCGACCAGGTTCGTCCACACCTGGTTGAGCTCGGCCGGGTACGCGGGCAGCGGCGGCAGGGTGCGGTCGTAGTCCTTGACCACGCGCACGCCGTCGCCGAGCTTGCCGCCGAGCATCACGAGCGTCGAGTCGAGCAGTTCGTGCACGTCGACGACCTGGAACGGCGCCCGGTCGACCTGCGAGTACTGCTTGGCCGCGCCGACCAGCGTGGACACCCGGGTGGTGGCGTCCTCGATCTCGTTCATCAACGTCTCGGTCTCGACCGTGTAGGCCAGCCAGCGCACGGCGGCCTCCGTGGCGGTCTGCGGGCACAACGCCGCCGCCCGGTCGAGCCACTCGACGTCCAGCCCGCCCGCGACCAGCACCGGCGCCAGGTCCCAACCGCCCGACACGCCGTGCGCGTCCAGCCAGTCGGCGACCTCGTCCTCCAGGTCGGCGGTCTCCATCGGACCGAGCGTCGGCGCCTTCGCCACCTGCTCGACCGCGCTCTCCTGCAGCTCCACCAGCACCGGCAGGGTGGCCGGGTCGAGCGAGCCGTTCGCCAGCAGCGCCAGCTTGTGTCGCATCCCGGCGACCCGTTCGCGCAACGCCCCGGTGGCCCGCACCGCCGCGGCGGCCGGGTTGTTCAGCTCGTGCGTCAGCCCGGCCGACAGCGAACCCAGCGCGAGCAGCCGTTCCCGCTGGCTGACGATCCGCTCGGTGTTGCGCATGCCGAAGAACAGGCCCTCCAGCAGGTGCATGGCCATCGGGAACCACGAGCGGAACATCGCGCCGAAGTCGTGCGCGGGCAGCTGGTAGAGCCGCACGTCGGTCACCGCGTCGGCGGTCATCTGGTAGACCGTCCTGGCTTCGACATCGGAGCCGAGGTACGCCTGGGTGGCCCCGAAGTACGCGCCGCGGTGGTCGGTGCGGTTGGTCTCCACGCGCTGGCCGCCGATGACGCGGCTGAGCGCCACCGTGCCGTCCAGCAGCACGAAGAAGCACGTCGCCGGCTGTCCTTCGCGCAGCACCTGGGAGCCCGCCGCGTGCGTCTCCACCTGGCCGTGCGCGACGAGCCACGCCAGCTGCTCCTCCGACAGGTGCTCGAACAGGAACAGCCCGCGCAGGTCGTCGACCGTCAGGTTCTCCATCACGACCTCTCCAGGTAGCGGTGGACCAGCGACACGGCCATCGCGCCGTCGCCGACCGCCGACGCGACCCGCTTCACCGAGTCCGCGCGCACGTCGCCGGCGACGAACACGCCCGGCAGGCTGGTCTCCAGGTGGTAGGGCGGACGGTCGAGGCCCCAGCCCTCGGGCGGACGGCCGTCGGTGACCAGGTCCGGTCCGGCGAGCACGAACCCGCGCTCGTCACGGGCCAGCGTGCCGGTGAGCCAGTCGGTGTGCGGGGCGGCGCCGATGAACGCGAACAGCCAGGACGCGGGCACGGTCGTCGTCTCGCCGGTCTTGTCGTGCCGCAACGTCAGCGTCTCCAGGTGCTCCTCCCCCGTGCCGCCGACGACCTCGGTGCACGTGCGCACCTCGACGTTGGCGACCCGGGCGAGCTGTTCGACGAGGTAGTGCGACATCGACCGGGCCAACGAGTCGCCGCGCACGACCAGCACCACGCGGCGGGCGTGCGCGGCGAAGTAGAGCGCCGCCTGGCCCGCCGAGTTCGCGCCGCCGACGAGGTAGACGTCCTGGCCCGCGCAGCTCGGCCCCTCGGTGGTGGCCGCGCCGTAGAACACGCCCCGGCCGGTCAGCGCGCCGAGCCCCGGCGCGTCCAGCATCCGGTAGGACACGCCGGTGGCGAGGATGACGGTGTGCGCGGCCAGCTCGGTGCCGTCGCCCAGCCGCACCACGCGTGCCGCGCCACGTGCCTCCAGGCCCACCACGTCGCACGCGGTCAGCACCTCGACGTCGAACTTCAGCGCCTGCCGGCGGGCGCGGTCGGTGAGCTGCTCGCCGGACACGCCGTCGGGGAAGCCGAGGTAGTTCTCGATCCGACTGCTGGTGCCCGCCTGACCACCGGTGGCGCGCCGCTCGACCAGCACCGTGCGCAGCCCTTCCGAGCCGCCGTAGACCGCCGCGCCCAGCCCGGCGGGGCCGCCGCCGACCACGATCAGGTCGTAGAAGTCGGTGGACGGCCGCGTGGTCAGGCCGACCCGGGCGGCCAGCTCCGCGTCCGACGGCTCGACCAGCGCCTCGCCGTCCGCGGTGACGACCACCGGCAGCCGCGCGCCGTCCTCGCCGCACGCGGTGAGCAGCCGCCCGGTCTCGGGGTCGCCGTCGTCGACCGCGTGCCAGCGGAACGGGACGGAGTTGCGGGCCAGGAAGTCGCGCACCTCGTAGGACCGCGACGACCAGCGGTGCCCGACGACCCGGACCTGCCGGGCGGGCCCGCGATCGGCCGCCGACCAGGCGCGCAGCAGCTCGTCCAGCACGGGGTACAGCTTCTCCTCCGGCGGGTCCCACGGTTTGAGCAGGTAGTGGTCGAGGTCGACGACGTTGATGGCGCGGATCGCCGCGTCGGTGTCGGCGTACGCGGTCAGCAGCACCCGCCGTGCCGCGGGGAAGAGGTCCATCGCGGCCTCCAGGAACTCGATGCCGCTCATGCCGGGCATCCGGTAGTCGGCCAGCAGCACCGCCACCTCCTCGCCGCGCAGCTTGATCTCGCGCACCGCGTCGAGCGCCTGAGCACCGGACTCGGCCCGAACGATCCGGTAGTCCTCGCCGTACTTGCGGCGCAGGTCGCGCGCCACGGACCGGGACACGCCCGGGTCGTCGTCCACGGTGAGGATCGAGGGCCTCGCGACGTGAGGTGTCGTCATGTCCACATTGTCGTTCCCGCCGGACGGGCCGCCCGTCGCGGTTACCCTCTGCGGGTGTCCGGCACCGTGCGGTTCGGGGTCCTGGGGCCGTTGACGGTGGACCGTGACGGCGAGCGGCCTGCGCTCGGCGGGCCGAGGCAGCGTGACCTGCTCACGCTGCTGGTGTTGCGCGCCAACCGGTTCGTGAGCGCCGACTGGCTGGTCGACGCGCTGTGGGACGGGCAGCCGCCGGCCGGCGCGCAGGTCACCTTGCGGTCCTACGTGGCGGTTCTGCGCCGTGCGCTCGAACCGGGGCGGGGACGGCGTGCGCCCGCCGAGGTGTTGCGCGGTCACGCCGGTGGCTACGAGCTGCGCGTGCCGCCGGACGCCGTGGACGCCGTCCGCTTCACCGCGCTCGCCGGGCAAGGCGCGCGGGCGCTCGCCGACGGCGAGTGGGAGGCGGCCGGACGCCACTACGCCGACGCGCTCGCCCTCTGGCGCGGCGAGGTGGCCGCCGCCGACCTCGCCGCCGTGCGGCCGGACGCGGCACGGCTCGCGGAGGCGCGGGCCGCCGCCGGCGAAGGCCTCTTCACCGCCGCCGTCGCCGCCGGTCGGCACCAGGCCGTGCTGCCGGACCTGCGCCAGTTCGTGGCCGCCCACCCGAACCGGGAGAACGCCCGCGCGCAGCTGATGCTCGCGCTCTACCGGGCGGGTCGGCAGACCGACGCGCTGGCCGTGTACGACGAGGGCCGCCGGCTCCTGGCCGACGAGCACGGCGTCGAGCCGGGTGAGGCCCTGCGCGACCTGCACCGCCGCGTCCTGGCCCACTCCGTGCCACCGGTCGGCGCGGGCACCTCCCCGCTGATCGCGCCCACCGCCGGACCCGACCCCCGCCGCACCACACCCGCCGGCACGCCCAACCACCATCACGCGCCACCTGCCGACACCACCGGTTCCAGGTCGCCGGACCTGCTGGTCGGTCGCACGGCGGAACTCGCCCTCCTCACCGACCTCCTCACCGCGTCGAGCCGGACCGGCGGCCGGTTCGCGGCGATCGTCGGCGAGGCGGGCATCGGCAAGACCACCCTGGCCGACGCCGTCGCCCGCCGCGCCTCCACCGCCGGCGTCCCGGTCGCGTGGGGACGCTGCCCGGACCTCGGTCAAGCGCCGCCGTTCTGGCTCTGGGCCCAGGTCGTGCGCGCCCTCGTGCCCTTGGCGGGCGACGCGGGCGCCGACCCGGCGCTGGCGGGCTTCCGCACCGGCCCGACCGCCGACACCGACATCGACCCCACCGCCCGCTTCCGCACCTACGACGCGGTCTCGGCGCTCGTGCGCGCCGCCGCCCGCGCCGCCGGCCTCGTCCTCGTGCTGGACGACCTGCACGCCGCCGACGCCGACTCCCTGCTCCTCCTGCGCTACCTGGCCACCACCGTGCACACGTCCCGCGCGCTGGTCGTCGCGACCCTGCGCCCCTACGAGCACGACCCCGCCCTGGTCGCCACCCTCGCCGACCTGGCCCGCAGCCCCGGCTGCCGACAGCTCAGACCACCCGGCCTCGACGCCGACGCGGTCGCGGGCCTCGTCCGCGAGCACACCGGCGCGCCCGCACCCGCCGACCTCGTGCTCGACCTCCTCACCCGCACCGGCGGCAACCCGTTCTTCATCACCGAACTGCTCGCCTCCGCCGATCCGACCGGCACCCCGCCGCCGAGCGTGCGCGACACCGTCCGCCGCCGGCTGCACGCCCTGGACGACCGCACCCGCGAGTGGCTCGACGTGCTGAGCGTCGCCGGCCGCGACCTGGACGTCGACCTGCTCGAAGCCGCCACGTCGGCCGAGGTCCGCCTCACCCGGCACGTCACCCACCTGGTCACCGAGCCCGCCGCCGGCGTGGTGCGCTTCCGGCACCCGCTGTTCGCCGAGGCCGCCTACGCCGACCTCACCCCGACCCGCCGGGCCGACCTGCACGCCCGGCTCGCCGACGCGGGCAGGCACGCCCTCACCCCGGCCGAGCTGGCGCGGCACTACGGCCGGGCTCGCGGACGGGAGGACGACCACCTGCGCTGGACCCTCGAAGCCGCCGACGACGCCACCCGCCGCCTCGCCTACGAGGACGCCTTGGCCCACCTCGACCGGGCCGCCGCCCTGCTCACCGCGCCGGAACGGGAGCTGGCCGTGCAGCTGCACCGCACGTCGTTGCTCCAGATCACCGTCGGCATCGGCAGCGACGCCGTCGACCTGGCCGCCGCCCGCGCCCGCGACCTGCTCACGCGCGTCGACACCGGTACCGACGTGCGGACCGCCCTGTGGACGCTCGGCGAGCTGGCCTGCAACCGCGCCGAGTTCGCCATCGCCGAAGACCTCGCCACCCGCCTCGCCGCGGACGACGGCGTGATCGGCGCCGCGGGCCACTACCTGCTGGGCGTGGTCGGCTACTTCACCGGCCGCCTGGCCGAGGCCGACCGCCACCTCACCGCCGCGATCGACCGGCTGCACGAACTGGACCCCCGGGAGCTGGTCGGGCAGGCCGGTCGCACGCCCACGCTCGCCACCCACGACTTCCGCGCCCTGGTGCGCTCCCTGCGCGGTGACGCGGACGCGGCCCGCGCCGACCTCGCCGCCGCCGAAGCCCTCGCCGAACGCGCCGACGACCCGTACGGGCGGGCCAACGCCGCGCTGTTCGCCGCGTGGACCGCCATGCAGGAGCACGACGTCACCGCCGCCCTCACCGCCGCCCGCCGGTGCCGCGAGATCGGCGCGCGTCAGCACATGCCGCACTTCGTCACGACCGCCGACTTCTTCGCCGAGTGGGCCGCCGTGCGCGGCGGGGACGACAGCCGCCGCGACGCCATGCGGACGGCCAGGGAGGGCATCCACCGGCTCGGCCTGCGCTCGACCCGCACGATCACCCTCGCCGCGATGGCCGACGCGCACCTGGTGACCGGGCACAACGCCACCGCGGCGGCGTTGGCCGAGGAAGGTCTCGCCCTCGCCGAGGAGACCGGCGAACGGGTCCTCGCCGCCGAACTGCACCGCGTCCGCGGCCTGGCCACCGACGACCGGGCCGACCTGGACACCGGCGCGCGACTGGCGGAGGCGCAAGGCGGGGACCTGGTGCGAGCGCGCTTCCCACGCTGATCCAACAGAACTCCAACAGCCCTCCGCTGGCATGTGAGCCGACACCAGGAGGAGGACGCATGGAGTTCGACGTCGTCGTGGTCGGTTGCGGGCCGGTCGGTGCGCTCACCGCCAACCTGCTCGGCATCAGGGGCGTGCGGACCCTGGTCGTCGAACGCGACACCGCGCCGCACCGGCAGCCACGCGCGTTCTCCTGCGACGACGAGGCGTTGCGGATCTACCAGCAGGCGGGCCTGCTGACCGAGGTCGCCGCGGACACGCACCCGCCGCGACGGGCCGAGTACGTCAACGCCAAGGGCCGGGTGTTCGCCACCATCGCCCTGGACGAGGTCGACTTCGGCCTGGGCAGCCGTCCCCTGCACTTCTTCGACCAGCCGCGCCTCGAAGCGGCCCTGCGCACGGGGCTCGACCGGTTCCCGCACGTCACGCTGCTCACCGGCGTCGAACTGATGCGGCTCACCCAGGACGACGAGGCCGCCACCGTCGTCCTGCGCGACCTCGGCACGGACGTGGAAACCGAGGTGCGCGCGAAGTACGTGCTGGGTTGCGACGGCGCCCGCAGCACCACCCGGGTCGCGGCCGGCATCGCGCTCACCGGCACGTCCTACGCCGAACCGTGGCTGGCGGTCTCCGGCGACGTCGCGCCGGGTGCGGTGCGCGTGCCGGACACGACGTTCGTGTGCGACTGGCGGCGGCCCGCGTTCGTCTCCCCCGGCGCGTTCGACACCTACCGGCTGGAGTTCATGCTCCGCCCGGACGAGGATCCGGCGGACATGACCAGTCCCGAGGCGGTCGCCCGGCTCGTCGCGCCCTACGTCGACCCGGACCGCTTCACCGTCACGCGCGCGGTCGTCTACACGTTCCACCACCTGGTCGCCGAGCGCTGGCGCGACCGCCGGGTGTTCCTGCTCGGGGACGCCGCCCACCAGATGCCGCCGTTCCTCGGCCAGGGCCTGTGCAGCGGGCTGCGCGACGCGGCCAACCTCACCTGGAAGCTCGCCCTGGCCCTGGGATCGGACGCCCCCGAGCCACTGCTGGACAGCTACGAGGCCGAGCGCCGCCCGCACACCGAGGCGATGGCCCTCACCAGCGTGCGGCTCGGCCGGATCTTCCTGGTGCGCAACAGGTTCGCCGCCTTCCTGCGGGACGTGGCGCTGCGCGCGGCGCAGACCGTGCCGCGGGTGCGCCGCCTGGTGCGCCACTTCGAGTTCAAGCCGCTGCCCGCGCTGCCGGACGGGAGCGTCATGTTCCCCCAGCCCGAGGTGGTCGTCGGCGGGGCGAGGCTGCTGCTCGACGACGTGCTCGGCCCCGACTTCGCGGTCATCGGGCCGGGGGTGGGCGCGAGCACGGCGCGGGACTGGTCCGGTCCGCCCGCGAGGTTCCTGCGGGTGGTGGCCGACGGCGAGCCCCGCACCGAGGACGACCTGGTGGACGTGACCGGCACGCTCACCGCCTGGTTCGCCCGCCACCGCACCGACGTCGTCGTGCTGCGTCCCGACCGGTTCGTCCACGCGGAAGGGCTGTCTACGGCGGTGCGGTGAACTGCTCGCCCGACTCCGCGCCGCGGGCCGCGACGGTGGCGGTCAGGTCAGGAAGACCCAGTAGAAGTCCCAGGCGCCCCCGGTCGGCCAGCAGACGTAGTAGTCGACGCCTTCCGGGATCTTCGCGCCTTCCGCTTCGCATTCCTCCTCGGTCGCGAAGGTGGCCATGTACTGCCAGTAGTCCATCGCCGCGACCCCGGCGTGCGAGGCTTGGGCGGCTGCCGCTCGGGCAGGCGTCACCGGGGCGGGCGCGGCATGGGCAGGCGCGGCTTGGGCGGTGCCGGCGCCAAGGAGCATCAGGGTCGCCAGGAGCAGTGCTCGCATCGGGGTTCTCCCTCTCGCGGAAAACGCTTTCCACACGGCGGCGCACCGATCACAGCACAGCCACCGCACGCCTGGCAACGCGGCGCGCGTACCCATGCCCACCGCGTGCCGAAGTCCCGGAACAGCCGCCCGCACGAACTCCCGGCCGCGAGCCGGGTGAGGTCAGTCTTCCGTCTCGTCCGCGAGGTCGACGTCGGCGAGGTCGTCCACGCCGACCACGTCGCCGCCGTTGAACACCACCACGAGGCCCAACTCGGTGAACCCGGGCACGCGGCACTCGGCGAACCGGACCAGCCAGTCCCTGCCGGGGTGGAAGGTGAACTCCGGGTCGGCCACGGCGTCCGGCTCGTAGCCCGGGTGGTCGCGCAGGTGGTCTGCCACGGCCTCGTGGGCGGTGGCGAGCAACCGTTGGCGGTCGCGCAGGACCGAGCCGATGAACGGCAGGTCGAGGTCGTCGGTGGTGGCCGGTTCCTCCACCAGCACGCTCACCGACGTCCCGGCGGCGGTCGTGTTCCAGCACGCCACGCCTTCGGGGGCGTGGTCCACCGGGGTCAGTTCGCCGAAGCCGGGAATCGCGATCGTCACCGGGCGATCCTATGCGCCGCTCCCGGACCCGACCGGAACCGGGCCACCGGGTGCGCGAGAACCGGTCCGCCGGTCTCTTGACGGCGGCACGGCGGGTGAAGTTCGCTGTGGGAGAGCGCTCTCCGAGAGTTTGTCGACGATCCGCGGCCGGCGGCACACCGGCCGCGGGTCACCCCTGCCTGGAGTCGCCATGCCCGAAGCGCCCGCCCGGCAACGCCGCCGGGTCCTGCCCCTGCTCGTCGTCCTCGCCGCCCTGATCGCCGGGCAGCTCACCGCGTCACGGGAAGCGAGGGCCGCCGGAGTCCTGCTCTCCCAGGGCAAACCGACCACCGCCTCGTCCACCGAGAACGCGGGCACCGCCGCGTCCGCCGCCACCGACGGCAACGCGGGCACCCGCTGGTCCAGCGCGTTCACCGACCCGCAGTGGCTGAGCGTCGACCTCGGCGCCACCGCGACGCTGGACCGCGTGGTGCTGACCTGGGAGGCCGCCCACGCGACCGCGTTCCAGCTCCAGACCTCGGCCGACGGCTCCACGTGGACCACGATCCACACCGCCGCCAACGCCGCCGGCGGGACGCAGTCCATCCCGGTGACCGGCACGGGTCGGCACGTGCGGCTGTTCGGCACGGCCCGCGCCACCGGCTACGGCTACTCGCTGTGGGAGTTCCAGGTCTACGGCACGACCGGCGGTTCCGCCGCGGGAACGCCGATCTCCGAGTACAAGCAGGTCGCGGCCTCGACGTGGGAGGGCGGCAACGCGCCCGCCGCGGCGCTGGACGGCCGCCCGAACACCCGGTGGTCCAGCCAGTTCGCCGACAACCAGTGGCTGCGGGTCGACTTCGGCGGCGTCGCGACCGTCAACCAGGTCGTGCTGAACTGGGAGGGCGCGTACGCGAAGGGGTACCGGCTCGAGCTGTCGAACGACGCGGTGACCTGGACGCAGGTCTACGCGACCACCACCGGCACGGGCGGCACGGAACGGTTCACCGTCGGCGGCACGGGCCGTTACCTGCGTTTGTTCGCCACCGCGCGCGCCACCGGCTACGGCGTCTCGCTCTGGGAGTTCCAGGTCTTCGGCACCGTGGACACCTCCGCGGCCACCCCGCCGCTGCTGTCGCCGCCGACCAAGGCGCCCGCGGTGACGGGCCGGTTCGCGCTGTCCGCGCCCGCCGACAACGCGATGATCACGTCCACGCGGCGGCCTGCGTTCTCGTGGGCGGCGGTGCCGGGTGCGGTGCGTTACCAGGTCTGGCTCAACGTCAGCCGCACGGACTACGACTTCACCGCATCGGGCAACCTGATCGACCTCTACACCAAGGTCGCCGAGCCCACCGGCACCAGCTACACGCCGACGTGGGACATCACCGACCGGTGGACGTACCGGTGGTTCGTGGTGGCGGTGGACGGCTCCGGCGGCACCAGCGCGTCGACCATCCGCACGTTCAGCGTGTACGTGCCGACGTTGACCTCGGTGGACGACGGCGTGCGGGTGGTGAGCGGCAGCCGTGACCTGAACAAGAACGGCGCGATCGAGCCGTACGAGGACTGGCGGCAGCCCGTGGAGACGCGGGTGAACGACCTGCTCGGTCGGATGACGATCGAGGAGAAGGCCTACCAGATGTTCTACAACGCCCAGGTGTTCCCGCGTTCGGGGTGGCACTTCGGGCCGGCGGAGGCGCAGGACCTGCACACCGCGCTGCTCGGGTCGAGCGGCACGCGGCTCGGCATCCCGTTCGTGTCGGCGGGCGACACCATCGCCGGGTACAAGACGACGTACCCGTTGCAGAGCGCGTTGGCGGCGGCGCGGAACTACCCGTTGCAGTACAAGCTCGGCGACATGCAGCGGCGCGAGCAGCTGGAGGTCGGCGCGCGCGGCGTGCTGGGGCCGTTGGCCGAGGTGGGCACGAAGGTGCTGTACCCGCGCATCCAGGAGGGCAACGGCGAGAGTTCCGAGGTGGCGTCGGCGCAGGTCAGGGCGCTGGTGGCCGGGTTGCAGGGCGGGCCGGAGCTGAGTCCGGGTTCCGTGCTGGCGACGGTGAAGCACTGGCCGGGCGAGGGCGCGGGCGGTGAGGCGTTGATCGTGTACGACAACGTGACGATCAAGTACCACACCGCGCCGTTCCGGGCCGCGATGGAGGCCGGCGCGGTCAACATCATGCCGGGGTACGCGGGCAGTTCGCTGCTGGACCCCGGTGGTCCGGGCGCTGGTGACAGCGCGAAGATCCTCGCCTACCTGCGGCAGAACCTCGGGTACACCGGGCTGATCACGACCGACTGGTTGCCGTCGGGGTCGTGGGTCGGCGCGGCGAACGCGGGTTCCGACGTGATGGGTGGCGCGGACCCGGGCGCGCCGGGGTTCACCATCGGCGGGTTCACCTCGGCGGTGCCGGCGGCGCGGATCGACGACGCGGTGCGGCGGGTGCTGCGGTTGAAGTTCAAGCTCGGGATCTTCGAGAACCCGTACGGCGACCCCGTGAACGGGCCGTACCGGTTCCACAAGCCGGAGTACGCGGCGCTGGCGAACCAGGCGTCGCGCGAGGCGATGACGTTGTTGAAGAACACGGCCGGTGTGCTGCCGGTGCGGCTGAACCGCGGTGACAACATCGTGGTGGCCGGTCCGCGTGCCGACGACACGGCCGCGTGCTGCATCTGGACCAGCTACTTCCACCAGGAGTACGGCTCGCAGACCATGTTGCAGGCGATCCGCGCGCGTGCCGCGCAGGCGGGGGTGAACGTCCACAAGGACACCGGGCCGTCGCCGAAGCTGGCCATCGTCGCGGTGGGCGAGACCTCGTACACCCACGCGACGAGTTGGCCGAAGGAGCAGCCCTACCTGCCGCCGGACCAGCTGGCGCTGATCCAGGACTTCCACCGCCAGGGCATCCCGGTCGTGGTCGCCCTGGTCCTCCCCCGCCCCTACGTGATCACGGAGTGGCACAACCTGGCGAGCGCGATCGTCGTGACGTACCGCGGCGGTGAGGAGATGGGCCCGGCCTTGGCGTCGCTGCTGTTCGGCGACTACACGCCGACCGGCAAGCTGCCGTGGCAGCTGCCGCGTGCCCTGACCGACGTGCTGCGTCCCGGCGGCACCGACACCCCAGCCGACGCGACCGAGCACTGGGACGTCCCGTACGACCTGGGCGCCACCGCCGCCGAACGTGCCGACATCCGCGCCAGGATCGACTCGGGCGCCCCCGTCCCGTCCACCTACGGCAACCCCCTCTACCCCTACGCCTGGGGCCAAACCACCTGGTAACCCGCGTGTCGAACCTCCAGGACCCGCGTGTCGAACCTCCAGGACCCCCGAATTCAACGCTCAGGATCCCGCTGCCCGATGCCGAGTCGTCCTGAACGTTGAATTCGGAGGGCCCGAGTGTTCGACACGCGGGTCCTCAAGGTTCGACACGCGGGTCCTGAGTGTTCGACACGCGGGCGCTGAAGGTTCGACACGCGGCTACGCGGAGAGGGTGGTGATGCGGTGGCGGAGGGCGGTTTCCAGGTCGCGCAGTTCGCGGGCCGGGGTGCCGAGGCCCGTCATGGACAGGCGGCGGGATTCCAGGCGGTCCGTGCGGTAGCGGGGGAACGCCAGGCGCAGGGCGCAGTCCAGCATGCCGAGGTGGTAGCGGATGAGTTCCACGACCCGCTGCGGCGGCGGGGGACGGTCGGTCTGCCACACGAGGTCCGCCGCCCAGCCGGACAGCCTGCCGTACTGGGCCGCCACGGCACGTCCGCTGCGCGCGACTTCCCACGACGTCTCACCGGGTTGCGCGCAGTCGGCGATCACGGCCTCCGCCCGCTCCTGCAACGCCACGGCCTGGACCACGACCTCCAGCAACGCGCCCAGACGCACGAGTTCCGCCGTTGCCGGATCGAGCACCACGCTCGGCGGTTCGGCACGGCGATGTGCCCGGCGCGGGAGGATGCGCACAGCTCACGGTAGCGCGCACCACCGCCGTGCACCCGCCCCCCGACCCACCGTAACGATCAAGACGGGCCGGCCCGCGAGGATCAAGCCGGACGACCGGCCGGCGGTGGCGGGCTGCTCCCCGGCAGGACCAAGCCGCTCTGGTACGCCGCCGCGATCGCCTGGGCGCGGTCACGCAGCCCGAGCTTCATCAGGATCCGCCCCAGGTGCGTCTTCACCGTCGCCTCACCGACCACGAGGTGCACGGCGATCTCCGGGTTCGAGAACCCGTGCGCCACGAGCACCAGCACCTCCCGCTCCCGCACCGTCAGCTCGCCCATCTCCGCCGACGTCGGCATCTGGTGCCGTGGCCGGGCGGCGAACTCCCGGATCAGTCCTTTCGCGACGGTCGGGTCCAGCCACGCCTCGCCGGACGCCACCGTGCGCACCGCGTCCACCAGCTCGCGCGGCACCGCGTCCTTGAGCAGGAACCCGGTCGCACCGGCCCGCAACGCCGCGTACACCGCCTCGTCCACGTTGTACGTCGTCAGGATGATGATCTTCGTGGCGTGGTCCTCCCCCGCCGGGTCCGCGTCGATGATCCGCCGCGTCGCCTCGACCCCGTCCACGCCGGGCATCCTCACGTCCATCAGCACCACGTCCGGGTGCAGCTCCGCGGCCCGCGCGACCGCGCCCGCGCCCTCGTCCGCCTCGGCCACCACCTCGATGTCCGGCTCGGCGTCGAGCAGCATCGCCAGCCCCGCCCGCACCAACGGCTGGTCGTCCACCAGCATCACCCGGATCACCGGTGCTCCCGCACGGGCTCGCTCGCCACCGGCCCGGCGACCGGCAGCACGGCCGTCACCCGGAACCCGCCCGTCGGCGCCGGTTCGGCCGCCAACCTCCCGCCCACGATCGCCAGCCGCTCCACGAGCCCGGCCAGGCCGTGGTTCGTGGACAGCGCCCGCTCCGGCCGCCTCCCGCGGCCGTCGTCGGCGACCTCGACGGTCAGCTCGCACGGCTCCCACCGCAGCCGCACGTCCACCTCCGCGCCGGGCCCCACGTGCTTGGTCACGTTCGTCAACGCCTCCTGCACGACCCGGTACGCGGCGAGGTCCACGCTGGCGGCCAACCGACCCGGCTCACCCTCCACCCTCGTGTGGACCCGCACCCCGGCCGCCGCGATCGTGCCGACCAGGTGCTCCACGTCCGCCAGCCCCGGCTGCGGCCGACCGGTCACCCCGTCGCCCGACTCGTCGTCGTCGCTGAGCCGCAACGCGGTCAGCATCCGCCGCAGCTCGCCCATCGCCTGCTCGCCCGCCTCCTCGATGTGGCCGAGCGCGTGCCCGACCCGCACCGGGTCGCTGTCGAGCACCCGCCGCGCGCCCGCCGCCTGCAACACCATCACGGTCACCGAGTGCGCCACGATGTCGTGCAGTTCGCGCGCGATGCGGGTGCGCTCGCCCAGCACCGCCTCGTGCGCCTCCACCCGCCGGCGGAACTCCAGGTCCTCGGCGTGCTGCCGGCTCAGCCGCGCCGACCGCCCGCCGGCCCACACGCAGCCGTACACGAGCAGGTAGAACAGCAGCGTGGCGTAGGTGGCCACCAGCCGCGCCTCGGGCGGCCGGGACGCGGCCTCGGTCAGCCCGGTCAGCACGGCGAGCACCGCGCACGCGAGCAGCGCGCCGGCCGACGCCTTGAGCTGCGCGTGCAGCGCGACGGCGAACAACGCCACGCACGGCATCGCGGTCGGCTGGAACTCCAAGTCGTTCGTCGGCGTGACGAGCACCGCCCACACCCAGACGACCCCGAACGCCAGCACGGGGTACCTGCGCCGCGCCAGCAGCGCCGCGAAGCCGATCGCGACCAGGGCGACGAACAACCACAGGCCCGCGCCCTCCGGCGTGCGGTTGCTGAACGCCGAGAACAGGAAGACGTCCACCGCGGTGGCCGAAGCCGCCAGGGCGACGTCGACCGCCGTGGGGCGGGACAACCACCGTGGCCGCCCCCCGCCGTCCATCAGGCCGATTCCTTCCGGCACGACGGCAGGTCGCCGCACGCGGCGAGCACCCCGCCCGACCGTGATCCGGTGAGGTCGTCGCCGTTCGGCTCGTGCCGCGGGACCTCCGGCGGACCGGCCGCCGGATGGCGTTCCCGGGGTTCGCCGTCGAAACCGCGCGCCTGGACCGACCCGACGAGTCGCACGTTGGAACCGGACACTATTCCCTCCCCTTGTCACGCGATCCCGTGTTCGGCGCGCACGCATTTCCACGCGCTGGGAACAATGGCACCACACCTTCCCCGAACTATCGTCCACCCTGCGTCGGAGCTTGACGATCCCCCTCACGGTTTACCTCGATCGGGCGACGCCGCACGGGAAAGCGGACACGGCGAATCCACCCGGGGACCGACGAAAAGGCACATCGCCTTTCCGCATGATTGCCGTACAAACCGACGACCGAACCAGACCAACGGAGGCGCGAGTGTCCACGGAGCCAGTTCCGCGCAGCCACGCCAAGGTGTTGTCCGAATGGGAGACGGCGCACTGGAAATCGCTGACCGCCGCCCAGCAGCCGCCGTGGCCGGACCGCCGCGCGCGGTGGTTCCGGGCGAGGCTGGCGCGGTTGGCCGGCCTGGTGACGCCCTGCGAGGTGGCGGCGCTGCGGCGCGAGCTGGCCGAGGTCGCGGCCGGTCGGCGGCTCGTCGTGCAGGCCGGTGACTGCGCCGAGCCGTTCGCCGAGTGCGGTCCGCGCCACGTGACGCCGAAGGCGGCGCTGGTCGACCGACTGGCGACGGCCCTCGGCGACGGCGACCGGCCCGTGGTGCGGGTCGGCCGGATGGCCGGGCAGTTCGCCAAGCCGCGGTCGCGGCCGACCGAGGTGGTCGACGGGGTGGAGCTGCCGGTCTACCGGGGCGACCTGGTCAACGCGCCGCAGGGGGACGCGTTGGCCCGGCGGGCGGACCCGGCCAGGCTCGTCGCCGGCTACCACGCGGCGCGGTCGGCGACCGAGCTGCTGCGGCGCCACCACCCGTCGCTGTGGACCAGCCACGAGGCGCTGGTGCTGGACTACGAGCTGCCGATGGTGCGCCGGGACGACCGGGGCGTCCCGCTGCTGACCTCGACGCACTGGCCGTGGATCGGCGAGCGGACCCGCGACGTCGACGGCGCGCACGTGCGGCTGCTGGCGTCGGTGGCGAACCCGGTGGCGTGCAAGGTGGGTCCGGCCATGCGGCCGGACGAGCTGCGGGCGCTGTGCGAGCGGCTGGACCCGGAGCGGGAGCCGGGTCGGCTGACGCTGATCGCCCGGCTCGGCGCGGACGACGTGTCCGAGCTGCTGCCGCCGCTGGTGGGCGCGGTCCGCGCGGCCGGCCACCCGGTGATCTGGCTGTGCGACCCGATGCACGGCAACACGGTCACCGACGCCGAGGGCCGCAAGGCACGACTGGTCGCCACGGTGGTCCGCGAGGTCGCGGGCTTCCGGGCCGCGGTGCGGGCCGCCGGAGGGGTGGCCGGCGGCCTGCACCTGGAGACCACTCCGGACGAGGTCGCGGAATGCGGTTGGGACGACTTCCCGACCGGCTCGTACACGAGCCTCTGCGACCCCCGGCTCAATCCCGGACAGGCGCTCGCCGTGATCGCGGCGTGGCGTGCGGTCCGACTTCAAGAGGGGGAAAAACATTGCGTGGCAACGTGATAGTGACGCCGCCGTGCACGTTCCGGACGGCGGAGGACTTCGCCGTCCTGGCGGGCGACACCGTGCTGGGCGCCGTCCGCCACTCGACCAGGGGCGGCCGGCCGCGGTGGGAGCACGGCCTGCCGGTCCTCCCGCTGCACATGCTGCGGCCGGGCGAGCCCGAGGTCGTGGAGGTCTGGCACACCGAGGGGAGCGTGGTCCGGACCGGCGAGCACAAGGGGCTGCTCTACGCGCACGACGGCGAGGTGCTGTTCTGCGCCGGGTGGATCGGGCCGTCGGAGGACTGCGAACAGGCGGCCCACCAGGCTTACCTGGCGGCGTTCGAGCTGGTCGAGGCCCTGGGCTACCGGAACGTGTTCCGCATGTGGAACATGCTCGACGGCATCACCGAGCGCAGCGCGCGCGGCACCGAGGTGTACCGGGACTTCTGCGTCGGCCGGGGCAAGGCGTTCGACGAGCGCGGTCACGCCATGCCGGCGTCGACCGGCATCGGCTCGCTGGGCGACGGCGTCGCGTTCTACTTCCTGGCGCACCGGTCGCACGCGGCCGTGCACCTGGAGAACCCGTTGCAGGTGCCCGCGCACGAGTACCCGGAGCAGTACGGGCCGAGGCCGCCGAGCTTCGCGCGGGCGACGTACCTGAAGCCGGAGCAGGGCCGGGGCTCGCTGTACGTGTCGGGCACCGCGAGCATCCTCGACCACGCCACCGTGGCCCCGGGCGACGTGGCGCGCCAGGTCCAGGTGACGCTGGCCAACATCGCCGCGCTCATCGGCGCGGACAACCTCACCGAGCACGGGATCGACGGCGGCTACCGCCTCGAGGACCTGCGCGCGATCAAGGTCTACGTCAAGCGACCCGAGGACGTGCCCCTCGTGACGCGGCTGTGCCGCGACGAATTCTCCCGGCGCGCCGACATCGCGGTGTTCACCGTCGACGTCTGCCGCCCGGACCTGCTGGTCGAGATCGAAGGGATGACACCGTGAACCGAGAGGGAGCACCCATGCCGAACACGTCCGTCCTGGCCGAGCCGGACGCCGTCCGGATCCTGATGGTGACCGATGGGACGGCGAGCTTCGACCGGGCCGACTTCGGCCTGGCCACCCTCGTGGACGTGCTGTCCACGCCGCCCGGGCCGTGGGTCCGGTTCGAGGTGACGCGGGCGCACCGGGAGGAGAACCTGCCGGCGTTGTCCGCGGACCTGGCCGGGTTCCGGTTCGACGGGCACGACCTGGGCCAGTACGACCAGATCTGGCTGTTCGGCGTGGCCCGCGCGCCCAGGCCGCCGTTGGACCAGACCGAGTTGCGGGCGTTGGCGGAGTTCATGGATGCCGGCGGCGGCGTGTTCGCCACCGGCGACCACGAGGACCTGGGCGTGTCCATGTGCGGCGACCTGCCGCGCGTGCGGAGCATGCGCAAGTGGCACTGGCCGGACCCCGGCCCGCACGGCGAGCCGGTCGCGCCGTCGATCGACGGTCCGGACCGCAACGACACGCTGTCGGAGGGCCACGACCCGCTGTACCAGCTCAACGACCAGTCCGACGACATCCCGCAGGTCATCACGCCGCGGATGTACGCGACGTCGGACTCGCCGAAGTGGGCGCACCAGGGCTACCCGCACCCGCTGCTGTCGGGGCCGCGCGGCACGATCCGCGTGCTGCCGGACCACCCGCACGAGGGCGAGTGCTACGTGCCGGACGACCTGACCAGGTCGTTCACCTTCGACGGGTACGAGATGACCGAGTACCCGGCGGGGCTGGCGCCGGAGGTCGTGGCGTGGTCGACGATCAACTCCCGGCCCGCGGACCTCGACCCGCGCAAGGGGCGGCTGGACGCGAGCACGTTCGGCGCGATCGGCGCGTACGACGGGCACCAGGTCGGCGTCGGCCGGGTCGCGGTGGACGCCACGTGGCACCACTTCTTCAACGTCAACCTGGTCGGCGACCCGACCGTGCCGGAGGACCCGATCAAGAGCGTCGGGTTCGCCGCGTCGCCGGCCGGTCGGGCCGCGTACGAGGAGATCAAGGCCTACTTCCGCAACATCGCGGTGTGGCTGTCCCGGCCGACCACCCAGGAGGCCATGTGGTGGCGCGCGGTCTGGGCGACGCGCTGGCACCACCAGGTGGCGATGGACCTGCGGCCGGCGCTGATGGGCACGCCGGAGGACCTGGACCTGGCGGAGTTGCTGCGGATCGGCGCGGACGCCCGCCAGGTGCTGACGGCCACCGTCACCAGGGCGGACGCGTTGCAGTGGGCCGGCCGGTACGGCGTGGGCGCGGTCGACGCGGGCCTGTGGGAGATGGTCCGGCCGCACCTCGACCCGTGGCAGCCCCGATCGGGTGGCGAAGAGGCGGGGCACTTGCCCAACCTGGTGATGTCGCTGCTGCCGGAGCTGGTGCTGGACGCGGTGCTCGGCGCGGTCGTGTACGCGGTGGCCGCGGCGTTCCCGGAGCCGACCCAGGACGCCCGTGACCGGGCGTCGGGCGTCGACTGGGCCGCGACCGTGCGCCCGCACCTGGACCGGGCGCTGGACGTGGTCGCGGAGCAGGTCCAGCGGACCGACACGCGGTTGCGGTCGCTGGGCGACACGCTCGTCACGGCGCGCCGGTCCGGCGCCTGAGCCGACCGCTACGAGGGGGGATGACGGATGACCAGCGAGCTGACCAGCGAGCGGGAGACCGACCAGGCGCCGACCACGGGGTCCTCGCGCACGGCGTTGCTCGACGGGGCGTCACGCGCGGTGGACGGCGTGCTCGACCGGAGCGTTCCGCTGCTGCGGATCGCGCTGGGCGTGGTGTTCCTGTGGTTCGGGGTGCTGAAGGTCGCGGGCACGTCGCCGGTGCGCGACCTGGTCGCCGACACCGTGCCGTTCCTGCCGGCGTCCTGGTTCGTGCCGACCGTCGGCGTGTTCGAGGTGCTGGCGGGCATGGCGCTGGTCCTGGCGGTGCGGGTGCGGCTGGTCGCGGCGCTGACGGCGCTGCACCTGCTCGGCACGTTCCTCGTACTGGTGGTGCAGCCGGCGGTGGCGTTCCACCACGGCAACCCGCTGCTGCTCACCGTCACGGGTGAGTTCGTGCTGAAGAACCTGGTGCTGGTGGCCGCCTCGCTCGTGGTCGCACGGCACCACCGCCGACGGCGCTGAGACGCCGTCCCGCCCCGCCGGTCGGTCAGCTCTGAGGGGTGCTGACCGGCCGGCGGCGGTCGTGCGCCCTCAGGACATCGTCGGGCTCGCCGTGTCCTTCGCCCTGGTGTAGGTGAGGCAGTTGGCGGCGTGGTCGCCCTGCCCGGGCCCCACGCGCACACCGGACGCGGTGCACTCCAGTTCGGCGTTGTGGACGCAGTCGGTGCGCGAGCACGCGCCGACCTGCGCGACGACCTTGGGCAGACCGCCCTTGCGGGCCAGGGGGATGAACGTTCCGCAGTCGGCGGCCCCGTTCGCACCGCTCACGGTGATCGCGAAAGCGTGACAACCGTCGTGGTTGTACGAACAACCCGTGACCGTGCACGAGTTGACGGCCGGCATTTCCGTGGTGGTCATGACCGCTCCTCTGGACAGCAGGTTTCCTGTCCGGGACGGTGCCACCGACCACCGGGTACCGCAACACGAAATCATTAAGGGGAGCCTAACCTAAAAGCCGCACCGCGATTCCGATCGGCGTCCGGAAATGTGTTTCCCCGCTTTGCGCGGCGGAGATCCGCAGCACCTCCCGCGCGTCACGGGGTGATCGCGATGTTGGTCAGGCCGATCACCGCCCGCGTCACCGCGTTCGACGCGTGCACGACGTTCGGCGCGCCCGCGCACTTCGACGTGGACGTGATCCGGATCGCGTACTGGCCGACGCCGCCGAGGTCCGAGCGGTTGTCCCGCCACACGTTGCCGCACCCGTTGGCGAACGACGGCGTGGTGGCCGGGTGGTGGGTCGCGTAGCCGTTGGCGAACGTCCCCGGTCCGGCGAACGTGCCGGTGTTGTCCTCGATCGCGTAGCCGACGCCCTTCACGTCGACCCACGAGTCCGCCGAGTTCTGCCCGGAGATGCCGGTCCCGTCGAACGCGTTGCCCCGGATCACGCCGCCGGAGGTGCCTTCCTTGACGTCGACGTGCTCGGCCGCGACACCCGGCCCGATCCGATTGCCCAGCACGTGCACCCGGTCGCTGCGGTCCACGCCGCCGGAATTGCCGTGGCAGGCCCAGTTCGAATCGGCCGACCCGATGTAGACGGCCTCGCCGTACCCCTGCTGCACCAGTCCCGTGTGGCTGATCGTGGAATCGCGCAGCACGCCGTCCGCCGACGAGCGCCGGAAGTGCACGGCTTCCTCGTCCACGTGGTGCACGTGCACGCGGTCGATCACGGTGTGGTGCGAGTTGTCCGCGACGATGCCCTTCTTCGACTCCCGCACGGTGAACCCGGCCAGGTTCCAGTGCGGCGCGTCGTGCAGCCACAGCCCGTAGCCGGGGTCCCAGCCCGGTGTCGGCGCCGGGCAGCTCGGCGCGGAACCCGACGGCCCGTCGTTGACCAGCACCGCGTCCGCCGGACCGGTGAGCGTGACCGGAGCGGCGGCGGCGCCCGGCCGCGTGATCACGAACGAACCCCGGTACACGCCGGCGGCCAACCGGATCGTCTGCCCCGGGACGGCGGCGGCCAGGGCCGCCTGGAGCTGCGCCGCCGTGGAGACGTCCACGGTGGACCCCGAGCCCGCGCCGGTCGTGGCGGTCACCTCGGCGCTCGCGCCGGAGACGTTGCCCGCCGCGTCACGCGCCCGCACGGTGAACGCGTACGCCGTGCCCGGCAGCAGACCGCCGACGGTCACCGCGGTGGACGTCGTCGACGCGACCACGGTCGTGCCGCGCAGCACCTGGTAATCGGTGACGCCGACGTCGTCGCTCGACGCGCCCCACGCCAACGACACCGAACCCGCCGTCACACCCGTCACCCGCGGACTCGTGGGCACGGTGGGCGCGGACGTGTCGGGAGCCGGACCGCCGCCATCGCACGGCCTGCCGTCGACCGTGCAGCCGGTCGGCAGGCCGAGGCCGGTGACGGTGAACCCGAAGCTCACCGTGCCACCGGGCCGGACGCGGCCGTTGAACCCCGCGTCGGCGAACCGGTGGCGCTGCCCGTCCCGGGTGAGCACGGAGTTCCACGCGTTGCTCACCGACGACCCCGGCGGCAGGTCGAACTCCACCACCCAGCCGGTGCTCTCCACGTCACCGGTGTTGGTCAGCACGACCTGCCCGCCGTACCCCGTGCTCCACACCGACGACCGGCTGAACTCGGCGGACAGCACCGCCGCCTCCGCCCGTGCCGAGCCGACGTGCACCGCGACCAGGCAGGTGAGCGCGACGCCCACCGCCATCAGGCGCTTGCCCATGCGATCGTTCTCCTCGCTCCGCGGCGGCGGCCGTGAGTCGATCCCTGGCTACCACGTCGAGGCCGGGCGGTCGAGCCCGTCACCTTTCACCGCCGCGGCTCGTCCACCCGGTAGACGACCGGGAGGGGACCGATGCGCGACGACCTGGCGGACCGATTCGAGGCGCACCGCGGCCACCTGCGCGCGGTCGCCCACCGGATGCTGGGCTCCCTGCCCGAAGCCGAGGACGCCGTCCAGGAGACCTGGTTGCGGCTGCGCCGGGTGGACGCCGACGGGATCGACAACCTCGCCGCCTGGCTGCGCGCCGTCGTCGCCCGCGTGTGCCTGGACGTGCTCCGCCGGCGCCGGGCCCGCCGCGAGGACGTCGTCGACCAGGTGCCCGACCTGCCCGCCGCCGACGACCCCGAGACCGAAGCGGTGCTGGCCGACTCGATCGGACGGGCGCTGCTCGTCGTCCTCGACGCGCTCAGGCCCGCCGAACGCGTCGCGTTCGTCCTGCACGACGCGTTCGCCGTCCCGTTCGACCGGATCGCGCCGATCGTCGGCCGCAGCACGGCCACCACGAAGAAGCTCGCCAGTCGCGCCCGGCACAAGGTCCGCGGCACCACCGCGCTCCCCGAAGCCGAGCTCACCCGCCACCGGCACGTCGTGGACGCGTTCCTCACCGCCGCCCGCGCGGGTGACTTCGACGCCCTGCTCGCCGTGCTCGATCCCGACGTCGTCCGCCGCGCCGACCCCGCCGTGCTGCCACCCGGCGCGGCGGCCGAGGTCCGCGGCGCGCGTGCCGTCGCCGCCGAGACCGTCGTCCTCGCCGCGAACGCGCGCCACGCCGAACCCGCCCTCGTGGACGGACGCGTCGGCATCGTCGTCGCACCGCGCGGACGGCTCCGGCTCGCCCTCACCGTCACGGTCCGGGACGACCGGATCGCCGCCTACGACGTCATCGCCGACCCCTCCCGCCTGCGACGACTCGTCATCGCAGTGCCCGCCGACTTTTATCGTGACTTGAATCAAGTACGCCAGTAAGGTCGGGCGCGGCTGCCAGTCCCCGGCCGGCGACCGCGCGGATCCGCCGCCATCCGCGCGAACGACGGCCGTGGGCACCCCTGTGAAAGGACCACGTCCATGCAGTCCCCTGCACCATCACGGCGCGCATCGACCCGGTGGGGCGCCGCGGGCCTCGCCCTCGCCACGGCGGCGGCCGGCCTCGCGGTGGCCGTCGCCACCGCACCGGCGGCACAGGCCACCGTCCTGCCCAACGGCTTCAAGAGCGTCGGCTACCTGCCGTCCTGGGCGGGCAGCGTCAACGCCGTGCAGTACACCAAGCTCACCCACATCAACTACGCGTTCGCCCTGCCCAACGCCAACGGCACGCTCCAGGCCATCCCCGACCCGGGCAAGCTCTCGTCCCTGGTCACCCTGGCCCACAACAACGGCGTGCGGGTCTCGCTCGCCATCGGCGGCTGGAACGACGGCAACGACTCGGCGTTCGAAGCCCTGGCCGCCAACGCCACCAGCCGCACCACGTTCGTCAACGCCGTGGTCAACGCGGTCAACCAGCACAACCTCGACGGCGTCGACATCGACTGGGAGTACCCCGACCCCGGCGCGTCGGCGACCAACTTCACCGCCCTCATGGGACAGCTCAGCACCGCCATGCACAGCCGCGGCAAGCTCCTCACCGCCGCGGTCGTCTCCGGCGGCGGCACCGCGGAAGGCGTCCAGACCGCAGTGTTCGGCCAGGTCGACTGGCTCAACATCATGGCCTACGACGGCGGCAGCCCGCACGCCAACTACGACTGGTCCATCGGCACCGTCAACTACTGGAAGTCGCGCGGCCTGCCCGCCACCAAGGCCGTGCTAGGCGTGCCGTTCTACAGCAGGCCGAACTACTACACCTACGCGCAACTGGTCGCCATGGACCCGGCCAACGCCAACCGCGACTGCGTCACCGTCAGCGGCGTGCAGCAGTGCTACAACGGCGTGCCCACCATCAAGCGCAAGACCCAGTGGGCCATGGCCAACGCCGGCGGCGTGATGAACTGGGAGCTGTCGCAGGACACCACCGGCAGCACTTCCCTGCTCAGCGCCATCTACGACACGGTCATGGGCGGCACCACCCCGCCCGGCCGCACCGGTCCCGTCACCGGCATCGCGGGCAAGTGCGTCGACGTGGCCAGTGCGTCCTCCGCCAACGGCACCGCCATCCAGCTCTGGACGTGCAACGGCACCACCGCGCAGAGCTGGACCGTCTCCGGCGACGGCTCGCTGCGCGCCCTCGGCAAGTGCCTGGACGTGGCGGGCGCGGGCACCGCCAACGGCACCGTGATCCAGCTGTGGGACTGCAACGGCACCGGCGCGCAGAAGTGGCAGCCCGGCTCCGACGGCACGCTGCGCAACCCCGCCTCGGGCCGCTGCCTCGACGCCACCGGCCCCAGTTCGGCCGACGGCACCCGGCTGCAGATCTGGGACTGCTTCGCCGCCACCAACCAGGTCTGGCGGCTCCCCGCCTGATCCAACCCCGGACACGGCCCGTTCCCCTGTGGTGCGGGCCGTGTCCCGCTTGCCTGCGGCACGGTCAACCGCAAGGGTGGTGCGATGGGTGAAGAGCGGGATGGCGTGGCGCTGACGAACCTCGACCAGCCGTTGTTCGACGGCGCCGAGGCGACCAAGGGCGACCTCGTCGACTACCTCGACGCGGTGCGCGACCGGATCATCCCCGCCCTGGCCGGGCGACCGCTGTCGGTGGTGCGGGTGCGGCCGGGCCAGGAGCCGTTCACCCAGAAGAACCTGCCGAAGTACACGCCGGCGTGGGTGCGGACCGTGCCCCTGTGGGCGGAGACGTCCAAGCGGGAGATCCGGTACGCGTTGTGCGAGGACCGCCGCACGCTGCTGTGGTTCGCCAACCAGCGCGCGGTCGAGTACCACGTGACGCCGGCACCCGCCGACGCGTTCGACCGGCCCGACTACCTCGTGCTCGACCTCGACCCGCCGGAGGGCTCGGGCTTCGAGGTGGTCGTGGCGGCGGCGAAGCTCGTCCGGCGGGCGTTGGCCGACGACGGGCTGTCCGGCGTGGTGAAGACCAGCGGGTCCAAGGGCGTGCACGTGTTCGTGCCCGTGCGGGGCGTCGACCACGACGTGGCCGCCGCGACCCGGGCGTTGGCGGCACGGGCCGAGCGCCTGGACCCGGAGCTGGCCACGACGGCGTTCATCAAGGACGACCGGGGCGGGCGGGTGTTCCTCGACTCGACGCGGGCCTACGGCTCGACCGTGGCCGCCGCGTACAGCCCTCGCATCCGGCCGGGCGCCACGGTGTCGTTCCCGGTGGGCTGGGACGACCTCGACTCCGTGACGCCCGCCGACTTCACCGTGAAGACCGCGCCGGCGCTGCTCGGCGACGACGACCCGTGGCACTCGCGGATGCCCGCGCCCCAGGAGCTCCCGGACGACCTGGTCGCCGAGGGGCACACCATTCCGGTGGCCCGCGTCCAGGCGATGCACGAGGGCAAGCGGCGGGCCCGCGCACAACGCGCTCAGCAGTAGAGCTCCTTGGATTTGGTATGCACTGAAGCTATCGCGCAGGCCGAATCGCCTGGTCTGCGTCCGAACGTGCCACGACGAAAGTCGCTACCGCAGGGGTGGCACAGCCCGCACGCTCGTGCGTGGCTATCCCTAAACCCTGCGGAGGCAGCCATGTCCTTGAGAAGGACGACCCCTGTGGCGAGCGCGCTGTTGCTCGCCGCGGCCCTGTTGAGCCCACCCGTCGCCACCGCGGCCCCGGTGAGCGCGGTGGCCGTGCCGGACATCCCGGTGGCCAACGTCCAGGCGCACCTGAACGACCTGCAGACCATCGCCACCAACAACGGCGGCAACCGGGCGCACGGCAGGCCCGGCTACCTGGCGTCGGTCAACCACGTCAAGGCGAAGCTGGACGCGGCCGGGTACCAGACGTCCGTGCAGCAGTTCACCAGCAACGGCGCGACCGGCTACAACCTGATCGCGGACTGGCCGGGCGGCGACCCGAACGACGTCCTGATGCTCGGCGGCCACCTGGACAGCGTGAGCGCCGGCCCGGGGATCAACGACAACGGCACCGGCTCGGCGGGCCTGCTGGAGGTCGCGCTGACCGTGGCGCGGCAGGGCCTGGCCCCGACCAAGCACGTCCGGTTCGGCTGGTGGGGCGCGGAGGAGCTCGGCCTGATCGGCTCCACGTACTACGTGAACAACCTGCCCACGACCGAGCGGTCGAGGATCAAGGCGTACCTGAACTTCGACATGATCGGCTCGCCGAACCCGGGCTACTTCGTCTACAGCGCCTCCGGCCAGCCGACCGGGTCGTTGCTGCTGCAGCAGACGTTGCAGGCGGCGTTCAGCGTGCCGACCGAGCTGACGTCGGTCGGCGGGCGGTCCGACCACGCGGCGTTCGCCAGGGCGGGCATCCCGGTCGGCGGCACGTTCACCGGCGCCGAGGTCACCAAGACCTCCGCGCAGGCGCAGAAGTGGGGCGGCACGGCGGGCGTCGCCTTCGACCGCTGCTACCACCGCTCGTGCGACACGCTGTCCAACGTCGACGCCACCGCGCTGGACCGCAACACCGACGCCATCGCCTACGCCCTGTGGACGTTGGCCGGCTCCGGCGGCAACCCGCCCGGGCCGCGGTTCGAGAACCCGGCCGACGTGACCATCCCCGACCTGACCACGGTCGAGAGCCCGATCACGGTCTCCGGTGTCGCGGGCAACGCGCCGTCGGCGCTGGCGGTCGGCGTGGACATCACCCACACCTACCGGGGTGACCTGGTGATCGACCTGATCGCGCCGGACGGCTCGGCGTACCGGGTGAAGACGTCGAGCAACGACAGCGCGGACAACGTCGTCACCACGTACACGGTGAACGCGTCCTCGGAGGTCGCCAACGGCACGTGGAAGCTGCGCGTGCAGGACGTCGCGTCCGCGGACACGGGCCGGATCAACGGCTGGTCCTTGCAGTTCTGACCGGTGCCGGGCGGCGGCGTGGGTTCCTGCGCCCGCGCCGCCGCGTCCGGCCGGCCGCCGGCACGGTCAGTTGATCGCGGCGATGAGCTCGTCGCGACCCCGGGCGCCGGTCTTGCGGAAGATCGCCTTCAGGTGGTCGTTGACCGTGTGCACCGACAGGTCGAGCCTGCGGGCGATGTGCTTGGGCGCCGCACCCGCGTGCAACTGCTCGACGACCTGGCGTTCGCGGGCCGTGATGCCGTACCAGGAGCAGAAGGACGGGAGCAGCTGCGCGGCCGTGGCCGCCTGGATGACGACCGCCACGTCGCCCCCGCCGTCGGCGTCCAGCCGCTCCGCCTGGCACGCGACCCACCGCCCGTAGCTCGCCGCCGGGCCCAGCACCAGCGGCGCGCCCGCCGGGGTGCGGGCCAGGGCGGACATCCCGGCGAAGAAGGACCTGCCGGTCCACTCCGGAGCGCGCAGGCGGCTCTGCAGCCGCTCCCGCCAGGCGAGCGCCGCCGGAGTGGCCGCTCTGATCCCGTGGTCCGGGCCGAGGACGATCACGCCCGGCGGCGGGCTCTCCGTGGCGGGCACCAGCGGGCCCGCGGTCACGTACCGGCGGAGGAACGCGACCAACGTCGGTCCGAGCCGCGCGGCGTTGCCGAGGTCCTCGTCGCTGAACGGCCGGGCGCCGCGCGCCCGGATCAGGCCGAGCGTCCCCCACACGCCGCGGGCGTCGCGCAGCAGCAGCCGCAGCTCGCTCTGGACGCCGTGATCGGCGAACAGCCGCCGCACCGCGCGGTGCCGCGGGCCGTCGCCCGCGCCCGCCACCACGTCGACCGGGACGGGTCGCCGCGCGAGGTCCTCGCGCAGGCACGGGTCCTGGCCCGTGTGGCAACCGCGCAGCAACCCCTGGCCGAAGTCCGCTTCGTAACCGTGCCAGAAGCTGAACGAAGCCGGTCCGAACCCGGTCGCCGGCCCCAGACCCGTCAAGCGCGCCCCGTCGTGCGGCACCACGGACGCGACGGCCCGTGAGAGTTCCGCGCCGGACTCGGCCCAGCTCGCACCCTGTCCGGTCACCGCGGTCAGCTCGCGCAGCAACCGCTCCCCCGAACGGTCCACACCGCGCAGTGTGAGCCGTTCTCGACCACCCCGCAACGCCGCGGTCGCCCGCCCGGCACCCCCAAGTTTCGGGATACCCGCCGAGCCGCCACGCGGCGGAGGGTTCAGCGCAGGTCGCGTGGCAGCGCGGACCTGCACCAGAGGTTCAAGGGGAGGACACCATGATCCGGTCCGGTTCGAAAGGGCTTCTCACGGGCGTGGCCGCCGCGGCGCTGGCGGTCGGCGGTCTCGTCAGCGCGTCGGCCTCGGCGGGCACCGCGCCGCAGCCGCGGTCCGAGCAGGCGGAGGTCGGCGTCCAGATCGTCTCGAGGCTGAGCGGGTTGTGCCTTGAAGTCCGGGGCGGCAACACGGCCAACGGCGGCGCCGTGGCCATGTGGACCTGCACCGGTGGCGACGGCCAGAGGTGGGAGAGCAACGGCAGCGAGTACCGCAACGTGTTCAGCGGCAGGTGCCTCGACGTCAACGACAGCAACGGCGCCAACGGAGCGGGCCTCAACCAGTGGGACTGCCAGGGGCAGCAGTGGCGGTTCAACGGCAGCGAGCTGCGGAACTCGAACAACAAGTGCCTGACGATCCCCGCCGCCAACCGGGGCAACGGCGCCGCGGTCGTGATGTGGGACTGCGTCGGCGCGGCCGACCAGCAGTGGCAGATCGGCTGACGCCAGCCGGTCACCGGCTGATCACCCGGCCCGGTCCCTCGGGCTCGGGTGATCAGCCGGGCGTCCGCGTCCCGGCCGGGATTCAGCCCTGCGCCGCGGCCTCGTCCATCCAGAACAGGTTCCACACGTGGCCGTCGAGGTCCTCGAAGCTGCGGCCGTACATGAAGCCGTGGTCCTCGGCGTCCTTGACGAACCCGCCGCCCGCGGCCAGCGCCTTGTCCGCCACCTCGTCGACCTGCTCGCGGCTGTCCAGGGACAGCGCCACGATCGCCTCCGTGGTCGTGGTGGCGTCGGCGATCTCCTTGGTGGTGAACGTCTGGAAGAACGGCTTCGTCACGAGCATCGCGTAGACGGTGTCGCTGAACACGACGCAGGACGCGTTCTCGTCGGTGAACTGCGGGTTGTGCGCGAAGCCGAGCGCGGCGAAGAACTCGATCGACTTGGTCAGGTCGGTCACCGGCAGGTTCACGAAGATCTTCACGGACATGGTCTGAAGCCCCCATTGGCACAGGCGGACACGGCTGTGTCCTGCGGATACTTGTGTGTCCGTCGGACACTTGATGTACGATAGACACAGATCGACAACGTGAGCAACCCTCGATTTCGGAAGCCGGTGAGCGGATGGCGAGCGAGGACCAGGGCGTGGACTTGCTGTGGGGTTCGCGAGACAAGCCCGCACGGCCACCCAGGGTCGCGCTCACCGTCGACCGCATCGCCGCCGCGGCGATCGGGGTCGCCGACGCGGAGGGGATGGCGTTGGTGTCGATGCAGCAGGTCGCCGCCAAGTTGGACGTCACGAAGATGGCGCTGTACCGGCACGTGGCGAGCAAGGCCGAGCTGGTCGCCGTGATGATCGAGTCGGCCGTCGGCGAGCCGCCGGACCTGAGCGGCGTGCCGGGCGGGTGGCGACCGCGCCTGGTCAGGTGGGCCGACCTGATGCGGGAGACCTGGCGACGCCACCCGTGGCTGCCCGCCGCGACGACCGGTGAGCGCATGACCGGTCCGCGCGAGGTGGGCTGGACGGAGTCCGCGGTGGCCGCGCTCGACGGCACCGGGCTCGACGGCGGCGAGCGGATGGACGCGGTGTTCCTGCTCAGCGGGCACATCCGCAACACGCAGTCGGGCGCGACGGCGGGTACGCAGCCGTGGACGGAGCAGAAGCAGCTGCGGACGATCCTGCACGAGCACCGCGACCGCTTCCCGGCGCTGCACGAGGCGGCGCGGTCGATCAACGGTGCACCCCGGGACAACGGCTGGGCGTTCGGCCTGAACCGCATCCTGGACGGCCTGGAAGTGCTGATCGCCGCCCGACGCCCCGACCCGACGGACTGACCCGGCGACCGCCCGGCCGCGCCGACACCGCGAAGCACCGACCTGGCCGGTCGGCGGTGGCGCAGGCGGGCGGTGGGGTTCAGCGAACCCGCGGTCCGTCCCAGCGGTGCGCCCGCCAGACCGCGCAGCAGTCCCCCGTCGAACCGAAGCGGTAGTCCGCCGGGCAGGCCGATGCCGGCTTCACGACCGGCAGCGCGGCCAGGCGGCCCTGGTCGCGGAACGTCCGGCGATGACGCCAGGGCTGGACCGCGCACGCACCCACCGCGAGGTCCCCGTCCACCCACGAGGTCAGGTCGAACCACCGCAGCTCGCCGACCAGCGCGCTCAGCGGCAGGCGCGGCCGGGTGCAGGCGTAGCCCGCGGCGATGCCCAGCGCCAGCGGGAACCCGCCGCACAGCCCCACCAGCTGCTCGACCGCGCGGGGTTCGTCCCGCACCCGGGCCGCGCCGAGCCGGGCGGTCAAGAACGCATGGGCCTCGGCCCTCGACAGCACGTCCAGCGGAACGTGCGCGGCACCGTGCCCGACGATCAACCCCGGCAGGCTGTCGCGGCTCGTCACGATCACCGCGCACGACCGGCCGCCCGGCAGCAGCGGGGTGACCTGGGCCGTGTCGGCGGCGTTGTCCAGGACCAGCAGCATCCGCCGCTGCGCGACCAGGCTGCGGAACAGCGCGGCGCGGGCGTGCGGGTCCGTCGGCTGCCGGTCGACGCCGTGCGCGTCGAGGAACCCGCGCACCGCCACCACCGGGTCCATCGGCGCGCCGGCCCCGCCGAGGTCGACGAACAGCTGGCCATCGGGGAACCGGTCGAGCCGCCGGTGCGCCCAGTGCAGCGCCAGCCAGGTCTTGCCGATGCCCGCCGCACCGACGACGGCGGTGATGCCCGCGTTCACGACGTCGAGCCGGTCCAGTTCGTCGCGACGGCCGACGAACGGCACGGGCGTGGCCGGCAGCTGACGAGGCACCACCGCCGCGGCACGCGGGTGCGACGCGGTGAGGGCCGGGTCGGCGGCGAGGATCCGCCGGTGCAGCTCCCGCAGCGCCACCCGCGGCTCGGCGCCCAACTCCTCGACCAACCGCGTGCGGACCTGTCGGTAGTGCGCCAGGGCGTCGGGTGTCCGCCCGGCCCGGTGCAGGGCCAGCAGGTACTGGCCGGCCACCCGCTCGTCCAACGGGTGTCGCGCGGCACGCGCCGACAGCTCGGCCACCAGCTCCGCGCCCTCCCCCGCGTGCAGCCGGGCGTCCACCAGGTCGTGCTCGGCGGCCGACCGCTCCTGCCGCAACCGGTCGCGCACGGCCAGCACCCACTCACCGGCCAGGCCGGTCAGCGCCTCACCGCGCCACAGCGCGAGCGCTTCGGTCAACGACCGCACGGCGCCGTCGTCGCGGGCGCGGCCGCAGAGCCGGCGGAACCGGTGCAGGTCGACCACCGCGTCGGCGACCAGCGCGTACCCGCCGGACCGGCGCACGATGGCCGCACCGTCCGCGCCGGCCAGCGCCCGCCGCAGCCGCGAGATGTAGCTGTGCAAGGTGGCCGGCGCGCGTCTGGCGACCTCCGCGCCCCAGACCCGCTCGACCAGCCGGTCCACCGGCACCGCCCGGCCGACGTCGACCGCCAACGCGGCCAGCACGCACCGCTGCCTGGGCGCGCCCAGGTCCACCGGCCGCCCGTCGACCTCGGCGGCCACCTCCCCCAGCAAGCGCAACACGACCGCCACGCCCTCACCCCCGTGCGCCGAGACGTCTCTCCCCGACACCAGGCATAGCGCCTGCACCAGCGCCGTGCAGGAACTCTGCAAGAGGTTCACACCATGGGTACGCCATCGTGGGCCGGGCGCGGCGACCACCACGTTCGGCAACGCCCTCCGTCGTGGTCGACCCGCGCACCGGTCCCCGCCGGGCCAGACACCGATCGAACGAGGCGGTAGTGATGAACAAGGCAAAGTCCCTGATCGCCGTCGGCGCGACGCTGTTCGGCTGGTTGACCTTCGGTGGCGTCGCCGGCGCGGCGCCTGCCCCGGGGTCCGACCGGCAGGCCCCGCGGCCCGCCGCCACCTGCAGCACCGGCTGGGTGGAGGTCAACACCGACAGGCTCAACGTCCGGAGCGGCCCCGGCACCAACTACGGCATCATCGCCACGGTGTACCGGGGCGATCTGCTGGCCTGCGGGTGGCTGGAGGCCGGCGGGCGGTACACCGCCTGCGGCGTCAGCAACGCCAACGGCTGGATCTCGGTCGACCTGGAGAACGACGGCGCGATCGACGGCTTCGTGGCGAGCACCTGCGTCGTGGACGCCTTCTAGTCGAGCGACGGATCCCCGGCAGCCCTGGCGCCGTCGACGCGCCCGGGCTGCCGGGATCTCGCGCGAGACCTATGCAACTTGTTGCACTGCACCCCGTTGCACGGCTACCGTCACCGCCATGGCGTTGGAGCACGCGATCCTCGTGTCGCTGGACGAGCGCTCGGGCTCGGGCTACGAGCTGGCCCAGCGGTTCGAGAAGTCCATCGGCTTCTTCTGGGCCGCCACCCACCAGCAGATCTACCGCACGCTCAAGCGCATGGTGGAGCTCGGCTGGGTGTCGTGCCACGAGGTCGCCCAGGACGGCCGCCCGGACAAGAAGGTGTACGAGGTCGCCGGAGCCGGTCGCGAGGAGCTCGCCCGCTGGCTGGCCTCGCCGGGCGAGCCGGAGACGATCCGGCACGACCTCTCGGTCAAGGTCCGCGGCGCCTCGCTGGGTGACGCGGAGGCGTTGACCGGCGAGGTCGCGCGGCACCGCGACCTGCACGCCGAACGCCTCGACGTCTACCTCGCCATCGAGAAGAAGGACTTCCCGGACCCGTCGGCCCTGTCCGGTCGGCGGCTGCACCAGTACCTGGTCCTGCGCGGCGGCATCCGGGCCGAGCAGGCGCTGGTCGAGTGGTGCGACGAGGTGCTGGCCGCGATGCGAGAGGACGACCGGCGATGACCGCCTACCCCACCCTGCTCAAGCCCTTGGACCTGGGCTTCACGACCCTGCGCAACCGGGTCCTCATGGGCTCGATGCACACCGGCAACGAGGACCGCGCCAAGGACTTCGACGCCCTGGCCGCCTACTTCGCCGAACGGGCGCGCGGCGGCGTCGGCCTCATCGTCACCGGCGGCTTCTCGCCCAACCTGGCCGGCTCGCTCTACCCCTTCGCCTCCAAGCTCACCACGCACCGCGAGGCGCGCGACCACCGCGTGATCACGCAGGCCGTGCACGAGCACGACGGCAAGATCGCGCTGCAACTGCTGCACGCGGGCCGGTACGCCTACCACCCGTTCAGCGTGTCCGCGTCCGCCCTCAAGGCACCGATCGCCAAGTTCCGCCCGCGCGCCCTGTCCGACCGGGGCGTGCGCGCGCAGATCGACGCGTTCGCCCGGGCCACGGCGCTGGCCCGCGAGGCCGGCTACGACGGCATCGAGATCATGGGCTCCGAGGGCTACTTCATCAACCAGTTCCTCGCGCCGCGCACGAACAAGCGCGCCGACCGCTGGGGCGGCAGCGCGGAGAACCGGCGGCGCCTCGCGGTCGAGGTCGTGCGCCGCTGCCGCGACGCCGCGGGTCCGGACTTCGTCATCGTCTACCGGCTGTCCATGATCGACCTCGTCGAGGACGGCCAGACCTGGGACGAGGTCGTCGCGCTCGGCCAGGAGGTCGAGGCGGCCGGCGCGACGATCATCAACACCGGCATCGGCTGGCACGAGGCACGGGTGCCGACGATCGTCACGTCCGTGCCGCGCGCGGCGTTCGCGAACGTCACCGCCAAGCTGCGCCCGCACGTCGGCATCCCGGTGGTCACGTCGAACCGGATCAACATGCCCGAGGTCGCCGAGGAGGTGCTGGCGCGCGGTGACGCGGACATGGTGTCGATGGCGCGCCCGTTCCTGGCCGACCCGGACTGGGTGCGCAAGGCCGAGACCGGCCGCGCCGACGAGATCAACACGTGCATCGCGTGCAACCAGGCGTGCCTGGACCACACGTTCTCGTTGAAGAAGGCGACCTGCATGGTCAACCCGCGGGCGGGCAACGAGACCACGCTCCGGCTGCTGCCGACCCGCCGCGCCAAGCGGGTCGCGGTGGTGGGCGCGGGTCCGGCGGGGCTCGCGGCAGCGACCTCCCTGGCCGAGCGGGGCCACGAGGTGGAGCTGTTCGAGGCCGACGACGACATCGGCGGCCAGTTCGCCATCGCCCGCCGCATCCCGGGCAAGGAGGAGTTCGCCGAGACGATCCGCTACTACCGGCGGCGGATCGAGCTGACCGGCGTGAGGCTGCACCTCGGCGCCAGGGTCACCGCCGACGACGTGGCCGGCTTCGACGAGGTCGTGATCGCCACCGGTGTCGCGCCGCGCGTGCCCGCCATCCCCGGCGTGGAGCGCGCTCTGTCCTACGTGGACGTCGTCCGGCACGGCGCGCCGGTCGGCGACCGGGTCGCGGTGATCGGCGCGGGCGGGATCGGGGTGGACGTCACCGAGTTCCTGACCCACACCTCCTCCCCCACCCTCGACGTGGACGAGTGGCGTGCCGAGTGGGGCGTCACGGACCCCGAGCTGGTGCGCGGCGGCGTCACCGAGCCGAAGCCCGCCGAACCCGCGCGCCAGGTGTACCTGTTGCAGCGCAAGGCGTCCCGGATCGGCAAGGGCCTCGGCAAGACCACGGGCTGGGTGCACCGGGCGGCGCTGGCGGCCAAGGGCGTCGAGCAGCTGACCGGGGTGAACTACGAGCGGATCGACGACGCCGGGCTGCACATCACGTTCGGGCCCGGGCGCGAACGGCCGCAGGTGCTCGACGTCGACACGGTGGTGGTGTGCGCGGGCCAGGAATCCGTGCGCGACCTCGTGGACGCGCTCACCGGGCGCGGTGTCGTCACGCACGTCATCGGCGGCGCGGACGTCGCCGCCGAGCTCGACGCCAAGCGCGCCATCGACCAGGGCACGCGACTCGCGGCCACGATCTGACCCCGGAGGCAAGGATGAACGCGGCACTGCGGTTCAAGGCGGCCGTCGAGGCGGGCGACATCGTCGGCGCCACGGAGTTCTTCAGCGACGACATCACGTTCCACAGCCCGGTGAAGTTTCACCCGTTCGAGGGAATCGACACCGTGCGCGCCCTGTTCCGCGTGCTCCAGCGGACGTTCGAGGACTTCCGGTACGTCGGCCAGTACGACGGGCCGGCCGGCCACGTCCTGCACTTCCGCACCGCGGTCGGCGGCAGGCAGGTCGAGGGCATCGACCTGATCGAGTTGGACGGGGAGGGCCGGATCGGGGCCTTCACCGTGATGATCCGGCCCCAATCGGCGCTGACGGCGGTCGGCGAGGCGATCCTGGCGGGTCTGGTCGCCGACGGCGTCGTGCCGTAGCCCGTGGCGGGCCGACCGTCCCGCCTACTCGTAGAACGTCGGGCTGACCCAGTAGTTGCTGTCGTGCCACGACTCGGTCGGGAAACCGCCGCCGACGCCGTAGCGGTACACACCCGCGCCGGACACGCCGTTGTGCGGCGCGATGAACGGCGCGGACACGACGGTTCCGGTGTAGTAGTGCTCGGTCGAGCGGTAGCCGCCTTCCGGCGTGTAGTACGACGCCACGTAGTCGACGCCGGGCTGCACGGGAACGGCCTGGTCGAACCCGACGATCTGCCAACTGGAGGGGTCGCTGCCGCCGGTCTGCTCGGCGAGCAACGTCCCGTCACCCCGCCACAGGTGGACGACGACCGGTCCGCGGTAGTCGCCGCGCTTGAGGTAGACGCCGGTCACCTCGCCCGGGCGGTCGAACCGGATCCGCGTGCCGACCTCCACCGGTTCCGGGTCCGGGTCGTACCCGCCGCGCCAGGCGAACGAGTCGAGGATGCACAGGCAGCCCGCGAACGGCAACGGTCCGGTCAGGCCCACGTGGACGTCGATGTCCGGCGCCGACACCGGGCTGACGCCGGTGTCGTTGTAGGCCCGCGCGCCGGTGACGTGGACGCCGGGCCCGGTCGGGGTGAACGCGTAGCGCCACTCGGTCGTGCCTTCGGCCGGGTGCCACGTCCGACCGTCGTCGGTGGTGACCTCGACCCGGGTGATCGGCGTCGTCCACGAGCCGCGCACGTGGCCGGTGACCAGGAACGGGACGCCGACCTCGGCCTGCGGGTTCCTCGACGGGATGTCGATGACGGTGTAGAAGTCGTCTGCCGCCGCGTGGGCCGGCAGCACGCCGCCGAGCAGCGGCGCGATCGCGGCGAGCACCACCGCGAATCGGGATGATCGGGACACGGGCGCTCCTGGGGTCGGGGACAACCGCGGTGCGCCCGCGGCTGCTGTGCCACAGCCGGAATCGCTCGCGCCGGGCAGCGCGCTACACCGCGCTTCGGTGTCGTACCGGTATTCGCTCTCCCCTAGGCTCGCCGCCGTGGAGTTCATCTTCGCCCGACCCGACTCGAAGGCGGCGGCGGCCGCGCTCGAGGTCTGCCACGAGTACGCCGAGCCGTGGCTGCTGAACCACTCGCTGCGCGCCTACTCGCTGGCCGCCGCCCACGCGGCCGTCGCGGACATCGCCCACGACGGCGAGCTGCTGTACGTCGCCGCGCTGCTGCACGACCTCGCGCTCACACCGCCGTTCGACAGCCATGCGCTGCCGTTCGAGGAGGCGAGCGGGCACGTGGCGTGGGTGTTCGCGGCCGGCGCGGGCTGGGGACGGGTGCGGCGCGACCGGTTGGCGGAGGTGATCGTGCGGCACATGCGCGACGACGTGCCGGCCGACGAGGACCCGGAGAGCCACCTGTTGCAGGTCGCGGTGGGCGCCGACGTGTCCGGACGCGGGCTGGACCGGTTCGCCGAGCGGATCAAGGACGACGTCGTGACCCGCTACCCGCGGCTCGGGTTCGCCGACGCGTTCCTGGCCAGGGCGCAGGACCAGGCCGAGCGCAAACCGCGCTGCGCCGCCGCCGAGCTGGTGCGCGACGGCTGGGCGCAGCGGGTGGCGGCCAACCCGCTGGACGCGCCCGGCCGGTGACCGGGCGCGTCCGGGGGTCGATCACCTCAGCCCGTAGGCCCGGATGATCGTCTGGTCGACCGCGTTGCCCGAGGCGTCACGCGCCTGGGCCTTGAGCGAGACGAACTTCGCGCCGGCCGGGTGCACGACCGCCGCGAGCCAGCGCTGCCCGACCTTGACCAGCGGCGCGGGCCGCCACGTCGTGCCGTCGTCGAACGACACCTGCACGGCGGGCTTCGCCACGCCCTGGGCGCCGGTCGCCCCGTTGCGCTGCACGTACACCGGGATCGCGAACGGCCGGCCGGCCGGCGCCCGGTTCTCCGCGTCCAGCGAAGGCGCGAACCGCACCGCGAGCAGCGGCAACGCCGCCGGCTGCTCGCCGGCCACGTGCTCCGAGGTGAACGACCAGTCCGCCACCACCAGCGTGGACAGCTCGGCCACACCGGACCGCTCGGCCTCGGCGTGCACCTGGTAGGTGCCCTTGCCCGCGGGCACGACGCCCCTCACGTACCCGTCGTAGGGCGACTCGGCCAGTAGCACGCCGTCACGGTGCAACGTGGTCTTCGCCGCCGTGACGTCCGAGAACCCGTAGTGGTTCGGGTCCTGGTCGGTGAACATCGGCACCGAGATCCTGAACTCGTCGCCGAGTCGCCCGCCCCACTCGTAGGCGCGGCTCCTGGTCGGGAACGCCGGCCCGAACACGGCCGCGTTCCACTTCTCGGACCCCGTGCGGCCGACGGTGAACCGGCGCGGTTGCGCGGTCGTCTGGGCGCTCTGCGGCGGGAACGCCTGCGGTTCCGACATCTGCAGGAAGTCGCCGTACCAGTCGACGCCCGGCGAGTAGTACTCGGTGAGCTCCAGCGGCAGCGGTCCGCCCGCCATCTGGTCGCGGAACCCGGTCGTGCCGGGTCCGGCCGAGGAGACCAGCGACTTGACCTTCACCAGGTCGCGGCGCTGGAACGACCGGTCGAGCCGCTCGGGCACCGCGCCGTCGTGCCGCCACGCGACGTTGTACTGGTAGGGACTGCCGAGGTACGAGCCGTTGCCGTCCGGCTTGGCCAGCCGCCCCGCGACGTCGAAGCTCGCCGCACCGGGCGCGGACGTCTTGGACGGCACGAACAGCACGGCGCCCGGCGGGAACCCGATGAAGCCGGTGCCCGTGTCGCCCCAGGCCGCCGTGCGGCTGAAGAACACCTCGGTGTAGCCGACCTCCGCGCTCTTCTCGTCCACCGACAACGCGATCGGCTTGCCCGCGCGGGCGTCGAACACGAACTCGGCGGGTCCGGTGATGGTGACGCTGGGCTCCAACACCTGGGTGAGCTGCCGCGTCTCCCGGGTCTGGATGAACGCGTCGGCGTAGTAGGTGCCCTTCGGCACGCGGGCGACGACCGTGCCGGACGGGTCGTGGTCCAGGTAGGCCTTGGGGTGGTTCATGTCCACGAACCGGAAGAAGTAGTCCGACGTCGGCGCGCCGGTGTGGTCGAGGAACGTCATCTTCACCTCGTAGCTCTCGACCTCCTTGGTCACGCCGATCGGCGTGCGCAGCGGCGTCGCGCCGCCGGTGGCCACCACGGCGCCGCCGTACCGGCCGTCCGGCCCGTCCAACGAGGTGTCGACCGTGACGACGACGGCCGCCTCACCGCCCGCCGGGACGGTGAGCGACGACGGCGAGAACGCGACCATGCCCGCGTGCGCGGGGTTGCCGGCCGGGTCGCGCAGGTCGGCGGTCGGCGTCAGCGTCACCGGGGTGGTGCCGGAGTTGCGGTAGGTGATCTTCCGCTCGATCGGCTGGTCGTCGGCGTGCGGCCACTGGGCCACGCCCAGGCTCAGCGACGCGGGCTCGGCCGCGAGCGACTGCGCGACGGCCGCGGCCACGTCCACCCGGCCCGCGCCCTGCTCGTGCACGGTCAGGTCGGCGTTGGGCTTCGCGCTCGCCATGAGCGCGCTCTTGAGCCGCGCGGCCGTCCAGTCCGGGTGCTGTGCGGCGAGGATCGCCGCCGCACCGGCCACGTGGGGCGCGCTCATCGACGTGCCGGACAACGCGACGTGCGCGTCGCCGACGGGGGTGCCGATGCGGCCGTTCGCCGCCTTGGCGGCGACGATGTCGACGCCCGGCGCGGTGATGTCCGGCTTGATCGCGTCGTCGTCCCAGCGCGGTCCGCGCGAGGAGAACTCGGCGAGCTGGTCGGACCGGTCCACCGCGCCGACGGTGAGCGCCAGGTCGGCCGCGCCCGGGCTGCCGACGGTCTGCTCGGACGGACCGCTGTTGCCCGCCGAGACGACGAACAACGCGCCGCTGGTGCTGGTGAGCTGGTTGACGGCCTGCGACATCGGGTCGGTGCCGTCGGTGCGCATCGAGGCCCCCAGGCTCATGTTGACCACGTCGGCGCCCGCCGCCACGGCCCACTCCATGCCCGCGATGATGTCCGACTCGTAACCACCGCCGTTGTCGTCGAGCACCTTGCCGTTGAGCACCGCGCTGTCCGGCGCCACGCCCTGGTAGCGGCCGGAGCCGGTGATGGTGGCGGCGACGTGCGTGCCGTGGCCGACGCGGTCGTCGGTGTCGGGGCTGTCGGTGAAGTTGCGCGACTCCACGACGGCGCCCGCGAGGTCCGGGTGCGTCGCGTCGACGCCGGTGTCCAGCACCGCGACCTTCGCACCGGCACCGGTGTGCCCGGCCTGCCACGCCCCCGGCGCGCCGATCTGCGGGACGCTGCGGTCGAGCGTGGCGCGGACCGGGCCGTCCAACCACACCTTCGCCACGCCCGCGGCCCGCGCGCCGGACCAGAACGCGGTGCCCTTCGGCGCCTTGACCGCGTACCCGCCGATGCTGGGCAGCGGCTCACCGGCCACGGCCGGGCCGGTCGACGTCACGATCAGCGGCGTGACGCGGGTCGAGCGGTCGTCGTAGCCGGCCCGGATCAGGCCGGTGACGTCGAACAGCCGCTCGTCCAGCACGCCGGACCGCACGTCGCCCAGCACGTCGGTCGGCAGCACGTGCAGGTCGCCGTCCTCGTCCAAGCGCTGCACGAACCGCACGTCGGCGCGGCCACGACCGGGGCGCACCTGAGCGCGGTCCCCGTGGACGGTGACGACGTCACCGGTCAGCAGCGTGACCGTGCCGTCCGGTTGCGCGCCCACCGGCGGCGCGCCGGTCCGCTCCGGTGGCTCGGCCGCGGCCGGGATGCTCGCGGCGATCATCACGGCCGCCACGAACAGCCCGGACGCGAGTGGTCCCCTGGTTCTCCGGGACATGTGGACTCCCCTCACCGTGGCGGTACCTCACCGACCGCCACTGCCCTCAGTGAGTAGGACACCGCAGAGAGCCACCACGTTGCTTCGGGGAAGCGCAGTCAGGGGGCGATACCCACTTGGCCCAGCCGCGCCCACAACCATTCCTGCCGGGCCGTCATCGCCGGCCACCGGGTGCCGCCGGGACGCGGGTACACGTGTGCCGAGAAGGGCGCGGGCTGATACGAGGGGTCGAAGAAGCAGCCAGTGCCGTACTTCGCGTCGGCGGCGGGGCAGTCGGCGGCGATCGACGCGGGCGTGGGCTTGTGGCCGGTGCTCTCCCACCTCACGAGCGCACGCAGCGCGGCGGCGTACTCCGAGTCGCTGAGCGCGCTGTGCTCGGTTTCCGTGGTGAAGGCCTGCACGAGGTTCTCCGCCGTCCCCGCGCCGACCCGGCTCGCCCGGTAGGCCGACTCGTGCTCCACGAACGCCGTGGCGTCACCGATCCCGTGCAGGGTGATCACCGGGATCGACACCGCGCCGGTCGGATCGCTGTCGTAGGACAGGTCGCGCGCGGCCGACGGCGTGGCGCTGAACCGCTCGACGCCCGCGTTCAACGCCTCGTCGTCGTGCGATCCCGCGTACCGCACTCCCCTGTTGCCGAACGGGTTCCGCCCGCCGAGCCGGTTGTGCACGATGTCGCGGAACGTGAACGTGGCGAAGGTGAGGTGCGACGCGAGCGCGCTCTCGGGGATCCTGACGACGGCGAGGATGTCGTCCAGGTTGCGCTGTTGCCGCGCGCTGCGCTCGGCGGACGGCGACTGGTAACCCGTGCACTCCTGGAGCCGCGCGCGCAGATCGGCGGTGGTCATGGTCGAGTCGGCGCGCAGCCCCATCCACAACGGGTACCGCGGCTCGTCCGGCCGAGGGTGGTTGCCGCAGTAGTACTGGTAGACCACGCGCAGGTCGACGCGGTAGTCGTAGCCGCGCGACCCGCCCGCGAGCACGCCGCTGGTGAGCAGGGCGGCGTCGTACGAGTCGTAGGCCTCGATGGCCTTCGCGGCCACGTTCCCGCCCCACGACTGGCCGTGCAGGACCGTCTTGCGCGGCACGCCGAACCGTTGCACGAACAGCTTCCGCACGTTCTCGGTGTCCTCGGCACCCATCCGGGTGCCGTATCCGCCGCGCCGGTAGGACGAGCCCGCCAGCGCGTAGCCCTCGCGCACCATCACCGCCCAGCGGTTCAGGTCCTCGATCGGGCGGTCCGCGGTCGGCGCGGCCAGGTCGGGGCCGCCGTGCGAGTGCACGACCAGCGAGCCGTTCCAGTCCGCCGGGATCGCGAACGCGACGAACGCGCCGTTGGCGTCCTGCCCGCCGTAGCAGGTCGCGTCCGCCGGCAGCCGCGCGGGACACGGGACCTGCCCGGTGTCGGCGGTCACGGGCGCGGCGAGCACCGCGGTCAGCGTCACGGCGAGCGACGCGCACCAGCTGAAGCGGTTCACGGACGACCTCCTCCGAGGAGCGGCGGCGCTTCGTCGCGCCACGGCGCACATCGTGTGCGCGTCCCCGCGGGTGGGCCACGTCAGGGGGAAAATCTTGGGGTAGCCCTGACACTCCCCCGGCAAACTCCCCGGTCGATCAGCTCGACGCGGGACCTCCTTCAGGCCCGGCGATCGAGCCCGCTTCCGGCGAGTCGGCGGGCACGCGGCGGAACGGTCGCAGCACTTCGCGGAGGTAGTCGAGGGAACCCCAGCGGTCGCCTTCGTGCGCCAGCGTGCTCAGGACCTCCCGGAGGAACACCACGGGCATCCGGTCGCGCCAGTCGCGGTCCAGCGGCCGGACCTCGTGGTAGGCGTCGAAGAACCGGGCGGGCGAGTCGGCGCCGCAGAACATCATGCTCAGGTCCACGTCCGGCCACGTCCACGACACCGCCGGGTCGATGAACACCGGCTCGCCCGCCGCGGTCGACACCACGTTGTTGTGCCACAGGTCGCCGTGGGTCAACGCGGGCGGCGCGGCGGGCACGATCTCCGGCAGCCGCGCGCACAGCCGTTCGACCGCGTCCCGGTCCTCCGCCGTCAGCACGGCGTCGGCCTTCGGCTCGTCCAGGTAGCGCAGCAGCCGGTGCTCGGCGAAGAACGCGTGCCCGTCGTCGCGCCAGTCGTTGCGCTGCGGCAGCACGCCCAACCACCCGTCGTGGTCCCAACCGAACCGGGGGCCGCGCACGTCGTGCAACGCGGCGATCGCGCGCCCGGCGCTCTCCCAGAACGCGTCCGTCTCCAGCGGCCTCGGGGTCAGCGCCTCCAGCAGCAACCAGTCCGCGCCGACGTCGAGCACCTCCGGCGTGCGCAGGCCGTGCCGCCGCAGCACCGCCAGCCCCTCGGCCTCGACCTGGAACAACGACGGCGGCGCGTCCTCGGACGTCTTGAGCACGACGTCGCGGTCCGGGCCGCGGACGTGCCACACCGTGTTGACCACGCCGCCGGTCAGCCGGATGACCTCGGCGTTCTCGCTCAACCGGGCCAGGACTTCGTCCGCGGTCAACGGTCCCCCTGATTCCGCTGTCCGGCCGACGCCGGCGGTCTCGCGCCGAGACTACCGTCGGATCGATTCAGCGGACATCTCGCACTGGAGCGACCATGCCCAAGTTACGCACGCCCGCGGCCGTCCTCGCGCTGGCCGTGGCCCTGCCGCTGGTGACCGCGCCCGCCGCGCGGGCAGCCGCCCTCGTCACCGAACTGCCCGGTCTGTCCGGCTACCCCAACCACTACGTCACCGCGGTCAACGACCTCGGGCAGGTCGTCGGCACCGCCTACGGCAACGGCACGTCGCACGCCGTGCGGTGGGCGCGCGACAACACCGCCACCGATCTGGGCGAGGGCCACGCCGCCGGGCTGAACCAGGTCGGCCAGGTGCTCGGCCTGGTGCAGGTCCCGGAACTCGGCCCCTACGTGCAGCAACCGTGGATCTGGCACGAGGGCGAGGTCACCGACATCACGCCCGGCGGCTCCGGCTGGGTGGGCGCAACGGCGATCAACAACCGTGGCGAGGTGCCGATGACGTACTCCACCTCGCCGTACGGCTACCACCAGGAAGGCGCGACGGTCTGGCGTGGCACGAAGCACGAAGGGCTCTCGGTGGGCGGTGGAGCGCACCTGTCGCTGAGCGCGATCAACGACGCCGGGATGGTCGTGGGGTCGAAGGCGCCCATGTTCGGTCCCCCCGACAACTACGCCTTCCGCTGCGACGCCGCCGGGAACTGCGCACGGCTGGCCGCCGCGCCGGGCTCCGGCTGGTACTCCGTCAGGGCGATCAACGAGGCGGGGGTGGTCGCGGGCAGCCGGGACGCGCTGGCCCTGCGCTGGGAGGGCGACGCCGTGACGGTGCTGTCCACGTCGGGCGGGGTGGCGCCCGGCACCCAGGCGATCAACGAGCGCGGCGACGTCGTGGGCTGGAGCACGGAGTCCGGCGTCCGGCGGGCGACGCTGTGGCCCGCCGGCGGCGGGTCGGTGGACCTGGGCGTGCCCGGGCCTTCGCTGGCGGTCGCGATCAACGACCGGGGCGACGTGATCGGCTGGACGACGGCGGACAACGCCAACGCGCCGCGCGCGTTCGTGTGGCGCGCCGGGAAGGTCCTGTACCTGGGTTCGCCGCGCGGCACGCACAGCCGGCCGACGGCGTTGAACGAACGCGGCGTGATCGTCGGCGACAGCACCGCGGCCGACGGCACCGTCAAGGCCGTGAAGTGGACCCTGATCACCGCGACGCCGCAGCGCTGATCACGGCTGGAAGCGGTAGCCACGGCCCGGTTCGGTGATCAGGTGCCGCGGGTGGGCGGGGTCCGGTTCGAGCTTGCGGCGCAGCTGGACCAGGTAGACGCGCAGGTAGTGGGTGGCCGACGTGTACGCCGGCCCCCACACCTCCGTGAGCAGCCGGCGCGGGCTGAGCACCTCGCCGCCCGCCCGCACCAGGGCCTCCAGCAAGCCCCACTCGGTCGGCGTCAGGTGCACCTCGGCGCCGTCGCGGTGGATCCTCTTCGCGGTCAGGTCGACGGTGAACGACGCCGTGCGCACCGGCGGCTCGTCGGCCGCGGCCCGGCGCCCGCCCGACCGGCGCACGGCCGCGCGCAGCCGGGCCAGGAACTCGTCCACGCCGAACGGCTTGGTCACGTAGTCGTCGGCGCCCGCGTCCAGCGCGCGGACCTTGTCCGCCGAGTCGAGCCGGGCGGACAGCACGACGATCGGCGCGGTCGTGACGCGGCGCAGGCCGGTGATCACGTCGAGGCCGTCCAGGTCCGGCAGGCCGAGGTCCAGCACGATCACGTCGGGTCCGTCCTCGGCCGCCAGTAACTCCTCGACCGCGCGTAACGCCGACGCGCCGTCCGAAGCGGTGAGCACCCGGTAGCCGTGGGCGTTCAGGTTGATCCGCAGCGCGCGCACGATCTCCGGGTCGTCGTCCACCAGCAGGACCGAGGTCATGCCGTCGTCACCGCGGCGATCGGCAGCGAGATGACGATCGTCAGGCCGCCGCCGGGCGTGTCCTCGGCCGTGATGGCGCCGCCCATGGCGTCCACGAACCCCTTCGCCACGCTCAGCCCGAGGCCGATGCCGGGCGTGGCGTCGCGGTCGCCGAGGCGTTGGAACGGGGCGAACACCGCGCTCGCCGTGTTCTTCGGCAGCCCCTGCCCGTGGTCGACGACCCGCAGCTCCACCCGGTCGCCGTAGGCGCTGGCGCGCACCGCGACCTCCGGCTCGTCGGCCTGGATCCGGCCGTCGCCGTCCACGTCGACCACGCGGCGCGGGGTGAGCCTGCCGTGCCGCAGGGCGTTGTCGATCACGTTGGCCACCACGCGTTCGAGCAGGCCGAGGTCGGCGAGCACGGGTGGCAGGTGCTCGGCCACGTCCACGGACACCGTGCGGCGTTCGTCGATGCCGGCCAGAGCGCGCGCCACCACCTCGTCGTACGTCACCGCACGCAGTTGCGGCACGACCGCGCCGGTGGCCAGCCGTGACGAGTCGAGCAGGTTGTCGATCAGGCCGGTCAGCCGGTCCGCGGACACCTCGACGGTCTCCAGCAGCTCGGAGGTGTCCTCATCGGACAGTTCCAGGTCGATGTCGCGCAGGCTGCCGATGGCGGCTTTGATCGAGGTCAGCGGGGTGCGCAGGTCGTGGCCGACGGCGGACAGCAACGCGGTGCGCAGCTCCGTGGTCTCCGCGCGGCGCTGCGCCTCGGCCGTCTCGGCGGCCATCCGCTGCTGCCGCAACGCCATCAACGCCTGACCGGCCGCCGCCTCCAGCGCCCGCTGGTCCGCCGCCGGCAGCGCCCGGCCGCGCAGCGCCAGGTGCACGTCCGCCGTCACGGGCACGTCCACGTCCGCCTCGTCCGGCTCGGCGCACGGCCGCGGGCCGGCGCACGCCACCCGTTCCCACTCCCCGTCGCGCCGCTCCAGCAACGCCACCGACTCCAGCGCGAAGTTCTCCCGCACCTTCTCCAACAGCCGGGCCAGCGGGAACGGGCTGGTCAGCACCGTGCGCGCGTAGGAGGCGAGCAGCGCGGCCTCGGTGCGGGCCCGCGCGCCCTGCTCGGCCAGCCGCGCCGCCCGGTCCACGACCAGCGCGACCAGCACCGCCACCACCAGCATCGCGACGAGCGTGACCAGGTTCGCCGCCGTCGCGATGGCCAGGGTGTAGTAGGGCGGGGTGAAGAAGAAGTTCAGCAGCCCGGCGCCGAGGAACGCCGCCGCCAGCGCCGGACCGTGCCCGCCGACCAGCGCGACCACCACCGTGGCCAGGAAGAACCCGACCAGGTTGGTGGAGAACGTCAGGCCCTCGCCCAGCAGCAGCCCGATCCCGGTCACCGCGCCGGGCAGCAGGACCGCCAGCACCCAGCCGAGCAGCTTGCGGTACCGGGGGTGCGCGGCGGCCGTCCAGCGGCGGCGCGGGCCACGACGGGCCTCGTCGTGCGTGACCATGTGCACGTCGATCGGCCCGGACTCCTGGACGGTCGCCGCGCCGATGCCCTCGTCGAACACCCTGGCCAGCCGCGAGCGGCGCGACGTGCCCAGCACGAGCTGCGTGGCGTTCACGCCGCGGGCGAAGTCGAGCAGGGCGGTGGGCACGTCGTCGCCGACCACGGTGTGGAACGTCGCGCCGACGTCCTCGGTCACCCGCCGGAACCCCGCCACCAGCTGCGGCGACACGCCCTCCAGCCCGTCACCGCGCATGATGTGCACGACCAGCAGCTCCGCGCCCGCGCGCGCCGCGATGCGCCGGGCGCGGCGGATCAGGGTCTCGCTCTCCGGGCCGCCGCTGATCGCGACCACGACCCGTTCCCTGGTCTCCCAGGTGTCGGTGATGCTCTGCTCCGAGCGGTAGCGCTGCAACGCGACGTCGACCTGGTCGGCCACCCACAGCAGGGCCAGTTCGCGCAACGCGGTGAGGTTGCCGACCCGGAAGTAGTTGCCCAGCGCCGCGTCGATCTTGTGCGCGGCGTACACGTTGCCGTGCGCCAGGCGGCGGCGCAGCGCCTCCGGCGTGAGGTCGACCAGCTCCACCTGCTCGGCGCGCCGCACCACCTCGTCCGGCACGGTCTCGCGCTGCCGCACGCCGGTGATCCGCTCGACCACGTCGTTGAGCGACTCCAAGTGCTGCACGTTGACCGTCGACAACACGTCGATCCCGGCGTCGAGCAGCTCCTCGACGTCCTGCCACCGCTTGGCGTTGCGCGACCCGGGCAGGTTGGTGTGGGCCAACTCGTCCACCACAGCCACCTCGGGCCGCCGGGCCAGCAGGCCGTCGACGTCCATCTCTGTGTTGGATGGCCGCTGCTCCGCAGACGGCGGCGAGGTCGCCGGGAGGTCGGTGGGGTGGTGGTCGTTGGGGGCGAGGTGGCGGCGGGGCAGTTGCTCCAGGCCGTCGAGCAGGGCCGCGGTGTTCTCCCGGCCGTGCGTCTCGACCAGGCCGACCACGACGTCCGTGCCCCGGGCCTTGCGCCGGTGCGCCTCGCCGAGCATGGCGAACGTCTTGCCGACCCCGGGCGCCGCGCCGAGGTAGATCCTCAGCTCGCCGCGCTTGCGCTTGCCGTCCACGGCCCCAGTGTGCGCGCGCCCGTTTCCCGGCGTGGTGCAACCCCGGTCCTTTACGCCGTCTTGACGGTCCCACGCCCGCGTCGAGTGTTCACCGGGAGTTCGACTCCGCGCACCACCCGGCGCATGGCCGCAAAACGATACTTCGGCCTGCCGCCGTTCGGGTCATGATCGGAGTTCCGCATGTCGCACGACCACCACCACGGCCACACCCACGAGCACCACCACGAGGAAGTGGAGGGCAGCTGGCGCGACGCCCGGGACGACCGGCCGCTCTCGGTGGCGCGACGCCGGTTCCTGGCCGGTCTGGGCGCGGCCGGCGTGGCGACCACGATGGGCGCGCTGCCCGCCCACGCGCACGGTGACCGGCCGGCCACGCCGGTGAACCCGTGGGGCGGGCGCGGGCGCTGGTTCGCGGGCGACCACCACATCCACACCAAGTACTCCAACGACGCCCAGTACGAGGTCGCGCAGCAGGTCGCCAAGGCGCGCGAGCACGGCCTGGACTGGGTCGTGATCACCGACCACGGCGGCGTCGCGCACCAGAAGTTCTCCATCGACCAGGTCGCGCCGGACATCGAGCGCGCCCGCAGGTCGCACCGGGACGTGCTGGTCTACCAGGGCCTGGAGTGGAACATCCCGGGCGCCGAGCACGCCACCGTGTTCCTGCCGCCCGGCCGGTCCACCGTCGACATCCTGCGCGCGTTCGAGGCCGCCTACGACGGCGGCGTCCTGTCCACGCCGGTCGCGAACGGCGGCAAGGGCCTGATCACCCGCTCCACGTCGGCCGACGGCGAGCCGTACGCCTTGGCGGCCCTGCGGTACCTGGAGGCGCAGGTGCTCGCCGGCCGCACGGAGATCGCGCTGATGTTCGCCAACCACCCGGCCCGGCGCGGCGTGGACAGCCCGCACGAGTTCCGCGGCTGGCGCGACGCGGCGCCCGGCGTGGCCGTGGGCATGGAGGGCGCGCCCGGCCACCAGGCGGCGGGCATCCCGACCGCGAACGGCGGTCGCGGCGCCGCGCGCGGGCTCTACGACGCCTCGCCCAACCAGGACAGCTTCCCCGGCTTCGCGCCGACCGCGACGGAGAACCCCTACCGCACCTACGGCGGGTTCGACTGGATGACCGCGAAGGTCGGTGGCCTGTGGGACTCGCTGCTGGCCGAGGGCAGGCCGTGGTGGGTCACCGCCACGTCCGACTCTCACCGGGTGCACCTGGACACCCACAAGCAGGGCACCGGCGACCACAACACGACCGGCAGCCGCGGCGCGCCCATCGACACCGGCGTGCCGCAGGTCGAGAGCGACTACTGGCCCGGCTTCTACAGCTCCACGCTGGTCGGCGCGGACTCCAAGTCCTATGTGGACGTGATGCGCGGCATGCAGGGCGGCAAGGTCGTCGCGGTGCACGGGCGGATCATCGACGGGCTGAACCTGCGGGTCCGGTCGCTCGGCGAGGGCGACAACCGGGGCGTCACGATCGGCGGTCGCACGTTCGTCCGGCGCGGCGACGACGTCGAAGTGGTGATCGAGGTCGACCTGGCGCGGGGCGCGAACTTCGCGGGCGTGGTGCCGCGGTTGGCGAAGGTGGACCTGATCGCCGGCCCGATCACCGGCCCGGTGGCCGACCGCGACGCGTTCTCCGCGCCGGCCACGCAGGTGGTGAAGTCGTTCGAGGTCTCCCGCACCGCGCGCGGCACGGTGAAGTTCACGCACGCGTTCCGCCGCGTGGAAGGCGCGTTCTACCTGCGGCTGCGCGGTTCGGACGGCAACCGGCTGACCTCCGACGGCAACCCGGTGATGGACGTGATCGGTGACGCCGACCCGTGGGCGGACCTGTGGTTCTACGCGAACCCGGTGTTCGTGGACGTCATCTGATGACGTGGCTCGGCGCCGTGCCCGCGCTGCCCGGCGAGCACGGCGCGGCGCACGTGGACGCGCTGCTGCTGGCGGCGTTCGACGGCGTGGCGGCGGACTTCGTGTGCACGCACACGGACCGGTCCGGGCCGGTCGCCGTCACCGCGCTGTCCGCGCACGTGACCGGTGAGGTGGACCTGGATCGGCTGGCGGAGGCGTTGGGCGGTCCGGTGGCCGTGCTCGACGACTCCGACACGCCCGCCGCGCGTGCCGCCCGGGCGGGCCGCGACCGCGTCGACGGCCGGTGCGTCCGGTTCCCCGGCCAGTCGGCGCTCACCGGCACGCACCCCGCGGCCGAGGTGGTGGCGGGGTCGGCGATCGACCGGGTGGTCGGCATCGGTGTCGACGTCGCGCCGACCGACCCGGTGCAGACGCTGGGCTTCGTGCGCCCGGTGTGCCGGGACGGCGAGCTGCTGCTACTCGTGGAGCCCGCCGTCGGTGGCGTGCTGCGCCCGGCGGAGGCGGAAAGCCCGCACGAGTGCTGCGGGGGTCATTGACCGGAAGCCCGGACCGCCCGCGAACGCCCACAGGGCGATCACCGGGTCGCAGATCGCGCAACCGAGCGACGAGTGCTCGGCGAACGGCACGATCGGGTTGCCGTGCACGTGGTGCGCCACGTCGGCGGCCGTGTGCACGAGCCACCCGATGCCGATCCACGTCCACGACGTCAGCCCGCGGTAGGCGCAGAGCGTGATGACGGCGGTGATGGCGAACTCCCACGCCCCCAACCCGCCGCCGCTGAGGTACGCCGCACCGGCGCCGCCGACCATGACCGCGTTGAACGGTCGGCGGTGCCGGTCGGGGACGAAGGAGTTCAGGAGCACGTACAGCACGCCGATGAGCAGTGCCGAGACCACGACCATGGTTGGCGGTCCTTGTCGTCGCAGGAAAACGTTCCGCCCTGGACGTTAGGAGCGCCGCAGCCGGCGCGGCAGTGGCCGGAGTGCCACACCTCAACGGGTTCTCGCCAACCGGAGCGACTCCCTAGGAAGCCGCGCCGACGGTCGGCTTGGCCTCCGCCAGGTCGAGGCTGGAGCGCAGGGTGATCGGCTTGAGCAGCAGGGCCGCGACCACGCCGATCACCGCGATGGCCGAGGAGATCAGGAAGATGTGGCCGGTGGCGTCGCCGTACGCGTTGCGGACGATGTGCTGCACCGCGTCCGGCAGCACGTTCAGGTTGAGGTTGCCGCCACCCGCGCCGCCGACGGGGATGCCCGCGGCGGTCAGGTCGCGGGTGATGGCGTCCTCGACCCGGCGCGCCAGCACCGCGCCGAGCACCGACACGCCGATCGTGCCGCCGAGCGACCGGAAGAACGCGATGGTGGAGCTGGCCGCGCCGATGTCCTTCAACGGCACCGTGTTCTGCACCGCGAGCACCAGGTTCTGCATGCTCAACCCGACACCCGTGCCGACCAGCAGCATCGCGCCGCCGACCAGGACCAGCGACGTGTCGTGGTCGATCTGCCCCAGCGCGAGGAACCCGAGCACCAGCGTCGCCGCGCCCACCACGATGTAGGGCTTGACCCGGCCGGTCTTGGTGATCAGCCGCCCCGACACGATGGACGCGCCCAGCACGCCCACCATCATCGGGATGGTCAGCAGGCCGGCCTCGGTCGGGCTGTAGCCGCGGCCGATCTGGAAGTACTGGCCGAGGAACACCGCGCCGCCGAACATCGCCATGCCCACCGCCACGCTGGCCAGGATCGCCAACGCCGTCGTGCGCTGCTTCACGATCCCCAGCGGCACCACCGGTTCCGCCGCACGCGCTTCGACCGCGACCGCGCCGCCCAGCAGCGCCACCGACGCGCCGACCATGGCGAAGCTCTGCCACGACAGCCACGCGAACGAGCCGTCCACGAACGAGATCCACACCAGCAGCACGCTCACGCCGACCGCGATCAGGCTCGCGCCCAGGTAGTCGATCTTCACGTCGTCGCGCCGGACCGTCTTCACCTTCAACGTGGCCTGGAGCACGAACAACGCGATCACCGCGACCGGCACGCCGATGAAGAAGCACCAGCGCCAGCCCAGCCACGAGGTGTCCACGATGAGACCGCCGAGCAGCGGCCCGCCGACCGTGGCCAACGCCATCACGCCGCCGAGGTAGCCGTTGTACCGGCCGCGCTCGCGCGGCGGGATCATCGCCGCGATCACCACCTGCACCAGCGCCTGCAAACCGCCGACGCCGATGCCCTGGAACGCGCGTGCCGCGATGAGCTGGCCCGCGCTCTGCGCGAAGCCGCTGACCACCGAGCCGACCACGAAGATCACGATGGCGACCTGGACCAGGGTCTTCTTGTCGAACAGGTCCGCGAGCTTGCCCCAGACCGGGGTGGTGGCGGTCGCGGTGAGCAGGGTGGCGGTGACCACCCAGGTGTACTGCGTCTGCGAGCCGTTGAGCGCACCGATGATCTGCGGCAACGCCGTCGAGACGACGGTGCCGCTGAGCATCGCGACGAACAGCACCAACAGCAGACCGCTCAGAGCCTCCAGGACCTGGCGGTGGCTCATCGTGCCGTTGGCGGTGGCGGGTGCGCTCATCGCGCGGCCTCCAAGGTGGAGCCGAGGGCTCCTTCGACGTCAATGGTCAGGCGGCCCAGGGAGCTGGTCAGCGCCTCGACCTCTTCAGGGCTCCAGTCGGCGAGCGCGCGGCCGAGCAGCCGGTCGTACCAGTCCCGGGCGGCGGCCAGCTCGGCGTGACCGCGTTCGGTCACCACGAGGATGCTGGCGCGGCCGTCGTCGGGGTCGGCACGCCGTTCGACCAGGCCGTTCGCGACCAGCGCGGCCACCGCCCGGCTCACCGTGGACGGGTCGAGCCCGGCGCTGGCGGCCAACTGCTTGGCGTGGCACCCGGTGGGTTCCGCGCCGGCGCGGGCGATCAGGCCGAGCGTGCCGATCAGGCCGGGAGGCAGCGCGTGGTGTCGCTGCTTGACCATCCGCACGACCCTCAGCAGGTCCCGCACCCGGTCTTCCAGCTCCCGCGCGACGGCGTCCATGCCGTCCCCCTGTCTCTCCGCATTGCTTGCCACATACAACTATCGCTCAATCTTGCACGACGTGCAAGATTTCGCGTTGTGCAGTGAGTTACACGAAAAAGCTGCACAGAGTGCACGTTTTGGTACCGTGGGTCACGCCCACCACACCGAGCAGCGGCCCGGTCACGCCGGGTCGGGAACGGACCGTCGATGACCACCGCTTCCCAGGAGAAACGCCCCTCCACCGGCCGGCCGACCGTCCCCCTGCCGCCCGAGCTCACCCGACGTGACGCCGGCCCGTTCAACCCGCCGGAGGCCTTGACCCGCCTCGGCGAGCAGGGGCCGGTGCACCGGATGACCATGCTCGACGGCGACCCGGTGTGGATCGTCACCAGCCACGAGCTGGCCCGCACCCTGCTCGGCGACCCGCGGCTGAGCTCGGACCGGTTCCGCAGCCGCCGCGTCCTGGAGAAGCTGCCCCAGCCGGTCCGCGCGCGGTTGACCGACAAGCGGGCTCGGGCGGGCAGCTTCATCACCATGGACCCGCCCGAGCACACCCGCTACCGCAAGCTCCTCACCGGCCAGTTCACCGTGCGGCGGATGCGTCAGCTCGAACCGCGCATCCAGCGGATCGTCGACGACCACCTCGACGCGATGATCGCCGCCGGACCGGGCGCCGACCTGGTACAGGCCTTCGCGCTGCCGGTGCCGTCACTGGTGATCTGCGAGCTGCTCGGCGTCGAGTACGCCGACCGCGGCGAGTTCCAGGAGCGCACCGGGAAGCTGCTGCGCCTGGACCTGCCCGTGGCCGAGATGATGCGGCTCGCCGACGGACTGCGCGCGTTCATGCACGACCTCGTGCGCGCCAAGCGGGCCACGCCGACCGACGACATGCTGTCCGGCCTGATCGAGGCCGACCCGACGCTCACCGACGACGAGCTGATCGGCATGGCGAACCTGCTGCTGGTCGCGGGCCACGAGACGACGGCCAACATGCTGGCGCTGGGCACGTTCGCGTTGCTGGAGCACCCCCGGCAGCTCGCCGCCCTGCACGACGACCCCACGTTGATCCCCGGCGCGGTCGAGGAGCTGCTGCGCTACCTGTCGATCGTCCACCTCGGAGTCGTCCGCACCACGACGGCGGAGGTGGAGATCGCGGGCGAGGTCGTCCCGGCCGACTCGACCGTGCTGGTCTCCGTGCCCGCGGGCAACCGCGACCCGCACCACTACCCCCGGCCGGACGTGCTGGACGTGACCCGCGAGCGCGGGCCGCACCTGGCGTTCGGGCACGGCGTGCACCAGTGCCTCGGCCAGCAGTTGGCCCGGGTGGAGATGGCGGTCGGGTTCACCGGACTGCTGAGCAGGCTGCCCGGACTGCGACTGGCCGTGCCGGCGGCGGAGGTCCCGATGCGCGACGACATGCTGGTCTACGGCGTGCACGCGCTCCCGATCACCTGGGACGCCTGAGCCCCGCGAGCCGACGGTCGGTGAGCACGCCGACCGCGCCCCGATCGGCGGCGTTTGGCCGACTTTCGCCACGGGCACTCCGAGATGGGCTTACCGCCGGATTCGACTTCACCCGCCGCTGGGGCCGGAAATCCGGGCGGTGACCACAAAGGACATCCCGGGTCGTCGCTCCGCCCTGCCCGAGAGGGCCTGCGGAGCCATGACCGCCATCCCCCTGAATCGAGGTCATCCGTGACGACTGACATCCTCGTGACCACTCTGGGCCATTGGTCGAATTCGAGCGCCGGCCCGACCACGTCGTTCCACTTAGCCGTGGACGACGCCGAGGTGATGCTCGACGTCGGCGTCGACCCCGTCGGCAGGCTCCAGGCCGCCGGGTTGTCACCTACCGACGTCACCCACGTGTACGTGTCGCACCTGCACTCCGACCACGCCGGCGGGTTCGCCAACTTCGTGTTCACCCGCAGCCTGCTCAACCGGGAGGGTGACGTCCCGCTGCTCAAGCTCACGGTCGTGGGACACCCGTCGGTCCTGGCCGGGCTCAAGGAGCTGCTGCAGGTCCAATACCCCGAACGGGTGTTCGACCTCGCGTGGGTCGAGTGCGCCGAGGAGGCCGTGGCGCTGGGCGGGCAGCTGACGATGCGCCTCGTGCCGACGGACCACCCGGTGCCGTGCTACGGCGTCGTGGTCGAAACCGATCGGGCGAAGATCGGGTTCACCGCCGACACCGGCCCGGTGCCCTCGCACCAGCACGACTTCGCCGGCTGCGACGTCCTGATCGGTGAGGCGTTCGGCTTGACGCGCGACGTGGGCGAGAGCATCCACCGCCGCGGCCACATGACGGCCGAGGACCTCGGCGAACTGGTGGCGGCCACCCGGCCGAAGTTCGCGCTGCCGTTCCACTTCGGCCAGGAGTACGCGGACGCGGACAAGCGCGCCGAACTGCTGAGCGCCTGCGGCGCGGCGGACGTCACCACGGTCGACCCGGTCGACGCCAAGCCCATCACCATCGGCGACTGACCACGCGCGTCCCGGCTGGTGGGGACGAACGCCCCCACCGGCCGGTTGGCGTGTGCCGCGCTCAGCCCAGCAGGCAGAGCAGGGAGCAGGCGGTCTCCGACGACCACGCCGAGCACGACGGCGGGGTGGCGGCGGGCGGGTTGCGCGCAACCGCAGGTCCTTCTTCGCCGCTGCCGGAACTTCGGGGTCGTCCGGGACTCCCGGCACGCCGGGGACCTGCACCGATGCCGAAGGCCCGGGTCACCCGGCCGCGGCGCACGAACATCCCGACAGCGCAACACCCTCGAGCGCGACACCCCCGCTGTCCGCCCATACCGGGATACGTCATCCAGGTGGGCCGTGCACGCCTGTTCACCCGGGTGCGCCCGATTTCGGCCTGCTGCGTCCCGGGTGGGAGCGATACGGGAGTCCTGAGTCCCCGCTCGGGTGGACGGCGGCGAAACCCGCGTCCAGCCGTTCGATCATCACGCCGATCAGCTCCGACAGTTCGGGGCGTTCGGTGGCGTCCAGCCACCAGCCGACGACCACCCGCAGGGTCGCCATCACGGTGGCCGCGAACATCGCCGGGTAGAGGTCGGTGGCCGGGTCGACGCCGACCCGTGCGGCGACGACGGCGGCGAGCTCCCGTTCTTGCACGGCGAACGCGGCGATCTGGTGCGGCAGCAGGGCGGGCGTGCGGCGCAACACGCGCAGCTGCGCCACCCGTTCCGGGTCGATTCGGTCGGGCACGACGTCCACCAAAGCCGCCTGCAACGCCGGCAGCACCGGCTCCTCCCCGGGCCGGGCGGCGAAGGCGTGGACGAACGCGGCGGCCGTCGCGACGTCACCCGCGACCACGGCCTCCTCCTTGGAGGAGAAGTAGTTGAAGAACGTGCGCAGCGAGACGCCCGCCTCGTTGGCCACCTGTTCGACCGTCACCCCGTCGAGGCCGTGCTCCACGCACAGCCGCAGGGCGGCGTCGGCCAACGCCGTCCGGGTGGCGAGCTTCTTGCGTTCGCGCAGTCCTGACACGCGCGAAAGTGTCGCACTTGTCCGACCGTGAGCCGGACAAGTGCGACGCCGTGTCTTCCCGCCGTCGAGCCGCAGGGCGGCTGGTGGTCGCGAGTGGCCCGTCAGTGGCCGGCGGCCATCTCCGCCGCCAACCGCTCGTCACCGCTGAGCGTCTTGAGCGGCTTCTCCTTGATGAACAGCACCGCCACCAGCGCCAGCACGGCGATCGGAGCGCCGATCAGGAACAGCTCGGCGGTGGCCGTGGCGTAGATCTCGCGCACGATCACCCGCACCGGCTCCGGCAGCAGCGCCAGGTCGGGCACCGTCGCCTCGCCGCCGGTGGGCGCCGGGCCGAACTTCTCCTCGCTCAACGCGGTCACCCGGTTCGCCAGCACCGCGCCCAGCGCGCTCACGCCGATCGCGCCGCCGAGGCTGCGGAAGAACGTGAGGGTCGACGTCGTGCTGCCGAGGTCGCGGGCGGGCACGTCGTTCTGCGCGGCCAGCACCAGGTTCTGCATGAGCATGCCGACGCCGATGCCCAGCACGGCCATGTGCACGCTGACCACGAACACGCTGGTGTTCGCGTCGATCGTGGCCAGTAGCAGCATCCCGCCGACCATGATCACGCCACCGGCGACCAAGAACGCCTTCCACTTGCCCCACTTGGTGATCAGCTGACCGGCGACGGTCGACGACACCAGCAGGCCGAAGATCATCGGCAGGCTCATCAGGCCCGCCTGCGTGGGCGTCTTGCCCATGCCGATCTGGAAGTACTGCGACAGGAACACCGTCCCGCCGAACATCGCGACACCGACCAGCGCGCTGGCCAACGTGGTCAGCGCCACCGTGCGGTTGGCGAAGATCGTCAGCGGCACGATCGGGTCGGCCGCCCGCGACTCGACCCACACGGCCAGGCCCAGCAGCACCACGCCGACCGTCACGAGCAGCGCGGTCCAGGCCGAGGCCCACTCGAACTGGTGGCCCGCCAGCGTCGACCACACCAGCAGCGTGGAGACACCGCCGACGATCAGCACCGCGCCCAGGTAGTCGATCTTGACCTCCTTGCGCACGACCGGCAGGTGCAGCGTGCGCTGGAGCAGGAAGATCGAGGCGAGGGTGAACGGGACGCCGATGAAGAAGCACCAGCGCCAGCCCAGCCACGAGGTGTCCACCATGACGCCGCCGATGAGGGGGCCCGCGACCGTGCCGACGCCGAACACGGCGCCGAAGATGCCGGCGTAGCGGCCCATCTCGCGCGGCGGGATCATCGCCGCCATCACGATCGTGGCCAGTGCCGTCATGCCGCCCGCGCCGAGGCCCTGCACGATGCGGCTCGCGATGAGCACCTCGACGTTCGGGGCGAAGCCCGCGATGAGCGAGCCGACCACGAACAGGCCGAGCGAGAGCTGGATCAGCAGCTTGCGGCTGTAGAGGTCGGCGAGCTTGCCCCACAGCGGCACGGTCGCCGTCATGGCCAGCAGTTCGGTCGTGACGACCCAGGTGTAGACGGACTGCGAACCGTGCAGGTCCGCGATGATGCGCGGCAACGCGTTCGACACGATGGTCGACGCGAGGATGGCCATGAACATGCCCAGCATGAGGCCGGACATCGCTTGCACGACGTCCCGGCGCGAAGTCGTGCCGGTTTCGGTGGACATCGGATCCCCCAGTGTTGTCTTCGAAGGTGACGCGGTGGTGCAGAACCGTGGTCCGGTCGTGTCCGGGCGTGGGTTCGGCTGTGGTGCGGCGGGGTTGCGGCGGTGGTTCAGCCGCCGTGGCTCCGGGGCGGGTCGGCGAGCCCCGCGGCGATCAGGTCGAGCGTTTCGGCGAGCAGGTCGTGCAGCGGTGCGTCGGTGCTGGACCACCGGGCCACCGCCACCCGGAACGCCGCGCCCGCCGCCGCGCCGAGCAGCAGCGGGTAGGTGTCGTCGGCGGGCAGGCCGACCCGTTCGGCGATGCCGGCGACCAGGTCGCGTTCCAGGGCTTCGCCGCCGAAGAACAGCCTGGCCAGCAGCACCGGGTGCTGCTGGACCACGCGCATCCGTTGCAGCCACAGCTCGCGGTCGTCCGCCAACTCCGCCGCGACCTCGGCCAGCAGTGCCTCGCGCACCGCCGCGGCGGCGGACAGGTCTGCCGGTTGGGCGAGCACGCGGGCGCGGACGCGTGGGCCGGCGTCCGGGTCGGGGCCGAGGACGGCGTCCTCCTTGCCGGCGAAGTAGTTGAAGAACGTGCGCGGCGAGACGTCGGCGGCGGCGCTGATGTCCTCGACGGTCACGTGGTCGAGGCCGTGCTCGGCGACCAGGCGGACGGCCGCGCGCCCCAAAGCCCTGCGGGTCTGCCGCTTCTTGCGGTCACGAAGCCCTTCGGCCGCCTGCGTGGTCACTCGATCAGGGTAAGGAAAAACCTGCACTGACTGCAACTTTGCAACCCGTGCACCATTTGTGATCCCGCTCTCCCACCCGTCCCCCAACCCCGGCCCCACCCATGCCACACCCCCGTTACCGCAGCTCATTCCCTACGGCCGACGATTCTGCGGCACCCCCGGGGTCTTGCCGCAAGCCCCCCTGTGCGCTATAAGTTGAAGTGGAAAAGAGTGAACACCCCTCCTTCCCCCACTCACTCCCCTGCCTCGCACTCGTGGCCCCGGCACTCGCGCCCTTGGCCGTCGACCCACGACCGGGTGTGGCGCAGGGTGCGGTCACACCCCTCCAAGCCAACCTCTCCAGGCCACCGGTGCGTCCACGAACTCGACGAGCGCAGTGAGCTGCTCGCGACTCACCGGCAGCGACGCCGCGCGGGCCTCACGTTCCGAACGCGGGTCGGGCTCGACAAGGTGCCCATTGACACTTCATTCGCCCGTTGGGGTGATCGCCGAGGCCGGTACGGCGGCTGGGGTGGCGGCGTCTATTGATCCATTGTGCCCGGCTGGAGCGTCCGTCGCCTCAGGAGCTGCAAGGGTTCCGGATAGGACGGTCAGGGGCGCGGTTGTCGGGCGTGCTCCACAATGCCGGTCCACAATGCGCGGGTTCGGTTGGACGACGAGGGCTGCGGAGGGAGCACGCGTTCACGTCACACCGATGGGTGACCGTCCACTTCGAACAGGCGCGCCGGCTTGAAAGGTTGCCACCGCGCCGCGACGCTGGTGGTCCCGAAGGCATGGCAAGATCGACTCGCGAGGGAGAACGATGCTCCACAGCACTCGCCTGTTCGGCCCGAAGCGCCGCGTGACCTTCTCACTGCCCCTCGACCAGCCGCGCGGGCCGGTGAGCGTGGTCGGCACGTTCAACGACTGGACCCCCGGCGTGCACGAGCTGCTGCCCCGCCGCGACGGCACGCGCACGGTGACCGTGATCCTCTCCCCCGGCACGCACCGGTTCCGCTACCTCGGAGACAACGGCCTCTGGTTCGACGAGCCCGACGTCCCCGTCGTCGACCCCGACGGCTGCGTGCTCACGATCGACGCGACGTGACCCCGCGCGACGTGGCGCAACCCGACGTGAACTGACCGTGGAAGCCGAACGGGATGGCGTGCGGCACGTCGGCCCGCGCGAGCTCCGTGAACGTGGCCGCGTCGAGCACCAGCAGACCGGACCGCCCGACCGAGGCGTCGAGCACCACTGACAGCAGCACACCGTCGTCCTCGGCACGCGCACCGGGCGCGGGCACGAACACCGGCTCGCCCGGGTAGCGGCCGGGCTCGTGCCAGCGACTCGTCCGTCCACTGAGGACATCCACCTTCACCAGCTGGTTGAGGAAGTCGCGCGTGCCGTTGTCGCGGGAGCCGACGCCGTAGGCGTACCGGTAGGCACGACCGTTGTGCGACCCGTACGCGATGCGGGGCAACTCCAACGAGTCCGACGCGAGCCGCCGCGACCGGATACCGCCACCCGAGAGGTCGACCTCGTACCGCGTCGGGAACGCCGACGGCAGTTCCCCCTCACCGCGCACCTCGTCCAGGTACAGCGCGTCGACCACCGCGGAATCCGGGTACGCGGCGATGTCCACGACGACCCGGCCGTCCTCGTCGTAGGCGTTGATGTGGTGGAACGCGAAGAACGCGTCCGTGCGCTCGTCGGCGACCACCGAGCCGTCCCGCTGGTCGAACACCACGAACCGGGTGCCCAGTTCCGGCCGCCACCGGTAGTTCTCGATGAACGGCCTGGCGCGCAGCAGCAACGACAGCGGGTTGACCACGAACGGGAACACGGCCAGCACGACGTGCCGCTCGGTGACGGCGAAGCTGTGCAGGTAGCCCGGACGATCGGCCGGCAGGGAGGCGATCAGCTCCCGGGCGGGGCCGCGTTGCCGGTAGACCTGGTAGACGCTGCGCCTGCCGAACTTCAGCACGTAGTTGACCAGGTCGCCGGTGAGCGGCGCCCGGTGCGGGTGCGCGGTGGTGACGTGACCGGAGATCGCGTCGCCGTGGTCGGCCAGGCCGACGGTCGCCAGGGTCTCGCGGTCGAACTCCACCGCGATGGGCGTCTCGGTGAGCGCGAAGTCCCGGTCGCCGTCGGACGTCACGTTGACGTTGGCGTTCGACGTGCGGCGCAGCGCGGGGCGGGTGAAGAAGCGGTTGAAGATCGAGCGGCACGGGTCGGTGGCGAACTCGCCGAACGCGATGTGGCCGTCGTCGCGCGCCGAGCGGAAGCTGGGCGTGTCCAGGTACCGGTTGCGGTAGGTGACGGCCCCGTCGGCGAAGCCGAAGCGGTGCAGCATCGCCAGGCCGTCGAACCAGTGGCGGAACGACCCCTTGCCGGTCTCGAACTTGGCGGGACCGTTGCGCACCAACGTGCCGGCCAGCCACGGCGGCAGTTCGCCGCGCACCTCCAGGTCGACGACGACTTCCCGGTCGAGGCTCTCGAACCCGGCCCGCACGCCCATCACGACCCACCTTCGTAGAACAGTGTTACACAACAACGTTATAAAACACCGTTTTGCTTCAGCCGTCAACTTCAGCCGTCAAGCCGGACCTCGTCACCCCGCTCGTGCGCCCACCGGCCGAGCGCGTCGATCGGCTCGAGCAGGCTGCGCCCGAGGTCGGTGAGCCCGTACTCGACCCGGTCGCGCCACACCGTCCGGGCCACCAGCCCGGCGCCCTCCAACCGGCGCACGGTCTCCGTGAGCACCTTCGGCCGGATGCCGCCGATCACGCGGCGCAGCTCGGCGGGCCGGCGCGGGCCGTGCCGCAACGCGTGCAGCACCACCGGGTTCCAGGTGTTGGCCAGCAGGTCGAACGCCTGCCTGGCGCGGCAGTCGGCGAGGAAGTCCACGATCGGCCCCCTGTGTCGTGGACACCATTTGGTGCCCGTCGGGCTCTTTAGCGTCGGCTCAAGCCAATCACTCCGGACAAAGGGGAAATCGTGCGGATCGGTGTGCTGGGGTCGGGCGGGATGGCCGACGCGCTGGGTGGGCGTTGGGTCGAGGCGGGGCACGAGGTGGTGATCGGCGGGCGGTCACCGGAGCGCTCGAAGGCGTTGGCGGCCGGGATCGGAGCCGTCGCGGGGTCACCGGCGGACGCGGCGGCGTTCGGGGACGCGGTGCTGTTGGCCGTGCCGGCGGCGGTGGCGGCGGAGGTGCTCGGGCACGCGCCGGGCCGAGTGGTGATCGACTGCACCAACTCGGTGGTACCGGGCCGGTTCGTGCTGGACGAGCCGCGTGCCGCCGCACGGCTCGCGGCCGCCTCGAAGGCGCGGGTGGTGAAGGCGTTCAACCTCTGCCACGTGGACGTGTGGCGGCAGCCGTCGTTCACGTTCGAGGGACGGCCGCTCGGGGTGCCGTTGTGCGGGGATTCGGCCGACGCGCTGGACGTCGTGCGGGAGCTGGTGCGATCGATCGGGTGCGTGCCGGTGGACGGCGGACCGCTGGAGCGGGCCGAGTTGCTGGAAGCGACGACCGCGTTCGCAATCGGGCTCTGGGTCGGCGGCGCGGACGTGCGGTCGATGTTCCCGCCGATTCTGTAAGCACTAATATAACAGCACTGTTGTATCCAGAGGGAGGCACTGTGCTGTACCCGGAGATCGAGCCGTACGACCACGGCATGCTCGACGTCGGCGACGGGCACCACGTGTACTGGGAGGTGTGCGGCAACCCGGACGGCAAACCGGCCGTGGTGCTGCACGGCGGACCGGGCTCGGGCAGCACGCCCCGCGCCCGGCAGTACTTCGACCCGGCGGCGTACCGGGTCGTGCTGCTCGACCAGCGCGGCTGCGGCCGGAGCACACCGCACGCCGGCCACCCGGTCGTGGACCTGTCCACCAACACCACCGACCACCTGATCGGCGACTTGGAGAAGCTGCGCGAGCACCTGGGCATCGACCGGTGGCTGGTGTTCGCGGCGTCGTGGGGCTCGGTGCTCGGCCTCGTGTACGCCGAACGGTTCCCGCACCGGGTGTCGGAGATGGTGCACGCGGGCGTGGCCACCGGCCGCCGGGCGGAGACCGACCTGCTGACCACGGGCTTGGGGCCGATGTTCCCCGAGGCCCACGCCCGGTTCCGCGAACTGGTGCCGTCCGGCGACCCGGCGGCCGGGTACCTGGAGCTGCTCCTGGACCCGGATCCGGCCGTGCACCGCCGGGCGGCGCTGGAGTGGTGCACGTGGGAGGACGCGTTGCAGCCGTTGTCCACCGGCGGGCTGCGCTTCGAGGACCCGGAGCACGGGTTGGCGTTCGCCCGGCTGGTCACGCACTACTGGGCGCACGGGTCGTGGCTGCCCGAGGGGATCGTGCTGGAGGAGGCGTGGAAACTCGCGGGCATCCCGGGCGTGATCGTTCAAGGAACGCTCGACCTGGGAAATCTGATCGGCACCCCGTTCGACCTCGCGCACGCGTGGCCGGACGCGGAGCTGATCCTCGTCCCCCACACCGCGCACGGCGGCAGCGATGCCATGACCGAGGCCAGGCGCGCGGCTACTGACAAATTCCGGTAACACCCGGAAACTCGGTGCGATGGACTGAGGGCAGCCTGATCCCGGGGCTGGTCGACCGGTGGCGAAGGAATTGGTGTGGAACGGTTCACCGCGAGCGCGCGCCGGGTCTCCGTGATCGCCCTCCAGGAGGCCCGGGGGTTCGCCCACACCGCCATCGGCACCGAGCACCTGTTGCTCGGGTTGGTCGGCGAGGGCGGCGCGGCGGCGTCGGTGCTGGCGTCGGTCGGGGTGTCACCGGCCGGGTGTCGGGCGCGGGTGCTGGAGGTGTCGCGGCGGGGTGTCGTGCCCGTGCCCGGCCGCCTGCCGTTCACGCCGGGCGCGAAGCGGGCGTTGGCCTCGGCCGTGCGGGAGTCGCTGGCGTTGGGGCACCGGCACGTCGGCACCGAGCACCTGCTGCTGGGCGTGCTCGCGGAGGACGAGGGCGTGGCGCTCGACGTGCTGGCCCGGTGCGGCGTCGACCCCGGCGAGGTGCGCGACCGGGCGTTCGCCGCGCTGGCCGGCATCGACCTGTCCCCGGCGCCGCGGCTGTTCCTCAGCTACCGGCGTCCGGACGACGTGCACCTCGCCGGGCGCATCGCGGACCGGCTGGACGACTTCGGCCGGTCGGTGGTGGGCGACGTCGGCGAGTGCGACGTGCTGCTCGCCGTGGTCGGGCCGGACTGGACGCCGACCGACCTGATGCGCGCCGAGGTGGAACGCGCGGCGCAACGCGCGGTGCCGGTGATCCCGGTGCTGGTCGACGGGGCGGTGCTGCCCGTCGACCAGCTGCCGGGAACCGGTCGCGTCGCCGACCACGTCACGGTCCGGCACGAGACGTTCCGGGCGGACGTGGCGCGGTTGGCCGACGTGGTCCGCTACGCCCAGCCGGGCATCGGGTAGCCCGCCATCAGGTCGGCGACCTCGGCGGCGATGCGGTCGAGCGCCTGCGGGTCGTCCGCCGCCCGGACGGCCTGGTCGATCCACTCCGCGACCTGCGGCATGTGGTCCTCGGTGAGGCCGCGGGTGGTGATGGCGGCCGTGCCGAGGCGGACGCCGGACGGGTCGAACGGCTTGCGCGGGTCGAACGGGACGGTGTTGTAGTTGGCCTCGATGCCCGCCCGGTCCAGGGCCTTGGCGGCGGGCTTGCCGCCGATGCCCTTGCTGGTCAGGTCGACCAGGATCAGGTGGTTGTCGGTGCCGCCGGAGACCAGGTCGAAGCCGCGGTCGAGCAGTGCGGCGGCGAGCGCGCGTGCGTTCTGCACGACGGCGTGCGCGTAGAGGCCGAACGACGGCTCCGAAGCCTCGCCGAGCGCGACCGCGATGGCCGCCGTGGTGTGGTTGTGCGGCCCGCCCTGCAAGCCGGGGAACACGGCTTTGTCGATCGCCTTGGCGTGCTCGGCGTCGGTGAGGATCATCGCGCCGCGCGGTCCGCGCAACGTCTTGTGGGTGGTCGTGGTGATCACCTGGGCGTGCCCGACCGGTGACGGGTGCGCGCCGCCCGCGACGAGGCCGGCGATGTGCGCGATGTCGGCCGCGAGGACGGCGCCGACCTCGTTCGCGATCTCGGCGAAGGCGGGGAAGTCGATGGTGCGCGGAATGGCCGTGCCGCCGCAGAAGATCACCTTCGGGCGTTCGGCGCGGGCCAGGTCGCGGACCTGGTCCAGGTCGACCACGCCGGTCTCCTTGGTCACGCCGTACTGGACGCTGCGGAACCACTTGCCGGTGGCCGAGACGCCCCAGCCGTGGGTGAGGTGCCCGCCGGCGGGCAGGGCCATGCCCATGACCGTGTCACCGGGGGCGAGGAACGCCAGGTAGACGGCGAGGTTGGCCGGTGAGCCCGAGTAGGGCTGGACGTTGGCGTGGTCGACGCCGAACAGCGCCTTGGCCCGCCCGACGGCCAGTTCCTCGACCGGGTCGACGACCTGCTGGCCCTCGTAGTAGCGGCGGCCGGCGTAGCCCTCGGAGTACTTGTTGGTCAGCACGGAGCCGGTGGCTTGGAGGACGGCGGTCGAGACGTAGTTCTCCGAGGCGATCAGGCGGACCTTCTCGAACTGGCGGCGTGCCTCGGCCTGGACCAGGCGGGCGACCTCGGGGTCCGCTCCGGTCAACGACGGGATCGCGGGTTCGTGCATGACGACCTCCACGCGCGCGGGGGCGCTGCCGCAGCACCCAGGCGCGCGGTGCATCTCGGCTCAACGCTCCCCGGTGGTCGTTCCCACCCTCGGCACGCCAGTCGCGAACACCGGGAATCGTACCCCAGCCGTTCTCGCCGACCGGCGGCTTTCCGTGCCGGACGGCAGCGTTTTGGGCGGAACGGGCCATTGCCGCAACGGCGGGTCACCCATACTTTGTGGGTTGGAAAACTTCCAACCGGCCCTGTGCCACGTCAGCACTTCCCCCTGCCTCGAAAGGACTGACGTGCTCGATCGGCGAACGTTCGTGCTGGGAGCCGCCGCCACCGCGGCCCTCACCAGCGCGCTGACGGCCCACGCGGCTGCTGCGGCACCCGCGTCGAGCGCCGCGGACAACCCCCGAAAAGCCGCGGGCGTGTTCCTCGCGTCCGACGGCACCCCTCTCATGGTGACCGAGGAGGACGGCCAGTGGGTCGTCGTCGACGAAGGCGGTTCGGTGCGCATCACCACCGGCCTCGCCGGCGCGGACCTGGTCGACGTCTCCCGTGACGGCTCCACCTTCCACGCGGTCGGCGCGCTGCGCGGCGACCCGATCGCGACGATCTGGGAGTCCACCGACGCCGTCACGTGGCGCGAGGCCCGCCGGCTGCACGGCGTGCGCTCGGAGTTCACCGCGGTCGGCGGCGGCCTGGCGTTCGGCTCGGTGCTCAAGCACGAGCGCGCTTCGGTCGTCCGCATCGCCGCCCGCCGCACCGCGTCGGGCTGGAACACCGTGCCCGTGCGGGGATTGGAGTGGACCGACGACCTGTCGGCCACCGCCGTCGCCGCGACGCCCGACGGCTGGGTCGTGGCGGCCGTCGACGTCTCCGGCACGGTCCTGCACACCTCGCGCGACGGCGTCACCTGGACGACCCGTCCCCGCCTGGACGGTGTCGCCGTGCGCGGCCTGGCCTCGGTGGACGGCCGCGTGCACTGGGTCGGCAACGAGATGGTCGACGCCACCCCGCTCACCGGCGTGCTCGACGCGGACCGGACCCGTCCGGCCGTGCCGGCGGACGCGAAGGCGCTCGGTGTCGCGGGTACCCGTTCCGGCTGGCTCACCGGCGGCCGGCTGATCACCGCGGAGGCGACCCGATGATCACGTTCCAGCGGATCGACGGCACCCCCGTCTACTACTGGCGGTCCGGCCGCGGCAACACGACGTTGCGCAACTGGCAGGCCACGCAGGCGTTCTACGACTCCCTGGTGCTGTGGATCCGGGACCTGCGGTCGCTGTCGTCGGCGTACGGCAGCATCACGTACCTGGTGTCGGCGGGCTTCTACGTGAACAAGCCCGGCGAGCACGGCGCGGGCACCGCGATGGACCTCGACCACGTGCGGTGGAGCGGCGGTCAGGTGTCGTCGCCGCTGGACCGCGACCACGCCTCGGGCACGCTCGCCACGCGTCGCCGCTACCTGGCGGTGGACGCGGTGTGCCGTCGTCGGTTCCGGTTCGCGCTGGACGGCTGGTACAACGCCGCCCACGAGGACCACATCCACTCCGACTTCGGCGGCCTGCCGGTGCGGTGCGTGACGGGGTCGGAGAGCGACACGAAGTTCGTGCAGGCGCTGTGCAACAACTTCATGAGCTCCGGCCTGGTGGTGGACGGCATCTGGGGCCCGAAGACGCAGAGCGCGTTCACCACCGCCAAGTCGCGGCTGGGCACCACCGGTGACCCGCACACCAGCAGCGCGGCGTGGCAGTCGTTCCTGTCCGCGGCGGCCCGGAAGGGCTTCGCGAACCAGGCGTTCTGATCCGGCGTGAGCGAGGGACGGGCCCGTGAGCCGATCGTTGGTTCACGGGCCCGTCGCCGTGCTCTTCAACGGTTGTCCTGAGCGTTCGACACGCGTGGTTGTGGTGGTGGTCGAGATCAGGCCCAGGAGGCTGCGGCGGTCGGCACGGGAGCGGGCGGCGAGGCCGACCACGACGGCGGCGAAGAACACGATCCCTCCGTGCCCGGCGGAGATCAGCAGCAGGACCGGCAGCCACCAGAACGCGAACCGCAGCAACACCGCTCGTGCCGGCGCCGTGCCGCCCGTGCGCGCGTCGGCCAGGGCCAGGTTGAACGCCACCTGGCCTGGCGTGGCCCGGTCGGCGCGCAGCAGCGGCACGACGACCGTGGCGATCACCGGCACCAGCACGCCGAGCGCGGCGGAGAACCAGTCCGAGACCGCGAGCCGGGTCAGCCCGGACGTCCCGGTCCCCTCGCCGACGAGCACGAGCACCACCCGGCACGCGAACTGCGCCAGCGACAAGGTGAGCAGGTCGCCCGCGAACGCCAACCCCCGCCGCACCAGACCCGGCGGCCCGGTGTCGGCCACGGGCTCCGGAACGGCCGCGGGCAACAGCCGCCCGACCCACCGCGCGAGCAGCCACCCCGCGAGCGTGCCCGCGGTGTTGGTCATGAGGTCGTCCACGTCCGCGACCCGGTACGGGCACGGGTAGAGGCCGAACACCGCCGTGCCCTGCGTCGTCTCCACGGCGAGCGACACCAGCAGCCCGATCGCGGTCGCCACCACCGCACCGCGCCGGAACCGGTAGCACAGCAGGAAACCCAGCGGCACGAACAACGCCACGTTCAACGCCACCTGGAGGAACGCGGGGCTCGTCGGCGAGTAGCCGGCGGCGGCGATGTCGTCCAGCGACGCGAACGGGCGTGGCTGCCAGTAGGCGCGCGGCGACCGGCCCGTGCAGAACCCGTCGGTCACGACCGGCAGCGGGAACAGCGTGAACGCCACCAGTGCGCACCCGTACAACGCACTGGCCGCCGCCACGACCGCCGACCACCCGCGCAGCCGACCGCGGCGCCGGTACTGCCAGTGCACCCACGGCAGCACCGCCACCGGCACCAGCAGCGCGAACAGCACCAGCGTGATGATCGACTCGCTCAGCCGCACCGACACGGCGGCCACGCTAGGCCGCGCCTCCGGACACTGCCCGCCAGTCACCTGATCGAGTGGTCGAACCGAACCGGCCCCGATGACGAACCCCTGTCGAGGGCTTCCACCGAGGATGGGGGATCCATGGACAACTCAGCGGCGTGCGCCGCCACCCGTTACGCCAACCAGGTGCACGCGACCGTGGAACGCCTGGCCATCGGCCGCCGTTGGCCGCTGGTGCTGTCGGACGGCAACGTGCACCTGCCCACCGGGCGCGGAATCGGCGGTCTGCTGGTGAGCGCCTGGGTCGGCGGGCAGGTCGAGGCGGCGCTGCCGGCGCTGGCGCTGTCGGCCGACCTGTGGGCGTTCCTGGTCGACACCGCCGACGCCGGCGCGCCCGTGCTGCCGCCTCACGTGCGGCTGGTGAACAACGGCCAGTACCTACCGCTGCCACCGAGCGTGACCGCGGACGGCCCGGTGCGGTGGGTCCGCGAGCCGGGCGACCACCTACCCCGGCTGTCCACCGCGCTGCACCTGCTCGGGCCGATCGCGCCGACGGTGGTGATCCGGCGCGCCGGGCGGTGACGGACTCTCCTGCCGGACCGGCCGACGGGTCACCTGGGGGTGACGTCCTCCCAGTCCGGCGGCGGCTCGTCCAGGGCGTTGACCTTCACGATGTGCAGCGTCACCGCCGACCGCGTCTCGCCGTTCGGCTCGTACCTGCGGAAGTCGGGGTAGTAGTACTTCGGCGAGACCTGCCGCTCCAGCACCATCTCAGGGTCGGCCGCCAGTTCGGCGTCGGCCCTGATCTCCAAGGCCCGGAACTGGTTGCGCGGGTCCAGGATGAACAACGTGACCCGCGGGTTGGCGCGCATGTTCTTGACCTTCTGCCGGTGGTCCAGCAGCCACATCTTCACCGTCCCCTCGTTCTCGTCGTAGATGAACCACGTCGCGGTGACCTGCGGACGACCGTCGCTCCCGATGGTCGACAGCGCCGCGGTCTGCACGTCCAGCAGATCGCGATGCGATTCCGGTATTTGCACGATCCCTTCCATGACACTCCCCCCTTAAGTGCGCCGGAGCCCAATGGTAACCACGACAGGAGCCCCGGTGGTAGCTCCGCTCGACCTTTCTCAAGCCCCCGCCAATGCAACGTCACAGGGAAAGGAGTCGATCCCACATCGGGCCGAATAAACCGGTACTCCGACCGGCGGATGAATTCGATCGCGAACCTCCGCGGCGTCCGCCCACGATGACCGGGCCCGGCGGGATCACCCGCGCGGGATCGAGGCACGCATCCGGCGGGTGAACCCTGGCGCGGCCGGTGGCGCGGTGGGCCGCGGCGGAGGTAGGCACAGGTGGTGTGGCGGGGACGTGGCCACCGTTGACGTGTCGCCTACGTGAGGATGGACGATGTCCGCACCGACGCTGAACCACCTGGCATCCGGGTACGACGCACGCCAGGCGTACTGCATGGCGAAAGCCGCCGAACTGGCCTACGGCGACCGGGAAGAGATCGAGGCCACCGCCGGTGAGTGGGGGTTCGACCGCGTGCGTCACCACCACTCGACGTTCAAGCCGCCGTTCGCGCTCAGCGACACCCAGGCGTACACGATGGCGAGCCCGACGATGATCGTGACCGCGTTCCGCGGCACCGAGCCACTGCAGTTGCGGGACTGGTTGTCCGACGCGACCGTCCCGCCGTGGCCGGGACCGGCGAAGCGGGGGCTGGTCCACTACGGGTTCGCCGAGGCGTTGCGGGCGGTGAGCCCGTCCGTGGTCGCGGCCGTCCAGGAACTGCGCGATGCCGAGCAGACGGTGTGGTTCACCGGGCACAGCCTCGGCGGCGCGCTGGCGATGCTGGCCGCGGCGTGGCTGCACTTCGAGAAGCCGGAACTGACGGCGCACGGCATCTACACCTTCGGGCAGCCCCGCACGTGCAACACCGCCTTGGCCAAGGCCTACGACCAGGCACTGGCCGGACGGACGTTCCGGGTGGTCAACAACAACGACATCGTCGCCCAGGTCCCGCCCGGGCCGGTGTTCCGCCACGTCGCGGAACTGCGCTACATCGACTCCTCCGGCAAGGTGCGCGACTCCATGCCCCGGGTGTCCAAACTGCTCGACCGCGCCCGAGGGCTCGCCGCGGATCCGTTCGCCCCGGCGAGTGACGGGATGCGCGACCACCTCATGAAGGCGTACGTGGCCGCCCTGGAGAAGAACCTCCCTTGAGAACCCCGCACGGGACCTTGCACGTGCTGATGCCGTGCCGCGTTTGAAGGATCCCCTGTTCGAGACGATCACGCGTGACCACCGCGTTCGAGAAGGTGGGATGCATTGCTCCCCCTTTCAGGGGCATGACACTCGATAGGTGGTAGTTGCTCGCGCGGACTCAACCGAGTGCGGTATCTCTTGCTCAGCCAGGTGCGGGACGTCATCGCGGACGGATCCGCAGCCTGGACGAGGTTGTGCCCCGGCCGGTTCGCGCGCGATGTCGAGATGAATTCGACTGCTGCGGTGTCCCTATTGAGGAGCGTTGGATGCTGGGCGTGCAAGCCCCTTTTCCCGAGTCGGAGTTGTGCCATCCGCTCGATCGCCAGTGGTTGCATTACGCGTTCCTGTCGTCGACCGGTTCGCACGCGGTGATCTCGAACCTGTCCGTCCTCGGCTCGGAACCGCCGCCGGACGGGTCGACCACCCGCTGGGAGCCGCAGCGGATGGCCATCCTCCTGGTGTACGACCCCGACCGGGGTTGGTCGTCGACCCAGTTCAACGCGGTCGCGCCCGATCCCGCGTGGTCGGCGTTCCGGTTGCCGCACCCGCACGCGTCGCCCGGCCCGTTCGAGGTCGCGGCCGTGGCGGGCCGGCCCGCGGTCGACCTGCGGCTGTCCCGCACCAGCAGGCCGTGCACGTCCCAGTGCGCCCCGTTCGGGCACGACCAGTTCCTGCGGTGGCAGTCCGAACCCGGCGTGCGCGGCACGGGAACGCTGCGGTCACCGCACGGTGACGTGCACTGCGACCTGGTCGGCTACCACGAACGGGTCCGCGGCCGGTGGAGCTGGCCGGTGCTGGGCGGCTGGGTCTTCGGTTTCGCCAACGCGCTGTCCGACGACCCGGTGGCGCCGCCGCCGTGGTCGGTGGTGTTCACCCTCATCCAGCCGCGGTACCCGCGCGACGCGGCCAACGGCTCGGTGATGTTGTGGCGGAACGGCCGGATGGTGCGGCACTTCCCCCGGCGCCGGCTGGAGGTCGCGGTGCACGGTGAGCTCGACCGCGACCGGGTGGTGCTGGTTCCGCCGCTGGCGGCCACCCTGGCCACCGCACCCGCCCCGGTGGTGCCCCGCCGGCTGCTGATCACCGCGCGGCTGGGCGACGACCGGCTCGTCCTCGACTTCCGACCCACCACCGCCGCCCGGATCGCCAACCCGTCGGAGACGAGCCTGAAGCCGTTCAGCGTGCACGAGCTGCTCGGCTCCTGCGCGATCGAGGGCGTGCTCTCCGGCCGCGAGTTCGGCTTCGAGACGCAGGGCATCGTCGAGTTCGCCGGAGACGCCCGTGACGACTGAGACCGCGTCGTACACCGGGGCGCGGCTGCTCACCGAGACCGTGACCGCGTTGTCGGAACGCGCCCCCGCCATCGTGGCCGCCGCCGCCGAGGAGCTGCGGGAGATCCGGCTGGGCCTGCACTTCCACGACGGCAGCCGGGCGACCATGACCGCCCGCTACAGCCGCCTGCTGGTCGAACCCGACCTGGTCGGCGAACCGGACGTCGAGGTGGCGTTCGACGACCGGGCGATGAACCTGGTCTTCGACGCCCAGCGGCCACCGGTGGAGCAGGTGCTCCCCCAAAGCCTGGACGTGCGCGGGCCGCGCGACCGGGTGCTGGCGGTGTGGCGCGCGTTCGTGCTGCTGTCCCAACGCGCCTCCGGGCTGCGGTTCGTGCAACAGCTGTGGCGGGACTACCGCGAACGGGCGCCCCGGCTGTGGGGCACGATCACCGGCGGCACGGCGCCACGCTTCTCCCCGCACGGCGACGTGCCGACCGGCTGGCACGCCGTGGACTTCCTCGCCGACCGCCAACCCCTCGAACCGGGCGAGCACACCACCATCGGCGGCACCGCGAACGCCGCACCCAGGCTGATCTGGGACGGCCGCCGCAGCACCGGCTGGTGGGAGGTGCTGCCGGTCCGCGACGCCGACCTGGTGCAGACCATGCGCGCCTGCCGCGCGCGGGCCAACCAGGAGATCGACCTGCTGCTGCCGGACCGCGAGCCGAAAGAGGACCTGTACGACCTGATGCGGTCCTACCCCGCGCGCCAGGGCAAGGGCCTGCGGCCGACGTTGGTCTTCGCCGCCTGCGCGGCGTTCGGCGAGAAACCCGAGAACGCGGTGCGGGCCGCCGCCGCGCTGGAGCTGTTCCACAACGGCTTCCTCGTGCACGACGACATCGCCGACGAATCCACCCACCGCCGCGGCCTGCCCACGATGAACACCGAGTTCGGCAACGGGCTGGCGGTCAACACCGGCGACGGGCTCAATCTGCTCGCGGTGGACGCCGTGCTGGCGAACCTCGAGACGCTCGGGCTGGCCCGGACGCTGGGGCTCATCCAGGAAGTCATGCACATGTGCCGCGAGTCCATCGAGGGCCAGGCCATGGAACTGGGGTGGATCCACCGCCGCGTGGTGCCGTCCCGGGACGAGGACTACTTCACCATGAGCACCAAGAAGACCGGCTGGTACACGTGCATCACGCCGTGCCGGATGGGCGCGGTCTGCGCCGGCGTCACCGACCCGGCGGTGCTGGGCCGCTTCGACGAGGCGTTCCGGCTGATCGGGATCGCCTTCCAGATCCAGGACGACATCCTCAACCTCGTCGGCGACGAAGCGCTCTACGGCAAGGAGGTCCTGGGTGACCTGCTGGAGGGCAAGCGCACGGTGATGTTGATCCACCTGTTCCGCCACGCGGGCGACCGCGAGCGCAAACGGCTCGGCGAGCTCCTGCACCAGCGGCGAGTCGACAAGTCGCAGGACAACGCCGACGAGTTGCTCGCCGCCATGCGGCGGCACGGCTCCATCGAGTACGCCACCGAACTCGCCGACCGGCTCGCCGCCGAAGGCATCGCCCGGTTCGAGCGCGACCTCGCCATCATCCCCGAGAACGAAGGAAAAGCAGTGCTGCGACAGATCGCCCACTACGTCACCACCCGACCGCTGTGACGGGCCGCACCGACGACTCGGCCCTGCGCGACGGTGACCGGACCGCCTTGAGCTTCGCCGGCGGGATCAACGCCCGGCTGCGCGAGGTGTTGTGCACGCTGGCCCGCCGCGGCGCCGCGATCCGGCAGGACGAGCCGGAGCGCGCCCGGCAGATCCTCGACGCCCTGGCGCCCTGGCCGTTCTACAAGGGCGGCCAGTTCCTGTTCGACTTGCTCGAATGGGAGGATTTCATGATCGACGGCGAGCCGCCGCCGATCATGACCCGCGCGACCCTCGGTGGACTGCTGGACCTGCCGGTGCGCTGGGTGGACGCCACCGTCGCCGCGATCGACACCCACGCGCCCCGACCGATCCGGCAGATCACGGCCAACCCGCAGGTCCGGTGGTTGACCGCCACCGCGCAGTCGACCCTGCACGGGGTGGTGCGCGGCCTGACCGGGCTGATCGCCCCGCCGGGCCCACCCGACACCGATCGTGGTACCGACGACGACTCGCTGCCACCCCTGCAAAGCGGCTTCTACCTCTACGGGGACGTCGTGCTCGGCCTGTTCGACCTCATCGGCGCACGCCTGCCCCACCTGGCCGAAGCCGAAGACCGGGCTCCGGCTCCGGCTCCGGAGGAAGCCGGCCAGGAAGACGAGACCCACACCGACGGAAGTCCGACCGCCAGGAGCGAGCCCACCGCGAGCCCGCCCTCGCTCGCCGTTTTCCCGATCGAGGAGACTTTCCGGGTGACCCGGGTCGAAGACCTGGAGCACGATTGGACGTTGCGCGGCGACGCCACCCTCGTGGGTGACGACGGCCTGCAGCTGACTCCGGCCGAGCACAACAAGGCGGGAACGGCGTTGCTGAACATCCCGTTCGCGTCCACGGCCGGTGTCGCCGTCGACTTCGACTTCTACTGCGCGGGCGGGAACGGCGACGGTTTCGCCGTCTACCTCGTCGACGGCGCCCACGACACCGACGTCGGCGGCTACGGCGCCGGTCTCGGGTACAGCCGCGGTCCGGACGGCAACGGCAACGGCGTCACCAAGGGGTGGCTCGGCTTGGGCTTCGACAAGTACGGGAACTTCTCCGGGAGCTTGGCCGGGCCGTGCACCGAGGACATCGCCAAGCCGAACCACATCGTGCTGCGCGGCTCGGGTGACCGCGCCGACGGGTTCGACTACATCACCGGTGTCGCCGCCCCCGGTGGCCTGGACGCGGTCTGGACGGACCGGGCGCACGTCCAGGTGCTGATCACCGACGCCGTGGTGACGGTGCACGTGACCCGTGGCGACACGACCACGACGGTGTTCGACGGTGTCGACCTCAAGCTCGCCCGGGGCCAGGCGCCGATGCCGGAGACGTTCAAGCTCGGCCTGTCCGCGAGCACCGGCGGGGAGATCTCCCGGCACTGCCTGCGCAACCTCGTCGTCGCCCTGCCCGCCGCCGTGCCGGTGGCCGTCGACGGGGCCGCCGAGGCCCCGGCAGGCAGCCGGATCAGCTTCACCGTCACCGCCCGCAACGACGGCCCGAACGACGTCCCCGACGCCGTGGTGATCGGCACGCTCGACCCGGCGCTGTCCAGTGTGGACATGGCTGTGCGCCAGGCGGCCGGCGGCGCGTCGGCCACGGGTACGGGCAGCGTCGACGGCGGCACGTTCCGGCAACCGCTCGACCTGCCGGTCGGCGGCACGGCGACGATCACCGTCACCGGCACCGTCGACCGCGCGGCCACCGGCACCGTCACGTGCGCGGCGGAGGTCGGGTCGGCGGAGTACAGCAACACCTCGCCCGACAGGTCCGACGCGCACGCCACCCGGCTGACCGAGCACGTCCCGGAGGACGACCTGAAGGTCTGCCAGCACGCGGCGGTCTCGCTCACACCGGGCGCCGAGGGGCACATCGCCATCAGCGTCGAGAACCCGGACGGCAACCCGGTCGACCCGGCGCACGCCGAACTCGTCTTCGACGCGCCGACCGGGTTCGAGTGGACCGGCACGATCATGTTCACCTACTACGACGCGCATGGCCAGAGCCAGGGCAGTGGGGAGACGACGCTGACACCCTCCCTGGAGGACGACGGCCGGCGCCTGCGGTTGACCGGGCTCCAGCGCTTCCGGGCCGACGAGGGCTACGTGCTCACCTACACCGTGGGCATCAGGGCGAAGGCGGACGCCCAGCCCGGCCGACACACCGACGGCCGAGCGGTCATCGCCGACTCACGACCGCTGCGCCTGACGGCCACCGTGCAGGACCCGGCTAAGCCGCAGACGTTCACCAACAACGACACCGCGCTGCCCGTCGTCCAACCGGCCCTGCTGGAGGTCAAGCAGGGCGAGACCGGGTTCATGGCCGTCACCGTCGGCTTCGAGCAGGACACCGGCCAAGCCCTGAGCAGCTTCGCCCAGCAGTTCAACGCACCGTCCGGGTGCCGCTGGAACGGCTTCGTCTCGTACTCCTACTACAGCGGCGGCCAGACCACCCAGGGCAGCCAGGGCGACATCCAGAGCAAGATCAACAAGCCCGGCACCATCCTGAGGATCACCGGCACACCCCCGCTCAAGGCGTCCAAGGGGATGTACCTGACCTACGTCCTCGGCCTCACCGCGAACGAGAACGCCACGACGGGACTGCACGGCGACGGCAAGGCCAAGATCGGCAACGCCCGCGAGCTCGCCCTGCACGCCGAGGTCATGGACAAGGACGAACCCTCCCGCTGCAACCGCTGAGCCGGCGTTCCCGTGCGGATCCGATCCGGCTCCGCACGGGAACGCACTCGCACACGGTCGCAGCGGCTTCGCAGGTTCCACACGCCCGGACGGGTGCGGGAACCTCCAGCCGAACGATGCTTGCCGCCGCCATGGCCACTGCACGTCACGTCGGCTGACACGATCTAGTCGACCTCGTCGCGGACCCAGCCGGCACAACCGATCTGACCTAGATTCAGCTCGTCGCAGTGACGAGATCACGGAGGACCTGATGTTGAACCTGTTGCCCAAGATCGGTGTCGAGATCCCGTGCAGTTGCCTGGCCCTCAACACCCCGATGACGATCGGCACCAGCCTGTTCACCCTCGACTTCAAGGGCGGCATCAAGATCCGGGTCGAGGTCAACCCCAACGAACCGCTCAACTCGGTACGACTGCGAGTGGTCGGCCACAAGATCAGTGCCGAACTGCCCGCGAACGGCACCGAAGACGCCACCACGGTCACGATCGAGCAGAACGACCTCGACATCGACGCGAAGAGCGTGTTGCGACTGATCTCGAAGTTCCCGCCGAAGTTCGAGCAACTCATGGTGCTGAGCTTCACCATGACCATCGACAACCCCGGAGCGGTGCTGCGGAACGCGGGGATCCAGGCGACCGTTCCCTCCGAGCCGCTGGTGCTGTCCACGAAGAATCCCGTGCAGTTGACCAGCAAGCTCACGAAGTTCCCGCCGAAGGGCGACATCTACAAGCTGACGACTCCGATGGAGCTGGTGCTGCCGGACAACCCGGACACCACGATCGTGCGGATCGACCAGTTCCCGGTGAAGGTCGGCACGCTCTGACGCCGTGGATCTCCTGCAGCAGCCTCATCGCGATGCGCCGCCGCGTGCCATCGCACGCTCGAACAACGCGGCGACCAGCAGGGGCTTGGCCTCCCGCTGGAAGTCGACCTCAGGGTAGAACTCGCGCACGGTGCCCTCCAGCACCAGCAACGACAGGATCGGGAACACGAACTGCGGGTCGGCGTAGAAACCGTGCCGCCGCTGCACGTCGAACAGCGTGGTGGCGAAGGAGATGAGGTCGAACTCCCCCGCCCTCCGGCCCACGCTCGCCTCCACCAGGGCCACCAGTTCGGCGCGGAAGCCGTCCGGGTCCGCGCCCGGCACGGTCGTGGCCGTCGAGGCCACGATGTCCGCGCACGCCGGCCCGTCGCCACGACCCATGCAGTAGAAGAACGCCGCGAACTTCTCCCGCGCCGAGTCCGACAGCCGCACGGTGAACCCGGCATCCAGGATCACGATCGAGCCGTCCTCCCGGAAGTACAGGTTCCCGGGGTGCAGGTCGCAATGGACCACACCGTCGAGGAACAGCATCCGGTACACCGCACGCAGCGCGGTCACCACGGCACGCCGCCGGTTGGCCTCCGAGAGCTCATCGGGCCGGAAGCGAACCAGGTCGTCGACGAACCCCATCACCACCACGTCCTCTGTGGACAGTTCGCGGTCGACCGCCGGGACGGTCACCCCGGGGACGTGGGCCATGGTCCTCCGGAACCCGTCGAGCAGCTCGGCCTCGCGGGTGAGGTCGAGCTGCGCCCGGATGCCTTCGGTGAGCTGCCGGGCGATGTCCACGACCGGTGCACCGCGCAGCACTGGCAGCCGAGCCAACACCCCGGCGACACGCTCCAGCACAGCCAGGTCCAGCGGCAACGACCGCACCACGTCCGGTCGACGCACCTTGACCGCGACGTCCCGGCCACCGGCGACCCGAACCCGGTAGACGCAGGCAATGCTGCCCGACCCGACAAGCGTCGCAGGCGTTCCGGCCAACCCCCGCAGCGCCGCGAACGAGGACGCAGGTTCCGGACGCACCTCGTCATAGAGCCGGGCCAGTGCACGGCAGACCTTCGGCGGCAGCAGATCCGCCCGCGTGCTCAGCAACTGTGCCGCCTTCACGAACGCGGCACCCAGCTCGACCACCGTGCCCGCCAACCACGACTCCAGCACGGGCCCGGCCCGGTGCCCGCGCAGCCGGCCGGTCACCGCCAACCGAGCCAACAACAACGAACGGCCACCGACGACGACCAGAACTCGTGCCAACCGAAGAATCACCGCGCCGCGACTGACATTCCCGACGGCCATCCTCACGAGCGCCTCCGAATCAGACGGGCACGGCATCGCATTGAGACGCTATCAGCCCTCAAGTGAAGGTTGGGAAAGAGAAAGAGCGTAACCCTCCTCAATGGACGGAACCTCTCCGTCACGCCCCGCGACCGCACTGCCGGGCGCAGCGACCGCGCCGCACCGACCGGTTGATCCGGAGTGCCGCAGGCCCCGACCACGTCACTCGCAGTGGATCGCCAGGACGCCGCCGGCCCGAGGGCGACCCACCCGAGGATGACCTTCCGAGACGCGGGGCGAGCCGTGATCCCACCCGGGCGCGGCGGCCGGATGCCCCTCGCACCGGAGCGAAAACTTTCGGTGAGGCTGTTGACACCGGGACGGTGGCGTTCGTACGGTCTTCCTCGGCACCGTTGGCGCTCGAACCTCCCAGGGTGCCAACAGATCCAGATTACGACCAAGCCACCCGAGTGATCACGCCACCGCAGTGACCACCATCTGGATAGCGCTTTCCAGCACGCGTGTGACGATAATTGAATCGTTTCAAACACCGGGCTCACCTCGCGCAGCCTCGCCGCAGGACCAGCCCGGCCACGTCTGGGAGCGTTCCCAGAACCGACGAAGGAGCAACGGTGCTCACCATCTTTGTCAGAGTGCGAACCACCGCCGTGACGACCTCACGACGCAGGGACCACCGAGTCTGCTGCTAGCGCCGCAGCCGCACGGTGGCCGCGCCTTCTCATGGCGCCCGGTGGTCGGCCCGAGCACGACGCCGACACCGGTTCGACCACCGGCACCCCATGTCGTTCGACTTCCCCACTGGAGGTTCGTCATGCTCAGAAACAGGCGGCGCGCCGCGCTGCTCGCTGCCGGCGTCGCCCTGACCGTCGCCGGGAGCGGTGTCGTCACTTCCCCGGCTTCGGCGGCCCCGACGCGCTACGAGGCCGAAACCACACCGGCCACCTGTGCCGGCGTCATCGAGTCCAACCACACCGGCTATTCCGGCAGCGGGTTCTGCAACGCGGACAACGCCGTCGGGGCGTCATCGCAGTTCACCGTCACGGCGGCCGCGGCGGGCTCGGTGACCATCGGCGTCCGGTACGCCAACGGAGCGACCGCCAACCGCCCGGCCGACGTGCTGGTCAACGGTGCGGTCGTCCACTCCGCCACCGCGTTCGACCCGACCGGCGCCTGGACCACGTGGGTCACGAAGACGCTCACCGTGGCGGTGGTCGCCGGCACGAACACGATCCGGTTGAGCCCGACCACCGCGGCCGGCCTGGCGAACGTCGACTACCTCGAAACCGACGTCACGGGCACCCCGCCCACCGGCAAGCAGATGGAGGACCTCGACCGGGGCCTGGTGAGCGTGCGTTCCGGGACCGGCAACCTGGTCTCGTGGCGACTGCTCGGTACCGAGTCGGCCTCGACCGGGTTCAACGTCTACCGGGGTACGACGAAGCTGAACTCCTCCCCCGTCACCAACTCCACCAACTACCTGGACTCCGGGGCAGCGGGAGACGCCTCGTACACGGTCCGCGCGGTCGAGGACGGGGTGGAGAAGGAGCCGTCCGCGCCGTCACTGCGCTTCACCGGCGGCAACTACCTGGACGTGCCGATCTCCCGGCCGGGGAGCACCTACACGGCCGGTGACGCGAGCGTCGGCGACGCGGACGGCGACGGCCAGTACGAGATCTTCCTCAAGTGGGATCCCAGCGACCAGAAGGACAACTCCCAGTCCGGCGTCACCAGCAACGTCTACCTCGACGCCTACAAGCTCAACGGACAGCGGCTGTGGCGGGTCAACCTGGGCCGCAACATCCGCGCCGGCGCGCACTACACCCAGTTCCAGGTGTACGACTACGACGGTGACGGCCGGGCCGAGCTGGCGGTCAAGACGGGCGACGGCACGGTGTCCGGCACGGGTCAGGTGATCGGCAACGGCAGTGCCGACCACCGCAACTCCTCCGGCTACATCATCACCGGACCCGAGTACCTGACCGTGTTCAACGGCCTCACCGGCGCCGCCATGTCCACGGTGCCGTTCGAGCCGGCCCGCGGCAACATCTGCGACTGGGGCGACTGCAACGGCAACCGGGGCGACCGGTTCCTGGCCGGCACCGCGTACCTGGACGGGCAGCGCCCCAGCATCATCATGGGCCGCGGGTACTACGCCAAGAGCACGATCGCGGCGTGGGACTTCCGCAACGGGCAGCTCACCCGGCGCTGGAAGTTCGACTCCGGCTCCGCCGGCAACCAGTGGACCGGCCGCGGCACGCACTCCCTGTCCATCGCGGACGTCGACGGCAACGGCACCGACGAGATCATCTACGGCGGCATGACCATCAACGCCAACGGCACCGGGCGGTACACCACCAACTTCTACGCCCACGGTGACGCCTTGCACGTCGGCGATTTCATCCCGAGCCGTCCGGGCCAGGAGATCTGGCAGATCCACGAGCAGAGCTCCGGCGCAGCCGCGACCCTGCGCGACGCCAACAGCGGCGCCACCATCATGCAGAAGAACAACACGTGCAGCTGCGAGGGCCCTGCCCGCGGCGCGGCCGGCGACGTGTACGCCGGGAACGCCGGAGCCGAGTTCTGGGGCCGGGGCACCGGGCTGGGCAACCTGTTCAACGGCTCCGGTGGCAACGTCGGGCGCAGCCCGGGCAGCGCGAACTTCCTCGCCTGGTGGGACGCCGACCCGGTGCGGGAGCTGCTGGACGGCAACCACGTCGACAAGTACGGCACCGGCGGTGACACCCGCCTGCTCACCGGCACCGGAGCACACTCCGTCAACGGCACCAAGTCGACGCCGTCGCTGTCCGGTGACCTGTTCGGCGACTGGCGCGAGGAGGTCATCCTGCCGCGCGACGACAACGCCGCGCTGCGCATCTACGCCACCACCACGCAGACCGACCGGCGGATCCACACCCTGATGCACGACGCCCAGTACCGCGTGGCCATCGCGTGGCAGAACACCGCCTACAACCAGCCGCCGCACCCGAGCTTCTTCCTCGGCGGCGGCATGAGCACCCCGCCGCAACCGAACATCTACGTCCGCTAGCCCCGATCCGCGGGCGGGGCGGGGGGGGGGCCCCCCCCCCCCCCCCCCCCCCGCCGGCCCGCCCCCCCCGCCCCCCCCCCCCCGGGGGGGGGGGGGGCGGGGCGCGCCCCCCCCCCCCCCCGCGCACCGCTGTGCTCCGTCAGCGCGGACCCAGCCCCGTCTTGCCGTCGAGCAACTCCCGCCAGATGTCGAGGTGGCCGGCGTGGCGCGCGGTCTCCTCGATCATGTGCAGGACGATCCGGCGCAGGTCGGTGGTCTCGTCGCCGAGCTCGTCGGGGTGCCGCGCGGCCGGGCGGGTGGTCAGCGGTGTGGAGGCGAGGATGGCGTTCGACCGCTCCCGCTGGTCCCGGTAGAAGGCGAAGACCTCGGCCGATGACCGGGGCGTGGTGAACGGCGCGGGGTCGTCCGGCCACGGTAACGCGTCGGCGTGGCCCTGGAGGACTTCCTGGAACCAGTGCCGCTCGGCGTAACCGAGGTGCTCGACCAAGGCGAGCGGCGTCCAGCCGGACGGCAGCACCGCGGTCGTCAGCGCTTCCTCGTCGAGGCCGTCGAGGATCGCCAGCACGGCACCCCGCTGCGCGTCCAAGAACGTCGCCAGCGCCGACTTCTCGTCGTCGTCCACCGGTCCTTCCCCCTGTCGATCGGATCGGCGCGGACGGTAACAGGGAGCACCGACAATTCACGGCGCCGGCATCCGGACGTCGTCGGGATCCTTGTCCGGCCGCAGCCCGCGCCACGACGAGTGGCGCAACCGCCGGTCGGTGGTCCAGGCCCGGTACTCGACCTCGCCGACCAGTTCCGGCCGCACCCAGTGCGCGCGGCGGGCGTGATCGGCGGGCACCGCGTCGACGAACGGCGACTCCGCGCGCTCCAACGGCCGCAGCCGCTGCTGGAGGTCGAGCAACGCCGAGTGGGTGAACCCGGTGCCGACCTTGCCCACGTAGTGCACCCCGTCGTCACACCGCACACCGAGCAGCAGTGACCCGATCGTGCCCGCACGGCGACCGTCACCGGGTCGCCAACCGCCGATCAGCACCTCCTGCGTGCGCACCAACGGCACCTTCACCCACGCCGCCGAACGCCGCCCCGGCTCGTAGCGCGAGGTGACCCGTTTCGCGACCACGCCTTCCAGCCCGTAGTCCTCGGCCACCGCGAGCACGTCCTCGCCGTGCACCTCGCTGAACGACGGCGGTACGCGCACCTCCGCCTGGCCGCCCAGTCCCAGCGCCGCCAGCTCCTGCCGCCGTTCCGCGTAGGACGCGCCGAGCAGCGACCGGCCGTCCAGGTGCAGCAGGTCGAACACGTAGTACACGACCGGCACGCGGGCCAGCAGGTCGTCACCCGGTCGGGCCACGTGCATCCGGGACTGGAGCCGCCCGAAGTCCGGCTGCTTGCGTGCGCCCAGAGCGACGATCTCACCGTCCAGCACGGCCTCGTGATCACCCAGGAGGGCGGACAGCGCCCGTACCTCCGGGTAGGTCGCGGACACCTCCAGGTCGTTCCGGGTCATCGCGCGCACCCGCCCACCGCGCGCGTAGGTGACCGTGCGGACACCGTCCCATTTGAACTCGAACGCCCACCCGGACCCTGGCGGGAGTTGCCCCGGCGAGGCCAGCATGGGTCGGATCAGCTCGGGGAACCCCGACTCGGCGCGCAACGGCAAGCGACCGTCCCTTGTAGACGGATCACGTCGAACCCAGTGTCACCCACCAGGTCCGACGCCGCACACCGGCGGACACGATCGTGGCCGCCGGCCGTTCTGAGTGTTGAATTCAAGGGTCCTGAACGTAGGACTCTCGCGTGCTGAACGTAGGACTCTCGCGGGTCAGCAGGTTGGGGTGGTGGTGGCGCGGCGTTCGAGCATGACGGTGTCGCGCCAGACGCCGTGGTGCTGGGCGATGCGCTCGCGGACGCCCACGGTGCGGTAGCCGGCCGAGTGGTGCAGGGCGATGCTGGCCCGGTTCTCCGGGAAGATGGCGGTCTGGAGGGTCCAGAGGCCGGCGTCGTCGGCGGCGGTGACCTGCTTGTGCAGCAGCGCCTTGCCCACACCGCGACCGCGGAAGCCGTCGCCGACGTAGATCGACGTCTCGGCCACGCCGGAGTAGCACTCCCGGGCGGAGACGGGGGTGGCGGCGGCCCAGCCGGCGACCTTGCCGTCGACGACCGCGACCCAGCGGTGCTCGGGCAGCCACTTCGACTCCAGCGTGCGACGGCTGGGCGTCTCGGTCTCGAAGGTGGCGTTGCCGGTGGCGATGCCCTCGCCGTAGATGCGGCGCACGTCGGACCAGTCGTCGTCGCCCAGGGGGCGGACGGTGACGTCGGTGGGCAGGTCGGTCGGGCAGCACGGCCGGGTGACGATGGTGCCCATGACGGCGTCGGCGGCGTGCGGCAGGCCCGTGCAGCACGCCGCGTTGACCGACACCAGGGTCGCGGTGCCCTCCTTGCGCAGCCGCACGAAGCCCACGTCGGCGAGCTTGCGCAGGTGGTGCGAGCAGGTGGACTGGCTGACGCCGACGGCCTCGGTCAGCGCGCCCACGGTGATCTCGCCGGGGTGGGTGGCGACGGTGTGCAGCAGGCGCACGCGGGTCGGGTCGGCCAGGCAGGCGAACCACTCGGCGTAGGTGGAGGCGTCCTCGGGCGCGAGGCCCACCGCGGGCAGCGTCGTCGTCATGCGCCCAGTCTATCGATTGAAGTCGATGGTTGCATCCATCGAGCCTACTCGATACATTGCTCTCTGTTCGATCGAGGAACACCGATGAAAGAGGTGCGTGGTGGACGAGCTCTCCGTGGTCGTGGTCGGGGCTGGGCCGGTCGGGTTGGCGGCGGCGGCCCACCTGCTGGAGCGCGGGCTGCGACCGCTGGTGCTGGAAGCGGGCCCGCAGGCGGGCGCGGCGGTGGCGCAGTGGCGGCACGTGCGGCTGTTCTCGCAGTGGTCCGAGCTCGTCGACCCGGCCGCGCGCCGCCTGCTGGAGCCCACCGGGTGGCGTTCGCCCGACCCCGACGGCTACCCGACCGGCGAGCAGTGGGCGGCCGAGTACCTCGTGCCGCTGGCCGAGGCGTTGGGCGACCACGTCCGGGTGAACGCCCGCGTGGTCGGCGTGGCCCGCCGCGGCCGTGACCGGGTCGTGGACGCGGGCCGCGACAGCGAGCCGCTGACCGTGCACGTCGAGGGCGGCGAGCGGATCACCGCGCGGGCCGTCGTCGACGCCTCGGGCACGTGGGGCGCGCCGAACCCGCTGGGTGGCGACGGGCTGCCGGCCGCGGGCGAGCCGGAGGCGGCGGACCGGATCGGCTACCGCGTGCCGGACGTCGTCGGCGAGCAGGCCCGGTACGCGGGCAAGCGGATCGCCGTGGCGGGCAGCGGGCACTCCGCGCTCACCGCCCTGGTCGCGCTGGCGGACCTGGCCGAACGGCATCCCGGCACGCGCGTGACGTGGCTGCTGCGCCGCGGCGCGGTGGGCGCCGTGTTCGGCGGCGGCGAGGCGGACCAGCTGCCGGCGCGCGGCGCGCTGGGCCTTCGGGCGCGGGCCGCGGTGAAGGCCGGGCACGTCGAGGTGGTCACCGGCTTCCGCACCGGGTCCGTCGAGCGCGACGGCGAGCGCCTGGTGCTGGTGTCGGAGGACGGGCACCGCCTCGAGCCGGTGGACGAGGTCGTCTCGCTGACCGGGTTCCGGCCGGACCACTCGTGGCTGTCGGAGGTGCGGCTGGACCTCGACCCGGTGTTGCAGGCGCCGACCAGGCTCGCTCCGCTCGTCGACCCGAACGTCCACTCCTGCGGCACCGTCTACCCGCACGGCGCAAATGAATTGCGGCACCCGGAGCCCGGCGTGTACCTCGTGGGTATGAAGAGCTACGGGCGCGCGCCCACGTTCCTCGCGTTGACCGGCTACGAGCAGGTCCGCAGCGTGGCCGCCGAGATCGCGGGCGACCACGAGTCGGCGGCGAACGTCGAGCTGACGCTGCCGGAGACCGGCGTCTGCGGCGGATCCGGCGTGTTCGACGTCGAGCCGGCGTCCTCCGGCGGGTGCTGCGCCTCGCCGCGGGTGGCGGACCTGACGCTCACCGCCCCGGGTGCCCGGGTCTGAACTCGCGCGGCCCGGCGTGCTCAGGGGACACGCCGGGCCGCGCCGCGTGCTGGTGGTGCTGTGCCTGACCCAGATCACCAGCTGGGGCATCCTGTTCTACGGCTTCCCGGTGCTCGCGCCCGCGATCTCGGCGGACGCGGGCTGGTCCGACACCGCGGTCATCGGCGCGTTCTCGGTGGCGCAGCTGGTCAGCGCGGTGGTCGGGGTGCCGGTCGGCAGGCTGCTCGACCGGCGCGGGCCGCGCGTGGTGATGACGACCGGGTCGCTGCTGGCCGTCGGCGCTCTGGCGGTGGTCGCGTCGGCGCGGTCGCTGCCGTGGTTCTACGCGGGCTGGGTGCTGGTCGGCGTGGCCATGGCCGGTGTGCTGTACCAGCCGGCGTTCGCCGCCCTGACCCGCTGGCACGACCCGGACCGCCGGGTGGCCGCGCTGACGGTCGTCACGGTGGCGGGCGGGCTGGCGAGCACGGTGTTCGCCCCGCTGACCGCCACGCTGGCCGCGCACCTGGACTGGCGGCAGACCTACCTGGTGCTCGCGGCGGTGCTGGCCGCGGTGACGGTGCCCGCGCACCTGTTCGGCCTCCGGCTGCCGTGGCCCGCCCACCCGGCCGCCTCGGACACCCGTCGGCCGACCACCATCGCCCGCAGCCGCCCGTTCGTGCTGCTCGTCGTGTCGATGAGCCTCGGCGCGTTGGCCGTGTACGCGATCGTGGTCGCCATGGTGCCGTTGTTCGCCGAACGCGGTCTCTCGACGACCACCGCCGCCTGGGCGCTCGGCCTGGGCGGCGTCGGGCAGGTCCTCGGACGGCTGGGCTACGGACGGCTGGTCGCGCGATCCGGCGTGAAGGCCAGGACCGCGGGCGTCCTGCTGGTGGCGGCGGCCACGACCCTCCTCTTGGGACTGGTCCCCGGACCGGCGTTCGCCCTGATCGCCGCCGCCGCGCTGGCGGGCGTCGTCCGGGGCATCTTCACGCTCATCCAGGCCACCGCCGTCACGGACCGCTGGGGCACCGCCCACTACGGGCAGCTCAGCGGCGTCCTGCACGCGCCGCTGACGGTCACCGCCGCGGTGGCCCCGTGGGCCGCGACCGCGCTCGCCGGGACGCTGGGCGGTTACCCGGCGGTGTTCGCCGTGCTCGCCGCGCTGGGCGTGGTCGCGGCGCTGGTCTCCCTCAAGTCCGTGCCGCCCTACACTGTGGACCGGGACTTCCGTGGGGGCCGCAGTGGCAGTGAGCAGTGACGGGTTCATCCGGATGGTGAACGCGCTCGTCGACGTCGAGCGCGCGGAGGGCGGGGACTACAGCTCGTTCAGCGTGCGCGGCAAGCGGTTCGGCTACTACTGGCCGCGCACGCAGACGGTCGGCTTGAAGCAGTTGCTGTCCGAGCAGCACGCGCTGGTGGCCGAACGGCCGGACGTGTTCGAGGAGCAGTTCACGTCCGGCGGTTTCGGCTGGGTGGTGGTCTACCTGGCCGGCATCGAGGCCGACGAGCTGGCCGAGCTGGTCTTCGAGGCCTGGCGCCTGTCCGCGCCCGAGGACCTGCTCTCCCGGGTACCCGACCCGGCACGGGAAGGGCGCCGCTGACGTTCGGGCGCGCCGCCGACGTTCGGCGTCGGTCAGGCGCGCCCGGCCGACCTCCGGCTCAGTCGGTGCCCGCGACGAGCGGTTCCAGCACCACCTCGGGGTGCAGGCGCTTCAGCACGCCGAGCGCCGTGGAGTCCGGGAACAGGGCCAGGTGCGTGCCGTCGTCCCGGGTGAGGACCTCGCCGCGGTTGCTGTCGACCGCGGTCCGGTGCGCGAGGTCGGGCAGTCGCCGCACCACCGTGTAGGGCAGCCGTTCCAGGCGTACCGGCGACTTGAACTCCGCGTCCAGGCGGTGGGCGGCGACCTCGAACTGCATCGGTCCGACGGCGGCGAACACCGGCGAGCCGTCACCGCGTCGGGCCGAGCGCAGGATCTGCACGACCCCCTCGGACCCGAGCTGCTCGATGCCCTTGCGGAACTGCTTGGCCCGGCTCAGGTCCGCCGGGCGGACCACCGCGAAGTGCACGGGCGCGAAGCTGGGCAGGCCGGGGAACCGCACCGCGGGCTTGTCGGTGTAGAGCGTGTCGCCCACCCGCAGCGAGTTGGCGTTGACGAGCCCGATCACGTCGCCCGGGTAGGCGGTGTCCAGTGTGGAGCGCTGCTGCCCGAAGACCTGCTGGACGTACTTGGTGGCGAACGGCTTGCCGGTGGTGGCGTTGGTGACCACCATCCCGCGTTCGAACACGCCCGAGCAGACGCGGGCGAACGCGACCTGGTCGCGGTGCGACGGGTCCATGCCGGTCTGGACCTTGAACACGAACGCCGAGAACGGCGCGTCCAGCCCGCGTGGCCGCGCGTCGACGTCCGGGCGCGGCGTCGGCCGCGGCGCGAGGTCGACCAGCAGGTCGAGCAGGTGCCGCACTCCGAAGTTGAGCACGGCCGAGCCGAACAGCACCGGCGTGGCCGACGCGTTCAGGAAGCGCTCCAGGTCGAAGGTGCCGCCCGAGGCGGCCAGCAGGTCCAGCTCCTCCACCGCGCGCGTCCACCCCGGGCCTTCCTCGGCCTCCGCGCGGGCGGGGTCGAGGCGTTCCTGGCCGGCGGCCGTCGCGCCGCCCGCCGTGCGCGAGTAGCGGATGAACTGCCCGTCACGGCGGTCCAGCACGCCCCGGAAGTGACCGGCCTCCCCGACCGGCCAGGTCAGCGGCATGGGCTGCAACCCGATGCGCTCCACCAGCTCGTCGCACAGCTCCAGCGCGTCGCGCCCGGGCCGGTCCCACTTGTTGACGAACGTGATCACCGGGATGCCCCGGTGCCGGCACACGTCGAACAGCTTGAGCGTCTGCGGCTCCAGGCCCTTGGCCGCGTCCAGCAGCATCACCGCCGAGTCGACGGCCGCGAGCACCCGGTAGGTGTCCTCGGAGAAGTCCGCGTGACCGGGTGTGTCGAGGAGGTTGACGACCGTGTCGCCGTAGGCGAACTGCAGCGCCGCCGACGTGATGGAGATCCCCCGCGCCTTCTCCATCTCCATCCAGTCCGACACCACGCCGCGCCGGCCGGCCTTGCCGTGCACGGCGCCCGCCTCGGAGATCACCCGCGCGTGCAGCGCGAGCGCCTCGGTCAACGTGGACTTGCCCGCGTCGGGGTGGCTGATCACCGCGAACGTGCGCCGCCGATCCGCCTCCCGCAGCACCTCGGCGGGTGAGGCCGTCACCGAACCTGCGGTGGTCATTCGCTCTTCTCCTGGACTCGACGGGTGTCACCGGCTCGACGGAAACCACCGAACCTACCCTCACGTTACGGTAGCCTCCGGCCGCGCCGCACCGGTGCCACAATGGTCGAACGTATAAGGCGTCGGAAGGGATCTTGTGGGCGGGCACATGCAGATCGGCGAGGTGGCCGACCGGACCGGCCTGTCGCTGCGCACGATCCGCTACTACGAGGAAGTCGGCCTGGTCGTGCCCAGCGCCCGCAGCCAGGGCGGGTTCCGCCTCTACACCGAGCCCGACGTCGACCGCCTCCAGGTGGTCAAGCGCATGAAGCCGCTCGGCTTCCAGCTCGAGGAGATGCGCGAACTGCTGACCATCCTCGACGCCCTCTCCGCCCTCGACGACGACGACGACCGCGACAAGCACCTCGACCGCCTCGCGCAGTTCCACACGACGGCCGAGCAGCGCTGCGAGGAGCTCCGCGCCCAGTTGCGGATCGCCGAGGACTTCGCCGGCAGCCTGCGGGCCCACCTGCCCCACGCCTGAGCACCCCGAACCCGGGCCCGAGTGTTCGCGCCCGGGCACCCTCACGTAACGTGAGGGTGTGACCATGGCTCGAACCTCCACCCCGCCACCGACCCTCACCGCCGGCGCGCTGCGCGTCATCGCCCTCGGCGGGCTGGGTGAGATCGGCCGGAACATGACCGTGTTCGAGCACGAGGGCAAGCTGCTCGTCGTCGACTGCGGTGTGCTGTTCCCCGAGGAGCACCAGCCCGGGGTGGACGTGATCCTGCCGGACTGGACCTGGATGCGCGACCGGCTGGACGACGTGGTCGCGGTCGTGCTGACGCACGGCCACGAGGACCACATCGGCGGCGTGCCCTACCTGCTGCGCGAGCGGGCCGACATCCCCGTCATCGGCTCGCGCCTGACGTTGAGCCTGCTCGCCGCCAAGCTCGTCGAACACCGCATCACGCCGGTCACGGTGGAGGTCAAGGAGGGGCAGCGGCTCGCGCGCGGCCCGTTCGACCTGGAGTTCCTCGCGGTCAACCACTCCATCCCCGACAGCCTGGCCGTCGCCATCCGCACCGCCGCCGGCCTCGTGCTGCACACCGGCGACTTCAAGATGGACCAGTTCCCGCTGGACGGCCGGATCACCGACCTGCGCGGTTTCGCCCGCCTCGGCGAGGAGGGCGTCGACCTGTTCCTGGTCGACTCCACCAACGCCGACGTGCCGGGCTTCACCACCTCCGAACGCGACCTGGCCCCCGCCATCGACGAGGTGTTCCGCACCACGCCGCGCCGGGTCATCGTGTCCAGCTTCGCCAGCCACGTGCACCGCATCCAGCAGGTCCTCGACGCCGCCCACGCCCACGGCCGCAAGGTCGCGTTCGTGGGGCGTTCCATGGTCCGCAACATGGGCGTGGCCACCGAACTCGGCTACCTCAAGGTGCCCGACGGCCTGGTCGTGGACATCAAGCGCATGGACCGGATGCAGCCCCACCTGGTGACCCTGGTCTGCACCGGCTCCCAGGGCGAGCCGATGGCCGCGCTGTCCCGCATGGCCGGCGGCGACCACTCGATCCAGGTCGAGGAGGGCGACACCGTCCTGCTGGCCAGCTCGCTGATCCCCGGCAACGAGAACGCCATCTACCGGGTCATCAACGGCCTGACCGACCGCGGCGCGAACGTCGTGCACAAGGGCAACGCGAAGGTCCACGTCTCCGGCCACGCCAGCGCGGGCGAGCTCGTCTACTGCTACAACATCGTGCAGCCGTCCAACGTGCTGCCGGTGCACGGCGAGGCACGACACCTGCGCGCCAACGCCGAGCTCGCCGTGCGCACCGGCGTAGACCGCGACCGCGTGCCGATCGCGGCCAACGGCCACGTCGTCGACCTTCAGGACGGCCGGGCCCGAATCACCGGCAAGGTCGAGATCCACAACGTCTACGTCGACGGGCAGACCGTCGGCGGCGTGACCGAGGCCTCGCTGGCCCAGCGGCGCACGCTCGGCGAGGAAGGCGTCATCACCGTCGTCGCCATCGTCGACATCGACTCCCGCCGGCTGGCCGAACCGCCGGACTTCATCGCCCACGGCTTCGAGCACGACGCCTCCACCTTCGCCCCCGCGATCCCCGCGATCGAGAAGGCGCTGGTCGGCGCGAACGAACGCGGTGTCACCGACTTCGAGGAACTCGAACGGCTGATCGCGCGCGAAGTGCAGAACTGGGCGTACCGGACCCACCGCCGTCGTCCCGTGGTCATCCCCGTGGTCGTCGAGGCCTGACGCGTCAGGCGCCGCGTGCGCCGCCGCTCCCACACGGCGGCGTACGCGGCGACACGTTCCCGGTCCTCACGGGGATCGCAGACCCACGCCGGCCACCTCGAATGCGGTCGCGCCGGCCTGCGGGTGCGCCGGGTGACGTCCCTTGTCCACCACGCGAGTCGCACCCTGCCCGCTCGCGACATGTTCCCCGAGGTGTCGCCTTCGCGCTGATCCCGAGGCGTTGTCGTTCTCGATCATCATCGCGTTCGGGCTGATCGGCGTGCACAAGCTCATGCGCTCAGGTCTCCGGCTCCCGCTGACCGAGCGGCCGTCCGGTTGACTTCGGTCGACTGCTCAAGCACCATTGAGTCAATGAGCACTGACTGGTCGTCGGACATGGTGGCGCGTGCGCGGGTGCACGCGGCCTTGGGTGAGCCCGCGCGGCTCGCCCTGGTGGACCTGCTCGTGCTCGGGGACGCCTCGCCCGGCGAGGTCGGTCGCAAGCTCGGGCTGCCCAGCAACCTGCTCGCCCACCACGTGAAGCTGCTGGAGCAGGCCGGTGTGGTGGAGCGGTCCCGGTCGGAGGGCGACCATCGGCGCACCTACCTGCGGCTGCGCACGTCCGCGTTCGCCGACCTCGTGCCCAGCGGGCTGCGGCGGGCGCCGCGGGTGGTGTTCGTGTGCAGCCACAACTCCGCCCGCTCGCAGTTGGCCGCCGCGCTGTGGAAGCGGCGCAGTGCGGTGCCCACGGCCAGCGCGGGCACGCGGCCGGCGGAGCGCGTGCACCCGTTGGCCGTCGCCACCGCCCGCACGCACGGTCTGTCGCTGACCCGAGCCAGGCCGCACCACCTGGACGACGTGCTGCGGCCCGACGACCTGGTCGTGGCGGTGTGCGACAACGCCCACGAAGAGCTCACCGACCACGACGACCGGCTGCACTGGTCCGTGCCCGACCCCGCCGCCGTCGGCACACCGACCGCGTTCGACGCCGCCTACCGCGACCTCGCCGACCGCGTCGACCGCCTCGTGCCCGCCGTCCGCCCCGCTCCCGAGGACTCCTGAATGCCCCGCCCGCTCCCCCACCGCCTGCTGGCGGAGTACCTGGGCAGCCTGCTGCTCGCCGCCCTGGTCATCGGCTCCGGCATCGCCGCCCAACGCCTCTCCCCCGACGACGTCGGCCTGCAACTGCTGGAGAACGCCGCCGCCACCGCCGTCGGCCTCTACGCCATCATCCTCGTCTTCGGCCCCGTCAGCGGCGGCCACTTCAACCCCGCCGTGTCCATCGCCGACGCCGTGTTCGGCGGCCTGGCCTGGCGCGACGTCCCCGCCTACGCGCTCGCCCAGGTGCTGGGCTGCGTCACCGGGGCGGTGCTGGCCAACGTCATGTTCGAGGCGTCGCCGGTCAGCATCAGCACCACCCAACGCGCCACCCTCGCGCACGGGGTCTCCGAGGTCGTGGCCACCGTCGGCCTGCTGCTGGTGATCTTCGCGCTGGTCCGGTCCGGCCGGGCCGCCCTCGCGCCGTCCGCCGTCGGCGCCTACATCGGCGCGGCGTACTTCTTCACCAGCTCCACCAGCTTCGCCAACCCCGCCATCACCGTCGGCCGCGTGTTCAGCGACACCTTCGCCGGCATCGCACCGAGTTCGGTCCCGGTCTACGTGACGGCCCAGCTCGTCGGCATCGCGGTGGCGATCCCGCTGCTGCGCCTGCTCTACCCCACCCAGACCACCGCCGAGAACGCCGCACCCGTCACCGAAGGGCAAGTCCGTTGAACCCCAAGCCCGAAGTCCTGTTCGTCTGCGTCCACAACGCCGGCCGCTCCCAAATGGCCGCCGCACTCCTCCAGCACTACGCGATGGGCCGCGTCACCGTCCGCTCCGCCGGCTCCGCACCCGCCGACAAGGTCAACCCCGCCGCCGCCCAGGCGCTGGCCGAGCTGGGCCTCGACATCACCGCCGAAGTGCCGTCCAAGCTCACCACCGAAGACGTCGAAGCCTCCGACGTCGTCATCACGATGGGCTGCGGCGACACGTGCCCCGTCTTCCCCGGCAAGCGCTACCTCGACTGGGAGCTCGAAGACCCCGCGGGCCAGGGCATCGACGCCGTCCGGCCCATCCGCGACGACATCGACCGCCGCGTCAGGGGGCTGCTCGCCGAACTCCTCGACGCGCCCGCCTGAGCCGCCGGCCGGCCCCGCGCTCACCCGGGTCGGAGGCGTGCTGCGACGATGGACGTCACGGTGCGCTCACCGCGTGCCCGCGGTCCACTGTGGTCCCCGACCACCACCGTCGAGGACCGACCCGGAGGTAACACCTGATGAGCGCGCGTTTCCAGGAACTCGACTGGCGTCAGACCCCGCTGGGCGAACTCGTCCTGCGTCGCCGTTGGGATCCCGTGTTCGACCGCGAGGTCCACGAGATCAAGCTCAACGACGAGTTCCTGATGTCGAGCCTGTTCACCGTGTCGGAGGTGGAACTGGCACGCCTGGCGCTCGCCGACCTGCCCGCGCCGCTGGACGTCGTCGTGGGCGGTCTCGGCCTCGGCTACACCGCGCGGACCGTGCTGGAGAACCCGGCCGTGCGGTCGGTGGTCGTCATCGACGCGCTCGGCGAGGTCATCGAGTGGCACCAGCGGGGCCTGCTGCCCGGCGGGCAGGAGCTGGCCTCCGACCCGCGCTGCCGACTGGTGCACGGCGACTTCTTCGCGCTCTCGCGCTCCGACGGCGGCCTCGACCCGGCCGACCCCGACCGCCTGTTCCACGCGATCATCGTCGACATCGACCACTCCCCGAGGCACCTGCTGCACCCGGACAACGCCGACTTCTACGAGCCCGAGGGCCTGCGCCGCCTCGCCGCCCGGCTGCACCCCGGCGGCGTGTTCGCCCTGTGGTCCAACGACCCGCCGGACGAGGACTACACCGCGGCGCTCGCCGACCGGTTCGCCGAGGTCGGTGCGGAGGTCGTCCGGTTCCACAACCCGTTGCAGCAACGTGAGGCGACCGCCACCGTCTACCTCGCGAAGACCGCGTCCGGCGACTGACGTCCGCGGCTGGAGCACCGGACGTAAGGTTGTCCGGTCGACGCCGGGAAGGGCGGGGTTCGTGATGGACGTGGGTCGCCTGGTGGCCGGGCGGTACCGGCTGCGCGGGCGCGTGGGCGCGGGCGCGATGGGCGTCGTGTGGGAGGCGCTGGACGAGCGCCTGGACCGCGTGGTGGCGCTCAAGCAGCTCGTGGTGCCCGAGGGGTCCGACCCGGTCGCGGCGGCGGGTCGCGCGGCGCGGGAAGGGCGGATCGCCGCCCGGTTGCAGCACCCGAACGCCGTGACGGTGCACGACGTCGTGGAGGACGACGGCAAGCCGGTGCTCGTCATGGAGTACCTGCGGGCGCGGACCCTGGCCGAGCTGATCGCGCGCGGCCCGTTGCCCGTCGAGCGGGTGACGCTCATCGGGGCGCAGATCGCCGGCGCGCTGGCGGCGGCGCACGCGGCGGGCGTCGTGCACCGGGACGTCAAGCCGGGCAACGTCCTGCTGACCGACGACGGCACCGCGAAGATCACGGACTTCGGCATCGCCCGCGCGGTCGGTGACGTCACCGTCACCAGGACCGGACTGCTCGCCGGCACGCCCGCGTTCCTCTCGCCGGAGGTCGCGCGCGGCGGCGAGCCGGGGCCGGCCTCCGACGTGTTCGCCCTCGGCGGCACGTTGTACGCGGCGGTGGAAGGACGTCCGCCGTTCGGCGACGGTGACAACGCGATCGCCCTGCTGCACGCCGTCGCGGCGGGCCGCTTCGCGCCGCCGACGCAGGCCGGACCGCTGACCGACGTGCTGATGGACCTGCTGCGCACCGATCCGGCCGCCCGGCCCACGATGGCGCAGGCCGCCGAACGGCTGCGCGCGCCGACCGCACCGCCGGCGACCCGACTGGACCTGAACCCGGCGGACCTGCCACCGCCCGGCCCGCACGCGGAAGGCTCGGTCGCCACTGACCCGCACCGGGCGGACCCGACACCGCAGCCCGCCGATCGGAACCCCGGAGCCCACGCCGGTCCGGCACCGTGGTCGACCGGCCCGCACGCGGCAGCCCCGGCGGGTCCGCGCCCGACCGCGTTGGCACCACACCCGACCGCCCTCGCGCCACAGCCCGCGCGTGGTGGGCGCGCGGGGCTCATCGCGGTGGCAGCGGCGGCTGTCGTCGGGCTCGTCGTGCTGATCGTCGTACTGGCGAACGGGAATCGGCCCGCCGACAACGCGGCCGGCGCGGTCACGCCCACGTCGTCGTCCAGCAGCACGCCCGCTCCCGCCCAATTGACACAGGCAGTTGCCGAGTACTACGCGTTGTTGCCGAAGAACACCGCCCAGGCCTGGGAACGGCTCGGGCCCGGTCTGCGCGCGCAGGGCCGCCCGCAGTACGAGAAGTCCTGGCGCGACATCAAGGACCTCACCGTCAGCGCCCCGCCCACCGCCGCCGGACCCGACACCGTCACCATCGGCATCGACTTCACCGGCCCGGAGGGCAAGAAGTTCCGCGAGTCGCACCGCCTGCGGCTCGTCGTCCAGGACGGAACGCCGCTGATCGACTCGGTCGAAGTCCTGTCCTCCCAACGCATCGGCAAACCTGACGACGACGAGCACGAGGACAAGAAGAAGGAGGACGACAAGAAGCGCGGTGGCGGCAGGAGCGGCGAAGGCTGAGGGCCGGTTACGCGGCGACCTCGCCCCACACCGCCTTGTGATCGGCCTGTGGATCCACACCCCACCGCGAAGCCACCCGGTTGACCAGCAGGAGCCCCCGGTGGTGCGGCTCCAGCCCGCCCGGCTTGCCCAGCACGGGCAGCAGTTCGGGGCTGCCGTCGTGCACCTCGACGCGCACCACGTGCGCATCGGGCCGATGGCTCAGCCGCAACCGGCGCGGCGCCTCGGCGTGCTCGAACGCGTTGGTGAGCAACGCGTCGGCGATCAACAGCAGGTCGAGCAGCGCGGGCCGGTCCAGTTCCGGGACGTTCTCGGTTATCCACCTCCGCGCGCGGCGCACCGGTGGAACGCGGTCCTCCAGATCGAAGTCGACGTGGTCAGCGGACCGTTCGACGACGTCCACAACACTTGCCTTCCAACAATCGGCACTCCCCTTGAGCCTAGGGGCGTAGGTGGCGGGTTCCCCACGCCCGCACCCGCAAACAGTGACGACGACCTCATCGCAGGTCCGCCACGGTCGACGGCGTCGGCGCGGGGATCAGGTGGTCGACCAGCCCGGCGGTCGCGTCGATCAGCTTGACCACCCGCGTGACCGCCGGTGACGCCACCAGCGTCAGGTCCATGCCGTGGTCGCGGCACAGGTCCGCCGCGTGCAGCAGCACGGCCAGGCCCGCGACGCCCATGAACGTCACACCGCCCAGGTCGAGCCTGATCCCGTCCGGTCCCAGCCCTTCGCGCACGAGGTGGTCCTGGATCCGGTCCGCCGCCACGATGTCCACCTCGCCGGACACCGTGATCACCGTGGTGCCGCCACCTGTCCGGAATCGCAGGAGAAAGCCTCGCGTGAACCACGCCTACCAGAATCGGGCGCCATCGATCGCCTCCCGTGTCGCATCACGTCCAACCCCGCGTACGGGAACGATTCAGACCAGCCGGACCTCGGCCCACACCGTCTTGTGGTCGCCGCGTGGCCGATGACCCCAGTTGACGGACAGCCGGTTCACCATGACCAGGCCGCGGCCGTGCGCCGGGGTGTCCACCCGCCCCAGGACCGGGAACCGGCTCGGGCTGCCGTCCTCGACCTCGACCCGCACCACACCGGCTTCGGGCCTTCGGCGCAGGCGCAGTCGTCGTGGCCCGTCGGCGTGGCGGTAGGCGTTGCCCACCAGCTGCGCCGCGACCACCTGGATGTCCACGAGTCGGCCACCACCGATGCCCGGGAACGTGCGGACGACCAGGTCGAACAGCTCGTCCGGCGCGGGAGGGGTGTCCGGGAGGCCCAGTTCGACGCCGTCCCGGGGAAGTTCGACAGTGCTCATGGTCCACCCTCCGATGCCCTGTTTTCTCAAGGCACGAACAACGCGTGTGGTACCCGCTGCTCCGGCTGGCCAAACCCGTCGATCACCTCGGCGTGACCACCACGGACACCTCGACCGGCACGGACAGCCCTGGACCCGCCGTGACCGTGCCGCTGATCGGGCCGCCGACGGCTTTCGGGCCGGCGAGCAACCGCAGGACGAACGTCACCGAGCCGCCGGCGACCAACTCGCCCTCGGCCGTGCAGGTGACGGTGCCCTTGCCCGCCGGGCAGCCGACCGTCCGCCGCACCGCGCCGTCCAAGCCCACGAGCCGCCGGCCCACCAGGTTGTTGCCCGGACCGACCACTTGGACGCCCTCGGGCAGCGACAGCACCAGCGTGGTGGGCGCCAGGGGTGTCGGACCGGTGTTGCGAACGGTCACGGGCAGCTCGACGGGTGGTCCGCCGGTGGGCAGGGTGAAACCCGCCGGCACGACCGGAACCAGCGGTTGCGCCACGGGTTCGGCGGTGGTCGTGGTGGTGACGCCGGCCGTGACCGACGTGGACGGTGGGTCGGACGGTCCGGCCGTGGTCGCCGGCGCGCCGGATGACGCCGTGACGGGCGCGGACGTCCCCGAGACGACGGGGGAAATCCTTTGATCGGTCGTCGGTGCGGGCGGTTGCGCCTGCACCTCGGGCACGGCCACCGGCTGCCCGGCGTTCAGCCCCAGCGCCACGGCCGCGACCATCGCGGTGGCCGAGGCCGCCATGCCGAGCCACTGCGCCGTCGTGACCGAGTTTGCCGCCGCTCCTGCTCCCGCTCCGGCCGCCACCGCGCTCGCCTTCGCCGCGCCGGCGGTCGTGGCCAGGTAGCCCGCGACACCGGAGCCGAGCACCAGCGGCGCGACGACGGCGCGCAACGTGCCGTTGACGTCGGCCAGTTCGGCGGCCATGGCGGGGCAGGTCGGGCACTCGTCGAGGTGCGCCTCCACCTGGGCGGCTTCCCGCTTGGTGAGGCCCCCTCTGGTCCACGCGGCCAGCTTCGCGACGGTGGCGCGGCAGCGGTTCGTGGGGCTGTGCTCGAGGTGCGCTTGCAGGTAGGCGGTCTTGAGCCCTTCGCGGGCCCGATAAGCCAACGCCGACGCGCCGTTCGCGGTCAACCCCAGCAACTTCGCCAACTCCGCGGCCGACTGGCCTTCGATCTCGGTCTGCCACAACACCGTCTGCCACCGCTCGGGCAGGCTGGCGAACGCCCTCGTGGCCAGCGCCCGTTCCAGCGTCGCCAAGGCCGGGTCGTGGAACGGCACCGTGGTGACCTTCTCCACGCCCGACACGGCTTCTACGTCGTCGGCCAGCTTGAGCTTCTTGTCCCGCCGCGTCTTGTCGTAAGCGGTGTGGCGCAACGCGGTCAGCAGGTAGGCGCGGAACGCCGAGTCCGGTCCCCCGCCCGCGCGCAACGTGTCGAGCACCTTGGCGAACGCGTCCGAGACCAGGTCGTCGGCCTCCGCGCTCGACCAGGCCAAGTACCGGGCCAGGTTGCGGGCCGCGGCCACGTGCCGTTCGAACAGCTCCCCGTACGCCTGGATCTGCCCGCCGCGCACGGCGTCGATCAGCTCGGCGTCCGAGGGCGGCCGGGACGATCTCGGCACGCCCGAAGAACCGGACGTCGAGCTCGCGTCGGCGTTGAGCGCGTGGTCCAGGTCGTCGCGCAGCGCGGCCAGGTCCGCGCGCGCCCACCGCTCCAGCTCGCGCTCGTCGGGATGCCCGATCACCGGACGTCTACCTCCCAGCACGGTAGGTGAGCGATTCAGCCCCGGACCATATCCAACCCGCCAGGGGATTCGCCCCACCACCTCCGTCGCGGGAGTGCGGCGTTCACGCCGGCGCGGTCACCACCTCGTGCGCACAGCTGACCGGGAAGAACGAAGGTTTCCCGGATCGACGATCGGCGCACGTCACCGACCTACTGTCCCGCAGTTGTGGGCAGAGCGAGTCTGCGGATCGTCGATGCGCGACGGGAACAGGACGGTGGACGTGGACCGGTGCCGGTGGTGCGGCAGTGGCACGCGGCTCGCCCGGCCTGCGCCTGCTGGTGCGCCGCGTCTTCTGCACCGTCCAGGGCAAGCGCCCCGGGTGACCGTCGAACCCGTCGCGACCCGCACGGCACTTCGGCACTCCGAACAGTCGGCACGCGTGGTCGTCCGGCGATCATGAACGGCCCGTGGTCGCCGCCTACGTACACTTCGCCCCGTGGCGGGGAGCATCTCGGACGGCCGGCGGCGTGGACGACGACGTGGAGAGCTGACGGTCGAGACGATCGCCCGGCTCGCCGGGGTGTCCAAGCCGACGGTGTCGAAGGTGCTGAACGGCCGGGCCGGCGTGGCGTCGGAGACGCGGCAACGGGTCGAGGCCCTGCTGCGCGAGCACGGCTACCGGCGCCCGGACGCCATCGCGCCCTCGGCCATCCTCGAGGTCGTGTTCTACGGGCTCGAACGCCACATGGCGGTCGAGATCATGCGCGGCGTCGAACCGGTGGCACGGGAGCACGACCTGGCCGTCGCCTTCACCGAGGTGGTCGAGCCGACGTCGCCCGGCCGGTCCTGGGCCGAGAAGCTGCTGGCCAGGCACCCGATCGGGGTGATCGCGGTGTACTCGGCGTTCACGCCGGAGCAGCACGCGCTGCTTGCCGCGAGCGCGATCCCGCTGGTGGCGCTCGACCCGTCCGGCGAACCGCTGCACGCCACCCCGTCGGTCGGCGCGACGAACTGGAGCGGCGGCATCGCGGCCGCGCGGCACCTGCTCGACCTCGGCCACCAGCGGATCGGCGTCGTCGGCGGACCGACCGACTCCCTGGGCGCCCGCGCCCGCCTGGAGGGCTGCCGGGCCGCGATGGACGCCGCGGGCACGCGGCTCGACGACCGGCTCGTGCACACCGGCGAGTTCACCTTCGAACAAGGCCTCGAACTGGGCCGTGAGCTGCTGGGACTGCCCGACCGGCCAACCGCCGTGCTGTGCGGCAACGACCTGCAGGCGCTCGGCGTCTACGCCGCGGCGTGGCAGCTCGGCCTGCGCGTGCCGCACGACCTCAGCGTGGTCGGCTTCGACGACATCGACAACACCCGCTGGTGCTGCCCGCCGATGACGACCGTGCGGCAGCCGTTGGCGGAGATGGGCGCGACGGCCGCCCGGATGCTGCTCACCCTCGCCACGGGCGGAACCGTCGTCCAGCCCCGGGTCGAGCTGGCCACCACGCTCGTCGTGCGCGAGAGCACCGCGCCGCCCGCCTGAGCCCGGAGCGCGTCACCGCGGTCGCCTGCGTCCCTCCGGGCCTTGTCTTCCGAACTGTTCCGGAGGACCGACCCCGTCTGAGCCCGTGGCCCCGCGGTCCGGGAGCCGGCGGTTCGGCGCGCCCCGGATTGTCAGCGCTAACACGTGCTGCCACTCACTCATTGGAGAGGAGTCCGGGATGCGGCATCCCGCACGACTTCGAACCCACCTGTCCGCCCTCGCCATCGCCGGGTCGACCCTGGCCGGAACGACCGTCGCGCTGTCCGCGCAAGCCGCCGAGGCGGCGGCTGCTCGGTCGAGTACTCGGTGACCTCGCAGTGGTCCGGCGGGTTCGGCGCGAACGTCTCCTCGGCGACCCCGTCACCGGGTGGACGCTCACCTGGTCCTACCCGGCGGGCCAGACCGTCACGCAGGCGTGGAACGCCACCGTGTCGCAGAGCGGCGCCCAGGTCAGCGCCAGGAACGTGAGCTACAACGGCTGCATCGCCACCGGCGCGAGCGTCGCGTTCGGGTTCAACGGCTCGTGGACCGGCAGCAACCCCGCGCCGACCGCGTTCTCCCTCAGCGGCACGCCGTGCACCGGGAACGTCGGCCCCACGACAACGCGTCCTACTCCACCACGACGGACATCGCCAACCCGCCAGACCAACCCCACCTGCTGATCGCGGACGGGGCGCGGAACGCCGACCTGGCGTTCCGCTCCCGGTTCGGGTGACCGCGCGTCGGCCGGGCTCGACGCACCGAGGGCCGCAGGAGCGGTTCCGCGGCGGGCACGGCCGACCAGTCAGCGGTCCAGGGCCTGGGCGAGGTCCTGCCACAGGTCGTCGGCGTCCTCGATGCCCACCGACAGCCGGATCGTGCCGCCGGTGATGCCGCTCGCGTTCAGCTGCTCCTCGTCCAGCTGCCGGTGCGACGTGCTGGCGGGGTGCAGGACCAGCGTCTCCGTGCCGCCGAGCGACGGCGCGAGCCGGACCAGCTCGACGCCGGTGACGAACTTCCGGCCCGCCTCCACGTCGGCCAGGTTGAACGAGAACGAGCTGCCGAAGCCGTCGAGGAAGCGGGTCGCGACGGCGTGGCTGGGGTGGGTGTCGAGGCCGGGCCAGTGCACCACCCGCACCGCCGGGTGCTCGGCCAGGCGGCGCGCCAGGACGGCGGCGTTCTCCTCGTGCTTGCGGACGCGCAGCGCCAGGGTCCGCAAGCCGCGGATCGTGAGCCAGGCCGCGAACGGGTCCGGCGTGACGCCCAGCTCGACCGAGTGCCGCCAGGTCGAGCGGTACCGGGCGTCGTCGGCGAACACCGCCACGCCGCCGGTCACGTCGCTGTGCCCGCCGAGGTACTTGGTGGTCGAGTGGACGACCACGTCCGCGCCGTGCTCGATCGGGCGGCACAGCAGCGGTGACGCGAACGTGTTGTCCACGACCACAAGGACGTCGTCCGGCACGGCGGCGGTGAGCGCGGGCAGGTCGCTGACGTGGCCGGTGGGGTTGGCGATGGTCTCCAGGTAGAGCACCTTCGTGCCGGGCCGCAGCGCCGCGCGCACCTCGTCCGGGTCGTGGCCACCGATGTACGTGACCGCGACGCCCCAGCGCTCCTCCAGGTCGCGCAGCAGGGCGAGCGTGCCGCCGTAGAGGGCGTTCTGGGCGATCACGTGGTCGCCCGACTTGAGGTTCGCGAGCAGCACCGCGTTGATCGCGCCCATCCCCGACGCGGTGGCCAACGCCGCCGTGCCGCCTTCGAGCGACGCCACGGCGTCCTCCAGCGCCCGGACGGTCGGGTTGCCGAACCTGGTGTAGACGAACGCGCCGTCGGGCCGGTTCATCCCGTCGGCGAGGGCTTCGAGGTCGTCGAACGCGAAGCTGGAGGTCTGGTAGAGCGGCACGGACAGGGGCGTGCTGGTCAACGCGGGGACCGAGGTGCGGGCAACGCGGGTGTCGGCTTGCATGAAGCGAGCATGGCTCAGGAAGCGGTATGCCTTTAGGGCCAATTCGCCTAGATTGGTCTCATCATGAAGCCAATCTCCGTGGACGACCTCGCGGGCCGGCTCGGGCGCTGGTCCGCCGGCCGGGGCTCGCTGTACCTGCTGCTGGCGGCGCGCCTGCGCGAGCTGGTCGACGAGGGCCTGCTGCCGCCGGGGACCGTGCTGCCGCCGGACCGGTCGTTGGCCTCGGGCCTGGCGGTCGGGCGGACCACCGTGATCGCGGCGTACGACCTGCTCCGGGAGGAAGGCCGGGTGACCCGGCGACGCGGGAGCGGCACGTGGGTGTCGTCGGGTGGCCGTGCGGCGGCCCGCGAGGAGACCGCGAACCCGATGTTCGTGAACCTGCTGGAGCCGCCCGACGGCGTGCTCCAGTTCGCCTGCGCCGGGCCGATGACGCCGCCCGGCCGGCTGGTCGAGGCCCAACGGCGGGCGGTGGACCGGTTGGCGGCCGAGGACCTGGGCTACCACCCGTCCGGGCTCCCGGCGTTGCGCGCGGCGCTCGCCGACCGGTACCGCGAGCTCGGCGTGCCGACGAGCCCGGGCCAGATCCTGGTGACGACGGGGGCGCAGCAGGCCTTGGCGCTGCTGACGCGCGCGCTCGTGCGGCCGGGTGACGAGGTGCTGGTGGAGGCGCCGACGTACCCCGGCGCGCTGGACCTGTTCCGGGAGGTCGGCGCGGTGGTCCGCGCGGACGACGACCTCGCGGGCGCGCTGGCGCGGTGCACGCCGGCGCTGGTGTACGCGATGCCCGCGTTCCGCAACCCCACCGGCTCGTCCATGAGCTCCTTGGCACGCGCGCGCCTGACGCGGTCGGCGGGCGACGTGCCGCTGGTGTTCGACGAGGTGCTGGCCGACCTGGACCTGAGCGGCGCGCCGGCGGCGGCGCCCGCTCCCGGTGCGATCACGGTGGGGTCGCTGAGCAAGGTGGTGTGGGGCGGGCTGCGGGTCGGTTGGGTGCGGGCCGACGCGGCGCTCGTCGCCCGGCTGGCCCGGTTCAAGGCGGTGCACGACCTGGGCAGCGCGGTGCTGGACCAGTGGGCGGCGGTGGAGTTGCTGGCGGACTTCGCGGCCGTGCGGTCGGAACGCGTCACGGCCTTGCGGCGGCAGCACGACCACCTGTGCGCGCGGTTGCGCGAGGAGCTGCCCGCGTGGGAGTTCACGCCCGCCGAGGGCGGCCAGACGCTGTGGGTGCGGCTGCCCGACGCGGACGCCGCCTCCTACGCCCAGCTGGCGTTGCGGCACGGGGTGGCCGTGCTGCCCGGGGGATCGCTCGACCCGACGGGCGGCAGCGCCGACCGGCTGCGGCTGCCGTTCACCGCCGAACCACCGGTGATCAGCGCCGCCGTCGCCGCGTTGGCCGCCGCGTGGCGCGCCTTCGACGCCGAGCCGACCCGCCGACCGCTGGTGCCGTCGATGTCGGTCTAGGGATGACCTCGCCGGGGAGCGCGTCCGGTCAGGAGATGCCGCCGTCGCAGCCCGCGTCCCGGACACCGCCCTGGATCCACGGCAGGTTCACCTTCCGGAACGCGATCGAGCGGTGCGAGGTCGAGCTCGCCGAGGTGTTCTCGTTGACCTCGATCAACGCGCCGACGTGGTAGTCGGCGGTCTTGACGATGCTGGAGTACCCGCCCTCGCGGTAGCCGCCGCCCTCGTTCGGCAGCGGCGCGTCCGAGAACGGTCGGCTGTAGGCCCAGGTGCGGCCCTCGTCCTCGCTCATCCGGATCCGCATCTTGGTGCGGGTCTCGGTGCTGGCGGAGTTCACGAACGCCAGCCGGGCGGGCGCGTCGGCGTTGTAGCGCGTGGTCGAGCCCTCGTTCACCGGGTCGAGCAGGCAGCTCGCCGCGGCGAACGGCCGGAAGCCGTTCTCGATCGTGCCGCGGGTGACCCAGCGCCGTTCCTGGATCTGCGCGGTCGCCGACGTCGGCCGGTCGTTGCGGTAGAGCTCGCCGTTGGCCAGCTCCAGCACGGTGGACTCGCCGGTCTGCTCCATCGCCGCGCCCGCCGCGGTGCGCAGCGGCGCCGACTTCCACGTCACGCCGTGGTCGTCGCTGTAGAGGTTGCGGTGCTGGGCGGGGATCACCAGGCGACCGGCGTCGCGGTAGGTGGTCTGGACGCCGACGCCGGGGCCGACCGCGTCCCAGTTCCAGCTCCGGCCGTCGGCGAGGGTCCGGGGCTTGAGGGTGGCGGACATGTTCGTCGGTGACGCCCAGGTGGTGCCGTTGTCGGTGCTGGAGGTCAGCCACACCTGCCGGTCGTCCCACGAGTCGACGGGCGAGTGGCCCTCGGGCTGGTGGTTGAGGAACAGCCAGATCTTGTTGTTCGTGCGGTCGACCACGGCGGTCGGGTTGCCCCACGTGCCCTGGCCGGCGCCCACGACCTCGCGCAGGCTCGACCAGGTCGCGCCGTTGTCGTCGGACACCTTGTAGATCAGGTTGATGTTGCCGAAGTCGGCGTTGTCCGCCGCACGCCCCTCGACGAACGCGATGAGCCGGTTGGTGTTCGTGCGGATCAACGACGGGATGCGGAACGAGTGGTACCTGATCCCGTTGAGCACGTCGTCGCCGCCGCCGTCGAAGATGATCTTCTCGGAGTGCGACTGCGCCGCCGCGGCCTGCCGACCTGACGCGGGCACCGCGGTGGCGACCAACAGTGCGACGACGACACCGCAAATCCGCAACAGCGACACCTGGGCGCTCCCCCGGCTCGGCCGAAATTTCCAACCCAACATAGCCACGATCGCGAAAAATCGTAACCACCCGAGGGTGGCCACGACGTGAACGACGCGTGACGACGACCGCCCACCCGTCACGGGCGGGCGGTCGTCGGACGTGGGGTGCGGGGCCGCCCGGTGTCGGAGGCGGCCCCGCGGGCGTCACCGGAACAGGCGCAGTGGCACGGCCTCCGCCATCGCGGCCATGCCGGCGTCGTTCGGGTGGAGGTGGTCGCCGCTGTCGTACGCGGGCAGCAGGCGGTCGGGTTGCCCCGGGTCGCGGACGGCCCGGTCGAAGTCGATCACGCCGTCGTACTCGCCACCGGTGCGGATCCAGTGGTTCACGGCTTGCCGCGCGGCCTCGTTCTCGGGGCTGTAGAAGCCGAGCGTGTCGTCGCGGAACGGCGTGATGGTGCCGCCGTGGATGCGCAGGCCCTGCGCGTGCGCACGGGCGATGAGCTGCCGGTGGGCGCCGATGATGTCCTGCGCGGTCACCTTCTCCGACAGCGGCGCGCTCGTGCCGGGGTGGCCGAGGTCGTTGACGCCGAGCAGCACGACGACGTGCCCGACACCGGGCTGGGCCAGCACGTCCCGGTCGAAGCGGCGCAGAGCGGCCTGCCCGAAGTACGCCGCGTAGCCCTGAGCCGGGTGGCCGACGGGCGGGTTGGGGTCGTGCAGCAGCCGGTTGCCGCTGATGCCCGCGTTGACCACGCCGAGGTGCCGCAGGCCCCGGTCGTGCTGGAACCGACGGGCGAGGACGTCGGGCCAGCGGCGGTTCGCGCCGCGCGTGGTCTCCGCGCCGTCGGTGATCGAGTCGCCGAGCGCCACCACGGTCGAACCGCGCTTGCCGCCCGTGACGCTGACGCCGGTGAGGAAGTGCCACTTGCCGAGCACGGCGGTCGGCGTGATCTCCGCGCGGCCGGTGACGTTGCCCGCCGCGACGTACCCGTCCTGGTACGGGAACGCGTGCACGGTGTTCCCGGCCGTGCGCCGCGGCAGGTGGATGCTGATCACGAGGTCGGCGTCGGCCTCGACGGGCAGCGCGACCGGGTCGCTGAGCAGCGGCGTGCCGGGCGGCAGGGTCGCGGACGGGCGTCCGCCGAACGTCAGCCGCCGGTCGCTGCCGGGCTGGATCGCCGAACCCGTGCCCGCCCGCCGCGCGACGTGCGCCTCGCCGATCACCAGCGGCTCGGTCCCGAACTCGTTGGACAGCCGCACGCGGACCGTGCCGCCGCCGACGCTCAGGTGCACGACCTGGCGCAGCGTCTGGTCCTCGAACGCCGTGGTGTCCGAGGCGGGCACGGTGGTGGGCGAGGTCGCCCACGCCCCCACCCAGGCGGGCCGCGGCGACGCGGAGGCCGTCGTCGGCAGCAGGAGCAGCAGGGCGGCCACCGCCGCCGTCGTGGTGCGCTTCACGGTCGACCCCTTCAACGGCGGGCGGGACGGTCGAAGCGCCAGCCCTCGGCGCGCAGTTCGGGGATCAGCCTGGCCACCGCGTCGACGGTCTGGCCGCGCTCGTTCGGACCGTCGTGCATCAGGACGACGGCCCCGTCGGTGAGGCCGTCCTTCACCCGGCGCACCAGCTCGTCGACGCCCGGCGGCTCCCAGTCGCCGATCGCGAGCTTCCAGCCCAGCGAGGTCATGCCGAGCTTGGCCGCGACCTGCGGGCTCTGCCCCCAGCTGCCGTAGGGCGCGCGGAAGTAGCGGATCGGCACGCCCGGCGCGGCGCGGTGGATCGCGGCGCTGGTCTGCCGCAGGTCGGCCTCGATCTGCTCGGGCGTCCACTCGCCCATGTTGTCGTGGTGCATGCTGTGGTTGCAGAGGATGTGCCCGCCCGCGACGATCTTGCGCACCAGCTGCGGGTTGGCCTCGACGTAGTCGCCCCAGAGGCAGAACACGGCCTTGACGTGGTGGCGGCGCAGCACTTCGAGCAGGCGCGGCGTGTCGGCCGGGTTGGGGCCGTCGTCGAAGGTGAACGCGACCGTGCGGCCACCGTGCTTGGTGGAGTCGACGATCACCGGTTCGGCCGCGCTCGCCGGCGCCGAGCTCAAGCCGAGCACCAGGCCAGTGGTCAACAGCACCGTTCTCCACCGCATCGCGAGATCCCTTCCGTCGGACGAGCGCTGTCACTATCAGGTCGGGATCAACCCACCTACCAGACGTTTCGCGGAAGTTTCGAGTCTCAACTGGCTTGTGCCGCAACAGGAATCCGGCACGACCGCGACGGGCTCACCCGGGCTGGCTGGTGGCGATCACCACCGCCGCCCGCGTGTCCCAACCCAAGGACGCGTAGAGCGCCTGCCCCGCCACGCCGGCGAGGAGGATGCCGTGGCGCGCGCCGCGGGCGACCGCCTCCTCGGCCAGGGTCGCCATCACCACGCTGCCCAGGCCGCGGCGGCGGTGGGCCGGGGCGGTCTCGATGCGGTCGAAGACGGCGTCCCCGCCGGTGACGGCCACCTGACCGCTCGCGGCCTGCTCGTCGGACTCGTGCCGGACGTCGGCCACGACGACCTCCGCCGCCGAGGTGGCGACCCGGTAGGGCGCGGGGACCGTGCGGCGGGGGTGGTCGGCCAGGGGTCGGGTCATCAGCCACTCGCGGGCGGTCTGGAGGTGGAGACCGGCGTGGCGCAGCACCTCTTCGACGTGGTCGGGCTCGGTGGTGGGGACGGTCAGCCAGGTCGCCTCCTCGGCGGCGGCGGCTTCGTCGGCCAGGGCGCGGAGACCGGGCACGTCGTCCGGGCGCAGGGCGATGATCTCGCGGTGGCGTCCCGGGCGGCGTTGGAGCAGGTGCAGGGCATCGCCGGCTTCCCGCGGCCGGTCCCAGCCGCGACACACGCTCCACCCCCGCTCCCAGCGGCGGACCAGGTCGGTGAGGCTCGTGCCCGTGGCGGTCGAACTCGTCGTCATTGTTGCCATGTTATGGCAATAGTCCACGCGACCTCCACCCCTTGGACGTGCCGGTGGTGCAGTAACGACAACGGCACCGCCGACCACCTGTGGCGGCTGCTGCCGGCGTGATGGAATCTCCGCGTGACGACGATCGCCCAGCTGCGCAAGACCGCGCTGTCCCTGCCCGAGGTGGCCGCGCACGACCGGGCGTTCACCGTGCGGGACAAGCGGTTCGCCTCGGTGGACGAGCACGACCGCGTCCACCTCCACCTCCCGGCCGCGGAGGTGGACGCGCTCCTCGCGGCCCACCCGACCGCCGAACGGCTGCCCCGCGGCGTGCGCGTCCCGCTCGGCGACGTCGACGGTCAGCAGCTCAACCACTGGGTGCGGCGGGCGTGGCTGTGGCGGGCGCCGGAGGAGCTGTCCGCGCGGGCGGCCGAGGCCGAGACGGCCGAGGCGGGCGAGGTCGGCGACCTGCCCAAGGGCATCGGACGACCCGCGACGCGGGCGCTCACCGCCATCGGCGTCACCACGCTCGCCCAGGTCGCGCGCCTGAGCGACGCCGAACTGCTGGCCGTGCACGGCGTCGGCCCGAAGGCGGTCCGGGTGCTCCGCGCGGCGCTCGACCGCTGAACGGCGTCAGAACGTGTAGTTCACCACGAACGCCGGGTGGTCGGTGCGGTACATGGCGTACTCCTGGGTCGACACGAACGTCAGGGTGCGGGCGATGACGTGCTGCACGTCGCCGTCACCCTTGCGGAACCAGCCCGACGGCACGCAGTTCTGGGCGTTCGTCGCCGAACCCGGGCTGTACTTCAGGTTGAGGTCGCCCACGACCACGTGCCGGGTCGTGGCCGAGCCGGTCGGGTCGTAGGACAGCACCGTCGCCGGCACGAGTTCCTTGCACTGCGCCAGCGCCACGGTGCCGGTCGTGCTCAGGTGGGTGGTGCAGGCGGTGAAGCCGCGCACCGCGCTCAGCGCGCAAGCCCACGCGCGGACCTCGTTGCCGCTGTCCTGCGCGGTGTAGGTGTTCTGGCCGCTGGTCCTGATGCCTTCCTTGACGATGATCGCGCTGCCGTACGCGCCCCGGCCGTCGGTGCACTCGATGTTCGCGTTCGTGGTCTTCCGGCGCGCGAACGCGAACTGGTACTCGGCTGTCGCGCCGACGGCGGCGGTCAGCCGGGGCAGGTCGGACACGCACACCTCGTTCACCGACACGACGTCCGGCACGCGGCGCTGGATCATCGTCACGCCCTCGCCCACGGCCAGCCCGTCCTGGTAGCACCCGGCGACGCCGCTGTTGCACAGGTTCAGCTGCAGCACCTTGAACGCGGTGGCGGCGGCGGTGGCGGGTGCGGTCGCCAGGCCGCAGAGAAGGACGACGGCCAGGACGAGACCGGTGGTGCGGCGCGGGTGGCCCATGTCGACCATGCTCACACGCCCGACCGGACGTGACCAGGGTTGATACCTTCCCCGCATGGCGTTCACGCTGGAGCAGCTACGGGGTTTCGTAGCCGTGGCCGAGGAGCTGCACTTCAGCCGTGCCGCCGCCCGGCTGGCGATGACGCAGCCGCCGTTGAGCAGGCAGATCCAGAAGCTCGAACGGGCGGTCGGCGCCCAGCTGCTGATCCGGGACAACCGGCGGGTCACGCTCACCGCGGCGGGCGAGGTGTTCCTGGTCGAGGCACGGCGGCTGCTCTCGCTGGCCGAGACCGCGCCGGAGCTGGCCCGGCGGGTGTCGTCGGGGTCCAGCGGGGTGGTGCGGGTCGGGTTCACCGCGGCGGCCACCTACGGGATCCTCGGCCGGCTGCTGGACGAGCTGGCCGGGCACCTGCCGGACGTGGACGTGGAGCTGGCCGAGCTGGTGACCCGCGAGCAGGTCGCCGCGCTGGTGAACGAGGAGATCGACCTCGGCCTGGGCCGGCCGCCGTTCGACGACGCGACGTTCGGCTCCCGGCTGCTGCACCGGGAGGCGCTGCTGGTCGCCGTGCCCGCCGGTCACCGGCTGCCGAGGCTGGGACGGCCCGCGACGGCCGCCGACGTGGCCCGCGAGCCGGTCGTCATGCACTCCCCCACCGACGCCCGGTACTTCTACGACCTCGTCGTGCGGACCGTCCCGATCGCGCCGGAGCACACCGTGCACACGGTCGGCCAGGTGCTCACCATGCTGTGGCTGGTCGCGGCCGGGAGGGGCATCGCGTTCGTGCCCGAGTCGGCCGCGCGGCTGCGGCTGGACGGCGTGGAGTTCGTGCCGCTGGAGACGGCCGTGCCCGAGCCGGTGGAGCTGCACCTGGTGTGGCTGAAGGCCTCGGCCAACCCGGCGCTGTGGCGGACGTTGAGCGTCCTGGAGGGCCGCACCCCGTTCGAGTGATGCCGTCAAGGTATTGCGCAATGCTAAACAACTCTTGGACAAGCATCACCGCTGGTCCATACGGTGGGGATGTGACGCACCCAGCCGCTCTCGCCGACCGACTCGCCTCCGGGCTGCTCTCCTTCCCGGTCACCCACTTCGACGCCGACCTGCGCTTCGACGAGGCCCGCTACCGCGAGCACCTGGCCTGGCAGGCGGGCTTCGACGTGGCCGGCCTGTTCGCCGCGGGCGGCACGGGCGAGGGCTTCTCGCTCACCCCGGACGAGGTGGACCGGGTCGTCCGCGTCGCCGTGGACGAGGTGGGCGACAGGGTGCCCGTCGTCGCACCGGCGACCGGCGCCACCGCCGTGTCGGTGGCGCAGGCGCGTGCCGCCGAGGCCGCGGGCGCGTCCGGCGTGCTGCTGTTCCCGCCCTACCTCACCGAGGCCAGCCAGCGCGGCCTGGTCGAGCACGTCTCGGCGGTCTGCCGGGCCACGGACCTGGGCGTGATCGTCTACAGCCGGGCCAACGCCATGCTGACCGACGTGACCGTAGCCGAGCTGGCCGATCGCAACCCGAACCTGATCGGGCTCAAGGACGGCATCGGCGACATCGAGCAGCTGACCCGCACCTACGCCCGCGTCGGCGACCGGCTGATGTACATCGGGGGCCTGCCGACCGCGGAGACGTTCGCGCTGCCGCTGCTCCAGCTCGGCGTGACCACGTACTCGTCGGCCCTGTTCAACTTCGTGCCCGAGTTCGCGCTGAAGTTCTACGCCGCCGTGCGCGCCCAGGACCGCGCCGCCGTGTACGGGATGCTGAACGACTTCGTGATCCCCTACCTGGACATCCGCGACCGGGCCCGCGGGTACGCGGTGTCGATCGTCAAGGCCGGGCTGACCGCCGTGGGCCGCGACGGCGGCCCGGTGCGCCCGCCGCTGACCGACCTGACCGACGACGAACGCGCCGAGCTGACCGCCTTGGTCCGGCAGTTCGCCTGACCGCCGAGGAGTGCGATGAGTTCCGACCGGATCAGCTCGGTCACCCTGTCGTCGGTGATGCTGCCCCTGCCGACCCCGATCAGCGACGCCAAGGTGTTCACCGGCAGGCAGCGGCCGATGACCGAGGTCGCGGTGCTGTTCGCCGAGATCCGCACCGAGGCCGGGCTGGAGGGCGTCGGGTTCTCC
>NZ_JAJHUO010000032.1 GCF_020859565.1 Saccharothrix luteola | reverse complement strand
AGTCGTCGGTGGCGGCGGCCGTGCGGGCCGAGGAACGGGAGTTCGCGGCGGCGCTGCACGACACCGCCGCCGCGACGCTGCTGATGGTCGGCAGCGGGCAGGTGCGCGCGGACAGCGCCTGGCTGGCGCCGCAGGCCCGCCGCGACCTGGACCGGCTGCGCTCCGGCCGCGCCGACGCGTCCCGGCGCACCGACCTCGTGCGGTTGCTGGCCGACGAGGTCGAGGCCGTGCACCTGGACGTCGACTTCGACGCGCCCGCCCGGCTGCCGCTGCCGTCCGACGTGGCGGCGGTGTTCGCCGACGCGACCCGTGAGGCGCTCAACAACGTCCGCCGGCACGCGGGCACCTCGCACGCCTCCATCCGGCTCGGCGGCGACGAGCGGCGGTTGCGCCTCGACATCGCCGACGGTGGCAGGGGTTTCTCGCCCGACGCCGTCCCGGCGACCCGGCGCGGGCTGCGGGAATCCGTGCACGGCAGGTTGAACCGCATCGGCGGCACGGCCACGGTCCTCTCCACCGTCGGCGCGGGCACCGTCGTCCGGTTGGAATGGCGTGGTCGTGGTGAGTGACGCCGTCGGCGTGCAGACGCGGGCCCAGCTCCTGTTCGGCCTGCGCGTCGCGACCCTGCTCGTGACCGCGGTCGTGGTCGGGGTGCTCGGCCTGGTCAACCTGCTGCGCCGCTGGGAGTCCCACGACTTCCCGCTCGTGCAGCTGTCCGCGTTCGCCGCGCTGGCCGCGGTGCTCGTGGGCGAAGCCGTGCTGCTCGCCCGGCGCCGGCCGTGGGGCAGGCTCCGCCCGCTCGCCGTCGCCGTGGTGCTGGCCGCGTCCGCGCTGGCCGCCGTGACGCTGCCCGAGGATCGCACCGCGAGCGCCGTCGACTGGGCGTTCGGCGCGGCCAACTGGGTCGGCCTGGTCGTCCTCCTGGACCGTCCATTGGGGACGGTCGTGGCGTTCCTGTCGGCCCACGAGCTGATCGCCCTGTCGAACATGCTCCTGTTCTCCGACGTGGACAAGGGCGACCTGGCGCGGCTCGCCACGGGCTCGGTCACCGTGATCGGCTTCCCGCTGTGCCTGGCGGTGGTGGCCACCGTGCTGCACCGGCTCGGCTCGGACGCCGCGACCGCCGCCGCCGAGGTCGAACGGGTGCGGACCGCGGAGGCCGTCGCGGCGGAGTCCCACCGGCGCAGGCAGCAGCGGTTCGCCGAGCTGTCCGCCGGCGCGATCCCGCTGCTGGAGGGCCTCGCCGACGGCTCGCTCAGCCCCGAGGACCCCTCGGTGCGGCGGGGTGCGGCGATCGAGGCCGCCCGGATGCGGCGGCTCGGCGCGGAGACGGACGTGGTGACGAACCCGTTGCTGCACGAGCTGCGGCACTGCGCGGACGTCGCCGACCGCAAGGGCGTCGTGGTGGAACTGGAAGCGCGCGGCGACTGGCCGACACCGCCCGTCGCGGTCCGGCGCGACCTGACCGACGCCGCGCTGACCGCGCTCGCCACGGCCGGCTCGTGGGCCCGCGTCACGGTGGTCGGCGACCAGGGGCTGGTGTCGGTCAACGTCGTCGCGGACTGCGACGAGGTCGCGCCGCCGACCCCGGCGGCGTCCGACGTGCGGGTCGAGGTGCTCGGCAACGGTGCGACGGTCTGGGTGGAGGCGACGTGGCAGCCGACGGCGTGATCACGGCGGTGATCGTGGACGACCACGCGGCCATCACCGCGGGCGTGCGGTACTGGTGCGAGCAGGCCGTGCCGCCGATCCGCCTGGTCGACGCGGGCACCCGGCTCGCCGACGTGTGGACGGGTCCGGGCGCCGAGGCCGACGTGGTGATCTTCGACCTGGAGCTGACGCCGGGCCGGCCGGACTTCGCGGAACTGCGCAGGCTGGTGGACAACGGCCGCCGGGTGGTCGTCTACTCGCAGCACGCGGACACCGCCACCGCGCTCAAGTGCGTCGACCTCGGCGCGCTCGCCTACCTGACCAAGCGGGAGGGGCTCGACCACCTGATCCCGGCGATCAGGGCCACCGCGCAGGGACTCCCGTACACCGCGCCGTCGTTGTCGGGCGCGCTCGTCGCCGACGACGCCCCGGACCGGCCACGCCTGTCACCGCGCGAGGTCGAGGTGCTGCGGGCGTGGTTCACGTCGTCGTCGAAGGACCTCGTCGCCGCCAAGCTCAACATCACCGTGAAGACGGTCGACACGCACATCGCCCGCGTGCGGGTGAAGTACGCGAACGCCGGGCGGGCGGCCCGCACCAAGAGCGAACTGGTGAGCCGGGCGCTCGACGACGGGCTGGTCACGCTCGCGGAGCTCAACCGAACCGTTACCCCGTTGTAGGGCGTTCACCCGACACCGCGGGGGCGGGCGCCCGCGTACGGTCGTGATCCGGAGGTCGTCGGCGGGTTTTCGCCTGCGCACCGCGCCTTCTGTGGGGTAGGCGCGGTCCGCGGTCGGGCCGCCGCGCTGCCGGGAACATTTCGCCGGGACAACGCGGGTGGTATCGCACATGGGACACACGACGGCCTTGGTCGAGGAGATCGGATGACGCACCCCGGTGCGCCACAGCAGTTCCCCCAGCACGGCCACCACCCGCAATTCCCGCCACCGGGGCAGCTACCGCCACCCGGACCGCACCCGCCGCAGTGGGGACCGGGCATGCCGGGGGGACCGGGCATGCCCAACGGGCAGTGGGGGCCCGGGGGACCGGGCGGGCCGGGAATGCCTGGCGGGCATGGGATGCCGGGGGGACCGGGTGGGCCTGGGATGCCTGGCGGGCCGCCGGCCCGGCGCGGCGGGAAGGGGCCCCTGATCGCGGTGCTGGTCATCCTCCTCGTGCTGGGCCTGGGCGTCGGCGGGTACTTCGTGTACGTCGAGCTCGAAGGCGACAGCCAGGCGAAGCCGGTCGTGGACACGTCCGAGGACCTGGAGAAGGCCCCGATCGGCTGCGCGATGCTGGAGGAGGCGGAGGTGGCGCCGCACATCCCCGGCCGCATGGACTACAGCGCGGGCGGCGCGAACCCGGGCACGGGGCAGTTGCACGACCAGGGGCAGTGCACCTGGAACAACTCGGGCAGGCTCGCCAAGGACAACGTCCGCGGCGCCTTCGTGATCGTGACCAGCTACGTCTACCACGCCAACCACCAGCTGTCCGGCGTGGACAAGGCGAAGGAGCATATGGAGGACCAGGTCCGCACCGGCGTCGCGGTGCACGTCGAAGGCGCCGACGAGGCCGAGCTCGTGGCGCAGGAGAAGGTCAAGTGGACCGCGGAGATCGTCGTCCGCTACCGCAACGTCGTCTACTCCGTCACGTACTCCAACCAGACCGAGGGAGCGAACGTGAAGGCAGGCGCGACCACCCTGGCCGCCACCGCGATCGGCAAGGTGGTCAAGGCTCACGAGGACTGACCGGGCGTCGGCCGGACGCGGCCAGGTGACGCCGCAGGCGGGTGTGCCGGAACTGGTAGACGCCGCCGGTCTGCCGCAGCACGCCACGTCGGTGCGCGTCGTCGAGGAACCGCATCAACCGCCACGGGAGCCGGCCGCGCAACGCCCACCACGCCAGGGAGGCCGCGTACAGCACCGAGGCGTTGTTGACCACGCAGCCGAGGCCGGTGCCGAGGCCGAAGCTCAACGCCGCGGCCACCAGCGAGGCGTCGACGGACTTGCCCAGGGCGACGATGGCGAACACCAAGGGCAGTTGGAACGCCACGGCCCAGGCGAACAGCCACACCGCGGTCGACGCGACGTCACCTCGCAGGGACCGGTCCGGCCGGGGCACGCTGAACCGGTCCGGCGGGCTGGTCAGCCAGGCGCCGATGCCCAGGGCCACGGCCACCATCACGCCGAGCGCGAGAGGCGCCATCCACACCTCCCGGCCGCCGCCCGCCCCGTGCACGACCGCTGCCCCGACCACGGCGGCGACCGCGATCACCAGGCCGAGGGCCATCCTGGACACGACGGCCTTGCCACGTCCGTGCAGGCGCAGGCCCGTCCGGTGCGGCGGGCGGTCCACCGACAGGGCGATGGCGACCAGCAGCGCGAGCCCCACCCCGGCCGCCGCGTTCATGCCGGGGGAGTTGGGGTACTTGTAGTTGATGAAGAAGGTCGCCGCGCCGAGCACCACGGGTGTGAGGAGCAGGTGACGCCACGGCGCCCGCCGCCGCACCGTGCCGATCAGCCAGGTGAACGAGACTCCCAGCGCGAAGCCGACCGCGATGCTGGAGTTCTCGCTCACCGTCGCCCAGAACAGCAGGCCGGTGATGGTGGTCGCCAGGACGAGGCGCGGCCGGGGGAGGCGCCACCAGGCGATGTCGCCGGCCGCGTTCGCGGCGGCGTGGCGGGCCAGGAAACCGAGCCAGCGGTGTGCCCGGTCGGCCGGGTAGCGCCCGGCGCCCGGCGGCAGGGGCGCGAGCCGGGGCGGCGGTGTCGGCGGGTCGCCGTAGACCGCGGTCACCAGTGAGTCGAGCAGGTGGTGTTCGAGGTCGGTGTGGTCGGCGAACCGCGTCCGGTCGACCAGTTCGGCGGGGTCGCGGTCGACGCGGCCGTAGACGGCGCGGGCGAGGTTGATCGTCAACGGCGTGGACAGCGACCGCGCGAGCACCGGGTCGCCGGTCGTGCGCAGGTGGTCGAGCACCGGGGTCCAGCGCCGGACGACCTGCGGCAGCGAGGTGGCGAGGAACTCGATCGCGTCGTCGGCGGCGACCGGCTCCAGCTCGACCACCGCGGCCGCGGGCAGCCCCGCGCCACCGGCGCGCACCGCGGCTTCGTACTCGTCACCGCGGCAGGTCAGGACCAACGGCCGGCCGGGGCCGAACGCGTGGTGGACGCCCTCCAGCGCCGGCGCGAGCAGCTCCGGCGGCAGCTCGTCCAGCCCGTCGAGCAGCGGCAGCAGGCGCTGCTCGACCGCGAGGCGGCGGGCGGCGTGCCGGCCGTAGGCCCTCCGGTTCTTCAACGCGGGGTAGTCGATCTCCAGCCGGCGGATGATCCAGTCTTCGAGGTGCTCGTCGTGCGGGTTCCACGAGGCGGGGGACAGCAGCACCGGCACGGGCTCGCGGGGCGTTCGGCGTTCGAGCAGGTCCAGGACGAGCAGCAGCGCGGTGGCGGACTTGCCCGCGCCCGGTCCGCCCAGGACCACCAGCTGCCGGCTCGCCAACGAGGCGAACAACCGGTCGAGGTCGCCGAGGTCGCCGCCCATGACCGCGGGCGGGTGCGGGTAGGCGACCGGCCGGCGGGTGGGCGCCCAGCGCAGCCGCAACGGCTCCGGCCGCCGCAGCGAGCGGACGGCGGCCTCGGCTTCCCACTGCCGGCGCACCACGGCCGCCAGGAGGTCGGCGGCGTCGTCCAGGGCGGATCGCGCCCGGGTGACCACGTCACCGTTGATCACATCCGCTTGGACGACGGTGTCCGCGTGCCCGCCGAATTCGTTGCGGACCACCCGCGGCCCGATTCGATCACGCCCCGAGATGCCCATGCCGTCCCCTGGTCTCCCGCCCTTGTTCGGACGGTACCGAGACGATCACGTTCTGTTAACGGTAAAGCGTGAATTCACACTGACGGGGACTCGAAATCCGCCGAACTCGCCACGCGGGCGACGCTTATCCGGCCGTGAGCCGGAATTCGAGCAGGCACCGGTGATCGGTCAGGTCGGTCACGGTGTCGAGGACCAGGCCGTGCGGCGAGCCGAGCGCGCGGAACTCGTCGAGCCGCCGCTCGCGCCCGCCGAAGATCACGAGCATGTCCAGGTCGCTCGCGGTGCTCGCACGCAGCCCGCCGACCCCTTCGACGACCAGCACGCGTGCGCCGGGGTGGGCGGCCTCGGCGCAGCGGCCCAGGATGCGGTCGGCGTGCTCGTCGTCCCAGTTGTGGAGGATGTCGAACAGCACGTAGGCGTCCGCGCCGGCGGGCAGCGGGTCGAAGAAGCTGCCGGCCGTCACCTCGGTCCGCTCGTCGAGACCGTGAGCGCTGAACGTGCGGCGGGCGCCGGCGGCGGTCGGAGGGAGGTCGACCAGGTGGCCGCGCATCCCGGGGTGGGCGAGGAGGATCGCGGCGAGCAGGCCGCCCTCGCCGCCGCCGACGTCCACGACGGTGGCGAACAGGGACCAGTCGACACCGGCGACGATCTGCGGGATGTCGGCGCGGAAGCGGTGCGTCATCTGCCGGTCGAACGACGCGCGGAGGTGCGGGTGCTCGGCCAGGTCCCGGTAGAAGTCCTGCCCGTACCGGTGCGGGTAGGCCGCCCGACCGGTGCGGACGCTGTGCGCCAGCTCGACGAACGCCAGTTCCGCCCGCCCTCCCGCGGTGTCCAGGCTCAGGAGGTCGGCGAGGCCGTTGCCGGCGTCGACGCGGAGGTTCGCGCCGTACGCGCTCGTCCGGTAGCCGGTGGAGGTGCGTTCGAGCACCCCTAGGGTCACGAGGTGGGCGAGGAGGAGTTCGAGGGCGACCGGGTCGACGTCGAGCTCGACCGCGAGCTCGTCGGCCGGGCGACCGTCGCCGAGCAACCGGTCCGGCAACCCCAGGGTCACCGCGACCCGCAGCGCCATCGGGGTGGCCAGCCCGGCCAGGTCGCGGAGCGCAGTCGCGTCATCGTCGTTTCGTCCCACGAGAATCCACTCTCCCAGGGGTGTCAAAGGAGAAATCCGCGGAAATTTCTTCGACGACCTCGGGCCGGGATGTCGATCCGGGTCGTCGCCGTTCGACTCAAGGGTGACAGGGCACGATCGAGACCGGGGAGACGACGATGAGGGCAGGACGACGCGAGTGGTCGGGGTTGGCGGTGCTGGCGCTGCCGACGCTGTTGCTGTCGGTGGACATGAGCGTGCTGCACCTGGCGGTCCCGCACCTGGCCGCCGACCTGCGCCCGAGCAGCACCCAGCTGCTGTGGATCATCGACGTCTACGGCTTCATGATCGCCGGCTTCCTGGTCACGATGGGCACCCTGGGTGACCGGATCGGCCGGCGGAAGCTGCTGATGGCGGGCGGCGCCGCGTTCGGCGTGGCGTCGGTCGTGGCGGCGTTCACCACCAGCCCGGAGATGCTGATCGGCGCGCGGGCCGTGCTCGGGATCGCCGGCGCGACGCTCATGCCGTCCACGTTGGCGCTGATCAGCAACATGTTCCAGGACCCCGGGCAGCGGGGGACCGCGATCGCGGTGTGGATGAGCTGCTTCATGGGCGGCATGGTGATCGGGCCGGTGGTCGGCGGCGTGCTGCTGGAGCACTTCTGGTGGGGCTCGGTGTTCCTGATGGCCGTGCCGGTCATGGTCCTGCTGCTGGTCGCCGCGCCGAAGCTGCTGCCGGAGTACCGCGACACCGCCGCCGGGCGGCTCGACCCGGCGAGCGTGGTGCTGTCGCTCGGCGCGATCCTGCCGATCGTCTACGCCCTCAAGGAGACGGCCAAGGACGGCGTGTCGCCGCTCAACGTGGTCGTGCTCGTCGTCGGCGTGGCGGTCGGCGTGGTGTTCGTCCGCCGTCAGCGCGGCCTGGCCGACCCGATGCTGGACCTGCGGCTGTTCCGGGTGCGGGCGTTCAGCGCGGCGGTGAGCATCATGCTGGTCGGCGCGCTCACCATGGGCGGTGTCTTCCTGCTGGTCAGCCAGTACCTGCAGATGGTCGCCGGGCTCACCGCCGTGCAAGCCGGGCTCTGGCTGGTGCCGCAGGCCGGCGCGGTGGTGGTCGGGTCGCTGATCGCGCCGCGGCTGGCGCGGCGGTTCCGGCCGGAGTTCGTGCTCGGGTTCGGGATGCTGGTCGCGGCGGGCGGGATCCTGCTGTTCACGCAGGCCACCGGCGTCGGCGGGGTGGCGTTCGTGGTGGCGGGCATGGCGATCGCGAGCTTCGGGATGGGGCCGCAGGGCGTGCTGTGCACCGAGATGGTGGTCAGCTCGGTGCCGCCGCGGAAGGCCGGTGCCGCGTCGGCCATGTCGGAGACCAGCGGCGAGTTCGGCATCGCCATGGGCATCGCGGTGTTCGGCAGCGTCGGCACGGCCGTCTACCGCGCCGAGGTCGCCGTTCCCGAGCAGGTGCCCGCCGAGGCCGCCGCCCTGGCGACGGACAGCATGGCCGGCGCTCTACAGGCGGCGGGGAGCCTGCCCGGTTCGCCGGCGGACGCCGTGCTCGCCACCGCGCGGGACGCCTTCGCGTCCGGGCTGCACACCGTCGCCGTCGTGGGCGCCTCGGTCGTCGTGGTGTTCGCGGTGGTCGGCATGATCGCGCTGCGCGGGACCGGCCCCGTCGAGGAGCCGGTCCCCGCGCTGGAGAACCGCTGACCGCTCAGGCCGGGGCGCGCAGCGACGCGACGGCCGCGGCGATCCCCTTCTTGTCGTAGCTGCTCGTGGGCAGCGTGGCGCCGTGGGCGTGGCGGACGACGCCCTCGCGGTCGACGAGGACGCTGCCGGACTGCTGCATCGACCCGAACACCTTCCTGCTCAAGCCGACCAGCTCGTGGGGGCTCTCGCGGCGGCCGGTGAGGACGGGGAACGGGATCCCGCGCTTCGCCTTCCACGCCGTCGCCGCCTCGCGGTCCTCCGGGACCGCGATGAGGACGCGGACGTCGTCGGCGGCCAGTTCGTCGGCGCGCTCGACGAGGTCGCGGACGTGCGCGTTGCAGACCGGGCACGACGTCGAGCGCATGAAGAAGAGCAACACCGCGTGCCGCCCCCGGTAGTCGGACAGGCTGACGGCCTGCCCCGTGGTGTCCTCCAGCGCCAGGTGCGGTGCGGGTGATCCGGCTTCGAGCATGGTGGGGTTCCTTTTCGGAGCGGGGTGGTCGGGAACGTCAGTTCGGGACGGACGGCGAGGGCGGGACGGCTCCGCCACCCAGGCTGAGCCGGAGCGCGGTCCGGGCCCGGTGCAGGTGGGACTTCATCGCCGGGGTGCTCAGCCCGAGCGCCTCGGCGACCGCCCGTCCCGGTCGGCCCAGCACGTCGCGCATGATCAGCACGCGGCGCTGGACGTCGGGCAGCGCCCGGATCGCCTCCGCGACGCGTTCGGCTTCCAGCCGCCGGAGCACTTCGTCCTCGGCGGACGCCACCGGCACGACGCCGGCCTCGTCGTAGCGGTCGAACAGCCGCCGGGCGCGGCGCAGGCACTCGTGCCGGACCACCCGGAACATCCAGGACGCGAGCGCCGCCGTGGCCCGCAACGACCCGATCTTGCGGTAGAGGACGATCAACGCCTCCTGCGCCGCGTCCTCGGCGTCCTGCGGCGAGGCGCACAGGTGCCCGGCGAACCGCAGCACGTGCGGATGAGCACCGTGCACCACGGCGGCCAGCGACTCCAGGTCACCGCCCTGTGCGGCCTCGATGAGCTGCTCGCTCGCCCAACCGCGGTCAACCACGTCCACCCCCGCAGCACGCCGCGAACCCGTCGCACGTGTCCCTCTTGACGTAACCATCGCCCATAAGAGACCCCGACACCGCGAAAGGATTCACCCCGGCCCGCCCGGGTCGGCGTGGATCAGATCACACGATCGCGGTCGTGCCGTCGAAGCGGGTGTAGGTGAAGCCGTCGAACTCCTCGGTGAGGGTGCGGCGCAGGTCGGCGAGCAGGTGGTCGGCGACCTGCTCGCCCAGGAGCAGCCCGGCGGTGGTGTCGGAGCGCCAGTGCACGCCGGCGAAGTTGCGGCCGTAGGCGGCGTTGAAGGCGAGCTTGTCCAGCTCCCCGCCGACGGTGAGCGGCGGCCCCGGGTAGCGGCGCAGCGACGTGCCGTCCGCGCTGGGCACGACCGGGTCGCGCAGGACGAAGGCCTCGTCGTAGAACGCCTTGAGCACGGTCGCGCAGGCGCCCGCGACGGTGGCGTGCGCGGCGGTGTAGGAGGGGTGGGTGGGGCATCCCCTCGGGTAGGCCATCGGCAGCAGCAGGGTGCCGTGCTCGGCGCGGACGCGGTCCGGCGCCTCGGCGTCGAGCAGTTGCGGGTGCAGGGGGTGGTCGACCCGGCCGAGGGCGTGGTTGTGGGCGTGGCCGGCGAACTCCTCGGGGCGGAGCCTGCGGTGCACGCACCACTTCTGGAACCAGGCGGCCAGCTGCGCGGCCTGCACGACGCGGGTCACCAGGTCGAGCGGGTGGGACCAGTCGAACGTGACGCCGGGACGGGTGTTGGCGCGCAGGTAGGGGTTGTTGCGGTCCCAGGCGTCCGGGCCCTGGTCGATCAGCAGGAGGGTGGCCATCAGGTAGGGCTGGTGGGCGAAGTTCAGGCGGGAGTACTCGGCGAGGTCGCGACCGTTGCGCGGGTAGCGGGCGGTGCCGTCGTAGGCGCTCTCGCGCTCCGGCTGGTGACCGCGGATGTTGCGCAGCCACTCGTCGTAGTCGGTGAGGTGGTCGTCGCGCGGCGCCGGCACGCGGAACGTCTGCTTGATCGTCGCGGGGCCGAAGGGGACGTCGCGCAGGAGGAACTGCGAGAGGTACGGCCCGGTCAGGGCGCCGGGCATCGGGCCGCGGAACACGGTCGCCGGTGTGACGCGCCGGTGCTCGGTCGGGCCCTCGTAACCGGTGAGGCGGGACAGGTCGCGGCAGGCGGCGGCGATGAGCGGATCGGTGTCGTAGGCGGCGAACGGCACGTCGCGGCACAGCGCCTGCCAGTACAGCTCGACCATCTCCGCCGCCGTCGTCGCGCCGGCGAACGGTGGTGGCGGCGGCACGGTCAGCTGGTGGGAGTCCGCGCCGACCAGGCCGTAGGTGAACGCGGCGTGCGGGTTGGCCAGCCCGACCGGCCCGTCCACGACGATCCCGTCCAGGTCGCCGGGCTCGTCGCCGGAGACCGCGCGCACCATGCCGGCGTAGGCGGCCGGGTCGACGCGCCCCAGCCCGTCGTGCGGCAGCCCCTTGCCGTAGTTGCCGATCAGGTCGGGGTGGGCCGCCTCGTCACCGTTGTCGTGGTGCTGCGCCGCCGGCAGCCCCAGTTGGCGTGCCGCCGCCTGCTCGCGGATCCGGTACGCCCGTGCCCGCCGTGAGCCCGGCGGCACGGGGTCCGCGCGGTCCTCGGCGTGGGCGACGGCGCCGGGCAGGCCGGCGGTGAGCCCGGCCGCCCCCAGCCCGCCGAGGACGGCGCGACGGCTGAACGAGCGGTGCTCCGGCGCGTTCTCGACCGGTTCGTCCGACGGCACTGCCACGACTGCCCGTCCTGTCCTTGGCTGCTGTTCTCGTCGGCCCGGGCGGGCCTGTGAGCCAGCATCGCGCGAAGCGCCGGCGTCGCGGAACGGCGGAACCGACCGTCCACCCGAAGGTGCGACACCACCCACCACGGCGTCCCGGATCCCGCCGCGCCGACGGGATCCGGGACGCGCGCGGTCAGGGCGCGTTCGGCAGGGTCACCTGGCCGCGGAACAGGAGGCGGACGCCGTCCGAGCTGATCGCGGTGCGCCCGTGCAGGGTGCGCTGGTTGTCGATCACCAGCAGGTCGCCCGGCTGCCAGCGGTGCTGGTAGAGGTAGCGCGGCGAGTGCAGGTGGTCCGACAGCTCCTCGAAGAACTTGTCCGACGCGGCCTCGTCCACGCCCGCCAGGCGCACCAGCCAGCCGCGCGGCACGTCCGGCCCGAACCGCAGCGCCAGGTTCAACGACCGGACCCGGCCGTAATCGCGCGTGGTGGCGATCCCGTACCAGTCGGCGGGCACCTGGGGGAAGTAGCCGCGCTCCTCCACCAGGTACTCCAGCTCGCCGTCGGCGAGCGGCCCCGCCAGGTGCTCCGGCATCTCCCGCCACGCCGCCAACTGGTCGCACACCGTGGTCTCGCCGGAGCCGGGCTCGTCGGAGAAGTCCTTGGCGAACAACACGATCAGGTCGACCTGCTCACCGACCAGCAGCCCGTCGGTGTGCAGCGGCAGCGGGCCGCGGCCCGTCACGACCTTGCCCTCGTCCCGCGACGCGTTGAGCTTGAGCAGGTCGGCCCGGCCCTCGCCGAACTTGTGGTCGACGGTCTGCCCGAGCAGGTGGACCAGGTGCTGGAAGGACGGCTCGTCGAAGTCGAGCCCCCGCACCAGGACGACACCGCGCGACAGCGCCGCCTCCCGCACCCGCGGCACGAACTCCTCGATCGGCTCGTCGGCTCCCGCGGCCAGCACCGCGCCGAGCCCGGATTCGGTCAGGCTGCCTTCCACGACACCACTCTCCTCACTCATCGGGATGCCGCGACGGCGGCGGTGTAGACCTCTTGCGCGTCCCAGTCGTCCAGACGTCCTCGCCCGGCCAGGGAGAGCAGCTCCGCGAAGCACGCGCGGTAGACGCGCTCGGGATCGGACTCGCCCAGGTCGGCCGCGACCCGCCGCCGGATGCCGTCCTGGAGCCCGCCGCCGTGGTGCACGGCGATCTTGCGCCGCCAGGCGATCCCCGGTGCGACGTGCTCGGCCATGGCCGACCGCAGGTGGAACTTCTCCCGGCCCTCGCGCACCTTGCACGCGGGCGTGGTCTCCAGCGCGACCCGCATCACCGGCAGGGTCCAGAACGGGTGGAACGCCTCGACGCCGTGCGCCAGCGGCATCCGGTTGGACAGCTCGCCGCTCACGCGGGTGCGCCGGATCGACTCCAACCCCTGCTCGATCAGCTCCTCCGGGCGCTCGAAGGGCGTGAAGAGGCCCGCGTTGATCAGGTCGCTGCCGTAGCCGGTGAGCAGCACGCGACCCGGTTCCAGCACGCCCGCCTGGTAGACGGCGGTGGCCGTGAGCGCGACCTCGACCACCTCCGCGGCGGCCGTGCCCAGCCACCGCACGGCGGCGGGGATGGCGCGCACGATCGCGTCCTCGTCCAGCCGCACCTCCCGCATCCGCAGGCCGGCGGCGTCGGACAGCTCCCGGGCGTCGGCGAACTCGTCGCCCCACGGCGTGCCGACGCTGTAGGGCACGACGTCGAGCCCGCGTGCGGCGGCCAGGTAGGTCACCGTCCCCGAGTCGATGCCGCCGGACAGCAACGTCGCGTAACCCGCGCCCGGCCGGTCGGCGGCGATGGCGCCGATCACACCGTCCAATTCGGACAGTTGCGCCTTGCCCGCCGTCAGCGGGTCGTCGCGGTGCGGTTCGCGGAACCGCTCCAGCAGGTCGTCCAACTGCTCGGTGGCACGGTGCCGGTCGGCGAGCGTCCGGCGCTCGCGCGTGGAGTGCCGCAGCCGCCGCACTCCGACGACCAGCGTCGCCTCCGGGTCCACGCCCACCGGCGCGGTCGACGTCCGGACGCCCAGTTCCAGCGCCGGCAGCACGAGCGCGGCCAGCAGCAGGTCGGTGAAGTAGGCGAACCCGCCCGACGGGCCCTCCGCGGCGTAGATCGCCTCCTCGTTGAACACCGACGTGGACGCCAGCACCTCGCCCTCGGCGACCCGGATCACGGTCCGCTGCACGGGTTCCGCGGGCAACTCGCCGTCCGGCACGGTGGCGGCCAGCGTGCGCACGTCGATCTCGAACGGCGCGGTCGACGGCAGGCTCGTGCCGCCCCGGTGGTAGACGAACAGGTCACCGACCCGCACGGGCTCGGTGAACCGCTCCAGCCCCGGGACGCGCCGGTCGGCGACGACCGCCCACGCTCCCCTCACGCCTGCCCCACGATGCGGCGCATCCGCTCCTGCGGGCGACCGGAGGCGAACCCGGCGCGGTGCGACTTCTTCGCGGTCTCCCGCAGCACGTGCAACCCCTCGACGTAGTCGCCGTTCATCTGCGGTTTGGTGCCGCGCACCGCGACCGGGTTGTACTCGGCGAACGCGGCGGCCCGCGCCAGAGCCGTGGCCGACACCTCCGCCGCGGGCGCCACCTGGTGCAGCAGCCCGTCGCCCAGCGCGCGTTCCGCGGGCCATTCCTCGCACGACAGCAGCATGTTCTGCATGACGTGCCGCCCGACCGAGCGCTCCAGCATGTAGGCGCCGAAGTTGCACGCGATGCCGAGCTGGAACTCCGGCATCCGCAGCACCGACGTGTCCGCGCCGACGCGGAAGTCGCACGTCAGCGCGAGCTGCAGGCCGATGCCGATGGCGTAGCCCTCGATCGCGGCCACGGTCGGCTTGGTGATCTCCAAGCTCGCGACGTAGAGGTCGGTGATGCTGTCGATCCAGTGGTCGACCTCGTCACCGCCGGAGAAGTGGCTGACCTCGTGGAAGTCGCCGCCGACCGCGAAGGAGTTGCCCTCGCCGCCGTGCAGCACCACGGCCGCGACGTCGTCGTCGGCCTCCACCTCGCGCAGGATCTCGGTGAGGGCCCGCATCCGGGCGCTGCTCATGGCGTTGGACCGGTGCGTGCCGTCGAAGGCGATCCGCACGACGCCGTCGTGCGCGTGCACGGCGAACGTCTCTCTGGCCGAGGTGTCAAGACTTGTCATAGCCGACCGTCCTCCACGGGAAGGGAAAAGAGCGCACGGCGGGGAAACCGGAACACCGCCGTGTCGTCGGTCCGGGTTGGCTCGCCCGGACGGCGTGGGACGCGGACGGCGGACGTGCCGCGATCCGCGGTGGGAAACCCTTGTCGCGCAAGCCGAAGCGCTGATGCCCCCAGTGCCCCCGCCACGCGTCCCCCGACGTCCGCGCGCGGAGGCCGGCGTCGCGCAGCGCGCGCCGCGGGGGCAATGCGCGGCCGGAAACCTCCCGGATCGTGGGAGACGCGGCCGACTCACCCGATCGTGTGACGTGGGCGTTGTGGATAGTTATGCAACGCGGGGGCGGCAGGCTCCGGGCTCTGTCGACAGAGCGCATGTTGACTATGCAGTGTAAGGTATGCCCATCCATTGGGCGGGGTGGCCGCACACGAGCAGATCTGAGGTGTCCATGACGGAGACGGCGGTGCCGCGGGGCTTTCGCGGGATCACGAAGAACATGGGGCTGAAGGACGTCGGCGACGACTTCGCCGCCGTGGTCTCGGAGGTGCCGGCGCGGTCGGCCGCGGTGTTCACCAAGTCGCGGTTCGCCGGCCCCAGCGTGGTCCTGAGCCGCGAGTCCGCGGCGACCGGCCACTGCCGGGGCATGGTGGTGCTCTCGCGCAACGCCAACGTCGCCACCGGGCGGACGGGCGCCGCCCACGCCGTCGAGGTGCGCCGGCGCGTGGCCGAGATCGCCGGTGTGGCGCCGGAAGAGGTCGTCATCGGCTCGACCGGCGTGATCGGCCGGCCCTACCCGATGGAGAGCATCCGCGCCAACCTCGACGCGCTGACGTGGCCGTTCCCCGAGGCCGACTACGAACGCGCCGCGACGGCGATCATGACCACCGACACCCGCCCGAAGACCTGCCACGTCCGCGTCGGCGACGCGGTGCTCGTCGGCATCGCCAAGGGCGTCGGCATGATCGAGCCGAACATGGCCACCATGCTCGCGTTCTTCTTCACCGACGCCGACATCGACGGCGCCGAGCTGGACGCCGCGTTCCGCCGCGTCGTCGACCGCACGTTCAACGCGCTGAGCATCGACACCGACACCTCGACCAGCGACACGGCGGCGATCTTCGCCAACGGCCTGGCCGGCCCCGTCGACACCGCCGAGTTCGAGCAGGCCCTCTACGAGTGCGCGCTGCACCTCGTGCGGGACATCGCCTCCGACGGCGAGGGCGCGAGCAAGCTGATCGAGGTGCGCGTCACCGGCGCCCGCGACGACGCGCAGGCCAAGCTCGTCGGCAAGAGCGTCGTCAACTCGCCGCTGGTCAAGACCGCCGTGCACGGCTGCGACCCGAACTGGGGCCGCATCGCCATGGCGATCGGCAAGCTCGAGGACGAGACCGACATCGTCCCCGAGAACGTCCGCATCCTCTTCGACGACCTGCCCATGCACCCCGAGGAGCCGAGCGACGCGCTGCTGGAGCGCGCGGCCAAGTACCTCGGCGCCGACGAGGTCGTGATCAACATCGACCTGGGCATCGCCGACGGCGCGTTCACCGTGTACGGCTGCGACCTCACCGAGGGCTACGTCCGGATCAACGCCGACTACACGACCTGACGACGGCCCGTTCACGGCGACGCCAAGGCGCGCGTGATCTCCGCCTCCAAGCGGGTCACGGTCACGCGCGCCGAGAACAGCCGCTCGGTGTCGAGGTCGACGTCGAAGACCTCCTCCAACGCGGACAGGGCCTGGATCAGCGTCGCCGAGTTCACCCCGGCGCTGATCAGGTCCACCTCGTGCTCGTCACCGGACAGGGTGAACCCGCGGGCACCCAACTCCCGGACGATCGCGCCACGCACGTCCACCGCCATCACCGCACACCCCTGATCGCCGCGAGCACCGAGCGGGCGTTGTCGCCACCGAACACGTCGAAGTGCCCGCCCTCCAGGACCACCACGTCCGCCACCTCCGCCACCCGGCTCCAGGCGTCGGCGTCGCGCTCGGCCGGGCGCCGTTCCGCGCGGCACTCCACGACCGGCGCTCTTGACGCCCCGGCCGCTGCCGGCGTCCACCCGCGCAGCAGCGCCAGGTTCTGGCGGTACACCTCGAACCTGTTCGCCAACGTCGGGTCCGCGGCCACCTGCTCCGCGTCGACCGCCACACCGCTGGTCTCCAGCACGTCCGCGGCGAACCCGCCGAGCGACGGCTCGTCGAAGCCCCGCGACCCCGCCGACACCGGCGTGTCGACCACCACCACTCGTGCCACCTCCTCGCCGCACAGGCGTGCCGCCTCGAAGGCCAGCGCGCCACCGAACGACCACCCGCCCAGCACGAGCGGCACGTCACCGGACCGGACGTCGGCGGGCAGCCGCTCCAGGCAGCGGCGCGCCAGGTCGGTCAACGTCAGCGCGTCGTCGGGTTGCGGTGCGTCGAAGCCGACGACGTGCGCCTCGACGTCCACCGGCAGGTCGCGGATCAGGGGGGAGTAGCAGGACACCCCGCCGCCCACCGGGGGGAAGAGGACCAGTCGCAGCCGCGGTGCCGCCGCGGCACGCGGTTGGTAGGCCCAGATCGTCTGCTCCGCCGGACGCGCCTGCCGGCACCGTGCGGCCAGGCCCGCGACGGTCGGGTCGACCATGAAGTCGCCGAATGACACGGCGTACCCGAACCTGGCGCGCAGCAGGGACAGCAGCCGGATCACGTCGTACGAACCGCCGCCCGCCTCGAAGAAGCCGCCCTCGCCCGGCGGTTCGCCCAGCACCTCCTGCCAGCAGGCCGCGACCTCGTGCCCGACGAGGTCGCGCGGTTGCGGCGTCGCCGTCGGGTCGGGCGCGTCGTCCAGTGCCAGCGCGCCCAGCTTCCGGCGGTCGACCTTCCCGTTGGCGGTCAGCGGGATCTCGTCCAGTTCGGCGAGGACGTCCGGCACCATGTACTGCGGCAGGGCGTTGCGGAGCGCGGCGTAGGCCTCCTCGCGCCACGTGGTCGGCGCGTCCGGCGCGAGGCTGACGAAGGCGACGATCCGCTTGCGCCGGCCCTCGCCGCGCACGCAGGCGGCGCAGCCGTGCACGGCGGGCAGGCCTTCGAGCAGGTGCTCGACCTCGCCGAGCTCCACCCGGTGGCCGTTGATCTTGACCTGGGTGTCGGTGCGGCCCAGGAACTCCACCACGCCACCGGGGAACCGCCGGCCGCGGTCGCCGGTGCGGTAGACCCAGCCGTGCTCGGGGTCGTCGAAGAACGCGGCCGAGGTGCGCTCGGGGTCGTTGAGGTAGCCGTCCGCCACCCCGGCGCCGGCGATGTGGAGGTCGCCGACCTGCCAGTCGGGGCACACCCGCCGTGCGGCGTCGAGGACGAGGACGTCCTGGCCGCGCAGCGGCGTGCCGTACGGGATCGAGCGGCCGGTGCGGTCGGCGTCGGTGATCCGGTGGTGGATCGACCAGATCGCGCCCTCCGTCGCGCCGCCGAGGCTGACGACCTCCGCGCCGGGCGCCAGGCGTTCCAGCGCGTGCGGCAGGGTCAGCGGGATCCAGTCGCCGCTGAGCATGAACGCCCGGACCGACGGCGTGGCCGCACCCTCTTCCGCCAGCAGCGAGGCCAGCGCCGGCGCCGAGTTCCAGACCGTCACCGCGTGCCGGTCGATCAACCGGGCCCACGCCGCCGGGTCGCGCGCGGTCCGCTCGGACAGCATCACCACCGACCCGCCGCGCAGGAGGGGGCCGAAGATGTCGTACACGGACAGGTCGAAGCCGATGGAGGAGACCGAGAGCACGCTGTCGGTGTCGCCCAGGCCCAGCACGTCGTTGACCGCGTCGATCGTGTTGACCGCCGCCGCGTGGCTGATGACGACGCCCTTGGGCTCCCCGGTCGAGCCGGACGTGAAGATCACGTACGCGGTTGGCCACCCATCCGGCCGGGCGCTGCGGCTGCTGGGGCCGGCGTTCTGCGGCACGAGCAGCGGGCAAGCGCCTCGGGCTTCCCAGCCGGCCGCCGCTCCCGCCACCGTGACGGCGAACTTCACGCCCGCGCGGCGCGCGATGCCGTCGAGGCGGCCGTCCGGCACGCCGTGGTCCAGCGGCACGTAGACGCAGCCCGCCAGCAGCGCGCCCAGGACCGCGACCACCTGGTCGCGTCCGCGCGGCAGGTGGACCGCGACGTGGTCACCAGGCCGCGCGCCGGAGGCGAGCAGCGCGTCGGCCACCCCACCGGCCCGCTCGACGAGGTCGGCGTAGCTCAGCGTGCCGTTCTCGTCGTGGACGGCGGGCGCGTGGGGGCGCTCGGCCGCAACGCGCAGCACCCGCTCGTGCAGCGCATCAACGACCCTCCCACCCGGCCGCGCCATCCCACCCGGCCGCGCCATCCCGCCCGGCCGCGACATCGCGCCGGGTCCCACCGCGCGCTCGGGCCGCGCGACCCCGCCCGACCGCAGAGCTCCCTCGGGCCGCACCTCCCGTCCCGTCCCGCTGGCCCGCGGCGCCTGGGGCGCAGGGGTGCGCTGCGGTACGCACGTCCACGCCTCGCCGCCGCCGGGGCCGTATTCACCGGCTAACGTGAGAAATGCGGTTGGGGTTGTCACAGGTTGCGTTATTCGCCCGTCCGACTGATCCAGGACGTCGCTCCCCGAGGGCACCGGGTGAAGCGGGTCATCGGCCAAGGCCCGCACCAGGTCCGCGCAGCGGTCGACGAAGTCCTCCACGAAACCCTCGTCGAACGCGTCGGCCCGCCAGTCGAAGCCCAGCCGGACCTCACCGTCCGACTCCAGCACCACCTGGTGGTCGATCAGCACCTGCGGCACCCGCAGTTGCACCTCGTCCCACCGCCGGCGCAGACCGAGGTCCGCCTCGCCCAGCCCGTCGACCTCCAGGGACGTGAAGGCGAACGGGTGGGGCAGGCGCCGCGGGTCGCCGTCGGGATCACCCAGCCGCACGATCTCCGCACCGCTGAGCGAACCGCGCATCGCCTGGGTCAGGTACGTCCGCTGCACCGCGCGGGCGAGGTCGAGGAAGCTCGTGCCGGCGGTGGCCGGGATCGCCAACGGCATGGTGTTGCCGTGATTGCCCAGACCGGAGGTCGCCGACCGCTGCGAGTGCAGCACCGTGATCGTGTGCGCCGCCTCGCCACCGAGCTGCCCGAGCACGGACCCGTAAACGGCGAGGTACACCATCGGCGGCGTGAGCCCGTGGTGGCGGGCGGTCTTGGCGATCCGGTCCGCGGTCGCCGCGTCGAAGGTCACCACGCGGTGCGCGACGGCCGGGCCCGACTGCCGCCACGTCGGCCGCAGCGGGAGTTCCGCCGGGCCGGGCAGCGTGGCCGCGCGCTCGCGCCAGAACCGCTCGTCACGAGCCGACCGCCGGCGCACCGGGGCAGGGGCGTCGCCGGTCGGGCACACCTGGTCCGAGACCAACCCGGCCAGGAACAGACCGAGCGACGCGGCGTCCATCAACCACAGCGCGTAGCACAGGTGCAGGCTCGCCCGCCGGGCGCTGTGCACGACCACGACCCGCAACTGCGGCCACTCGCCGAAGCCGAACCCGTCGGAGGTCAGCTCACGGCGCACCGCGTCGTCGGCCGCCGCCAAGTCGGCGTCCGCCACCGGCCGGAGGTCGACCTCGACCACGGCCTCTCCGGCAGGCGACAGCGCCAGGTCCGCGCCCACCCGGGTCCGCAGCACGTCGTTGGCGCGCACGAGCCGGTCCAGCCGCGCCCCGATGCCCGGCACGTGCTCCGGGCTCAGGTCGCACGCCAGGTAGTAGCGCGCCGGACCGCGCAGCTCCAGCCCGTCCTGGTCGCCGACGAGGTAGGCGCGCTGGATCGGGCTCAGCGCCTCGACACCCGTGATCATCTCAGTGCACGACCTCTCGGACCGGATCACGGCTCAGGAACCCGGCCGGGCTGAACGACGGCCCGTAGGCGCCGACCCCGGAGAACACCAGGAGGTCGCCGACCACCACCTCGGGCAGCGGCACGTCCTCCGCCAGCACGTCGAGCTGCGAGCACAGCGGTCCGGTCACGTGCGCGCGCCCGACCGCCCCGCCCGCCCCGACCGCCCGCACCGAGGGCTCACCCCGGCCCGACCCCGCCACCAGCCGACTGGCGATCATCACGTGGTTCATCCCCGCGTCGACCAGCACGTACCGCCGACCGTCGATCACCTTGACGTCCAGCACGGTGGTGATCAGGCTGCCCGCCGGGCCGACGACGGACCGGCCGTACTCGCACGCCACGACCTCCGCCGGGCGGTCCCGAACCGGCGCGAGGCCGGCCGCTCCCAGCCCCGCCCAGTCCACGTCCGGCTCGCCGTCGCGCCACGGCATGGCGATGCCGCCGCCGAGCGAGAGGAACCCGAACGGGCCACCCCGCCGTGCCGCGAGCTCGGCCGCGCGTTCCCACGCCGCCTTCCGCGCCGCCAGGATCACGTCGGCGTCGAAGTACTGCGAGCCCCAGAACACCTGCAACCCGGCCAACTCCACCGGCGACCCGCGCAGGACGGCCGCGACCTCGTCGTAGTCCGCCGCGGACACCCCGAACTGGTTGGGCGACACCGGCCCGCCGGCGGCGCGCGGGGGATAGGGCGTGTTGAGCCGGACCACGGCCCGCCCCGTGACGCCGAGCTCGGCCGCCACGTCGGCGAAGAGCCGCGCCTGGGACGGTGACTCGACCGTGACCGCGACCCCGGCGGCGAGCCCGGCGGCTGCCTCGGCGCGCGATTTCGCCGGCCCCGTGAACAGCACCGACTCCGGCGGCGTACCCGTGTCGAGCGCGGTTTCCAGCTCCGTCGTCGAGCACACGTCGAACCCGTCCACCAGCGTGGACAGGAAGTTCACCACGCCGGGGTGAGGGTTGGCCTTCAACGAGTAGTAGATGTGCGCGTCCCGCACGGACGCGGCCCGCACCCGCCGCACGGCCGCGCGCAGCGCCTCCCGGCTGTAGGCGTACACGGGCGTGCCACCGGCCCGGTGCACGAGCAGGCGCGCCTCGTCGTCGCCGATCGTCGCGACCTCAGTCCGCATGTCCGGCCCTCCCCGCCGCCGAGACCGCCGCCAGGACCCGCGCGTGGACCCGGTCCACCACACCCGTCCCGTCCGGGGCGATCCCGCGCCGGTAGTAGTAGGTCAGGGCGATCTCCCCCGCAGACATCTGCAACTCGCCCTGCAACTGGTAGCGCAGCTTCCGGCCCAACTCGCGCGGCGAGCGGCTGCCGAGGTCGCGCACCCGCAGCCCGCGCGGCTTGGGGTGCTGGTTGAACAGCACGGTCGACAACGGGAACCCGGCGGAACCCGCCAAGCCCAACGCCTCGACGCGCTGGTCGAACTCCCACGCGCTGTGCGCCGTGCCGACCTCGACCTGGCGGGCGAGCTCCCGGGCGTTGTCGCGCAACGACGTGGAGCCCGTGCCGCGGACCACGAGCTGGCTCATGAACATGCCCGCGGTCGACGTCCGGTAGCCCTCGCGCACCTGCACCGGGACCACGACGGAGAGCGGTCCGAGCCCGAACTCCTCCGCCACGGCCCGTTCGAACGCGGCCAGCACGACCGCGAAGACCGACACCCCGACCGCCTCGGCCACCCGGTGCGCCGCCCGGGAACAAGCGACGCCGAACGGCCGCGACACCAGCATGCCGTCCTGGGCGTCGGCTCCCGGCGCTTCCGGCAGCTCGACCTGCCGCACGCCGCTGAGGAACGCCGTCCAGTGCTCGACGTCGGCCGCCGGCGGCTCCGGGGAGCGCCGCGTCGCCACGCAGTAGCCCCGGAAACCCTGCCGCGGCACGTCGTCCGGCCGCTCGCCGCGCAGCAGGGCGCGGAAGTCGGCCGCGAGGAGGTCCAGGCTCAGGCCGTCCACGAACAGGTGGTGCGCGACCAGGATCACGGAACCGGTCTCCCGGCCGCGGACCAGGGCCACGCGGATCGCGGGCGCGAGCGTCGGGTCGACCAGCTCCGCCACGGCTTCGACGCGGGCCCGCTGCACCACGTCGCGGTGGTCGTCGTGATCACCGGAGGACTCGTGGACGGTGACCGCGAACCCGCGACCGGCGGTGTCCACGTGGACCTGCCGCGACCAGTCCGGGGTGAGCGCGAGCCGCAGCACGTCGTGCCGCGCGACCAGCTCCGCGACCGCCGCGCCGACCTCGGCCGTGGACAGGGCGCGGTCGACCGGGATCTCGCGCGAGAGGTTGCACCAGTTCGCGTTCCCGTCGGCCATCGTGATGGCCATGTACGCGTGCTGGCGCGTCGACAACGGGTACGGGCCCGGTCCGGGGTCGCCTCCCAGGACCTCTCCGGTCGGCGCGGTCCGGTCCGCCGACCGTTCGATCGCCCGCGCCAGCGACGCCACGTCGCGGTGCTCGAAGCAGTCCCGCACCGACAGGTCCGCCCCGAAGCGCCGGTTCACCTCCAGGGCGAAGTCCATCATGTCCAACGACGACAGGCCGACGTCCACGAAGGACTCCGGCGCGTCGAGGCCGAGCAGGTCGAGCAGGGCGTCCTCGACACCGCGCCCGGCCGCCGCGTCGACCACCGGTGTGTCCTCGACGGACGCCGCCAGGGCCACCCGGTCGACCTTCCCGCTGCGCAGCAACGGCAACTCGGCGCGCACGTGCACGACCGGCCGGGGCAGCTCCAGCCGCTTGACGACGTCGAGCACGAGCTCCCGCAACGCACCCGGGTCCGGTGCGGCGACGAAGACGTGCGGCCCCTGCCGGTCCACGACCACGCACTGGTCCACGCCCGGCAGGTCCTCCACCGCCGCCACCAGGCGGTCGAACGACACCCGCTTGCCGGCGACCTTGAGCGTGTTGCCCAGCCGCCCGACGATCACCAGCTCACCCTCGTCGGTGCGCCGTCCCACGTCACCCGTGCGCAGCGTCGCGGGCATCGGGTCGATCCGGAACGTGCCCGGCGCCGACCCGCCGCCGTCGGCGAGCGTGCCCAGCGCCGGCTTGGCGGAGGTGACCAGTACCTCGCCGTGGCCGTCCGGGCCGGGCTGGTCGACCCTCACCTCGACGCCCGGCCGCGGGCGCCCGACCGGTACGACCTTCGCCGCGCCGCCCGTCGTCGGCGTCACGCCGCGGCGGTAGAGCTGGGCGAGGGTGCCCTCGGTCATCCCGTACAGGTTCACGAACTCCGCGCCGGGCGCGAGCCGCGCCCACCGCTCGACCACGCGGGTCGGCAGCACCTCGCCCGCGAAGAACGCCAACCGCAGGTCCGGCAACGTCGCCGACCGGGCGTGCAGCGCGTCGGCGACCCGCCGGGCCAGCGACGGCACCAGGAACGCGACGGTCGACGTGCCCGCCGCGAAGTGCTCCGCCACCGCGCGCGGGTCGAGCTGGGCGTCCACCTCGGGCAGGCGCAGCCTCCCGCCCGCGACCAGCACGGCGAGCAGTTCCCGCAACGACGGGTCGAAGTTCACCCTCGTCACGGCGGCGCAGGTGTCGCCGGCGTGCAGGCCGAACTCGGCCACGAACCACGACAGGAAGGCGTGCAGGCCGCTCCGGCTGCCCACGACGGCCTTCGCCTCGCCCGTCGACCCCGACGTGGGGATGAGGTAGCCGGCGTCCGGCGTCGGGTAGCGCCACGCGGTCGGCGCGCCCGGCGACGTGGTCAGCGCGACGCGACCGGTCGCCGCGTCGAGCAGCACCTCGCCCGCGTCCGTCCGGCCGCGGAAGTGCGCCACGGTGGACACGTCGCTGGTCACGAGCACGGACGGGCGCGCGACCCCTTCGGTCCACGCGTACCGGTCGGGGTCGAGCCCGGCGTCGACCGGCACCGGGACGGCGCCGCACCGCAACGCCGCCAGCAGCCCCACCACGTAGGCCGGGCACAGCGGTCCGAACAGCAGCACGGTGGTCCGCGGCGCGCCCAGCTCCACCAGCAGGTCGGCGAGCGCGTCGACCGCCGCCCGCAGCTCGGCGCGGGTCAGCCCGCCGTCACGCCACTCGACCGCCGTCGTCGCGTCACCGGTCGTCGCGAGCTCCAGCAGCTCGGCCAAGCCGTCGTTCCCCCAGTCCACGGCCGCCTACCCGGGTCTGTGGGTGGGCGGGTCGAGGACCAGCGGTGCCAGCTCGCGGCGGGCCGCGACGTCGCTGGCGGCGAGCGCCGAGGCCAGGCTCTCCGTCTCACCCTTGCGCTGGTTGAGCCGGAAGCACGACTTGAACCGCGGTTCGTGCAGGCGGAAGCCGACGATGTTCTTGAGGTAGCCGTCCGACAGGTTCGACGGGATCTCGTCCAGCGTCCACGTGGAGCCCTCGACCGTGCTGCGCTGGAGCCGGTCGATCAGCACCACCACGTCCTCGCGGGTGCGCGCCGGGTCGCTGAGCTCCAGCCGGCCGGAGATCTCCACCGACGTGTACAGCCAGGTGGGGATGCGGCTGCGCACCCCGAACCACTCGGCCGGCACGTAGGTGTCCTGCCCCAGCACGGTGATCGTGGCCGGTGGCCCGGCGGCGAAGGCGGCGGCCATGTCGTTGGCCTTGGCGACGTGCCCGGCGACGAACAGGCCGGTCTCCTCGGTGCCGCGCAGGTCCAGCGGCAGCGGTGAGGTGAACACCTCGCCCTCGTGGCACGTCGCCAGCACGCCGAACGACCGCTCCCGCACGAACTCGCACGTGGCTTCCAACGAGGGGAGGCTGAAGTGCTCTCTGGTGTACACGTCTACTCAGCGTCCCTCACGTCGGGTTCCAGCAGTTCCAGGCCGACGCCTTCGCGGGCTCCGCGCTGCGGCGGGTGGAACGCGATGGCGTTCAGCCCGCCGGCCAGCGCGGTGTGCAGGCCGGTGGTGGCGAACGAGCCGCCGCCCGCCGCGCGCAGCAGCCGCCCGCCGATGTCGGCGATCTCGTCCTCGACCCGGTCGCGGGCCCGCACGGCCAGGTTGAGCCCGTCGCGCACCGGCCTGCCGTCGTCCACGGCGCGTGCCGCGTCGAGCAGGCCCTCCCGCAACCGGTGCAGGTCGGCCGCGGCCCTCGGCCACCAGCGCGAGCCGGCGCGCTTGGCGGGCGGGGTCGCCTCGGCCAGGCAGCGGGCGATGCCCAGGTAGGAGGCGCTGATCAGCAGTTGGAACCACAGGTAGCAGTCGGCGGCGAACCGCAGGCCGACCTCGCCGACCAGCGGGAAGACGTTCGCGCGCGGGATCCGCACGGCCGTCAGGCGCACCGCGTGGCTCTGCGCCGCGCGGAACACGGGGCTGTGCCAGAACTCCTCGCGCTCCAGCCCGGCGGAGCCGGCCGGCACGAATGCCTGCCCGTACCCCTCGGGGGTGCCGTCGGGCGCGCGCAGCTCGACCATCAGCGACATCACGTCCATGGCGGACGACAGGCTGCACGGCCGCTTGAGCCCGGTGACGAGGTAGTCGTCGCCGTCGCGGACCGCCCAGCTGCCGAGCGTCCGCAGGTCGCGGCCGGGGGTGGACTCGGCGCCGCCGGAGGCGACCAGCTTCGCGTCCTCGGCGATGTCCCGCAGCAGGGCGCGGGCGTTGTCGTCGCCGGAGAGGGCGACGTTGCCGAACGCGGCGATCTTGTAGTGGTGCATGGTGGTGGCGAGCGCCGCCGACGGCGCGATCGCGCCGAGCGCGTCCTGGAACCGCACGGCGTCCCGCGCCGACGCGCCGGCCCCACCGCACGTCCGGGGGACGAGCATCGTCGCCGCGCGGGTGTCCTTCAGGGCGGCGAACGCGGGCCCGGCGTCCTGTTCGTGCTCCTCGGTCGACCTGGTGGCCAAGCGGTCGAACAGCCCGTCCGCCACGGCGTCGAGCCCGGCCCGGTCGTCGACCCCGATGTCGTGCGTCGCGGTCATCGTGCGGCTACCTCGTTCCCGGTCATCAGCCGCTTCACCGCGGCGTAGTCGATCTTGCCGAGCGGGGTGCGCGGCAACGCGGGCACGACCTCGTACCGCTGCGGCAACTGGTGCGGCAGCAGGGATTCGGCGAGCCGCCGCTTCAGCGGACCCAGCTCGAAGCCCGCCTCCGCCACCAGCAGCGCGGCGATCCGCTCGGTGCTGGCCGGGTCGGGCACGCCGACCACCGCCACCTCCAGCACGCCGGGGCACTCCCGCACCGCGGCCTCGACCTCCAGCGCGCCCACCTTGCTGCCCGCGACGTTGATGAACCCCGACTGGCGCCCGCGCACGTGCCAGCCGTCCGGGGTGGTCGACACGAAGTCGCGCGTCCGCAGCCAGCCGTCCTGGAACATGTGCGCGCCGGCCACCGGGTCGCGGTAGTAGCCGCGCGCCAACGCCGGGCCGCGTACGTAGAGCTCGTGCAGCTCCTCTTCGCCCGGCACGGGTTCGAGCTTCCACTCGACGCCCGCGATGGGCTTGCCGATGGAGCCGCCGCCGACGTAGTCCTTGTCGTAGCAGATGACCCCGATCTCGGAGAGGCCGTACACCTGCCGCAGCGGCAGGCCGTACCGCGACCCGAACTGCTCCTGCGTGCTCGTCGCGAGGGGCGCGCTGCCCGAGATCGCCGTGCGGAGCGTGCGCAACGCGTCCGTCGGCGCGCCGTGCGCGGCGGTGAGCATCTGGTACATCACCGGCAAGCCGCTCATCACCGTGACGCCGTGCCGTTCGATCAACCGGGTCAGGCCGCGTCCCGTGAGCCGACCGCCCCTGGCGAACACGACCGTCCCGCCGGCGAGCAGCGTCGGCAGGGTGAGCACGTCGATGCCGTGGCAGTGCGACAGCGGCAGCGCGCACAGCACCACGTCCGCCGCCGTCAGCTCCAGCTCACCGCCCCACAACCGGACGCGGGCGGAGATGGCGGCCTGGCTCATCACGATGCCCTTGGGCTCACCGGTCGACCCCGACGTGCAGTGCACGACGAAGTCGTCGGGCGCGTACCCGGTCGACGCCCGGTGGCGGTGCAGGTCGGCGTCGGGGAGCGGGCGCAGCATGAACGCCTCCGCCGCGTCGTCCACGGCCAGCCAGGAGAGGTCGTACTTGGCGGCGTGGCGGTCGACTTCCGGCTCCGGGAGGCGGCTGTCCAGCAGGACCACCACGAGGTCGAGCTTCGCCGCCGCCAGGTACAGCGCGACGAAGGTGGACGGGTCGTCGGCGGCCAGGCCGAGCACGTCGCCGTCGACGAACCGCGCGGCGAGCCGGTCCGCCGCCGCGTCGACCGCGGTCAGCAGCGCCTCGTAGGTCGACGCACGCCCGTCGTAGCCGATCACCGCGGGCGCGTCCGGTGCGCCGCGGGCGACGCGCCGGAAGTCCGCGTACAACCCGCCGGGCGCGGTGGTGCGTAAGCCGTTGTCCGACATCGTCAGCAATCCGCCATTTTTTCTCGTGCCCGGTCGCGGGCGCGCACTCTTTCGGTCGCGTTACCTGGAAATGGGAATGACTGCGGTCCTCCGTAGTGGCCGCAGGCCCGGTCGGGGTGAACGAATGCTCGCATCCCGAGGTGTCGTCGGTGCGCAGTTTTACCCAAACGTCGCCACCGCCACAAGCCTCTTGACAGTTGACGCGCGGTGCCTAGACTTGCCCTGATCTGCGGGGGGAACCGTAGCCGTGGATCGGTTTGCCGCGAACGTCCGCCGCATTGTCGGCGACAGACCACTGGAGGGGCCGCCTCGGCTCCACGGCGACACAGGAGCCGCGATGCTCAAGCCACGCCAACCCGTGCCCGCGCTCGACGTGCCGCTCGTCGGCGGCGGCCGGTGGGTGCTCGCCGAACAGCGGCCCGAGCGGTTCAGCGTGGTCGTGTTCTACCGCGGTGTGCACTGCCAGATGTGCAAGGACCACATCACCGAGCTCGACGCGCTCGTCGACAAGTTCGCCGAGGTCGGCGCGACGTCGGTGCTGGCCGTCAGCGGTGACGACGAGGGTCGCGCCGCACGTGCCGTCGAGGAGTGGGGCCTGGGCCGGGTGCCGGTCGGCTACGGGCTGAGCCCGCGGTCGATGCGCGAGTGGGGGCTGTACATCTCCAAGGCCATCAAGGAAGGCCAGCCGAACGAGTTCAGCGAGCCCGGCCTCTTCGTGATCCGCCCGGACGGCACGCTGTACGCGGTGGTGCAGACCAGCTTCCCGTTCCTGCGACCGCACCTGGACGAGGTCCTGGACACCCTGCGCTGGGTCGGCGAGCACGACTACCCGGCGCGCGGCGAGGTGTGACCGGAGCCCTGCCGGCTACTCCGCGCGACCTCGGCACCGGCGCTACGACGACCGGGTGAACAGGTTCTGGATGCTGAGCGGGAACGTGCCGATCCCTTGACGGGTCGCAGCCCGGTGGACATTCTCGGGAGAGGTGTTCGCGGGGGTTGCGAACCCGACGTCCAAGGGGGAGTCGCACGCATGCGACTGATCACTATCGTGTTCGGGCTGCGCCGAATCGGCGCCGTCGCGCGCGCATTCCACGGCGAGCGGACATTCGTCGAATTCACACCGGCCGGTCACCCTGGTGACCCGGATCGTGATTCGGCGGCGATGTCCGCGTCGATGTGATCGGCACGCCCACTCCTGGCGTTCGTCTCTGATCGGATTTCTCTACCGCCCCCGTTCGCGCGCGCCCACCGCGCCGCCGGGGGTGGCGAAAGGTCGTGCGCAAGTGAAGGTTCTCGTGGTCAGCCCGCCCAATTCCAACACCGTCATCGACGGCGCCTCGTGCACCGTGACCAGACCCGAGGAGCACACCGACTGGTCGGACTTCCCGAACCTCGGCGTGCTCACCCTCGCCTCCGCCCTGCGGTCCGTGCCGGGCGTGGAGCCCGTCTACCTCGACGGCACGGTGGTGCCCTGGTCGGAGGTCCTCACCTACGTCGAGGACAACGCGGGCGACATCCTGGCCCTGTGCGTCAGCGCCCTCACCGCGACCTACGAAGCCGGCCTGCACCTGTGCCGCGCGGCGAAGCGGATCAACGACCGGATCGTCACGATCTTCGGCAACGACCACATCACCGCGTTACCCCGGGAGTGCCTGTCCGGGCAACAGGGGGTGATCGACTACGCGTTCGTCGGCAACGAGGTGGTCGGCAGCTTCGTCGCGTTCGTCGCGGCGCTGGCGCAGGGGCGCGACCCGGCGTCGGGTGGCTACGCCGGTCTGGTCGTCCACCGCGACGGCGTGCTGCACAGCGAGCCGCAGCGCCCGGAGCCGATCCACACCGCGCTCGACTACTCCCTGATCAACGAGGGCTTCGACCACTCCCGGCTGTACCGCGAGAACTTCGACAAGCGCGTCGCGCCCACGTTCCACAAGCTCACCGGGCGGCACGTGCGCGCCGGGATGCCGGTGGAGATCGGGCGCGGGTGCATCAAGTTCGCCCGCAACGACGCCTGCTCGTTCTGCTCGATCCAGTTCGGCGGCCTGTGGCGGAACTCGGTGCCGGACGCGGAGGCGGCGTGGGAGGTCATCCGCGCCGCGCACGACGAGGGCTTCGACTACCTCTACCTGACCGCCGACGAGCTGCCGCTGACGTTCGGCAAGCTGTTGCGCGAGATGGTGGGCACGCCGCCTGCCTGGTGGAGCGCGCTGCCCGAGGACGACCGGCCGGTGATGGTCGGCTACGCGCGCGCCGACGGGCTGTCCGACGAACGGCACGCGACGATGCTGCGCGCGCTCGGCGTCCGCCAGCTCATGGTGGGCCTCGACGCGGGCACGCCGATCTCGCTGCACGCGATGAAGAAGCCGCTGGTGTCGATCCGCGAGGCGAACTCGCCGTTCGGGGCCGAGAAGATGTTCGATCACAACGTGCGCGCGCTGAAGTCGGCGGAGAACGCGGGTCTGCTGCTCAAGGTCGGCTTCGTCATCGGCCACCTCGGCATGGACGCGCGGCTGCTGCGGGAGAACGTGGACTCCATGAAGGCGATGCTGGGCTCCGGCGTGGGCAGCATCGCGTCGCTGGACGTCGAGGTGCTCTCCCCGGAACCGGGATCGCTGGACTTCAAGATGCTGCTCGACCCGGCCATGGCGTCGGCGCGGGCGCAGGAGCTCGGCCTCTCGTTGCCCGACCGGGACCGGCACGAGGAGCTGGCGCGGCGGTGGCGCGACACCGACCTGATCGACCGCGAATCGGCGATGGCCGACTACGTGGAGTCGGTGATGCCCGGCCTGACCCTCGACGACCTCGCGGCGGCCCGAGCCGAAGTGCGGCAGTACGGCAAGGGCCTCGGCGTCACGATCGGCGGGTGAGCGCGCGTGACCGCCGGAGCGGTGCTCGGGTTCGCGGGCCTGTGCCTGCTGCTGGCCATCACCCCCGGACCGGACACCTTCCTGGTGCTGCGGTACGGCCTGGGCGGCGCGCGGTTCGGCGTGTTCGCGTCCGCGGGGTCGGGGATCGGCTCGCTGTTCTGGGCGGCGGCCGTGGCGCTGGGGTTGGCGGACCTGCTGAGCTCCTCGCCCACCGCGTTCCTGGTGGTGAAGATCGTCGGTGGCCTGTACCTGCTGTACCTGGGGGTGGTGGGTTTCCTGCAACGCGACCAGGTGGCCGACACCGGCGGCGGGGACCCGGTGCAGTGGCGGTGGGGGCCGTCGTTCCGGGCGGGTGTGCTCTCGTGCCTGCTCAACCCGAAGGTCGGCTTGTTCTTCCTGGCCGTGGTGCCGCAGTTCCTGCCCGCCGAGGCCATCAACGTGGGCACGATCATGCTGCTCGGCCTGATCGACGCGGTGGTGGCGTTCGTCTGGTTGGCGGCGCTGGCGGTCGGCGCGGCCAAGGCGGTCCTGTGGTTGCGCAGGCCCAGGGTGTCGCGCACGATGGCGGGCCTGAGCTCCGCCGCGTTGTGCGCGCTGGGCGTCGGCACCATCGTCGCGGTCGTGTGACGCACCACCGCTGTGCCGACGGAGTGATCATCCTTTCCCGACCGGCGCCCAACCTGGAGACTTCAGCCATGCGGACGATCGACTGGGTGGACGGCCGGATCATCGCGATCGAGCAGACCCTGCTGCCGGACGTCGTGACGACGCTGCGGATCGACACGGTCGACCAGCTCGTCGACGCGATCAGGAGACTGGCGATCCGGGGTGCGCCCGCGCTGGGCGTCGCGGGCGCGCTCGGGGTGGCGCTGGCCGCCGGTGGTGGTGGGGACGTGCGCGCGGAGGCGGCGCGGTTGCGGGCCGCCCGGCCGACGGCGGTGAACCTCGCGTGGGGCGTGGACCGGGTGCTGGCCCGGCTCGACGACGGCCTCGACGCGGTGGTGGCCGAGGCCGTCCACGTCCTCGAAGACGACGTCCGCCGCAACCGCGCGCTGGGGTTGCGCGGCGCGCGGTGGCTGGTCGAGCGGCTCGGCGGACCGGTCAACGTGCAGACCCACTGCAACGCGGGCGCCCTGGCGTGCGTCGAGTGGGGCACCGCCCTCGGCGTGGTGCGGGCGTTGCACGAGGACGGCGCGCTGGGCCACGTCTACGTGGACGAGACGCGCCCGCTGCTGCAGGGCAGCCGGTTGACGGCGTGGGAGCTCGCCGGCATGGGCGTCGCGCACACGGTCGTGGTCGACTCGGCGGGTCCGACGGTGATCGCCAAGGGCCTGGCCGACGCGGTCGTGGTCGGCGCGGACCGGATCGCGGCCAACGGCGACGTCGTCAACAAGATCGGCACGTACCCGCTGGCGCTGGCCGCGGCGCGGGCCGGCATCCCGTTCGTCGTCGCGGCGCCCGAGTCGACCATCGACCTGGCCACCCCCGACGGCGCGCACGTGGAGATCGAGGTGCGGGACCCGGCGGAGGTCGTCGGGGACCGCGCCACCGCCGCGCTGAACTTCGCCTTCGACGTCACCCCGGCCGACCTGGTCACGGCCATCGTCACCGACGAACGGACGATCTGTGGAAAACCGCTGGGCTGAAACGGAAACGCACACCGACGAGCTGGACGCGTGCGTCTACGGGTCACGGCTGCTCGGCCGCGAGCCGGACCTCGTGCTGCACGGCGGCGGCAACACCTCGGTCAAGACGTCCACTGTGGACATCACCGGCCGTGCGGTGGACGTGCTGCACGTCAAGGGGAGCGGCTGGGACCTCGCGACCATCGAGCGGGCCGGGTTCGCGCCGCTGCGGCTGGACCGCCTGCGCGAGCTGCTGACCGTGCCCAGCCTGCCGGACTCCGCGATGATGAACGAGCTGCGGTGCGCGTTGCTGGACGCGAGCGCGCCCGACCCGAGCGTGGAGACGCTGCTGCACGCCGTGCTGCCGCACCCGGCCGTGCTGCACAGCCACGCCGACGCCGTGATCACGCTGACCAACCTGGACAAGCCGCTGGTGGAGGAGGTCTTCGGCGACCGCGTCGTGGTGATCCCCTACGTCATGCCCGGGTTCGCCCTCGCCCGCACGTGCGCGGAGCTCTTCCCCGAGCACGCCGGCGAGCGCACCATCGGCGTGGTGCTGCTCAACCACGGCCTGTTCACGTTCGGGGAGGACACCAGGCAGGCCTACGACCGGCACGTCGAGCTGGTCGGCGACGCCGAGGCGTACCTGTCCCGGCACCGGCCCGAGCGGAGGTCCGTGCCCGCGCCGCCGGTCGACCGCCACCGGCTCGCCGGCCTCCGCAGGCGGATCTCCGACGTCGCGGGCGCGCCGATGATCGTGAGCCGGCACGCCGACGCCGCCACGATGGCCTTCGTCGCCCGGCCGGACCTCGCCGACGTGGCCACGCGGGGCCCGGCGACCCCCGACCACGTGATCCGCACCAAGCGCGTCCCGCTGATCGGCGAGGACGTCGACGGCTACGCGGCCGACTACCGCCGGTACTTCGACGAGCACGCGGGACCGGGCCTGACCATGCTCGACCCGGCGCCGCGCGTCGTGCTCGACCCCGGGCTCGGCATGCTCTCGGTCGGCAGGCGGGCCAAGGACGCCGACATCGCGTACGACATCTACGCCCACACGATCGACGTCATCGAGCGGGCGGAGGAGCTGGGCGGGTACCGCGCGTTGCCGCCGGGGGACCTGTTCGACATGGAGTACTGGGAGCTGGAGCAGGCCAAGCTGCGGCTCTCCGGCGCGCCGGCGGAGTTCACCGGCGAGGTCGCGCTGGTCACCGGCGCGGCGTCCGGCATCGGCCGGGCGTGCGTCGACGCGCTGCGGGCCAAGGGCGCGAGCGTGATCGGGCTCGACCTCACGCCGACCGAGAGCCGCGCGGACTACCTCGGCCTCCGGGCCGACGTCACCGACCCCGCCGCGGTCGAGGCCGCGATCGACCGGGGCGTGGAGCGGTTCGGCGGGCTGGACGTGCTGGTCGCGTCCGCCGGCGTGTTCCCGGCCAACACCCCGATCGCCGAGCTGGACCCGGCCACGTGGCGGCACGCGATGTCGGTCAACGCGGACGCGATCGCCGCCCTGTTCGCCAAGGCGCACCCCCTGCTCAAGCTCGCGCCGCGCGGCGGGCGGGTGGTCGTCGTGGCCTCCAAGAACGTGCCTGCCCCCGGACCGGGCGCGGCGGCGTACTCGGCCTCGAAGGCGGCGGTCACGCAACTGGCCAGGGTTGCCGCGCTGGAGTGGGCGGCCGACGGCATCAGGGTCAACGCGGTCCACCCGGACGCGGTCTTCGACACCGGCCTGTGGACCGCGGAGGTGCTGGCCCGGCGTGCCGAGCACTACGGCTTGAGCGTCGACGCCTACAAGCGGCGCAACCTGCTGGGCGCCGAGATCACCAGCGCGGCGGTCGGCCGGGTGATCGCGGAGCTGTGCTCGGACACCTTCGCCCACACCACGGGTGCGCAGGTGCCGGTCGACGGCGGGAACGAGCGGGTCGTCTGACCCCGCCGGTCGGCCAGGTCCGCCCGCAGTGTCCTTTGTGGACGGACCTGGACCGACCGGCGGATGCCGAGGACGCGGGTCAGGCGAGCGGGATGTCGTGGCCCGGGCCTCGTTCGTCCTGCGGGCGGGGGCCGAAGTAGCGGCGGTCGGCATCGTCGATGCGCACGTCGTTGATACTGGCCTCGCGGCGGCTCATCAGGCCGTTGTCGGCGAACTCCCACAGCTCGTTGCCGTAGGAGCGGGACCACCGGCCCTCCGCGTCGCGCCACTCGTACTGGAAGCGGACGGCGATGCGGTTCCCGCGGAAGCCCCAGAGGCTCTTGCGCAGGACGTAGTCGAGTTCGCGGGCCCACTTCGCGGTGAGGAACCCGACGATCTCCGCGCGGCCGGTGACGAAGACGTCGCGGTTGCGCCACACCGAGTCCTCGGTGTACGCGAGGGCGACGCGGTGCGGGTCGCGGGTGTTCCAGGCGTCCTCGGCGGCTTGGACCTTGGCCAGGGCGCCGTCGACGTCGAACGGCGGGAACGGCGGGCGTGCGTCGGTCATGGCCGGGCTGTCCTCCACGGTGCGGTGAGCGGCGGGTTGTCGGGGGACGGGGCCACGGAGTCGGCCCGCAGCGGCAGCGGTCGGCCGGCGACCACGTGCCGGGGGGTGAAGTGGACGCGGCGGCCGGTGCGGTCGTCGTCGCCGGGCACGCCCGGGCGGGTCCACTCCACCTCGGCCCGGCCGGACAGGTGCAGGGTGCGGCCGGTGGTGAAGTCGCAGAACAGCAGCGCGGCGTCGGGGTCCGACCGGAGGTTGCCGAGGGTGTTGAACATGTTGTTGCCCGCGTAGTCCGGCCACCACAGCCTCCCGTCCTCGACGCGGACGAACCCGGGCGCCCCGCCGCGGTGCGAGGCGTCGTTGCCGCGGGAGGGGTGGGTGGTGCCGAGGAGGAAGGTGTCGGACCGGCGGATCAGGTCGACGTCGTCCGGCGCGAGGTCCGTGCCGCGTCGGACGGGTGCGGCGGTCCGGGACGTGCCGGGCGCGCTGTGGAGGCGTCGGGCCTGGATGTACCGCGGGCAGTTGCCGTACGCCTGCTCCACCTCGACGCGCAGCCCGTCGTCCCCGGCGTCGGACAGGGTGCCGTTGACGCGCAAACGTCTGCGGGTGGCGAACTCGACCACGATCACGCCGGCGGGCTGGTCCGCCGGCAGGCCTCGGAGCGGATCGCCCTCGCCGGGCGACGTCCGCACCGCGAGGGTGGTGGGTGCGTCGACGTGGAGGAATCCCGGCGGCCCGGTGAGCGGTGAGAGCCACAGTGAGCCGCCGGTGTCGCGTGCGGTGATCGCGGCGAACGTGCGCTCCGCCAGGAACCGCTCCGCCCCGCCGCTGAGCCGGGAGGGCGCCACCATGCCCGCGAGCCGGGCGGCGTCCGCGGAGACGCCGGCACGGCGTTGCACGGCCAACTCGCCCTCGTGGAAGCCCGCGGTGTCGGTCATGGGGGAGCACTCCTCCGATCACCGGTTCTGACGTTTGCATGCGCCAGTAACCGTTAGAACGACCATGACACGCGCCGGTGCCCGTTGTCAACGGATAGAGACCTCTGCAACCGTTAGAAGTGGGGTAGCCTCGACGGCATGGACACGGACGCGCCGCTGCTGGGCGAGCCGCTCCCGGTGGAGTTGATGAACACCGTCTGGGCCGACCGCGACGGCGTGCACGACGCGCTGCGCGATCCCGACGGCACCAGGGCCTGGCTGCGCGCCGTCTGCGCCAGGACGGACCTGATGACCCCCGGCGACCTCGACGCGCTCACCGCGTCCGACCTCGACCGCCTCGGCCACCGGCTGATCGGTCTGCGCGACGCGCTGCGCCGGCTGGCGACCGAGGCGACCGGGGACCCGCGCCCGGCGGCCGCGTCCGACACCCGCGGCCTCGACGCGGCCGTGACCGAGCTCAACCGGGCCGCCGGCCACACGCCCCACTGGTCGGCGCTGTCCTGGGTGCCCGGCCAGGCACCATCACGTCACACGCGCACCGGCGGGCAGGCCGCCTCCGCCGCCGTCTCCGCGATCGCCGAGGACGCCATCGCGCTCTTCAGCCAGGGCACCCGCCACCTGCTGCGCGCCTGCCTCGGCCCCGGCTGCGTCCTGTACTTCCTCAAGCACCACCCCCGCCGGGAGTGGTGCTCGGCGGGCTGCGGCAACCGCGCTCGTTCCGCCCGCCACTACCAGCGCCACCGCGGCGCGACGGCCTGACGGCAACCAGGAGAACACGTGGCAGACGCGCCGAGGCGGTCGTACGTCGACGAGATCTGCGAGCTCGTCGGGTGGCGGGCCGGTGATTTCCGGCCGGAGCTGGACTGGGCCACCGTCGAACGCGAGCTGGGAACACCGCTCCCCGGCGATTACAAGGCGTTGCTCACGAGGTTCCCCTCCGGCGGTTTCCGCGGCGCCGTCCAGTTCTCCAACCCCGGTCAGAGCACCGAGGAGTGCGCGAACGCCAAGGCGCACAACGACGAACTGCTGGAGATCTTCGGCGACGAGGACCTCGACTACCTGCGAGGTGTGCCGTACCGGCTGTTCCCGGAGCCCGGTGGTCTCTACCCCTGGGGGACCAACGGGGCGGGGGGAACGTTCTGGTGGATCACCGACTCGGCGGACCCGGACGACTGGCGGGTCGCCTACCACAACCGGGACTTCTGGCACGAGGAACATCCCGGGCCGATGACGAGCGCCGTCCGCGACCTGCTGGTGAGCACCGGCGAGGACAACCTCCTCCAGTGGGACATGGCCGGCAAGCCGGTGGACTTCGGCGGCCACTGGGCCGGCGGGTACGTCTCCCACCCGGGCTGAGGCGCGGCCGTCGACGGCGGTGTCGGGTCGAAGCGGGCCGAGGGTTCGGTTACCGGCCGCGGCGCGCGAGGAGGCCTTCGACCCCGAGGAGGAACGTCGCGCCGATCGGTTCCGGGTCGGTCAGGCAGCCGGCGGCCATGGCGCCGTCCCGCAGCATGACGAAGTGGCGGGCGGCGGCTTCCGAATCGGTTTCCCCGGTGGCTGCGAGGAGTTCGGTGATCGTGGCCAGGAACCACTGCCGGTGCCTGAGGACCGCCTGGTGGACCGGGTGGGTCGGGTGGGGGTACTCGGCGGCGGCGTTGAGGAACGCGCAGCCCCGGAAGTCGGGGCGCCGGATGTCGTCGGCGATGGACCGGGCGACGGTGCGGACGACGTCGTCGGGGGAGAGGTCCTCCGTCCGCGCGGCGTCCACTCGCGCGCGGATCGCCTCGTCGGCCAGCGTCAGGTAGGCGACGACGAGGTCGTCCTTGCCCGGGAAGTGCCGGTACAGGGTGGCTCGGGTGACTCCCGCGGCGGCGATGATGCGATCGATGCCCACCGAGTGGAGCCCTTCGGCGTAGAACAGCCCGCTGGCGGTGGTGAGCAGCCGCGTCCGCGCTTCCGACATCCGCTTCCCCCTTCGAGGCCTGGCCCCGAGGTTAGCAGATAGAACGTTCGGTCTTGACAGTCGCGCACGCCTGCCGCAAGCTCTCAGGTGTACCGATCGTTCTATCTACTTCGAGCCGTCACCCGTCTCGATCGTCGAAAGAGGAACGCGATGTCCAGCTCCACCCAAGCCGGCAACCCGGTCTCCGGGATCGCCGGCGGCGCCGAGGCGCTGCGAAACCTGTACTACGCCCGGTTCGGCTTCGCGATCGTCTGGGCGGGCCTGCTCGCCCTCACCGCCTCGACGCTCACCCCGGTCGGCATCGTGCTGCTGGTGGCCTACCCGCTGTTCGACGTCGCGGCCGCCGTGATCGACTTCCGCTCTTCGAACGCCGCGCGACCTCGGGTGGCGCTCTACGCCAACATGGCGTCGAGCCTGCTCACCGCCATCGGGTTGGCCTTCGCGGTCACGTCCGGCATCCCGAGCGTGCTGCGGGTGTGGGGCGCGTGGGCGATCACGGCGGGCATCGTGCAGCTGATCGTGGCGATCCTGCGCTACCGGCTCGGCGGCCAGTGGGCGATGATCCTCAGCGGTGGGCTCTCCGCGGTCGCCGGCACGACCTTCGTCGTGCAGGCCGGCGGGACGACGGCCACGCTCACCAACGTCGCAGGCTACGCGGCCGTGGGCGGCGTCTTCTTCCTGATCTCGGCGATCCGCCTGCACCGCCGCGGTCGGTGACGTCGCGGCGGTGCGGGCGGGCCGTGGTTCACGCGATGGCGTTCAAGCGGGACATGTCCTCGTCGGTCAGCCGCAACCCGGCCGCGGCCACGTTCTCCGCCACGTGCGCCGGGTTGCCGGTGCCCGGGATGGCGAGGACGTTGGGACCCTGGTGGAGCGTCCAGGCCAGGCGGACCTGCGCGGCGGTGGCGTCGTGCGCCTTCGCGACCTCCTCGATCACGTCCTTGCCCGTCTCGTCGGCCGCCCCGAACGGCGACGCGCCGGGGATCGCGGCCCCGATGGCGAAGAACGGCACGAACGCGACGCCGTGCCGCGCGCACAGCTCGACGAGCGCGTCGTCCTCGCGGCGCGTGACGAGCCCGTACTGGTTCTGGACGCACACCACCGGCGCGATCGCGAGGGCTTCCTCCAGGTGCTCGACGCCCACGTTCGAGATGCCGAGGTGCCGGATGAGACCTTCCTCCCGCAGCTCGGCGAGCGCGCCGAAGCGGTCCGCGATGGAGCCCTCGCCCCGTTCGAGGCCCCGGCCGATGCGGAGGTTGACGACGTCGAGGTGGTCGAGGCCGAGCTGGCGGATGTTCTCCTCCACCTGGCCGCGGAGACCCTTCCCGTCCTCGACGTGCAGCCAGTCGCCGGACGGGTCGCGGCCGGGGCCGACCTTGGTGGTGATGACCAGGTCGTCGGGGTAGGGCGCGAGGGCGGTGTTGATCAGCTCGTTGGCGGAGCGCAGCGGGGAGAAGTAGAAGGCGGCGGTGTCGATGTGGTTGACACCCAGCTCGACGGCCTTCCGGAGGACCTCGATGGCCCGCCCGCGGTCGCTCGGGCCGCCGTCGGCGTCGCTCATCAGCCGCATGGCCCCGAAGCCGAGGCGGTTGACCGTCCGGTCGCCGAGGTCCCAGGTGCCGGCGGCCGTCGCGTCGATCGTTGTGCTCATGGCTCCAGCTTCGGTTCTCAGGGTGCGGCCCGCCGCGAATGGCAACTTCCTGCCGACATTGGCGGTGGGGTTGTGCCGTGCGCAGACTGGGTGGCATGAGCCTCGATTTCGTGCCCGTCCTCCACAGTGACGAGGAGGTGTTCACCCGCACCGCCCACCTGTTCGCGACGGCGACCGAGATCACGTGCGCCGCGAGGGACCTGAACACCTTCGCGGCGACCCGGCGACGGCACGATGACGTCCACCCGGCGCCGATGCCGAGGCTGCGCAAGCTGTACCGGCCGGAGGCGCTGTTGAACCCGTCGATGGCGCAGCACCTCCGCACCGCCGCGTCGCGGGGCGCGGAGGTGCGGATCACGCAGGACGACGTCAACGAGACGATCATCATCGACCGCCGGCTCGCGATCCTGGCCGGTGACGTGGTGGACGGCCGCCGCGGTTACGGCGTCGTGACGGAGCCGACGGTGGTGCAGAACGTGGCGTCCTTGTTCGACGCCGCGTGGCGCTCGGGGACCGACCTCGCGGTGTACGACGCCCAGCACGCGGAGCTGCGCGCGCTCGCGCCGCGGGTGCTGGAGCTGCTGGCATCGGGCTGCAAGGACGAGACCGCGGCCCGCGCGCTCGGCCTCGGCGTGCGGACCTATCGGAGGCGGGTGGCGGAACTGATGGCCGTCCTGGGCGCGAACTCCCGCTTCCAGGCCGGGGCGAGGGCCCGCGACCTGGGCCTGATCTGAGCCGGCGCCGTGCGCGAGCCCGGTGATCGCCTCGCCGGCTCAGCCGCGGCCGGGGTGGACCAGGAACGGGTTCGAGCCGTCGGACCAGCCGAGGAACCGCAGACCTGAGCCGTGTCGCGCCGTGCCGGCCGCCGTGAAACGGCCGCCGTGGAGCACGTGCAGCAGACCGTCGACCGCCGGCTGGAGCACGGTGCCGCGCACCTCGCCCGCCAGCCTCTCCGCCTGGGAGAGCCGCACGGCCGGCTCGCAGAAGCTGAGCAGGAACAGGGCCTGCCGCCACGCGTAGGCGGCGTTCTTCACCTGGATCAACGCCGCGTGCCGGTGGTCCGGGCGCTGGTCGAACCGGCGGACGAGCCAACCGAACGCGCGCCACGCCAGCTCCGGCGCGCGTTCGCGCACCTCGTCGGTCAGGTCCAGGCCGTCGATCAGCACGGCGAGGTTGTGCGTGGTCAGGATCTGGCTCTGCTCCAGCACCATGCCGTTCGCCGCGACCGAGCCACCGGAGGTGCCCGCCCGCTCCCGGCACAGCGCCGCGAAGTCCGGCGCGGTCCGCTTGCCCCAGTGCAGCACCGTGCGCGGTGGCTCGGACCAGTCCGCCGGCAGGTCGTAGTAGTTCGCGTAGGGGGTGTCGGCCAGCAGCCGGCTCGCCACCACCGCGGCGTCACGCCACTTGGTGGTGAAGCGGCCCGTGAAGATGTCCGCGGCCACCTCCTCCACGAGCGGCAACTCCAGCGCGGCCTGCTTCGCCAGCGCGCCGAGCTCGGTCACCAGCGGGTTCGGCAGCAGCGCGTGCGGGAACGCGGTCAGCGCCAGCATCGTGACCTGCCGCAGCGCGCCGCAAGCCGCCGCGGCGCCGTCCGGCCGAGGTGACCGGTGCGGCTCCAGCGCCCGCACCCACGGCAGCTCGGTGAACCGCACCTGGTGTTCGAGGTTGAGCAGCAGCAGGCCGCGACGACGCCGGAACGCCGTGTAGGTCTGCTCGTACAGCCCTGCCACGACCGGGTCGTCGATCGCCGTGCCGAGCAGCCGCGAGGTGAGCTGCGGCAGCACGAGGGCCAGCGTTTCCCCCGACGTGATCACGCCGAGGCGCACCAGCTCGTCCGCCGGTGCTTCGAGCGCTCGCGCCGCCTTGTGCACCAGGCGGTCCGGCATCGTCGTGCCGCGGGGGACCTCGGCGGTCGTCTCGGCTTCGGACACCGGGGCCGACGCGACGTCGAGCGACGGCAGGCCGCCGTCGGCCGGGTACCGGTCCAGCCTGCTCGCGAGCACGCCGGCGAGCGCGGCCCTGGTCGGCGCCGCGACGGACGCCGCCCCGGCGGTGCGCCACGCGTCGCGCCGGTCGGAGTCCGGCGCGCCCCGGCGGCTCACCGTGTTCGCGATGGCGCGGCGGAGCCGGCCGACCTCCCGCGCGGTGAGCGCGTCGCTGCCGTCCGGACAGGACTCCAGGGCGTGGCGTAGTCTCGCGAAGTTGTGCTTCGGGTGGGCCTGCCTGCCCGAGAGCGGGTGGGTGCGGGACGCCTCGGCGAAGTCCGCGAGCCACTGGGCCCTCGCCGCCGCCCACTCGGCCGGCCACGTGCGACACGGCCAACCGCCGCGCACGGTCCCGTCCGCGGCGAGGTGCGGCAGCTCGCCGTCGACGGTGCGGCACCACAACGCGACCAGCCGGTCGTACAGCGGGTCCCACACGGTCACCGTGTCGCGCATGGTGGCGATCCGCGCCGGCACCCGCACGGAGCGCAGCGACGCGGCGGCGTCCTTCACCGACGTGAGGCGGACGGCGGAGTCCGACGGCCGGGCGATCGGCGCGAAGCGCGGCGTCAGCCGAAGCCGGTGCATCAGCGGGCGCAGTTCGGCGATCAGGTCGAGGGCCTGCTCCGGGAAACCCGTGTCCAGCAGCAGCGCCACGACCGGCAGCGCCGCGTCCTCCGGCACCTCGACCCGGAAGCGCCCGCCGCGGATCGCGTCCAGCAGCTCGGCCTGGCCCGCGTCGCCGAGGTACCAGAGGTTGAGCCGTTCCCGCGCGTTCCGGCCGGGCACGTCGTCCGGGAGGGACGCGACGCGCGCCGTCTCGTCCTCGGACAACGGCGCCTCGGCCAGGTACCGGCCCGTCGCGAAGCCGCCGTGCGCGACTTCGAGCGTCACCCACGCCGGGGTGTTCGCGACAGGGGTGCGGGAGCCGACCGCGAGCGTGCCGTCGGCCATCCCGTTGACGACGTCCTCCCAGCGCCGCACCTTGCGCAGCGCGCGCTCACCGTCGGCCTCGCCGTGCGCGGAGGCCACCGCGTCCAACGCCCGCGCCAGCTGACCGGTCGCGTAACCGGGGGAAGCGGTGCGGAACTGGTCGGACACGGTGGACTCCACGGTTGGCGGACATGGAGGCGGGAATCGAACCCGCGCCCTCCCCGTCCGGAGCGGGGCGATCTGCCACTGATCTACTCCATGAGGTGGCGGGATCGTATCGGCCGCGCACGCCCGTCGCTCCCGATTTACCGTTGTCCGCACGTTGATCGGGGCATTGCGGTTGGATCGGGCGGATGACGGATCGGATCTCGCCGCGGCAGTTCCACGAGGCCGAGGGCGTCGAGGACTGGCGGGTGCTGTTCTCCGGGGCGTGCGCCCACTTCCGGGTCGACTCGTTCACGGCGGGCGTCGCCTTGGTGGACGCCATCGGCGGGCTGGCCGCGGGCCGTGACCCGGAGGTCGACCTCCGACCGGCAGGCGTGACGGTGTGCCTGCCGCCGGTGGGTTTCGGCGGCCAGGACCGAAGAGACGTCGAGCTGGCCCGGCGGATCTCGGCGGCGGCGCGCGAGCTGGGCCTGCCCGCCGACCCGTCCGCCGTGCAGGCCGTGCAGATCTCCGTCGACGCGCTCGTGAGCGCGACGGTGATGCCGTTCTGGCGGGCCGTGCTCGGGTACGAGCAGGTCGGTGACGAGGACCTGCTCGATCCGCGTCGCCGGGGACCGTCGCTGTGGTTCCAGGGGATGGACGCGCCGCGTCCGCAGCGCAACCGGATCCACGTCGACGTCTCCGTGCCGCACGACCAGGCGGAGGCGCGGGTCGCGGCCGCGATCGCCGCCGGCGGGCGTCTCGTGAGCGACCGGCACGCGCCCGAGTGGTGGACACTGGCCGACGCCGAGGGCAACGAGGTCGACGTGGCCACCTGGGTGGGCCGCGAGTGACCGCCACATGTCGCCGCCGATGGTTCGTCGGCCCGGAACAACTTGTGCGATGGGTGAGGCGATCAACGGCCCGGGCGGCTACTTCGGCTGGAACCTCGACGCGCTCGACGAGTGCGTCACCGGGCAGTTCGGCGCACACCCACCGTTCCGACTGGTGTGGCACGACTCGGCCATCGCAGCCGACCGCCTGGTCGTCGGCCACGACCGGCGCAAGCCTGCTCCGGCGATTCCCTTGTCATACCTGCTCGACATGTTGTCGGAACACCACATCGAGGTCGACCTGCGCTGAACCGCCGCCCGTCCACCCCGACCGCAGGCTCAGGACAGGCCAGGCTGTGGCGACGACCGCCGCGCTTCTGCCCGGTGGTCACACACGCGTGCGCGTCAGATCGAGGTTCGACGTCCGGCAACTGATCGCTGTCGATCAGCCGGATGATCCGTGGCTTCCACGACATGAGTCGATATGCGGTCATGCCGATGTGCGTACGCGGTGTAGTTCAGGTCGTAGTGTGAGGGTCGTGGAACCTGCGCCGGCCAACGGGGATGACTGCGATCTCGCCGCCACCGCGGTCTGCTGGCTCACCGACGAGCCCCAGCCCGGCCTGATCCTCGTGGAGTTGACCGACGTCCGGGGAAGGTCGCACCAACTGGTCGGCAAGGTCGCCTACTTCGACAACGGCGACGACCTGACGCCGGACGCGGCCTATCCGAGGCCGGCCCTCGTGCGATGCACGATCGACCACGTGCACCACGACGTCGCCACGGTCAGCACCCGATGGGTGAGCGATCGCCACGGCGAGCCCTTCGTGTTCGACGTCTCTGTGACCGCCCTCCAACCGATCCCCTGAACAGCGAACCGGTCGGGTGACCGGTGCCGTGAACGTCCGATGCCGCCGCCGAGCGGACATCCGCTGACCTTGAACTCCGGGTACGCACCCGCCACGATGACGCGGTGAACGCGACCTGGAGCCTGCGGTTGATCGGGTACTGGCTCGGTCCTGAGGCACCGGATTGGCCTGACGTCCGGTCGTTCGTCGATCACTCGCCCGACCCCGTGCTGCGCGATCGAGTGGTGGAATACCTTCGGGGCGGGAGCGTGTTCGTCGCCGCCGCCGGCACGTCACTTTGTCGCATCTGCGGGCAGGCGAACGGTAGTGCGGAGCTGACGGACGGCGTTCGGTTCGTCTGGCCGGAAGGTCTCGCGCACTACGTCGAGGCGCACGACGTCAGACTGCCGGCCGAAATCACCGCGGCGATGGACATTCTCCCGCGGCCGGTGGACGTCACCGAGTTCGAGCGCCGCCTGCTCGACAGGAACGAGCTGGTCGTCGACGTGGACTGGTGGCGTGACCTCAGGGAGCGCTGAAGCCCTGGCACGCGGGACGGGTTCGACCGCGTCGTAGTCGGGTGGTGAGCCGGCAAGGCGGCACCCGCTGCTCCGACGTCCGCTCCTGCCGATTCACGGTGGACCAGCTGGTAAGGCCCGCTCCCGCACCGTCCGGTGGACGACAAGCCCTGAGCTCAACCTGACGGGTGGATGTCCCCTCTCGGCGTCGCACCCGATCGGGGTGCGGGAGCTGACAGCCGTCGCGCGGTTGCGGGAGGCTGACCCGTATGACAGGGGTGTTCGCGGTCATGTCGGCGTTGGTGTCGCTCCTGACCGTCCCGCTTCCCGCCGGTACGGGTGTGGTGGTCGACTCGGACCGGTCGGTGGCCTGGCACGGCTCGGTCGGACGGGACGACCGGCGGGCCCGGGACGTGCCCGAATGCCGGGTGGGGTGTGACCGGGTCGAGGTGGTGGTGCGGCTGCCCGCGCGGTTGCGGGACCGGCCCGGTGGGGTCGAGGTGGCGATCCGCACGGTCGGTGCCACGGTTGACGACAGCCTGGGTTTCGCGGTCTACGAGCGCGGTCGCCGGATCGCGCTCACCGAGGCGCAGATCGGCACGTCCCGCTCGGTCTGGCTGCCCAAGGCCACCGCCCGCTACACCGTCTACGTCTTCCAGAACCCGTTCGTGCCCGAGTTGGCGTCACCCACCGTGCGGTACGAGGGGTTGGTGGAGAACGAGGATTCCCCCGTCGAACCCGCGCCGCGCGACCTCCTGCCCAACCTGGAGGCGCTGCCGCAGCGGTTCGCGACCTTCGACACGCCGCCGCCGATCTTCGGGGACGCGGCCGAACCGGGCTCGTCGTGCTTCGGCAGCGAGGTCGAGGAGCAGCACGCGCGGTTGTGCCTGCGGTTCGGCCAGGCCATGGCCAACACCGGCGAGGGGCCGGTGGACGTCCGCTACCGCACGCCCGCCGGGCAGCGGCCCGACGAGGTGCCCGGCGTCCAGCGCGTCCACCGTTCCGACGGGACGTTCACCGAGCTCGCGTCCGTGGGCGCGATGCGCTACCACCCGATCCACTCCCACTACCACTTCGAGGACTTCTCCGTCTCCGAGCTGTGGGCGGTGGACGCCGACGGGCAGCCGACCGGGACCGCGCCCGCGGCCGTGGGGAAGAAGAACGGCTTCTGCATGGCCGACACCGAACTGGCGTGGTGGGACCGGAAGGGCAGCGCGCCCCAGAGCTACCCGGCGCCCCGCTGCTTCGCCCCCGAACCCGACTCGCCGCCCGGCGTCGACGCGTTCAGGAACGGCATCGCCCGGGGCTGGGCGGACGAGTACTGGTGGGCGCTCCCGGACCAGATGATCGAGGTCAGCGGTCTGGCGGATGGCACGTACGCGCTCGTCACCCGCGTCGACCCCGTGAACAAGCTGCGCGAGCTCGACGAGAACGACAACTGCGTGCGCGTACCGGTCACGCTCGGCAACCTCGCCGGCGACACGCCGGTGGCGGCACTGGGCGCCTCGGCCGTGCCCTGCTAGTGATCGCGAGCAGTCGAGTGGCACGTCCGGTGCCACTGCCCCGCCGGAGTGGCTCCTCGTGCTCGGGTCCGCACTGCCCGTGCTTGGATGGCCGGCCAGGCCTCGTGCTGGCGGGCGGTCTTCTCCCAGAGCGCGGTCAGCTGTTCGGGCTGGATGTCGTCCAGCGGTATCCGGAACTCGGTCAGCGCCTCGGCGAACTCGTCCGGAGTGGACAACGTGCGTCGATCGGCGCCGTGCGGCCCGGCGCGGGTGATCGTGCGCGCGCGGAGGGGCCAGCTCGTGGTCGTCGCGGTGGTGTTGAGCCACGAGCACTTGGTGCATCCGCCACGTCCCGGTGTCGAGGCGCTCCATCCGGTAGGTCAGCTTCCCCTGCCGGTGCGCACCCTCCCGCAACGGCAGCGGCTCGAGGAACGCGTCCCGCCGCACTCCGGCAGACCTGCACCGACGAACTCGACGACATCGACGCCGCCGCGATCGTCGGCGCCGGCGCCGGGGCCGTCCTCGCGGCCGGACAAACAGCCCTGCGCACCGGTCGACCCCTCGGCATCGCGATGCAGCGCGCCATCGACCTCGCAACCCGGCAACGGGAGTGACCACGGGCAACAGCGGTGCCTGCGAACATGCCGCTGATCGGGCGTCGGCGAACGAACGCACGTACCGATGAGCGGATAGACGGGCGGCGTGCGGCGGAACGGCGCGTGTGTTCCGTGGGCTCGGTCGACTTGGCGGGAGGCGGAGACCCGATCGGGTGCAGCGGGTGCGGAAGGGCTAACGCCGATCGCCCGGCGGCGAGATAGGTGATGTGACGGGTTGGCGGCGGTGGGCGGTCGTGGCGGTCGCGCTGGTGGCCGTGGTGACCGTGCTCGTCCGTGCCCTCGGCTCCCCGAACGGGCTGCAGTCGGCGGCCAGTGTCGGCAGCCTCGTGGCGGCGCTGACGCCGCTCCTGCTCGGGCTCGTCCTCTGGGCGCGCCGGCCACCGCTCGTGACGCTCACGACCTCGACCGCGGAGCAGGCCGACGCCGCCCAGCGCCAGCTGGCGGGCCAGGTGCTCGGTCAGTGGCGCGACGAGATCGACGTCCGTCAGCTGGACGACCCGGGCCCGCTCGCGGTGCGCTGGCGGTTCACCGAGCTGGACGTCGCGGATCACGTCGAGCACGTCGCGCACGAGAGCCGGTTGCGCGTCCTGCTCGGTCGTGGGCGCCACCGGTTCACGGGGCGGACCGACCGCATCGGCGACATCGCCGCGCGGTTCCGGGACCTGAAGCGCCGGCGGCTCGTGATCCTGGGCGAGCCGGGCACGGGCAAGACCACGCTGGCCTTGTTGCTGCTCCGCGAACTGCTCGACCACGCGGAGCCCGGTGAACCCGTGCCCGTGCTCCTCTCCCTGTCCGATTGGGATCCCGGCGCCGAGACGCTCCACGAGTGGCTGACCCACCGGCTGGCCGAGGACTACCCGGCGTTGCGCGCGACCGCGTTCGGTCCGGACGCCGCCCGCTCCCTGGTGACCGGGCGGCGGGTCCTGCCGATCCTGGACGGTCTGGACGAGCTGCCCGAGCGCGTCCGCCCAGCGGTGCTGCTGCGCCTGAACGAGGTCGCCGCGGATCCGCTCGTGCTCACCTGCCGCACCGCGGAGTACCAGGCGGCCGTCACCGCGCCGGGCGGGGACGTGCTCACCGGCGGCGCGGTCATCGAGCCGGACCCGCTCACCCCCGCCGACGCCGCCGACTACCTCGCCGGGTGCCTCCCGCCGGGCGCCGCGGCCGACTGGCGCGGTCTGCTGACGACCCTCACCGGCGATCGGCGCGGCCCGGTCACCGAGGCGTTGTCCACCCCGCTGGCGCTGTGGTTGCTCCGCAAGGTCTACGTCGACACCGGCACGCACCCGGCCGAGCTGTGCGACCGCGGCCGGTTCCCGAGTGCGGACGCGGTGGTCGAGCACCTGCTCGACCACCTGGTGGCCGCGCTCGTCACCGTCAACCCGCCCCGCGACGGTGAGCACGTGTTCCGGCCCCGGCGGGCCTGGGAGCCGACCGACGCGACGAGGTGGCTGACGTTCCTCGCCCACCACCTGACCACGATCGGCAGCCGGGACTTCGCCTGGTGGCGGCTGCACCGCGCGGCGCGACACCGCGTCGCGGTCGCGTCGGGGCTCATCGCCGGAGTCGTGCTGGGGCTCGCGGTGGCGGTGGGCGAAGGGCTCCTCGTCGGGCCCGTCAACGGCGCTCTCCTCGGCCCCTTGGTCGGGCTCGTGTTCGGCTTGGTCGTCGGGTTCGCCCGCGGGCTCACGATCGGGCACGTGGCCGGTCTCGCGTTCGGGTTCAGCCTGCTGGGCGCCGCCGTCGGCGCGGGACTCGTCGCCGGTGAACCCGTGGTGGGACTGGTGTTCCTGGTCGCGGGCGGCATCCCGGTGGTGATCGTCGGCGTGCTGGCGGCGCGGGCCGTCGGGTTCACCCCGCGGGAGACGCCGGCGTACGCGGATCTGCGGCTGCGCGGTCGAACCCGGTCGCTCGTGCGCGAGCTCACGAGGTGGGCCGGTGGTGGCCTGGTGCTCCGGTTCGTGCCCGGGTTCTCGGCCGGGCTCGTGTTCGGCGGCGTGCTCGGCGCGGCGGGCGAGACCTCCGACGGGCTGTGGTCCGGACTGGTGTTCGCCCTGGTGTTCGGAGGCGCCACCTGGCTCGCGGTCGGGCTGGTCGACTGGGCCGAGACCCCGCAGGCCGACGACCGGCCGCGGACTCCGGTCACCGCGTTCCGCCGCGACGTGCGGCTGGTGTGCCTCAAGGCGGTCGTGGGCGGATTCGTGATCGGCCTCGCGTTCTGGGTCCAGGACGTGATCGGCGGGACCTGGGGATCGCCGACCGGGCTTGTGGTCGGGGTCCTCGTCACCCTCGCGATCGCACTCGGGGTCGGGGCTCACCAGCCCAGCGGGCGGTACCTGGTGGCGGTGCTCGCGCTGCGTGCCCGCCGGCAAGTCCCCCGACGGCTCCTGGGTTTCCTGGACGACGCCCACCGGCTGGGCATCGTCCGCCGGACCGGTCCGGTGTACCAGTTCCGGCACGCGCGGCTGCAGGACCACCTCGCCCGGAAGTCCCTGCGATGATCGTGCGGTGACCGCGACCAAGGCAGTGGGGCTGCACGGCGTCGACCTGTGGGCGTACGACGCGAGCTTGTCGCTGGTGCTCGCCCAGGCGGTGCGCCTCGTCGAGGAGTCCTCGCCCGACCGGCGGCCGGCGTGGTGGTCGGGTGTCGTGCGGAAGTTGCGCGTGCACGCGGTGATCACCGAGTTCCACCTCGACCTCGACCTCGGGCTGAGCGCCGGACAGCGGGAGGAACTGGCGCGGTTGTTCGACGAGGCGGCCGGACTGGTGCGGGAGCGTGGGGTGTTCACCGCCGACGAGGCGGCTGCGTGGCCGATCCTCGACGACACGCCGGTCACGTTCCGGGGCCGGGAACCGCAGCCGACGGCGCCCGCGGCGGAGTTGGGGCACGCGTTGGCGCAGTTGATCCGCGGCACGCTCCCACCACCACCTACCGGGACGCGGTGGTTCTACGGGTCGCCGGGCGGGCGGCGCACCATCGCCATGGGCGGCGAGCGGGAATCGCGGTGAACCCTTCCCCGCGACCGCTCCCGATCCGCGACCGCGCGGGCAACGCGTTGGTGGGGTTCCGCACCGTCGTCGACGGGGAGTTGGAGTCCCTGGGTGATCGGGACGTCGTCCCGGCTGCCCTGGTGGTGGTCGAGTACGCGGGCGCCGTGCTCATGGTGTTCGACGCTTGGCGCCGGGAGTGGGAGCTCCCGGGTGGCGGGCGCGAGCCGGGGGAGACGACGCGCCAGACCGCGGTCCGGGAACTGCGCGAGGAGACCGGCATCGGCGAGGTGGCGCTGGACGGTGTCGCGGTGGCCGAGTTCGACCTCGTCGCACCGGACCGCCATGAACTCCTCGCCATCTACCGGGTGCGGCTGCGGGCCGCGCCCCGGCTGCTGGTCAACGACGAAGCGCTCGACTTCCTGTGGTGGCCGCCCGCCGACCCGGTCGTCGACGGCATGAGCCCGCTCGACGCCGAGATCGCCCGACGTGTCGCACGGCCCTCGACCGCGTGAGCCGGCCGCCCGTCAGCGCGGTCGGGTGGCGGCGGTGATCAGGGTGATCAGCTGACGGCGGAAGTGGTCGTAGTCGTCCACCGCGCCCAGCAGCGACTCGGACTCCTGCTCCTTGCGGCGGGCCGTGGCCAGGACGTCGCGGCCGGTCGGGGTGATCTCGACCAGGGTGCGGCGACGGTCGCGGGTGTCGGCGCCGCGGGTCACGTGGCCGGAGCGGTTCAGCCGCTCGATGGTGCGGCTCATCGTCTGGTCGGTCACCCGGCACAGCGTCGCCAGCTCGCGCTGGGCGAGGGGCCCGTCGGCGAGGTGGTGCAGCGCGATCAGGCCCGCGTGGGTCAGGCCCAGCCCGTCGAGCACCTCGTCGAAGCGGCTCTCCACGACCCGCGCGGCCACCGACAGCAGCCGCCCGGTCGGCCAGGAGTCGACGTCGGCGCGCACCTGATCCGGTCGCCGCGACACCTCCCGCTCGTCTCCTCGGCCCATCGGACCATCTTCGCAGAGCAACCGGGGCACGATCGTTCAGCCTGCTGAGTGTTTTGCCATAATGCTCAGCATGCTGAACGTTTTGCGGGGTCACAGCCGGCTGCTGCTCTGGGGCGTGGCGGGGAGCTTCGTGCTCACCGGCCTGGTGTGGCTGGTCGGCCAGGGCCTGCACGGCACGGTCCTGCTGCCCGACCGGGGTGCCTCTTGGTACTACTGGAAACTGCCCGAGCCGACCTTCTGGACGCGCGCGTCGGCGTGGGCCGGGTACGCGGCGCACCAGCTGGTGTCCTGGGGCCTCATCTACTACGCGCAGACGCGGGTCCGCCGCTACACCACGGGCTTGCACCGGGTGAACGTCCTCGCGCTCGCGGCCAACGGCGGCTTCATCGCGCTGCACGCCGTGCAGACCCGGGTGTTCTACGACGGCATCGCCCAGGACGTGTCGATCTTCAGCTCGCAGGGCTCGGTCGTGCTGCTGCTCGTGGCCGTGCTGCTGATGGAGAACAAGCGACGCGGCCTGTTCTTCGGCAGGCAGGCGCCGATCGCGGCCGACGTGGTGGCGTTCGTGCGGCGGTACCACGGCTACCTCTTCAGCTGGGCCGCGATCTACACGTTCTGGTACCACCCCATGGAGTCCACCAGCGGTCACCTCATCGGGTTCTTCTACATGTTCCTCCTCCTGTTCCAGAGCAGCCTGATGTTCACCACCGCGCACACGAACCGGTGGTGGACGCTCGGGCTGGAGCTGATGGTGGCGCTGCACGGCACGCTGGTCGCGGTGATGAACTCGGGCCCGAACGGGATCTGGCCCATGTTCCTGTTCGGGTTCGTCGGCGTCTTCGTGATCACCCAGCTGCACGGCGTCGGGCTGAGCCGGACGTCGCGGTGGTGGGTGGCCGGTGCGATCGGCGTGGCGGCCCTCGGCGTCTACGCGTGGCGCGGGTACGACCGGATCGACGAGGTCGTGCGCATCCCGGCCATCGAATACCTGCTGGTGGCCGTGCTCGCGCTGATGATCTGGGCGCCGCTGCGGCTGGTCCGGGCGACCCGCCGGTGACCCGGGCTCAGGGCCGCACCCGCTTGGTCTCGTACGCCCGGATGGCGATCTGGACACCGGGACAGCGAGTACACGAGAACGACGACGAACCCCCGGCGTAGGGGGAAAAGGGCTTGCCGCCGAGGACCGACGCGAGGTCGACCACCATCAACCCGCCGAACCCGAGCCCCACCGCGGCGAGCGGGCGAACCCGCCGCCACAGCATCGCGAGCGCCAACGCCACACCGGCCACGACGCCGACGGGACGCCACACCACGTCGGCGCGAACGACGACCTCCGCCGGTGCCGTTCCCGCCACCCCCGCGACGAGCAACCAGTCGCGCACGAGAACCGGCGGACCCCGGCCGTCAGGCTCCGTCCGCGGCCAACCGGGCGTTCTCCTCACCGGCCACGGAGTAGGGCCGCGGACGAGACGGCGGATCGACCGAAAGGGCAGGTCCGGGCCTGGCCGATCGGTCAGGGCGACACTGGCCGAGATCCCGGTGCGCCACGTCCCCGCCGCGATGACACTGGACCTCCTCGCCAATCAAGGAGCGGATCCGTGACGACGCCAAGGCAGTACCGGGACACGCCCGTCGACGTGAAGCTCGTGCTCTGCGCCCTGTGGGTCACGATGCTCTTCGTGTTCGCCTACGTCGACATCTTCGGGCTCTTCCGCGCCGATGTCCTCGACGCCGCGCTCGACGGCAAGATCGCGAACACGGCGTTCGCGGTCGACCAGGTGTTCCTGACCACCACCCTGATCTACATCCTGCCGTCGATCCTGATGGTGGTCCTGACCCTCCTCCTCGCACCCCGGGTCGACCGGATCGTCAACATCGTCGTCAGCTTCCTCTACCTGATCACCATCGTCGTGTCGTGCATCGGCGAGACGTGGGTCTACTACCTCCTCGGCAGCCTCGTCGAGGTGGTGCTCCTCGTCGTCATCGCCCGCACCGCCTGGAGGTGGCCGTCGCCGACGGTCGCACCCTCGCTGTCATGACCAACCGAGGCCGCACCCTCCTGCCGCAGAGCGGCTACCGCACGTTCGTGACGTGTTGGTGCGCCGGGAATGCCACGCACGAGTAGAACTGCAAGCTGGAGCCGCGACCGATCACCAGCATCGTCGGTTCGTCGGCAGGTAGCCGTCGTCCTCGTGGTCGAGCGGGCACCAGAGCACCTGCAGCAGGTCGGCGCAGTCCGGGCGGGGGAGACCGGGGACGTCCCGCGCGTACGGCTGGGCCACGCCCGCGCCAGGATCCGCCACAGCAGTGGGCCGCCGATCGAGCTGTCCGCGAGGTCGGTTCGCCGGGCCGGGGGTGCAGCCGCACGGCGGTGCGCGCCGGCGGCGCCAGGCGGGGCAGGTGTGCCGCGACGTCGACCGGGCGCGGCGCAGTGGTGCGGACCACGGCGGGCATGCTGTTCCGGGCTGTCCGGCGGGGGTGACGGCGGTCGGAAAATGCGTTCACGGTCCGGTCGGACGGCTGGTAGCGTCGGGGGGAATCGCTGACCGTGGAGGAAGCCATGGCTGCCCGGAGCCTCACGCCGGGCCACCGCACCGAGGCCGGTTGACGGCCCGGGTCGCCCGGTGACATCGCCTGTGAACGCCGATGCACCGCGAGGAGTTCCTCCATGTCCGAAACACCTTCGTCCACCTGGTACGTGGACTTCTTCACCGAATTGCCCAACGAGTTCTGGCGGCGCGCCGTGCCGCCGGAGGTCACCGTCGAAGAGATCGACTTCGTCGAGCAACGCCTCGGTCTCGCGCCCCGCTCGCTGATCCTGGACGTGCCGTGCGGCAGCGGGCGGCACAGCGTGGAGCTCGCCCGGCGCGGGCACCGCGTGACCGGTGTCGACCTGTCCGCCGAAGCGATCGGGCACGCCCGGCGCGCCGCCGACGGCCTCGACGTCGAATTCGTCCGCGCCGACATGCGGGAGATCCCGCGGGACAACGGGTTCGACGCCGTGCTCTGCCTCGGCAACAGCTTCGGCTACCTCGAGCTCGACGGCCTGCGGGAGTTCGCCGCCGCGCTGGGCGGCGCCGTCCGGCCCGGCGGCGGCCTGGTCGTCGACTTCGGCTCGGCCGCCGAGTCGGTCCTGCCCGGCTACCGGGCCGAGCCGCGGACCATGCGGACCGGCGACATCACCGTCCTCGCGACCAGCGAGTACGACGTCGCCGGGAGCCGGGTGTTCAGCCGCTACCGGTTCACCCGCGGCGAGGAGCAGCTCGACGTGACCGCGATCCACCACGTGTACACGGTGGCGCAGATCGTCGACCTGCTGTCCGGCCACGGGTTCACCGACGTCGAGCTGTTCGGCGGCCCGGGCGGCGAACCCTACGGGATCGGCAGCGGGCGGCTCCTGCTCGTCGCGCGCCGATCGTCCTGAGTGGACACTCCGGCCGGAGCCGCCGCGCTCCGGCCGGAGTCGCACCGGAACACCCGCTCAGGCCGTCCACCACGAGTCCACGTCCAGCACGCTGTGCGCGGTCCGTTCGAGCACCCCGTCGCGGAGCCGGCCGAGGAACGGGATCGCCGCCGTCAGCACCGAGAAGAACACGTACCTGTTCCAGTCGAGGGACAGGCGCAGCGCGTCGCGCAGCACGGCGAGCGCCGCGTCGTCCGCCCAACCCGGATAGCCGGTGACGGCGGCGAGAGCCCTGGCCTTGTCCGCGTTCGACTGGCCGATCGAGGTCAGGCGCCGGCCTGTGCCGGACGGCGTGCCGATCGCCGACGCCGTGCGGTGCGCCGTCTCCGCGAGTTCCCGGGCCCACTGCCTCCTCGCCGGCACGCCGTGTGCGTGAGTGGCCAGTGTCGTCAGCACGACCGCCAGCGTCTCGTCGCTCGGCAGGCCGTCACCCTCGTCCCAGTACTCCACCCGGTACGGCTGCGGATCGCGGATGACGGCCAGGGCGGTCTCGAAGCGGCCCGCGCGCGCCAGCCGCGTGACGACCGCGTCGAGGACCGCACCCCGGCGAAGGTCTTCGTACCCCGCGATCGCATGGGGGTCCGTGCCGTCCGGGGCGTCGACGAGCGCTTCGAGAGCCGCTGAGAACCTGTGGTCGTTCCGCTCCGCGCGGCGGCGCAGCGCGGTCGGCAGGTTCACGGCCAGTTCGGTCAACCCGCCGTGGGCGAGCAGGTCGGCCACCCGCTCGCCCAGGGTCTCCGCACCTTCGCCGAGCAGGTTGAGCGCGGCGCCCACGTCGCCGCCTTCGAGCAACCCGACGACGGCCGGGGCACGGCCGTCCCGGTAGGCGAGCCGGTCGGCGACGGCCAGCGCGGCGTCGACTCGCCCGGACCCGGCCAGGGCGCGCACAACGGCGTCGAAGAAGACGCGGCGATCGCGTTCCACGCCCTGCGCCGGCAGGACGGACAGCGAGTGCAGCGCGACCGCTCGCGCGAGCTCCGGGCGCCCTTCGGCCAGCTGGCCCCGCACCACGTAGGCCAGCGCGGTGGCGCGCACCCGCAGCAGCTTGTCGAACTCCGGCAGGACCCGGCGCAGCTCGTGATCGTCGCGGGCGACGATCGCACGCCGGACGAGCGGGTACGGCGACGACTCCACGCGCCGGCGCAGCACCTCCACCACCTCGTCGGCGGTGGACGCGAGGGCCAGGTCCGAGTCGAACGTCGGCCGGTCGAGCAGGTCTGCGGCCATCTCGGCGGTCGGCGGGCCGTCGACCAGCCCGAGGACGTCCGCGAGCCGGGCGAACGTCGACCCGCGCGTGATCGAGCGCTCCGGTATCGCCTCGGCGACCTCGATCGCCTCCGCCCCGAAGCCGGCCCTGGCCAGGATGACCGCGACGTCCCCGCGCGCGGCCTCCAAGTGGCCGAGCGCACCCAGCGCGGCCTCCCTGGCGTCCACGGGGGACCGCACGGCCAGCGCGCTCGCGATCGTCAGCAGCACCTGGACCTTCCCCTGGTCGGAGGTGAGTCCGCTGAGCAGGTCCCGCGCCCGTTCGACCGCGCCCGCGTGCACGTGCGAGATCGCGATCGCGGCCCGGACCACCTCGGCCGACTCGCCGTCCGCGCACAGGTCGAGCAGCTCACCGTCGACCCCGGCGAGGACCGCCTGGTGGGCGAGGACGACGGCGGCATCGCGTCGCGGCGTCGCGACGGCCCACCCGGAGAACTCGTCCCAGTCGATGTCGAACCACCAAGCGATCTCCGGCCACTCGCGGTGCCGGCGGCTCTCGGTCATGCGGCTGAGCCCGGCGAGGACGCGCGGGCCGTGCTCCGGCTCGCCCATCCTGACCCGTGCCGCCGCGACGCCGACCCGGTCCTCGTCCCACGGGTGCTCACGTCCGGCCAGCAGGAGGCTCGCCTTGTCGACGAGCCCGCGCGCGGCATCGGTCCGACCCCGGTCGGCGACGGCGATGGCCAGCTTCGCCACGGTGAGCGGCAGGTTGTCAGGGTGCCAACCGGTGATCCGGTCGTCGATCCCGTCGGCGACCGCCAACGCTCGGTCGACCTGCCCGGCCTCGGCCAGCGCGAGGGCCAGCAGCGCGTGGGCGATCGCGACGTCCGCGCGGTCGGTGAAGCCCCGCGCGATCGTGAGGCCCAACTGCGCGGCGCCGTTGCGCACGAGGGCGGGCGCGATCCGCTTGAACGCCAGGGCGACCGGCCGCCCTCGCGCCCAGATCCTGATCACCTCGCACCCATCCGCCACCGCGCCCGCCGAGAACAGCTCCAGCGCCAACTCCTCCAGGCACGACGACTGGTGCCGGTCGCCCGCCGCGCGCGCCGCGCCGACCGCGGCGCCGACCGCTTGGCGGCACCGCTCGGGCTCGCCCGCCCGCCACAGCGCGACCGCGATCGACTGGAACGCCCGGCACCGGTCGATCGGCCGTTCGGCCAACGCGGCATGTGCCTCGGCCCGCGCCGTCTCACCCGCGGCGACGAGGGCCGCCAGCAGTGATCCGGGGACGTCGTCGGCCATGCCCTTGACGTTCACGGCGGCCAGGGCCGTGCGGATCTCGGCCACGACGTCCGGCGGCGACCTCCGCACCAGGATGTCGAGGACGGCGCTGACGTCCGCCCGCACGCCCCGCGGCGACAGCGTCCTGGCCACCATCAGCTCCAGCCGCCGCCTGCCGACCAGCCGCGCGGCCAGCTCGAAGTCGTTCGCCCGGTCGACGTGGGCGATCACGGTGGTCAGCGCGTAGTCGGGCGTGTCGTCGGGCCACCCGGCCTCGGCGTAACCCCGGCACCAGTCGAGCAGGCGCCGGTCGGCCGCGCGCCGCTGCGCCGCCGTCAACCGGGTGGCCAGCACCACGGCGAACTCCTCGTGCATCAGCTCGTGCCGCGGCGACCCGATCAGGAACCGGCGCACCGGCGCGAGCGCCCGCCGGATCCGGTGGGCCGGCGCGCCGAGGGCCTCGGCGATCTCGACCTCGGTCAGGCCGCGGGCCGCCGCGAGCAGCAGGGCGAGCGCGTCCCAGGTCGTGTCGTCCTCGGCGTCGACCTCCAGCAGGTCGAGCTGCCAGCGGAAGTACCCGGCCACGTCCGAGGGCCGTTCCCGTCGGTAGGCGGCGAGGGCCGCCTCGCCGCGCCCCGCCACGTCCTGGGCGGTGAACCGGGCGAGCAGCGGTTCGCCCCGGGTCACCTCGTGCACGGCCGCCCCGAACGACGCGGGCTCGGCGGAACCGAAGACGTGGAGCAGTTCGACGACCTCGGCCACGGACAGCGGCGGCAGCGCCACGAGGGGCGCGCGGTGCAGCGGGTGGTGCGGCGGCACCAGCGACCGGGCCCGCGGACTCGGCCGGGAGGTCACGACCACGTGCGTGAAGTCGGGCACGTGCGCGGGCAGGAGCTCCGCGACACCCGGGCGGTCCGGCGAGGCTTCGTCCAGGCCGTCGACGACGAGCAGCAGCGGCCGGTCCGGCCCCGCGTTCGCCGCGGCCTCCTGCCACAGCTCGTCGAGCCGGCGGGCGCCGTCGTCCGACCGGTCCAGCAGCGCCGCCAGCTGACCGGTGAGCCCGGCGACGAACGCGGCCGGCGTGTGGTCACCGAGGTCGCGGCGCAGCGAGAACCCGACGAGGTCGGGCGCGGGACCGTCCCACGCGTCGGTGGCGTGCCGCCGCCACAGATCCGCGACCAGCGTCGTCTTGCCGAAACCGGCCGGCGCTTCGACGAGGGCGTAACCGCCTTCCCGCGCCCCGCTGAACGCCATCAGCCGACGTACCTGGCTCTCCCGCCCCACGACCGTGGACGTGTGCTCGACGATCGCCGCGCTCAGCTCGTACCGGAACGCCGCCCGTGCGCCCCGGCGTCCACCGGAGGGCGGTGGCGGCGCCGTGACCGACTCGGCGACGGGGCTCGATCCGCCGTGCGCTTCGACGAGGCGGCGGAACCCGGGATCGCGCACCACAGCGTCCAGGCGTGCCGCGTGCAGCCGCCGGTTGCCAAAGTCGACGTCGTCCAGCACGACCACGCCCACCAGCAGACCGGCGCAGAAGACGGCGGCGCCGGACACACCGGCCCAGGCCCGCCGCCCCGGCTGCGGCGCCGCGTCCTGGTCGAGGACGTTGCTGCCGTGCGGCCCCGTCGACAGGGGGTTGAGCACGCCGGCCAGCTGCTCGACACCGGCGCCCGCCTCGCCGTAGTCGGCGAACCCCGGGAACCCGATACCCGAGTAGCGAACCTGCTCGATGCCGTCGGCGACGCCCCACCGCACGGCGTCGCCGATGTCCCCGTCCTCGGGCGGCTCCAGCTCCAGCAGCGCCACGTCCAACTCGGGATGGCTCCACACCAGCCGGGCGTCGCGCGGTCGTCGTTCCCGGTTCGGGTGACCGAGCCGGACCACGACGCGTGGCCAGGCGCCGTCACCCGCGCTGACGACGTGCCTGGCGGTCAGCACCAGCCGCCTGCCGATCAGGTAACCCGAGCCGGTGCTGCGCGCCACCGCCTCCGTGCCCGCGCGGACGTCGGCGAGCCTGCGCTGGTCCATCAGCTAGTCCACGGACGCTCGACATCCCGGGAGACCTCGAGGTTGCGGCCGGTGGCGGCGTCGGTGGCGCTGAGCCGGAGCTTGATCCGGTGCGTGCGGGCGCTGGCCGCTTTGCCGTCCGAGTTCACCGAGACCACGCCGAACTGCACCTTCGCGCCGGCCTTGGCCTCCTTGCGCACCTCGACGAGGAGCTCGACCTCGACCTCGGTCACCTCGAAGCGGAACTGGTGGTCGGCCCCGGCGTCCTGGGCCAGGCCCAACTCCTCCCGCAGCCCGTCGATGGCCTCCGCGATGCCCACCCGGTTCGTCACGTCCCAACCCCCTGTTCACTGCGCCGAGAATCAGGCCGATTGTGACACGATCACCACTTCGCCCCGGCTGGGGAACATCCGCTCACGCCGTCGGTTGCCGAACGGGCTCCTGTCGGGGACGGCCTAGGAGATCTTGCGGCGGTAGGTGGCCGTGGCGAAGGCGTAGGCGACGACGAGGATGCCGACGCACCAGCCGAGGGCGAGCCAGATGTCCGTGCCGATCGGCTGCTGGGTGAACAGGTCGCGGATGGTGTTGACGAGCGAGGTGACCGGCTGGTGCTCGGCGAAGGCGCGCACCGGGCCGGGCATGGTGTCGGTCGGCACGAAGGCGGAGCTGAGGAAGGGCAGGAAGATGAGCGGGTAGGAGAACGCGCTCGCGCCGTCGACGGACTTGGCGGTGAGGCCGGGGATGACGGCGAGCCAGGTCAGCGCCAGGGTGAACAGGACCAGGATGCCCGCGACGGTGAGCCACGCCGTGAGCCCGGCTCCCGTGCGGAAACCCATGAGCAGGGCGACGAGCACGACGACCACGAGTGAGATCAGGTTGGCGACCAACGAGGTCAGCACGTGCGCCCACAGCACGGACGAGCGTGCGATCGGCATGGACTGGAATCGTTCGAAGATGCCGCCCTTCATGTCCAGGAAGAGCCGGAACGCGGTGTAGGAGATGCCCGAGGCGACGGTGATGAGCAGGATGCCGGGCAGCAGGTACTGCACGTAGGAGTCGGAGCCGGTGTCGATCGCGCCGCCGAACACGTAGACGAACATCAACATCATGGCGATCGGCATGATCGCGGTGGTGATGATCGTGTCGGGGCTGCGGGCGATGTGGCGCAGGGACCGTCCGAGCAGGACGGTGGTGTCACCGAAGAAGTTCTTGGTCATTGCCCGGTCCTCACTCGTTCGTGCCGACGAGCGAGAGGAAGACGTCCTCCAGTGTCGGCTGCTTCTCGACGTACTCGACCTTGGCGGGCGGGAGCAGTTGCTTGAGCTCGGCGAGCGTGCCGTCCACGATGATCCGTCCTTCGTGGAGGATCGCGATCCGGTCGGCGAGGTGTTCGGCTTCGTCCAGGTACTGCGTGGTGAGCAACACCGTCGTGCCCCGGTCGGCGAGGTCCTTCACGGCCTGCCACACCTCGATGCGGCCCTGCGGGTCGAGACCGGTGGTCGGTTCGTCGAGGAAGATGACCGGCGGGTTCCCGACGAGGCTCATCGCGATGTCGAGCCGGCGGCGCATGCCACCGGAGTACGTCGACACCTTCCGCGCGGCGGCGTCGGTCAGGGAGAAGCGCCTCAACAGGTCGTCCGCGATCCTGCCCGGGTCCTCGAGGTGACGCAGCCGGGCGATCAGGACGAGGTTCTCCCGGCCGCTGAGGATCTCGTCGACGGCGGCGAACTGCCCGGTGAGGCTGATCGACTCCCGGACGTCGGCGGCCCGGGTGGCGACGTCGAAGCCGTGCACGCTCGCCGTGCCCGCGTCGGCCTTGAGCAACGTGGACAGGATCTTCACGGCGGTGGTCTTGCCCGCTCCGTTCGAGCCGAGCAGGGCGAAGATGCTGCCTCGCGCCACGTCGAAGTCCACGCCGCGCAACACGTGCAGCGACTTGTACGACTTCTCGAGGCCTCGCACTCGGATGGCGGGTTCGACGGTGGGGCGGGTCGTCATGGGCAGGTCTCCCGGGGCTCGGCTTCGGCGCGCTCGGGGGAAGCCCGACCGCTACTCGGTGGTGCTGACTACCGGTACCTAGTAAAGCCGAGTAGTGGTGCCGGGTGCAAGTCGCACGGCTCGCGCAGGCACAGCGGGGCCGTCCTCGCGGTTGCCGGTGACGAGGCGACCAGGGATCTACTTGCGCGCGCCGGCGGTCGTGGCGAGGGCACGTGCCTGCTCGACGGCTTCGTCCGGGCTGCCCGCCCAGCGCACCCCCGGCCAGCCGCTGGTCCACGTGCGCCAAGTGTTCTCGATCTTGTCGTAGCGATCGGCCAGCAGCACGTGGGGCCGGTCGAGCAGCAGGCACAGCAGGTGCCCGTGCAGGCGGTCGGTGACGACGACGTCGCCGGCCAGCAGGTCGATCCCCCGGGTGAGCTGGAGCGCCGCGAGCTCGTCGTGGGCGGCGGCGACGGCGGACGCCGACTCCGGGCCGGGACGCGCGTGCACCGCGTGCACCGCGGCTCGCAGTCGCCGTCCGGCGGCTTCCCGCCGCAGCCGCCAGGCCGGGGCCGCACCGAGTTCGTCCGCCCAGTCGGTGTGCAGCGTCCTGCCGCGTGGCGCGGGCCGGGGGAGACCGGTGGCCTCGTGATCGGACCGGGCCAGCCACACCACGTCGTGCGCCCGGTGGCCCGTCGTGGCGGGCGTGGGCAGCGTGAAGACCATGTCGGGGCACAGCAGGCTCGTCGCGGCGAAGTGGGTTCGGGCCAGTTGGAGGCTGTGCCGGTCGCGCACCAGGAGGGTGAGGTCGGGGTGGGCGTCGAAGACGTCCCGCGCCCGGCGGAGGTTCTCCTCGTCCCGGAAGCAGATCGACTGGGGCAGTTGCACGATCCGGTGCCGGGGGAAGGACCGGATGACGTGTTCCCGGAAGCGCTGGCGCTCGGGCCACAGGTCGCCGAGGTTGCCGCCGCCCTGCAGCAGGATCACGCCCTCGGGCACGACGGTGAGCAGGTCCTCCCGCCGGAACGATCGCTCGTCGCAGGTGTAGGCCACCGGCACGCCCAGTTCGCGCAGCACCGCGCGTTCCCCCGACCAGATGGCGCTGTCGCCGACGTTGGCGTAGAGGGGGAAGTCCACCAGCGCGCACGGCGTGCCGGGTGCGAGCAGCGCCGAGAGGACTCGGGTGATCTCGCTCCGCAGCCGCGCTCGACGCCGTGCGGGGACTTCCCGGACGACCTCCGCGGTCACCCGGCCACCTGCCGGTGATCGCCCGCGCGACGCAGCCCTTCCCGCAGGGCGTCGGCGATGTCCTGCCGTCCCCGGTTCTCGGCGTCCTGCGCCAGCGAGCGCATCGTGTCCCGGCCGGGCTCGTCGGGCATCGGCACCGCGCGGACCAGCTCCAGGTCCAGCGCCGCCGGCAGGGTCGGGCACCGTCCCGACGCGCCCGCGAGCTCGAGCGCGACCATGGTGCCCAGGCACTTCTGGCACTGCCCGCAGTTGTGGCCGGGTTCGCTCTTCCAGCAGACGCAGAGGTCGTCCAGGGCCGGATCGCCGTCGCCCGCCATCCGGATGACCTTCTCGGCGCGGGTCGCCTCGGCGCCGTCGTGGACGATCTCCAAGCCCTCGGTGGAGAACAGGTGGTCCAGCAGGGGGTGCGAGCCCAGGGGTGGCAGGTACCGGTACTGGTCGCTGGAGGCGATCAGACAGCGTCCCAGCAAGCCCTGCAGGCTCAACGCGACCGAGGCCAGCGCCGCACCGTGGTACTCCGGCCAGAAGGCGGTGGGCTCGCACGTCGACCGGACGTTGGTGTCGATCACGAGCAGTTGCTTGCCCGTGCGCGCCGCCACGTGCCGCAACCTCTCCAGCAGGTGCTCGTAACGGCTGCCCGCCTTCCGCTCGAAGTTGGCGAACAGCAGGTGGGTCACAGGTTCCCAGTCCGGAGCCGCGGACCTGCCGATGTCCTTGAGGAGGCTGTAGAACGAGTCCACCCCGGCGGTGAAGAACAGCCCGACCGCGTCGCCGCCCCCACGGGTGGCGACGGGGGCGCGCAGGTCGACCGGGTGCAGGTGCGGCCACCAGGCGGTGTAGAGGTCGGTGATGGTGGACGCCGAACGGAACAGGCGGCGTGAGACGGGTGCGTGGACGTGCACGTCCTCCTTCAGCGCCATCGCGGGCATCATCAGCGCGGCGAGGAAGGCGTCCCCCACCGGCGGCATCCACTCCGGTTCGCCGCCGTGCACGGTGAAGTGCAGGCGTTGGCCGCCCGGCGTGAGGGCCGAGTCCACCGCCGCCGACAACCGCCAGCCGTCCGGCGTCCGATCGCGGACGACGTCATCGATGATCACGGTCGCGCCTCCCCTCGGACCATCAGACGATCAGCATGGAGTCGCCGAACTCGTGGAACAGGTAGCCGTTGGCGATGAGGTCGTCCCGGTAGGCCTTCAGCAGGGCCTCCCGCCCGGCGAACGCGGCGGTCAGCAGCAGCTCCGAGCTCTTCGGCCGGTGCAGGTTGGTCATGAACGCGTCACAGGCCCGGAACACGTGCCCCGGCATGATCGTGAGCTGGGTGAAACCGGTCTGGGGCCACAGCCGTCCCCGGCTGTCGGCGACCGTCTCCAGGGTGCGCATCGCCGACGTGCCGCAGACCACCACCCGGCCACCGTCGCGTCGACACCGGTTGATCAGGTCGGCGGTGTCCGACGACACCTCGTAGCGTTCCGCCCGGGGCAGGTCGAACCCGGTGGACGGGTCGTCGAGGTCCTCGCGCACCGGCAGGCCTTCGCGCACCGCCTTGCGGCGCACCATCATCCGCACGAAGTACCGGCTCCGGGCGGCCAGGTAGAGGGTCACCTCCGCCACGGCCACCCCGGCGGCGCGCAGCCCGTCGAGCATCTCCGGCGTGAAGTGCCGGCCCGCCGAGGGGAGCAGCACGGCGCCGGGCCGGGAGGCGTAGACGGTCTGGTACTGCTCCGGGTCCAGCGGCGCGCGGTCGAGGTAGCCGGGGCAGATCATCTCCGCCGCCCGCTGCAACGACTCGGCGTCGGGCGGGTCGACCGCCGCCCGCCACACGCCGGCGTCGGCCTCGTGCAGGAGGCGCACCGTGATGTCGCCGTCCCCGCCCAGGCGGAACTCCGCTCCCGGCGCGCAAGCCGCCGTGGGCGCGACCAGGCAGTGCCACGTGCCGTCCTCGACGGGGGAGTGCAGGCTCACCGCCACCGGCTCACCGCCGGCGTCGACACCTTCGAGCAGCGACGGGACCACCCGCGCGTTGTTGAGCACCAGGACGTCCCCGGCGCGCAGGTACTCGCCCAGGTTCGAGAAGTGGCGGTGGTCCACCTGTCCGCTGCCGCGGTGCAGCACGGCCAGGCGGGCGTCGGTGCGCTCGCCGCCTCGCGCCTCGGGTGGTTCCTGCGCGATCAGTTCCTGCGGCAGTTCGAACTCGTAGTCCGCCGTCCGCTCCACGACCTCGGTCATCGTCTCGTCCTCCAGCTGAGTCCCGCGGTCGTGCCGAAATGAAATGGGCGACCCTTTTCCGGGCCATGACAGTATGCGTTCCGCCGTCCGCGCCGCTCAATTCCCCGACAGGAGGTAAGAAAGGGCCACCATCGTGTCGTCCGTGGATTGTCGTGCTGTGCACCGATCACGCGTGATTACCCACGGTCGCGACCATCGGGCCCGTTGGAGGGCACTTCCGGTCATTCCCAGGACATCGCCTTGCCGCGTCGACCGGCGCGGCAGTACTTTTCGGGTGCCGTCGGCAATTCCGGTCCACCCACTCTGGGAAAGCGGTGGTGCTCCGTGGCGTCGGGTTCCGCTTCCACACCGTCCGTCAGCGTGATCGTGCCCGTGCGCAACGCGGCGGCCGTCGTGGAAAGCCAGCTGGCCGCCCTGTCCGAACAGGACCACGAGGGGCCGTGGGAGGTGGTGGTCGTGGACAACGGGTCCACGGACGGGACCGCCGACGTCGTCGCCCGGTGGGCGCACCGGCTGCCCGACCTGCGGGTGGTGCGCCACGAGCCGCCCGGGGTCAACGGCGCGCGCAACGCGGGCGCCCGGGCCGCGAACGGCGAGCTGCTGCTGTACTGCGACGCGGACGACGCGGCGACCACCGGCTGGCTTGCCGCCATGGCGCGGGCCGCGTCGCGGGCCGACGTGGTCGGCGGGTACCTCGACAGCACCGCGCTGAACAGCGAACGCGTCCGCACGTCCAGGTCGCCCCACCCCGCGGACCGGCTACCGGTCGTCATGAGCTTCCTGCCCTACGCGGTGGGCGCGAACATGGGCGTGCGGACCGAGGTGTTCCGGGCGTTGGGCGGGTTCGACGAGAGCTACACCGCCGGCGGCGGGGACGACGTCGAGTTCAGCGTCCGAGCCCAGCTGATGGGGTGCTCCGTGGCCTTCGCGCCGGACGCGGTGATGCGCTACCGATTGCGGGACCGGATGTGGTCGCTCGCCAGGCAGCAGGTGGGCTACGGGCGGGGCGACGCGAAGCTGCTCAAGGACTTCCGCGAGCACGGGATGCGCGCGAGCGGGACGAGCAGCGCACTGGCGGACTGGCTCAAGCTCGTCCGGCGCGCCCCGGTCCTCGCCTCATCGGATCGCGGACCCTGGGTGTGCCGGTTCGCGTGGCGGCTCGGCAGGCTGCTCGGCAGCGCGGAGCAGCGGGTGTGGTGCCCATAGCCGTCCGGGAGGTGGTCGTCTCGACGGAGGAGGGAACCGGTGACCGACGTTCACCATCTCGAAGTGCACCGCGCGCGACGGGCTGGACGTGCTGTTCCGCCGTCGCTACCCGCACAGCCTCGGGCTGCTGTACAGCGCCTTCACCCGGCGCTGCGGCCTGCGCCCGAACGAGGACGAGTACACCACCATGGGGATGGCCGCCTTCGGCGAGCCCCGGTACACCGACCACCTCCGGGCCGAGTGGATCGCGATCGACGAACCGGGTTTCCGGTTGCGCGCCAACGTGCACCGAGGCATCGGCGACTGGATGCCCGAGGCGCTGCCCGAGGACCTCGCGGCCGGCGTCCAGGCCGTCACGGAGGAGGTGCTGCCGGGCGCGGCGCGGTGGGCGCGCCGCGAGACCGGCAGCCGCAACCTGGTGCTGATGGGCGGCGTGGCGCTGAACTGCGTCGCCAACTCCAGGATCTGCGCGACCGGCGACTTCGACCACGTGTGGATCTTCCCCAACCCCGGTGACGCCGGGTCGAGCCTGGGCGCCGTCGCGGCCACCACGCGGGAACCGGTGACGTGGTCCGGGCCCTCCCTGGGCACCGAGATCCGGCGGGCGCTCGATCCCCACGAGGTCGTCGATGGGCTCAAGGCGGACGGGGTCCTCGCGGTGGCGAACGGGCGTGCCGAGTTCGGCCCGCGCGCTGGGCAACCGGTCGATCCCGGCGGACCCGCGGACCAGGCGGATGAAGGACCGCGTCAACGAGGTGAAGGGGCGGGAGAAGTTCCGCCCGTTCGCGCCGGTGATCCGGGAGGAACGCACGGCGGAGTTCTTCGAGATGCCGGTCCCGGCGACGCCGTACATGTGGTTCACCGCGCGGTGCAAGGGACCCGGGGAGGTTCCCGGCCGTCGTGCACGCCGACGGCACCAACCGGGTGCAGACGGTGACCCGGGAGCAGCACCCGCTGCTCTACCGGGTGCTGCACGAGTGGGAGCTGGAAACCGGGTGCCCGATGCTGCTCAACACGAGCCTGAACTCGCGGGGCGAACCGCTGGTGAACTCCTGGGAGCACGCGTCGGCGTTCGGCCGGCGCGAGGGGATCGAGGTGCTGTGACGGTCATGATCGGACTCCTCGTGGCGAACGGCTGCAGCTGCACCCGCGGCCAGGAATTGCGGGATCCCGGCACGAGCGCGTGGCCCGCGGTGCTCGCCTCCCGGTTGGGCACCCGCTCGCGAACCTGGCGTGTGACGGAGGGTCGAACCGCCGGATCGCCCGGACCACGGTCGGCAACCTCGACCGGGTGTGCCGCGAGTTCGGCGTGCCGGTCGAGGAGACCCTGGTCCTGTGCATGTGGACCTGCGTCTACCGCAGTGAGTACCACCTCCGGCACGGGCATGACCCACTTCCGATCCATGTCGAGCGAGCGGGGCGGCACGATCAATCTGCTGACCGACTGGGTCCTGCTGGACTCCTGCCTCCGCCTGCGCGGCGCGGTGCCCAGGTACACCTTCTCGTGGGACGTCCTGCCGTCGAGGATGCCGGGCGAAGCCGTGGAGCTGTGCCGTCAGCTCGACCCGACGTCGGTCTTCGGGACGAGGTCGCGAGCAAGGGCAATTCGATCAACGGCGTGACCTGGAAGAAGTTCGAGTTCGGCCCCGGCGGGCACCCCTTGGAGGCCGGTCACGCGTACTTCGCGGCTGTCCCGGTCGCGAACCTGGCCTGTGTAGCACCCCCTCGAAGCGGGGCACGCGCTCGGCGACGATCACCGTCGCGCGGTCAGGAACTGGTCGGGCCGCAGGCCCTTCGCGGTGATCCGCGTGTCGCCGATCCAGCCGTGGAAGCCCTGGCCGTAGCGCAGCGCGAACTGGGTGCCGCCGAGCGCGAACGGCCTGCCCAGGGTCGAGATGCCGCGTGACTCCTCGGCGGCGTTGCGGGCGATCTTCGCGCCGTCGACGTACATCCTGGTGTGGCGACCGTCGTTGACCACGGCGACGTGCGTCCACCGACCGACCGGCACGGCGTGGCTCCACGACGTGGGGTCGGCGTCGACGGGCACCGGGTAGACCACGAACTGGAGGAACCGCTCACCGGACAGGTTGAGGCTGCACGTCGGCTCGTCGTCGGACCAGCCGCTGGTCTTGCCCGCGTCGCCGGCGCGGCCTTCCCAGCTGAGCAGGCCCATCCACGCGTGGTCGCCGACGAGCGGGTCGGGCAGCTTGAAGAACGTCTCGATGGTGTAGCCCGCCTCGAACCGCATGGCGTTGAGCGGTGCGGTGTCGGACGTGCGCAGCACCGCGCCGCGGTCGGGGTCCTTGCCGCCGTCGAAGCGCAGGCTCGCGTGCGCGGGCTGGTCGTCGTGGTGCTCGGTCGACCAGGTCAGCACGTCCGGGCCGCTCCCGTGCAGCCGCGTGACGGTGAGGTCGTTGCCGCGGCCGGTGAGGTCCCGCGCCACCGCGCCCGCCGGCACGGGACCTTCGCCCGCCGGGAACCCGGCCGCGTCGAACCGCCAGTACGCCACCGTGTCGCGCGTGACGACGGCGCTCGCCGGACGCGCCGGCGGCACGACGGGCGGCGCGAAGCCCGCGAACCGCTCCCGGAAGTCGATCTCCACGGTGAACCGGTCGGTGTCGCCGGTCAGCCTCGCGGTCTCCGACTCGGGCCGCGTGTCGCCGTCGCGGTCCAGCAGCCACGGCGAGAACGTCTCCACGTCGATGACGTCGCGCGAGAGGTCGAACGTGTAGAACCGGACCATGCCCGCGCCGCCGTAGTAGCGGTCCTGGTAGTTGGTCAGGTGCAGGTGCACGTCGTGGCCGTGGTCGTTGACCAGGGTGGTGCGGCCGGACGGCCAGTAGTGCCCGTTGAGGGTGAGGAAGACCTGGTCGTTGCGGCGGATCAGGTTGTCCCACAGGTGCCTGCCGTGCGCGGAGAGCTGCGCGTCCGGGCTGCCCGCGACGAGGTCGTGCGTGGTGAGGATGGCGGGCAGCGACCGGTGCCGGTCCAGCACACCCTGCGCCCACTCGATCCCCTGGTCCGACACCCGCCAGTCCAGCGCGAGCACCAGCCACTGCCGCCCGCCGGCGCGGAGGACGTGGTAGCTGTTGTAGCCGTCCGGGGCGAACCCGCCGAAGGTCGGCATGCGGCGGAACCGCTCCGGCCCGAACACCCTGGAGAACGGCGTCGGCCCGCGCCGGTCGTCGGTGTTGCCCGGCACGTCGTGGTTGCCCGCCAGCACGCTGTAGGGGACGCCGTCGGTGAACACCGAGTCGGCCAGCCGCACCTCGGTCTCCGTGCCGTGTTCGGTCACGTCGCCGAGCTGGGTCAGGAACACCACGTTCGCGTCACGGCGGCGCGCCACCTCGCGCAACGCCACGCGCACCGGCTCGGGGTCCGAGCCACCCTCGTCGAGCAGGTACTGGGTGTCGGGCAGCACCGCGATGGTGAAGCGGGGGTCGGCGGTGTCCGGTCGGGCCGCCTTGCGCTCGTCGCGCTCGTCACCGTGCGCGAGGGGTGAGAGCACCGCGGGTGCCATCGCGGCGGCAGGCGCCACGACCGCGGCCTGGAGCAGTGCGCGCCGTCCGACTCGGTTCTCCGCCATGAAGGTGCCTCTCTGCCGGTGGGTGGCGAGAAGCCTCGTCGGGTCGCGTTCCACGGCGCCGACGTGCGCGGGAACACTCCGCGCACAGTGGTTGAACCATTGGGGAAGGGCCCGGTCGCCGGTGGACCCGCTCGACGGCGGGGGTGCGCTCGGTCGCGCCGGTCAGCAGCGGCCGGTCAGTGGGGCCCGGTCAGTGGCGGCCGGGCGCGCCCGGTCAGCGGCGGCCGGTGGCCAGGACCACGAGGAACTGACCGCCGCCCGCCTCGACCGTGGCGGTCACCGGCAGCCCCGGCGCCAGTCGGGAGAACCGGTCCACCAGCCAGTCCGCTGCCTCCCGGGCGTCCGGCCCGGTCGGGCAACGGGCCACCACCTCGCGACCGCCCTTGCGCTCCAGCCTCCCGGCCACGGTGATCAGCGGCGCCGGTTCGGCCACGTGCAGGCGGTCCGGCCAGGGGATGACCGCGGCGACCGCGCCCTTGCGGGTGTTGCACCCGCGGTGCGCGAGCCGTTCGGCGACCTTGGCCTTCCGGTCGGCGGTCCGGCTGTCGACGCTCGGCCCGCGCGAGTCGTTCACCGACATGTCGGGGTCGACCGGTTCGTCGCACACCCAGCACCGCCAGCCGTCGCGCTCGGCCACGTCATCGAGGAGGCTCACCGGGGCAACCTAGCCTGCCGCCCGCCGACGCCGCCGCCCAGCCGCACTGTCAGCGGGCATCGGCCGTGACCAGCAGCCTCAGGTGGGCCTTGAACCAGGTGGTCGCGGACGGGGTGTCGGCGAACGCCGTGACGAGGGCCGCCGCCGCGCGCAGGCCCGTGCCGTGCAGGTGGGCGCCGGCCTCGCGCACGCGGGCGAGCAGGCTGTCGGTCAGGTGGCCCAGGCCTCGGTGCGAGGCGTCGGCCAGCACGGTCAGCGCGCCGCCCACGCTCGCGCTCAACGGATCCGCCGTCGTGACGCCCGGCGGCAGCGGCTGCGGGGTCGTGTCCGTCGCCAAGTCCACAACGACCACGCCGGCCCGGGTGTGGACGGCCAGCGGGTCGACGACCAGCGTGCCGCGGTGGCGGCGGACGGAGCCGGTGATCGTGGTCGGGCCGGCGCGCAACGCCGCCGCCAGCGCGTCGAGCGACCGCGGCGCCACGGCGCGGTGCGCCGCCTCCAGCACGCACGAGGCGCCGGTGGAGTCGTGCAGCGTGGCGGTGAGGCGTTGTGCGGCCGGGTCGTAGGCCAGGTCGGACACCTCGGCGACGCGGACCGCGCGGACCGGTTCGGCCTCGACCCTCGCGCGGACCTGGCGCGGCGGCAGCTCGGCCAACCGTTCCGCGGCCGCGGCGTAGTCGTCGACCACCAGAGCCCGCGGCAGGTCGTCCCAGGCCGTGCCGACGGGGGTGAGCGAGGTCTTGGCGACCCGGTTGGTCTTCACCGTCACCGCTCGGCTCGCGCTGCGCGTCGCCGACTCGGAGACCACGTTCGACGTGGCCAGGTGCTGCGCGGCGCGCAGGGGAGTGGCGTGCTGCACCAGGACCACGTCGCCCGAGGCGAAGTAGACGTCCGCGGTGGACTCTGAGCGCGGCCGCGCGCCCAGCGCCGTCAGCCGGACCTTGCGCAGTGGCGTCTCGGCGGGTTCGTCGGGACCGAGGACCTCGGCACGGGGACCGTTCGCGGTCGTCCGCGCGTGCAGTTCGGTGAGCAGCCCGGCGAACCGCTCCGCCTCGTAGTCGGCGCCGCGCCGGCGGTACGCGTCGAGCTGGGCGAGCAGGTCCGCCACCGCGGTCAGGTCCGCCGCGGTGGTGGGGGAGCCGCCCACGTCGACGGTGTCGGCGCCCCGCGCGTCCGCCTCGCGGAACGCCCACACCGCCAGCGCCGTCGCCTCGTCGCGGTCGACCGCGGGTCGTCCTGGTGGGGGATGCGGCGTGGTGCATGCACCTCTACTCGGGCATGGGCGCCACGTCCTCGCTCCGCGGCGGCGCCGCGCTGGGCACGGCGCTGCGGGAGCACCCCGACGACCTCGACGCCGCCCTGGACGCCTGGGAGGCCGGGTTGCGCCCGTTCATCACGAAGAACCAGCGCACCGCCCGGCTCAGGCAGCAGATGTTCGTCCCGTCCGGTCGTGGGCCGCGGCGTTGCGCTCGGTCGTCGTCGGTGTGGGCCGCGAGCTCCGCGACCGCCGACTGGCGGCGGAGACCGCCGCACGGTCGGCTCCGGCCCTGTCCGGCACGGCGCGGTGACGACGAAATGGTGGTGCGCGGAACCAACGGTTGTGCGCAAGATCTACCGGTGACGAGCCTTGACGCCGAGCTGATCGAGCTCCGCCGGGAGATCCACCGCCGTCCCGAACTCGCCGGCGAGGAGCGGGAGACGGCCGGGCTGGTCGCCGAGCAGCTGCGCGCGGCCGGGCTGGAGGTGACGACCGGCGTCGGCGGGCACGGGGTCGTCGCGGTGCTCGACGGTGCCGCGGCCGGCCCCACGGTGGCCTACCGGGCGGACATGGACGCCGTCGACGCGCGGCGGAACGTGCTGCCCATCCCGCCGTCGGGCCGGGTGTTCGACGAGGGCTTCGCCTCGCGCGTCCCCGGCGTCGCGCACCTGTGCGGGCACGACCTGCACACCGCCATCGGCGTCGGCGTCGCCCGGGACCTGGCTCGGCGCTCCGAGCAGGTGCGCGGCCGGCTGGTGTTCGTCTTCCAGCCGGCCGAGGAGCCCTTGCGCGGCGCACGCGCGATGCTGGGCACCGGCTTGGTGCAACGGCTCGCGCCGCGCGAGTTCTACGCGCTGCACTGCAGTCCGTTCCCCTCCGGCACCATCGCGGTGTCCCCCGGATACGGCCTGCCCGGGCTCGACCACCTCCAGGTGGTGCTCCCGGGCGGTGACGACGCGGCCCTCGCCGCCGTCGCGGCCGAGGTGGCGGAGCTCGGCACCGTCGAGTTCCCGCGGAGCGTCGCCGCCTACCACGCCCACTTCACCGCGTTGCTGGAACCCGGCGCCGCCGCGTCGATCCAGGAGTCCGTGTCCGTCTCCCAGTGGACCGGGCAGACGCCCGACGCGCGGCCCGCCGTCACCGTGCTGCTGCGGGTCTGGCCGCAGGAGCGCAACCGGGAGCTGCGCGCCCGGGTCGAGCGGATCGCGACGGCCGCGGGCGGGCACGTCGAGTTCGCGGGCGACCCGTTCCCCGCCCTGGTGAACTCGGCGGAGCTCAGCACGGCCGCCGGTCGGTACCTGGGCGCGGCGCTGGGGCCGGAGTCCGTCCTGTGGGGCCGGGCGTCCTGGCCGTTCAACTGCGAGGACTTCGCGCTGTTCCTCGACGAGGCGCCGGGCGCGCAGTTCTACCTCGGCGTCGCGGACGAGGAGTCGGGGATCAACGGCGCGCCGCACGCGCCCGACTTCGCCGCCGACGAACGGGCGATCGGCCATGGCGTGCGCGCCATGTCCGGCCTGCTGACCCACCGGCTGGCCGCCCTGTCGGACGACCCGGGCCCTAGGGGAGGTTCTTCTCCAAGGCGGCCACGTACGCCTTCATGAGGTGGTCCCGCATCCCGTCACTGGCCGGCGCGAACGGGTCGGCGGCGAGACCCTTGCCGCGGTCGAGCAGGTTGGACACCACGGGCATGGACTCGCGGACCCGGCCGGAGGAGTCGATGTAGCGCAGGGCCGCGACGTGGTGGAACACCGGCTCCGGCGGGACCTGCGCGACCACGTCGTTGTTGTTGACCACCCGGAACGTGCGTCCGGCCAAGGCCTTGTCGTAGGCGTCGGCCAGGGCCCGGTCGCAGGTGCGGGGCTGGCCGAAGGTGTAGACGCCCTGGGCCGAGAGCCGCGGGTCCTCGAAGTGCAGCCAGGCCGCGGCCAGCATGGCCAGGCCACCGCCGAGGCTGTGCCCGGTGAACCACACCGTCTGCTCGTCGTCGCGCAGCTCCTCCACCGCCGCGAGCACGGACGGCATCACCGCGCGCAGCGCCTCGGCGAATCCGTAGTGGACCAGACCGGTGCGCGCCGGACCGGGCCACGGTGGCGTGGTCGTGTCCGACAGCCAGTCGCGCAGCTGCGCGGGCTCCGTGCCGCGGAACGCGGTCACGATCATCGTCGGACCGGCCATCGTGTACGCCTGGGTGTCGCTGATCGCGAACGGCGGGGAGAACGTCGAGTGGTGGTGGCGGACCCGGTCGAACCCCCACTCCGCGGCCGTGGCCTCGATCTGTTCGCGGTCCTGGTAGGCCAGCTGGGCGGCCTCGGCCATGCAGTACGCCTGGCGGGCGTCGTACCCGGTGGCCCGGTGGTTCAGCGTCGGCGCGGACATCGTCACTCCTCATGAAGACAAGCTGTCGCAAGGCGGCCATGACCCCGCCCGCGCTTCATGCCTACCCGCGCCGCCGCCGCTCCCACCACCGCACACCCCGCCCTTCACCCCACCGAGGCGCCCTCTCACCCGTCCTGGCCACAACTCCCTCCGAGCAGGTCGGTCGGGCGCTAATCCTGTGCCTTGCCCCCGGTCACGCGGGACACCGCCAGGGCGATGAGGATGATGGCGCCGTTGAGGGCGCCGATCCACTGCGCCGGGACGCCGCCGAGGGTGAGCACGTTCTGGATCATGAACAGCAGGAGGATGCCGGTGAAGGCGCCGAACACGGTGCCCTTGCCGCCGTTGAGGCTGATGCCGCCGATGACGGCGGCGGCGAAGACGGTGAAGATGTAGCCGTTGCCCTGCGCCGAGGCGACCGAGGCCAGTCGGCCGGACAGCAGCAGGCCGCCGAGGGCGGCGAGCAGGCTCGCGGTGACGATGACGATCCAGAGCACGCGGTCGGTGCGGATGCCGGCGGCCTTGGCCGCGTCGACGTTGCCGCCGATCGCGTAGAGGGACCGGCCGAAGCTGGTGAAGCCGAGGACCACGATGCCGATGGCGAACAGGACCAGGCACAGCCACACCGACACGGGCACGCCGAACCACTGCGTGGTGCCGAGGTAGAGCATCGACTCCGGGAGGCGGAAGAAGGTCTGGCCGCCGGAGATGCCGGTGAGGATGCCGCGCAGCACGATCAGCATGCCGAGCGTCACGATGAAGCCGTTGAGCCCGAACCGGATGATGAACAGCGCGTTGACCACGCCGACCAGGACGCCGACGGCCAGCGTGACGGGCACCGACCAGCCGCCCGGCACCAGGCCCAGCCCGTGACCGGTGCCGACCGGCACCGTGAGCCACGCGGCGACCCCGGGCGCGAGGCCGACGGTGGACTCCAGCGAGAGGTCCATCTTCTTGACGATCAGGACCAGGGTCTGGGCCAGGACCAGGACGGCGATCTCCGACATCGTCTGCAGGATGTTGATCAGGTTGTCGGGTTGCAGGAACACCGGGCTGACCAGTTGGCCGACGACGGCGATCGCGATGATGGCGGGGATGAGCGCCAGGTCGCGCAGGCGGGCGAAGGCGATCCGTCGCCTGCCCGCGGGCCGGACCGACGGGCCCCCGCCGGTCGAGCCCGTCCCGGTGACCGCGGCGGTCTTGCTCTCAGGCATCGAGGTCCACTCCTTCCATCGCGGCCACGAGCTGGTGGTCGTGCCAGCCGCCGGGCATCTCGGCGACCACGCGGCCCTGGAACACCACCAGGACCCGGTCGCACAGGCGCAGGTCGTCGAGCTCGTCGGAGGCGATGAGCACGCCGGCGCCGGACTCGGCGATCTCCTCGACCTTGCCGAGGAGGAACTCCTTGGACCGCACGTCGACGCCGGCGGTCGGGTTGATCAGCACCAGCAGCTCCGGGTCGCCTGCCAGGGCGCGCGCCATGACGACCTTCTGCTGGTTGCCGCCGGACAGACCGGAGACCGGCAGCTCCGGCCCGGGTGTCTTGATCGCCAGGTTCTCGATCATGGCCGCGGCGAGGCCGTCACGGCGGCGACCGTCGATGAACCCGTTGCGCCCGAGCCGTTCCGGGATGGTCAGGGTCCCGTTGTCCGCCACGGACATCTGCGGCACGAGACCTTGGTGGTGCCGGTCCTGCGGGACGAACCCGGCCCCCGCCTTCAGGGCGGCGGGCACGCTGCCCGGCCGTGGCCGGGAGCCCGCGATCTCCACGGAGCCGCGGGCGGCCGCGCGCAACCCCACGACCGTTTCGGCGATCTCGATGCGGCCGCTGCTCGCCGCGCCGGCGAGACCGACGACCTCCCCGGCGCGGACGCGGAACGACACGTCCTCGTACGCGCCGGGCAGGGACACGCCGTCCGCCACGAGCACGTCCGCGGCGTCCGGTGACGGGCCACGGCGCACGCCGCGCGCCTCACCCGCGGCCTCACCGGTCATGGCGGCGACCAGTTCCGCGCGGGGCAGCTCGTCGACCGCCGCCGTGAGGATGTGCCTGGCGTCGCGGAACACCGTCACCACGTCGCAGATCTCGTAGACCTCCTGGAGGTGGTGGCTGATGAACAGGAAGGTGACGCCCTGTCGCTGGAGGTCGGTGATCCGGGTGAACAGCCGGCTGATCGCGGCCCCGTCGAGCTGGGCGGTGGGCTCGTCGAGGATGATGAAGCGGGCCCCGAACGACAGCGCCCTCGCGATCTCCACGAACTGCCGCTGTTCGACGTCGAGCTCCCTCGCGGGGGTGCGCGCGTCGACGTCGACCGACCAGGTGTCCAGCAGCTCCCGTGCCCTGCCGTGCACCGTCTTCCAGCTGATCAGCCCGCCGCGGCCGTGGTCGTGCCGGTTGAGGAACAGGTTCTCCGCGACGGTCAGCTCGGGGATGATCGTGGACTTCTGGTAGACGCACGCCACCCGCTGCCGCCAGGCGTCGCGGTCGGCGAGCCGCGGTGCGGGTTCGCCGCCGAACCGCACCTCGCCCTCGTCGGGGGCCTGGAGTCCGGTGAGGATGGACACCAGCGTCGACTTGCCCGCCCCGTTGCGCCCGACCAGGGCGTGGGTCTGCCCGGCTTCGATCCTGATGGCGGCCTCGTGCAGGGCCACCGTCGACCCGAATCGCTTCGTGATACCCGTCGCCTCGGCCACGGGTGCGGTCACAGCCATCTCGCGTCTCGCCCTCCGCTCAGCCGAGCTTGTTGCCCCACAGCGACTGGTCGTCGCTCTTGAGGCTCGGAACGCCGTCGTAGGTGCCGCCGTCGGCGGTCACCAGGGGAGCGGAGAGCTGGTCCTCCAGCAGGCCTTCGCGGACCTGGATGATGGTGCTGTCGTGGTCGGTCTTGCCGGGCGCGAAGGTCTTGCCGTCGATCGCGGCCTTGAGGTAGTGCAGGGCGTACTTGGCGTAGAGGTCGGCCGGCTGGGAGACGGTGGCGTCGATCTTGCCCTCGGCGATGTTGCGGAGCTCCTCGGGGATGCCGTCGTTGGAGACGACGAACACGTGCTTGGGATCCTCCGGCCCCACCAGCAGGTCCTTCTGCGCGAGCACCTGGAGGGTGCCGGCGAGGGCGAAGCTGGACTGCATGTAGACGCCCTTGATGTCGGGGTGGGCGGTGAGGTCGGTCTGGAGCTTCTGCGCGGCGACCGCGCCGTCCCAGTTCGTGGCCTCGCCGAAGACCGTGATGCCGGGGTACTCGGCCTTCATGCAGTCGTTGAACGCCTCGGTCCGGTCGCGGCCGTTGATCGAGGCGAGATCGCCTTGCAGCATCACGACCTTGCCCGTGCCGCCGAGCTTGGCGCCGAGGAACCGGCAGGCCTTCTCGCCGTACGCGCGGTTGTCGGCCCGGACCACCATGAACACGTTGCCGGTGTCGGGGCGGGTGTCCACGGTGACGACCGGGATCTTCTTCGCCTCCAACTGCTCCAGCGTGGGCGCGATGGCCGCGGTGTCCTGCGGCGCCATCGCGACGCCCTTGACGCCCTGGCTGATGAAGGTCTGGGCGTTGGCGGTGAGCTTGGCGACGTCGTTCTGGGAGTTGGTGGTCTTGAGGTCGAGCCCGAGTTCCTCGGCGAACTGGGGGCTGTACTTGATGTAGGAGTTCCAGAAGTCGGTGTCGGAGCGGGGGTAGTCGACGCCCACCACGGGCCCGGTGGACCCCGCGTTCGTGTCGCCGCAGGCGGCGAGGGCGGCGGTCAGGGCGGCGACCGCCCCGAAAGAGGCGATCGTGCGGTTGGTGCTCTTCACGGGTTCTCCTAGCGGCGATGCTGTGGGAAACCTCGAGGGACCGTCAGGTGGGAGGGCGGACGACCACCGGACATGGGATCGATTTATAGGTCGTCCGAGGTATTGGTGTCTAGAGCTGACGGCCGACTCGGTCCGAAATTGTTGAATTCACCTGTTCAACGGCGGTGTCCGAAGTTCGGCCAGTTTTCCGAGACGTCCAATGTCTTTCGTAGAGATAGGATGTATTGCTAGCCTCCCAGCGCGCACGCCACGTCCGGGGAGAGCCACCGATGTCACTGACCGACAAGGCCATCGACCGCATCAGGGACCTGATCCAGTCGGGTGACCTGTCACCGGGGTCGAAGCTCCCTCCCGAGCAGCAGTTGGCCGCCGAGCTGGGACTGTCCCGGAACCTGATGCGGGAGGCGGTCAAGGCGCTCGTGGTCGCACGCGTGCTGGAGATCCGGCGGGGCGACGGCACCTACGTGACCAGCCTGGAGCCGGAGGTGCTGCTCGGGAGCATCGCGTCCGCGGTGGAGCTGCTCCACGGCGACACGTTGTTGGAGCTCACCGAGGTGCGGCGGCTGTTCGAACCGGTCGCCACCGGGCTCGCGGCCACCCGGATCAACGCCTCGGAGCTCGCCGTGGTCGAGGAGCACCTTCGCGCGATGCGCGCCGCCCGCGACGACGTGGAGCTGCTCAACCAGCACGACGCCGCCTTCCACCGGGCCGTCGTCGCCGCCACCGGCAACGCGACGCTGACGACCCTGCTGGAAGGCATCTCCGGTCGCACGGTGCGGGCCAGGGTGTGGCGCGGACTGGTCGACGACAACGCGGCGAGCCGAACCCTCGCCGAGCACGAGGCCATCTACCACGCGCTGGTCGACCGCGACGCCGTGCTCGCCCAGGCCGCCGCCCTCGTGCACATCACCACCACCGAGCGGTGGTTGCGCGAGCACGTGGACCGGGACGGCGACGCCCCGCCCGCCGGCTGACGCCGACGCCGCACACCGAGGAGAACCCGATGGAGTTCCTGCGCGTGGGCCCGACGGCTCACGAGCGGCCCGACGCCCGCGACCCGGCCCCGTCGACCGCCGACGTCGACGGCGCCTTCCCGGGCCAGGGGTGGCAGGTGGGCGCCTTCACCGGCGGCATCCTCGCCGGCCCGGCCACCGGCGCCTCCCACGACGACGCGCCCACCCCGGACGAGGTGCGCCGGCAGGCCCTCGTCCGGGCCGAGCGCCGCGCCGCGCACGGCGTACCCTTGGCCGCCGCCGCACCGCGCTTCCCGCTGCGGCACCCGGCAGTGACCGGCGTCGTCGTCGGCGCCCGGAACCCACGAGAAATCGCCGAGAACGCCGTGCACGCCGCCACCGGGATCACCGAGGCGCCGTGGTCGGAACTCGACGCGCTGGAGCAGGAGCGAGCGCAGTGATCCGGATCGATGCCCACCACCACTTGTGGGACCTCTCCGCCCGGCCGCAGGACTGGCTCGACGAGCCGACCCTGGCGCCGATCCGCCGTGACTTCGGGCCGGTGGACCTGCGTGCGGCCACCGAACGCGCCGGGGTGGACGCCACCGTCCTGGTCCAGGTGCTCCCCGACGTCGCCGAGACGGCGGAGTTCCTGGCCCTGGCCGAGCTCTCCGACCTCGTGGCGGGCGTCGTGGGGTGGGTCGACCTCACCGCGCCCGACGTGGCCGAGCAGCTGGACCGGCTGCGCCGCGGACCGGGCGGGGACCGGCTCGTGGGCGTTCGGCACCTGGTGCAGTCCGAGCCCGACCCGGACTGGCTGGTGCGCCCCGACGTGCTGGCCGGGTTGCGCGCGGTGCGCGACGCCGGGCTCGCCTACGACCTGCTGACCCGGCCGCACCAGCTGACGGCGGCGCTGGACGCCGTCCGGGCGGTGCCGGACCTGGTGTTCGTGCTGGACCACCTGTCGAAGCCGGACATCGCCGGTCGGGTGCTCCAGCCCTGGGCGACCCGGCTGTCGGCGCTGGCCGCCGAACCCAACGTGGTGGCCAAGGTGTCTGGCCTGGTCACCGAGGCGGACTGGTCGCGGTGGACGGCGGCGGACCTGCGGCCCTACGTCGACGTCGCGCTGGAGGCGTTCGGCCCCGACCGGCTCATGGTCGGCTCCGACTGGCCGGTCTGCCTGCTGGCCGCCGACTACGACCGGGTGTTCGCCACCGCCGCCGAACTCCTCGACTCCTGTTCCGCCGCGGAGCGGGACCAGCTCTTCGGCGGCACCGCCGTCCGCGCCTACCGGTTGGGGGACAACTGATGCGCACCGTGCGACTGGCCTACGGCGAGACCGGGCTCGACCTGCGGGTCGACCCGGAGGTGACCACCGTGGTGACACCGAGGCACCGCCAGGCCACCGAAGCGCCGCGGGAGATCCTCCGCCGCGCGCTGCGGACGCCGGTCGCGGGCCCGCCGCTGCGGGAACGCGTGCGCCCCGGGCAGACCGTGGCGATCTCCGCCTGCGACGGGACGCGTCCGCAGCCCCGGGAGCTGATGATCCCGGCCATCCTGGAGGAGCTGGACGGCCTGGTCGACCTCGACGACGTCGTGGTGCTGGTCGCCACGGGGACGCACCGGGGCAACACGGACGCCGAGCTGCGCCGGATGTTCGGCGACGAGGTGGTCGACTCGGTGCGGATCGTCAACCACGACGCCCGTGACCGCGGCGGCCTGACGTGGGTGGGCGAGTTCGGCGCGGACGTGCCCGTGTGGCTCAACAGCGAGTGGGTCGACGCCGACGTGCGCATCACCACCGGTTTCGTGGAGCCGCACTTCTTCGCCGGCTTCTCGGGTGGCCCGAAGCTCGTCGCGCCGGGCCTGGCGGCGCTGGAAACGGTGCTCGTGCTGCACGACGCCCGCCGGATCGGCGACCCGCGGGCGACGTGGGGGATCGTCGAGGGCAACCCGGTGCACGACGACGTGCGCGCCATCGCGGACGCCACTGGCGTGACGTTCGGCTTCGACGTGGTCCTCAACCAGGACAAGGAGGTCGTCGCCGCGTTCGGCGGAGACCTCCTCGCCATGCACGCCGAGGCGGTGCGCACCGCCCGCGAGGTCGCCATGCGGCCCGTGCCGCGGCCGTTCGACGTCGTGGTGACCACCAACTCCGGCTATCCGCTCGACCAGAACCTCTACCAGTCGGTGAAGGGCATGTCGGCCGCCTACCAGGTGGTCAAGCCGGGCGGCACGATCGTGTGCGCCGCGGAGTGCCGGGACGGCTTCCCCGACCACGGCTCCTACCGCGAGGTGCTGGCCTCGGCCGCGTCGCCCGAGGCGCTGCTCGCGGAGATCTCCGCGAGGCCGGTCACCGTGCCCGACCAGTGGCAGGTCCAGATCCAGGCGCGCATCCAGGCCGATTGCCGGGTCGTCATGCACACGTCCCACCTCAGCGACGCCGAGCTGGCCACCGCCCACCTGCGGCAGACCTCGGACATCTCCGCGACCGTCGCCGAAGCCCTGGCCGCCGCCGGACCCGACGCCCGGCTGTGCGTGCTGCCCGAAGGCCCGCAGACGATCCCCTACGTCGACGGGCCGCACCGGTGAACGGGACGGTCCTGGTCTGCCTGGACAAGTTCCGGGGTTCCCTCACCGCCGAGCAGGCCTGCGGGCACGTCGTCGACGGCGTGGCGGACGCGGGCGGCCGGGCGGTGGCGATGCCCGTCGCCGACGGCGGCGAGGGCACCGTGGCGGCGTTGGTGCGCGCCGGCTACGAGGAGGTGCGCGTCGAGGTCACCGGGCCCACGGGCGAACCGGTGCGGGCCGCGTTCGCGGTGCGGGGTGAACGCGCGGTGGTCGAGCTGGCCCAGGCCAGCGGGTTGGACGTGCTGCCCGACGGCTGGCTCGCGCCGCTCACCGCGGACACCTGCGGCACCGGCGAGCTGATCCGCGCCGCGCTCGACCGCGGCTGTCGCGACATCGTGCTCGCCGTGGGCGGCAGTGCCACGACGGACGGGGGAGCGGGCCTGCTGCGCGCCCTGGGCGCACGCGTCACCGGCGCCTCGGGCGAGCCGATCGGCCCCGGCGGCGCGGCGTTGACCGGCGCGGCGCGCGTCGACCTGTCCGGGCTGGACCCGAGGCTGGCGCTCGCGCGGGTGACGTTGGCCTCCGACGTGGACAACCCGCTGACCGGGCCGAACGGCGCCGCCGCGGTGTTCGCGCCGCAGAAGGGCGCGACACCCCGGGACGTGGCGGTGCTGGAGCGAGGGCTCCGTCGGTTCGCCGCCGTCGTGGCGGAGGAGATCGGGCGGGACCTGAGCGGGGAACCCGGCGCGGGCGCGGCCGGTGGCGCCGGGTTCGCGGCGCTGGCCGCCCTCGACGCCCGGCGCACGTCGGGTGCCGACTTCGTGCTGCGCGCGATCGGCGTCGAGGACGCGTTGCGCGAGGCCTCGCTCGTCGTGGTCGGCGAAGGCCGGTTCGACGAGCAGAGCCTGCGGGGCAAGGCGCCTATCGGCGTGGCCGAGGCGGCACGGCGGCACGGCGTGCCGGTCGTGGTGGTCGCCGGCGAGGTGCGGCTCACCGCCGAACGGCTGCGCGAGGTCGGCGTGGTCGCCGCCTGGTCGCTGCTGGAGCGCGCGGGCGACGTGGACACGGCGATGCGACAGGCGCCCGCGCTGCTCAGGGCGATCGGGAGCGAGCTCCTCGCGCACGCGCCCTCCACCGTCACGCAGGGAGTGCGACCATGACCGGACCGGGTGCGGTCGACCTCGGCTTCGCCAGGGTCGACGTGGATCGCGAAGCACGCCAAGGGCTGCCCGAGGTGATCTACGGCAGCGGGAAGACGCCCGAGCAGATCAGCGGGATCGTGCGGACGTTGTTGCGGCACAACGACGGTCCGGTGCTGGCCACGCGGGTGGAACCCGACGCGGCGGCGTCCGTGCTGGCCGCCGTGCCCGACGGCGCCCACGACCGCGAGGCGCGCCTGCTGACCTGGCGCCCGGCCGCGCCGACCGGGTTCGACGTGGTCGTCGCCGCGGCGGGCACGGCCGACCTGCCGGTGGCGCGGGAGGCCGCCGCCGTCGCGACCGCCGTGGGCCTCGGCGTCACCACCGTCACCGATGTCGGTGTGGCCGGGCTGCACCGGCTGCTGGCCGAGCAGCACCGGCTGCGGGCCGCGGACACCGTCATCGTGGTCGCGGGCATGGAAGGCGCGTTGGCGAGCGCGATCGGCGGTCTGGTCGCGTGCCCGGTGGTGGCCGTGCCCACCTCGACCGGTTACGGCGCCGGGCTGGAGGGCATCACCGCGTTGCTGGCCATGCACGCGTCCTGCGCGGCGGGCATCACCGTGGTGAACATCGACTCGGGCTTCGGCGCCGCGATGGCCGCGTTCCGGCTCGCCCGCGTGGTGGGGCGGAGGACGACGTGAGCAAGGTGTGCTTGATCTCGCCGTTCACCGGGCTGGCCGGTGACATGCTGCTGGCCGCGCTGGTGGACGCGGGCGCACCGCCGGCCGCGATCCGGGCTGCCGTCGCCGACACCGGCCTGACCGGCTGGGACCTCACCGTCGACCCGGTGCTCACGCACGGGCTCACCGGTCGCCGGGCCGTCGTGTCGGTGTCCGACGACGCGACGAGCCGCAAGGCGGGCGAGCTGATCGCCATGGCGTCCAGGGTGCGCGAACGGGAGGTCGCCGACACCGCGGTCGCCGCGCTGCGGGCCATCGCCGAGGTCGAGGGACGCCTGCACGGCGAGGACCCCGACCAGGTGCACCTGCACGAGCTCGGCGGTCACGACACCCTCGTCGACGTGGTCGGCGTGGCCGCCGCGCTGCACGCGTTGGACGTGCGGGCCGTGCACTGCGAGGCGTTGCCGATCGGCGCCGGGTCGGTCCGCACGGCGCACGGGGTGCTGCCGTGCCCGGCGCCGGCGACCTCGGCGCTGCTGCGGGGCGCGAAGGTCGTGGGCACGACCCTGTCCGGTGAGACCGTGACGCCGACCGCCGCGGCGCTGCTGCTCGCGATCGGCGCCGACTACGGTCCCGTGCCGGAGATGCGCCTGGCGGCCACCGGGTACGGCGTCGGCACCAGGACGCTGCCCGACCGGCCGAACGTGGCCGTGGTCCGGCTCGGTGACCGGGAGGCCGCGCAGGTGCGCGACCTGGTGGTGCTGGAGACCAACCTCGACGACGTCACCGGCGAGGTCCTCGGGCACGTCGTCGCCCTGCTGCTGGACTCGGGCGCGCTGGACAGCTGGATCACCCCGGCCACGATGAAGAAGGGCCGACCGGGTCACGTGCTGCACGCGTTGGCGACACCGGAGTCCGCGGACGGGATCGAACGGCGGATGCTGGTGGAGACGGGCAGCCTCGGCGTGCGGCGGACCGGCGTGCGGCGCACCGCGCTGCCCCGGACCACCGACACCGTCCACGTCCACGGGATGCCGGTGCGCCGCAAGCACGGACCACACCACGGCAAGCCGGAGTACGACGACGCCGTCGCCGTCGCCCGGCGGACGGGCCTGCCGCTGCGCACCGTGCTCGCCCTGGCCGCCGAAAGCCCAGAGGAGCACTGATGGACACCGGCACCACCGCCGCCCGGCTCGTGGCGCACCTGACCGGCATCGGCCCGGTCGCCGTCGCCTTCTCCGGCGGCGTGGACTCCGCGCTCGTGCTCGCCGCCGCCGCGCGCGCCCTGGGACCCGACGCGGTGCTCGCCGTCACCGCCGACTCCGCGAGCCTGGCCGCCGTGGAGCTGGCGGCCGCGGTCGCGTTCGCCGAAGGCCTCGGCGTCCGCCACGTCACGCCGGGGACCGCGGAGCTGGACAACCCCGCGTACGCGGCGAACGGCCGGGACCGCTGCTACTTCTGCAAGTCCACCGTGCTCGACACCATCACCGCCGTCGCCCGCGAGCACGGCCTGGCCTCGGTGGCGACCGGGGTGAACGCCGACGACGCGCGCGATCCGTTCCGGCCGGGCATCCGCGCGGGCGACGAGATCGGCGTGCGCACCCCGTTGCGCGACCTCGGGATGACCAAGGCCGACGTCCGCGCGGTGAGCCGCCACTGGGCGCTGTCCACCTGGGACAAGCCGGCGATGCCGTGCCTGGCGAGCCGGGTGCGCTACGGCGTGGCGATCACCCCCTCGCGCCTGGCGCGGGTGGAACGCGCCGAGGCGGCGGTTCGGGCGTGGCTGGTGAGCGCGGGGACACCGAGCTGGGACCTGCGCGTGCGCGACCTCGGTGACGTCGGGCGGGTCGAGCTCGACCCGGACCTGGTCGACCGGCCCGGCATCGGCCCCGCGCTCACCGAGGTCGTGCGAGCGGCGGGGTTCGAGGGCGTCGAACTGGCGGTGTTCCGGTCGGGCGTGCTCAACCACGAGTGAGCCCGCCGACCCCGGTCCGGGAGCTGACGTCGCCGGCGCGGGAGTCGGGGGAGGGCCTACTCGGGCTGGTCGCGCGGCGCGAGCATGGCGTCGGCTCCGATGTGGTTGAGGCAGAACTCCACCGAGTGGGCCATCAGCCAGCCGGCCTGCGCGTCGCGGAAGATCCGCTGGATCGGCGAGGTGGCGACGAAGCCGGACCCGCCACCGACCTGGAGGCACAGTTGCGCGACGTCGCGGGCGACCTGGTTCGCCGTGGGCTTCGCGCGCATCGCGGAGGGCAGGAAGAGTGGCGAGTCCTGGTCGGCGAGCCAGGCGGTGTGGTGGGCGACCAGCGCGGCGGCTTCGAGCCGGAGCACGGCGTCGGCGACCTCGAACTGGAGGCGCTGCTCGGCCGCCAGGGGTTGGCCGGTGGACGGCAGGGTCCGGGTGCGCGCGTAGCGGATGAGCGTGTCCAGCGCGGTGTCGGCGATGCCGAGTGAGAGCCACGCCAGCCCCGCGGCGATGTGGTTGGGCTTGGGCCGGGGGGACGGTGGGCACCGCCGGTCGGAGCGGAGCACGGTGCCGTTCAGCCCCACGAGCTGGCTGCGGGTGGCGCGCAGTCCCAGGGTGTCCTGTGGTTCGAAGGTCACGGTGTGGTCGGGTTCGAGCCCGAACAGCGTCGGTTGCCCGTCCACGAGCGCGTTGACGAGGAAGTGGTCGGCGATCTCGCAGCCGGACACGAACCGCTTCGCGCCCGTGAGCCGGTACCCGCCGTCGACGGGTTCGGCGACCTGCTGGGGTGTGAGGAACTGGTTGCCGCCCGAGGGTTCGGACAGGGCGTTGGCGAAGCGGCGTCCCGCGATGAGCTCGTCGGCGTAGTACCGGGCCACGTCGGGGGTGGAGTGGCGCACGAGGCCTTCGGCGGCGCCGATGTGCATGAGCCACACGCAGGCGGTGGACGGGTCCGCCGCGCTGAGGACCCGCAGGATCGCGCCGACCGTGCGGTAGCTGAGCGACTGCCCGCCCCACTCCCGCGGCAGGGTGGCCTGGTCGAGACCGGCGGCGTGCAGTGCCCGCAGGTTCGCGACCGGCAGGTGCGCGGTCCGGTCGAACTCGTCGGTGGTGGCGGCGAAACCGGTGGCCAGTTCGGTGGCGACCCGGACCCACGACTGCTCGTCCGGGGGCGGGCCGAGTGGGTGGTCGTCGGGCATCGGCATGGTCATGGGTGCAGATCCTCCCGCATCGACCCGGACTCGTCGGCCACTGTTGACGATGCGCCCCTTGGTTCCGTAGACCGGAGGACGACGGTGCCACGGGACCCGTCACCCCTCGACGGAGGACGGCAGATGGCCTACACCTCGATCAGACCCGGTCAGGTCTGGTTGGACACCGACGGCAACCGGATCCAGGCCCACGGCGGCTCGGTCCTGCACCTCGACGGCACCTTCTACTGGTACGGCGAGAACAAGGAGAAGACCAAGCCGGGCAACGGCGTCTGGCACTGGGGCGTCCGGTGCTACTCGTCGACGGACCTCTACAACTGGACCGACGAGGGCCTCGTCATCCCGCCGGTCGAGGACGACCCCGGCTCGCCGCTGCACCCCGCGCGGATGGTGGACCGGCCGCACATCGTCCGCGACGAGCGCACCGGCAAGTTCGTGTGCTGGCTGAAGATCATGGGCGCCGTCCAGACGTCGACGGTGCTCGTCGCCGACCACGTCCTGGGCCCTTACGAGATCGTGCGCACCGGCCTGCGGCCGCTGGGGATGAGCGCGGGCGACTTCGACCTCGTCGTCGCGCCCGACGGCAAGGGCTACTACTACTTCGAGCGGGTGCACAGCGAGCTGATCTGCGCGGACCTCACCGAGGACCTCACCGACGTGACGGGGTACTACTCGACCCACTTCCCGCGCCGCCGGCCGCCCGAGGTCCGGGAAGCGCCGGCGCACTTCGAGCGCGACGGGCGGCACTACCTGTTCACCTCGGGGACCACCGGCTACTACCCGAACCGCTCGGAAGTGGCGGTGGCGGACACCTACCACGGGCCGTGGACCGTGCTCGGCGACCCGCACCCCGCGGACCCCGCGGCGACGTCGTTCCGGTCGCAGATCAGTTCGGTCTTCAAGCACCCGGCCAAGGAGGACCTGTACATCGCCCTCGCCGACCGGTGGTTGCCCGACGTCACCGCCGAGGTGGCCCAGCGGGCTCCCGACGTGTTCCGGCGGCTCTTCGCAGGCGAACCGGTCGAGTCCGACGCCGCCTTCAGCGGGACGGACTTCGACACGTCCGTCGCCGACTACGTCTGGCTGCCCGTCCGGTTCGACGGCGACCTGCCGGTCGTCGACTGGTACGACGAGTGGCGGATCGAGGACCACCGCTGACCCGGGCGCCTCGTCGGCGAGCGGTCAGCGGGGCCGGGGTGGCGGGTGCGGTCCGCGCGGTGGGTTCAGGGCGGCGCACGTGATCACCAGTGAGACGAGGACGAGCACGGTGATCAGGGTGGTGATGAGCACGTCGAAGAGCCACTCGAAGAGCATGGTCAGTCCTGTGGTGTGGTGGCCTTCGCGCTCGGCTGGTGAGCGGAGGGCTTGGCGCGGTGGTGGCGCTCGGCACGGCGTCGGGAGCGCAGGCTGGTCAGGACGACGGTCCCGAGCACACCGATGATCACCGCCAGGGACACGGGGGTGGGGATCTCGGGCACGCCCGGCCAGATGCCGTGCGCCCAGTGCAGCACGAGCTTCGTCCCGATGAACGCGAGGATGACGGCCAGCCCGTGGTTGAGGTGGACGAGCTTGGCCAGGGCGGTGTGCAGCACGAAGTACAGGGCGCGCAGGCCGAGCAGGGCGAACGCGTTCGTGGCGAACACCAGGTAGGGGTCGTCGGTGATGCCGTAGACCGCGGGCACGGAGTCCACGGCGAAGACCATGTCGGTGGCGAAGACGGCGACCACGACGACGGCCAGCGGCGTGAGCGCGCGTCGGCCGTGTTCGCGCACCGTGAGGCGGGTGCCGCGGTAGTCGTCGGTGACGGGCATCAGCCGCCGCAACAGCCGGACCGACCGCATCCCGGAGACCTCGTGCACGACGACGCTACCGGTGAGCGCCTCGTGGAGGATCTTCACCGCCGAGGCGAACAGGATGAGCCCGAACACCAGGAACGCCCAAGTCCCGGCAGCCAGCATGGCCGCGCCGGCGGCGATGAACACGCCGCGCAGCACCAACGCGCCGACGATGCCGAAGAGCAGGACGCGCTGCTGCACGTCGGAGGGGACGGCGAAGACGGCGAGCAGCAGCATGAACACGAACAGGTTGTCCACCGACAAGGATTTCTCGACCACGAACCCCGTCATGAACTCCAGGGCGCGGTCACTGCCGGCGGCGCTCCACAGCCAGGCCGCGAACACGACCGGCAGGGACAGGTAGAACGCCGACCAGCCGACGGCTTCCCGCATCGAGACCTCGTGCGGGCGGTGGGTGACCGCGAAGTCGGCGAGCAGCAGCGCCACCAGGACCGCGATGCTGACCAACCACAGGCCCGGTGAGCCGACGACATCCGGCGCCGGGCTCGGCGGAACCGCTGCTGACAGGGGCACCGGACCTCCCCGAACAGTCGGTGTTCGAGGTCTCCTTCACCCCGGCGGGGCGGCCTCCCGGGGACATCGACCGAGGTGTCCGTACTGACCGGGTAGGCGCTTGGGAAGTACTCCCCTCGACGCTCAGTATCAGCCCGTACGGTCAGCGAGTAAAGCCCCGGTAAAGGTGGACGGTATCGCTCGATCGGGTACGGCTGTCCGGGCCGGCCCGCCACCTCGGTCCTACGCCGCTCCAGGGCCGTCCGCGCCGTGCGTCAGCGCGTCGAGCCGGGCGCGGGCGCGGTGCACGGCGTACTCGTGGTCGAGGAGCTCGGCGCCGGCGCCGTGGCGGCCGTGGTACATGACCAGGCGCACCTGCTCGCGTTGCAGTTCGCGCAGCGCCTTGGCGGCCCGGCGTCCCCGGGCCTTCTTCAGCTGCGTGCGGGCGTGGCGGCGGCGTCGCAGGGACGGCAGGTCGGCGCGCTCCTCGGGCGTGATGAGGTCGTCGGCGACGAAGTGGTCGGCCAGCACCTTCAGGTAGGAACCTTCCTCCTTGCCCGCGAGCCACCAGATCAGGTAGCCGACGACGGCGACCGGGACGGCCTTGACGATCATCGCGGGGACGAACCCGAGGTCGGTGAACGCCGGCGAGTTCCAGAAGAAGTGCAGCGACCACGCCACCGCGAACGCCGCCGCGGCCACGGCCAGGCGTCGGGCGAACGGCCGGTGCCGCCGGGTCAGGAAGTAGCCGATGCCGAACGCCGAGATGGACGTGTACATCGCGTGGCTCCAGATCCCGCTGAGGATCCCTCGGGTGCCCAGCATGGCGCCGATGGGCGCGAACTGGTTGTCGATCGGGAACGCGATGGCGGTGTTGATCGAGTAGGACAGGTCCTCCAGGACCTGGAAGCCCAGGCCGACCATCGCGCCGGCGGCGACCACGGACAGCGCGGTGGGGAACTGGTTGCGGGCCACCAGCACCAGCAGGACCACGCCGAAGTACTTGAGGGGCTCCTCGACGCTCGGACCGGCCAGGGCGGCTCACCAGTCGGCCCCGAACTGCGGCCCGCCCAGCTTGGCCGCCAGCGAGAAGACGGCGCCGTTGGCGGTGACGGCGAGGTAGGTCGCGGCGAAGCCGCCCCAGGCGAACGCCAGCACGTAGCCCAGCGGCGGATGCTGCTCGAACAGGTCCAGCGACCGGAAGAACAGCAGCACCGGGATGGTGTAGAGGGTCCACACCACGACGCCGAACAGCACCGCGACGGGCACGATGCGGTAAGCGGTGAGCAGCTGGGTGGCTTCGAAGAACAGGCCGTTGGCGGTGAAGAACACCATCACCCAGAACGCCACGCGCCGGGGCTGGAAGAAGCTGTCGACACCGACCGGGGCCAGGACGCCCGGGGTGGGCCTGACGTGGGTCACGGGCGTGCTCCCGTCATCCGGACGCTGTCGAGCATCTCGTCGACCTGGCCGGCGGTCCGCTGGTAGGTCTCCACCGCGCTGGGACCGTAGGCGACCACCGACAGGTCGGCCCGCTCGTCCACCACGACCCACGCCCGACCCCGCAGGTGCGGACCGGCGTAGGACAGCGCGACACCGGTCAGCCCGCCGGCGGAGTGGAACGAGCTCTCGTCGCCGGTCAGCCGGATCGAGCGGTCGGCGGTGATGCTCCGCTTGGTCCGCTCGACCTCCGCCGCGGCCGTCCCGTCCCACTCGCCCACGTTCACCGAGAACGTCGCGCCCTGCCCGGCCACCTGCGACCGGCTGCCCGGCGTGGTGCCCTCGCGGATGAGCGACCACCCGTCCGCGGGCACGTAGGTGACCCCCTGGCCGACCTCGATGGTCGTCCCCGGCGCGATCGGCTCGGCCCCCGAGGTGTGGTCGTCGACCAGCACCAGCGTGCCGACCAGCACCAGGATCGCCGCGACCACGATCAACGACCCCCACCACGTCCGGTACGGCTCGCGACGGGGCAAGTCGGGGAGTCCCGCTCCTCCGGTACCGATCACGCCGCCACCTCCGCGGTCGAGCCGATCCGAGCCCGGACGAGTATGTGCACGGGCGACTGCCACCCGCATGACGAGAGGCCGGAGCCCGATCCGAGGCCGGTCGCCGTCAACCCGAACGTCGTGGGGTTCAGGCGACGGCGCAGGCCGCCCCGTTGAGGGTGAACGAGGACGGTTCGCCGGTGTTGCCGGTGTGGTTGGCCTGGAAGCCCAGGGTCACCGACGTGCCGGGCGCGATGGCGGTGTTGTACGAGACGTTGCGGGCGGTCACCGCGCCGGTGGTCGGCGCGTAGGTGGCGCTCCAGCCGCTGGTGATGGTCTGCCCGCCGGGGAGGGTGAAGGCGAGGCTCCAGCCGTTGACCGCCGTGCTGCCGGTGTTGGTGACGGTGATCGACGCGGTCAGGCCGGTGTTCCAGGCGCTCACGGTGTAGGCGACCCGGCACCCGTCACCGGGCTGCGGCGTCGTGGTCGTGGTGGTCGTGGTGCTGGTCGTCGTAGTCGTAGTCGTGCTGGTGGGCGGGGTGCCGTCGAGACCGAAGAAGCGGATGACCTGGGCCGCGTCGACGGGGATGTTGTGGGTGACGCCCTGCATGCTGATGGCCTCGACCGGCGCCATGCCCCCGGTGCTGCCGTAGCGGGTGCGGGTGTAGCCGGACTGCGGTGTGTCGGTGAACGTCGGCGTCTGGCTCAGGCCGTGGACGTTGGTCCACTGCTTGACCTGTTCGCCGAAGTTGGGGTAGCGCAGGGTGTCGTCGTTGGTCCCGTGCCAGATCTGCATCCTCGGCCTGGGCCCGGTGTAGCCGGGGTAGGCGGCGCGCACCAGGTCGCCCCACTGCTGCGGTGTCTTGATCGACTGGCCGCTGGAGCACTGGCTGTTCCACTCCGAGCCGTTGGTGGTGGCGAAGCACGCGAACGGCACGCCCGCGAACGAGGCGCCGGCGTTGAACACGTCGGGGTACACGCCGAGCAGCACGTTGGTCATCATCGCGCCGGAGGAGGTGCCGGTGGCGAAGATGCGGCCGGGGTCGGCGTTGTGGCGCTGCTTGACGTAGTCGACCATCGCCATCAGCCCGACCGGGTCGCTGCCACCGCCCCGGCGCAGCGCCGCCGCCGAGGACACGTCCCAGCACTTGCTGCTGCGGGTCACCGTCGGGTAGATCACGACGAAGCCGTACCGGTCGGCCAGGGACGCGTACTGGGTCTGGGAGTGGAACCCCGGCCCGGACCCGCCGCAGTAGTGGATCGCCAGCAGGATCCCGGGTTTGGCCGCCACCCGGTCCGGCACGTACAGGTGCATCTGCAGGTTGGTCGGGTTGGTGCCGAAGTTCGTCACCTGGGTCAGGCTCGCGGCCGACGCCTGCGGTGCGGCGAACGCCACCAACGCCGCGACCATCGCCCCCGCGACCGCCAGGATGGCGCCGGGTACCCACTTCTTCAGGTTCATCGGACCGTTTCCTCGCAGGTGAGCAGGAGACGGGGTCCGCTGCGCGCTGCCCGCCTCCCGACGTCGGTGTCGGGGGTGGTGAAATGTTACGCAGTATCGAGCGAAACAGTTCGAACCGGCAAGACCCGGAACGTTCTGCCCGTCTCATTAGCGTCGGTTGCGAGCGGGTTCACCCCTGTGGAGCAGCGTGGGGCGGCCGATTCGCGTAACGAGGAGAGTCGGTTGTGGACAGTCCATTTCGGATTCGAGGTGGTCCCGCGGCCCGCGCGGGTCGTCTCCCACGTCCTCGACCCGGGCAGACCTGCCCGACGCGCTACCCCGACGGCTGCTCAAGCCCATCTTCGTCCGGGAAACGCGATGAACCCACCCGTGACCAGCCCATTCCCGACAACCACCGACCAGGGCCGCACCGACGTCCCCGCCGGACATCGCGCACCAAGGGTCGCCCGGCTACGGGCACGGCGGCATGAGCGCCATGCTGCTGGACGAGCTCACGGGCTAAGCCTGCGCCGCCGTCTCACGCTTCGCCCTTCACGTGGCGCACGACGGCGTCGGGACTGGGCAGGATGACGGTTTCGTGCCCGTCCTCGAACCGCACCCGGTAGGGCGGCTCGCCGTCCTTGCCCAGCACTTCGAGGATCTCGGCGGTGCGGTCGTGCTGCCCGACGACCTTGCCGTGCACCACCAGCTCGTCACCGACGCCTGCCCGCATGGCACATCCTCCTCAGCCCGCTTCCAGCATGGGACACCCCTGAACGGACCGTCTCGAGCCTCCGGGGGAATGTGCGACACGAACGGGGATCACTTGCCGTGACGCGACTGGTGGGCAGGCGTGCGCCGCCTCAGGGCGGTCGGACTTCGTGCACTTCGAGGGGAACGCCCTGCTGGCAGGTCGTGGGTATGCCCGGCTTGGGCGTTCCGCGCACCTGGACCGTGAGGCCGGGCCGCAGCAGGGCGCGGTCGCCGCCGAGGAGCAGGTAGTCCTCGGTGTCGGCGTCCAGCACCAGGCAGCCGGCCTCCACACCGGTCCGGACGACGCCGGTCACCGTCACGTCGGCGCGGTCACGGGTCGGAGTCCGGGTCGGCGTGGAGGTCGGTGCGGTGGTGGGTGCGGAAGGTGGCACGGGTGGTCGGACGTCTTCCGCAGGAGGCGCCCCGCAGGCCGTCGCGGTGAGGACCGCGGCCGTCGCCGCGAGGGCGAACCGATGATGTCGTCGCATGGCCGGATCACCTCCGTTCGGCCGGCTGACGCCCGGCCTTCTCCGGCACGCTTGGTCGGCTACCCGTTTCCGGGGCCGTGCACACGGGTGCCGAGCGGGCGTCGGAAGTGGTGATCTCCCGGATCCGGGCGGACCATCGACCCGGTGGTGACGGTGTTCCTGTGCGGTGACGTGATGACCGGCCGCGGGGTCGACCAGATCCTGCCGCACCCGGGCGACCCACGGCTGCACGAGCCGTACGTCCGGGACGCGCGGACCTACGTGGCGTTGGCGGAGCAGGAGAACGGTCCGATCCCCCGCCCGGTCGACTTCGCGTGGCCGTGGGGAGACGCCCTGCACGTGCTGGACCGGGAGGCGCCGGACGTCCGGTTGATCAACCTGGAGACCAGCGTCACGGGTGACGGCGAGAGGGACGTCGCCAAGCAGTTGCACTACCGGATGAGTCCGGGGAACGTGCCGTGCCTGACCGCGGCCCGACCCGACGCCTGCGCGCTGGCCAACAACCACGTGCTCGACTTCGGTCGGCGCGGACTGGTCGACACGCTCGACGCGCTGACCGGCGCCGGGATCGCGGTGGCGGGCGCGGGACGCACCGCGAGCGAGGCGGAGCACCCGGCAGTCCTGCCCGCCGGTCGCGGGAGCCGGGTCGTCTTCTTCTCGCTCGGGGCGGGATCCAGCGGAATCCCGCACAGTTGGGCTGCCACCCGGAACCGGGCCGGGGTCAACCTGCTACCGGACGTGTCCGAGGACGTGGCCCTCGACGTCACCACGCGCGTGTGCCTGATCAAGCGTCCCGGTGACGTCGTCGTGGCCTCGCTGCACTGGGGATCCAACTGGGGCTACGACGTTCCCGACTCGGACGTCGACTTCGCGCACGCTCTCGTCGACGGCGGGGTGGACATCGTGCACGGCCACTCCTCTCACCACCCGCGCCCGATCGAGGTCTACCACGGCAAGCTGATCCTGTACGGCTGCGGCGACCTCATCAACGACTACGAAGGCATCACGGGCCACGAGGAGTACCGCGACGACCTGCGCCTGCTGTACTTCGCCGCGGTCCGGCCGGACACGGGCCACCTGGTCGGGCTGCGGATGGCCCCGATGCGCGTCCACCGGATGCGCCTCCACCACACCGACCGTGCCGGCACCGACCACCTGCGTTCGGTCCTCGACCGAATCAGCCACCCGTTCGGGTCACGGGTCGACCTGCGAGAGGGCATGCTCGACCTGCGCATGGAAATCAGCGAGCAGAAACCGCCAGGCCGACGTTCCTGACCGAGTCGGCGACTGTCCACAATAGAGAGTGTTGCACCGGATCTGTCGCGACGTTCACGCGCTCAGCGCGGTGGGCCGAGGACGACTTGGCCGAACTCGTCGGCCGCCTTGGCCATCAGCTCGGGTGACAGCTCGAAGCCTGCCGGCCTCGGGGTGGACAGGTCCCGCCCGGCCATGCGGAACATGCCTTCGAGGCCACCGGGGGTGGCGATCATCAGCAGGTCGGCGTGGTCGGAGGTGATGCGGTAGCCGTGGGGCACGTTGCGGGGCAGGTAGATGATGCCGCCCTCCTCCAGTTCGACCGCGTCCTCGTCGCCCGACCACACCAGCGCGGTGCCGGAGATCAGCATGAAGATCTCGTCTTCCCTGGTGTGCAGGTGGAACGGTGGCGCTTCGCCCTTCTCGGCGGCGAACCGGCCGACCGTGAGCTGTCCGCCGGTGGCCGCGCTGTCGAGCAGGACGGAGAACGTGCTGCCGCCGATCCACTCCAGTTGCTGCTGTTCCCCGGGCTGTGCCAGGTGCACCATGCTCATCGAACCGCTCCTCCTCCGACCGCACGTCAGCCAGTTACCTGTTCGAACAGGAAAGTTCGCGTGCCTGTTCCGGGTCGGACTGCGAAGTGGTCCACGACACCACTGGCGCGAGGTCGGTCGTCAGCGCACGGCGAGCACGAGACGCCGCAGGCCGGCCAACGCGTCGTCCACGACCGTCGAGGGCAGGCGCTTGGTCACGTCCAGCATCTCCTGCGTGATCGTCTGGGGCGGCAGGTGCTTGTTGGTCAGCTCGTCGACGTCCTTGACGAAGCCGGTGCAGGCGGTGCCGGCCTGAGCGGTGGTGATGAGGAACAGGTGGATCGCGGTCCGCGGCTGTCCTTGCGCCTCGTTCCGCGTCCACGTCGACTCGACCGCTTGTGCGCAGGACTTGAGGGACTCGCGCAGTTTCACCCCGTGCCAGGTGAGCTTGTCCTGCACCCACTCGGCCAGCAGATCGGTCGCGTACGCCTGGAAGGTGTCCCTCGTGGCGTGGTCCAGGAAGATCTCGACCCCCGTCGAGGGGCTCGCGGGCGTGGTGCTCACCTCGGCCTTCGCCAGTGAGGGCAGCAGCGTCCAGCCCGGCGCGGGCAACGACGTGCGGGCCAGGTCCGCTCTCACCGCTCCGGCCAGGTCGTCGTGCACCGGTTGCGTGACGGTGACCCGGGCGGTCGGTGCGGAGACGAGCAGGACCACTTTGGAGCCGTTGGTGACCTCGACGTCGCCGTTCAGGCGCCGACACGCCGTGACGAACAACGACCAGGGGGCCTGGACCGGGATCGGGGCGCAATAGCGGCCCGCGGTGGACGCCGTCGGCACGGTCACGGTCGCCGGGAAGGTCGTGGGAGGGGCGTCGCCGGTAGTGGTCGGCCCTGGATCCGAATGTCGGCAACCGGAAGCGATCAGCACGACGGCCAGTGCGGTGGCAGTGCGGCGCGAGAACGGCATCGCGCCACCTCCTCGATGAGATGAACCCCTGCACAAGGGGTGTCGCAGCGGAGGGCAGGGCGTTACGGCGCGGGCGCGGCACCGCGTACCGGCATCGGGGCGACGGGGTCCGCCCGCCCTCGGCTCCGACGCCGCCGGGGTGGTGCTCGCGGTCGGAGGCCGTGGTGCACGCGCTCGCCGCACTGCTCGGCACCCAGCCCTCGGCCGTCACGGCGCACGCGAAGTTCACCGATCTCGGGCTGGACTCGCTGCTCGCCGTCGCCCTCACCCGCAGACTCCACGTGGACCTGGACATCTCCCTGACCCCCGCGGAGGTATGGGCGCACCCGTCGCCCGCCGAACTGGCCGGGCACATCGACTCGTCGTTGGGGTAGCACTCGCGCACCGGGACCAGCGGTGGCCGCACCCGCGCCGGCCGCCGCCGGTACTCGCGGCACCGAGCAGGTCTCCTGTGCGTTTCGGGGTGGGTCGGTTATGCGCGGCCTTGGCTCGCTGCCGCGCTCAGCATGTCCAAGTCGATGGAGTACCAGGTCGATCCGAGGAAGGCGTGCAGCACATCGCCTCTGCCGGTGTAACGCAGTCCGCGGGCCTCCAAGCCGTCGGGCAGGACCAGACGGCAACGCCCGCCTTGCTGACGTACCCCGTCCTGGCAGATCCGCAGCAGCGTCGCGACGTCGTACTCGGGACCCGAGCCGCGGAGGAGGGCGAGGTCCGGACCGCGTCGCAGCAGCTGGTGGGCCGACCTGTACGGGGAGGGTCCCCAATCGGTCACCGCGGTGCCGACGGCGGACAGGATGTGGAACTTGTTGTAGGGGCAGAAGTAGGCGGTCTCACCGTCGACGTTGAGCGAGTAGCAGTCGGAGATGTAGGGCAGACCGGCATCGAACGGGTAGAGCCACTCGGTGGTCAGATCGTCCCTGAAGCGGGCGAGCCCGTGCCCTTCCGGACCACTCCCGCCCATCGCTTCGTCGAAGTACCCGACCCAAACCTTGCCCGCGGGCGTGGTCAGCAGCTCCTCGATGGCGTCACCGATGTATCCGCTGTGCTCAAGCTCGCCGCCGCTGGTCCACACCTCCGCGTTGACCGCGCCGGGCTTGGCCCGTGCAGCCGCCAGGAGAACGCGCTCGTCGGGCAGCGGCTGCACGAAACTCACCCGCAGGTCCGTCTCCACCTCGATCGCGCCGACGACCCTCCGCCGGCCGCCGACGTGCCAGGTCACCTGCTTCCGCTTGCCGCCGTCGCGGTACGGCCACACGGCGAAGGCCGTGCCGTCGGGACCCACGCTCACCGCCTCGGGCTCCCACGTCGTCGCGGTGGGGTCCGCCGGCCTCACGAAGCCGTGCCGTCGAAGCGGCACGACCGGCAGCGTCAACACCTCCACCCGCCGCCGAAGGCTCGCCCGGTCGCGTTCCGCGTTGGTGCTCATGACCGAGATCATCCCAGGTGGGAAGGGCCCGGTTGGGTCCCGCGCGCCGAACGGTCCCGGCGGATGCAGGTTCGACCGGTGTACCTTCGCCCCGTGGGACTGGTCGAGTCTTTGTACGCTCGACGGCTGCGCCGTCAGGTGGCGAGCGGTCTGCTTCCCCGCCACGTCGCGCTCATCATGGACGGGAATCGTCGCTGGGCCCGCGAACGGGGTTACGCGAACCCCAGCATCGGTCACCTGCACGGCGGTGAGCACCTGGAGACCGTCCTGGGGTGGTGCGCCGACCTCGGCATCCGGTATGTGACCGTGTTCGTCGCGTCGAGCGACAACCTGCGCAAGCGCGGTTCGGAGGAGACGGCCTTCCTGATGGAGGTCGTCGAACGGGTCGTGGTCGACCGGGTGGTGGCGCGGTCGGAGAGGTGGCGCCTGAACGTGACCGGGCGGCTCAACCTCCTCCCCGACTCGACCGCGCACGCGCTCAAGAGGGCGCGGGACATGACGTTGGAGCGTGCGACCGACTCGGAGTTTGACGGTCGCGGTCGGCTACGACGGCCGCGAGGAGATCGTCGACGCGGTCCGCTCGCTGCTCGACCAGGCCGCCGAACGCCGTGTCACCGTTGAGGAACTGGCCGCCACGCTCACCGTCGAGGACATCACCGCCCACCTCGACCCCGCCGGCAGGCCGGACCCCGACCTCGTCATCCGGACCAGCGGCGAACGCCGGCTCTCCGGTTTCCTGTTGTGGCAGGCCGCCGATTCCCGGTTGCACTTCTGCGACGTCTACTGGCCCGCTTTCCGGCAAGTGGACTTCCTGCGCGCATTGCGCTCTTACGCGGTGCGGCGGGGTTCCCAGCCACGCCCCTCACGATGTGCGAAACCTCGTCCGTGAGCTGCCGGCGAGGGGTGGGCCACGCGCCCTCGGTCAGGGCCGGAGCCAGCGGCCGAACCACGTGCGGGTCCGGTGCAGGACGTCCAGTTGGTGGTGGCGTTCCCGGATCGAGTGCCCCTCCCTCGGGTAGATCACGAACTCGTGCTCGACGCCGAAGTGGCGCAGCGCCCGGTGGAGGTACACGGACTGGCCGAGGGGCACGTTGGTGTCCTCCGCGCCGTGCAGGATGAGCACCGGCGTGCGAATGCGACCGGCGAAGGAGATCGGACTGACGGCGTCGTGCGGATGCGGACCGATGCCGGACCACCCCGTGCTGCCGCCGAGCGCCGCTTCGAACTGGCCGTGCTCGCCGGTCGCGGCGAGCATGCCCCAGTCGACGACCCCGGCGAGGACCAGCGCGGCGCGGAACCGGTCGGTCTGGCCCACGGCCCAGGCGGACATGAACCCGCCGTGGCTCCCGCCGGCGATGCCCAGCCGATCCGGGTCGGCGACGCCCTCGGTGACGAGCAGGTCGATGCCGGTCAGGATGTCGGTCCACTCCTCCTGCCCGACCCGGCCCGCCACGCTGAGGGCGAACCGGTGGCCGTGACCCTGGCCCCCGCGCGGGTTGGGCAGGAACACCGCGTAGCCGGCGGTGGCCAGCCACTGCGCGCTGGGGAACCAGAACAGCTGGAGACGATCGGCGTAGCGGTCGTACGGGCCTCCGTGCACGATCGTGACGAGCGGGAACGGGCCGTCCGAGGCGGTTCTCCCGACTGGCAGCACGAGCAGGCCGTCGAGGTCGAGGCCGTCGGCGGCGCGGTAGGCCAGCGGTCGTTGGGTCCCCAGAGCGGTGCCGTTCAGTTCCGGACGGGTGTCGGTGATCTTTCGCAGCGGCCCGGTCGGTGGCCCGACGTGGACGTTGGCGGGCTCGTACCGGGTGCCGGTCAGAGCCCCGATCTGCTCGCCGGCGGGTGTGGTGGTGAGGTCGTCGAGGCGGCCGGGGTGCTGCGACAAGGTCGTGGGACCGGTCGGCTCGAGCCGGGCCAGGGTCGTGTTCAGGCCGTCGGCGAACACGACCAGTGGAGCGGTATCGGTCTGGTGCAGTTCGGTGGGGCACATCGGGAGGCCGGACGTCCGGTTGCGCAGGACGCGGCTGTCCACGGCCAGGTCGAACACGGCGGTGCCGGCTTGCAGCGACGGCGGGGTGAGGGCGAGGTAGCCCAGGTGCCAGCCGTCCTCGCCAGGCCACCAGGCCAGCGACCGTGCGTCCGCCCCGACCGCGCCGAGGTCCACGGTGGCCCCGGTCGTGGGGTCGAACAGGTGCAGGCGGCCGGTGCGAGGGCCGTAGTCGTGGTCGCTGCCGGCCTGGGTGAGCACGGCGAGCGGGCCGCCGTCGGGTCGTTGCCGCAGTTCCACGACGTGCCGGTCGCCGAACACAGCCGGCGTCGTGACCTGGCCGGTGTGCAGGTCGAGCAGGCGCAGTCGGGCCCGCGGTTCGCGTTCGCCGACCACAACGGCGTCGTCGCGGTCCCGGGCGCGGCGCATGTCCTGTTCGGTGGGTTCGTCCTGGGCGAGCAGGGCGACCAGGTCGGGGTCCGCGAGCGGCAGGTGGTCGATGATGCCGGCGCGCCAGTGGGTCACCGCGGTCACCGCGCCGGAGGCGAGGGTGAGCCGGTGCACCTGCGAGGTGCCGCGGTCCGCGCGGTCGGACCGGAAGAACACCGTGCCCGAGTCCGCGGACCAGCGTGGTCGGGACTCCGTTGCGGTGTCGGTGGTCGCCCGGCGCGACGCGGCGGCGCCGTCGGTGTCGACGAGCCGGAGTTCGGTGTCGAGGTGGTCACCGGTCCGGCTGGTGGGAGCGAGGACGTAGCAGAGCAGCTTCCCGTTCGGGGCAAGGGCTGGGGTCTGCGGTGCGCGACCATCAACCACGTGTTCGGCGGTCAGATCCGTCATGTGATCAGTCTGCCGCCCTCTCGCGGACGCCGAGCCGGAGCGCTTTCCGGGATCGCAGCGACCCGACAAGGCAGCGGTCGGCGAAGGGGACGCCCAGGACCTGCTGCGCGAGCTGCGGCAGGACCCGGCGGTGGCCGAGGTTTCGCTCGACTACGAGCGGCGTACCACGGCCACGCCCGGAGACCCGTTCTTCGCGAGCCACCAACTGTCCTGTTCGGACACGGTTCGGCTGGGACAGGCTTGGGACGTCAACAAAGGCTCGACCGGTCAGGTGGCCGCGGTGCTGGACACCGGCGTCAACGGGCTGCACGACGATCTGCGAGGTGTGACGGTCACCGGCTACAACGCCCTGACCGGCGTGGAGATCGCGGCCGGCGCCGACTCGGACGACCACGGCCACGGCACGATGACGGCCGGGATCGCCGCGGCGAACACCGGCAACGGGATCGGTATCGCCGGTGCGGCCTGGACCGCCCGCGCGATGCCGGTCAAGGTGCTCGACGCCGGTGGCCGCAGCGACTCCACCACCGAGTACCGGTGGGTCCACGCCGGGTCGACGGCGTTCATCGGGTGCGACTCCCCGATCACGACGGTCCGGGTCAGGTGAGCGGGTTCGACCCGAACCGGTCGTGACCGGCCGGCTCGTGACCGGTCGCGGCCGGCGCTGTCGCCACCTGGGAGACGGCCTCCGCATGGTCTGCGCACCCGCGGAGGCCGTCGCCGGTGGGAGCCGTCTGGTGATCTCACCGCCTCGGCGTCACCGGAGGCAGTCGCGGACGGCCTTGGCCAGGTCGGCCGCGCGCGGGTCGTCGGGGCGGAAGTTCCACAGGTTGGTGACGTAGGCGAAGCCGACACCGGCGTCCGGGTCGGCGAAGCCGATCGACCCGCCGGAGCCGGGGTGGCCGAACGACCCCGGGCCGAGCATCGGCATCGGCGGGCAGGACCGCCAGAAACCGAGGGACATGTTGAAGGAGCGGTCGGCCGGGATCTCCAGGCCCGCGGGCAGGCCGTGCATGCGGGTCCCGCCGGTCTGGACCTCCGTCGCCCGCTCGACGGTCGCCGGGTCGAGCAGCCGCACGCCGTCGACGTCGCTGACCGTGGCCGCGTACATGCGGGCGATCGAGTGCGCGTCGGCGACCATGTTCGCGGCCGGGAACTCGGCGGCGCGCCAAGCACGGGTGGTGAAGTAGGCGGAGGTGTTGTCGAAGGCGCCGCCGACCTCGCCGGCGCGGGCCTGGACCGAGTCCGCGCCCCAGACGGCCTGGACCCAGGCGGTGACCGTGTCGGCGTCCAGCCCGGTCGTGGCGATCATCCCGGCGAGCAGTTCCTCCACGCTGAACGGTGCGGCGTAGTGGAGGGTGGCGACGCGGTCCTCGTGCTCCTCGGGCAGCCCGATCCAGGCGTCGAGGCCGAGCGGGGCGGCGACCTCGTCGGCGAAGTACGTGCCGAGTGACTTGCCGGTGACCCGGCGGACGACCTCGCCGACGAGGAACCCGTAGGTCATGCTGTGGTAGACGTGCTCGGTGCCCGGCTGCCACAGCGGCGCCTGCGCTTCGAGCGCGCGGATGACCGGGTCCCAGGCGCACGCCTGCTCGAACGTCAGCGGCCCGTCCACGATCGGCAGGCCGACCTGGTGCGAGAGCAGCCAGCGGACCGGGATGTCGGCCTTGCCGTTCGCGCCGAACTCCGGCCAGTACCTGGTCACCGGGGCGTCGAGGTCCAGCTCGCCGCGTTGGACCAGCATGTGGGCGCAGATGGCGGCGGCGCCCTTCGTGGTGGACGCGACCTGGACGATCGTGTCCCCGGTCCACGGGCGGTTGGTCTCGCGGTCGGCCAGGCCGTCGCGCAGGTCGACCACCGGTCGTCCGCCGACGTAGACGGTGCACGCCGCTCCGACCTCGCCGCCGTCCGCGAAGTTCGCGCGGAAGACGTCGGCGACCTTGCCCCAGCCCTGCTCGACCTGCTCGTAGGTGGTGTTCATGGTGATTGGTCCTTCCTGGTGGGTCGGGGTTCAGGCCGTGGCGCGGTGGATGACGATGTCGTCGAGCCGGGTGCGGGCGTGGATCTTGACGGTGTCGGTGGGGTTGGTCGGTGCGGGCAGGGTGTTGCGCACGACGCCCTTGGTGCTGTTGGCGTCCACTTCGGCGGTGGCGTCGTCGGGGACGCCGATCTCGATGCCGCCGGAGGCGTTGGCGAGTTCGACCTGGCCGCGGGTGACGTGGCCGATGCGGATGGGGCAGTTGGCGGCGCGGGCGGTGACGCTGCCGTCCGCGTGGTCGACGGTGAAGGCGCCGTTGGAGCCGCCGAGGTCGATGTCGGAGCGGGCGTGGCCGATCCAGACCTCGCCGGTCGTGCCCTGGTAGCGGACGGTGCCGTCGACCTCGCCCAGCCGCAGGCCCGCCGTGCCGCCGTCGACGTCGACGGCGCCCGCGACGTGGTCGACCTGGACCGTGCCGCCGCCGAGGTTGCCGCGCAGCGCGGCGACCCGGTCGAGGAGGACGTGGCCGGAGGCGGTGTTGAGCTCGCAGGCGCCGAGTGGGCCGGTGGCGCGCACGTCGCTCCACGCGGTGTTCAGGACCAGTGCGGAGCCGGCGGGCAGCTCGACGGTGATGGCGACCGAGCCGGTCTTGTCGCCGGACTTGGTGGTCTTGATCGACAGCGTGCCGTCGGTGAAGTCGATCTTGGTGCGTTCCGCGACCTTGACGTCGGTCTTGTTCGCGCTGTCGAGCGGCTCGACGTGCACGACGGTGTCGGCGCGGTCGCCGGCGGTGACCCGGACGTGGGCGCCGGCGGTGGTCAGCGCGGCGGTGACGGGTGCCGGCGTGGTGAAGCTGGGCATGTCGCATCTCCCCTGGTGAGTGGCCCGTCCGGGGTGGTCGGGCCGTTCGATGGGGATACGATCACCGGCCGCGCTGACACCGTGCAGCCACGGCGCTGACACTGTCCTGTCCGCGGCCCGGTGGCGATGACAGCGCCACCGCCCGGCACATCGCGCTCTGTCAGCTGTCGCCGACGTGGACGGTGCCGCCGAGGGCTACGACCTGTTGTTCCAGATCCCGGGTTCCGGCTTGGTGCCGGAACGGGGTCGAGGTCCAGCTTGCGCCGGAACGCCGCCGGCGGACCAGACCTTGGAGGTATTCCCGTCGAACGGGGGTGGACGCCTGTGAGGTCGACCGCCCGGCCTGGTCGTCGGTGTGAGATCAACAAGACGCTGACTAGTCCTCTGGGGTAACGAGATGCGTGTCGGCCGGTATGCGGCAGGGTGTCTTGTGCGTTGCAGCGCGGATGCGTATACATACCGACCATAGATCGGATGTATGAGCGGGGGGTGCGCGCGGTCGCCGAAGTTGTCCGGCTCTGCGATCGATGTCAACAGTCGAAACCGAGGAGCGCAGTTGCAGCGAACGAGTTGTCCGACCACCGCCGCGCTCGACCGCACAGGTCGAGTTGCCGGCGCCGGGCGTGCCGCCGGCTCGGCCGCGGACGAGATGCGCACCCTCCGCCGTGCGGGGGTGCGGCGATGAGCGGTGACACCCGGGAACTGCCGCGACGTCCACTCGGGACCACCGGCGTCACCGTGACCGAGTTGGGGTTCGGCGCCGCGCCGATCGGCAACCTCTACCGGGCTCGACCGGACGACGTGGCCCACGCCGTCATCGAGGCGGCCTGGGCGGAAGGGGTGCGGTACTTCGACACCGCGCCCCACTACGGGCTCGGCCTGTCCGAACGGCGGCTCGGCGCCGCGTTGGCCGGCCGGCCGCGCGACGACTACGTCATCTCCACGAAGGTCGGACGGCTGCTGGAGCCGAATCCCGCGCCCACGGGCTCGGACCTGGCGCACGGTGGGTTCGACGTGCCGGACGACCAGGTCCGCGTCCGCGACTACAGCGCCGACGGGGTGCTGCGCAGCATCGACGCCAGCCTGCGGCGCCTGGGTGTCGACCGGATCGACATCGTGCTCGTCCACGATCCCGACGACCACGTCGACCAAGCGCTGACCGAAGCCGTTCCCGCCCTGGTCGCGCTGCGCGAGCAAGGGGTCGTGCGGGCGGTCGGCTTGGGGATGAACCAGTGGCAGGCGCCGCTGCGGGCGGTCCGGGAGACCGACGTCGACGTCATCATGGTGGCCGGCCGTTGGACCCTCGTGGATCGAACGGCGGCGCCCCTGCTCGACGCGTGTGCGGAACGCGGGGTGTCGGTCCTGGCCGCCGCTCCCTACAACTCCGGTCTCCTGGCTCGGCCCTGGCCGCCGGACGACGCCTACTTCGACTACGGGCCGGCGCCGGCCGACGTGCTCGCGGTGGCCCGGTCGTGGGCCGGGACGTGCGAGCGGCACGGGACCACGCTGCCGCACGCGGCCATGGCGTTCCCGTTGCGACACCCTGCCGTCGCGTCCGTGGTCACCGGGCTCGGCGCGGTCGACCACGTCCGTGCCGCCGCGGACCGGATCCGGGAACCGGTGCCGGAAGGCCTGTGGGCCGCCGGCCGGTGAACCGCCGGGGCTTAGGTGGCGTCGAGCCAGTCGCAGCTCTCGCGCCACAGCCGGCCCGTCTCCACGAGGCCGGGGTCGTCCTTGACGAGCGACGCCGCCATGTCGACGCGGAACCCGGCGACCCCCAGGTCGAACCAGTGCGCCATGATCTCCCGCAGCGCGGCGCGGTTGGCCCGCGGCCCGTCGGCTTCGACCGGGGCGCGCCACGGCTCGTCGGGGTCGGTGCGCGCGTAGCCGAAGTTGAGCGCGGGCCGCACGGGGAAGAAGTTCGGCAGGTAGGAGCCGCCGCGCCGCCCCGAGCCGGGCACGAAGCCCTCGACGGGGACGTCGCTCCACACGTACCGGTCGTCGTCCGGGTCGTCGGCGGACGCCCGGAACCAGGGGTGCTGGTCGGAGGTGTGCCCGGCGACGACGTCGAGCCACACGGCGCCGACGCCCAGCCACCGCAGGTAGTCGAGCCGGGCGGTGATCTCGGCGAGGTCGCCGATCCCGTCGGCGCCGGCACGGCCGGAGTCCGCGAAGCTCTGCGGGTACAGGTGGGTAGTGCCGCTGCCCGATCTCGGACGTCAGACCGTGCCGGTGATCGTCGCCTTGATGGCCAGAGCGGCGCCGGACCTGGCCCACTCGCTGTGGTCGAACGGCTGCACGTCCAGCTCCACCAACGCCGGGTCGTCGTCGAAGGTGTCCTCGATGCCGTCGTGCACCAGTTGCGTCGAGACCTCGTACAGCGGCAGGCCCTCGCCGGTGAGCAGGACCTTCTGCGGGTCGACGGCGTTGGCGACGGTGCCGATGAGCACGCCGAGCGCGTAGCCGGCCTCGTCGAACACCTGCCGCGCCTGCGGGTCTCCCGCGCGGGCCCGGTCGAGTGCCTCTTCGTAGGTGGGGCGACCGGTCAGGCGTCGCAGTATCACGTGCGTCAGCAGGTAGGCGGAGACGCACCCGCGCCGGCCGCAGCCGCACAGCGGTCCGCGTGCGTCGACGAGGGTGTGGCTGAAGCAGGGCGGCAGGCCGTGCGCGCCTTCGACGAGGCCGCCGTTGAGGATCAGCCCGGTGCCGACGCCCGCGCCGACGGTGATGACCGCCATGGACCGCAGTCCGGCGCCGGGACCGAACCAGTGCTGCGCCGCGGTGAGCGCCTGCACGTCGTTGCCGACCGCGGTGGGGACGCCGGTGGCCCGGGTTACCGCGGCCTTGAGCGGCACGTCGGTCCAGCCGAGGTGCTCGTCGCGCACCACCACACCGTCGAGGGCGATCCCGCCCAGCGTCACCCCCACGCCGGTCGCGAGGGGGAAGCGCGTGGCCACGTCGGCGATCTGGGCGACCACGTCGTCGGGGTCGGGGGAGCGCAGCGGCTCGTGGGTGGCGGCGACCGCAGTCGTGGTCAGGTCGGTCATCGTGGCGTAGAGCCGTTCGGCGGTCAGCTTCACGCCGAGGAAGTGGTGTGCCCCGCCCCGCACGTGGAGCATCTCGGAGGGCCGACCGGCCGAGGGGTGCGGCCGGTTGTCGCCCTGCACCAGAAGCCCTTCGAGCATCAATGACCTGGTCACGCGGGTGAGGGTCGGCCGGGACAGGTGCAGCCGGTCGGCGATCTCGGCCCGGGACAGCGGCCCGTGGACCAGCACCTCCAGCAGGACGTCCCGGGCGACGGAGGACAGGTCCGGCCACGAGGGAGTGGTGCGGGTGCCGGCTTCCGAGGTCACCGGCCGACGATACCGGGGCTCCCGGAGCGCGGTGCTCGCCGTCGCGTGGGGTGTTGTCACGAAACCACTCCTCGTGCGTGTGGGAGCGTTACCAGAGTTCATTACTAAGCGTGATATTCGGTGAACCGACCACCTGCGTAGTGGGAGTGACTTGAGCGGGCGTCCTCGCGTCGATCGGTTCACCTGTTCACCTCCGGTTCGGCGGGGAGGGGTGTGGGTTCATCGGCCCCGCGTGGCACGCCCGCCTGGGTGTGGCTGGTGGTGAGTGCGATCAAAACTACTGGTCAGGGACCTATACGGGCAGGCGTTGACTTCTCGGCGATGGCGGACGTACCGTGTGGGAGCACAAGTTCCAGCTAGAAACTAATACGGTTCGCAGTCAGGCGCCACCCCGTTCCGCGACCGGGCCGCGACGGCTCGGGTCGAGCTGGTGGACCTCCGGGCTGCGGCCATGCAATGACGTACTGTCAACAGCTCTTCTGGGAGCGCTCCCAGGACCGTGGAGCAGTCGAACCCTGTACGAGGCTTGAGCTGGGCAGACAAACCGGACAAGTGTCATCGACTCAACGAGGTGTCGAAAGACCATGAGAACAAGGATCGCTGCGGCCGTCGCCGCGCTGCTCGTCGCCGCCGGCTTAGGGACGACCGCCCTGTCACAGGCCCAGGAAGCCGCCCCGGAGGCAGTGGGCCTGCACGTCAGCGGGACCAAGGTCGTGGAGGCCGGCGGGCAGCCGTTCGTGATGCGGGGTGTCAACCACCCGCACGTCTGGTTCACCGGCGAGACCGACTCGTTCGCCGACATCAAGGCGCTGGGCGCGAACACCGTGCGCGTGGTGCTGGGCACCGGGAAGCGGTGGGGGCCGTCCACCGACGTGCCCGCCGTGATCGACCTGTGCAAGCGCAACCGGATGATCTGCGTGCTGGAGGTGCACGACACCACCGGGTACGGGGAGGAGGGCGCGGCGGCGTCGTTGGACGAGGCGGCGAACTACTGGATCGGCCAGAAGAGCGCTCTGGTGGGCCAGGAGGACTACGTCGTCATCAACATCGGCAACGAGCCGATCGGCAACGTCGACGCCGCGCAGTGGACCGATGCGACCGCGAACGCGGTGAAGAAGCTGCGGGCCAACGGTTTCGAGCACCTGCTGATGGTCGACGGGCCGAACTGGGGCCAGGACTGGCAGAACGTCATGCGGGACAACGCCCAGACCATCTGGAACGCCGACTCCCGCCGCAACACCGTGTTCTCCATCCACATGTACAGCGTCTACAACACAGCCTCGAGCATCACTTCCTACTTCGACGCCTTCCAGAGCAAGGGCCTGCCGCTGGTCGTCGGCGAGTTCGGCTGGCAGTTCAAGAGCGGTGAGGTCGACCACGAGACGATCCTGAGCGAGGCGCAGAAGCGGGGCCTGGGCTACCTGGCCTGGTCGTGGAGCGGCAACTCCGACCCGATCCTGGACATGGCGACCGCCTTCGACCCCGCCCGGCTCACCACGTGGGGTCAGCGGATCTTCAACGGCGCCAACGGCATCAAGGCCACCGCCAAGGAAGCCGCGATCTTCGGCGGCACGACCACGACCACCACGACCACCACGACGACGACCACCACCACGACCACCACGCCCGGCGGCGGACTCGCCTGCACCGCCGCCTACACGGTCACCAACCAGTGGCCGGGCGGCTTCCAGGGCGAGGTCCGGATCACGGCGGGGACGTCGGCGATCAAGGGCTGGACCGTCACCTGGACCTTCGCCGACGGCCAGGCCATCACCAACGCCTGGAACGCCACCGTCACCAGCAGCGGCTCGACCGTGACGGCCCGCAACGCCGGCTACAACGGCAGCCTCGGCGCGGGCGGCAGCACCTCGTTCGGGTTCACGGCCTCGTCGCGCGGCGCGAACAGCGCCCCGACCGCCTCCTGCACCGCGAGCTGACCCGGTCACACCCGTGGGGGGGGGGGGGGGGGGCGCCGGCCCGCCCCCCCCCCCCCCCCCCCCCCCCCCCCCCCCCACTGCCGTGTCCGTGGCCTCCTGTGGGACTCCGAACCACTGGTCTGCCGCGTCAGAGGGTCGGTCGTCATGGGCGCCCCGGCGCGTCGCCCGCAACCGCTGGGGCGTGGTCTTCCAGAGCGTCCACATGCGACACGCGATCGGGCACGACAATCGTGGCACCGGGACTGCCGAGCGGCGGACCCCGGTGATCCGCGAAGTCGCGTGGGTCAGGCCCGCGGAAGGGTGAAGATCAGGCCCTGGCTCATGGGTGACCGGTTGCCCTGCACGTCCGTGGTGACGACTTTCGCCCGGTGTTGCCGGTCGGGGGTCAGTCCGGTCAGCGTCACCTGCTTCTCCGTGACCAGGCCGGTGTGGCCTCCGTCCAGGTACACCTCGTAGCCCAGGGTCGGGGTCCACCAGGAAGAAGCTTCCCAGGCCAGCGTCACGGACGTCGGGGTCGTCGAGACCACCCGCAGCCCGGTCGGGCGCAGCGGCCCGTCGAAGACGGCGAACTGCGACCACACGGTGCCCAGCAGGTCGTCCTGCGCCGGGTCGTGCGAGCAGGACGCGGTGACCGTGCCGAGAGGCGTGCCGTCGGCGCGTTCGGGGCGCAGTGCCAGCGTCAGGTCGTCCACGTGCAGGTCGTAGTAGCCCGCCGTGCTGAAGCGCTGCACCGGGAAGGCGCCCCTGGCCCGCAGCGCGGCCGTTCGGACGTCCGTCACCCACGTCGGAGCGAAGGTGAACGGGACCTGGGTGGTCTGCGTCCCCTCCGCACCGGTGATGTGCGCGTCGAGCACCGCCGTGCTGTCGCCGTCCACGCGCACCCCGCCGGCCAACGCGATCACTGGGCGCAGTTCGCGCACGTCCAGGTCCACGTCGATGAAGGCGGGGTTGAGGTAGGAGACGCTGTTCGGCCCCGCGCCGTCGTCCGGCAGGCCTCCGACGACCCACACGGTCACCTCGACGCTCGGCCCTGGGGAGGTCGTGCAGGTGTAGTCCATCCGCACCGCGGTCGTCTGCGCCGCCGCAGGCCCTGCGGCCCCCGTCAGCGCCCCGGCGATCACCAGGACCGAGACCAGGGACAAGGCGGTGACGCGGTGTCCGTTCCACCTAGCGCGCAAGGTTTGCGTCCTCTCCGTGTTCACCCGCCCGCGGACAGTGTCCCGCGGGTCACGCCCGGTGCGTCTCGACCATTCAGCCGCAGCGTTCATGCGGAGTGACTGCGGCTCACCCTTGATCGCGCGGAGTTCGTCGGCTTCGCGGCGTCGTCTCCGGGTTGGCGAGCCGCGCTTCTACCCTGGTGGCGGTGGCGAGCAGGTGCGGTGCGCGCAGGTGGTGCACGCGGGCGTAGGGCGTCGGGGCCGTGGCGGTCCAGGGTCTGGTCGGCGTGGGCCAGGGCGTCCGCCACCGGCTCCTGCTCGCGCGGGTAGGCGTCGAGGTGTTCGCGGACTCCGAGGACCTCGGCGGGGACGTGGGCTCCCGAGTGGTGCGCGACGAGGGCGGCGATCCGACGGGGCCGGCTGTGGTGGATGACGGCAACCTCGCGGTGTCGATAGCTGGTGGTGCGCACGCCGAGGTCAAGGCCGTGTTAGCAGCCGACCATCTGGGGCTCGCACCGCGTGGGGTTGCTGCAAGTAGGCCTTTCTGTCCGGCCTGTCGTGCATTCCTGACAGGCCGAGGTGCCACTATTACTTCGCCCAACACGGCTGAGTGGCCGTCATGACGTGCAGGTGACAGGAGTCTCAATTGGTGTCGATTGAAGAAAACGATGTCGTCAAGGAGCTGTGCGCAGCGCTTCCATCGGATCGACGCACTGTGTTCGTCGTAGCGGCGTTGAATCGGGTGCTGCCGATATACCAGGTCTACGACGAGGGGTATCGGAGCGTTCGAGGACATGGGGCAGCCTGGGACGCGCTGAGCGGGATGGTGGCGATCCCTCTCAGACGCAGAGGGGCTACGCCGGAGAAGGCAGAGCAGAAGATCGCTTATGCGCTGCCTTCTCTGTCGAAAGACGTCGATTGGCTGGAACAACGCAATGAGTTCGGCGTGGCTGAGGAGATGCTCCAAGTGGTGCTAGAGGCGCTCCTGCTCGTGTTCGAAAATTGGAGGAAAATCGATGGTGAGCTGTGTCTCCAGGTGGTCAACTGCATGCTGGAAGTGGACTCCATCTGGGCCGGGAATCGTGATGATCCCGTCGTCGGTTGGACTGGGGTGGAGGGGCATCTCAAGCACCTGATTAGGGACTTGCGAGAACTCGCCGAAGCTCGACCGGAGAACGCGACTGACGTCTACAAGCTGGTCAACGGGCGTGCTGGCAGGGAGGCGATGCCATACTTGGAGCGAGCGGAGAGACTGCTTGAACAGTAAGGTAGCCCGGCTAAGACCACGTGAGACGTGGTCTTATTCAGCCCTCCCGTGCGCGAGAGACGCCGCGCCGCGATGTGCGGCTCTCATGGGCGTCCCGCTCATGCAGGAAAGACTGAGTGCGCCCGGCAGTGAGGGGACTCATCGGAAGCGTCGCCGCTCGCGTGGGGAACAGTCAGCCACACGGAGCAGGCTGCTGAAGCTCCGCCACTGCTCCCTCGCCGCTGCCGCCAACGGACCAGGTAAGCGCGGAGTTGGTCCGGACCGGTGCGGATGCCTGCCGAGATGATCCTGCTGGGCCCAGGTCGAGACGGACCCGTCACGCAGCCTTGATGGACGGCGCCGCATTCGGAGCAATAGAGGTCAAGTTGGCGACCTCCATCAACACGTTGGCTTTCTAGAAGTCCCCGCTGGGCTGGGTCAGGACCTCATCCAAGATGACGCAGCTCGGCTCGCTATTGCCGTTCTTGCGGGCCGGTTCGATCCGCGCGATGCGGAACCGGCGCACGTAGCGCACAAGTAGCGTTGTTCGATCGCGCGCGTCGTGCGGGAACACCGACCTGTGGGTTGGGCCTTCGAGGTGTCCGACCTCGCTCGGCGAGCATTGGGCCTGTCGCGCGCCGAGGAGCCGGACTGGGTCGGGCTTGGTCGTGCCGCGCCTAGTGGACGGACTTCATGCGGGCGGCAGGGGGTGTGTTCGTCGTGGTACGGGATCGTCCAGTGCGAAGTCGGCGGTCGATGGGTCGAGGTGGAGCGAAGTCGTGAAGGTCTGCTGGGTGGCCGGTTGGTCTGTGATCGCAGCGCGTGCGAGGAGGATGGCTCCAGCGGTCCAGGTGGCGCGTTCTTGAGGCCACAGAACCTGGTTGGCGTATTGGTCGCCCGTCCAGTACGAGAGCCGTCGGTGTGCCGCAGTGGGGCGGTGTCGCGGAGCAGTTCACGCGCGGTGTCGCGTCGGCCGCGGGTGGCGAGGGTGAGGGCCAGTTCAGCGGTTTCCCCGCCGGTGACCCATGGCTGGTCGTGGACGCAGCGCACACCGAGACCGGGTGCCACGAAACGGTCCCAGCCTTCGGCGACCCGCGTTGACGCCGTCGCCTCGGTGAGCACGCCGCCGAGCACCGGGTAGTACCAGTCCATGGCGTGCGGCTTGACGGTGAACGCCTCGGGCGAGTTCGCGATCACCTGACTCAGCAGGTGCGCTGCGGCGCGCCAGCGGGTGGGTGGCTGGCCGAGGTCGACAGCCAAGTCGGTGGCGCACAGAAGGGCTTGGTGGATGCTGGAGCACCCGGCGAGCATCACTTCGTCGGTGGCGATGCCGAACTTGTTGCGGCGCCAGGTATCCGTCCGTCCGGTGCTTGCACGGCCCAGCACGAAGTCGAGGGCACGGCTCACGACCGCCACATCCGGGTGAGGAAGCGCTCGTCGCCGGCCAGGAGCCAGTGGTGACGTAGGCCGACGGCGACGTAGGCGCTGAAGCTGGTGTCGCGTGAACGGTCCGCCGCGTGGCCATCCCGGTAGGCGGCGAACCACGAGCCGTCCGGGTTCTGGGTCCGGGCGAGCCAGGGGTAGGCGGCTTCTGCCTCGTGCCGCAGTCCGGTGACCGCCATGCCCATCGCGGCTCCGACGTGGTTCCACGGGTCGACGTGGCGTCCGGGTTCCCAGGGGATGGAACCGTCGGCTCGTTGGGTCGCGGCGATGGTCCACGCGGTCTCCTGGTCCATGGCCTCAGTCCTTGATCGCGTAGGCGACCAAGCTCTTGCCCAGGATCGGGTCGTGCGCTCGTTCCGCGAAACGCGTCACCTCCGGGTATCACCCGGCCGCCGAACGGGGACCGAGCGGCTCCAGCTCGCTTCCCCGTTCGGCGAACGGGCTGCTCGGGGGCGGCTCAGGCCCAGCGTTGCAGCAGCCGGTCGTACTCGGCCTGGGTGACCGGCAGGACGGTGCCGTGGCGCGGCCTGCCGGGCATCGTGTAGCCGGAGACGGGTGACCACTGCCGGGTGTTCACGTCGGTGGTCGTGAACGGGATGTAGCCGCGACCGCCGTACTCGTCGATGAACATGTACCAGCGTTCCTCGGTGTTCGACTTGAAGACCAGCGGTCCTTCGCCCTGGTTGAGCGCGTTGTTGCCGAGGCATTCGGCGACGAACGAGTAGTTGCGGTTGAGGATGGTCGCCGACTTCTCCGCGAGGATGAACTTCCCGCACGGGGACTGCGAGGAGCTCCGCTCGTCCTTCGTGAAGCGGTGGTAGGTGCCGTTGTGCTTGATGAGCGTGGAGTCGATGGTCGAGTAGCCCTTGTCGACCCAGACCTGCGCGGCGCTGAAGGTGCGGAAGTCGGACGTGGTGGCGTACATCATGCGGTTGTAGGTGGTGCCGGTGTGGTTCGGGTCGCCGGCGGAGTACAGCTTCGACGCCCAGAACACGACGTACTGGCCGAGGCCCTCGTCGTAGTACGCCTCCGGCGCCCAGGTGTTGCCGGCCGTGTCGGGGGAGACGCGCGCCAGGCGCGGCGCGCTCCAGTTCACCAGGTCGGTGGACTCCCACACGACGATGGACTTGCTGCCGGTCCGCTGGACCTGGTCCCAGTTGCCGTTGCCGTAGATCCGCAGGTCGGTGGCGATCTGGTAGAACTTGTCGCCCTGTGGCGAGCGGATGATGAACGGGTCTCGCACGCCTCGGGCGCCCACGGTCGAGGTCAGCACGGGCCGCCCGCCGTTGAGCTGCCGCCACTGCGTGGGATCGTTGCCCTGGCTGAGCCCGAAGTACACCTGCTCGCCGGTCGAGGTGCCCTCGCCGGTGAAGTAGCTGAACAGGTAGCCGGCGTACTTCGGCGCCGGCCCGGTGTCGACCCGGACCAGCTGCCACTGCTGGTTGGCCGACCCCGTATCGGTGTACTGGGAGATCCGCGCGCCGTCGGCGGTGGACTGCTCCCACACGTCGAGCGCCTTGCCGCTGTTGCGGTTGACGAGTTTGACGTACCCGCTGTCCGTGTCGACCACCCGGAACTGCTGGTTGGTGCCCCCGCCGTCGGTCCACTGGACGACGTTCGCGCCGTTGGCCGTGGACGCGGAGGCGATGTCCACCACCTTGCCGCTGTGCCGGGCTCGGAGCTTGTGGAAGCCGCCGCCGGCGTCCACGAACTGGAACTGCTGGTTGGCCTGGTCGGCGCGGGTCCGCTGCTGGACGGCGGCGCCGTCGGCGGTCGACCGGTCGGCGATGTCGACCGCCTTGCCGCTGTGCCGCGACACGATCTGGTAGTACCCCGCCGGGTCGATCACGGCCGCGTCGCCGACGGTCCCGCGACCAGCGCGGCGGCGCCGCTCGCGATCAGCGCGCCGACGAGGGCGAATGCGAGGCGGCGTCGGTGCGGACGTCGCGGTGGGGTCGAATCGAGGGAGGACTGTGTCATCGGACCCGTCCAGGGTGGTCGCGAAGGGTTGTCGGCGCCCTGACGGAGCACCGCTCGCGCCGTTGCACGAGCGGTGCCCTGTCGGGTCTCGGATCAGACGGTGCGGCGGGTGAAGCGTTGGTTGGGGCTGGTGGCGTTGTAGGTGTAGAGGGAGATGCGGGCGCCGTCGGCGGTGGAGTACTCCCAGACGTCGAGGGCGAGGCCGGAGTCGCGGTTGACGATGCTGACGACGTTGCTGCCGTGGTCGACGACGCGCCAGTGCTGTGCGGTGGTGGTGGAGTCGGCTTGCTGGACGACGTCGGCGCCGTTGGTGGTGCCGGTGGGCTGGAGGAACAGGCCGCTGTGGCGGGCCTTGAGGCGGACGTGGCCGCCGCCGGCGTCCACGAACTCGAAGTGCTGGTTGGTGGCGCCGCTGGTGGTTCGTTGGACGAGTGCCGCGCCGGCGGCGGTGGAGGCCGCGTTGATCTCGGCGGTCTTGCCGCTGTGCTGCGCGGTGAGGGTGTAGGTGCCGGGCAGGGTGGGGGTGCTGCCGAGTTGGGCTTCCCACCTGGTGTTGGAGCCGGAGGCGTCGGCGGGGAGGCGGTCACGTGCGGCGGTGTCGCCGTACATGGTCCAGCGGGCCCAGTCGACGACGGTGCGGGGGAAGCGTTGGTCGCTCCAGAAGCTGGTGTGGCTGCCGCCGACGAAGGTGAGGAAGGCCTTGGGCCAGGTGATCTCGTTGTAGGCCTGGCGTGCGGAGGAGTACTGGGTGGTGGTGTCGCGGTCGCCGTGGACGAACAGGACCTTGGCGTTGACGGTGCTGGAGGGGTTGCCCATGTCGACGCAGGATTGGGGGTTGGCGGAGATGATGCGGCTGTCGGGCCAGGAGGTGAGCAGGCCGTGGGTGACCATGCCGCCCAGTGAGTGGCCGGAGACGCCGACGCCGATGGAGGTGTTGATGTGTCCGGCGAGTGGTCCGCTGGTGTTGAGGGCGAGGGTGTTGGTGATGATCTGGGAGACGTCCTTGGACGTGTTGCCGTTGTTGACGTCGGTGAAGTTGTGGTTGAAGTGGGGTGCGGGGACGATGAACCCGGCGGAGGCGAGGGCGCGGATGATGAACAGGGAGTTCTGCGGGCTGCTGCCGTAGCCGTGGGTCATGTTGTAGACGGGGAAGACGCCGTTGGCGACGGGTGCGTCGGTGATCGGGTTGCCGCCGGCGGTGCCGGTGGCGGGGTAGTAGACGTAGGTGGTGCAGGGGCGGCTGCCGCGGGTCCAGTTGTACCGGCGCACGCCGACCGCGAACGGTGTGGTCGGTGCCGTGGCCAGGGACCCGATCGGCGCGGCGCCCGCCTGGCCCACGCCGAGCAGGGACAGACCGGCGCCCGCGGCACCGGCCGCGCTGATGGTGAGGAACTTCCGCCGTTGCATGGTCATGGACGACTCCTTGAGCGCAGGGATGGTCGTGGGTGTCGGGCTAGGGCTGTCCGTGGCGTCACGGGGTGGCGAAGCTGGGGTGGGGCGGCTGGTTGTAGGCGGTGTTCTGCCAGGCGACGGCCACCCGGTACTGGCGGTCCTGCATCAGCGACGGGCGGCTGATGCTCGTCGGGTCGGTGGTGGAGTAGATCCGCAACGCGCGGTTGTCGCTGGTGCGCCAGATGACCTCCTCGCGCCAGTCGCCGAGGATGTCCGCCTGGAGCACCGGCGTGGACTTGGTGCCGTTGTTGGACGACACGCCGGAGCCGGTCAGCAGACGGGTGTCGCCGCCCGTGCCGTACTTGGAGATCTGGGTGCCGTCCAGCAGCTCGCGCTGCGCGTCGCCGTCCCACCAGATCACGAAGTTCTGCGAGCCCGGCTTGCGGGCCGCGACCTGGCTGCCGTTCGCCGCGCTGCGCAGACCGCCGACCGACGAGGACCAGATCTCCGCGCCGGGGTTGCCCGCCCACACGTCCGCCGCGACCCCGCGGCCGGTGTCACAACCGCACGACGGCGCGCGGTAGAGGAACGCGCCGGTCCGCGCGTCGTGCACGTCCATCGCCGGCGAGCTGGTCCACTCGTGCACGTTGAACACTTCCAGACCGGGCCTGCTCGGCACCAGGTCGCTGACGTGCATGGCGTCGCCGTGACCCAGGCCGGTGCTGTACATGAGGGCGCCGTTGTCGTCGATCGTCGCCGAGCCGTAGATGATCTCGTCACGGCCATCGGCGTCGACGTCCGCGACGGACAGGTTGTGGTTGCCCTGCCCGTACGCGCCACCGCGGCCGGAGTCGTAGGTCCACCGCCGGGTCAGCTGACCGCTCCGGAAGTCCCACGCCACGACCACCGCACGGGTGTAGTAACCGCGTGCCATGATGATGCTCGGCCGCGAACCGTCCACATAGGCCGTCCCGGCCAGGAACCGGTCGGACCGGTTGCCGTAGTTGTCGCCCCAGTCGGAGACGTTGCCGCGCGGCGGGACGTAGTTCTCGGTGTCCAGGATCGCGCCGTCGGTGCCGCGGAACACGGTGAGGAACTCCGGCCCGCTCAGGACGTACCCGGAGGAGTTGCGGTGGTCCGCGTCGGCGTTGCCGATCACCTGACCGGTGCCGGAACGGGTGCCGTCGGCGGTCTTCATGGCCACTTCGGCCTTGCCGTCGCCGTCGTAGTCGAACACCTGGAACTGGGTGTAGTGCGCGCCCGAGCGGATGTTGCGGCCGAGGTCGATCCGCCACAGCCGAGTGCCGTCCAGCCGGTAGGCGTCGATGATCGTGTTGCCCGTGTAGCCGGCCTGGGCGTTGTCCTTGGCGTTGGTCGGGTTCCACTTCAGCACGATCTCGTACTGCCCGTCACCGTCCAGGTCGCCCACGCTGCCGTCGTTGGCCTCGTAGGTGAAGCTGCCCGACGGCGTCGAACCACCGGCTGGGATCTGCAACGGCACGTCCCTCGTGCTCGCGGTGACACCCATCTCGCCGCCGACGTGGGCCGACATCCGCAGCGAGCCGCCCGCCGAAGCCGCGCCCGCCTGCTCGACACCGCGCACCACCGGGCGAACCGTGTAGAGGGTGCCGGCCGGCGCTCCGTGGTCCTGGAAGTTCGTGCGGGTGATGGGCGTGGACGTCACCTTCAGACCGTCGCGGTAGACGTTGAAGGCCGTACCCGGCGCGTCACCGGCCGCCAATCTCCAACTGAGGAAGTTGCCCTTTCCGGTGTGGACGCTGATGAGCCCGCGGTCCAGTCTCTCGGCCTGCGACGCGTCGGGTGCGGCCCCCGCGGTCGGGTACGTCAGAGCACCCGCAAGGAGGACAGATGACGTCACGACCAGCAGTGCACGTATCGACTTTGATCTGTGCATGGCAGATTTCTGTTCGTCGGAGTTGCTTCCCACGGCGGCGGAGGGCGGAGGGCGGAGGGCGGAGGGCGGAGGGCGGAGGGCGGAGGGCGGAGGGCGGAGGGCGGAGGGCGGAGGGCGGAGGGCGAGGGTTCAGGTCGAGGTGTGTCCGTCTCGATTGGACTCCGGCTTCGGCTTGCCGACCGGTCGGCCCCGGCGTCGCCCATCGGCGGGGGCGTGATGGTTCCATGGCATCTGCGGTGCGCTCCTTGTCAGGCAGGGACCGGGGGAGGTGCGGCAGGGACAGCCGCCAGAGGCACTGTGAACGTGCACAGTATCCGGCCGCATCACATATGTAAACACGTCAATTTCGTTGCCACCACAGGAGAACGCCGCTGTGCACGTTCCCGCGAGGTGCGCCATACGGCAGAGCGGCGCCACGGCGAACGGCGTAGTTCGTCGAACGTTCGACGAGGGGCCATTCGAGGGATGCCCTGCCTGCTCGCGAAACTGTTTCGCCGAGGTTGTTGACAGCGGGTCGGCCGCGTTCGTACGGTCGGCTCCAGCACCGCTTGTGGCCGGAACGTCAGCGGTGCCAACAGACCCAATCATCTGAGCAGGTCGCGTGAGCGGCCGGGGCGGTCGGACGGCCACCCACTGGATAGCGCTTTCCCGCGTGGGAGCGCTGCCGGGCGAATCGTTCGAGC
>NZ_JAJHUO010000031.1:122183-124203 GCF_020859565.1 Saccharothrix luteola | reverse complement strand
CGGATGGGTAGACAAGCACTCGAAGCTCCTGGCAGTGGCCTTGCTCTTGGTCGAGAAGTCATCTACCAGGAGCTTCGCCATGTCTCCACCACGGTCACCGTGTGGGGTGCCAGGTTGGAAAGGGTTCTTTGACGGCCGCCAAGCGTCGACGATGCCCCAGCGTCTCATCTGGGACTTCTTCAGAAAACCTTCCCGTTACATCTTGACGCGGGTCGTTGTTATCGTTCACAGTTCGCCATGCCACGTTCAATCACACCGCTGACAAGTCCTCTTATCGACCATATATCCACACATTCGCGCCCGGACCGCCGCTCCGGTGGATGTTAGCGCTAACACAATGTCCTTGCACGGGGTGTCGTCGGCGTCCGGGCCGATGCGGCCCCGCTGCATGTCGGCGGTCCCCATGACGAAAGGAAAGACGCTATGTCGGTTGGGTTTGCGCGCACCGCGAGGTGGCGTCGTCGATGGCGGTCCGGGTTTGCCGCCGCGGCTGCCGTGGCGTTCGCGGGCGGGCTGCTCACGGTGGCCACGACACCGGCGTCGGCCGCCACGGTGGACACCACCGCCTGGTACGTCCTGGTGAACCGCAACACCGGCAAGGCACTCGACGTCAGCGGCGCGTCCACCGCCGACGGAGCGAACCTCGTCCAGTGGACCCGCACCAACGCCACCAACCAGCAATTCCAGTTCGTCGACTCCGGCAGCGGCTACTACCGGCTGCGCGCGCGGCACTCCGGCAAGGTGCTCGACGTCTTCAACTGGTCGAGCGCGGACGGTGCCGCGGTCGTGCAGTGGGCCGACGGCAACGGCGCCAACCAGCAGTTCCGGCTGGCCGACTCCGACAGCGGCTACGTTCGGCTGGTCAACCGCAACAGCGGCAAGGTCGTCGAGGTGCAGGGCGCTGCCACCACCGACGGCGCCCGCGTGGTGCAGTTCAGCGACTGGGGCGGCAGCAACCAGCAGTGGCAACTCGTCCGGGTCGGCGGGGGCAGCGGCACGTGCGCGCTGCCGTCGTCGTACCGCTGGACGTCGACCGGCCCGCTGGCGAACCCGAAGTCGGGGTGGGTGTCGCTCAAGGACTTCAGCGCCGTCGTCCACAACGGCCGGAACCTCGTCTACGGCACGTCGCACGACACCGGGGACAGCTGGGGAGGGATGAGCTTCAGCCCTTTCACGAACTGGTCCGACATGGCCACCGCCACCCAGCACACGTTGTCCTTCAACGCCGTCGCGCCGACGCTGTTCTACTTCGCCCCGAAGAACATCTGGGTGCTCGCCTACCAGTGGGGTTGGCCGGACACCTTCTCCTACCGCACCTCGAGCGACCCCACCAACCCCAACGGCTGGTCCGCGCAGCAGCAGCTGTTCACGGGCACCCTCCCCACCGGGGCGCCCATCGATCAGACCCTCATCGCCGACGACACGAACATGTACATGTTCTTCGCCGACGACCTCGGCGGCATCTACCGCGCCAGCATGCCCATCGGGAACTTCCCGGGCAGCTTCGGCTCGAACTACACGAAGATCATGAGCGACACGAAGGAGAACCTGTTCGAAGCGGTTGAGGTCTACAAGGTCCAGGGCCAGAACCAGTACCTGATGATCGTCGAGGCGATGGGGGCGAACGGCCGCTACTTCCGCTCGTTCACCGCCTCCAGCCTGGGCGGCACGTGGACCCCGCAGGCCGCCACCGAGAGCAACCCCTTCGCCGGCAAGGTCAACAGCGGTGCCACCTGGACCAACGACATCAGCCACGGCGATCTGGTTCGCACCAACCCCGATCAGACCAAGTCCGTCGATCCCTGCAACCTGCAGTTCCTATACCAGGGGCGCGACCCCCGCTCCGACGGGATGGACTACGGCAAGCTGCCCTACCGCCCGGGAGTGCTGACACTGCAGCGCTAGTCAGCGGTGTGACAGCTGGAGCGGGGGGGGGCGGCCCCCAACCGCCCCCCCCCCCCCCCCCACCCCCCGGGGGGACGCCCGGGTCCCGGTGACGATCAGGGCGATGGTGATGGGA
>NZ_JAJHUO010000031.1:0-122173 GCF_020859565.1 Saccharothrix luteola | reverse complement strand
TCTGGTCCCCCCCGGGGGTCTTGCGGGTGTTGGCCCGGGGGGGGGGGGGGGGCCCCCCCCCCCCCCCCCCCCCCCCGCCCACGAAGTCGTGCGGGTCAGGCCGGTGACAGGGTGAAGATCAGGCCTTGGGTCATGGTCGAGCGGACGCCCTGCACGTCCACGGTGACGACCTTCGCCCGGTGCTGTCTGTCGGGGTCAGCGACAACCTGGCTCACCGCCGTGAGCGTCCTGCTCGAACTGGTCGCGGGCTTGTCGGGCCGGTAGCGGTTGTAGTGTCCTTCGTAGGTTATGAGCTACCACCCGAGACCCAACACCAGCGATGACTCTTCGAGTGGCACAGCGCGCCCGAGGACGTGGAGTGCCGCAGTCACCCATCCCGAACGGCGGAACATTCATGCAAGACCACACGGCCGGCACCGTGGAACGAATCGCTCCAGCCAACGACGTCGAACTCTGCTACGAGGCCTTCGGCGACGAGCGGCAGCCCGTGCTGCTGCTGATCATGGGCCTGGGCTTCCAGCTCGTGCACTGGCCCGACGAGTTCTGCCGACGGCTCGCCGAGCGCGGCTTCCACGTCGTCCGCTTCGACAACCGCGACGCCGGCCGCTCGACCCACCTGCCCGGAGCCGAGTACACGTTGGCCGACATGGCCGCCGACACCGTCGGGCTCCTCGACGCGCTCGCCGTCGAGCGCGCCCACGTGGTGGGAGCGTCGATGGGCGGAATGATCGCCCAGGTCATGGCCGCGCTCCACCCCTCACGGGTGCTCAGCCTGGCATCGCTCATGTCCACCACCGGTCGCCGCGGCAAGGGACGCACCTCCGCACGCCTGCTCCGCCACCTGTTCTCCCGACCTGCCCGCACCGAGCAGCAGGCCATCGAACGGCGCGTGCGGCTGTTCGAGACCATCGGCTCCCCCGGGTTCGAGCAGGACGTAGACGAGATCAGGCGGGCGACCGCGCTCTCGTTCCGCCGCGACCCCGACCACCGCGGAGGTCGACGCCGGCAGTACCGGGCAGTGCGCGCGGCGGGCGATCGGACCGACCAGCTCGCACTGGTCACGGCTCCGACGGTCGTCATCCACGGAACGGCGGACCGCATGTGCCACCACTCCGGCGGCGAGGCGACCGCAGCGGCGATCAGCGGTGCGCGGCTCGTGCTCGTCCCCGACATGGGGCACGACCTCCCGCCCGGCACCTGGCCGACCATCATCGACGCGATCGTCGAGAACGCCCATCGCGCCCGGTCCTGACCGACGAGGCGGGGGCGCGCACCGCATCCACAGCGCCGGTCGGGACGTTATTCGTAACGCTCCTGCCTTTCACGCGATGATCACCCGGACGGCGCGGAAGGGTGAACGATGGGCTCCGGAACCGGTGACACCAGCGATCTGATCTCGGATCCGGGTCATGCGAACGTGGTGCAGGCGGGGACCATCGGAAGCGTCGTCCTCCTGCCCGAGGCCGTGCGCCCGCCGGTCGAACTGGCCGGGCGTGCCCTGCACTTGGTGGGCGGACGGCTGCCCGTGGTCCGCGAGGTCGACCTCCTCGCGCTGCGCGGTTGACCCGGAAGATCACCAGCCCTCGCAGACGTTCCAGCCACAGCATCAAGCGCGGCGCCGTCACCACCACTGACGACGGCACCAACCCACCGCGTCCCGCCCGTACCTCCTCGCTACCGCGACAACCCGCGACCGCTGACTACACCTGCTCGCTTTCGACCGTTGTCACGGACTGACTGCCAGGCTGTTGGCGGTTCTCGAGCGTGATCCCGCACTTGCCGGCCAGCGCGACACCGGTGCCGATCGCCGTGACCACCGGAGCGGCCAGCGCCGCGACCAACCCGAGAGCCACCGGCACCTCCAGCACCACGTCCTCCTTGCTGTCACGCACGACCACACGGCGGTTGATGCCCTCACGGACCAGCCCGCGAACGGCGTCGACCACAGCGTCGACGGTGACACGGGGATGCTCGGGCGTGAATTCGCTCATGACTCTCCTCGAACTGCGGATGCCTGCTGACCCCTCCAGCGTGCCCGCGGTCCGGCGCCCCGCCATCAGGGATCCCCCCGATCTCCGCCTGATTCACCCCCCAGAACCACCACTCACCGCAGGACCCGTCCGACGAGCGGTTCTGCCACAGCCGGCCCTGCGCCCGCAGGGCGTCCAGCGACCTCTCGGTCAGCCGCCCGCCAGGGCTGGGGGAAGGGTCGTGGTCAGGCTCCGGGCGGCGGCGGTGGTGTGTCGGCGTTCGACGAGTCGCCCTGGTCGCGGGCGGCGGCGATGGCGGTGACGATGTTGTGGTAGCCCGTGCAGCGGCAGAGGTTGCCGGAGATGGCGGTGCGGATCTCGGCCTCGGTGGGTGAGGGGTTGTCGCGCAGCAGTTCCGTCGCCACGGCCAGGATCCCCGGTGTGCAGAAGCCGCACTGCAGGGCGTGGTGGCGGCGGAACGACTCCTGCAGTGGGGTCAGGGACGTGGTCGCCAGGCCCTCGACCGTGGTGATCTCGCTGCCCTCCGCCTGAACCGCCAGGACGCAGCACGACCGGGCCGTCGCGCCGTCCAGCAGGACCGTGCACGAGCCGCACGCGCCGTGCTCGCAGCCGACGTGCACACCGGTGAGGCCCAGATCGTGGCGCAGGAAGTCGGCGAGCGTGCGGCGGGGTTCGCAGTCGGCGGTGCGGGTGTGGCCGTTGACCGTGACGGTGATCTTCACCCGGCCACCGCCTGCCGCAGCGCCCTGCGGGTGAGCACCGCCGTCATGTCGCGGCGGTACGTGGCAGGGGCGTGCACGTCGTCGACGGGGTCGGTCGCGGCCGCCGCCGCGTCCGCCGCCGCGGTCAGCACGTCCGGTGTGAGGGCTTGGCCCCGCAGCAGCTCTTCCGCCGCGTGAGCACGGATCGGGGTGGGCGCCGCACCGGCCACGGCGATGCGGGCCTCGGCGACGACGCGGTCGGTGAGCGTGACCGAGGTGAAGACCGCCGTGATCGCCAGGTCGTTGGGGCGGCGGCTCAGTTCGGCGATGCCGTGCCGGGCGGTCGGCGGTGGCAGTGGGACGCGGATGCCGGTGAGCAGTTCGTCGGAGGCCAACGCCGTGCGGTGCGGGCCGCGGAAGAAGTCACGGGCGGCGACCTCCCTTGTGCCACTGGGACCCTGGGCCGTGAAGACCGCGTCCAGCGCCAGGCAGACCGCGGGCAGTTCGGCCGCCGGGTCGGCGTGCGCGACGCTGCCGCCCACGGTGCCGCGGTTGCGCACGGACACGTGACCGACGTGCGTCAGGGCCTCGGCCAGCAGCGGCACGGCGCGGCGCACGACCGGGGACGTCTCGGCGGCGCGCAGCCGGGTCAGCGCCCCGAGCACGAGCGTCGAACCGTCCTGCTCGACGCCGGTCAACGGCAACCGGGACACGTCGACCACGACCTCCGGCCGTCGCGACCGCGTGTTCAGCAGCGGGATGAGGCTCTGGCCGCCCGCCAACGCGACGGCGCCCCGCGCGAGCGCGTCCACCGCCATGTCCGCGGTGGCCGCGCGGACGTAGTCGAACCTCGCCGCCTTCACCGCTCGGCTCCCGCCCGGATCGCGGCCAGCAGGTCCGGCGGTGTGATCGGCAGCGACGTGATCCGCACGCCGAACTCCGCCGTCGCGTCCTCCACGGCGTGCGCGATCGCCGCCCCGCCACCGATCACCCCGGCCTCCCCTGCTCCCTTGAAACCGCCGGGGATGTGATCGGCGGGTGTCTCCATGTGACTGATGCCGAACGGCGGCACCACGCCCGCCGTCGGCAGCAGGTACTCGGCGAACGACCGGGTCAGCGCTTCCCCCGATGTGCCGTAGGCCAACCGCTCGTACAGCGCGCCGCCGATGGCCTGCGCCGCGCCGCCCTGGAGCTGCCCCTCCACGATCATCGGATTGATCACCGTGCCGCAGTCGTGCGCGATGAGGTAGCCGAGGAGTTCCACGACGCCGGTCTCCACGTCGACGGAGGCCAGCACGGCCGTGCAGCCGAACGCCGTGGCGACGTTGACGGGGTCGTACACCTCGCGCTCGTGCAGCGTCGGTTCTTCGTCGTCGGGCAGCACGCCGTGCGGTCGCCGGTAGGCCGCGTCACCGATGGCGGCCAAGGTCACGCCGCGCCCAGGCACGCCCTTGACCGATACCACGCCTTCACTGATCTCCAGGTCGTCCGGCGAGGCCTCGAAGACGTGGGCGGCGATGCGCAGCACCTTGGCCCGCAGTCGGGTGGCGGCGTTGAGCACGGCCGCGCCACCGACCGCGGCGGCACGGCTGGCCGCGGTGCCGTACCCGGTGTACGGAGCGGAGTCGGTGTCACCGGAGACCACCGTGACGTGGTCCAGCGGCACGTCCAGCGCGTGCGCCGCGACCTGCGCCAGCGCCGTGTGGATGCCCTGACCCATCGACGTCTGTCCGGTGTGGACGGTCACGCGCCCGGTCGAGTCGATCCGCACCGCGGCCTCGTCGAACCCGGAGTGGTCCAGCCCCGACATGTTGACGATCCGCGACGGCGCGAACGCGGACACCTCGTTGTGGAAGGCGTAGCCGATGCCCATGTGCGCACCCTCGGCACGCGCACGGGCCACCCGGTCGGCCCACCCGGCACGGCGCACGGCGTCGCGGCAAAGATCCAGGCACTCGGCGTACCGACCGCTGTCGTAGACGAACACCGGGCTCTGGTACGGGAAATCGGTCACGAAGTTGCGCCGCCGCACGTCGTGCGGGTCGAGGCCGAGGCGTCGGGCCAGCGCTTCCACCATGTGCTCGTGCACGAAGTTCGCCTTGGGCAGCCCGTACCCCCGGTACGCGCCGTAGGGCGGCTTGTTCGTGACCACGCCGACGACGTTCAGCTCGACCGCCGGGATGGCGTACGGCCCGGTCATGATGGCGGCGGTCGTCCAGCACGGGCTGAGGCCGACGGTGCTGAAGTTGGCGCCGAGCACGCCGTGCACGGTGCCGCGCAGACCGGTGATCGTGCCGTCGGCCCGCGCCGCCACCTCGACGTCGATGCGCTGCTCCCGCGCGTGCACGGTGGCGACGAAGCTCTCCCTCCGGTCCTCGAGGAACTTCACCGGCCGCCCGGACACGCGGGACAGGACCGCGGCCACCACCTGGTCGCCGTAGAAGCCGGACTTGTTGCCGAAGCCGCCGCCGATGTCGGGCACGCGCACCCGCACCTTGTCCACCGCCAGGCCGAGGACCTCGGCGAACAGCTCGCGGATCAGGTGCGGGCTCTGGGTGTTGACCCACGCGTCCAGGTGCGAGGTGAACGGATCCCACGTCGCGACGACACCCCGCGTCTCCAGGGAGGCGCCCCACTGCCGGGCGAAGCGGAACGTCTCCCGCAGCACCACGTCGGCCCGCGCGAACGCCGCCTCGACGTCGCCCTGTGCTACCACGGCGCGGCCCGCCACGTTGTCCGGCCAGTCCTCGTGCAGTCGGGGCGCGTCCGGCGCCAGCGCCTGCTCCAACGTCGTGACGGCCGGCAACGGCTCGTACTCGACGTCGATCAGCTCCAGCGCGTCCTCGGCCGTGGCGCGGTCGACCGCGGCGACGGCGGCCAGACCGTGCCCGGTGTAGAGCACCTTGTCGACCGCGAGCGGATACGCGACCGTCTCGGGCCCGCCGGGCACCGGCCGCCAGATCAGCGGCTGCGGTCGCCGCACCACCGACTTCACGTCCGCGCCCGTGACGACGGCGAACACACCGGGGTGCGCGGCGGCTGCGGTCGTGTCGATGCGCACGATCCGGGCATGCGGGTGCGGGCTGCGCAGGATCGCCGCCTCCAGCACACCGGGCGGCCTCACGTCGTCGATGAACACCGCCCGCCCCGTGAGCAACCGCACGTCCTCCGCACGGCTCACGCGTGCGCCGATCACCCCACCGCCCACGGTCACCCCCTGTCGTCCACCTCGACCATGGCACTGACCGGAAGAGCGGGGAAGCACTCAGTCGGGTTACGCGTCGCGGCGGTAGAGGGATCACGCGGTTCCCGACGCGCGGTTCGGCCGCCGTGACTCTTCAGTCAGCCCTCGCTGGGGGCGGGACCTGGCAGCGTGGCGGCGCGCGAGGAAGGGCTGAGATCACTCGGCGCTCGGGCAGGCCAGGCGATCGCCCGATGAACCGGAAGCAGACCGTCCGGATTTGCCTTTAGCGTGACGTGTCGAAGCAGTGCGGTGACCTGGCACCGCACCGGAACAAGGGGATCGATCATGGATGTCCTGCTCATCGCCGGCCTGTGGCTCGACGGGTCCGCCTGGGCCGACGTCGCGTCCACACTCCGGTCGCTCGGCCACCACCCCGTGCCGCTGACCCTGCCCGGCCAGGGTGACGGATCTGCCTCCGCCACGCTCGACGACCAGGTGGCGGCCGTGCTCACCGCCGTGGACGCGACCTCCGGCAAGCCCGTGGTCGTCGGGCACTCGGCCGCCTGCACCCTGGCCTGGCTGGCCGCGGACGCGCGTCCGGACAAGATCTCCAAGGTCGTCCTCGTCGGCGGCTTCCCGGCCGCCGACGGGAAGCCCTACGCCGACTTCTTCGAACTGCGGGACGGCGTCATGCCGTTCCCCGGCTGGGCCCCGTTCGAAGGACCGGACTCGGCCGACCTCGACGAGGAAGCCAGACGCGCGTTCGCCGCCGCCGCCATCCCCGTTCCCGGCGGTGTGGCCACGGGCGTCGTGCGGCTGACCGACGAGCGGCGCTTCGAGGTCCCGGTCGTGGTCATCTGCCCCGAGTTCACCCCCGCCTCGGCCAAGGAGTGGATCAACGCGGGCGACGTGCCCGAACTCGCCGAGGTCGAGCACCTCGACTTCGTCGACCTCGACTCCGGCCACTGGCCCATGCACACCAAGCCGGCTGAACTCGCCCGGCTCCTCGCGGCGGCGGTCGACACGGCCTGACCGGTCACACCACGCTCACGACCAGGCGTCGAGCGACGACTCGACTACCTGCGCGGACCGCGGGCCCGGCTGCTCGGAAGCCGCTTCCCGCAGGCCGTCGCCTGAAAGGTCACCGACCAGCTCGGACGACCCGACACCCTCGTCGCCGAGGCCGCGCGGAAGCTGGTGACGGTCGCACCGCCGGCATGTCCGGTCAGCGCGGCCATCGCCCGAGGCTCGCCGGGGTCGGCGGGTTTCCGGACGCGGACCGTGCCGCCGGGGATCCCCTTCCCGCGAGGGCCGGCGTCGGCGCCGGGTGCGACGACAGCGGTTCTGTTGCCGTTCGGGCTGAACGTCAACTGGTCGGCGTTGCCGGAGTCCCGGTCCGGCAACGGGAGCTCAGCGACGTTCTCGGCCCGGATCTCCCCCGGGTTGCGGCAGCACGACTGGATTGCCTCCATCCACATCGGACACGTGGAGTTCGCCCTCCGCTCTCGTGATCACCTTGTCGCCGTCGGGAGAGATGTCGAAGCTCTGGACGCCACCGAATTCGGCACCCACCTGACGAGGCGACCGCCGATCGGAGACGTCGGCACCGTCGGACGCGAAGTCACCGACCGACTGCTCATCATCAACGAACACCACCTGGAGGCGGTACTGAACCGCTACGCGATTCACTACGACCACCGCCGACCACACCGAGCACTCAATTCTCGCCACGACGACCAGACCGAACGATCGCAGAGCCGGACCGCATGTCGGTACGCCGCCGACCAGTTCTCGGCGGACTGCTTAACGAGTACGAACACTCAGCCACCTGACCGCGGGTCGGACCATGTGGCCGACTCCGGGCTCGGCCTGGCCATCGTGGCCGGCATCGCCGAAGCCCACGGCGGAACCACCTTCGCCGGGAACCGGGCCGGAGGCGGAGCGACACTCGGCTTCACCACCGCCACCAGCCGCCTCCTGCCCGTTCACTGACATCACCGGAACAACACCGATCACATCGGCCCATGATTCCCGGCGGACGCTTCACGCAGGCAGGCACCACCATTCGCTGAAGTTCGCCCTCTCCGAACGAGTCTGCGCCCTCCGCGCGTGTTCACCAACTGCGTCGAGGCAGCAGCGGCCAGGACGCGTCCTCGCGCGGACTGGCTCTGTTCAAGCGTTGGGGACCCGGCTCAAGGCGGTTTCCGCGAGCGTCTGCGTGGCGGGGCACGGGTCGACGGACTTGTCGGTGAGGTGCAGGCCCACCGTGAGTACCACCTTGTCGGTCGGGGCGTCCGGACGGCGCAATCCGACCTTGAGGGTGCAGAGTCCGTCCCCGACCTGCCTGCGGGTCGGGTACCCGCCGACGACGCCTTGTTCCTCGCCGAGCCACCCTCCCGGCAGCGCGGAGGTCAGCGTCAGCGTCTCGGTGGGAGTTCCGCGGTCGTCCACCGCGTCGCCGAGCTGCCACAGGCACAACGTGCCCGGCAGTGGCCGGCCCGTTCTCGCGAAGGGCGCGCCCGTGGCGGCCGTGATCTCCTGCTCGGTGAGCAACGCGCACACGTCGGCGTCCGCCGCGATCCGATTCGGCCGGTCGGTGGCCAACTCGTCGGGACGGACCGTCTCCGCCTGCTGGGTGACCGACACCCACGGGGCCGGACCCGAGGAGGACGACAGCGTGGCGGGCGACGCGGGCGGCGACGTCGTGCACGCCGACACCCACAGCAGCGGCAGGCAAAGCAGAGCGGCCGGCAGAAAGGAGCACGACGCGGAATCCTAAGCCGGCCGCCACCACGACCCGATCGAGTTGTGCCCGCCGCGCTGGTTCGCCGACTTCCCCGTCGGCTGCGCGAGCACCGGTTGGTGACACCGGGCTGGGGCTACCGCCGGATCCAAGGCGAGCTGCTCAAGCTCGGCCACCGGGTAGCCGACTCGACCGTACGGCGTGTGCTCAATCGCCTGCGACTTCTTCCACGCCCTCAATAGCTCAAAACCTCAGGGCCGCACGCAGGTGGTTGGGAATCAAGTCCACGGTACGGACCAGTGTCGAGATGAACGCGCCGACCACCGGCTCGTCGCCGTGCCGCGTGTACACCGACATCGTCCGGCGCACCGGCGGGTCCGGGCGGAGCAGGCGGCCGTCGAAGTTCAGCGGGATGATGTTGAGCGGGATGAGGGTCGGGCCCAGGCCGGCCGCGGCCAGGATCGGCGCGGCGGCCGTCTGCTCGGCCCGCACGGCCACCCTGGGCTGGAACCCCGCCCTCGCGCACACCTCGTCCAGCAGGGCGGCCAGGCCGTTGTCCGGGGCGAAGTGCACCCAGTTGCGATGCGCCAGCAGGGCCATGTCGACGGTGGTGTCGTCCGGCCCCACGTCCGGGTCGTCGAACGGCAGCACGATCACGAACTCCTCGTCACCCAGCGGCACCACCTGACCCGGCCAGTCCACCGGGACGGGGCCGATCGCCAGGTCGGCCTGGCCCGCCAGCATGGCGTTGCGCAGGTTGTCCGCGTGCCGGTGCTCGAACAGCCGGACCTGCGTGCTGCCGTGCTGCTGCCGCCACGCGCGCAGCACGGGTGGCAGCACGCCCAGGCTGATCGAGTAGACCGTCGCCACGCCCAATTCGGCGGCCTCCAGCTCGACCGCCTGCCGCGCCGCGCGGGAACCCCTGTCGACCGCCGCCAGCGCGGCACGGGCGTGGGGCAGGAACGCTCGGCCCGCCGTGGTCAGGCGGACCGAGCGGGGTAAGCGCTCCAACACCTGGATGCCGATAGCCCGTTCGAGTGAACGGATCTGGTGGGAAAGAGCGGGCTGCGTCACGCCGAGCGTGTCCGCCGCGGCCGTGAACGAGCCTTCGTCGACGATTGCGGTGAGGCTTTCCAGCTGACGGAGAGTAAACATAAGCGCATTTTATCCCAGCGAACAGCAACTCTACTTCGAATTCCGCGCGCCGATTCGCAATAGTGGGTGGCACACCGACTACTTGGGAGGAGGGGCTTGCCGTGGACCTGGAACTGACCGGCAAGGTCTTCGTGGTGACCGGCGCCTCCGCCGGTATCGGCGAGGCCGTGGTCCGACTGCTCACCGACGAGGGCGCGACCGCCGTCGGCGTGGCCCGCAAGCCGCTGGACAGCGGCGTCGCCGCCGACCTCACCGATCCCGACGCCGCGCGATCGGTCGTGGACACCGTGCTCGAACGACACGGCCGGCTCGACGGCCTGGTGAACAACGTGGGCGGTCTCGAGTCCCGCGACGGTTTCCTCGACTTCACCGACGAGCAGTGGCTGAGGACCTTCGAGCTCAACCTGTTCTCCGCCGTGCGGATGAGCCGCGTGGCCATTCCGGCGATGCTGGACGCGGGCGGCGGCAGCATCGTGCACGTCGCCAGCGAGGCGGCCCGCTTCCCGGACAAGTCGATCGTCGACTACGCCGCGTCGAAGACCGCGATGCTGACCGTGTCCAAGGTGATCGCCGGCGAATTCGGCGACCGGGGCGTGCGCTCCAACGTGGTGTCGCCCGGCCCCACCCGCACCCGGCTGTGGGACGAGCCGGGCGGGTTCGCCGAGCAGCTGTCGACGCAGTTCGACCTGCCCGTCGAGGAGGCGGTCGAGCACTTCGTGCGCGAGGTCCGCAACCTCCCCACCGGTCGGCTCGGCAAGCCCGACGACGTCGCCCGCGTCATCGCCTTCCTGCTCTCGCCCCTGGCGGGCCAGATCACCGGCGCCGAGTGGGCCGTCGACGGCGGCGCCCTGCGCCAGGTGTGAGGTCCACCATGCCGCTCGCACTGATCGCCCTCGCCGTCGGCGCGTTCGGGATCGGCACCACCGAGTTCGTCATCGTCGGGTTGCTCCCCGAGGTGGCCACCGACCTGGGTGTGTCGATCCCCTCCGCCGGGCTGCTCGTGTCCGGGTACGCGCTGAGCGTCGTGGTGGGCGCGCCGCTGGTCACCATGGCCGGCGCGCGACTGCCCCGCAAGGCCGTGCTGATGATCCTGATGGCGGTGTTCATCGCGGGCAACGCGCTGTGCGCGGTCGCGGACGACTACGCGCTGCTGATGGTCGGCCGGGCGGTCGCGGCGCTGTGCCACGGCGCGTTCTTCGGCATCGGGTCGGTGGTGGCCGCCGAACTCGTGGCGCCGCACCGCAAGGCCAGCGCCATCGCGATGATGTTCACCGGGTTGACCGTGTCCAACGTGCTGGGGGTCCCGCTGGGCACCGCGCTGGGCCAGGAGTGGGGTTGGCGCTCGACGTTCTGGGCGGTGACCGCGCTCGGCGTGCTGGGCCTGATCGGCATCGCCGCGCTGGTGCCCGCCACCCCTCGACCGGACACCGGCCTGCGCCGCGAGCTGGCGGCGTTCGCCCGGCCCCAGGTGTGGCTGGCGCTGGCGATGACCACGTTGGGCTTCGCGGGCGTGTTCGCGTCGTTCACCTACATAGCGCCGATGATGACGGAGGTCGCCGGGTTCTCCGCCGGCGCGGTGACCTGGTTGCTGATCCTGTTCGGCGCGGGGTTGTGCGTGGGCAACGTGGTGGGCGGACGGGCAGCCGACCGGAGCGTGATGCGCAGCCTGTTCGTGATCCTCTCGCTGCTCGCGGCGGTGCTGTTCGCGTTCGTGTTCACCGCGCACAGCCAGTGGCAGGCGGCCGTCACCATCCTGCTGTTCGGCGCGGCCGGTTTCGCCACCGTGCCACCGTTGCAGATGCGGGTCATGCAGCAGGCCGAGGGCGCGCCCGCGCTGGCGTCGGCGGCGAACATCGCCTCGTTCAACCTGGGCAACGCCCTGGGCGCGTGGCTCGGCGGCGTGGCCATCGACGGCGGGTTGGGCTACACCGCGCCGAACTGGGTCGGCGGGCTGCTCGCCCTGTCGGGGCTGGCGGTGGCCGTTGCCGCACACCGGCTCGACCGGCGCAGGGCCGCCACACCGGTGCCGGCGCACATCTGACCGCACCGCACATCCGACCGCACCGAAGACGAAGTCCTCCAGAAAGGAGAGTGGAGCAGACATGCGCGAGAACGGCTTGACGCGCCGATCCGTCTTATCCGGCGCCGCCGCGCTCTTGGGAGGCGCGGCGGCAGGGAGCACGATCCCGATGGCCACCGCCGAGCCGGGGACCGCGGCGGCCGTCCCTCCCGGCCCGGTCGTGCGACCGGGCGACCCCCGCTACCCCGACCTGATGACGGGCAACAACCAGCGGTTCGTCGCCCGTCCCGAGTACGTGAAGCTGATCACCTCGACGGCCGACGCGGAGAACGCCGTGCGCGACGCCGTCCGGGCGGGCAAGCGGGTGTCCGTCCGCGGTGGCGGCCACTGCTTCTCCGACTTCGTCTGCAACCCGGAGATCGAGGTCATCCTCGACGTCTCGGCGATGACGGACGTCTACTACGACGAGCGGATGCGCGCGTTCTGCGTGCAGTCCGGGGCGCGGCTCACCAACGTGTACGAGGCGCTGTACAAGGGATGGCACGTCACGATCCCCGGCGGTGTCTGCTGGAGCGTCGGCATCGCGGGCCACGTCGCGGGCGGCGGGTACGGGCTGCTCTCCCGGGCGCAGGGCCTGACCGTCGACCACCTCTACGCGGTGGAGGTCGTGACGGTCGACGCGCGCGGCGGCGTGCGGACCGTCGTGGCGACCCGTGAAGCCGACGACCCCAACCGCGACCTCTGGTGGGGCCACACCGGCGCGGGCGGCGGCAACTTCGGCGTGATCACCCGGTACTGGTTCCGCTCCCCGGACGCGCGCGGCACGGACCCCGCGGACCAACTCGTGTCCCCGCCCTCCACCGTGCTCGTCAGCGCGGTCGAGTTCGACTGGGACGAACTGGACCAGGCGTCGTTCACCCGGCTCGTGCGGAACTTCGGCACGTGGCACGAGCGCAACGCCGACCCCGGCTCCGCGACCACCGCGGTGTCCAGCCTGTTCAACGTCAGCCACCGCGCGCACGGCAGCATGGGCATGTTCACCCAGGTCGACGCGACCGCGCCGAACGCGCGCCGGATGCTCGACGACTACCTCGCCGCCATCACCGAGGGCGTGGCGGCACGACCGCGACCGGCGAAGGCCCCGATCGGCGAACTGGGCAGGCTCCCGATCGACCTGGGCGAGCCGCGCGAACTGCCGTGGTTGCAGGCCGCCCGACTGGTGGGCACCAACAACCCCACCATCACCGACCCCACCTCGCGCGGCGTGCACAAGTCCGCTTACCTGCGCAAGGCGTTCACCGACGAGCAGTGCGCGGCGCTGTACCGCGGCATGACCGGCGAGGACTTCACCAACCCGGACACCATGCTGGTGCTGCTGTCCTTCGGCGGCCGGGTGAACGCGCCCGAGCGCGGCGCGACGGCGCACGCCCAGCGCGACTCGGCGTTCAAGATGTGCCTCCAGACGTTCTGGAACTCCGCCGAGGACGACGACTTCCACATCGCGTGGGCCCGCGAGACCTACCGCGGCATGTTCGCCGCGACCGGCGGCGTCCCGGTGCCGGGCGAGCACGCCGACGGCTGCTACATCAACTACCCGGACAACGACGTCGCCGCGCCCGAGTTCAACCGCTCCGGCGTGCCCTGGCAGGCGTTGTACTACCGGGAGAACTACTCGCGCCTCCAGCAGGTCAAGAAGCGCTGGGACCCGGCCGACCACTTCCGGCACGCGCTGTCGATCGAACCCGCGCGCTGAGCGCGGAAGTTCCCCCTTGCCCGTCGCCTCCCCGCACGGGGACGGCCCGGCACGGGCTGACCGCACGCTCCCACCACGTCGAAGAGAGGTCTTCCTGCCATGCGATCGGTAGCCGTCATCCTTGGTACCCGTCCCGAAGCGATCAAGTTCGCGCCCGTGATCCGGGCGCTGAACGCCGACCCGCGCTTCCAGCCCGTGGTCGTGTCCACCGGCCAGCACCGGCAGATGCTGGACGACACCCTGGCCGCGTTCGACCTGCGGCCCGACATCGACCTGAAGGTCATGTCCGACAAGCAGACCCTCTCCCGGGTCACCCACAAGGTCATCGAAGGACTGGAGGAGGTCTTACCCGACTTGGGCTGCGACGCCGCCATGGTGCACGGCGACACCGCGACGACCCTCGCCGGCGCGATCGGCGCGTTCCACCAGCAGATCCCCGTGGTGCACGTCGAGGCCGGCCTGCGCAGCGGCGACCTGCACTCCCCGTTCCCCGAGGAGGCCAACCGCCGGCTCGTCGCGCAGATCTCCGACCTGCACCTGGCGCCGACACCGGTGAGCGGCGCGAACCTCATCCGCGAAGGCGTGTCGCCGCACCGGATCGTGGTCACCGGCAACACGGTGATCGACGCGCTCCAGTGGGCGGGCACGGTCGCGGCGGACTACGGCGCCGACGCGCTGGCCGACCTCGACGACGACCCCCGCCGGATCGTGCTGGCGTCCGCGCACCGCCGCGAGTCGTGGCGGATGCTGCCGCAGATCGGCGCGGCGCTGCGCCGGATCGCGCGGGAGCAGGACGTGCGGGTCGTCGTGCCGCTGCACCGCAACCCCGCCGTGCGCGAGGCGCTGCTACCGGAGATCGCCGATCAGCCCGGACTCACCATCGTGGACCCGTTGCCCTACCTGAACTTCGTCAAGCTCATGCGACGCGCGGACATCATCGTGTCCGACAGCAGCGGCGCGGAGGAGGAAGGGCCGGCGTTGGGCAAGCCGACCCTGGTGCTGCGGGAGATCACCGAACGGCCCGAGGCGGTCGCGGTCGGCACCGCGCAGCTCGTCGGCCGCACCACCGAGGGCGTGGCCGACTCGGTCATCGGGCTGCTGCGCGACCCGGTGCACTACGAGCGGATGGCCGGCGCCGCCAACCCGTACGGCGACGGGCACGCGAGCGTGCGCACCGTCGCGGCCCTGGCGCACTACTTCGGCGAGGGCCCGGCCGTGCAGCCGTTCGTGCCGGGCAGCACGCCCACGGCCGACCTGGTGGCGGTATGACCACCACCACCGCGCCCCTGACCGAGAACCGCTTCGTGAGCGGCGAGTACGTGCGCGCCGCCCGCGACCTCCCCGTCGAAGGCCGGGCGATCGTGGTCAACACCGGCACGAGGCCCGCGTGGACGTCGCTCGAACCGCGCCGGCCGCTACCGGCGTTCTCCTCGACGATCCTGGTCGACACCACCGTCTCGTGGGCGGAGTCGCTGGTGGTGCTCAAGGTCGACGACGAGGCAGGCCCGACCGCGGAGATCGTCGACGAGCCGGAGTGGGTGCGGCTGGGCGACGTCGTGGGCGAGCACATCGGCCCCGGCACGCCGTTCCCAGTCGACACGCCGCTCTGGAAGGGACCGCAGGACGTGCTCGACGTGGTCGAGTTCGACCCCGGCCAGGCCCTGGGCGGCGGGCCGTCCGGGCCACGCGCGTTCGAGCTGCGGGCCAACCTGTGGTTCGCGCCCGCCGGCACCGACTGCGGCATCCACGTGCTGCACGACTTCATCGAGGTCCACACGCAGGTGGTCGGCGTGGGCCGGATGCAGAAGTTCCGCGACCAGGACCACGCCACGCTGGTCGAGGACGTGGTGATGGGCGAGGGCTACACGACTCCCGTCCCGTTCTGCGGCCGGACCGACGAGGGCGGGTTCGTCTACCCGTGGCACCAGTACCGGGCCGACACCGACTGCGTGTGGCTCGCCCTGGAGTACCACCAGTTGCCCTGAACCGACCGACGCACCAGGAGGTGATCGACGTGCACGACCGCATCATCGCACCGCACTTCGAAGGCGAGATCGTCGCCGACCAGCTGCGCGACGGCTACTGGCTCGAAGCACCCGACATCGACGGCGACGGCAGGCCCGACCTGTTCGGCTACGGCCTGCGGCTGGGCGAGGTCTACTGGTACCAGAACGCGCCGGGCTGGCCGAAGCGGCTGATGGCCGACGGGTTCCGGATGCCCGTCGGCGCGGACTGGGCCGACGTCACCGGCGACGGCACGCCGGACGCCATCGTCTGCTACGAGCTGTACGGCCCGATCGGCACCATCGTCGACCCGGACGAGGCCGGCGGCAAGATCGACTGGATCGAGCACCCCGGCGCGGCGGACAAGCACGAGGGCCGCTGGCGCAGGCACTACGTCGGTCGCGCGACCGGCATGCACCGCTTGCGCGCCGGCCACTTCACCCGCACCGACCGCCTGGAGATCGTGGGCGTGCCGATCGTGGCGAAGGCCGACGTGCACGCGGTGCTCCCGGTGGTGCTGTTCACCGAACCGGATGACGTGCGCAACGCGACCGAGTGGCCGATGACCGTCATCGACGACAGCCACTTCCGGATGATCCACGGCGCCGAGAAGAAGAAGGGCCTGATCCCCGGCTCGGACCGCGACTCGCTGCTGTTCGCCTCCGACGAGGGCGTCACGTGGCTGCGCTACGACGACGAGGCGGGCGAGTGGAGGTCGACGCTGATCGGCGAGGGTGAGCGCACCCAGTTCGCGCGCACCGGCTTCCGCGGCTCGGGCGACCTGGACGCGGGCCGCCTGGGCGACGACCCGATGGCGTACGTCGCGGCGGTCGAACCCTTCCACGGCAACACGGTCGCCGTGTACACGAAGGGCGACTCGGGCTGGAACCGGACGCTGCTCGACGTCTTCGGCGACCCCAACGAGAACGGCGAGGGGCCGGGCCACCAGGTCGTGTGCGCCGACTTCGACGGTGACGGTGACGACGAGTTCCTGGTGGCGTTGCGCGGGCCGTGGCCGTGGCAGGGCGTGATGTACTACAAGGCGATCGACGCCGCGAACGGAGTGTGGGTCAAGTGGCGGGTGGCGGACGATTCGGTGGCGCGCATCGCGACGGGCGACTTCACCGGTGACGGCACGCTCGACTTCGCCACGATCGCCTACTCGGTGCAGAACTACTACGTGGCGGACGACGCGAAGATCGTCCTGCACCACAACCGGACGCTGCGCTGACCCTCAACCCTCTCGGGCACCCCGCTCGGCTGGAACTCCGATGCTCCGGGGGGGCGCGGGGGGGCCCCACGCCGGGGGGCCGTCCCGTCGTGGCCGCCCGCGCAGCGGGCGTGCCACAGCCACCGTTCCACGAGGTGTCGGGGCCGTGTCGTGCGACGTACCAGCGCTTGGTCCTGACGTCCCACTGCGCTTTCGCGGACTTCTGGGCCGTTTCCTTCTCCGCCTACGGCAGGTTCAGGTACAACCACCAGCGACTCCGGCGGGTTCGACACGATCGCGGCCGGCAAGGCGGACTTCCCCACCCACGGGCCGACCTGCCACCACGCGTACGGACGCCATCGTCCCGCAAGCAGAAGTCAGCCGACTCCGCCAACTCGCCGTCCCGGTCCAGCAGTCGACGTTCCCGCTTCACCCTCGCTGCCGCACAATCCGCCAACCGACCCGAACGGCAATCAACCGCACCCCGTGACCTCTTCGGCTTCACGGCGGCGACGTCCCCTGCGACCTGATCGAAGTCCCCTATGGTCAGCACGTCTTCGACGCCGCGCCCGGCGCGGTCGGCACCAGGTGTGGCGTCAGGCCACCCTGCGCTGGTTCGCGGATCACGCGCCGACTGGGAGCCCGCCGGCACCACGCGGTCCCGGAACCGGCGCGGCGGCGTACGGGCTGACACCCGCCGTCTCCGTGGGGTGACTTGCGCACACAGCCGCACGGTGTGCCTTCCGACAACTCCGTCCGCGAGGAAGACCGACCTCCGTCCCGGTGATGCCGTCCGACCGGAGGTTCGGCCGATGAGGCCCACAGCCCCATGTGGCCTTGATCAGCCCTGAGGATCGTCCTCGATCGCGCCGACCCGCTGCGGGTCTTCCGGAGGGGGCATGTGTCGGATGCTGTCGCTGCCCTTGTGGTCATGGGCGCGGGTGTATCGGGAATCCAACACCCTTCCCAACTTGTGCGCCGCCCCGGCGTACGCGTCGTCCACGGTGGTCGCGTGGTGGGTGACCGCGACCGGCTGTTTGCCCCCCGGCCGCGCCTCGATGACGCACTTCTTGTCTTCCGGCTTGCCGCCCGCGTCCTCACTGAGGTGCACTTCCACCCGGGTCAACCATCCGCTGAACCGGGACAGGCTGCTCTCCAGGTCGGTGGTCACATAGGTGGCCAGTCGTTCGCCACCGTGGATGTTGTGGTCGGTGTTGACCTGGATCTGCATGAGCACCTTCCGGAGCGGGACAGCGATGGTCCTGGTCAGTACCACGAGAGCGGCCGGCTCAAACGCGGCGGCGTTCAGCGTGATTCGCCGGTGGTGGATCGCATTCGCGGGCCTCACCACACCCGGTCGGCAGGCGCTTCGGAGTCCACCGGCCGGAACACTCGAAGTCGTGGACGTATCACCGGCCGTCCGATATCCACCTCCGCATCCCCCACCAAGCCACCCCGTCGGCGTCCACGAAGCCCGCCGTTTCATCACCGCACACGCCCACGCATCCGGTACGACGTCCGGGGGATGCGCCGGTGCGGACGCCGTCGACCCACGACAGCATCACCGTGACAGGTGTGAAGTCCGCGCGATGTGGGCAACCCGGTCCCCGTAACGATCACGCCGCGTCGCAGGAGTCGGCGTGGCACGAGGACAAGGAAGCGCTGTGGGCATCCTGGGTTGGATCGTTCTGGGCCTCATCGCGGGCGCCATCGCCAAGGCCGTCATGCCCGGCAAGGACCCGGGCGGCATCATCGTCACCATGCTGCTCGGCATCGTCGGGGCGATCATCGGCGGTTTCATCGGACGTGCCGTCTTCGGCTCCGACATCGGCAGCTTCTTCGACCTGAGCACCTGGCTGCTCGCCATCCTCGGCTCGGTCGTCGTGCTCGCCGTCTACCACTTCGCCACCAGCCGGGGTCACCGCGCCCACGGCTGACACACCACCACAGCGTCGGGGCCGGCCCGCCCCCCCCCCCCGGCCCCCCCCCCGGGCCCCCCCCCCCCCCGCCCCCCCCCCCCCCCCGGCGGGGCCCCCCCCCCCCCCCCCCCGGCCCCCCCGACGCTCGTGCCCCACCACGCACGTTCGGCATCTGTCCGGTCGATGACCGGGTGCACCTGATCTTCCTAGGCTGAATGGCTTAACGGTGCATGAGCCGATCAGCTTCCGGGCAACCCGATCTCGTGACCGACGCCCATGCCGACCCTGACCACCCCCGACACCGGCCTTTCCCGGACATCGACACCACGACCGGATCGCGTGAGACGAAGCCGGTCACGCAGGACGAGCGCGGCGCCGATGGCCACGCCGAAGAGGGGCGTGTAGCCGACCAGACGGAGTTCGAGGTCTCCCTGCCGTGCGACAACCTCGCCGCCGTGCGCCGGCACATCGGTGACGCGCTACGCCCTCACGACGACGACTTCGTCCACGACGTGCAGCTGGTGGCGACGGAACTGGCCTCCAACGCCTGCGACCACGCCGACGACCCCCGGCGTCTGCTGCTGCGCCGCGAGATCCACCCCGACCGCGGACCCGAACTCGTCGTCGAGGCCCACGACGCGACCCCAGACCGCACCCCCGTCGTCGGGTCCTCCAGCATCAGCCCGCACCGCGGCAACGGCATGAAGATAGTCCAAACGATCTGCAACGACTGGGGTGTACGCCAGGGAGACGCCGGCAAGGTCGTCTGGGGCCGCATACCGATGCCCTGATCGGGACCTGTGCCGCTCGGAAGATCATCGCCGCTGGTGGAGCGGGGTGTCGCCGCGTGGGGACCATGTCCGGGTGATCGTGTCCCTGCTGTTCAAGGTGGCCCGTAGGTTGTTGTCCGTCCCGTCGGTGCTGCTGCGCGGCGAGGCGGCGAAGGACGAACCCGCGGTGGTGCGGCGAGTCCGGCCGACGGAAGGGTGATCGCTGCAGCGGTGACGGAGTCCTGGGCCGGAAATGCATGACGGTTTCATCGCCCGTCGAGAAGCTTCCTCGCAGGACAAAAGCCGGCCCGCCCCGAGTGCTGTTCCGCATCCCTGCGGGCTTCACCTTCGATGCCGGGATGTCCGGGGCCGAGCGGCGGCACGTGCGGCTGGAGGCCAGGTCGGGGCTCGGTGGCGTCCTGGCGTCCCTGTCCGTGCCGTGGTGCGACCCCCCGACACCCATCAGCCGAGGTTCTCCAGGCTGGGCGAGCGCTAGACGATGGTGTACCCGCCGTCGGCCAGCAGGAGCGCGCCCGTGACGTAACTGGACCGCGGCGAGGCGAGGAAGAGGATCACCTCGGCGATCTCCCTCGGCTCGCTCATGCGCCGCAGTGCCGTGGTGGTGACGGCGTTGTCGTGGACCGCATCCCCGAACAGGTTCATCACGGTCTCGGTCGTCACCCCGCCCGGCGCGACGGAGTTGACCCGCACGCCACTCATACCGAACTCGACGGCCCAGTTGCGGGTCAGGGACTCCAGGGCGGCTTTGGTCGCGCCGTAGGCGGCGGCGTTGTGGACCGGTGACACGGCGGCCACCGTCGAGACGTTGACGATCGCGCCCGCGCCCTTGGCGACCATGGCGGGCGCCAGCGCCGCGGTGAGGTGGAACGGAGCGAGGACGTTGACCGCGAGTAACTCCTCGAAGCCCTCGCGCGTCTGGTCGGCGGTCGACGCGAACGGGTAGATGCCCGCGTTGTTCACCAGCACGTCCACCTCGCCCGCCGCCGAGGCGAGCTCCCGAACACCCTCCGCGGTGGACAGGTCGGCCCGGACGAACCGCGCGGTCCCGCCGTCCGCCTCGATCTCGGCGACCACGTCCGCGCCGCGCGCGGCGTCCCGGCCGTGGACGATCACTCTCGCGCCCTCGCGGGCGAACAACTTCGCGGTCTCGTGGCCGATCCCGGCGGTGGCGCCGGTGACGAGCGCGACCTGGTTGCGCAGTTCCACGGGTGTACTCCCTCGCAGTTCGACAAAAGACGAAGAAACTTATGCCGCGCCAAACCCCGTTCGCAAGCTCGGCGTACCAACCTGTGCGTCGGCGCTGTTCACGGCGCAGAAACCCGATGCCTGCGACAAGCGGCCCTGCGTGCTCTACCCGAAGGCCGCCCAACTGCCCGGCGGCAGTCTGGTCGCGTCCTTCGAGGACAGCCAGACCGCGGCGGTCGGGCAGACGCCGCCGGTCTACCGCAGCGACGATTCCGGCACGACCTGGCAGAAAACCTGGCCGACGTGAAGGCGCCCGCGTGCGCGTCGGCGGACAGTCGGCACGCCAGGTACACCAGCAATTGGATGATCCCCTGTTCGTACGTGCTCCCGCACGACGTCGGGGCGCTCCGAGCGGGAACCCTGCTGCTCGCAGGCAGCGCGGCGAACTGCTCCAGGCTCGCCGCGTCCGGCACGACGCGATACACCGGCTACTCGGCCCGCCCGGGAAGCCACCGCAGTGGAACTGCTTGAACGCCACTCACGACCGACGTGCCGGACAGGGAGCCACCGCAGACCGGCGATCCGTCGTCGAGTCCTGTCCAACCCGATGACACGGGCCGCGGTCGCAGCGGAAGCACAGCAAAGCTTCTGGTAGGCGACTTCTTGATCGAAGCAAGGCCATCGCCCAAGCCCTGCGCGCCTCTCCACCCATCCACGATCGACCTGTCCAGTTCACAGCTCCGGCTCCTCAGCCAAGAACTGTCCGCGCATCGGCACAGGATCGGCGGCGGGGGGCGAAGACCCAACCCCGAACACCAAGCGGCAGTCACCCAACTCATTGCTTGCCGACGGCGGCGACTGACCGGCATCCTCAACGAGTACAGACATACGCTTGACCAGCAGCGACGACTTTCGAGCGCCACAGCATCAGGTTCAGCGGTCAGAACTTTGTCCGCGCAGATCATCCGGCCGCCCGCCCCCACCCGCGCGTATGGTCGAAGCAAGGCAAAACGGGACCGTTACGTCAAGAAGATGATCAGTGATGGGACTTTTGAACAGGGCCAAGGAGCAGAGCGCTCTCGACCAAGCCAAGCACGCGATCGAAGCGGGCAGGCACATCCTGGTGTTCAAGTTCATCGAGGCACACACCAACAGCATCGCAACCGGCGCCATGACCGGAATAAACGACCAGATGGAGGCCATCGAATCGCTCGGCTGGCGACTCGACAAGATGTCCGCCTGCGAAGGCAACGTCGTTGGTGCGCTGGGCAGGAGCGAGCGTGTCGCCATCGTATGCCTATACCGAAGGACACCAGGCCCACCCCAGCAGGGCGATGAGACGATCTCGGTCAGCAGGCCCTACTAGGCCAGTGCTGCGTCTCGGAACGTTGACCCGCTGATCGGCGTGGTGAGCTGGCGGTCCAGGCTGGTCCTCCCCTGTCGAGCGGGAGGTGGTGGATCTGACCACCGGGAAGATCCACTACCGCATCCGCCGTCGCAAGCGGCACGAGGAGCTTCAGGAGCTGCTCAGAAGCCTGCGGACACGATGGCCGGGCCAACGCCTCCACCTGGTCATGGACAACTTCTCGCCCCACCGCCACCCCGACGCTACTTCGCCCTCAACGGCACCGACCACCACAGCCACGACGAGCAGAACACCGCGATCGCCGCCTACATCCGCTGGCGCAACACCCGAGCCCGACCCAAGACCGGCTTCGCCACCGACTCACCCATCCGCACCTGGACCCATTACGCGATCAAGGTTGCGTGACGCAGCACTAGTGCGACGAACGGACGTTGCGCGCGATCGCTCGCGGCCGTTAACGTATTGACAGGCATCGCTGCCTTTCGTCATGGGGGAGAAACATGCAGCTCCGACGTATCTTATCGGTCGTCCTGCCAAGCGTGTTCGGCGTGATCGCCCTGACCGCCGAGGCTGCTGCGGCGGCGAAGGTCGGATCCTCAACGGCACGGGCAGCGGTGGAATGCCATTACCAGCACACGGGTACGGACTTCGGGTTCGGCTACACGGCCGTACTCAAGGTGACGAACACGGGCTCGGATCCGGCGAACGGCTGGTGGGTCGAGTTCGACCTGCCGCCCGGCGTTGTCATCGAGACCACCCACAGCGCCCGCTTCTCCCCCTCTCGCAGCGGCCATATCCAGGCCAACGCCCCCGCCTGGCTCCCGAACCTGGCACCAGGGGGGTCGGCCAACGTCGGGTTCAACGGGAGCAAGCCCGTCGGGACCAGCCTCGTCGTCTCCAACGTCACCCTCAACGACGTGCCCTGCACCAGCTGAGCCGCCATTGGTGGTCGTGCCCTGACCACCGGCGTCGGCAGGCCGACGGAACGCGAGGCCCTCCTGCTCCCGGTCGCGACCGCGCGCTCGACCTGACCCTGCGCGACGCGATGCTGCCGGACCTCGACGGGTTCGAGGTCGCGAGCAGCTTCCGGGTCACCTCGTACAGCAGGGACACGATCACCCTGCCATGCTCTCAAGACGGTGGTACTCGCGCTTCACCATCGACGAGGACTTTTCGATCGGTACAAGGTCGGATGGTGCGGTGACACTCGTCGAGGGTGGCGACTTCCAGTTCCGTGACCGCGATGCCTGTGAGTGTCAGAACTCCGCACTGGGATGCTGAGCTGCGACGATCGCGCACGCTGGACCTCCAGGGCACGATCGTGAGGTGTGGCGTTACGACTGCTGTACCTGATCTTCGCCCGACTCCGTGACTGGCTGGTGCTCCTCGGCCGGTCCTCCGCGGCCAAGGACATGGACACCCCTGTGGCACCTGCCGCATCCGCGCCGGCGACGCGGGCGTGGCTCTGATCGGCTCGGCCGGGTCTGCAGCGCTTGCGTGTCGTGACCCACGTGTACGTTCGCCTGTCGCAGGGCATCCGGTCCGGAGTCGACCTCGTGAAGGCGGTTCGGGTGGATCCATGGCGTGACGGGCTTCGTGTGGCGGTGGTCGTTCACCCGGTCGCCGTAGTGGATCACTCCGGATTTCGGAACCTGGTATCCCGTACCGCCCGGGACCGCAACTGGTGCGAGCCGCAGTGGTTCGAGACCACCCGGGACGATGCCGGGACGGGGGTGACGGCACTCGCCCTGCGCGACCACCCGCACCTGGTCCTGGCGTGTGGCGGGGACGGCACGGTCAACGCGGTGGCCGCCGGGTTGGCGCACACCGGGGTGGCGATGGGCATCGTGCCAATCGGCACGGGCAACCTGGTGGCCCGGAACCTGGGGATCGGCAGCGCGGTGGAAGACGCCGTCGCGTCGGCGTTCGACGGGGTGGACCGCCGCGTCGACATGGGTCTGCTGGACGGACGCCCTTTCGTCGGCATGGGCGGGCTCGGTCTGGACGCGGAGATGGTCCGCGACACCTCGCCCAGGATGAAGCGCCTCCTGGGATGGCCCGCATACGTACCGGCGGTCCTCAAGGGTCTGAGGTCGGGAGCCGTTCGGGTGGCTGTCCGGTTGGACGACGGCCCGTGGCTGACCCGCCGCGTCCTGGGAGCGGTCGTCGGCAACGTCGGCGCTTTGCAGGGCGGGGTTTCCCTCCTGCCGGAGGCGGATCCCGCCGATGGGCTCCTGGACCTGGCGTTGCTGCGCGACGTGCACACCAGGGGGTGGCTCGTCACGGCGGGGCGCCTGATCGGTTCCCGCCGGGTGGACGGGCCGGCGGTGGAGCGGTTCCGGTTCCGACGCCTGGAGTTGCGCAGCAGTCGCACCAAGCCGTTCGAGGTCGACGGAGAAGTCTGCGGGACAACCAGGACGCTGAAGGTCGAGGTGGACCCCGGAGCGCTCGTCGTCAAGGTTGGGCCTGCCGACAACTCCACCCACGCAGGTTGAAGCTGTGCGTAGGGTGAGGGATCGAAGGGCTCGTGGGTGCGGCCGCAGGTCCGCACCGCCCTCGCCTGACGCGGCATGATGACCGGCCGTGCTGCTCCGACTGGCCTACCTCGGCATGACCAACGCCTTCGCACTGCTGCGCCTGCTGCCCATGAGCGGTCGGGACAAGAACGTGGAGATCTTGGCGCTACGGCACCAGATCACCATCCTGGAACGGCAACCGGGAGACGCCCGTCCACCGTTCTCCCCCGGCGACCGGGCCTTGCTCGCGGCCCTGCTGCACCGACTCCCGGTGCAAGCGCTTCGTCGACTCCGACTGCTGGTACGCCCAGAGACAGTCTTGTGCCGGCACCGAGACCTCGTCGCCCGCCGCCACGCAGCCGAATCCCGCCCCGAGCGGGCCGGCCGGCCGACCGACCACGGACCATCCGCTCTGTTCGGCTCCTGGTGCTACGTCTGGCGCGCGAGACCCTGCCTGGGGCTACCGCCATTCGTCCTTGCGGTGATCGAGCACGCCAGCCGCGGGATCCGCGTCCTCGACGCCACCCCACACCCGACCGCACATCCTGGGTTACCCAAGCCGCCAGAAACCTCATCATGGACCTCGAAGACGACGGCCGACACGCGCGGTTCCTGATCCGCGACCGTGACAGCAAGTTCCGGCACTGTTCGACGCCGTCCTCACCGGTGTCCGGATCCCGCAGATGACGCGGTCATGGAACGCTGGATCCGAAGCTGCCGACGGGAACTGCTCAACCGAACGCTGATCTGGGCCGAAGGAAGTTGTCGTGATCACCAAGTCGGCGGCCGGGTGAGGGCAGGACCCGTAGCCTACGGGCATGGGGAGATCACGGCGGTTGCCGCTGACCAAGGACGAATTCGACAGCATCTACGCGAAGGTCACCCGGCTCACCGTCGAGGTGCTCATCAGGACGGAGGACGGTGTCCTGCTGACCCGGCGCGGAATCGAGCCGTGCTTGGGGCAGTGGCACCTGCCCGGCGGCACGGTCTTGTTCGGTGAGAGCCTGGTCGACGCGGTACGACGGGTGGCGCGCGACGAGTTGGACGTCGAGGTCGCGGTGGGAGAGCAGCTCGGGGTCATCGAGTACCCGAACCTGCTCGCATCCGGCTACCCAGGTTGGCCGTTGGGCCTGGTCTTCGACACCCGCATCGTCGCGGGAGTGCCCGCGCGCACCGAGCAGAGCGAGCACATAGCCTACTTCCGGACCCTGCCGCACGACGTCATGCACGACCAGGCTGTGTTCATCACCGGTCTTGGCCTGGCCACGCCCGCCAGGACTTGATCGTCGCCCGTTCGACGCGGTCCCGTCGTTTCGTGTCGCCCCGGGAGGACCTCAGGCCAACGGCTGCGGTGCCAGTGAGGGGCAGTGGTCAGACGGGGACCGGGACGGCGGTCGGTCGACGGAGTCCTCGCGCACCAGAGGGGCCAGTGCCGCACCCAGCGGCCTGTGGGGTTCCAGATCTCTGCACTGAGGCGCTGAGCTGCGGTGATCGTGCACCATGCGCCGTAGGAGCATTATCGTGAGTCGTGGCGCTACGACACTCTGCAGGCGGCGGGCCAGGCTGTAGCCGAGGGAGCCGGTCTGCGCTCCGGGAACTCCAGGTCCTCGTCGGTCACCGGGCCCGGGTGACCCGCGTGGTGGAGCAGCGCGTGAAGGTCGTCGAGGATCTCGTTGCGGCGCCGCTCGGCGCGGTCACCGGGTCGTCGTCGACCACGGTCCAGGTGCGGACGGGTGTGTCGGTGGCGAAGCCGGTCTTGGGTCGGGCTCGTGCGTTGCGCCAGCGGATGTAGGCGGCGATGGCGGCGTTGTGTTCGACGTTGTACCTGCCGATACTCCATCCATGCAGGTTGAAGCCGTGCGTGGCGCGAGGGGGCCGAGTGCTCGTGAGCGCGACTGCAGGTCCGCAGCGTCCTCGGCTGACGCGGCATGATGACCGGCTGTGCTGCTCCGACTGGCCTACCTGGGCGTCATCAACGCCTCTGCGCTACTGCACCTGTTGCCCATGAGTGATGGGGACAAGGACACGGAACCTTGGCGTCAAGGCACCAGATCACCATCCCGGAACGCCAAGCGGGCAACGCCCGTCCACGGTTCTCCCCCGGCGGTCCGGCCGTCCACGGACCATCCGCCCGATCCGACTCCTGCTCGAATACGTACTGGTCGGCCGTACTCGGATTCTTGGGTTCCGATCACCTCGGAACCCTCACGACGCAGTGTGTACCGGCCCGCTGACAACCTTCACGCACCACGCCTGCAGCTTCAGTTGGTGGTGTTCGCGACGCCGTATCTGGCTTCCATCATCAATACGGCCTCGTCCACGACGTGTGCCATCGATGCGTCGTCGGGAGACCAGTTCATGAGCAGCATCCGGGGCCAGAAGACGTAGTTGGAGATCATCCCGAGGAACTGGGTCGCTGCCAGCTCCGTGTCGTCCAGCTTGGCCGTTCCCAGGGCGTTCTCGGCGTCGAGATAGCGGCGTACCGAGTCGAAGTAGGGCATCTTGCCGCGCTCGAAGTGGGCCTCACCCAACTCGGGGAAGCGCGGCAGTTCGGCGATGACGATGCGGAAGAGGGCTGCCATGCCGGGGCGGGCGAGGAGGGCGACGTACCGGCGGCCGATCGCCATCAGACCCGCCCGGAGATTGCCCGTCGGCGGGCGGAGGTCGCCTTCGTCCTCGATCTTCCAGGACTCCGTCACGATCGCGTCGAACAGCACCGCCTTGGTCGGGAACTGCTTGAACAGGGTCGCCTTCGACACCCCGGCCGCCTCGGCGACCTTGGCCAGTGACGTACCGGCGTACCCGGCGTCGAGGAACAGTCGGGTGGCCGCCTCGATGATGGCCGCCCGCTTCTGCTCGGCGACGCGCCGGTGGTAGGTCGAAGGCTCCGCCGTCATGGACGTCATCCTACACGAGACGAGTCACTTGACTCACCACCTGTCGCGGACGTAGCTTGGCGGCGAGGTGAGTCACTCGACTCACCAATTTCCCCCAGGGAGGACCCCATCATGGGACGCTTCGACAGGCAGACCGTTCTCGTCACCGGCGGTACCGGTGGGCAGGGCGCCAGCCACGTCCGGGCCTACCACCACGAGGGGGCGAACGTCGTCATCGCCGCGCTCTCCGAAAGGCCGGGCGAGGAACTCGCCGCCGAACTCGGCGAGCGGGCTTTGTTCGTCCGCCTGGATGTCACCGATGAGGACGCCTGGGCCGCGACCGTCGCCGAGACCGAACGCCATTTCGGGCCGATCGCGGTGCTGGTGAACAACGCCGGCGTCCAGAACCTCGCGGTGCCGATCGAGGCCGTCGAACGGCGGGTCTGGGATCGCGTTCTCGACGTCAACCTCACCGGCACGTTCCTCGGCATCAAGGTCGTGACCCCGTCACTGCGCCGCAACGGCGGCGGAGTGATCGTCAACATCGCCTCCACGATGGCCCACGTCGGCACCTCGCTCTACGCGCCCTACGCCGCCAGCAAATGGGCGCTGCGCGGGCTCACCAGGACCGCGGCGCTGGAACTGGGCCGGGACGGCATCCGGGTCAACTCCATCCACCCCGGCGTCATCTCCACGCCGTTGATCAACGAGCCGATCGCGGGCCAGCCGCCCATCGCGGACTTCTACTCGCCCGAGCCGTACGCCATCCAGCGAGTGGGGACCCCGGCCGACATCACCGCTCTGCTCCTCTACGTCACCTCGGCCGACGCCTCGTTCATCACGGGCTCGGAGTTCGTCGCGGACGGCGGACTCCTGCTCGGCCCCGCCCTGCGGCCCGACACGACGGCGGCGTGACCGAACCGTTGGGGCTGATCTCGACCGAGATCCGGTCGACCCCGACGCTCACGTAGGTCGGCCACGGGTCGGCCGTCGCCGCGGCGGGCGCCGACGCGATCAGGCCCGCGGTCAGCAGGACACCGATCACGGCTGATCCCCGGGTGGTTCTCCGGGTCGGCCCTGCATGGCGCACTACCCCCGTCTGTGGAAGGACCTGGCCCGGCGACGCCGCCGCCTGCCGTCCGCCTGGGGCGCAGGCCGTCGACATCCGGTCCTACCGACACCGGCTACGCTGACGCACGCCGCATGACCCCATATCCGCCGTTCGGGGGAAGGCCCGAGGGAGGTCGAGGGTGCGAGTGCTGCTCTGGGCCGCTGTCCTGGCAGCCGCGGCGTGCACGCCACCGCAGGCCCCTGGTGTGGTGGTCACCTACGCGGCCACCGCCAAACCGGTCCACCTCAGCCCCCTTGCGCCGTACCGGGCGGGTGACACCACCGTGCTCACCCTTCTTCAGGACACCTTGCTGGTGGCCGACCAGTCCGGCGGGTACATCCCCCGGCTCGCCGAGTCGTGGGCCGTGTCGGACGACGGCACGACGTACACGTTCACCCTGCGGCGGGGGCAGCGGTGGTCGGACGGCGAGCCGTTCACGGCCCAGGACGTGGTGTTCACGTTCAACCTGTTCGCCGACCCGGTGGTCCGCAGCCCACAGGCCTCCCGGTTGTCGGGCGTGCTGGGTTACCAGGAGTTCCGGCGCGGCACGGCGGACGCGCTGGCCGGGGTCACCGCCGTCGGCGCGGACCGGGTCGTGGTCGTGCTCGCCGAGCCCGACGCGGGTTTCCTCGCCGTCATCGGGGCGAGCATGCTCCTGTTCATCCTGCCGAAGCACGTCTTGGAGCGGATCGACCCGGCCGCCGTCGCGCACGACCCGTGGTGGCTGCGCCAGGACGTGGGCATGGGCCCCTTCGTCCTGGCGGAGTTCGAGCCCGACCAGCGGCTGGTGGCGCGGCGCAACCCGCACTTCCGCACCCCGGTGTCCTTCGACCGGATGCACCTCGCCTTCGTCACCCCCGAGGTCGCGGCCGGTCAGCTCGGCACCGGCGAGGTGGACGTCGCCCCGCTGAGCCCGTTGGACGCCCGGTACGTCGAAGAGCTTCCGGGGGTCCGGGTGGAGCGGGCGGACGCGCCGGGGTTCAATCGGATCGCGGTGAACCTGCGCAAGCCCTACCTGACCGACGTCCGGGTGCGCCGCGCGATGATCCACGCCATGGACCGCTCGGGGATGCTCAAGGCGGCGCTCGACGGGCACGGGAGCGTCCGGAACAGCGCGTTCATGACCGACTGGGCCGTCCCCGACGGCTTGAACGCCTACCCCCACGACCCCGCCGAGGCACGGCGGCTGCTCGCGGAGGCGGGCTGGGACCCTTCCCGGGAACTGCTGGTCCCGTACGACCCCGCGCAGGCCGAACGCGTCGTCGTGCTCGACATCCTCGGCGAGAACCTCCGGCAGGTCGGGATCAGGACCAAGCGGGTGCCCGACCCGAAACCCGACGCGCTGCGCACCGGCGAGTGGGATCTGTTCCTCTTCGGCGGCGGCGCGTACTCGATCGACCCGGCGACCGCGGGCCCGATCCTGACCTGCGACCAGAGCTACCCCCGTGGCGGCAACATCGCGGGCTTCTGCGACCCGCGGTTCGACGCGTTGATGCGGCAGGGCGCCGCGACCGACGTGCGGGAGGAGCGGGCGGGGGCGTACCGGGCCGCCGCGCTGATCGAGAACGCCGAGGTGCCCTACCTGTGGACGGCGCGCCCGCGCGTCCTGGTGGGTGTGGGCGAACGCGTCCGCGGCTTCGTGCCGCGGGGCGACCTCTCGCTCAGCCTGCTCGACGTCGCCCAGTGGAACGTGTCCTGATCGGCGATGGTCGGCTACCTGGCGACCAGGCTCGGGTCGATGCTGCTCACGCTGGGTGGCCGCGAGCATCGGCCTGTTCGCCCTGATCCACGCCGCGCCGGGAGATCCGGTCACCGCCATGCTCTCGCCCGACGAGCTGGGCAACTCCGAGGCCTACGTCCGCGCCCGCAAGCGCGAACTCGGCCTCGACCGGTCGGTGGTCGAGCAGTACCTGCTCTGGGCGGGTCGCGCGGTGCGCGGTGACCTGGGCACGTCGTTCCGCAACGGCACGCCGGTGGCGGACCTGCTCCTGGCTCGCCTCGGGCCGACGGTCGCCCTCGTGGGTGTGGTCGTCGTCGGCAGTGCGGTGTTCGCGCTGGTGCTCGGTTTCCTCGCCGCGCCGCGCAAGGGCACCGCGGTCGACCACATGATCGGCACGGCGTCGCTGGTGGTCATGAGCGTGCCCGCGTTCTTCGTGGGGATGCTCGCCATGCACGTGTTCGCGTTCGGGCTGCGCTGGCTGCCGTCGACCGGCACCGGCGACGGCGGCGCGGTCGACCTGGCGCGCCACCTCGTCATGCCCGCCGCCGTGCTCGGCCTCGCCGAGACCGCCCGGCTGACCAGGTTCGTCCGGGCGGGCCTGCTGGAGGAACTGGCCGCGGACTACGTGCGAACGGCGTTGGCCAAGGGCGCGTCGCCGACCAGGGCGCGGGTGCACGCGTTGCGCAACAGCCTGCTGCCCCTGATCACCCTGCTGGTGGTCGGTGTGCCGGAGCTGCTGGGCAGCACCGTGGTGGTCGAGATCCTCTTCTCCTGGCCCGGGGTGGGGCAGCTGACCGTCGACGCGATCACCTACCGCGACTACCCGGTGATCATCGGGTTCGGCGTGGTCGTCACCGTGGTCGTGCTGCTGGGCAACTTCCTGGGCGACTTCCTCTACCGGCTGGCCGACCCGCGGGTGCGGGTCCGGTGAGGGAGGCGGTCCGACGGGGTACGGGCGCGACGGCCTGGAGGCGGTTCCGGGGCAACGTCGGCGCGGTGGTCGGCCTGGTGCTGTTGGGCTCCGTGGTGGCCGTCGTGCTGATCGGCCCGCTGGTCCTCCCGCACGGGCCCACCGCCATCGACCTGGACCGCGTCCGCGAGCCACCGTCCGCCACGCACTGGCTCGGCACCGACGACACGGGCCGTGACCTGCTCGCCCGCCTGCTCTCCGGGGGCCGGGTGTCGCTGCTCGTCGGGTTCTCGGCCGCGTCCTCCGCGCTGCTGCTCGGCACCGTGCTCGGCGTCCTGTCGGGCTGGGCGGGCGGTCCGGTCGACCTGGCCGTCACCCGGGTCACCGAGCTGTTCATGGCCGTTCCCAGCGTGCTCGTGGTCATCGTGCTGGCGGGGGTGCTCGGTCCGAGCGTCGGCCTGCTGATCACGCTCATCGCGCTGCTCTCGTGGCCCCAGTGCTGCCGGATCGCCCGAAGCGTGGTGCTCAAGGTCCGCGAACTGGAGTTCGTCCACGCGGCCCGCGCCTCGGGCACCAGGTCGTGGCGGATCCTGCTCAGGCACGTGCTGCCCAACGTGCTGCCGCAGGTCGGGGTCGCCGGCACCACGCTGGTCGCGGTCTCGATCCTGTCCGAGGCGAGCCTGTCGTTCCTCGGTCTCGGTGTGACGCCACCACAGGCGAGCTGGGGGACTTTGCTGCTGGAGGTGCGATCGTTCGCCAAGCTGGCGGGCATGCCGTGGCTGTGGGTGCCACCGGGCCTGGCGATCTCGCTGACCGGGCTGTCGGTCGTGCTCGTCGGCGACGGGTTGCGTGACGCCCTCGACCCGGAGGCTGCCGGGTGAGCTTGTTGTCGGTCCGCCACCTCACGGTGTCGTTCGGCGCGGTGGACGCCGTCGCGGGCATCTCCTTCGACCTCGATCGGGGCCGCGTCCTGTGCGTCGTCGGGGAGAGCGGGTCGGGCAAGACGGTCGCGGCGTTGGCCGTGCCGCGGCTGCTGCCGGCGCCGGCGCGGATCACCGGGCGGGTCCTGTTCGACGGCGAGGACCTGACCGCCGCGGCGGAACGACGGCTGCGCGACATCCGGGGCAGGCGGATCGGCGTGGTGTTCCAGGACCCCGCGTCCGCGCTGAACCCGGTGTTGCGGATCGGCGACCAGGTCGATGAGGCGCTGCGGCTGCACGACCGCGCAACGACCCGGCGGCAGGCCCGGAGCCGGACGCTCGCGCTGCTGGAACTGGTGGGCGTGACGGATCCCCAGCGCCGTGCCGAGCAGTACCCGCACCAGTGGTCCGGCGGCATGCGGCAGCGCGCCCTGATCGCCATCGCGCTGGCCAACGACCCGGACCTGGTCATCGCGGACGAGCCGACGGCGGCGCTGGACGCGACCGTGCAGGCGCAGGTGCTGCGGGTGCTCGCCGACGCCCGTGCCGACCGGGGTTGCGCCGTCCTGCTGATCACGCACGACCTGGGCGTCGTCGCGGACCTGGCCGACGACGTCGTGGTGATGTACGCGGGGCGCATCGTCGAGGCGCGTCCGGCGAGCGCGCTGTTCACCGACCGGCAACACCCGTACACGCGCACGTTGCTGGACAGCAGGCCGGTGTGGGCGGAGCGGGTCGAACGGCTGCGCTCCACCCCGGGCAGCCTCCCGGATCCGCGACACCCGCCGGCGGGGTGCGCGTTCCACCCGCGGTGCGTCGAGGCGGACGCCCGGTGCGCGGCCGAACGGCCCGTGCTGCTCGAAGTGGCCGCCGGCCACCGCACCGCCTGCCACCACCGGGGTGACCGGTGACGCCGCTGCTGTCCGTGCGGGACCTCGTGGTACGCTACCCGGTCCGGACGGGGTGGCGCACCGGGTGGACCCGCGCGGTGGACGGCGTGTCGTTCGACGTCGCCCACGGCGAGACCCTCAGCTTGGTCGGCAGGTCCGGTTGCGGCAAGACCGGCACCGCGCGGGCCGTGACGCGCCTGCTCGAACCGGCTGCCGGCAGCGTGCACCTCGACGGCGAGGACGTCACGCACGCCAAGGGCCGCCGGCTGCGGGAGTTCCGCTCCAGGGTGCAGATCGTGTTCCAGGACCCGTACGGGTCGCTCAACCCGCGGCTGACCGTCACCGAGATCATCGCCGAGCCCCTGATCGCGCACGGTCGGTGGCGGCATGGCGGACGTGCCCGGGTGGCGGAGCTGCTGGACCTGGTCGGGCTGCGGGCCCGTGACGCCGACGCCCACCCGCACGAGTTCTCCGGTGGCCAGCGCCAGCGCATCGCGACCGCGCGGGCGCTGGCGCTGGACCCGGCGCTGCTGGTGCTGGACGAACCCGTGTCCGCGCTGGATGTCTCGGTGCGGGCGCAGATCGTCAACCTCTTCACCGACCTGCGGGCCACTTCGGGCATGAGCATGCTGTTCATCAGCCACGACCTGCCGGTGGTCCGGCACATCAGCGACCGCGTGCTGGTGATGGACCGCGGCCGGATCGTCGAGCACGGCCCGACGCGCGCGGTCCTCGACTCGCCCGCGCACCCCGCCACCCGCGCGCTGGTGTCCGCCGTGCCGGGACGCCGCGGCTCGGCGACCTCCAACTGACCTCCAGCTCACCTCCGGCACGGCTCCGGACTACTGGCCCACCGGGCTCCCTGCGGACAAGCTGATGAGGCCGCGGCGTGGAACGCGGCACAGTCCAAAGGGGAGAAGAACTTGCTACGGAAGAAGATCGCAGTGCTCGTCGCCGGTCTCGGCATCATGGGCTCGGTGCTGGTTGGCGGCTCCGCGACAGCCGCCTCGTCGGCCGACCAGAACCAATCCGTTGGAGCGGACGGGTGGTTGCTGGTCCAGTTGGCGGGCTCCGGCGGGAACGCGCCCCCGGAGAACTGCCGTGCGCTGACGTCACCCGGCGGTGCCAGGCTGTCGCTGTGCTCGGCGTACGGGCCGAACGGCGACGGCACCGTCTCGGGCTACTACCGCCTCACCGTGTCCGGCGAGACCTTCGCACAGATCCGCGTGAACGGCGGGGTCGTGCGGAGCATCATCACCAGGCCCGACGCCCGGGGCATCTTCGACAGCGTCACCAGCGTGTCGATCCGGGCGTGCAACAGCGTCGACTGCGGCGCGTGGGGCTGAGTTCGGTGCGGGGGCAGTGACGTGGGGGGGGGGGGGCCCGGCCCCCCGGCCCCCCCCCCCCCCACCCGCGGGTGTCCTCAAACGAGCTCGACGATCCTGATCCAGAGCTTGCTCTCGGTGCCTTGCGGGTAGCTGTACTGGATCGGGCCGTCCACACCCTCCCGCTCGTCGCAGCCCCAGTTCGTGTGGCAGTTGTCCCCCATGACGTACGCGGCCGTCGGACTGGTCACGGCCACGCCCATGTAGCCGCTGGACCCGAACGACGAGCACGGCATGTGGTACTCGGAGGGGCACCCGTTGGTCGGGAGGTTGTCATAGGCGTTGAAGGACGTGGCCCAGGTCTTCCCGCCATCGTGGCTGAACGTGATCTTGTTGCGCGGCCTGCCGAAGTTGAGCATGAGCACGCCCTGGTCCATCGTGTGCAGCACCGGCCCGACGCCCTGCACCGGGTTCGGGTAGTCGGCGGCGCCCGGCACGACGACGTCCGTCCAGGCGCCCCACGTGGTGCCCCTCAGGTCGGCGGCCGTGTCGACCGGGAGGTCGGTCGTCCGCGAAGCGAGCTTGGCGTAGCGCAGACCGCCGCTGGTGTAGTCGTACCTCGCGATCATGAACAGCCGGCCGTCGGCCAACCGGGTCACGGTGGCCTCGGTGTAGGAGTTGCGGTCCGACTTGAACGGTGTGGCCACCCGCTTCCACTGCGACCCCTCCTGCGCAGTGGACCCGGCCGGCGGCCTCTCGCTGACCAGCAGGTGCGACGCCCACCGGTAGTCCTTCTCCGTGCCCTCGACCTTCTGGTGCGCCGCGTAGAGCGGCATCACCAGCGCCCCGTCGCCGGGCAGCCGGATCACGCCCTGGAACGCCCGCGCGTTCGGGCTGACGATGGTGCCGCCCGCCATGTCGACGGTCGCCGGTGTCGACTGCCAGGTGACGCCGCCGTCGGCGGACTCCCGCCTGGTGAACCCGAGGTCGGTGACCCTCTCGTCCAGCACGACGGTGGCGCCGCCGGTTTCCCGGAAGACGTTGTTGACCTTGGCCGACCCGGTGATCTCGCGCAGCTCCCGGTCCGAGCCCGCGACCTTCGCCTGCCGCCAGTTCGCGGTGACGTTGAGGCTCGCGCCGTCACCGACGTGGTACTGGATCTGCGTCAGCAGGCTGCCGTTGTCACCGCTGACCTGGTAGCTGCGGATGAACCGCTGCCTGGTCTGCCCGCCCTCGGTCCAGGTGACGCGGTGCAGCGCGGGCATCGACCGGTAGTGGAAGCTCAGGTCCTCCGGCTCCTCCAACAGGGCGCTGTACTGCGGTGTGAGCGCCGCGGTGCTCGCACTCGCGGGTACCGCGATCGCCGTGAAGGCGATCACCACGGCGACGATCGCCATCGACTTCTTGCTCGACATCTGCTCCCCCTGAAGACTCGCCCACATCGACGCGGGCTCGCCCAGCTTCGGGCCTGGCGCCGCCCGCGGGCCAATAGGTTGGAGCTGAGCTGGAGCTGAGCTGGAACGGATCACCAGCCGCTAACGTGGGAGCAAGTGGGGGGTGGCCGGTGTACGGGGACAGAGGCGCACGCGAGCGCTTCACACAGGTGTTCAACGACCTGCTGGACCGGTCGTCGCTGTCGTCCGGTGAGATCACCGCCGCGGCCAAGCGGCACCGGATCGGCTACTCCACCGTCCAGAGCTGGCGGACCGGCGAGCACCTGCCCAGGGTCCCCAACGACAACCCCGACTTCACCGCGTTCCTGCGCGAGGTGGCAGGGTCCGGCGCCGACCTGGCGGCTGCCGCGGCGGCGGCGAACGAGGCGTGGCGCGAGTCCGTCAAGGCCAAGAAGCACAGGTCCGGCCGGCCGGAGTTCGTCGGCCGCACCGGCCACCTGGCCGTGCTGGCCACCCACGTCAGGTCACCCGACAAGCTGGTCGTGATCTCCGGGCCCGCGGGCATGGGCAAGACGGCGCTCGCACACCGGCTCGTGCGGGAAGCGGGCGGCCGGGCGGCGGACAACGTTCTCACGGTCGACCTGCGCGGCTCCGACGCCGAACCGCTCACCGTCGACCAGGCGCTCACCCACCTGCTCGCGTCGATCGCGTCCGGGATCAGCGGGAGCGCCGACGTGCTGCGGACCACGTACCAGCACCTGCTGTCGTCTCGACGGATGTTCCTCGTGCTCGACGACGCCGCGGACGTCGACCAGGTGGTGCCGCTGCTGCCCGCGTCGCGCGACTGCGTCGCGGTCGTCACCAGCCGGGCGCCGCTGGAGCGGTTGGAGACCCGGCACCGCGCGTTGCGGATCCACCTCGGCCCGCTGCGCCCGGAGGAGTCGGTGGAACTGCTCGGCCGCGCGGTGCGAGCGGATGCCGACCGGCTGGCCGAACTGGCCGAGTTGTGCGGGCACGTGCCGCTCGCGCTGCGCGTCGCGGTGGGACAGCTCACCACGCCCGGCGCACCCACGCTCGACGGCTACCTCGCCACCGTGCGCGAGCAGCGACGCGGGCTCGACGCCCAAGTCGGCTTGGCCTACCGGAAACTGGCCCCGGACGCGCGGGAGCTGTTCCGCCGGATCGGGCAGAGCCCTTGCCAGGACGTCACCGCCGACGCCGCGCGCGCGTTGCTCGGCAAGCCGCGCGCGGACTGCGCCGCACTGCTCGAAGGCCTGGCGGACGCGAACCTCGTGGAACGGCGGGCGCCGGGCCGGTTCGGGCTGCACGACACGTTGCGGCTGCTCGCCACCGAACACGCCGCGGCGGAGGACACCGAATCGGTCCGCACGAACGCGGTGCTCGAACTGGCCCGGTTCTACGGCGCCGGCACGAACGCCGCGGCCCGTTGGATCTTCCCCGAGGCGCCCCGGCTGGTGGACCCGCCCGACGCGCCACCGGTGGAGTTCACCTCCGACCACCAGGCGTCCGCCTGGCTGTCCGCCGAGCAGTTCGACATCATCGCCTCGGTGTCGGCCGTTGCCGGCCACGACCCGGTCCTGGACTGGGCGTTGGCGGACGCGTTGCGCACCTACCAGCAGGTGCGGCCACACGGCATGGACTGGACGCCGGTCGCCGAGAGCGCGTTGCGGTCCGCCGAGCACGAGGGCGACCGGAAGGCCACGGCCGCCATGCACCTGGCGGTGGGCATGGCGAACTGGGGCATCGGCAAGCTCGACGTCACGACCGCCCACCTCACCTCCGCGGTGCTGCTGTTCCGCGAGCTGAGGATGCCGCGGGAACGGGCGTTCGCGTTGAACGCGCTGGGTGCCGCCGAGCACGCGCTCGGCCGGTTGCAGGACGCACAGGCGCACTGCGCCGAGTCGCTGCGGCTGCGACGCCGGTTCGACGAGCGACGCGGCCAGTCGAGCACGCTCATCGTGCTCAGCGGGATCTGCGCCGACCTCGGCCTGCTCCCCAAGTCGGCGAAGTACGCGTCCGAAGCGCTCGCGCTGGCCACGGGCACCGGTTACGCGGCGGGCGTCGTCGGCGCGCTCGGCACGTTGGGACACGTCTCGGTCCAGCTGGGGCAGCACGACGAGGCCCGCGGCCACTTCGAGCGCCAGCTGACCATGACCGAGGACCTGGCCTTCCGGTCCCGCAAGGCGATCGCACTCGTCGGCCTCGCCACGGTCGCCCTCGCCAACCGTTGGTACGAGGAGGCCATCGACACCGCGACCCGCGCCGCGGCCACCGCCCGCGACGGCGGCAACCTGACCGCGGAGGTCGACGCGCTGACCGTCACCGGGTCGGCCCACCTGGGCCGGGACCGGTTCACCGAAGCGTTCTCGCACTTCCGCCAAGCCCACGAGACAGCGGCCCTGGCGGGCTATCTGCGAGGCCGGGTGCAGGCGCTCATCGGCCTGTCCGCCGCCACCCGCAAACACGCGCCCGACCAGTCCCGGACCCACGCCCGGCACGCCGTCGACCTCGCCCGGCAGTCGGACCTCCGCCTTGTCCAAGCCTCGGCCGAGCAGGCCCTGCACAGCCTCGGTGATGCCGTCCCGGGTCCGTGATCGACGAGGCCATCGCCGCCTGCGGCACGCCCTGACGACCCTCCCTCGGGACGAACACCTGCGACTCGTGCACGCGGGCCATTGTGCGACTGGACTCGGCGGGCGCGTTCAACGACGTGTCCCCCGGCACGTCACCGCTCATCTGACCCCAGTTCCGCCTTACGACTGCTGTACCTGATCTTCGTCCGACTCGGTGACTGGCTGGTCCTGCTCGGCCGGTCCTCCGCGGCCAAGGACGTGGAGTTGCTGGTACTGCGGCACGAGGTCGCCGTGCTGCCCCGGACCAACCCCACCCACGGTTGGACTGGGCCGACCGCGTTGTGCTCGCCGCGCTGCTGCGCCGACTACCCGGCGCGGAACCGGGTCTCCGGGTGAAGCCCGTGAGACCGGGCTCCGCACCACAGGTGAACAGTTCGCCGCACGACATGTCCGGATGATCGTGCCGCTGCCGTGCGAGATCACCCGGAAGGTGCTGTGCTCGGCGGCGGTCATCGCCCCCTTGGCTCGGAGAGGAACTCCTCGACCGTCGAGACGAGCGCGATCGGGGTCTCGTCGACCGCGTAGTGGCCCGCCTGCTCGAACACCACCACCTCGCAGTTCGGGTAGCACTTGCCGAAGGTCGCACGCATGGTGTCCGGGCCGAGCGCCGGGTCGTGCGCGCCGGCCACGACCCGGACCGGCACGGGGTTGCCGTCCACTTGGGCTTGGAAGTCGGTTCGCGCCCACGCCCGGAGGTACGCCCCGAAGGCGACCGGGTCGGCCGTCTCCAACGAGTGCCGGACCATCGCGTCGAGCCAGGTGCCGCTGAGCCGGTTGCCGGTGGTGAAGTCGATGATCGCGCGGCGGTTGCCCGCCTCCCGCTCGGCGCCGGCGAACAGCTCCCAGGTCTGCTCGTCGAACGGGACGCCGCTCGCCGGCACCGGGGAGATCCCGACCAGCGCGCGCACCCGCGAGGGCGCGTCCGCCAACACGCGCTGCATCACGCTGCCGCCCATCGAGTGGCCGATCAACGAGAACGCCTCAAGACCCAGGTCGTCGGCGAAGGTCAGGACGTCCGCGGCGGCCTCGGCGATCGAGTACTCCCCCGGCACGTCCATGCGCGCGCCGTATCCGCGGTAATCGGGGAAGAAGTAGCTGAACGCAGCGCCGTCCAGGTAGGGGGTGATCGGCTGCCACGCGGTCGCCGAGCCGAACCAGCCGTGCAGTGCGATGACCGCGTGGTCACCCTCACCGACCTTGTAGACGTCGTTGTCCATGTCTTCTCCAGGCGCCGAACTCGGTCGTGCGTGCGGGAATCGCACATCGCCACATCGTACAAACGCCACCCGGCCGTCCGACAACACGCGTTAAGCCCACCCGCTTACCCGCTGTTGCAGGTGGCCAAACGTGGCACGCAGCACGGTCACAAGATTGTTCGCGGTCCGGACCTGCGGTGATCCTCGGTTACCGTTGCCGGTGTGCCCACCCACACCGATCCAGAGCGTCTGTCGGCGGTCCATCGCTACCACATTCTGGACGCGCCCGCCGACGGTAGTTTCGACAGCGTCGCCCGCGTGGCCGCGCAGGTCTTCGGTACACCGATCGCGACCGTGACGATCGTGGACGTCGACCGCGTGTGGTTCGCGGCCTGCCACGGTCTGTCGGGCGTCACCCAGATCGGCACCGAGCCCGGCCTGTGCGCCTCGGCCGTGTTGCAGGACGAGGCGTACGTGGTGAACGACGGTGCGGTCGACCCCCGCACCCTGGACCACCCGCTGGTGCGCGGCGAGCTGGGCCTGCGCTTCTACGCCGCCGCGCCGATCATCACCGGCGACGGGCACCGGCTGGGCACGGTCAACGTGATCGACCGCGAACCCCGCGAGGTCACCGACACCCAGGTCGCGACGCTCACCGCGCTTGCCGGGATCGTCGCCGACCAGCTGGAGTTGCGCCTGGCCGCCATCCAGGCGGTGCGCGCCGAACGCGGCCTGGACGAGGCTTCCGGAGCGCACGCCACCGCGTCGGCGAAGCTGGCGGGCCAGTTGCGCCACCTCGCGGCCGACCACCTTGACGCCGAGCACCCCCGGACGTGCCAGCTCGGCTTGTCGAGCCCCTGCGACAACCCCGTCGAGGTCAAGGTCGCCGATCCGTGGGGCGACTCAGCATGGGGCTGCATCCGGCACGCCGAAGACGTCATCATCAACGAGAGGTCGACGTTCATCGCCGACCAGAAGCTCAACGGACTGGAGCGCTACCTTCGACCCGCGAAGCGTCGCACCGCCGAAACGGCGCGCACGCCCTAAGCTTGACTCTGTCGGTGATCTTGGTCGCTGCTGTGTCAGCTGACGGCTCGCCAGGAACGCAGGCGCGGGATGTCCTGCTGATCGAGGTAGTCCTGGAAGGCCGTCGGTGGTCGTGCGGGCGCGCTTGTGCCGGGAGGTTGCCGGCTGAGGCGTTCGATGTTGACCGCTATAGCGGTGAGCACATGCTGTAGGTGGGTTTTGCGCTGTCCTCGGTAGCGGCAGCGGCGCATGCCATGACCGTGGGTGAAGTCGAAAATGGTTCCCTCGATGCCGGAACGCACCGCGTAGCGCTTGTGCCAGGCCGGTTCCTGTCGTTCGGCGCGGTTGCGCAGCTGCAGTTCGAGCAACTCCTTCGGAGGGAAGCCCACGCTGCGCGCGGAATCACGGGAGGTGGTGCACTGGGCTCGGACCGGGCAGGGTTGGCACTGACTCTTGGTGAAGCGGGCCACGATCAGCGGGGCCGCGGTCGGCGAAGATGTCGGGTAGGGGCCGTGCCAGCCCTTGCTGATCCGGCCTTGTGGGCAGGTGACCTGGCGGCGGTCAAAGTCGATGCGGAAGTCGTCGCGGGCGAAACCTTCGCCCTTCCGGTGCTGGTGGGTGGGGTTTCCCGGGAGTGGTCCGATGACGGTGATCCCGTGTTCGCGTTCGGCCCGCTCCAAGTGGACCAGGGATGTGTAGCCGCCGTCGACCAGATGCCGGTCCGGCCGCAGGCCGCGGTGTTGCAGTCTGGTGTGGATGCCGGGCAGGACCCCGGCGTCGGAGCTGGTGGCAGGCATGGTGGCCACGTCGGTGATCACGTTCGGGCTGTCGCCGGAGCAGGTCTCGGTCACGTGCGCGAGGAACCCCTGCCAGCGGGTGACCTGCCCACGACGCGCGTAGCGCACCGTCGGGTCGTAAGGCGAGACGATCCGATTCGCAGACGGCGGCAGACCGCTGCCCTCCTCATCCTCACGCCACCGCAGGCGGCCCATGTCATCCCAGTGGTACTGCTGAACCAGCACCTGCCGCAGAGCCTGGACCTGGAAGATGTCCAGCAGGCCGGGATGGTTGCGGCTGAGGTGTTCGAGCAGGTGGCGGGCGTCCGCCCCGGTGGCGTTGATCCTGGTCTTGGGCCGGGTCGGGTTCTTGCCCAAACGTACGGGGCGGCCGTAGCGGCGGCCCCAGTGTTCGTCGACCAGGCCGTGCAGCGCATGATCGGCGACGCGGGCGAGTTCCTCCAGGGCCGCACGCACCGCCTCTGTCACCAATTCGAGGCGGGTCAGGTCGCGCACGGCGGCCAGGACGTGGGTGGAGTCGGTGCGCTGGGTGGTGCGCTCGCGGACCAGTCCGGCGTCTTTCAGACGGGCCAGGGCGACATCGAGGAGGTGGTCCGCCCGGCCGGCCCGCAGCAGGCGGTCGCGGAAGTCGCCGAGCACGCTGTGGTGGAAGCCGGGGTCGTCGAGTTCCAGACCGAGCGCGTACTTGAAGTCGATGCGGCAGCGCACGGCCTCGGCGGCGCCGCGATCGGACAGGCCCAGCAGGAACTGCAGCACGCTCACCGTGGCCAACTGGGCCGGGGAGAGGCCAGGGCGCCCGTTACGCGAGTAGCAGTCGGCGAAGTCCTCGTCCCTCCACAGGCCGTCGAGGCGGTCACGTACCCACATCGCCGTCGTACCACCGGGATTACTGGCTCGCGCCATCCGCGCGGTGAGCTCCGGGACCTCCACCGCGGACCGGGAACCAACCGGTAACGACATCTGACCACCTCAGGGAGCATTGCGACTTCACCGACCCCCGGAAGCCTCACTGTTACCTACCGGTCACCCTCCACGACACACCGACCGTTCCAAGATCACCGATAGAGTCAAGCTAAGTAGCTGTTTCCGAGCTATCGGGGTTGGGTGAGTAGGCGGCTGGTGATGCGGATCATGGCCCAGCGGACCATGGCTTCGTGGTGGCGGGGTAGGCGTTCGTAGTCACGGACGCAGCGGCGATGGCCCGTGATCCACGCCAGGGTGCGTTCCACCACCCACCTTCGGGGCAGCACCGTGAAGTATGGCAGTTGCGGGCGTTGGACGATCTCGATCACCACGCGAAGCGTTCTTCGTGCCCAGTCGGCCATAGGGCCGGTGTAGGCGCCGTCGGCCCACACCAACCACACCCGCACGCCCGCGGTGGCGCGCATCCGGCGCAGCAGGTTGCGGGCGGCGACCCGGTCCTGCGTCGAGGCCGGGGGCACCAGTACCGCCGACAACAATCCCAGGGTGTCTACCACGATGTGGCGCTTGCGACCCGCGACCTTCTTCCCGCCGTTCCAGCCGCGGGTGGCCCGGCCGACGGTGGCGGCGGCGCGCACCGACCGCGAGTCCACGACCACCGCCGACGGCGCCGCCACCCGGCCCTCGATCAGGCGGACCGGTCGCGCAGCCGCTGCGTGACACCGACCTTCTCCCCTGTGGGTTTCATAACTCGGCGTTCGGACGCTGAGCTGCAGCGATCGCGCATCATGGGCGGCAGGGGCACGATCCCAGGGCATGGCGTTACGACTACTGTACCTGATCTTCGTCCGGGTCGTTGGCCGGCTGGTTCTGCTCGGCCGGTCATCGGCGGCCAAAGACGCCGAACTGCTGGTGCCACGCACGAAATCGCCGTGCTGGGTCGAGCCGACCTGTGCCGCTCGAAGAATCATCGTCGCTGGTAGAGCGCGGTGTCGCCGCGTTGGGGCCCTGTCAGGGTGATCGTCGTGCCCTGCTGTGCGGGGTGACCCGGAGGTTGCTGTCGATCTCGTCGGTGCTGCTGCCCGGCGAGGCGGTGAGGCGGCCAAACTGCTCGTGCTACGGCACGAGAACGCGGTTCTGAGCAGGCATCTCGCGGGTCCGGTCCGCCACGAACCCTGTACCTGCCGATAACTCCATCCATGCAGGTTGAAGCCGTACGTAGCGTGAGGGGCCGAGGTGCTCGTGAGCGGGACCGGCGGACCCAGGCAGTTGACCGCCGCGACCGCCTGCGGCCACCCGAGCCCAGCGTTCAGAGCTCGACCGGCGGTGCGGGTGCGCGTCCCGTGCCGGTGTGGCGGGGGGCGGGCCAGGAGGCGAGGTCCGCCGGGTCGGTCGGGGCGGCGGGGCACAGGACGTAGTGGCGTGGGGTGAGGACCGCCGGGTGGTCGGGAAGTGCGGCCATGCAGCGGGCGTGGGCCTGTTCAGGGGTGCTGGCGTGGTCCGTGATGGTCACGTAGGCCACCAAGGGGTGACCGTTGGCTTCGGCGAAGACCCGGGTGACGGCCGGGGCCAGGGCGTCGTCCAAGAGGGCCTGGACCTGGCGCAGGTCGACCCGGCACGAGTCGAGCAGCAGCCAGTTCGCCGAGCGCTCGGCCGTCGGCAGCCCGATGAGGTCGTGCATCCGCGCGGTGGTCAGGTCTTCGTGTGCCGCGGCCACCAGGACGCGTTCGAACGCCAGCAGCAGTGACTCCGCTTCCTGACGCGGGACCACGCCGTCGTCCTCGACCCACAGGTCGAGCACCAGCCGCTCGTCGAGTTGGTTGAGGTTGAAGCGCACCGGTTTCGCGTTGCGCTGCACCGGACGCCAGCGCAGTTCGGTGTGGGCGAGCGCGGCCCGGAGTTCGTCGGTGCCGGGCAAGGCGCCGGGCGAGGTACCGGGACCGGGCTCGGGGGCGAGGTTGTTGAACAGCGGTTCGTAGCGGAACAGCAGGCCGCGTTCGTGGGCTATCCGCTCGTCCAGCCGGGCTCGTTCGGCCGCGTCGTACCGGGCGTGCCTGCTGGCCTCCAGGACCGTGGTCCACGTGTGCGCGACCAGCGCGTCGAAGTCGCGCCCGGCGACGCCGACGGAGGCGATCGTGCCCTGGGCCAGCGAGCCGACGTAGTCGAGCAGGTGGCGGTCGAAGCGGTTGCCCGACATCAGGGGCAGCACGATCTCCTCGTCGCCGGTGCGGTGGGCCAGCACAGCGCAGATCGCGGCCAGCACGACGCTCTGCCGGCTGGCGCGGGTGCGGGTCGCCACCCGGCGCACCGCCATGGCGGCGGCCGGTGAGGACAGCTCCACGGCCAGCGGATCACCGCCGGGGCTGGTGTCGGGCATGTGGTAGAGCAGGCGGGGGATCTTCGAGGTCTGGCGCTGGAGGTAGACCTGCGCCGCCCGCGCCCGGCGCCGCTCGGCGGGGGTCGCCTCCAGTCGCGCCTGGTCCAGTGGCTGGTGGCGGGGTGTGCCGACGTGCCGGCGGGAGGTGTCGCCGACCAGTTCGGCGAACTCGCGCCGCAGGACCTCGATCGCGCCGTGGTCGACCGCCATGTGCGAGAACGCGCCCGCGCACGCGATGACCCTGCCGTCCTCGTCGGGAGAGACCGCGACCACGACCCGCATCGCCGGCCGATCCGGGTCGGGGTTGTCGCGCAGCAGGCGGAGGAGCGTCCCGGCCACCGACGTGCGGTCGCGCGGACCCCACCGGCCCTGACCGAGCACGCAGACCTCGAGCGGGAGCGTGCCGGAGGCCGCGACCAGCTGCCGCTTCTCCTCGCCGAGGTCGTAGGAGGTGCGCAGCGCCTCGTGCCGCGCGCCCAGCACGGCGATGGTCTCGACCACGTCGTCCACCGAGGCGACGGCCGGCACCGGGAGCTCGACGCAGAGCACCGAGTAGAAGTGGTCGGAGACCTGGCTCAGCCACTGCGCGATGTTGACCTGACCGAGGGTGAGCGGCCCCTCGGCCTCCCGCGAGCCGGTGACGGGTACCTGGATCGTGCGCTGCGGTGTCAGCCGCACCCGCTGCCGGCGGTGCTGCCCCGGGTCCGCCACGACGGTCACGGTTCTCACCCCACCCGGTCGCGGAAGGCGGCGGCGAGGCGCGTGACCGATCCGACCCGGGAGGACGGGAGGGCGTGATCACCCGAGTGGACGGCGAGGTGGTGCCACGACGCTTCGTCGTGCACCACGAGGTCGGGCGTCGGCGGTGGCATGCGCCCCATCCTCCGTGCCGCCATGGCCGCAGTCCATAGGGCGTGGCGAAGGAACGCGCCGGCCGGGAGCAACTCCGGCCGCGCCCATGGGTACGGTCACCTTGGCGTTCTGGCAGGCGTCGGTGAAGGCCCGGTAGCTGTACTGCCGCACTTGGACGAGGGGCGCTCGCCGGTTCGGGTGATCGGCTGGTGTCCCCGATCTACGGCGCGACTTCGCGGCCGATGCCCTCGGGCGCCCGACCGCGATGACGGGTCGGTACCGCGCCGCGACAACAGGCAGCGTCGTCGTCTGCGGCGGACCGTTCCCGGGGCGGGGAGGCGGGCTCCGCCCCGGGAACGGGAGGTCACCGCTTCCAGAACGGCTTGCGCCGGCGGGGCTCGGCCGGCCGGGATTGGCCTGACGGGGGTTCGGCCAGGGTCTCCAGCGTCGCGATCGCGTGCCGCAGGCGGCGGTCGACCTCGGCGGGATCGGTGGTGGGCACGGCGAGTTCCGCGGCCAGGTCCGCCAGCGTCCGCAGCGCCTCGGCGGGCGCGCCCGCGGCCCGCCACGACGGGAGGTGGCGGCCGATGGCCTGGTGCAGGCGCTCGAGCAGGGCAGCGGCCGGCTCTCGCGCTTCGCGCAGCCCGGTCAACGCCTCCGCGGCGAACTCCGCCGGCGCGGGGACGGGCGGCGCGGGTGCGACGGGCTTAGGTGCTGCCAGGTCCGCGCTGCTCGCCACGGCCGCTTCGAGATCGGCACGGGCCCGCGTCTTCCGCGCGCGAGGTGCCGCCGGGGCCGGGGCGGGGACGAACGGCATGGCCGCCATCGGCGCCCCGGCCACCGGCATCCCGGCCGGAGCCGCGCCGTAGCCGCCTCCGCCGGCGAACGCGGGGACGGATGACCAGCCGTCGGGCAGTTCGACCGGCTGCGTCACCCGCCTCACCCGACCGCCCTCGTTGACGACCCGTTCATCCACTGCGACGAACGCGGTGAACCGGGACAGCACGCCGTGCTCCAGCGATGTTCTCACGACCTGCCGCTCCAGGGCGTCGAGGTCGCCCGCGCCCACGACGTAGCGGTCCTCCAGGTCGCGCACCCGAGCCCTGGCCCACAGCGCGGCCAGCCCGGCGTTGTCGCTCGCCACCGCCGCCACCCGCTGCCGCCACCCACCCGAGCCGGTGACCTCCACCGCGCCCGACGGCTCGCCCGCGTACCTGCCGGTGACCACGACCGGGACGCCGGGGAACAGGTCGGGCAGCGGCGCGGGGGCCAGCGACCCCTCCTCCACGGCCAGGCCGTCGGCCCGCACCGCCAGGCCGGTCAGCACGGGCGCGCCGATGCGGTGGTGGATGTCGCGCATGGCCTCGTCCAGCCGGTCCTCCGACTCGACCAGCTCGCAGCGGCCGGTCGAGCCCGCGAGTCGTTGCAGGAACGCCGCGTTGACCGCGCGGTCGATGCCGACGGTGTGCACCCGCACGCCCGCCAGGCTCGTGGCGACCTCGCGCAGCAACCGGTCCTCGTCGCCCACCTGGCCGTCGGTCACCAGCACCAGCACGCGTTCCCGATCGCCCTCCGCGCCGAGCAGCCCGGCCGCGCGCTGGAGGGGGTTCAGCATCTCGGTGCCGCCCCGGGCCTCCAGGCCGGCCAGGAACTCCACCGCGCGGTAGCGGTTGCGGTCGGTCGCCGCGACCAGGCCGGCGGGCAGCTCGTCCGGGCTGTCCAGCCGGTCGTCGAACGCCAGCACGGCGAACCGGTCGTCCGCGCGCAGCGAGTCGACCACGCGGCTCGCGGCCCGGCGCGCCGCGACCACCTTCCAACCGTGCATCGAGCCCGACCGGTCCAGCACGAGCACCACGTCCCGGCTCGGCAGCCGGCCGCCGGCGGCCGGGGGCAGCACGGTCAGCGCGAACGTGCCGCCCTCGCCGCCCTCGTCCGGGCGCACGGCCAACGAGGTGCGGACCACGTCGGCGTCGGCGAAGCGCAAGCGCAGCAGGAAGTCGCGGTCTACGCGCGCACCCGGCTCGACCCGGACGCCGAACCCGCCGGCGGTCTCCTCGGTGACGGTGGCGTGCAGGCTGGCCGAGGGTTCCGCGGGTGGCAGCCCGGCCAGGTCGACGTCCACCACCAGGGACAGGCGGACCGGGTTCGGGAAACCGGGCAGCAGCACCGGAGGGCTGATGCGGGAGGCGTCGGGCACCGCGTCGGTGTCACGGGCCACGCCGTCGCCGACCTGGTCGCCGGGCAGCGGGGTGCCGGGGACGTAGCGGGGTGCGACGACCAGCGGCAGGCGGTACTCGGCGGTGTCGTCCTCGTAGGCGAGCACCCCCACGATCGTGAGGCGCACGGTGATCCGCTCGCCGGGCACGATGTTGCCGACGCGCGTGGTGAACACGCCCGGCCGCTCCTCCTCGGCGATGGCGGCGCGCTTGCCGTCGGAGACGGCCTGGTCGTAGTCGGCCCGCGCGGCCGCGCGTTCCTTGAGCATGCCCTCCACCACGCGGCCGTCGGCCTCCACGCGCAGCGCGGTCACCGCGGCACGGGCGGGCAGCGGGAAGACGTAGGTCGCTTCGAGGGGGTCGGGGTGCGGGTTGTGGAAGGTCTGCGTGATGGTGGTGCGCGAGGCCAGCCCGGTGATGGTCGCGTGGACGTCGACGGCTTCCAGCGGGAGGTTGCCACGCTCGGTGCGCAGGCAGCCCAGGCCGTCGTCCTCGGTGGGCCGGGTGGCCTCGACGTCTCCCACGACTGCGATGCGGGTGCTCATCCGTTGTCCTCTCCAGTGGTCGGGGCCAGACCCGTGCGGGCGAGCAGGTCGAGCAGGGGTGCCGCGGCGGTTTCGATGGCGGCGAGTTCGGTCGCGTCGGGGACGCGGTCGGCGGCGTGGAGCACGAGGGTGACGCCGGGTCCCAGGCGCAGACCGGGCACGACCCGGGTGCCGCCGGCGGCCGGGGGTGCGGAGGCCACCGGTGCGGGAGCGGCCGGCGGCATCGCTGCGGGTGGCGCGGGTGGCGACGACGCGGGCCGGTCGCGCCAGAAGGCCCCGCTGCGGGACGCCGCGGCACCGTCGTCCGACCGTCCCGCGGGTTCGGCTCGTCCAGCCGGCTCGACCTGCCGGGTCACCCCGGCCAACTCGGCGAGCCTGCCGCCGTCCGCGCCCACCACTACCGCCTGGATCTCCGCCAGCGTGTGCCCCGCCGCCTGCAACTTCTTGACCGCGACCACCTGGAGCAGGTGCCGCCGCCCGTACAGCGCGGTGCGTCCCCGGTATGCCACCGGCCGATCCACCAACCCGATGGTCGTGTACCACCGGATGGCGCGCCCGTTCGGCAACTCCCGCACCCGGCCGCTCCGCTGGCCCTCGTAGTCGTCGGCGAGCAGCGCGGCGACCCGGTCCGGCAGCTGCCCGATCGTCCACAGCTCCTCGTCGCTCACGACACGACTATAACCGACACTGTCAATATGACAGTGTCAGCTTCACCTCCCAGTTCGGTTGGCCGCGACGACGTCCCTGCTGTCGGCGAGTGCCGGCTTCTGCTTCTCTCAGCGAGAGACCCGCGTCCGAGTGGTGGATCAACCCCGCCGTGATCGGGTGGCCTGTGTGCCCGCGGGTCCACAACGCCATCTCCAGCGCGGTGCGCATGGAGGTGTCGGCCTTCCAGCCCACGATCCGGCGGGAGAAGACGTCGATGACGAACGCGACGTGGACGGTGCCCGACCGGGTAGGCACGTAGGTGAAATCCGCCACCCACAACGCGTCCGGCCGTCCCGCAGTGAAGTCCCGGTCGACCAGGTCGCGGGCGCGGCACCCGTCCCTGGCCGGGATCGTGGTGCGGCGGGGACGGCCGCGCATCACACCGCTGAGGCCCAGCTCGCGCATCAACTGCTCGACCGTGCACCGGGCGACCGTGATCCCCCTCTGGCGCAACGTGATCCAGATCTTCCCTGCTCCGCAGACCTGGCGGTTCTCCCGCCACACGGACAGAACCTCCTCGCGCGTCTCCTCGTCGCGGACGGTACGCGCCGAGGCGGTACGGGCCATGGCGGCGTAGTAGGTGGACGGGGCGATCGCCACGCCTGCCCCGACGCAGGACACGACAGATCGGCTCGACCCCGAACCGGTCCCTGTGCTCGTCGACATAGGTGATCACCGCCGGGAGGGCGGTCGAGCTCCGCCGCGAAGAAGGTCGCCGATCGCAGGATCTCGTTGACACGCTTTGGTTCCACCACCTCACGGTTGAGGCGCTTGAGTTCCGCGGACTCCTCCGTCGTGGTCCCGGGACCACGACGGGTATTCCTCCCGGTGCTCCTCGACCAGCCGCACCGCCCGCTGACGTCCCTCGGCCGAGTGCCGTGACGTTGTGCATGCCGATAACCTCATCCACGCAGGTAAAAGGCCTACGCAGCCCAAGCGTCCGAAGCGCTCACGGGCCACGGTTGCCATCCGCGTGATGTCGTCCAGCACGGCATGATGACCGGCTGTGCTGCTCCGACTGGCCTACCTCAGGGTGACCAACGCCTTCGTTTTGCTGCTTCTGCTGCCATGAGCGACCGGGACAAGGACACGGAAATCCTGGCGTCACGGCACCAGATCACCGTCTTGGAACGCCAAGCTGGGCAACGCCCGTCGACGGTTCTCCCCCGCCGACCGAGCGTTCCTCGCGGCACTGCCGCACCGACTCCCGATGCAAGCGCTTCGTCGACTCCGACCACTGGTACGCCCGGAGACGATCCTGCGGTGAGACCGAGACCTCCTCGCCCACCGCCACGCAGCCAGATCCCGCCCCAACAGTCCCGGCCGACCACGGACCACCCGCTCGATCCGACTCCTGGAGCTGCGCCTGGCACGAGAGAATCCCACCTGGGGCCACCGCCGCATCCACGGCCAACTCCTCGTCCTCGGCATCAAGGTCGCGGCCTCCACGGTCTGGCAGATCCTCCAGGACGCCGGGGCCGACCCGACACCCGAGCGCACCACGACCACCTGGTCGGCCTTCCTCCACTCCCAAGCCGACGCCCTACTGGCCTACGACTTCGTCGAGACCCACACGTAAAGCGAAGCCCACCTGTACGTGCTCACGGCCATCGAACACGCCAACCGCCGGATCCACGTCCTCAACACCACCGCACACCCCACCGCTCCCGCGTCGCCCAAGCCACCAGGAACCTCGTCATGGACCTCGAAGACGAAGGCCGACACACACGGATCCCGATCCGCGACCACGACCGCAAGCACCCCGCCCAATTCGACGACACCCTCGCCGACACGGGCACTAGGGTCGTCCTCAGCGGAATCCACATCCCGCACATCTCCACGCACTACGCCAGTACGAGCACTCCTACACCACCCACCGACCCCACCAAGGCATCACCAACACCCGACCGCTACAACCACTGCCACAACCGACCACCGATCAAACAGCGGTCACCCGACTCGACATCCGCCGACGGCAACGACTCGGCGACATCCCCAACGAGCACCACCACCCCGCCTGACCTGCACGGACGACATTCGCGGCAGGTGGCGGGACGTGAAGCGGTTCGCCGTCAGAGGAGTGACGGCAGCACGTGCTCCTCGGTGACCATCAGGCCCGTGGTGGTCATGGTCTTGGCCAGGTCGGGATCCCAGGTGGCCTCCGCAGGGCCGTTGTTCAACGTCGGCAGTTCGACGCCGCGGGCGATCAGGGTGGTGACGGCCTCGCGGTAGTCGGTCGCCGACATGCGCCACGCCGTGCCGTCGGTCCAGGCGAGGATGTCGTTGGTCGCGCGGATGCCGTCCGGTGTGAAGTCGTTGTGGCAGCGGACCACCTTGCCGATGAGGTGGTGCTTGGCCTGTGCGGTCAGGCCGTTCGGGAGCACCATCAACGGGCCGGGCACGCCGGATTCGAGCAGGCGTGGGCTCCGGACAACGGTGATCTCCGGGGTCTCGAGGATGTCGTTCAGCGTCAGGTAGCCCTGGGAGGTCAGCACCGGGTCGCTATAGGCGTCCTTGAGGATTCCAGCCTGCTCCCAGGTCGTGCCCATGAGTTCGAGCGCCTTGCCCACGATCCGGGCGAGCGGCCGTCCCTCGTCGAGGTCGTTGCCGGCCAGGGCGAACCGGGTCGTGGTCGGCCCGAGCCTGCCGAGTACCCAGGCCGCCTGGTTGGCGAGCATCGGCAACGCCGGTTGTGGGATCTTGCCGTACCGGCGCACGTGCGCGATCCACGGTGCGGCCCACGGTTCGTGCAGCAGGTTGTGCTGACGCAGTGCGAACTTCAGCACGGCGTCGGCTGTCGAGGCCTCCTCGGCGGTGGACATGCCGATCGGCCTGCCGTGCAACGCTTCGAGCACCTCGGCCAGCGTGCTGCCGTGCGATCGGACGTGCTCGTCCAGACGCGCCAGGGAGATCTGCCGGCGGGCCGGGTGCGCGACCGGCTTGCGCAGCAGTTCGGTGAGCGCCGCGGCGGTCTTCTCGTCCTCGACGCGAATGCTGAACGCAGACCGGCCGCCACCCTCCAGGGTCTCGCGGGCCAGCCGCCACAGCTCGGCGAGTTCAGGTTGGTCCAGGTGCACCGTCCGAGCATAGTTTCGCGATCCGGAGCGCGCGCCCGCCCTGATTACCCTTCGTAGCTGGAGAGGGTGGGCACGGCCCATGTGTTGAACCTGTGCAGTCACGATCCTGCTGAAAGATATTCATGACCGGCAGGCCGAGCTCGAGCCTCCGCAGACCGCCGGTCCACACGTCGACACGCCACCGGACCACACGCGGCGACCTGATAGGCACCGGCCCCATCGACCAGACGATCATCGGGGACAGCCAGAACATGCACCTGTTCTTCGCCGGTGACAACGGCAAGATCTACCGCCAGGTCATGCCGGTCGGCAACTTCCCGGGCAGCTTCGGCTCGTCCTACACCACGATCATGAGCGACACGACGAACAACCTGTTCGAAGCGGTCGAGGTCTACAAGGTCCAGGGCCAGAACCAGTACCTCATGATCGTCGAGGCGATCGGCGCCAACGGCCGCTACTTCCGCTCGTTCACGTCCAGCAGCCTGGGCGGTTCGTGGACCCCGCAGGCCGCCACCGAGAGCAACCCCTTCGCGGGCAAGGCCAACAGCGGCGCCACCTGGACCAACGACATCAGCCACGGCGACCTGATCCGGACCAACCCCGACCAGGCCAAGACCATCGACTCCCGCAACCTCCAGTTGCTCTACCAGGGCCGCGACCCCCGCTCCAACGGAGTGGAGTACGGCCTGCTGCCCTACCGACCGGGCGTCCTGACGCTGCAGCGCTGATCGCCTGACACATCTCGACTCCGACCGGGCCGGCATCTCCACCCTCACCGGGGTGGGGCTGCCGGCCCGCCGGGTGCGACGGGCCGCTCACCTGGGCGACGGCCGGCGGGTCGTCTGACCGTGTGCCGCGCGTCGACGCTGTGCCTGCCGACCACCTCGCGGCACGCGGTCACCGTGCTGCGCCGGCCCACGTGACCGACTCTCGCGCACCACCCCGGGAAAAGCCCCCGCCCGCGGCCCGTCGGGGGGAAGGCCGCGGGCGGGAACACCCCTCGGGTCAGGACAGCAGGACTGTCCGCGACGTCTTGGCGACCGGGCGGCTGGTGTTCGCGGTGGCCCGGTCCGCGGCGATCTGCACGGACGTGTCGTGCTGTCCCTTGTCGCCGTTGTACGCGGTGCAGCCGTACCACTCGAGCATGCCCTCGCGGTACACGCCCTTGCAGGTCGGCGAGAGCTTGGAGATCACCGTCGTGTTGCCGTGCACGAGGGTGTCCGCCAGGCCCTGCGTGGTCAGGCCGGCGCGCCCGCGGGCGATCAGCGCCACCGGGCCGACCGCGTCGAGCGCGAACCCGAGCTGGTCGATCGCGCCGGGGTCGACCACGGCGTCGAGCAGGCTGTCGATGTAGGTGACGCAGGCGGTGGCGTCGCGGGCGAATGCCTGGAGCGTGTCCGGCGTGAACCGCTCGATGTCCGCGAAGTCGATGATCGCGGCCCGCGCGCACGCCTTGGCCTGGGCGGTGGCGATGAGGTCGATGTGGGAGATGATCTCGTTCTTGGCCGAGTTGATCGCGCTGAGGATCTGCCTGGTCGCCTCCTCCACCGACATGCCCGCCTTCGCGAACTGCTTGTACGCCGAGTAGGCCGCCTGGGCCGCCGCGACGATCACCTGCACCGAGCTCGCCGACACCTCACCGGACCGCGGCGCCGCGGCGGGGGCGGCCTGCGCGCCGGGAGCCGCCACCGGCAGGACCATCGCCGTGGCCAACACCGCTGCCGTCGTCCCGCGCAGCAGTCGCGATCGCATGCCGCTCCTCGGTGGCCGCGCGACTGTTCGTTGCCGTAACCGCATGAAGTCCTCCGTGACCGTGGTGGGGGTGCGGCGAGGACCGGTGTGTCGTGCGCTCCTGCCGTTCCGGTCCGCCACGTCCGCCACCTTGCTCGACCGAACGAACGAAAACCTGCGGGAAACCTGCAACCGCGCGAAGCCCCTGCTAGACCGGGATCACGGGGGCCGGTCGGCGAAGGGGAGTTGCGCGGTGACGGTGGAGTTCCGCGTGTTGGGCCCGGTGCAGGCGTGGATCGGCGGGCGGCCGGTGGACCTCGGTCACGCCCGGCAGCGGTGCGTGCTGGCCGTGCTGCTGGTCGAGGCCAACCAGTGGCTGTCGGCCGACCAGCTGCTCGACCGGGCCTGGGGTGACCGGGTCCCGCCCGGCGGCCGGAGCACCCTCTACGGCTACCTGTCACGCCTGCGCCGGGCCCTGCGCGCCACCGAACGGGCCGCCATCGTGCACCGGGCCGGCGGGTACGAGCTGGTCGTCGACGAGGAAGCGGTGGACGTGCACCGGTTCCGCCGGCTGGTCGCGCGGGCACGCGCCGAGACGGACCAAGCCCGCGCGCTGGAGCTGGCCGAGGGCGCCGCCGGGCTCTGGCGGGGCGAGGCGCTGCTCGGGTTGGACACACCGTGGATCACCTCGGTGCGCCACGGGCTGGAGCAGGAGCGGTTCGCCGCCGACACCGACCGGTTGGACCTGGCGCTGCGGCTCGGGCGGCACGCCGCGCTGCTGCCCGAGCTGACCGACCGCGCCGCCGAACACCCGCTGAACGAGCACGTGGCCGCCCAGCTCATGCTCGCCCTCTTCCGCGCCGGTCGCCAGGCCGACGCGCTGGACCGGTACCGACGGCTGCGCACCCGACTGGCCGACGAACTCGGCACCGAGCCCGGACCAGGCCTTCGGCAGCTGCACCACCGGATCCTGGCCGCGGACCCCGACCTGGCCTCGCCCGCGGCGGACCGGTCACCGGTGGTGCCCCGCCAACTGCCCGCGGCGCCGCCGGCGTTCACCGGCCGCGTGCCCGAGCTGGCCGAGCTCGACCGCGCCCTGGTCGCGGCGTCGGGCGACCAGGGGACGGGGACGGCTGCGATCTCGGCGGTCGGCGGGGTGGGCGGGGTCGGCAAGACCTGGCTCGCGCTGGCCTGGGCGCACCGCAACCTGCACCGGTTCCCCGACGGGCAGCTGTTCGTGGACCTGCACGGGTTCAGCCCCACCGGGGAGCCGACCGACCCGGCCGACGCGCTGCGCGGCTTCCTCACCGCCCTGGGCGCCACCACCGACGGCGCCCAGGCGGACCCGGGCACCCTGTACCGCAACCTGATGGCCGGGCGGCGTGCGCTGGTGCTGCTGGACAACGCCGCGTCCGCGGACCAGGTCGTGCCGCTGCTCCCGGGCAACCCCACCTGCACCGTGCTGGTCACCAGCCGCACCAGCCTGCCGTCGCTGATCGACCGGCACGGCGCGCACCACCTGCCCCTGGGCGTGCTCACGCCCGCGGAGTCCCGCGCCCTGCTGGCCGCACGCCTCGGCCAGAACCGCACCGACGCCGAACCCGACGCCGTCGACGAGCTGGTCGGGCTGTGCGGTCGGCACCCCCTGGCCCTGGCCATCACCGCGCGGCACGCCGCCACCCGTCCCCGACTGCCGTTGGCCGAGTTGGCCGCGGAACTGCGCGAGGCGGGCCTGGAGATGCTCGACCACGACACCGACCTCACCGCCAGCCTGCCCGCGGTGCTGTCGTGGTCGCTGCGCCACCTCACCGCGCGGCAGCGGATGGTGTTCGCGCTGCTCGGGATCGCGCCCGGACCGGACATCGACCTGCCCGCCGCCGCCTCCCTCACCGACCTGCCCCCGACCGAGGCGCGCAAGGCCCTGCGCGTGCTGGAGGACCACTCGCTGCTGGACCGGCACCCACACGGTCGCTACGCGATGCACGACCTGGTCCGCGCCTACGCCACGACCGCGGACGGACACCTGCCGGAACCGGCGCGGGAAGCCGCGCTGGAACGGGTGGCGGACTTCTACCTGCACACCGCCCACACCGCCGACCACCTGCTGAACCCCTACCGCCCACCGATCCGGCTCGGCCCGCCCGCGCCCGGCGCCCGGCCCCACCCGCTGCCCGACCGCGCGACCGCCCTGGCCTGGATGGACGCCCACCACCCGCACCTCCTGGCCGTCCACCAGGACGCGGTCGCCCGGCGCCACCACCGGGTGGTGTGGCAGATCGCCTGGACCCTGGGCACGTTCCACCGCCTGCGCGGGCGCATCCACGACGATCTCGCGGTGTGGCAGGCCGCGACCGAGGCCGCCACCCACCTGCCCGACCCCGGCACGCGCATCCTCGCCCACCGGCTCCTGGGCCACGCCCACGCCGAACTGGAGCGGCACGAGCGGGCCATCGACCACCTCCACCAGGCCCTCGCACTGGCCCGGCAGCACCACGACCTCGCGCAGCAGGCCCACACCCACCACGCCCTCACGTGGGCCTGGGAGCAACGCGGCAACGACCGCAAGGCCCTCGACCACGCCCGGCACGCCCTGGACCTCTTCCGCGCCCTCGGCTCCCCGGTGTGGGAGGCCACCGCGCTCAACATGGTGGGCTGGCACGCCGCCCGCCTGGGTGAGTACGAAGTCGCCCGCGAGCACTGCCAAGCCGCCCTCGACCTGTACCGCCGCCACGACGACCTCGACGGCGAGGCGGACACCTTGGACAGCTTCGGCTGGATCGAGCACCACACCGGCCACCACCACCGGGCCGTCGACCACTACCGGCAGGCGCTGGACCTCTACCACGCCGTCGGCAACACCGCCGAGGCCGCCGACACCCTGGACAACCTCGCCCACCCCCACCTCGCACTCGGCGACCGCGCCCAGGCTCGCGCGGCCTGGAGGGAAGCCCTGGACCTCTACCGCCAACAGGGCCGCGACACCGACGCCGAGCGCGTCCGCCGACGACTGGCCGACCTGGAGCCGGCGTCGATCAGGACCGGGGATGCGGGCAACGAAGGTCCGGCGCCGTCCTGAGCGAGGTCGGCCTCAAAGCTGTGACTTGAGCACGTCGACGTCGCAGCCCGGCGAGAACGGGTCGAAGCCGCACTCGACCAGCCGGCGGCATGCCTGTCGGATCAGGTCGAGTGCCCTCGACCGGCTCCGAGAGCAGAGCTTCGGACGATCCCGTCCGAAGGCGTCTACCGCGCGTCCGGGAACGGGGCCGCCGGACCGGCGTCGCGGATGAGCCGCGCATCGCGCCCGCCGGCGAACCAGCCGATGCTGCCGAGGAACGGGAAGGCGAGCACGACCGCGATCCACAGGAGCTTCCCGCCGCCGGTCAGCCTCCGGCTGCGCAGTACCGAGACGATCGCGGCGACCCACAGCACGAACACCGCGATCCCGATGGCGATCAGCAGGACGATCACCGCGATCTCCGCACCACCGACGCCGTCGTCCTCCTGCGCGAACGGGCTGACGGCGGCGAGGGGTGTGGTCATGGCCATCATGGCGGTTCCTCTCTGCGCAGTCGGTGAGGGCCGATCTCCACCGTCCCCGGTGGACTGTCGCACGAGGACTCGACGTGATGCCGGGCGGGAAGCCTCCAGACCGCTGTTTCACCCGTTCGTGGAACGGAAGTACACCTGCACGTGCCGGTTGAGTTTCCGTCCCACGATCAGGCGTCGGCGTATGGCCGCTTCCCGAGCGGGTTCACTGTGCGGCCGGCACCGCCACGCAGGGCCGGTGATGATCATCGCCCGCGTCCGGGCGGGTCGTGGGCGAGTTCGTTCTTGCAGGTGAACCAGCACGACGCACCTCGGCGACCTGGTCCACCCCGGAACGCGCCCGTCGGACATCACCCAGCGGTAGGGGACGACGCGGACCGAGGGGGTGCGACCACCGGCCACACCCCCTCGACCTTCCCACCGGACCGCAAGCGGTCCGAACTTCAGCAGGTCCGGGCTCAGGGGCGGACACCGATCCCGTCGACCACGGCCGTCGTCACCGAACCGGACTGCACGACCGTCCCGGCCGGCAGGGACCCGTCCGACTCGGTCAGCACGCGGCGGTCGCCGATGAACTCGCCGGTGGCCGGGTCGACGATGACTTCCTGGCGGTCGTCGCCGTCGGTCACGGCCAGCGCGACGCCCCGCCTGCCGTCGAGGTTGGCCGACTGGTCGACCACCTCCAGGCCGGGCAGCAGCGCCAGCGCCCGGAACACCGCGGCCCGCAGGTCCGCGGGCACCTTGCCGCTGCGCAGCAGGTCGGAAGCGAGGACCAGCGCCTCCTGGTGGTCGCTGGACCCGCGTCCTCGACCGTCAGCGAGCAAGCGCTCCAGCAGCGCCTCCGGCGCGCGGGGCAGGCCGGCCAGGAACCGGGCGTTGGGCTGCTGCCACGCCCCCGGGTCCTCCTGGCACGGCCGGTCACACCGGCCGCGGATCTCGTTCTGCTGCGCGGGCCGCAGGTCCAACCCGGCGCTGCGCGCCTGCTCCTCGGTGCCGACCAACCAGTCCCGCCGACCGGTGTCCCGGGGGCGGACCAGGTACTCCTCCCCCTCGACCGCGGGCAGCCACACCTCCAGGACCTCCTCGCCCAGCCACCGGAAGTCCTGCCCGCCCTGCGAGGCCCGCACCGCGGACCGGCCGCGGCTGATCGCGTACCGGTACTGGCCGGGGCCCAGCACCGGGTCCGTTGTCGTGATCGCGTCCGCGGCCCTGGTCAACGCCTGCGCCGCCTCGGCGGTCGCGGGCGTCGGACCACCCAGCACCACCTGGGCCAGCACCCCGCCCGCGGCCAGCACGGCGACGCCCGCGGCGACACCCCACCAGCGCCGCGTCGGCCTGCCCGCCGGCCGTCCGGCCGCGGCGAGCGCGAGCACCTTCTCCCGGTTGGCGGTGAAGCTCTCGCCGGTCATCGGCGCCGTGTCGCCGCGCACGTCCCGCACGACCTGGTCCACCTCGTCCTCACGCATCACGCGCCTCCTCGGTCCTCAGCTTCGTCCTGGCCCTGTGCAGGCGCGTCCGCACCGTCTGCTCCTTGATCCCGAGCACCTCCGCGATCTCCGCCGCGGTCAGCTCACCCCACGCCACGAGCAGCAGCACGTCGCGCTCCTCGGCACGCAGCCCCGCGATGGCCTCGGCCATCCGCCGAGCGCGCACGTCCGCGTCCACGCTGTCCGCGACCCGGTGGTCGACCTCGTCCTGAGTGGACCGGCGGCCACCGTCCCGCGCCCAGGCCCGCAGCCGGGTCTCCTCGGAGCGGTGGTGTCGCCGCAGCAGGTTGGTGGCTATCCCGTACAGCCACGCCTTGGGCCCGGCGCGGGTCGGATCGAAGCTCGCCCGCTGCTCCCAGGCGACCAGGAACACGTCGGCCACGAGGTCGTCGGCCACCGCCGTCCCGGCCCGCCGGGCCAGGTAGTGGTGGAGCGGGCGGGCGTGGGCGTCGTACCAGGCGGCCAGCGCTTCCGGCCCGTCCAGCCGCTCCACCGGGGGACTCCTCCTGCGCGTCACTGGGACGCTGTCGGTTCGCACGGAACTGATTGCCACCCGCCGCCGCGGGCGTTCCCGCGCTGCCGTCCTCGGTACCTGTATCAGATCTTGGTGGGACGGAGAGGCATCGGTGCTGTGCTGCGCGGTTCTCTCCCGGCGACCGAGCATCCTCGCGGCACTGCTGCACCGACTTCCCATCGACGCGCTTCGCCTGGCTCTTCCGCTACATCGACGGATTCTGCGACACCGATTGCATCCAGAAGGAGCTCGCCCGGCTCAGCCCGGGCGAGTACGAAACCGCCTGGCACACCGTCCGAGCCGAACCGACCGCCATCCCGGCATCACCCCCTGACCCCGGCAACAACCGCCTCGGGTCGCCGGGGAACCTCAGTTCCCGACCAACTTGGTCGCACCCTGATGATCAGTGATCCGGTTGCCCTGCGAGCGCCCGGGCTGCGCCTTGGTGCCGGGCGTACTCGCATCACGGGTGTCGCCCCCGTGCCGGTCGCCGACCTCATTCGCCAGATCCAGCACGCCCGGCCCGTTCCTGTCACCGCCCTGCGCAACACCCCCTGGCATTCGGCCCTGGACCGAGCGCTTCAGGGTCCGCACGCAGGGCATCGACCGGGCGGCGTCCTCAGGCAACGGCGTGCTCTCGCACGACGAGGTGTGCCGGGCCTCCGAGGACTTCGTCATGAGCGACGACCCCCACGCCCGGCGAGTGGTTCCTCGGCCCTCTCACCTGACCACACCCATAGGCACGAAGGTGCCGGCGGCCGATGACTTCCGTCGAGTCACTGCGGCGCGAACGCCCGGAAGCGAGGTGTCGGCCAGCGGTTCAGATGTAGAGGGTGTTGGGGTCCTGGCCGCACAGGATCCGGCCGTAGAGCTCCATGTTGGTGTTCGGGTGCATCAGGGCGTGCAGATTCACCGCCTGCACGTCGCGCGCGATCCGCTGGATCGGGACCGAACGGTGGATCGAGGATCCGCCGCCGGCGGTGTTGAGGACGTCGACGGCCTGCTTGGCCAACTGGCACACCCGGCCCATGTCGGCACGGGCCCGCACGCGTTCCGCGAGCGTCCAGGCGGAGCCGTCGATTCCCTTGCCGTCCACCTGGGACGCCAGCCGACGGGCGTGGAACTCCGCCTCGTCGATCAGCAACGCCGCCTCGGCGACCTGGAAGTGGGTGACCGGGGCCTCGGCCTGGCTGGCGTAGCCGGTGTAGGTGATCCCGCGACCGGGCAGGCGTTCGAGGAAGGCATCCATCGCGGCCTTGGCCATGCCCACCACCGCGCCGACCGACGACGCGGCGGCGGTCGGCAGCAGCGGCGTGCGGTAGACCGGGCTGTCCGCGTGGTGCGCTGAACCGTACTGCCCGGCCAGCACCGCGCCCATCGACAACACGCGCTCGGCCGGGAGGAACACGTCCCGCGCCACGGTGGTCACGCTGCCGGTTCCGCTGAGCCCACTGGTGTGCCAGTCGTCGACGATCTGCAACTCCGACATCGGCACCATGCCCAGGATCGGCTGGTGCCCGCCGTCGACGGGTGTCACGGCGACCACGACCTGCCATTGGCTGTGCCAGGCGCCGGTGATGAATCCCCACTTGCCGTTGAGCACCAGGCCGCCGTCGGTCGGGATGGCCATGCCCGATGGGCTCAGCGTCCCGCACACCCGGACGTCGGGGGTGCTGAAGACCTCGTCCTGCACCTCGTCGGGGAACATGCAGGCCATCCAGCCCGCGATCCCGTACACCGACGCCGTCCACGCCGTCGAACCGTCGCCCCGCGCGAGTTCCGCGGCCACCTCGACCAGCGTTCGGGTATCGCGCTCATAGCCACCGTAACGCCGGGGCAGCCGCAACTTGAAGACACCGGCCGCGGTCAGCGCCTCGACCGACTCCTCGTGCAGCCGCCGGTTCTCCTCCGTCCACGTGGCGTGTGACCGCAGCACGGGCACCAACTCCGACGCACGCCGCACCAACTCCACTTGGCCCGGGATCTGGGAGTCAAGCACCATGTCCTCCTCCAAGCCCCGCCGTGCGGGGCTGCTGAACGGCGTCCTGATCGATCGCCCGGACTGTTCCGGTAGCAGGCTCTGGTAGGCGGCCGGGCATCAGCGCCGGAACACCGGATCCGGGCCCGCACCGCAGCGGCTTTCCGGGTCCCCGACCGCTCCGTCGATCTCCGCACCCGACGATGTGCCTTGAAGTTCCAGGCCGAACGGGACGACGTTCCGATTCGCATGATCGACGCGGACGGACCAGCGGACGATTCGAGGTACGTCCAGGCTGATGGGCCGGTGCGAGCCCAGCACACCGCGCCCGAGCCGTGGCGCGCCCCGGAAAGCGGGGCGCACCACCTCGTGCCGAGATCAGTGACCGAGCAGTGGAACGTCCAGCGTGCCGAAGAGGTAGGCGCGGACGGCGTTCACCACTTCGGCCACGGTCAACTTGCCGTTGCCGCTGGTGTCGATCAGCTGGAACGACTCCGTCGCCGACGAGGCGTCGACGCCGATGGCCTCCAGCCACTTGCGGAACTCGCCGGGGCTCAACTCGCCGTCCCCGTCGGTGTCGCACAGCCCTACCATGGCCGCGACCGTCGGCCGGATCACGCGGTTGAAGCCGGCATCGCCCTCGGCGTGCACTGCCGCCTCGAAGACACCCACGAACTGCTCCTCGGTCATCGCGCCGTCGGCGCCCACACCGGTCTTGCTCGCGAAGAAGTCGAACATCGCGAGGTACGCGTCGATCAGAGCACGCGCCTGTGGCGACGTCGCGTCCTCGCCGAACGCCTCGATGATGCGCTCGGCCTCGGCCCGGAAATCGGACTTCTCAACGGTGCCGTTCGCGTTGACGTCCCACTTCTGGAAGCGCTTCTTGAGCCGATCGTTGTTGACCGCAGTGGGCATGACCATTCCGAACGCTCCCTTGAATCGTTGCGCTGCTGCACGTGACACTGTCCGGACATCCGGAGGCACAGACGGGACGGCCCGGAGAACAGGCGGACCCGGTTACCCATGACGGTTGACAACCCACAGGACTGCGGCCCGGAAGCCCCCGCCGGTCGGTCGAGGCCTGCGCGCAGGGCTGGACACGGCCTTCGGAACGGCCACCGAGCGCGTGCCGAGGCACACGCCGGACGCCTGCTCCTCCATCACCACACGCCCACCGGTCTGTCACCGTCCGGAAGCTAACAGTCACCCTGAGCACGGGGCACTGGCCAAACCAACGATCACCCGACGGTGTCGCGGCAGACCCCCGTCTTCACCCAGATTGGTGACCAAGCACCTCGTGGTTGAGCCACGGTCGTGGTGCCGACCAACTGCGAGGGTGTCCACCGGAGACAGTGCTGCGCCGGCACCGAAATCTCCTCGCACGCCGCCAGATCACGTTCCGAGTGACCTCACCTGGTTGTGCGGAGTCGGGTTGCCGGATGATCACTCATCCCGGTGCGTCTGCTCAGGGAGAGCAGCACCCCCAAACCGACCTGCACGGACGACGTTCTCGGCAGGCACAGGGTGCCCGAGTCCGGCCTGACCAGATCACTCCGCCACAGGCAGGCATTCGGCGAGCAGGTCGACGACGTCATTCCAGGCGCGCTGCGCGTGCCGTGGGTGATAGCCGACGCCGGGGAGCACGGGGTGGTCGACCGGCGGGTGGTGGAAGGCGTGCAAGGCGCCGCCGTAGACCACGAGGCGCCAGTCGACGCCGGCGGCCTGCATCTCGGCGGTGAACGCGTCCCGTTGCGCGGGCGGCATGATCGGGTCTTCCGACCCGACCCCGGCCCACACCGGGCAGCGAATGCGCGCCGCCTCGCCCGGTCGGCCCGTGGTCAGTGCGTTGACTGTCCCGATCGCGCGCAGGTTGACGCCATCGCGCCCGAGTTCCAGCCCGATGGCGCCCCCGGTGCCGTAGCCGACGGCGGCGACCCGGTCCGGGTCGGTCCGCGGTTCGGCACGCAACACGTCGAGCGCCGCGTGACCGATGCCCCGCATACGGTCGGGGTCGGCGAGCAGTGGCAAGCAGCGGGCCAGCATCTCCTCGGGGTCGCCCAGGTAGCGCCCGCCGTGGAGGTCGAAGGCCAGCGCTACGTATCCCAGCTCGGCGAGCGCATCGGCCCGGCGGCGCTCCACGTCGCTGAGCCCCACGCCCTCTGGCCCGAGCAGCACCGCGGGCCGGCGGTCGACACCGGCCGGGAGCGCGAGGTGCCCGACCATCGTCAGACCGTCGGCCGGGTACTCGACCGTGCGCGTTGAAATCGTCATCATGAGGCTGGACCGTAGTGACCGACGAGCACTGGCGGGCCGGGTTCACCGCCGGCAGAACAGCGTGGGTGTCCCTGAACCTCGACCGGGACGGCGAGTTCCCCGCCCTGTTCGCCTCCGCCCTCGCCGACGCGGGCATCCAGGTCGTCCTCAGCGGAGTCCGCCTCCCGCGCACAACCACTACGCGCCCTGCCACCAGCCCACACCGACCAAGCGACCGTCGCCCGCCTCGACATCCGCCGACGGCAACGACTGGGCGGCATCCTCAACGAGTACCACCCTGCCGGCCGACCTGCACGAACGACATTCTCGGCAAGCAGCGGGTGTCGGTCGCCTCCACATCGGGATCCAGGAAGTAGCCCACTCCCTCCGCTTCCACGAACGCCTCCGGGACCGTCGAACCCAGCCCTGCGCTCAACCTGAGGTAGTCCACCTGCGGCAGCGGTCGTGGCCGGAGGAAGAGCACGATGCTCGACGACGACCCGACCGACGAGGCAACCGACTCGACAAGCTCGCCCGGGGTCGTGGTGGTCACCTCCAAGCCGGGGTAGACCAACACCTGCGCGCCGGCTCGGAGTCCGGACACCACGTCCTCGAGATCCTCCGCACCGACCAGGAACCAATCCTCCCCGTAAGACCCGCGGGCCCGCCGCTCCACCAGCAGCACCGGCTCGGCCGACGCCTCGACCGCAGCACGGACCGACGCCCAGAAGTCGTGCCCCGCCGGAGGCGGGACCTCCTCGTCATCCGGATCGTCCTCTTCCTCGAAGTGGTCGACGTAGAGGCCGCACTCACCGGCGACTTCGGCGAACGCCGACAGATCGCTCGGCGCGTACCCGTGAAGGCAGAAGTCGAAGCCGGCCTGTACGCCCACTCCGCCGCCCAGGTCGCGGTGGGCGTGGTAATCCGCCCCCTGAGCGTGGTTCGGTTCAGGACCTCGACCTCCGTCGTCCGCCGACGTGAGGCTCCGGCCAGGCTTGAGGTCGCCGATGTTGACGAAGCGTCCCTCCGCAGCCGACCAGACGGGGTGCCAGGAGGTGGTGCCGGTGGTGCCGTCGTCGGCGGTGACGGTGAGGCGGGTCATGTCAGCTTCGTCGATGTGGACGACGGTGGCGACGACGTCGCGGCCGGTGGTGAGGTCGGTGGCTTTGACCTTGTCGCCGGTCTCGACCTCTTGGAGCTGATCGCCCGCGGCTCGACGAACCGCGAGGCGGCCAAGCGGCTGTTCATCAGCGAGACGACGGTCAAGACCCACCTGCCGCACGTGTACGCCAAGCTGGGCGTCAACGACCGGGCAGCCGCCGTGGCCGCCGCGTTCTCCCGGGGCTACCTGGCACCGCGGGACTGACGGCGGCGGCCCCGAACAGGACCCCGTCACCAAGACCGGGGATGTCGACCGCGCCGGCGACGTCGCGGCGGTCCTCGCCATCGCCGCCCGCACCGCCGCCGCGTCGGGATGCACGTGACCGTCACCTTGGGCGACAGCGCCTGTCTCGCGCACCTCACGCGGACGGGGGTGCTCGACTCGATCGCGGGTCGGCTCCGCGCACTCTTCCGATGCCGCACTGCCTACGTGCGGGCGGTGCGGCATCGGGTTTCCCATTGACAACCGACGACGGACATACGTGTAATTCTTTCAGATGTCACTCTGCCCACCCACCCCTGCACGCAGAGTAAAGGCAGGTACGACCGTGTCGTTGTCGCACCCCACCCGATTACTGGCCTCGACGGTCGGCGCCCTCGCGATCACCGCCGGCCTGGTGGTCGTCCCGGCGCACGCCGCGCCGGCCACGACCACCGTCCCGGCGGGCTCCGTCGCCGCGGTCACCGACCGGATCGCCGCCCGGCTGGCGGGCGAGTTCGCCGACGAGGCCCGGCGGTCCGGTTTGCTCTCGGCCACCTCGACCGATCCCGTGCTCCTGACTCGTGCCGCCGAAGGTACCGAGCTCGGCCGGGCCGTGCGTGACGCCGACCGGGATGTCCTCGCGGCCAAGGCGCTGCCGCAGGACGGCACGTCCCTGCTCACCATCCGCCTCGCGCACGCCGACATGACCGCCGCGCTGCGCCGCGGCGCCTCGCCACTGATCGCGTCCTCCCCCGCCGACGACACGCCGACGACCGTGACGGCCTACGACCGCACGGGCCGGCGGATCGCGCTGGCCGCCGACCGCGTGCCGTCTCGCCCGGTGTACCTGGTCGAGGTCGACACCGCGACCGCGCTGGCCAAGGGCACGGAGGTGCTGCGCTCGACCCTGGCGCAGCGCGGCCTGTCCCCGGCCGCCGCACGCGCCGCCGTCACCCCCGCCTCGGGCTACTGGGCCACGCAGGTCACGTCGATCCGCCTGAACGACGACCATGAGCCGTGGCACAAGGGCGACGCGGAGATCTTCACGATCAGCGCCGGGTTCGGCCTGGACGGCAAGGTCAAGGTCGACACCACCCAGCTCCCCTACCTCGACGACGACGGCAAGACCTACTACCCCAACCAGCTCCTGGTCCACTTCTCCGACTACAAGTACAACCTCGCCGACATCGTCATGATGGAGGAGGACGGCGGCACCAACTACCGCGACCTCGCCCTCGCACTGACCCAGGCGTTGCTCACCATCATCGATGGCGGCGCGTACATCCCGCTGGTCACCGCGATCATCAACGCCCTGCCGGACGACTGGTGGACCGACGACCCGGACTACGTCGAATCCTGGTACACCCTGTCGACCGCCACCAGCGGCACCCTGCACGGAGCGGCGGGCAACGGCACGATGACCGTCACCCCGTACTGGGTCGCCCCGCTGTAGCGCGCCTGCCCGGAGAACCGCGGTCGACCCGGCCACGCACGTCCTGCCCTGGTCTCACCGCAGTTCCGAGCGCTCCACGTCGGGAGGGGCGGAACGACGTGCCGGCCCGTAGCTCGGACCGCCGACCGCCCCTTCCCACGTGACGACGTCGAACCGCTCCCCGCCTTCGACGATCCCGACCCGGACCGTCCAAAGTAGACGAAACGCTCGTCGCCGACGTCATTGCCGGAGATTCTTCGCATGACGGCATGGGTGGGATCGGCAAGACCGCCCTGGCCGGCCCTGCTACCTGGGACACCGGGTTGCGTCGTCGTGGTCACCAGCCGCGACAGCCTGACAGGCCTGGTCATCACCGACGGCGACCCTGCCCTACTCGATCACGCTGGAGAAGCGGCTGGCTCTCACCGGCGCACGGCAGGGCCACCAGTCGGCTGATGAACTGTCAGCGCCCTCCTGAACCCACCGCACAGAGGATGGCTCGGCCACGGGCGGAAGGTCCCGCACGCGGTCGATCACCGAACTGCTGGAGCGCATGCTGAACTGGAACCAAACCCGCCTCCGGTACGCACAACGCTCCTTCGTCGATCTGCTTGGCGCCGGGCGAGACCGGCCTGCTGTACACCGACGGGATCACCGAGTCGGTCGGCGGGCCGGTCGGCGGCGGCGAGATGCTCGGCGAGGACCGGCTGCACCGGGTGCTCGCGGCGTGCGCGGGGATGCCCTCCGACGCGGTCGTCGAGCACGTGCACATGGTCGTGTAGCAGTGGATCGGCGCAGGCGGCCACGACGACATCGCACTGCTGGCGATCACCGCGCCGCGGGGCAGGCACCTGACCTCGGTGGCCGACACGGGACAGGGGGCCGCATGATCACGACCCCCGAGCCCTCGACGTCGGGTTACGTGCACTCGAGCTGTACGAGCTCCCCGGCGACGACACCGGGACCGCCAGTACCGCCAGCCTGCTCGGCCAGGCGTGCCGAGCCCTGCGCGAGCCGGTCGAGGCCAAGCGCTACCACCAGCACGCCGAAGAGCTGTACACCCGGTCGGGCAACCTCTACGGGCTGGCGCACGTCGCCGACTCGATGGCGGACCTGGAGTCGGACGCCGGCCGAGTCGGCCCGGCCGGGACGCACCTCAAGCGGGCGATCGAACTACACCACGAAGTGGGCAACCTGAACTACGCGGCCAAGTCGTGCCGGCAACTGCGCGCGCTGCTGCCCGACTCGGACCCGCTGGCGCAACTGCTGTCCGCAGCGATCGCCGCGCTCGAGGACAACCGCACGGCGGCCGCATCCGCGCTCGTGCAGGCGATTGTTCGGTCCGGTTGACCGACTCGGAAAGCGCGCGGACACCGGATCTGCGCTGCCAAGAAGTCATCTCGGCCGGTACGGCGTGGACTCATGTGGTTCGGCGGCGCACGGCCACCCGACGATGGCAACCTCGGCTGGCCCCGGAGTGACGGCCTGAGCTGGACCCGCTCGAGGTCTTTCAGGCCGGCGGTTGTTGTTCGAGGAGCCCGACGGGGTCGGTGCTGTAGGCGACCATCCAGGTGGGGTCGATGCGATACCAGACGTTCTCGTCCCAGAACGGGTCGTCGCCGTCCCCGTCGTAGTGGTCCACGAGGTAGTCGCGGATCGTCGGCCACGTCGGGTCGCTGCTCGTCCCCTCCGGGTTCAGCGGAACGGCGTGTCCATGCGTGAAGATGCCGAGCAGCTCACCGCGCATGAAGGTCGCGCTGATCCCGGGCCGCGCCGCGAGATGACGGGCTTTGGCGGCCTGACGGTCGGTGCCCACGATCCAACGACCGTGCAGGAAATGCCCGTCGGCGCCGCTGATGCGCGGCTCACCGCTCCGCGTGACCGTGGCGATGGCCAGGGTGCACATACCTTGGCAGACCCGGACGACCTGCTCGGCGTCCAAGGTGCTCTCACCTGGCCGGATGATCGACCTGAGATGGCTGCTGGAGCCGGCCAACGACGTGTCGAGCAGGACCTGGAGACTGCGGAGCTCGTCGGAAGTTTCGAACACCCGGCCAGTCAACCAGCTCCCCCCGACAGTGCCGGCCCAGCGCGCCGTACGAGGTGATCTCGGGCTCACGTTGTCGAGCGGGTCGGCGCCCCGGTGTTCCCGGCCGGTTGCCCGCGGCGGGCACGATGGTGGCGTGCCCCGGACATGGATCTGCGTACGACAGGTTCTGCTGACCTTCGGATACCTGCTCGCCATCGTGGTGACCAGCGGCGGAGTGGCTTTCAGCTACAGCTTCGGCTTCACCTGGCTCACCGTCCTGGTCTCGTTGCCCCTGCTGGCCGGCGTGTTCGCCGGCGGGATGGTGTGGTTCATCGGCGAGCATTCGCTGGATGTCGAACCGAAGTGGATCGTGCCGGTGGCGATCGCCTCGGTCTGCCTGTTCTTCTACGCCCCGATCGGTCTGTCGCTCGCCTATCTGCACACGGCCGCGGATCGGGTGGCCGTCGTGGTCGTCGACGACGTCTACGGCGACTCCGCTCCGGACACCGATCAGAAGATCCGGGTCGCGGACGCCGGCACCGGCGCGGACCTCGGCGAGCTTGCCTACCACGCCGACCGGGACCTGCGGGTCGGCGACCGACTGGAGGTCCTGGTCGATCCGCGGGGCTGGCTGCCGACGGAGGGCCCGGGGATGTCTCCCGCGATGCGCACGATGACCTACCTGTTCGCCGGCACCGGGTTCGGCGTCATGTTCCTGATCACCGGGTTGCGCATGCGCCGGGATCTGCGCCGCTATCGGCTCACCGGCTCCCGCCTGCCGTTCGCGGCGCCGGCGGACGCTGTACCTGGCGACGACATCGTCCATGCAGGTGAGAAGCGTGAGCAGGACAAGGGTTCGGACAGCCCGTAGGGGTGCTCGTGATCCTGTGCCACTCGAAAGTCATCATCGCTGGTGGAGCGAGGGCGGCACCTGGGGGCCTGATCTTCGTCCGGGTCGTCGGCTGGTTGGTTCTGCTCGGTCGGCTACGACACCACCGGCCGGTGACGCCGGGCACCGTCCTGCGGTGGCAACAGCGACTGCTCACAAAGAAGTGGACCTCCGGAGACGGTGCTGCGGTGGCACCGAGACGTCATCGCACGCCGTTGATCGCGCAGCTCGGAGTCGACGGTGACGAGCACCGCTTCGGGGGTGATCATGGCGAAGGTGCGGGCCTTGGCCGCGACGTCCTCGGCGACCTTGACCTGGCCGATCATCTCCACCAGGCGGTCGTCGGTCTCGGGCGCCGCGGTGACGGTGTCGTTGAGCACGGCGCGGGCGGAGGTCGGGCCGGCGCCGGAGGAGCCGGCCTCCTCGATGCCGAACACGAGCCGCTCGGCGCCGAACCCGGCCGCCCAGTCGAGCAGTTGTCGGTAGCCGTCCTGGTCAGCGGTGAAGGAACGGGTGTCGAGGCGTCCGCCGATGTCGTCCAGGTGTTCGTCAGCCCGCGAACGGTCGGTTGAACACGGGTGGGACGTAGGCGACGTAACGGCCGTCACCCGCGAGCCCGTTCATGGCGCGAGGCGAGAGGTCTGGCCAGGCGCCCGTCCGCAACCGCTGCCACATCCGGTCGATCGCGGCGACCTGCTCATCGACGGTGAACGTGCAGTGCCCCGCCGTCCGCACGTACGTCTGACGCACGAGCCGGCCGCTGCCCTCGCGGTGGGCCAGCGCCTCGTAGGACTGCTGCTGTGCCACGGTGGAGATCTGGTCGCCGCGGCCGACGCGAGTTGCCGGCCGTAGTCAACCCCCGTGTTCCAAGACGGGTTCCCGCCGGACATCTGCTCGATGGCGCGCCTGCTGCTCATCGCCTGCCCGATGTAGGGCAGCGGACCTCCGGCCAACGCCTGGTACATGCCGTGCTCGATACCCGCCGCGTCCCACCACTGCCCGGAGAGGAACCCGACGGTGCCCGGCCGCGCAGTCGACCGCGGCCGTGACCGCCACGGCGCCGGGCCCGGCCCCGGGGTCGGGTCGGCCAATTCGGATGCTGTTCCACCTGCCCTGATACACGATCGTGGACGGGGATTCGGCATGCGATCACCGGGACTACGGTGATCCTGCTCTGATCGAGTGTTCCCGGTTCCGCGCGCCCCTGACGCGAGCGATCCTTGCTCCGACCGCGGCTCTGCGGATTCGGAAGGATGGGATTCAGTGTCGAGAACCGTTCAGCGGGTGGCAGTGGTGGTGTTCGCGGTCCTGGCGTTGGCCGGGATGGGCGTGGCGAGCGCGCAGGCATCGGTGGCGTTGGTCGAACGGGAGGTGACGACCCTGCCGGTGCCGCCCCTCCAGCCCGCCGAGGGGAAGATCCAGACTTCGTCGATCAACTGCGTCTGGACGTACACCCCCGGCCGGAACTCGTCGGTCTGGGTCAACTGCTACCAGATCGGCGGTGGCGCGTCCGGCTACTCGGTCTCGGTGTCGTGCAGTGACGGCAGCGTCCACGAAAGCACGGTGGTCCGGTTCGGCGGTTTCGGTTCCGCGACGGCCTTCTGCCCCGGGGCGACGAGGATGCTCAGCTTCACCGTCTGGGCCCACTACTGAGCACCGCGCGACAGCGGTCCGCGCGGCCCGGTGGTCGTGCGGACCGCTGTCCGCGTCGGGGCCGTCCCACCACCCTTCGGACGGGCCTTGAACTCCGGGATCAACGGCTCTGCCAGTGTCCAGAGCGCGTCGGGCACCAACCGCAGCGGCACAGGTCGCACTTGTGGAGTGACCGAGTTCGACAGCAATGAAGCCTTCATCCTCCACCTCCGCGCATCGGAATCCTATTCAGTTTCGATCAAGTCTGTACGGTATTCACGCCGCACATCCTCGACGAAACGCCTCGCCCCGCTCTTCACCATGCCTCGAGCCCACCAGAATTCGTTCGGAATCCCAGGGAAAACATCCGGGATCAGAAGCGCGCGAAACCTGGCATCAATCTCCTCCACGCTTTCGCGCAGCCGTGACATCTCCGGGAATATCTGCAACTCCGCAGAAGTCAGAGCCCGCTCCAACGCATCTCTCGAGGTGAGATCGTTGGCGTAATCTCCGGCGTCGCGCGGATAGCCCTGCTCACACTCGTCAACGAACCTCGACCATCGCCCCAGGAGCGCCTCCGGAGTAGGGTCCCGCCAACGTCCCGACGACTTGGTGAATCTAGAGAATTCCTCATCGAAGGTCAGCAGGACCTGGGTGCCGGAGTGGAGTCGGCCTGCGGCGGTCGGCGGGTGGACCCGGTCGTTGCTGAGGACGAAACGTCGGCCCGGCCCGTAGAACAGCGCTTGGAAGAACTGGACGAAGACGGGCAGCAGACCGGTGGGGTCGAACGGTTCGTTCGCGCGCAGGGCACTGACGGCGCGATCCACGCCCTGGTCGTTGACCAGTTGCTGTTCCGGGGAAATCTGCCCGGCGCGCGCGGCGGCGGCCAGTCGGGCGTGCGGTTGCAGTGCGATCAGGTCCAGCAACCTGACCGCCTGCGGTTGCAGCAGTACCAGGCTGGCCGGGCGCGGGAGGACTTCCTCGGCCAGCAAGAGCCCGGTGAGCGCGCCTTCGCTGTGGCCGGCGACGAACAGGGCACGCGGGTCGGTGACGGGTTCGGCGCGCAGCAGCCGGTAGGCCGCCGCGGCTTGGCGGACGAACGCCGGGTGGTCGAGGTCCTCGGGACGGCCCTCGTAGGCGCCCAGGCCGGTACGACCGCTGCCGTACTGGTCGAAACGCAGGGTGACGACCCCCTGCCGGTCCGGCGCGGCGGAGAGGTGGGACAGGGTGTGGGGCGTGGTCGCGGGCGGCTGGTTCCCGTCGCGTCGGTCGGGCCGCTGCCGGGCAGCAGGAGCGCGGCGGGCAGTCGCCGTCCACGGCGGTGTCGGGTCCCGCGGGCGGGTCGTCGACCGTGACCCCGCGGCCACGCGGGTGGTCAGCCGCTGATCACGCCGATGGCGATGCCGAGCATCGCGGTGTTGTAGATGAACGAGAGCACTCCGTGCGCGAGGACCCGCAGCCGCATCACGGAGGTGCGTGACTCGACGTCGGAGACCGCGAACGTGGTGCCGACGGTGAACGAGAAGTACGCGAAGTCGATGAACGTCGGGTGCTCGGTGCCGGGAAACACCAGCAGCTTCTCGGGCAGGGCGCTGTAGTAGGCCTGCGCGTAGCGGTCGGCGTAGCCGAAGTGCAGGATCGCCCAGGCCAGCAACACGGCGAGCACACCCACGGCCTTGCCGAGCACCGCCGCCTGGGTGCCTTCCTCGATGAGCACGATGGTCAGGCCGGACGTGATCCCGACGAGGCTGGTGAACAGGGTGAACAGGGTGCCGCTACGGCGGCCCAGGGCGCTCTTGACCCACGCGCCCCGGTCGGCGCCCGCCCGCTTTCCGCGACCGAGGCGGATGACGCGGATCGCGAGGTAGACGACGGCGATGAGGTCCCACAACGCGATCCATCTGGTGTCGTCCACGTCCGCAAGGAAGATGGGGACGCCGAGCAGGGCGAGCGTGCCCTCGATGATCCGGGACAGCACGGTTGACGGGCTGAAGCGCATGTCTTTCCTTCATCGGAACGGCAGGGGTGTCGCCCACCTCGTGCGGATGACGACGGTCATTCCGCGGGGAGCGACGTCGGGAGAGGTTGTGGGCCGCACGCGGCCGAAGCGGCTTCGCGGACTTTCGTCACCGCGGCACGCCTCACAGAACGACCCGGAATCACCGACACCGGTGTGCGGGTCGAGTCGCGACACCGACGCACCATCACAGACGAACCGACCCGTCGCAGCGGACAGTCGAGCGATCACCAGTGGCTCCGAGGTCGCCCGCAGAAGCGGCGACCGCCCTGGCTCCGCGGGCCTCCTGCCCGCGGAGCCAGCGGAGGGTCAGCCCGCAGCGCGGGAGATGAGTTCGGCGACCGTGTTCGGACGCGAGACAGCCACGGCGTGCGAGGCTCCCTCGACGGTCACGGTGGCCCGTGAGCCGGCCCGGTCGGCCATGAACTCCTGTGCCCGCAAGGGGATGTTCTTGTCGGCGCCCGCCAGCAGGAACCACGAGGGGATGTGCGTCCAGGCGGGCGTGCCGGACGCCTCGTTCAGCGCAGCGTCGCGGATGGGGCGCTGGGTGCTGGCCATGAGGGCGGCCTGTCGCGCCGGGACGTCGGCTGCGAACTGCTGCCGGAAGAGCGAGGGCTTGATGTAGAGGTCCGTCGAGCCGTCGGGCAGCGACACCGGTTCAAGCGTCTCCCCCAGTGTGCTGCCCGGGTACCTCGCGGCGAGCTGTGCTGCGGCCTCACCCTCGGCGGGGGCGAAGGCGGCGACGTACACCAGCGCCTTCACCTTCGGGGAACGTGCCTTCACGTTCGTGATGACGGCACCGCCGTAGGAGTGGCCGACGAGCACCACGGGGCCGTCGATGGCGGCGAGACGCGTGTCGAGGGCCTCGGCGTCGGAGTGGACTCCGCGCAGGGGGTTGGCCACGGCGACGGCGGTGAAGCCGCGTCGCTGCAGCCGTTCGATGACGGGGTTCCAGCTCGCACCGTCCGCGAACGCGCCGTGGACGAGGACGATCGTGGGCTTCTGCCCGGTCGCCGGGTGGGCGGCCACCGCGTTCGACATGCCGAAAAGGGCGAGCCCGCTGACAGCCGCGAGCACGGCCAGCAGAGCGGTGACGCGGTTCGTGAGCGTGTGCATGTCCGGTTCTCAGTCTGTGAGGAAGGTGATCAGGGCGGCGTTGACCTCGGCCGCGTGGGTGAGCAGCAGGCCGTGCGGGGCACCGTCGATCTCGACGTAACGCGCGTCGGGCAGGCGGCGGCGGAACTCGCGGGCGGTGGCGTCGATCGGCAGGATGCGGTCGGCGGTGCCGTGCAGGATCAGCGACGGCACGTCGATGCGCTCCACGTCGGCGCGGAAGTCCGTCAGCCACGCCGGGACGCACGCGTAGGCCGCTACGGGCGCCGAAGCGATGGCGGTGGCCCAGTTCGCCCGGAGCGCGGCATCGCTGAGACGGGACCCGAGCGTCTCGTCGGTGTTGAAGAAGTCGACGAAGAAGTTCTCGTACCAGGCGTAGCGGTCGGCCTCGGCCTGCTCGGCGATGCCGTCGAACACCGACTGCGGCACGCCGGCGGGGTTGTCCTCCGTCTGGAGCAGGAACGGCTGGAGCGCGCCGAGGAAGGCCGCCTTCGCCACCCGCCGCGAGCCGTAGGTGCCGAGGTAGCGAGCCACCTCGCCCGAGCCCATCGAGAAGCCGACGAGGACGACGTCACGCAGGTCGAGCTGGGTCAGCACCTTGTCCAGGTCCCCGGCGAAGGTGTCGTAGTCGTAGCCGGTCATGGTCTTGCTCGACCGGCCGAAGCCCCGGCGGTCGTAGGTGATGACGCGGTAACCGGCCTTGACCAGCGCGTCGGTCTGCTTCTCCCACGACTGCCCGTCCAGCGGGTAGCCGTGGATCAGGACGACCGGCTGGCCCGAGCCGTGGTCCTCGTAGTACAGCTCGATGTCGGTCGAGCCCTCGGTGCCGACGGTGATGGTTCCCATGGTGCCTTCCCGCCCGTCCGCCGTGTGCGGGACCGGGCATGGCACGAACCTAGGGAGCGAGCAGGGCCGGTCGCGTCCGTCAGACGACGTCTTCGGCGTACGTCATCGTGCCGCGCAGCACCGCGGCGAGCTCGCCGCGCGACGTCACGCCCAGCTTGGGGAACATCCGCTGGAGGTGGGTGCTCACCGTTCTGGGCGAGACGTACAGCCGCTCGCCGATCTCCCGGTTGGTCAGCCCTTGCGCGGCGAGCTGGGCGACGTGCAGCTCGGTCGACGTGAGCCGGTCGACGGCGGCCGGGTCCCGGCGCGGGGAGGACGTCCCCGCGGCGCGCAGCTCCTGACGTGCCCGTTCCGCCCAGGCCGATGCGCCCAGCGCGTCGAAGACCTCGCACGCGGCCTGCAGGACGACGCGGGACTCGGCGGGCCGCCGGTGCCGCCGCAGCCACGCGCCCAGGGCGAGGTGCACCCGCGCCCGCTCGAACGGCCAGTCGACGGGGACGGCGCCGAGGGCCGCCCGGTAGAGCTCCTCGGCCACGTTCGGCGGGCTGAGCAGGGCGCGGGCGAGGCGCAGCCCGCAGAGCAGGGCGGGCGAGGGGGTCAGCTCTTCCAGCGGGGTCAGCTCCCGCAGTACCTCCCGCACCGCTTCGGCGGACTCACTGCGCACGGCCGCCTCGACCAGTTCGGCGACCCCGTAGAAGCGCAGCCAGGGATGGAAAGCGGGGTCGGCCGGCTCGAAGACGCGGAGCAGGTGCCCGAAGGCGTCGCCGTAGCGCCCCTGGCAGAGAGCCGCCTGCCCGCGGGCCATCTGCACGATGGCCAGCACCGGGCGCGCACCGCCGGGCAGAGCGGTGCGCTCGGCCTCCGCCGCCCACTCCTCAGCCCGCGGGTCGCCGCCGACGGCCGCGAGCTGTGCACGGATGGCGTGCACCATCGCGTGCACCAAGGGCTGACCGGTCTCACGGGCCAGCCCGGCGGCCTCTTCGGCGGCGAGGTGAGCAGCGCGCACGTCGCCAAGCCGTGCGGAGCTGCCCGCCTGCACACAGAGCGCCCTGGCCAGCATCGACAGACGGCCCCGTGCCCGCAGGGGGTCCAGCGACCTCCCCGCCAGCCGGCTCGCCAGGGCAGGAGCACCCATCATCACTGCGGCACTGCCCAGGAGCTGGTCCCCCTCGGCGTCCCCGGATGAACGCTCCAGCTGACCGGCCAGGGACTCGAGGACGGCCCGTCCACGCTCGACCGGCGCGCAGTACGCCCGCAGGGCCACCAGGTCGGCGTTGTCCGCGTCCACGGGCATCCGCTCGGCGGCGGCGGCGACCCGCCGGCGGCTCGCCGGTCCCGGCTTTCCCCAGAAGCAGTGCAGGACAGCGCCCCACAGCATGCGCAGTCCCAGCACGGGCTCGCCACCGGCGGCGATCTCGACGGCCAGTTCGGCCAGCTCGGCGGCCGCGGTGCCCTCGCCCTGCGCCCCCTCGACCAGTGCGATGCCGACCCAGGCCGCACGGCCCTGGTCCCGGATCGAGAGCTCCAGCGAGCGCGCCTGGTCCAGCAGGTGCGCCGCGACGTCGCACTGGCCCGACTCCAGGGCGAGCTCGGCCGCGCGCAGCAACCGGTCCGCACGAGCGGAGGGGTCCGCGGTCAGCTCCGCCGCTCGCCGCAGTGCGGCCAGGGCCGCGGCGACACCGCCGCGCCGCAACGCCCTGCCGGCGGTGAGGTCCAGGTCCCGCGCCGCGTGCTCGTCGGGACCGGCGGTGGCGGCAGCCCGGTGCCAGGCCTGCCGGTCGGGCTGCCCATCGAGCTCGGCGACGAGAGCGGCGTGCGCGGCCTGTCGTTCCGCGGCGGTCGCCGCGTGATGCATCGCCGAGCGGACGAGCGGGTGCCGGAAGACCATCCCCCACGGCTCCAGCAGGCCCGCGCCGACCGCCGGCCCGAGCGCGGCGACGTCGACCGCCGTCCCGAGCATCCGGGCAGCGGCGGCAAGGCACTCGTCCATCGTGCCGTCACCGTTGAGGGCCACGAGGAGGAGGACCGCCCTGGTGTCCACCGGAAGACGGGAGACCCGTGCCGTGAAGGTCCTCTCCAGCCGCTCGGTCAACGGCAGCGGCCCCGGCGTGAGCGCGTACGCCCCACCGACCGACCGCAGCGCGACCGGCAGCTCGGTCAACGCCAGCGGGTTCCCGGCCGCCTCCTCCAGCAGCCGCCGCCGGACCTGCTGCCTCAGGCCGGGCGCCACCGCGTCCAGCAGCTCGCCCGACACCTCGTCCGTCAGCGGGTCCAGGCTCAGCACGGGCAGCCCGGCGCCGCCGAGCCGGTCGTCGAGGCAGCGGGTGACGGCAACCAGCGCGAGGGGGTCGGACTCGATCCGCCGCGCGACGAACCCGAGCACGTCCAGGCTGGCCCGGTCCATCCAGTGCGCGTCCTCGACGACCACGAGCAGCGGCGCCTTCACCGCCGCGTCCGACAACAAGGTCAGCGCGGCCAAGCCGACGAGATAGAGGTCGGGCACCGCCTCGTCGACGAGCCCGACGGCCGCGAGCAACGCAGCGCGTTGCGATCCGGGCAAGTCGTCGATCCCGTCACGCAACTGGTGGACCAGCTGGTGCAGGCCGGCGCAGGCTACGTCCTCCTCCGACTCCACCCCCACTGCCGTGATCACCCGGATCCCGCGGTCCACCGCCCGCGCCGCCGCCTCGGCGACCAGCGCCGACTTGCCGATCCCGGGGGCGCCGAGCACGACCGTCGCACCGCCCGACCCGGAGGCGGCCTGCTCGACCAGGGCAGCCAGTGCGCGGCGTTCCGTCTCGCGCCCCAGTAGCGCCCTTCGTTGCATGCCGCGCTCTCTCTTCCGTGTCACTCCCCGCTGCCGGCAAGCGCCGCGACCCCGGCCGAGCCCTGCACGACTCCACAAGCCGACCGGGAGGCCGGTAGGAGACGTGATCCGCAATGGCACGCGTGTCGCTCCGGGGAAAGCGAGGGCTCCAGTGCCTGCGGGAGCATTTGAGCACCAACTCGACCAAACCACGGCCTTGTTGCTCGAGGAGGTGGTGCGCTTCACATCCGGGGCTTGCAGCCACTGATCTCAGGTGGTGTTCGTGGATGAGCAATCGGTCGGTGGCTTCTCGTCGGACGGTGCCGACGAACCGTTCGGCGTGCGCGTTGGCTCGCGGACATCGTGGTGGCATCTTTACGACCTGGATGCCGGTGGCGGAGAAGGCGGCGTCGAACGAGGTGGTGAACTGGCCCGTGGGACTCTGTTGCCCAATTCGGTCATGCGGCGAAGGCCAGCCTTGAGAGGTGGCTGGTGCTTCGCCGGGTGAGTGATGCGCCGCTCCACCATGCGGCCAGGCGGATCAGGTTGAGGGCGGTGGCCGTGAAGACGTGGGCGAGGCGCGTCTTGGCAGCCCGACGTAGCGACAGCGACGGATCCCGGTGACGGCGACCGCCTGGTGGATGGTGCCCTCGACACCGGCCCGTATCGCATAGCGCTGTTTCCACTCGTCGGTCGCCTGCTCTGTTCGGGCGTGCTCGACCGCCTCGTGAACGTCCCGTGTGCGTAGCATCAACTGGCGTCCGGGCCGTGTTGATCGTGTGCATTGTGGACGGACCGGGCACGGCTGGCAGGAGGTGACGGGGAAGCGGGCCACGATCGAGTCCCGGCCGCGTTCGGAGCATTCCGACCAGATCGTGTTACGCACCCCTTGCGGACAGGTGACCTGGCGTCGGTCCCAGTCGATGGTGAACGCTGCGCGGCCGTAACCTGTGCCGCTCGAAAAGTCATCGTCGCTGGTAGGGCGAGGGCTTCACCGTCTTGACAGTATGACCGGGTGATCGTGTCCCTGCTGTACAAGATCACCCGGAAGCTGCTGTCCGTGCCGTCGATGCTGCTACGCAGCGAGATGGTGAAGGACGCCGAACTGCTCGTGCTGCGGCACGAGAACGCGGTCCTGCGTCGACAGCTCGCGGGTCCGGTCGGCTACGAGCCCGCCGATCGGTTCTGGTTCGCCGCTCTCGCCGGGCTGGTGGATCGTCGGCGGTGGCGGGAGGTCTTCCCGTCACGCCAGGCACCCTGCTCTCCTGGCACCGCAGACTCGTGGCCCGTCAGTGGGACTACTCCGCGCGTCGACGCATCGGACGCCCACCGACACGAACCGCCACCAAGTCGCTCGTGCTGCGCCTCGCCAAGGAGAACCCCCGCTGGGGCCACCGCCGGATCCAGGGCGAACTGGCCCGCCTCGGCCATGGCATCGCCCACTCGACCGTCTGGCAGATCCTGCACGACGCCGACATCGACCCGGCACCACGCCGGTCCGGTCCGACCTGGCGGGAATTCCTCACCGCCCAAGCCCAGGGCATCATCGCGGCCGACTTCCTCAACCTCGACACCCGTGCTCGGCAAACGCCTCTACGCACTGGCGTTCCTCGAACACAGCACCAGACGCCTGCACATCACCGGAGTCACCACCCACCCCACCCAGGCATGGACGACCCAGCAGGCCAGGAACCTCGCCACCGACCTCGGCACCCGCATGGAGTCCCTGCGCTTCCTGCTCCGCGACCGCGACGGCAAGTACAGCCAGACGTTCGACACCGTCTTCCAGGCCGACAACCTCCGCATCATCAAAAGCGCACCACAGGCACCGCGGATAAACGCCCACTCACTGCTCGCCGAGTTGGGCGTTCACCCTCGGGTGATCATGCGCATCCTGCGTCACGCGAACATGAAGGTCACGATGGAGATCTACACCGAGGTGTCCGACGAAGCAACGCGAAAGGCACTACAGCAGTTGAGCGAAAGCCTCGACACCTGATCCACTGCTGTACTTCGCTGCTTGCACAACGTCAGAGGCCCGGAACCATGAACGGTTCCGGGCCTCTGACCTGCGTGGGCGATACTGGGATCGAACCAGTGACCTCTTCGGTGTGAATGAAGCCGACATAACGCCCCTACCAGCACGAATAGAATTAGTGCAGGAAAACGCGGCTATTGGGTGCCGTTGAATGCGGTTCGACGCTGTTGGACGCGTCCGGCGGCTCCCATTTTTCTCCCACCGCCCGCTCCTCAATGCCTCAAGACCCCGAACCACCAATCGGATCAGGAACCATGGTCGCGGTCGAAGGACACCCAGGTCACCAGCAGGACGTCCACCCGGTCCTGGGCGGTCAAGAGGAGGTAGGTGATCAATCCGAGCCCCTGGCCGAACGTGAGGTGGAACAGTCCGCCATCCGGATTGTCCGGGTTGAGCGGACTGCCCCGCTCGGGCACCAGGGTTAGGACTTCGAGCGCCTCACCGAGCGCGACGAGCGCCTCGGGTGGAAGCGCGCGGATCTGCTCCTGCGCACCAGGATCGATGTCGAGGGTGTAAGCCATGATCGTCGTCCACCGCCGCCTGGACTACTGGCGACTACAGACCCAACTCCGCCCGCAGCTCGTCCCACGACACACTGCCCGGCCGGGAGGCACCCGCACGACGGACCTCGACGGTGGTGTCCACCAGCCGACGGGCCGCCTCCGGGTTTTCGCGGGTCAGCATCGCGACCCGCCGCCACACCTGCAGGGTCGACCTCAGCTGGTCCAGACGAAGAGTCCGACGGGCCGCGCTCAACGCGGCATCGAAAGCCCCATCGAACTCGCCGGCATGCTCAGGCAGCAACGCTGCACGGATCAGCTCCGGCGAGCCGAACAGTGCGGCCGCCCTGCCATCACCCACCCACTCGGGCGTCGACTCCAGACCATCCACGTCCGCCGCCCGACCAACAGGCCGGTCAGGCTCGGACGAACGGGCAACCGGAGAACTCACACACCGGATAGTAGCCCCACCGCCGCCACCGAACGTCGGGACACCACCGCAACCCACGTGCCGTACACCGAGCTCCTCGCAGGCGAACACGCCGGCCGCAGTGCCGATGCGCCAGACCGCTGTGCACAGCAAGTCGTCCTCTAGGCCGCACACTCGACTGGGGCGCGGCGTCGATCGCCGCCAGACGCGACTGCGGGATACCGACTCCGCGTCGGGAGGTCGAACTGCATGACAAGCATCTGACCTGCATGGATGGAATTTTCGGCAAGCACACGGCCGACGTGCCCGACGAGGTCGGGTTCGCGACCAAGCCGCGCCTGGCGATGGCGATGATCGAACGGGCGTTGGCCGCCGGGGTGCCGTTCGGGTGGGTGACCGCGGACGAGGCCTACGGGCAGGCCAAGTACCTGCGGTTCTGGCTTGAGCAGCACGACATCGCCCACGTGGTGGCGACCAGGGTCAACGACACACTGGTCACCACCGACTTCCGCCAGGTCCGCGCCGACGACCTCGTCGCCGGACTGCCGGCACGGTCCTGGCGCCGGTTGTCGGTGGGCGCCGGTGCACACGGCCCGCGCGAGTACGACTGGGCGAGGGTGCCGCTGCGCATCCTGGGGGAACCGGGCCGCGGACACTGGCTGCTCGCCCGCCGCTCGATCACCGACCCGACCGACATCGCCTACTACGTCTGCTACGGACCACACCGGTCGACCTTGTTGGACCTGGCCTGGATCGCCGGCACCCGCTGGCGCATCGAGGAATGCTTCCAACAGGCCAAGAACGAGGCCGGACTCGACCACTACCAGGTCCGTTCATGGCGGGCCTGGTACGCCCACATCACCCTGTCCATGCTCGCCCACGCCTGGCTCGCCGTTACGCGATCCCTTGTGGCGAAAGGGGAATCGGTGTCCCCCGCGCGGACATGATCGGCTTCACGTTACCCGAGATCCGACGCCTGCTGATCAACCTGGTCTTACGACCGGCGACCAGCGCCGAGCACGTCTAATCCTGGTCGTGTTGGCGCCGACGACGCCAACACCAAGCCCGCCTCAGCCACTACAAACGACGCGGGTACCCACTCATATAAGTGCCGTTGCAGCACTAAGGCATAAGGTAGTGCTAAAACTCTTCCGACGGCAACAACTCTTTCTTCAATTCGCCCGGGGCGGCGTTCAACAGTGAAACAGCTAGTGTGTGATTCGCAGATCCCACGTGCGTTTTCAACGCCCAGGTCAACAATGGGCGAGCGTGATGTGACCCAAAGAAGCGATTCGCCATTTCCCCGCTCCCTTGCGATTCCCGCAACGCTTTCCACTCCTCGAGCGCCAGGCCAGGGTCATCAAGTTCGCGAATCAGGCGAACATATGACGGTGCCGACGCAACACGAATTCTTCCATCTCGCGTGTAACCCAGCACCACACACGGAAGTCGGATGCCGATCGACGGCCAGTCGATCGCCGAGTCATGCCCATCAGAAATGTCGACACTATCGACAAGGCCGGTCTCACCACCCTCAGAGCGCACCAGCAGACCGTAGCGCTGATGCCCAGTTACGACGCATTGCACGATCTCATATCGTGCCATTCTACCGACTGTCACGACCGCCCCTTTGGCACCCACCGAGAACGCGGGGGGTTGTTGAACTCCCCGAACAGTTCCCGAGGAATAACATACTCCACCATGGTCTCATCGATACCTTCCCACGTCTCAATCTCACGGTCCTCGATCCATGAGTTCGGCACGCTGACTCGCATTCCTTGACCATGTGTCTCACCATGCGTGATGAGGAAGTCCTCGACTCGCTCGAGGTTCCCGAAGTGAGCAGCTCCATCGAGTTCGTCGTTCCGGGGGAAGTTGGCAGGGTCCAATCCGTGGTCCGCCTCATCACTACCTCGCCCGACCGGGGAGACACGGTACATGTCGGTGGTGTCGCAGTTGTGAACCAGGAAGTCTGTCGAGCCGACCGCCACGAAGTAGGTGTGGACACCCTCGACCGTGAGATCGTATACCGGTGCCAATCGAACGTAACGACGGACATCAGTCGTTACAGACCTCGATCCGTCAGCCGAAGCGAGGCGGTCACCTGTGGGGTGCCAGAACTCTGCACTGAGGCATCAACCTGCGGCAATCGCGCACCGTGGGCGGTAGGGGCATGATCGCGAGGCGTGACGCTACGTCTGCTGTACCTGGTTCTCGTCCGGGTCGTCGGCTGGTTGGTTCTGCTCGGCCGGTCATCGGCGGCCAAGGACGTAGAGCTGCTGGTGCTACGGCACGAAGTCGCCGTACTGCGCCGTACCAACCCCCGCCCGCGGCTGGAGTGGGCTGATCGCGCGGTGCTCGCCGCGTTGGTGCGCCGACTCCCCCGACTGCTGCGCGAGCACCGATTGGTGACGCCGGGCACCCTTCTTCGATGGCACCGGCGCCTGGTCGTAAAGAAGTGGACCTACCCCCACCGCACGGGCCGCCCGCCTGTCGACGACATCATCGCGGCGTTGATCGAGCGTATGGCCCGCGAGAACGCCGGCTGGGGCTACCGCCGGATCCAGGGCAAGCTGCTCAACCTCGGCCGCCGGGTATCCGCGTCAACGGTTCGCCGCGTGCTCAAGCGCCTGCGGGTACCACCCGCGCCCCACCGCGACACCGACACCTCCTGGCGACAGTTTCTCCGCGCGCAGGCCGCGAGCCTGCTGGCCTGCGACTTCTTCCACGTCGACTGCGCCGTGACGCTCAAGCGGGTCTACGTGTTCTTCGTGATGGAGGTCGCCACCCGCTACGTGCACATCCTCGGCATCACCACGAATCCAAACGGCCCCTGGACCACCCAACAAGCCCGCAACCTACTCATGGACCTCGGCAACCGGGCAGACGACTTCCGGTTCCTCATCCGAGACCGGGCCGGTCAATTCACCGCCTCGTTCGACGCGGCCTTCTCCGGCGCCGGCATCAAGGTCGTGAAGATCCCACCACCGGTCTCCACGAGCCAACGCCCACGCCGAACGGTTCGTCGGGACCGTCAGACGCGAAGTCACCGACCGACTGCTCGTCATCAACGAACACCACCTCCGGACCGTGCTGGACCACTACACGACCCACTACAACCACCGCAGACCACACCGAGCACTGCAACTCGCGCCACCGCGACCAGATCGGCCGACGGCAAAGCCGGGCTACACCTCGATACACCGCCGACCAGTCCTCGGCGGCCTGATCAACGAGTACGAACCTACAGCAGCCTAACCGCAGGTCAGAGCACATGGCCCACTTTTGGCACCCCACAGGTCGTCCTCACCGGTGTCCGCATCCCGCGCATGAACGCGATCATGGAACGCTGGATCCACAGCTGCCACCACGAACTCCTCGACCGCACCCTCATCTGGGACCAACAGCACCTACTCCACGCCCTACGCGAGTACGAGAAGTACTACAACACCCACCGACCCCACCAAGGCATCGGCAACGCCCGACCACTACGCGCCCTGCCACCAGCCGTCACCGATCAAGCAGCGATCACCCGACTCGACATCCGCCGACGGCAACGACTGGGTGGCATCCTCAACGAGTACCACCACGCCGCCTGACCTGCACGGACGACATTTTCGGCTAGCACAACCCCACAGGGAGCGGCTGATCCAGTCACGACTCGGGGCCGCGTTCACCACCGCGAGCACCCTGCTCGGCGCCACGCGACTCGGCTGCCCCGGTCAACTCGTCGAAGTGGACCTCACAGCAGCGCTTCCGGCATGACCGAGCAGCCGAAGTCCTCGCCCCGCGACGGCCGTCACAAGTGGTCGGTGCCGCCGTCGGGAACAGCGCGGGCCAGACCGGTCTGGTAGGCGAGGACGACGAGTTGCGCACGATCGCGTGCCTCCAGCTTGGTCATGGCGCGCTGCACGTGGGCGCGGACGGTGAAAGGGCTGAGATACAGCCGATCGGCGATCTCCAGGTTGGACAGACCGGTCGCGACGAGAGCGACCATCTCGCGTTCGCGCGGGGTGAGGGCGGCGAGTCGTTCGGGATGGCGTGGTGTGGTGTCGGCCGGTGTGGCGAGGAAACGGGCCACCAGGGAGCGGGTCGCCGCCGGGGACAGGAGGGTGTCGCCCGCGGCGATCGTGCGCACGGCGTCGAGCAGGCCGTGCGCCTCGATTCCCTTGCCGATGAAGCCGCTGGCCCCCGCGCGCAGAGCCCGTGCGACGTACTCGTCGGTCTCGTACGTGGTGAGGATCAGTACGCGGGTGGCACGGAGATCCGGATCAGCGCAGATCTCCGCGGTGGCGGCGAGACCGTCCATGGTGGGCATCCGGATGTCCATGATCACCACGTCCGGGCGCAACTCGCGGGTCCGTGCCACCGCCTCCCGGCCGTCGCCCGCCTCCCCGACCACGGCGATGTCGTCCGCACTGTCGAGGAGAGTGCGGAAGGCACCGCGCAGCAGCGCCTGATCGTCGGCGAGGAGAACCCGGAGCGTGTCCCCGGCCGCTTCGTCGGTGCCCTGTCCGTCGGGTGGCGCGTCGTCGGTCATCGGCCCTCGCTGTCGGTCGCTGCGTCGGTTCGTCGTGCCGCGTTCCCGGCAGCGGGCAGGGGCAGGTCGGCGGAGACGAGGAAGCCCCCTTCGGGGCGCACGCCCGCGGTGAGGGTGCCACCGACCGCGGCGGCTCGTTCGCGCATGCCGATCAGACCGTAGCCGGGTGGCCGCTCCGGCCGCGTGCGGGCACCCTCGCCGTCGTCCGCGACCGTGACGGTCACGTGGTCACGGGCCCAGACGAGCCGCACCCGGGCGCTATCGGTGGCGGCGTGGTTGGTCACGTTGGTCAGAGCCTCCTGGATGATGCGGTAGGCGGTGAGGTCCACCGCAGGCGGCAGTGGCCTGGCTGTGCCGTCGTCGTGCATCGACACCTCCAGGCCCGCGCGGCGGAAGGCCGCCAGCAGCGCGGGGACCTGCGACAGCCCGGGCGCCGGGTCGGTGGGTGCGGACGTGTCGTCGGGCTGGCGCAGCAGACCGACGGCGGCCCGCAGCTCGTCGAGGGCATGACGGGTGGTCCGGACCAGTTCGTCCAGGTTCGTGCGGGTCTGCTCGGGGCGGGTGTCGAAGAGGTGGGCGGCGACGGTGGCCTGCGCGTTGGCGAGGGTGATCTGGTGGGCCACCAGGTCGTGCAGCTCGCGGGCGATGCGGACCCGTTCCTCGGCCACCTTCCGGCGTGCTTCGCGGTCCCTGCTTTCCTCGGCCCGGCGTGCCCGCTCCTCCACGACCGCCAGGTAGGCGCGCCGGTGCCGCGTCGAGCGACCCAGCACTGCGGCCACGAGCAGCGACGCGGCCACGGTCACCAGCCTGCTCATGTCCTGCCACGAGAAGTCGGCTTCGAAGAAGGGGACGAAGCCGACCAGCAGCACGGCCGACGGGAGCAGGACCGCGACCGCCACCCGCCGTTCGCTCCGTACGGCGAGCGAGTAGGCGCTGACGACGGCTGGGGCCACGATGAGCGGGGTCAGCAGCAGGCCTGTCGGTGCGACGAGCATGCCGCACGCGGTCGTGGCCATCGTGGTGGCCACGGGCGCGCGGTACCGCGCCAGGAGCAGCCCTGACGACACCGCGGCGATGGGATAGGCCGCCACCAGCGGCGGTGCCACCGTGTCGTCGACGTGCAGCCAGCCGCCGAGCAGGCAGACCACGAACGCCACCGCGACGACCGCGCCCTCCCGCCACCGCTTCCCCGGAGGCGACACACGGTCAGCGTACGGGATAGACACTCCGCACGCGGGCCGAGCAGGCACGTGTAGTGCGTCCGCACCAGAAGCGGGCCGGGCTGGTCCGCGCGCACCAGGCGAGGACGATCCCGGCAAACGATGTGCGAGACCGCGGTTGACGACAGGGTTGGTGACGGAATCGTCCGGCAGCGGGCCGGACGGCGAAGCGGTGGGAAGAAACGTTGCACAACACCGGGAACAGGACCGACGCGGTTCGGCTGACGGCCGTCCGCAAGGTCTACGGACGGCGCGACAACCAGGTGGTGGCGCTCGACGACGTGACGACACGGTTCGGCCGGGGCACGTTCACGGCGATCATGGGGCCGTCGGGTTCCGGCAAGAGCACCCTGCTGCAGTGCGCGGCCGGGCTCGACCAGCCGACGTCGGGTTCGGTGCTGCTCGAGGAACACGAGCTCAGCGAGATGAACGAGACCGAGTTGACGAAGCTGCGGCGGGACCGGATCGGCTTCGTCTTCCAGGCGTTCAACCTGTTGCCGGTCCTGACCGTGCGGCAGAACGTGACGTTGCCGTTGCGGCTCGCCGGCCGCAAACCGGACCGGAGCCGGGTTTCGAACGTCCTCGACCAGGTCGGTCTGGGCCAGCGGGGCAACCACCGGCCGGCCGAGCTGTCCGGCGGGCAGCAGCAGCGGGTCGCCATCGCCCGCGCGTTGATCAGCGACCCCGCCGTCATCTTCGCCGACGAGCCGACCGGCGCGCTGGACACGAGGACCGCGCGGGACGTCCTCACGCTGCTGCGGCACTCGTCGCAGGCCGCCGGTCAGACGATCGTCATGGTGACCCACGATCCGGTCGCGGCGTCGTACGCCGACCGCGTCCTGTTCCTCGCCGACGGGCGGCTGGCCGGTGAGCTGCGCTCGCCGACCCCGCGAACCGTGGCCGACCGGATGACCCACCTGGGTGCCTTCGCCGACGAGGGCCCTCTCCCCCGGTTGGCGACGAACCGGGGAGGGCAGCGCTGATGCTGCGGTTCGCACTGCGCACACTGCGGTTCCGCGCGGGCATGTTCGTGGCGGCCTTCCTCGCCATGTTCTTCGCCGCGGCCATCATGATGGCCTGCGGCGGCCTCATCGAGACCGGCATCCGCACCGCCGTCCCTCCGCAGCAACTGGCCTCGGCCGACGTCGTCGTCGCCGGTGACCAGGAGTACCACGGCTCCGGCGGCGACCCCGACGAACCGCCGATCCTGCCCGAGCGGGTCCGTGTCGACGCGGGGCTGGCGGACACGATCGCGGCGCTGCCTGGCGTGCTGGAGGCCGAGAGCTTCGTCTTCGAAGGTGACGCACCTGCCGGCACGGTCGACGCGATCGGTGTGGTGGCCGAGTCCGGAGTGGACATCGGCGAGCTCCGGGCGCGCATCGACGCCGAGCTGGACAGCGGAACCGTCACGCTGGTCGGTGACGAACGCGGGCAGGCCGAACTGCGCGAGGCCAAGGCGAGCGGCGTCACGGTGATGGCCCTGGCCGGGGTCTTCACCGCCTTCGCGATCCTGGTGTCCGTCTTCGGGGTGGCGGCCATGCTCGGGCTCTCGATCGCCCAGCGCCGGCAGGACCTGGCGTTGCTGCGGGCCGTCGGCGCGACGCCTCGTCAACTGCGCAAGCTGATCTCCCGTGAGACGCTGCTGCTGTCCGTGGTCGCCACCGCGCTGGCCTACTTCCCGGGCCGGTTCCTGGGCGAGTTCGTGTTCGACCGGCTGGCCGAGCGCCGGATCGCCGCGGACGGTGTGGTCTTCCACCAGGGCTGGATCCCGGCCGTGGCCGCCATGGCGGTGGCGATCCTCGCGGCTTTGGCCGGTGCGCTGGGCGCCGGCAGAAGGGCGTCGAGCATCAAGCCGGCCCAGGCGCTCACGGAGGTCTCCGTCGAAAGCAAGCTGATCGGCGGCGGACGCCTGCTCCTGGCGGTGCTCTTCCTCGCCGCCGGGATCGCCCTGACCATCGTGACCATCGCCGTGATCAGTGGACCGCTAACGCCGGCCACCGGCGCACCTGCCGCGATCCTCCTCGCCATCGGGTTCGCCTTGCTGGCACCCGTACTGACGAAGGTCACGACCTTCGCCGTGCAGTGGCCCGTGCGCGCACTGGGTGGTGTGACCGGCCAGCTCGCCGTGCTCAACGCACGTGGCCACAGTGGCCGGCTGGCGGCGGTGATGGGGCCGGTCATCCTGCTGACCGCGGTGTCGACCGGCATGCTGTACCTGCAGACGACGAACGACGAGGCAGATCGGCGGAGCTTCGCCGACACCCTGGTCGCCGACGCCGTGGTGACCGCTCAGGACCGCGTCGACGCAGACCTGGTGGCACGGATCGACGACCTGCCGGGCGTCGCAGGCGCCTCGGCGTACGTCAGCAGTGTCGGCTTCATCGAGCACCCGGAGGACAGCTCACCCGCCAACGAGGGCTGGACCCTCCAGGGCGTCACCGCCGAGGGCGCCGACGCCATCACACCGGTCGAGGTCACCGCGGGCGACATCGCCGACCTGCACGACGACACGGTCGCTGTCGAACACCAGCACGCCGACCGGCTGGGCGTCGACATCGGCGACACGATCACGCTGCGGATGGGCGACAACACCGCGCTCCACGTGCGGGTGGCCGCACTGTTCGCCGCGCAGGACGACTACGACACGCTGTTGCTCCCGGCCGACACCCTGGCGGCGCACACCACCGATGGACACGCGAAGCGCATCCTCGTCAAAGCCGACGAGCACACCGACCCGGAGCGGTTGATCGCCGACCTGACCGAGGTGACCTCCGCCGCGGGCGGACTGACCGTGGCCGGCCGCGACGTCCTGCTCGAGGAGTACGACGACCAGAAGACGACCGCCAACTTCGCGATCTACATCATGGTGCTCATGATCGCGGGCTACGCGGCGATCACGGTGATCAACACGCTGGCGTCGAGCACGACGGCGAGGCGGCGGGAGTTCGGGCTGCAGCGGCTCGCGGGCTCGACCCGTGGTCAGGTGCTGCGGATGGTCGGTCTGGAGGGCGCGATCCTGGCCGTGAGCGGCATCGCGCTCGGCACCGTCGCCGTGCTCGGGATCCTGGTGCCGGTGAGCCTCAAGCGCCTCGACTCGGTACTGCCGGCCGGGTCTCCGTGGGTCTACGTGTCGACGGCCGCACTGACCGTGCTGCTGACGCTCGGAGCCATACTCCTGCCCGCATGGCGCGCGACGCGCGACCGGCCCGCCGAGGCGGCGCTCACCATCGAATAGCCCGCCCCCGAGGGCGAAACCGACGGCGGCCATCGGGCTGGTCGAGCCTCTGGACGATCAGAAAACCAGATCTCGGGTTCAAGGGGACCGTGACGAATTCCTCCGTCCTCGACGACAGTCGGATCGGGATGGTCGATCTGCCCCGCAAAGCCCGACCCGGTGATCGTCGGCGGCTGGTCAGCGGCCAGGATCGTCGACGAGGACCACCTGGTCCCGCGCCTGCGGCCTACGATGCTCGGGCTACCGATCGGCGGTGGGTCACGCGGGCGCCGGTGTCCGAGCACGGTGTCGTCAAGGGACTGGACTGCGGGGAAGCTGGCTGTGGCCATGGGCTGGGCCACAGCACGATGAGCCGCCTCCTGTCGTACCGACGGGGCGTGAGGAACACACGGCTACGAGTTCACGAGTGAGCCCTTGCGGGACGAGGCAGGAAAGCTGCGCCGCGCACTACATACGCAGCGCCTCACCGGCGACCGGGATGCGAACCCGGTCGAGCGCTGATCACGCCGTCAGCGACACGAGCCCGATCCGTCGTCCGTGGTCAGATCTGGCCGATTCCGCCGTCGACGGGGAGGTCGATCCCGCTGACGAAGCTCGAGTCCGCGGAAGCGAGGAAGAGCGCCGCGGTGGCGATCTCGTGCTCGGCGCCGAGGCGGCCCACGGGTACCCGCGCGGCGATCTGTTCCTTGAACCCCGGCGGGAGGTCCGCGAACGCCGGGGTGTCGATCGCGGCAGGACTGAGGACGTTGATCCGGATCCCGCGCTCCTTCAGGTCGGTGGTCCAGGTCCGGGCGAACGACCGCAGCGCCGCTTTGCTCGCGGCGTAGACCGTCGTTCCCGGATCACCCTTCTCCGCAGCGCCCGACCCGATGAGCACGATCGAGGCGCCATCGGACAGCAACGGCAAGAGCTTCTGCACGGTGAAGAACGTCCCCCGCACGTTCACCCCGAACACGGCGTCGAACGACTCCTCGGTCACGTCCCCGATCGCCTCGTTCCACGTCCAGACCCCTGCGCTCGCGACGAGAACGTCGACCCGGCCCAGTTCGGCCGCCACCACATCGGCCAGGCGGACCACGTCGGCGATCTCACCGACGTCACCGACCACACCGGTCACATCGTGGCCGATCGCGGCCACCGCGGCGTCCAACCGGTCCTGACTGCGGCCGGTGATGACCACGTGTGCACCCTCCGCGACGAACAACTTCGCCGTCGCCAGTGCCAGTCCGGAGGTCGCCCCGGTGATCACCGCGACCTTCCCACCGAGCTTCGCCATGTCACTCCCCTGCCTCAAAATGATGGTGCCCTCATTTTCACGCTCGCTGAGCCTAGTGAAAGATGAGGGAACTCTCAAAGTTGAGACATGTCACATCTTGTTAGGGTGCCCCGTATGCCCTCCGGAAAGAACCCACTGCCCACTCGCCGGGACGCCCACCGCAACCGCGAGCGGCTTCTCGAGTGCGCCCGGCGCGCGTTCGCCGAACGAGGCGCCGAGGCCGCCCTCGACGGCATCGCACGGGAGGCGGGTCTGGTGACCGGGACCCTCTACCGGCACTTCCCCACACGTCTGGACCTGCTGTGGGCCGTTCTCGAACCGAAGCTGCGCCGCCTGCTCGACGAGGTACGGGCCTTGCCCGGCCTGGAGCACCCGTGGGAGTCGTTTCGCAGCCTGCTGGAAGTCCTGTGTTCGGCCCAGGCCGGGGATCGGGCGTTCGGCGACTTCCTGGCGAAGCGGTTTCCCGGCGACGACCGCACCGAGGCCGTGCACAGCGAGATCTGCGCACTCGCACAACGTGTTCTGGAGCGAGCACAGGAAGCCGGCGCCGTGCGCTCGGACGTCACCGGCGCCGACCTCTTCCTGTTGTTCTGGGCAAGCGGCCGAGTCGCCGAGGCCACGCGGCACGTTGCCCCGTCGATGTGGCGGCGGCACGTGTACCTGGCGATGGATGGGTTCCGGGCCTCGAACCGGCTCGACCTGCGGGAGCCCGCGTGGGACGCGGACCAGCTCTACCGGGCGATGGCCGTGCCCGGAAAGCAGGCGGCCAGGACTTCCACGGCGAGGTAGCCCGGTTGTTCCGATGGCGGAGGCGACGGTCATGACCGGCGCTGTGATCACCACCTTTGCGGCGACGCACAACGCGCCGGAGTTGGTCGTCGCCCAGTGAGCAGCAGCTGCGGAAGTGGCGGATGCCGTGGGTGCGGTGCAGGTCGCGGGCAGCCGGTCGGGTCGGGATCGCGGCACCCGGACCGAGCCGTCATGCGGACGGATCGACAACAGCCGCGGAAACCGGGTGGTGACCTCTTCGATCCGGTCCAGCTTGGCGTCGAAGTCCGGATTGCGGGTCAGGTGGTCGGCGAGTGTGCGCACGCTCCACCGGTTAGGTCATCCCCTCTCTCCGTATCGGCCCCGTCGGCGGCCGGCTGCCTGCGAGTCCGTTCAGAACGATGCCGGGATGCCGTTCGAGCCGTCTACCGCCGTCGTCGCCCAGGCGTTCGGCGTCCTCGCCCCGAGCGCCCTTCGCCGTGCTTGACACCTTAACAAAGTTCAGGCACGGTCGACGCCAGGCGAGTTGAACTTAGTTAAGGAGTTGCTGGTGCGTGCAGTAGTCAGCAACCCGGACGCCACACCCGTCTGCGCGGACTTCCCCGATCCACAGCAGCAGCCGGGGAAGGAACCCCTGCGGCTGGTGGGTGCGGGTCTGCACCACGTCGTCCGCGCTGGTCACCGGCGGCCACTACGGCACTGGCGGTGCGTATCCGCTGGTTCCGGGAGCGTCCGGGAGCGGGCGCGGTTGCCCGGACCGAGGACGGGCGCCTGGCCCACACGGGTCCGGGACCGCGGCGTCGCCGCCGACCGCATTGCTGCGGAGCGGGCGGGGGTAGTGGCGCCGCAGACCTAGCGCTCCCCGGAACCGGAGGACGAAACCCTCGAGGCGGTCGGGCGCTCCCGGCTGTGGCTACCTGGAGAGAACTCATGGCGCAAGGCATGTCGGTAGCGCGCCCGTCGGGTGGCGCGGAAGACAGGTGGAGCGGTCGACTGGTCGGCTGGTTGGTGATCCTCGTCGGGGCGAACCTGTTGGCCGACGTGGTCATCGTCGCCCCGCTGCTGGCGTTGCCGGACATGATGCGGCACTTCCAGACCGACCAGGCCGCGTGGCTCAACTCGAGCGCGATGCTGGCGGGCGCGATGTGGGCGCCGTTGCTCGGGCGCACCGCCGACATCCACGGCAAGCGCCGGATCCTCGTCGTCACCATGCTCGTCACGCTTGCGGGATCGCTGGTCTGCCTGGTTGCGCCGAACGTCGTCGTCTTCGTGCTCGGGCGGTTCCTGCAGGGGGCGGCCATGGGAGCGGTCCTGCTCACGGTGGCGATCACCCGGCAGGTTTGCACCCCACGGGTCGGGATGGCCGCCGTCGGCGTCGTGACCACAGGCGCGTCGGCACTGGGGATTCCCGCGATGTTCCTGCTGAACCCGGCGATCGACACGTTCGGCTACCGGAGCGTCTTCGTCGTCGCCACCGCTCTCGCGATGGTCTGCGCGGTCACCGTGCGGCTGTTCGTCCCGGAGCCGCCGATCCGCTCCGGCGGGTCGGTCGACCTCGCCGGGGCGCTGCTGCTCGGTTCCGGTCTGGTCGCGGTGCTCGGTGGCGTCAGCATGGGCCCGGACGTGGGCTGGGCGAACCCAGGTCTGCTGGCCGCGCTGGTCGGCGGCGTCATCGCGCTGGCCTCCGGGGTGCGGCACGTGCTGCGGGTCCCCGAGCCGATCGTCGACCTGCGTGGGCACAGCGGGTCGCTGGCGTTGACGCTGGGAGCGGTGGCGCTCACGGCCGGCGCGGTGCAGAGCATGCTGCAGCTGAAGAGCCTCGTCGCGGAAGTGCCGCTCGAGCTCGGCCTCGGCTACGGCCTCGGCAGCGGCGACGTGGTGCTCGCGTTGTTCGTGCTGTCCGCGGTCGGGATCATGATCGGCGGTCCGGTGTCAGGTGTCCTCGCGTCCCGGATCGGTCCGGCGCGCACGCTGCTCGCCGGTATCGCGGTGGGCCTGTTGGCCACGTTCGGGATGCTCGTGGGCGTCTCGGTGCTCCCGGTTGGGCTGGTCTGCGCCACCCTGCTCGGTGTGGCCGCCGGCGCGGGCATCGCCTCCAGCTTCAACCTCGCGACCGTCATGACGCCGCCCGAAAACCACGGTGCGATCGGCAGCCTGGTGGCGGTCGTGCTCTGCGTCGGGTCGGTCGTGCTCAACGTCGTCGGCGTGATGGTGCTCAACGCGACAGCCACCGACACGCTCATCGCGGAGGTCGCCGCGAACTCCCTGATCGGGGTGCAGCTCTACATCCTGATGGGTGGCGCGGCGCTCGTCGCGGCCGCGGCGCTCGCGACGGTGCTGGTGCGCAGGCGTCGGTGAGTCATGCGTCCGGCCGGGCGGCGATCCCGTCGAGGACCATGCCGAGGTGCCGTTCGAACCGCTGGTCGCCCTCGTCCTGGAGGTGCCCGGCCTCCTTGACGAGTGACGCGCCTTCGCCGAGCCAGGCCTCGCGCGCGGTGACCGAGTACCGCGTCGGATCGGTCTCGGCGGCCTGGCGCCGTTCCTGCTCCTCGATGACGAAGCCGACGACGAACGCGGTGACCAGGTCGATGGCGTCGTCGGCGTCGGCGGGCTTCCAGCCGGCTGCGGTCCAGCGTTCGAACAACGGCTCCTTCATGCGGACCACGTTCGGGTCGGTGATCCGGGTGCCGCTGAAGATGCGGGCGCCGTCGCGGTGGAGCAGGTACTCCGCGCGCAGCACGCGGGCGTAGGCGGCGAGATCGTCGCGCCACCCGTCTCCCGGCGGGATCGCGGCGAAGGCGCCGGCCACGCGGCGCATGACCTCGGTGGCCATCTCGTCGAGCAGTTCCTGCTTGTTGCGCACGTGCCAGTAGAGGGCGGGTGCGCGGACGTCGAGCCGGGTGGCGAGCGCGCGGACGGTGAGGGCGTCCATGCCCTGGTCGTCGAGGAGTTCGAGCGCCGCCGTGACGATCCGCTCCCGGGTGATGCCCTTGGTCACGGTTGACACCTTAACGACGTTCAGGGACGCTGGCTACAGCGCTGAACTTAGTTAAGGAGAACTCTGATGCGTGCCGCAGTCATCACTGCCCTCGCCGGGTCACCCGCCTGTGCCGACTTCCCCGAGCCGACGGTCCCGCCCGGTCACGAGCCAATGCACCTCGTCGGAGCCGGCCTGCACAACATCGTCCGCGGACTGGCCACCGGCCAGCACTACGGCCGCGGCCAAATGACGTATCCGCTGGTGCCGGGGATCGACGCGGTCGCCCGCACCGGTGACGGGCGCCTGGTCTACACCGGCTACGCGCGTCCACCATTCGGGACGATGGCCGAGCGGCTGACCGCGCCGTTCCAGGCGGAGGTGCCGGCGGGGGCGGATCCGCTCGCGATCGCCGCGGGCATGAACCCCGGCCTGTCGGGCTGGATGGTCCTCACCGCGCGGCGCGCGGAAGTGGGGGCGCTGGGCACGGTGCTGGTGCTGGGCGCGACGGGGATGTCGGGCAGCCTGGCGGTGCAGGGCGCGCTGGCGCTCGGGGCGGAACGGGTCGTCGCCGCCGGGCGTGACCCGGAGGCGCTGGAGCGGCTGCGTGGTGCCGGGGCGACGACGGTGTCGTTGGCCCAGAACGGGTCCGACGGCCTGGAGAAGGCTCTGGCCGATGCTGTTGCCGAGGCGCAGCCCGGTCTCGTGCTGGACTACCTGTGGGGGCCTGTCGCCGAGGCTGCATTCGCCGTGCTGGGGCGGAGCGGCGAGGACACCGAAGCGGGCACGGCCTACGCGCAGATCGGCTCGCTCGCGGGCCTGGAGGCGTCGTTGCCCGCGGACCTGCTGCGCAGCCGGCGGATCCGGATCACCGGGAGCGGCATCGGATCGGTCTCCCCGGAGGAGATGCTTGCCGAGGCGCCCGAGGTCATGGCCCGCTTCGCCGACGGGTCGCTGCAGGTGCCCTACACCGCGTTCCCGCTGAGCCGGGTCGCTGAGGCGTGGGCGCATACCGGGCGCAGCCGGGCCGTCGTCGTGCCGGATTGAGTCATCCACCAATCGATCGTTGTCGCAGAGGGGAAGAGCCATGCAGAAGAGGGCATTGGTGGTGGGGCTCGGGATCGCGGGGATGTCCGCTGCCATCGGGCTGCGCCGGGCGGGGTGGACGCCGGTGATCTTCGAACGAGCAGCCGAGCGTCGGACGGGGGGCTACTTCATCTTCATGTTCCCGGAGGGTGTGCAGGCCGTGGCCGACCTGGGGATCGCCGACCACCTGCACACCCGCAACCCGGAATGGCGACCGGGCGGGAACTCGTGGTCAGTGGATCGCCGGGGCAGGCGGAAGCCGGCTCTGGGCTTGCTGGACGCGCCCAGCGGCGTGGCCGCGGTGCTGCGCGGCGACATCGAGGCCGCGTTGTGGCACGGCATCACCGGCGACGGGACCGAGGACGCGGTCGAGGTGCGGTTCGGGACCACTCCGGTCGAGATCACCGAAGGCGACGGCGGGGTGCGGGTCCTGCTCGAGGACGTCGGCACCGGGAAGCAGTACCGCGAGGACTTCGATCTCGTGGTCGGTGCGGACGGGATGCGCTCGAGCGTGCGCCGGATGGTGTTCGGTCGGGACGAGGACTACCTGGCGAACTGGAAGGCGATGATCTGCGCGTTCCAGATGAAGGAGCAGGTGCCTTCCTACGAGGCGAGCGACAGCGTCATCGTCTCGCGCCCCAAGCGTGCGATGTGGGTGTTCGGACTCGCCGACCACGCGCCCTGCGCGTGGCTGACCTACCGCACCGAGGACATCCCGGACCGGTTCGCCGGGCCGTCGATCGAGCAGGTGCGCGCGGCCTTCTCCGGGATGGACAACGACCCCGTGGTGCGCCACGTCCTGCACTCCCTGGAGCAGGCCCCTGACCACGTGTTCGACTCGATCCACCAGGTGAAGATGCCCCGGTGGAGCAAGGGTCGGGTAGTGCTGGTGGGGGACGCGGCCTGGTGCATGAACACCTACTCGGCAATGGGTTCCTCGTCCTCGCTGCGCGGCGGCGTCGCACTGGGCGTGGCCCTGCGGGAGCACCCTGGCGACCTCGCCGCCGCTCTGGACGCCTGGGAGACCGGCCTGCGGCCCTACATCACCAGGCAGCAGCGCTCTGCACGGATCAAGCAACAGAGGTTCGTCCCGTCCAGCCGCTTGGCCGAGGCGCTGGGTTCGGTCGTTCTCGATCTGATCCACAGGGTCGTCCACCGCCGGATGGCGGCGGAGTACACCGCATGGTCGGCCCTGTCCGGCACGGCGCGGTGACCGCCATGCGGAAGAGGGCGTTGGTGGTGGGGCTCGGGATCGCGGGGATGTCCGCGGCGATCGGGCTGCGCCGGGCCGGGTGGACGCCGGTGATCGTCGAACGGGCGCCCGAGCGGCGTACCGGAGGCTACTTCGTCGGGCTGTTCCCGGAAGGTCGGCGGGCCGCTATCGACCTGGGCATCGCCGGCGACTTGCACACCCGCAACCCGGAACGGAAGGCGGGCGCGAATACGTGGTCGCTGGATCGCCGCGGCAGGCGCAGACCGGCTCTGGGATTCCTGGACCAGCCCGGCGAACCCGCAGCGGTACTGCGCGGGGACATCGAGACCGCGCTGTGGCAGAGCACCACAGGCGTCGAGGTGCGGTTCGGGACCACTCCGGTCGCGATCACCGAGGGTCCTGCCGACGTGCAGGTCCTGCTCGAGCACGCCGGCACCGGTCCGCAGTACCGCGAGAGCTTCGACCTGGTCGTCGGCGCGGACGGGATGCGCTCGGGCGTGCGCCGGATCGTGTTCGGTCCGCACGAGGACTACCTGACCACGTGGAACGCGATGATCTGCGCCTTCCAACTGAAGGAGCAGGCGCCCTCCTACGAGGCGGGTGACAGCATCATCATCGCGCGTGCGAAGCGGGCGGTGTGGGTCTTCGGGCTCGCCGACCACGCGCCCACCGCACTGCTGACCTACCGGACGACGGACATCCAGGACCAGTTCAGCGGGTCGCGGGTCGATCGGCTGCGCTCGGTCTTCTCGCGCATGGACGATCCCGTGGTGCGGCACGTCCTGGACTCCCTGGAAGAGGCCCCGGACCACCTGTTCGACTCGGTGCACCAGGTGCGGATGCCGCGGTGGAGCAAGGGCCGGGTCGTGCTGGTGGGGGACGCCGCGTGGTGCATGAACCTCTACTCGGGCATGGGTGCCACGTCCTCGCTGCGCGGCGGGGCCGCGCTGGGCGTGGCCCTGCGGGAGCACCCCGACGACCTCACCGCCGCTCTGGACGCCTGGGAGGCCGGCCTGCGGCCGTTCATCACCAGGCACCAGCGCACCACGCGGCTCAAGCAGCAGATGTTCGTCCCGTCCAGCCGTCGGGCCGAGGCGCTACGCTCGGTCCTCCTCGGTCTGGCCCGCCGAATCCGCGGCCGCCGGCAGGCGACTGAGGCGGGCGGTCCGCAAGGCCGGGCGCTGTCCGGCACGTCGCGGTGAGGACGACGTCCGCGTCGAGGAGGAGAAGGGCTCCGCCACGACAAGGCGTGACGCCACGGCCTGGGGCGCTGCGGGCATCGTCGTGGCCGCCGGGCTCCCGCGCCTGCTCGGCCCGGGTTCGGCCTGCCGGGGATGCTCGGACTGTCCTCGTCTCGTCACTCCCGGGCGATGCCGTGGCTTCACCACTCCGAGAGTCGAAACCGGCGCCGCCCGCGAGGACGAACACGCCATCATCGGCTAGGGCACCGTCGGACGTCTCCTGGTCCGGTCGCCGGACGTCGACGGCGCTGACGTGGTCGTCGCCTACCGGGACGACCACCGCCGCGCGCAGGTGGAGACCGACCGTCTCACCTGGACCGCGTCGGACCTGCTGCGGCAGGACCTCGACATCCTCGTGCCCGCTGCCACCGGTGGGTTGCCCAGCCCCGAGACCGTCACCGGCTGCACGATCCGGACCGCCCAGCCACGTGGTCACTTCCCGGGCCATTCGCCCGCGTGCTCCGACACGAACCGCGCGAAGGTGCGGGGCGGCCGGCCGGTCAGGTCGAGTACCGTCGTGCTGACGCGGTCTTCCCGCCCGCGCCGGATCCTGTCCTCGACCGTCGCGAGGGCAGCGGCGAACTCGGCGGGCAGTCCGGCAGCCCGGTACGCCGCGGCCTGCTCGTCCGGCTCGATCCGCCGTACCCGGATCCGGCGGCCTGTGTGGGCGGTGATGGCTTCCGCGGTGTCGCCGTAGCTCAGACCCTCGGGCCCGGTGAGCAGGAAATCGTCGCCCGCAGCGCGAACTTCGGGATCCTCCAGCAAAGCCGCCGCGGAAGCCGCGACGTCCCGGACGTCGATCCATCCCACCTTGCCGTCGCCGGCCGCGGTGCGGATCTCGCCGAGCCGGTGGATGCGTTCTCCCAGCGGGTGCGGGCGCAGGAAGTTCTGCATGAACCCCGATGCGCGCAGCACCACCCAGCCCGGCTCGGCCCGCACCTGTGCCGCCAGTTCCAGCGCGCTGGGCGCGTACGGCAGGACGATGGCGGAACCGAGCAGCACGACCCGGCGCACGCCGGACCGCCTGGCCTGGCGCAGGAAAGGCCCGGCCAAGGGCAAGGGGTCGACGCTTTCCACCGGGGGAACCAGGAAGACACGATCCATGCCGCGCAGCGCGGCTTCGTGCGTACTCGGGTCCTCCCAAGCGAATCGGATCGCGTCGGGATCGCCGGCGGAGGGGCGCCGGCTCGCGATCCGCACCGGTACCCCCGCCCCGCGAAGCTGTTCGACAAGTGCCGCACCGGTCTTCCCGGTGCCTCCGGTCACGAGCACCCCGGTCACGAGGCATCGTCCCGGTCGAGCGAAGCGATCAGCTCGGGCAACCGCCCGGCCGCGCGAGCCGTCGCCAGCGGGCTCCAATAGTCGCGGTACACCGTGATCTGGTCATCGCGCACCGTCAGCACGACGACGTAATCCAGCCGGTAACGCTCGCCGGTGCGAACCGCGCGGCCCTCGGCCGTCCACTCGATCACCGCGGTATCCGCGTCCTCGGTCGGACGCACGGTGAGCGCGGCGACTTCCCGCACATCCAGCAGTTCCGGATATCCGGCCAGGTAACCGCGGACTTCTTCGCGCCCCGTCAGGCGCCGCGGCGCATCGCCGGCGGCGAAGGGGAACTCCGCGGTGCCATCCACCGCCCAAAGATCCGCGACAGCGTCCATCTCCTTCTTCAGCATCAGGTCGAGCAGACGCCGGAAAACTTCCTCCGGTGCACTGGGCACGTCATCCTCCTCGGGAAACTCCGCTTGCCGGACCAGCGTGCCCAGCCGGCAAGCACCCGAGGAACCCACGCCTCAGCCCCGGACTGTCAGGGGGAGGTCACGCCGGATGCCGCATGGGACGATGGCGGTGTGTCCGGACAAGAGCTCGCCGATTTCCTCCGCCGCCGACGGGAGAACCTGCGACCGGAGGCCACCGGGCGGGCGCACGGACCGGGGCAGCGCGCCCGGCGCACCCCTGGTCTGCGCCGCGAGGAGGTGGCGGCCTGGGCGCAGGTGTCGGTCAGCTACTACGAGCGGCTGGAGCAGGCACGCGCCTCACGCCCGTCTCCGCAGGTGCTCGACGCGCTGGCGACAGCCCTTCAGCTCACCGGAGCGGAGCGCGAGCACCTGGCCCGGCTGGCCGGCCAAATCCTGCCCGACGCGCACGGCGAGCCCGAGCGAATCCCCGATGGAGCGCGTGCGCTCCTCGACCGGCTCGGCACCATGCCTGCCTACATCGTGAACAGCAGGCAGGACATCGTCGCCTGGAACCGCGCGGCGATGGCCTTGATCACGGACTTCGGCCTGCTGGCACCCAGCGAACGCAACGCCGTCCGGCTTGCCCTGGTGCTGGCCGGTACCCTTTGCGACGCCGCACCGGAGGCGGAAGCGACGTTCGCGCGGCAATCCGCCTCGCAATTGCGCACGGCCGCCCTGAAGCACCCCGCCGACCATGCGCTGGCTGCGCTGATCAACGAGTTCGCCGCCCACGACGCCGATTTCGCCGCCGGCTGGCGTGACCATGACGTGCGCCCCATCCCCGCCGTCCGCAAGCGGGTGAAGCACCCGGCTTTGGGAGAACTGGAGCTGGATCGGACCACCCTGCTGTTCCCGGGCGGCGGACACACCCTGGTGATGTACACGGCCGAGCCGGGCAGCTCGAGCGCCGCCGCCCTCGATCACATCAGCTGACGAAAGAGCGGAGAGCCCGCAGCGTGGACATCACGTACGCGACTCCGGCCGGACCAGGGCGGCATGGTGAGGTCGGTCAGGTAGTCGTTCAAGGCGAGGGCCGCGGCGGCCGCGGCCGGTCCTCGTCGCCCGCTCCCCCAGTCTCGTCGCGGCTGATCCCGGCGACCTCGCCTGGCGACGGCTGCCGAAATCTGTCCGCGTGCCCCGGCGGCGGACCGCCGTGACGAGGCACCGGTCGGCGCCCATCGCCGACCGGGCTACGAGGTGGCTACCGGGCGGCGGTGGAGCGGTCGGGTCGGGCCGGGCCACCGCTCCGGCCGGACCGCTCCGCCGCACTCGCCTGCCGCAACAGGGCCATGGCCGCCTCCGACGGTGACCCGGCGGGCGTCGTGCACACCACGACGGACTGCCCCGGCGAACGCGCGAGGGCGAGGGTCTGCTGGGTGACCGTCACCGTGCCGACGACCGGATGGCGCAGCTCATAGGTGGCGGCGTCGCACGGCGTCACCCGGTGGTCACCCCACAACGCCACGAATTCCGGGCTCTTCATCGTCAGCTCGCCGATCAGCTCGGCGAGCAGCCGGTCCTCCGGATGACGGCCGACGGCGATCCTCAGATTGCCCACGACCGCGCGCACCTTGCGCCGCCAGTCCCCGTAGAGCTCCCGGCAGTGCGGGTCCAGGAACAGCATCCGGCTCATGTTCGGCCGGCACGCGGGGTCCTCCGGGTCCAGCGGGTCGACGTGGCCGGCGAGCAGGGCGTGGCCGAGTGGGTTCCACGCCAGCACGTCCGTTCGCCGGCCGAGGACGAGCGCCGGGACACTGTCGAACGAGCGCAGCAGGTCCCGCGTCTCGTCGGCGAGCTTCTCGGGGCGGGGCCTTCGCGGCTGCGGTACCCGGCGGGAGGCCCCGGCGAGGCGTTCCAGGTGGTCCCGCTCGTGGTCGTCGAGCAGCAGGGCGCCGGCGATCGCCTCAAGCACCTCCGCCGAAGCGCCACGGGACAGGCCCTGTTCGAGCCGGGTGTAGTAGGACACGCTGACCCCCGCCAGCTGCGCCAGCTCCTCCCGGCGCAGCCCCGCCACCCGCCGGCGCGGCCCGAGGTCGTGGAGCCCCACGTCTTCCGGGCGCAGCCTGGCCCGCCGTGCCTGCAGGAAGTCGCCGAGCGGGCCTGGTCCGTTCATCACTCCACTATCCACGCCCGCGGCACCGCCCAGCCAGACCCTGCCAGGGGTAGGACAAGGCGGGGCTGGTCGGCGTGCGCGGACGCGATCAGGCTCGACCCGGTCAGGGCGGCCGCCCGCGACTCACGAGGAGTGAGCATGGATCAAATCGAACTGGGCGACGTCACCGTCACCCGTGTCAAGGAGTACTACGGCTCGGTCGAGATGGGCCCCGCGGACTTCTTCCCCGGGAGCCCCGATGACGCCTGGGACGAACACCAGAGCTGGCTTGCCCCGGACTTCCTGGACTCCGGCACCGGCGAATGCCGCTCGGCCATCCAGACCTGGATGCTGCGCAGCGAAGGCCGCACCATCCTCGTCGACACCGGAGTCGGCAACCATAAGGACCGCCCCTACGCGCCCGTCTGGAGCCGGCTGGACACGGACTTCCTGGACAACCTCGCCGCCGCCGGAGTCCGGCCCGAAGACGTCGACATCGTCATCAACACGCACCTGCACATCGACCACGTGGGCTGGAACACCTACCTCGACGGCCGGACCTGGGTGCCGACCTTCCCGAACGCCAAGTACCTGATGACGCGGCAGGACTTCGACTTCTGGAACCCGGCCAACAACCACGATCCGGTGCTGGGTCGCGGCAACCAGAACGTCTTCGAGGACAGCGTCGCCCCGGTGCACGAGGCCGGGCTGACCCACCTGTGGGACGGCTCGTACCGGATCGACCGGAACCTCCGGCTGGATCTCGCGCCCGGCCACACCCCGGGGTCGTCCGTGCTGACCCTGGAGTCGGCCGGCGACCGCGCGCTATTCGTCGGCGATCTGGTGCACACCCCGCTGCAGCTCGTGGAGCCGGAGACCAATTCCTGCTTCTGCGAGGACCCGGCCGAGGCCCAGGCGACCCGCCACAAGCTCCTCGGTCGCGCGGCCGAGGACAACACGCTGGTCTTCCCAGCTCACTTCGGTGGCCAGGGCGGTGCCGTGGTCGAGCGTGACGGGTCGAAGTTCGCCATCAAGGAGTGGGCGGGCTTCTCCCGCATCGCCTGAACCCGGTGGGACCGGCCCCTGCCCCGCAGTAACTCGAGAGAGGAAGCGTTTCCGTGCCCCAGCAGGCAGATCCGATCGTCGAGACCCCGGCGGGCGCCGTGCGCGGTGTTCGTGACCGCTTCGGCGAGCTCTACCGCGCCGTCCCGTACGCGGCGGCACCCACGGGCGCCGGCCGGTTCGCGCCACCGGCGTCCCACCCGGGTTGGTCCGGTGTCCGGGACGCCACCGCACCGTCGCCGACCGCGCCGCAGCCGGCCCGGGACTTCGGACGGCTCGACATGATCCCCTACTTCGGTCCGGGCTGGGTGCGCGGCGAGGAGTACCTGACCGTCAACGTCCGCACGCCCGGCACGGACGGCCGGAAGCGGCCGGTCATGGTCTTCGTGCACGGCGGCGGGTTCGTCACCGGCTCCATCCGCGCCGCGCTCTACGACGGCCGGGCGTTCGCCCGCGACGGCGTGGTGCTGGTGACGGTGAACTACCGCCTCGGCATCCCCGGCTTCCTCGACCTGGAGGGTGCCCCCGCCAACCGCGGGCTGCTCGACGTCCTCGCCGCGCTCGGCTGGGTGCGGGACACGATCGCCGCGTTCGGTGGCGATCCCGCGAACGTCACGCTGTTCGGTCAGTCCGCGGGTGCCACCCTCACCGGAGCTCTGCTGGCGACGCCGGAAGCCAAGGGGTTGTTCCGGCGCGCGATCATCCAGAGCGGCAGCGGCACCGGCGCCTTCACCCCCGAGCAGGCGCACCGGGTCACGGCCGTGGCCGCGCGGGCACTGGGCGTGCCGCCCACAGCGGAGGACTTCGCCGAGATCCCGGACGAGAGGTTCCTCGAGATCCTGCCGGATCTTTCGGGGATCGACCTGCGGACCGCGAGGGCCACGGACCCACTCGTCGAGCTGAGCCCGTTCTCCCTGGTCCTGCCCGTGCAGCCGGCCGACGCCCTGGCGGAGGGGCCGGCGGGAGAGGTCGACCTGCTCATCGGCACCAACACCGAGGAGGGCCACCTCTACCTGGTACCGCAAGGCAAGCTGGAATCGTCCACGGACGACGACGTACTCGCCGTCGCGGCGAAGGTCAGCGTGGACCCCGCCGCGGTCGTCGCGGCCCATCGGGCGGCCCGGCCGGGGGCGACCCCCGGCGAGCTGCGCTCCGCGGTGCTGGGCGAAGGCCTGTTCGGGGCCGGCACCGCGCGGCTGACCGATGCCCACGCCCGGCTGTCCGGTGGCCGCACCTACGCCTACTCGTTCGGCTACCGCTCGACGGCATTGGAAGGGCGGCTAGGCGCTACCCACACGGTCGAACTGCCCTTCGTCTTCGACATCGCCGATGAACCGTGGCTGCACGGCGACGCCGGTCTGCTCGGTCCCGGCCCAGCGCCCGCCGGGCTCGCGGCCCGCGTGCACGGCGCGTGGGTCGCCTTCGCGACCCACGGCGACCCTGGCTGGGCCGCGTACGACCCGCGGCGGCCTCAGGCGGAAGCCCTGGGTGGCTGAAAGATCCATCGGGTCAAGTGCAATCGAGTGCCGAGCGGCGGGCAATCGATTGCGCCGGTGGACTCACCGACCACGGCACGGCTGTGCGAATGCGCGTCGGGGACAGCTCCGCGTATGCCGCCGGCAGGATCGAAACCCCGGCTCCGACGAAGGACTCAGCACCGCGGTGGACCTGGCTCGCTTGACGGACCGGAACCCCGCCACCGTGCACCGGCAGCTCGGCCGGCTGTTCGCCTCGGACCTGCCGTCGTTTCGCTGCGAACTCGCCTCGGAAGTCTCGAGCTGGACGGTGAGCAGCGGCCGAGCGACCGGAACGGTGATCCGGCCGACTGCGCTCGCGGCGTGCTGAGCCGGCCCTCGACCGGCCGTGGTCGATCAGCCGGCGGAGGGCTTCCGGGGCATGAATTCGGGCAGCGTGAGGGCCGAATGGGCCGGTCGCGGCTCGGCGGAGGGCGTGGTGCCGAGCTTGCGCAGCCTGTCGTTGCGCTGTTCCAGGGCCTGAGCGGTGATCGGGAAGAGCGTGGCGCCGCCCTCGCCGACCAGCCCCTGGTTCGCGGCCACGAAATCACGCGTGCTGTCTTCATACGCGGCGAGCCCGGTGGTGTGGTCCCGGTCGGCTAGGGAACCGGCGAGCATGTACGCGCCGACGAGCGCGAGGCTGGAGCCCTGTCCGGTGAGGAACGAAGGCGCGTACGCGGCGTCGCCCGCCAGCGCGACCCTGCCGCGGTGCCAGCGGGACATGCGGATCTGGCTGACACCGTCGAAGAACACGTCGTCCGCCTCGTGCATGGCGGCCAGCATTCCGGGGACCTCCCAACCCGCGTCGGCGAAGACCGCGGCGACGAGGTCCCGTTGCGCTTCCGGGTTCGCGAACACGTCGGACGGCGGTTCCGGCCGGGCGAAGTTCAGGAAGGCGTGCACCTCGTCGTCCTCCCCCACAGCGTAGAGCGCAGCTGACCGGCCCGGGGTGTTCCACATGACGGTCTCGTAGGAGAGCCCGAAGGTGTTGCGCATGGGGAACACGGCGAAGCAGTAGCCGAGGTACCGGTGGAACTGCTCTTCGGGGCCGAACACGAGTTCCCGGGTCCGGGAGTGCGTACCGTCCGCACCCAACACCAGGTCGTACGTGCGTTGGCCGCCGCCGCGGAAAGTGACGTCGACCCCGTCGCCGGACTGGACGAGGGTGTCGACGGAGTCGTTGAACAGGAACTCCACATCGTCGCGGACCGCCAGGTGAAGCGCGTCGGTCAGGTCCCCGCGCCGCACCTCCAGGTCCCTTTCCCCGGCACCGCCGGTGACCGCGTGCGGGTGGATCGAGGCCACCTCACCGCCGTTCCCGTCGAGAAAGGTCAGCCGGCGCAGTTCGATGTGCGTGTCACGCAATCGTGGGAGGATCCCCATCCTCCGGACGACCTCCAGCGCGGTGCCGCGGACGTCGATGGGATAACCACCGCTGCGAACCGCGCCCGCCCGCTCCACCACCGTGACCGCGTATCCGTAGCGGGTCAGCCAGTACGCGAGCGTGGGACCGGCGATGCCGGCCCCGGAAACCAGCACCCTGCCCTTCGGGGTGCTGCGAACATCCTTCAGGTGAGCGGTGAAGGTCATGCCTTGACTCCCTTGTGCATGGTGCGGGTGACGAGCAGGGCCAGCGCCGTGACGGCGCTGGCGATCACGAATCCGGTGATGTACGACGATTCGGCCGCGACGTCCGACCCCGACGGGGTCCCGGCGGCGAGCAGCACGCCACCGAACATCCCGCCCGAGGCCATCCCGAGCACGCGGGTCAGCAGGATCAGGCTGGTGGCGACGCCGGTCTCGTTCGGCGCGACGGAGGTCGCGATGCCGGTCGTCATCGCGGTGACAACCAGGCCGTTGGCCAGGGCGACCAGTGCCTTGCCGACGACGAGATGCCACGCCTCGGTGTGCACGACCGCCATGCCGACCAAGGCCAGGGTCATGATGACGACCCCAGCGGTGGCCACGGAACGTGAGCCGGAACGCCGCTCCCAGCTCCCGCCCATCGGTCCGGCCAGGGTCGCAACCACGGTGCCGGGCAACAGGAACAAGCCGATCTCGGTGGCGCCGGCCCCGAAGCCGTACCCGTCACCGGGCGCGCTCCACAGCTGCGTGACGAGGAAGACCGCCATCGACGTGCCGACGCAGATCATGAACGTCAGCACACCCGACTTCCACATCATGGGCCGGGCCAGCAAGCGCAGATCGATCAGCGGCGAGGCCGCGCGACGCTCGACGGCGACCCAGCCGGCCACCAGTGCGACCAGAAGCACGACGAGGCCGCAAAGCGCGAGCGGCTGCGAAGCGAGGTCGAGCGCGAAGTTGATCGTGAGCATGAGCGTGATCAACACCCCGCCCAACAGGACCAGCCCGGGCCAGTCGACCCCGGCGTCGTCCGACCCGTCTGCCGAATCCGCCGGCACCAACCGGTTCACGAGAAGGGTCGCCACGATGACGGCGATCGTCGGCAGCGCGAACATCCAGTGCCGGGACAGCTGTTCCGCCACGGGCCCGGCCAGCAGCATGCCGACCATCCCGCCTCCCACGAACAGTCCACTGACCACCCCGATGGCTGCCTTCGACTCTCCTGCGGACAGGTGCTTGCGCACGACGATGAACGACAGGGGCAACGCGCCGACCATCGCGCCCTGCAGGACCTGGCCGGCCAGCAGCACGGGCAGACCCGGCGCGAGTGCGGACACCGTGCCGCCGACGCACACCACGACCATCAGCCGGATCAGGACACGTTTTCCGCCGTAGCGGTCGCCGAACCTGCCCGCCAACGGTGTGACGAGTGCGCCGGTGATCGGGAGCAGGATGCTGAGCAGTGCCCCTCCGGTGGGCCCCATGTCCAGTTCGCGTTGCAAGAGCGGCACCGTCGGCTGCACCACCGACTCCAGGGCACCACTGGCGAGGGCCAGCACGCCGAGAGCCCCGACCGCGGCCTTTCCGGCCCGCACCGGAGTAGCCGGCGTGGTGGTCATGGGAATCCTTTCTGTGACGGGGAAATGAGTGAGGATCTGCGGGGCTACCCGGCCGCGCACTGCAGCAGGGTGCTCTTGCCGGAACCCGACGGCCCCATGATCGCCGTGAACGTGCCCCGGCCGAACCGTGTCGTCACGTCGTCGAGCGCCACCACCTGGTTGTCGCGCCGTCCGTAGACCTTGCGGACGGCCGTCAGCCGAACCGCGTCGGTCCTGTTCCCGGTGTTGTGCAACGTTTCTTCCCACCGCTTCGCCGTCCGGCCCGCTGCCGGACGATTCCGTCACCAACCCTGTCGTCAACCGCGGTCTCGCACATCGTTTGCCGGGATCGTCCTCGCCTGGTGCGCGCGGACCAGCCCGGCCCGCTTCTGGTGCGGACGCACTACACGCGTACGGGCGGCCCTGCTCTGGCCGGCGGTGGCTGACGCCGAACTCGACAGCGTCGGCCGTGATTTCGGCTTGTGGGGCGAGACGCGGTTCTTCGCATCCTTGAGCGGAACGGTCGGGTGCTGGACGCCGACGGCCGCTCACGGCCGATGACATCGCCGTGGTAGGGAAGGCGGGCGACGGCCGTGAGCGGCGACCCTCACCCGCAAGTTGCGCCCGGACGTGGTGATCACGGACATCCGAATGCCCGGCACCGACGGCCTCGCCGCCACCGCGGAGATCTGCGCTGATCCGGATCTGCGTGCCACCGCGATCTGGTGACCGGAACAGAGAGTCCCGCCTGGACAGGGTCCTAACTGATCGTCAGGCTCGACGGGGCGGGCGTCTCCAACCGGAAGGCCGTACCGCTGTGGCTGCGCGTCTCGCTGCGGTAGCGCCCGGGCGTACGTCCGTGGGCCCGGGTGAAGGCGCGGGTGAACGCCGGCACCGACCCGTAACCGACTGCCTCGGCGATCACTTCGAGGGAGTCATGACTGTCGCGTAACCGCACGGCGGCCAGATCCATGCGCCAGTTCGCCAGATACGCCGCGGGGGTGTGTCCCGTCGCGGCCGGGAAACGGCGGGCGAGGGTCGCGCGGGACACCGAGATGGCTTCCGCGAGCATCGAGGTCGTCCAGGGAGTGGCCGGATTCGCGTGCAGGTGCCGTAGTGCCTTGCCGATGACAGGGTCGTAGAGCGCGCCCAGCCAGGTGCCGAAGCACTCGGGAGGGTTCACCGCAAGCCAGGCACGCAGCATCTGCACGAGCACGATGTCGACAAGGCTCTTCAGCACGGCAGACGTGGCGAGCTGCGGGTGGGCGAGTTCCCGGGCGAGCATGCGCACCGTATCGGCCAGTCCCGGTGTCCCCGCTTCGGCCCGCACGTGCACGAAACCGGGTAGCAGGGTCAGGATCTGGGTGAGCGCGGCCGGATCGCAGTCGTAGTGAATGGTGACGATCCGCGTGGTCGCGGGCTGGGACCCGAGGCTGATCACCTCACCGGTACCGCGCCCGCGAGCGGCTACGTGTTCGCACCGGTCGCGAGTGTCCGTGGGATCGTCGGTGAGGCCGTGCGGGGCGCCCGCGGACAGCAGGACCACGTCACCGGCCGCCAGTTCCACCGGTTCGCGGCCGACGACCGTGAGCCAGGCACTGCCCGCGGTCACGGCGTGCAAGGCCACCCCGGGATAGTCGTCCAGGGTGATCGCCCATCGACCACCCGCCTCGACGCGGGTGCTCAGCGCCCCTTTGACGCCCGAGATCGCCAGGGCGTCGCTCAGTGGATCCACAAGGTGACCCTAGCACCTTGATCAGATGCGGATGAGGCAGAGAATCAATCATCTGAGCCATGCGGACATGGTTCGCCTCACTGGTCGTTACATATGGTCTTGGGAGCCGGGACGCACATCCGGCCTCGTCGAGAAGGAGTCACCATGGACTACCACAGCTGGGCAGGCCTCAAGATCACCGTCGCGCACGGTGTGGCCACCGTGTCGCTCGACCACCCGCCCCTCAATCTGATGGACGGCGTGCTGCTGCCGTCATTGCGTGGGTTCGCGCATCATGTGCGCACCGACGCGGACGTCCGGGTGATCGTGTTTCAGAGCGCCGATCCGGAGTTCTTCAGCGCTCACGGCGACATGGCCTACCTCACCGACCCGGAGGCCCTGCCCGCCGCCACCCAGGCCGCGATCGACGCCGCGCCGGGCGCCGTGATCCCCCACGGCATGAACATCCTCCAGGCCATGGGAGCGGAGATCCGTGACCTCCCGCAGGTCACCATCGGCAAGGTGGCCGGTTTCGCCCGTGGCGCCGGCAACGAGTTCCTGATGTCCCTCGACATGCGGTTCGCCGCGATCGGCGAATCGGGCCAGGCACAGCCCGAGTCCACCCTGGCGATCCTCCCCGGGGGCGGTGGCACGGTGAACATGACCCGTCTGCTCGGCCCGGCCAGGGCCCTGGAACTGCTCATCGGTGGCCAGCTCGTCGGCGCAGAAGTGGCCGAGCGCTACGGCCTGGTGAACCGGGCTCTGCCCGCCGACGAGCTCGATGCCTTCGTCGACACCCTGGCTCGCCGAATGGCGGGAGTGCGCCCCGAGGTCGTCGCCGCGATCAAGGCCACCGTCAGGGCCGCGACCCCGCCCGCCTCCGACACGGCCTACGTCGCCGAAAACGCCTTCCTGTACTCACTGTTCACCGAGGACATGGTCGAGGTCGCCCGCAAGCAGCTGGCAGCGGGCGTGCAGACCCGTGAGGGCGAGCGGGATCTCGAGGGGCTCGTCGACAGTCTGTCACCTGGCTTCCGGCACGCAGCTCAGCAGTAGGGCCTCACGTCCCGGCGAAGCTCAACTGAGTCTCGTCGTTCGTGGTTCCGTTGACGTGGAAGAAGTTCTGCGCTCGTCGCCAGAACGCGGCGACGGTTTCCTCGTTCTCGTCGGCTCGACCGCGGGTGTGCGGACTGGCCGGCCACGGCCGACCAGTGCGGATGTCGCTATCCACACCGAACCCGGAGGCCGTCCCTCATTCCAAGATCATCCGACTACGTGTCGGACCGGTCGCAACCACGCTGGGCAGTACAACTAGTCGGGGTGCGGCGTGAACTCCTGGGTGCCGATGACAGCGAGCAGCTCCAATTTGTCGACGCTGTCGGTGCCCAGCGCGGGGGTGAACCACAGCAGGCGCTGACGACCGTCCTCGCTGAACAGGGTGAGGCAGTTGACCACGACCAGGCCGAGCCTGGGATGGTCGATGCGCTTGCGGTCGTCGCGGCGGAACGCCACGTCGTGCTCGGCCCACAGCCGGGCGAAGGCGGCGGAGCGGTCGAGGAGTTCGGCGACGAGCGCGCTCGCCTCGGTGTCCTTGGCGTCCCGGCGTGCGGCGGCGGCCCGCAGGTCGGCGGCGAACGCCCGGGACTGGGCCGGGTGGTCCTCCTCGGGGTAGAGCCGCCGCGCCTCGGGGTCGGTGAACCAGCGGTGGACGAAGCTGGCTTCCTTGCCCCGGAAGCGGGAGTGATCCCCGAGCAGCGCGATGGCGAGCGGATTCTGCACAAGCGTCACGTGCAGGTCGGTGATCACCTGCGCGGGGGTGGAGGTCAGCCGGGTGAGCAGGTCGAGCATTCCGGGGTGCACGTGCGAGCCCGCGCCGCCACGCGGCACCGGCCGGTTGGCCAGGTGGTAGAGGTGGTCGCGCTCGTCGGCGGTCAGGCGCAACGCACGCGCCAGCGCCGCCAGCATCTGTTCCGACGGCTGCGACCCGGCTCCGCGTTCCAGCTCGTTGTAGTAGTCCGCCGAGGCCCCGGCGAGCTGGGCGACCTCCTCGCGACGCAGTCCCGGCACGCGCCGCCGCGGCCCGGAGGCCAGTCCGACCTCCTCGGGGCGGATGCGCTCACGCCGCGAGCGGAGGAACGCGCCCAGCTCGGCGTACTTCGTCGAGTTCATGTCCGCCAGTCTGCAGCGGAGCGGGCCACGGACACATGGGACGGCGTCCCCTGTCACCGGTCCGCACGGTCCTGCACGGTGGAGACATGACAAACACCGACCCCACTGTCGGACGAGTCGCCATCGTCACCGGGGGTTCGCGCGGCATCGGCCGGGCGGTCGCCCGCAGACTCGCCGCGGACGGACTGGCCGTCGTCGTCAACTACGCCGGAGACGACAACGCCGCGGCGGAGACCGTGCGCGCGATCACCGCCGCGGGTGGGAACGCGACCGCGGTCCGTGCCGACGTGGCCGACGAGACCGCGGTGGCGGAGCTGTTCGACCGAGCCGAAAGCGAGTACGGGGGCGTTGACGTCGTAATCAGCTCCGCAGGCCGCCTCGCCCTGTCCCCCATCGCCGAACTTGACCTGGACGTGCTGGACCGGTTGCACCGCGTCAACATCCGCGGCACCTTCGTCGTCGCGCGGCAGGCCGCTCAACGGCTGCGCACGGGCGGCGCCTTCGTCAGCTTCTCGACCTCCGTGGTGGGCACGCAGTTCCCCGGCTACGGCGCGTACGTCGCGAGCAAGGGCGCTGTCGAGGCGATCACCCTGATCCTCGCCCGCGAGCTGCGCGGACGCGGGATCACCGTCAACACGGTCGCACCCGGCCCGACGGCCACCGAGCTGTTCCTGGACGGCAAAACCGAGGAACAGGTGGCGGCGCTAACCAAGGCGCCGCCACTGGAGCGACTGGGTACCCCGGAGGACATCGCGGGCGTCGTCGCCTTCCTGACCGGTCCCGAGGGCCGCTGGGCCAACGGCCAGATCCTGCGCGCCAACGGCGGCCTGGTTTGACACTGCACTGAACAACAACGAGGAGAACACCTGTGCCATTCGCCAACTTCAAGGTCCCTTCGGGCACCATCAGCGCCGAGAACAAAAAGAAGATCGTCGAGCGAACCACCGAGCTGTACGTCGAGATCTACGGAGAACGCGCCCGGCCGACCACGGTCGTACTCGTCGACGAGGTCGAGGACGGCGGCTGGGGCGTCGGAGGCAACGTCCTGACCGCCGCGATGCTCAACAGCGACGCCTGACACGCCCCCACGTAGGTCGGCGGACGGGTAGGGCACGGCGCCCGAGCTTGACCGGGCCGCCCTGATCGGCTGGGAGGCCGCCGAAGCGCTGCTCGGCTTCGACGGCCACCCCACCCCGTCTACGAGCGGTCGCACGACAACGTGGTGCAGCGGATCGCCGACCTGCTGCCGGGCATGGTCAACCCGCAGAACCCGAACGAGGTCGAGGTCAGCCGCCCGTCCGACGCCCTGGAGGCGAAGAAACCGACCGTGCGGTTCGTGTTCACCGGGCAGGACGGCGGGCTGCACCGGCGGTCCAACTTCCGCCGCCGGGTCTGGCTACCGGCCGTGCGGGGCGATGCGACCTTGGGTGGTCGCCGATCAAGCCGCACATGCACTTCCACGACCTGCGCCACACCCACAAGACCTGGATGATCGAGGACGGCGTGCCGGAGCTCCTGCAGCACAAGAGGATCGGACACAAGTTCCGCGGAGTCATGGGCGTCTACTCCCACGTCACCCGCCCGATGATCGACGCGATGCTCGCCGGCTTGCAGGTCCGGTGGGAGCAGTGAATGTGGCTGTGCCTATGGTGGATGCTGTTGGTGCTGTATCCGTCGCGGGTGGCGTGGTCGACTGGTCTGCCGATGATGACTTGGAGGTGTTGTGCGCGAGGGTGGTGCGACATTCCTCGAGGGGGATCGGGTTGGACGTTTGGAGAACCCGGACCGCGGCCGGATAGAGGCAGCTGTGCTTGCTCTGGCCCGGGACAGCGTGCTGGTCCTGTCAGCGGAGCGGGACGACGTCTACATCCAGGTGTGGCAGCGCCCGGATGGCATCTTTCAGCTCGAACACCGCGCGGGCTCGCCGTCGGAGCACTACCAGACGCTGACTGTGTCGGCGGAAAAGGTCTATACGGCGTTCGATGCCTGGCGGCGGGCCGCGGACGGCTGGGAATCCCCGTTCACCTGGCGCTTGATCGACACCGAGGTTGAGTGACCAGGCACCTTCGGGTAGCGGCACATTGGCGTCGGGACTGCATGATGTTGCTCGGGTCGTGGATGCCGATTGATGCCGCCGCCCTCACCCGTGACCTCGTGCACTGCACCTGCTCGGTTGCGAACTCGACGAGGGCGACGGGAACTTGGTCGTGGTGGTCGATCAGTTCGAAGAGGTCTTCACCCTCTGCCCGAACCTTGTGCCTGCCGATAATCCCATCCATGCAGGTGAGAGCACGGTCGGGACAAGGCTCGGGATGGCCGATGAGGGTGCTCGTGTTCCACGGACTCGGCGACGGGCGCGGCACGATGGCCAGCTGTGCTGCTTCGACTGGCCTACCTGGGCATGACCAACACGTTCGCGCTGTTGCGCCTGCTGCCCATGAGCGACCGGGACAAAGGCACTGAGATCCTGGCGTCACGCCACCAAATCACCATCCTGAAACGCCAACTCGGAGACCCCTTACACGGTTCTCCCTGTGCCGCTCGGAAAACCGTCGCTGCTGGTAGAGCGAGGTGTCGCCGCGTTGAGACCATGTCCGGGTGATCGTGTCCCTGCTGTACAAGGTGACCCGCAGGTTGCTGTCCATCCCGTCGGTGCTGCTGCGCAGCGAGGCCGCGAAGGACGCCGAGCTGCTCGTGCTGCGGCACGAGAACGCGGTCCTTAGTCGACAACTGGGGTCCGGTCCGCTACGAGCCCGCGGACCGGTTCTGGTTCGCCGCTCTGGCCGGGCTGGTGGATCGCCGTCGGTGGCGGGAGGTCTTCCCGGTCACGCCGGGTACCCTGCTCGCCTGGCACCGCAAACTCACAGCCCGTAAGTGGGACTACTCCGCGCATCGACGCACCGGGCGCCCACCGACACGAACGGCGATCAGATCGCTCGTGCTGCGGCTCGCCAGGGAGAACCCGCGATGGGGTCATCGGCGAATCCAGGGTGAACTGGCCCGACTCGGACACCGCATCGCCTACTCGACGGTCTGGCGGATCCTGCACGACGCCGGCACCGACCCGGCGCCACGCCGTTGCGGCCCGACCTGGCGACAGTTCCTCACCGCCCAGGCCAAGGGCATTATCGCGGCCGACTTCTTCCACCTCGACACCGTGCTCGGCACACGTCTGTACGCGCTCGCGTTCCTCGAACACGGCACCAGACGCCTGCACATCACCGGCCTCACCGCCCACCCCACCCAGGCGTGGACCACGCAACAGGCCAGGAACCTCGCCGCCGACCTCGGACACCGGACGCAGTCCCTACGCTTCCTGCTCCGCGACCGCGACGGCAAGTACAGCCAGACGTTCGACACCGTCTTCCAGGCCGACGATCTGCACGTGATCAAGAGCGCGCCGCAGGCGCCTCGGATGAACGCCCACTGCGAACGGGTCATCGGCACCATCAGACGCGAACTCCTCGACCACATCCTGACCACCGGCGAAGCCCACGCACGACAAGTCCTCACGACCTACGAAGACCACTACAACCGACACCGACCCCACCAAGCCCGCGACCAACTACCACCCGAAGCCCGACAGCACCCTGCGCCAGTACACGACCTCGACACCCACAGACCGCTCCGCACCCGCATCCTCGGCGGCCTCATCAACGAAATCAAAACGCCGCCTGACCAGCAGCGATGACTTTTCGAGCGGCACAACATCCAGCGCTGTACCGGCACCAACGGCACCTGCCGCTGGTCGAAGATGATCTACTCGCCCCTCGCTCGGCGTGTCCGCCCAGCGGATCAGCCCGCCGGGCAGCGTCGGCACGTCCTGCTCGTGATCGAGCGCGGGAGGCGCTGCGGGGGCCGCCTCGCGCGGCCACGACCGCTCAGGGACCGGTCGCCCGGTATCCGGCTCACAGCTTCACGGCGATGACGTTCATCGCGCTCGTCACGAGCCGGTCGGTTTCGTCGAGGACCGCTTGCGGTGGGGCTGTGGCGAGGTAGAACCAATCGACGGCGACGTCGATGCGGGTGGAGCCGAAGATCGCCGCGTAGTGGTGGATGGTGACGACGAGGGCTGTTCCCTTCACCTGTCCCAGTGCGGTGAGGGTCCGCTTTCGTGCCAGGGGGAAGTCGGACGCGGGTCGTGGGGTGATGTAGCAGTCCAGGTAGCCGTTGCCCTCCGTGCTGCGTTGTCGGAAGTTGGCGCATGCCTGGTTCTCGGCGTCGAGGTCGGCGAAGCCGGGGTGCGCAGCCGAGTACGAGGTGACGGCCACCCTGATCCCAGCGCCGTTCGGGATGTCACCCATCGGGAAGGTGAACCGCTGCTCGACCTCCGCTGTCCGAGGCAGGGCCTTCTCGTTCACCGTCGCCCGTTTGACGGCTTCATCGCAGGTGGCGGGAGTGCGGGTCGACGAGCTGTCCGGGAGGGTGGGCACGTTCTGCGCGCCGGGCGGCAGCACGGCGGGCACGTCGGCCAGGGCTGCGGTGGCGGCGTCCTGGTCCAGGGGGCGCGGGGTGTTCGCGGGGGCGACCGGAGGGGTCTTCGCAGCCGCGGACGGGGTGGCGAGGTCTGAGAGGTCGCGCTCGGCCACCGTGACGCTCGTCAGGCCGCCCGCCACGAGCAGCAGGGCCAGCAGCGCGGTGAGACCTGCCGTGCCCGTGGCCCAGCGGACCGCCCCACGTCGTGGTTGCGGGCGTCGCACCGCGGCCGCGAGCAGCGCGGTCAGCGGTGTGGTGCCGATCAGTGCCAGCAACAGCAGCCAGCCCGGTTGTTGCAGTGTGCCCCGGAAGAGGTCCGAGCGGACGCCGTAGCCGAACCGCAGCACCGCGTACTGGACGGCACCGGCCGACGCCGCCGCGAGTAGTCCACACAGGACTGATGTGGGCGCGGCGGACAGCGCGCCGCCGTTGACCACGGCCACGACCACGGCGGTGACCAACCCGGCGAGTGCGCAGACCCACCAGGCCTGGTAGGTCAGGAAGCCGTTCCGGGGATCGGAAAGATCACCGCCCGAGCGGGAGTACCACGACAACGCCGAGGCCGTGCCACCGGTCACGGCGGCCATCCCGATCACCGCCGGGACGGGGCCTCGCAGGTGGGAGCGCGGGACGACGAGCGCCAGCCCGACGAGCGCCAAGGCCGCCGTGTAGCGCCAGATCCCGTGGTGGCCGTTGACGACAAGCAACCACCGGATCGACTCGACACCCCCGATCGCGACGTGGATCACCGCGGCCGAGGTGATCGTGCCCCAGGCAGCCGCGAGGGCGGCCGTCACGGCGAGCACCGCGCCGAACCCGCCCAGGCGCGGGCGGTTGTGCCTGGCGAGGCGGGTGGCCATCCCCGCGGTGAGCAGGGCGACCGCGAACGCGATGACCACCAGGCCGGGCACCGACAGCAGCAGGCCACGTCCCGAGAGGGCGACGATGGTGGTGATCACGCCAGGTGGTTGGAGAAAGTAACCGACGACCAGCCCCACCACGGCGCCGGCCAGCGGACCGGTCCACCCGGACGGCCCGGACATCGCCCGTCCGGTCCACGCCGGCACCACCACCGACGCCCACAGCAGGGCCGCCACGACCGGGGCCCAGGTGGTCGTATCGGTGTCGATGGTCCACTGCAGGCTGGTCGAGGCGGTGAAAACGACATGGTAGGCCGCCATGGCCACGACGCCGACCGCGGCGGTGAAGACGAATCCACCTTCCCGCTCGCGCGCGTCCGGGTCGAGGGCGAGCCGGTCGGCGGCTGTGGGATGGGTGGCGAACACGCCCGCCCTGCGTTTCCCCGAAGGCCGGATCAGGGCGGTCAACGCGGTCGGGTCGGCCGTCACCTCCAGCACGTGGCGGTCCGCGGCCAGTTCGCGACGGCGCAGCAGCCCGGCACGCAGCACGAACATCACCAGCGCCACGACCACCGCTGCGACCAGCGCCCCTCCATAGAGCTCCCACACCACCGCGGGTATGCCGGCCAACGGGAGCAGGGCCAGCAGCAGGGCGGGTACCGCCAGCCACCCCGCCCACCACACGGCCGAAGCCCACAGCACGTCGCGCGACCGGACGTGGCCCAGCTCGTGGACCGCCACCGCGTCGAACGCGGCCGGGTCGGTGTAGGCGTAGGCCAGCGGGACCACCACCCACGGGCGCGTTCCGGGCAGGCCCGTGGTGAACGCCTGCGTCACACCGGTCCCCGGTGGCGCGGGCACGAGGCGTGGTCGGTTCCGCCCGGTCAGCCCTTGGCTGTCGCACAGCACGGCGAACCGATCGGCCAGCCGCTGCGAGGCTGCAGGCGCCCCGGCGATCCGGCCCGGTCGCAACCGCCACCGCGTGCCGATGCCGCCCACCAGCATGAGCAGCCACGCGGTCACCGGCAGTGCGACCGCACCCGCGAGGGCGGCGAGGGCTTGCACACGCGAGTAGTCCCCCATGCACGACCCGTACGCGGCCTGGTCGAGCGTCACCGGGTCGCCGCCGTACACCGAGATCCCGTTGCGCACCAGGCAAGCGTGCGAGGGTGCGACGTCACCGAGGTCGAGGGTGATGGACAGGACCTGGCCGGCGCCCGCCCCGATGACGGCCAACGCGGTACCCACCAGGACGTAGACCCACCACAAGCGGGGCGGTGCGGCAGCCCGCGCTGGCACACCCGCGGCGGGGGTGTTCACTCGTCGCCGGTCCTCTGTAATGCGCCGTGCACGGCGTCGGCCAGCATGGTCGCCTCCGCCTCCGACAGACCCAGCGTCATGCCGTGCTCGATGCAGGCGGTCCGTGCCCGTTCGACCTGCTCGGGGGTCAGGAAGATCCGCGTCGACGGCGGGACCTCACGCTTGCGCCGCCACCACCGCCTGCGCTGGAGACGGGCGAACGCGGTCGCGCCGAGCACCTGCGCGAACGTCCCGGCCAGCAACGGGTACACGAGGTCGGCCAGCACCCATGGCTGCACCCCGGAGCCGACGGTGCCCCCGGTCCAGTTCCGGGAACCCGGTGCCGTGCCACGACCTTCCCGGTCCACGGTCACGAGATCCAGGTAGTCGAGCTGCGCCGGTTCGATCTTCCCCACGACGTGCCGGGCGAGGTCGGCGATGGTCATCGGTCTCGCTGACGAGCCGACGTTGTCAGGAGGAGCCATCTCCGTCATCCGACCATCCGATCAGTTCGCGCGACAGCGGCCTGGGTGATCCGGACTCCCCATCGTAGTCGAAGTCAGGTTCGGCACGGGGGAGTTGAGCACGGTCCGGACCACCGCGGCCGTCCGCCCGCACGAGGCGGAACGGACCCCGCGGGATGGTCGCGACATTCCAGTCCGGCACGCATGGCGCTCGGCGCCGAGACCATGCCCGGGAACGAGGCGCGACCTCGACGTTGAAGACGTAGACCGCGCCGGCCGTCGACCGGTTGCCGGCGCGGTCGAACGCCGTCACGTACAACGTGTTCAGCCCGGCCTTCGTCGGGGTGACCGGCACCGTCACCGTGCCGTCGGACGACTGCACGGCGACCGAGTGCGTGATGGCGGTGTCGTCGTTGAGGGACCAGCCGTAACGACGGACCGTCCATCGTGTTGTTGCGCCCGGTCAGGGTGCCGATGTTGAAAGTGAAGGTGCCTGTCCGGCCGACGCTGCCGTGCGGGCCTCCGGTGGCCGGGTAGTCGGTCGAGGTGACGACAGGTGTGTCCGGCGCTCTGCTGTCCACTTCGAACTCGCAGTCGACGTAGCCCGTGAGCAAACCGTGGTCACTGCCCCACACCCGCCACGGGTAGAGGTCGTCGCGCGTGATGCGGTTCGGCGGAATGGTCACCTCCGCGTACGAACCCGCGGGGATTCCGTTCACGTAGATGTCGGTGCCCGTCTCGGCCGAGACCGGCGCGATACCGTCGAACACCCGGAACATCGCGTCCATGATGCCGCCGTCCGGGTCGTTCATCCGCGCCCGCAACCGCGGCGTGCGGGTGAACACCGCGGGCCGACCCTATGCCTGCCAATAATCCCATCCATGCAGGTGAGAGCACGGTCGGGACAAGGTCTCGGGATGGCCGATGAGGGTGCTCGTGTTCCACGGGCTCGGCATGGCTGGCTGTGCTGCTTCGACTGGCCTACCTGGGCATGACCAACACGTTCGCGCTGCTGCGCCTGCTGCCCATGAGCGACCGGGACAAAGACACGGAGATCCTGGCGCTACGCCACCAGATCACCATCCTGCAACGCCAACTCGGAGACGCCCGTCCACGGTTCTCCCCCGCCGACCGGGCGTTCCTCGCGGCACTGCTGCAGCGACTCCCGACCACCACGCTTCATCGGCTCCGACTGCTGGTCCGTCAGGAGACGGTGCTGCGATGGCACCGCGACCTCCTCGCGCGCCGCCACGCTGCCAGGTCCCGCCCCAAGCGGCCCGGCCGAACACGGACCATCCACTCGATCCGACTCCTGGTGCTGCGCCTGGCACGGGAAAACCCCACGTGGGGCTACCGCCGCATCCACGGCGAACTCCTCGTCCTCGGCATCAAGATCGCCGCGTCCACCGTCTGGCAGATCCTCCAGGACGCCGGAATCGACCCGGCACCCGAACGCACCGCGACGACCTGGCCGGCCTTCCTCCGCTCGCAGGCCGAGGCGCTACTGGCCTGCGACTTCTTCGAGACCTCCACGTTGAGCGGCACCCGCCTGAACGTACTCGCGGTGATCGAGCACACCAGCCGCCGAATCAGAATTCTCGGCGCCACCGCACACCCGACCACCTCCTGGGTCACCCAAGCCGCCAGGAACCTCACCATGGACCTTGAAGACGAAGGCCGACACGTGCGCTTTCTGATCCGCGACCGAGACGGCAAGTTCCCCGCCCAGTTCGACACCGTCCTCGCCGACTGTGGCGTCCAAGTCGTGCTCAGCGGAGTCCGAACCCCACGAATGAACGCGATCATGGAACGCTGGATCCGGACCTGCCGACGCGAACTACTCGACCACACCCTCATCTGGAACCAACCGCACCTGCTACACGCCCTGCGCCAGTACGAAAAGTTCTACAACACCCACCGACCCCACCAAGGCATCGCCAACGCCCGCCCACTGCGCACACTGCCACCAACCGTCACCAATCAAGCAGCCCTCACCCAACTCGACATCCGCCGACGGCAACGACTCGGCGGCATCCTCAACGAGTACCGCCACGCCTCCTGACCTGCACGGATGACATTTTTCGACAAGCACAACGTCCAGACGCAGTTGATCGACGAAGTCTGGATCTTCCCCTCGGCGGGCTGGAGGGGCGGCACCGGCAGGGTCGTCACCTCCCGTTCGACCAACGCCACCGATGCCTGTGCGCTCGCCACGCCCATCCCGGCCAACGCCAGGACCGCGAACACCACCACTGCCACCCGCTGAACGGTTCTCGACACTGAATCCCATCCCTTCCGAATCCGCAGAGCCGCGGTCGGAGCAAGGATCGCTCGCGTCAGGGGCGCGCGGAACCGGGAACACTCGATCAGAGCAGGATCACCGTAGCCCCGGTGATCGCATGCCGAATCCCCGTCCACGATCGTGTATCAGGGCAGGTGGAACAGCATCCGAATTGGCCGACCCGACCCCAGGGCCCGAGCCCGATGCCGTGGCGGTCACGACACCGGTCGACTGCGCAGCCGGGCACCGTCGGGTTCCTCTCGGGCGCGGTGGGCGCCCGTTTCGCGGAGGGGGTGCCTCGGTTTTCCACACTGCACCTGAGCACCGACCACAGGTGAAGGCAGGAGCGCATGTCGCACGGTGACTACGGCACTGCGGAGCGTCCGGGCTGCCAGAGCTCTGCACTCGGGCGTTGAACTGCGGTGATCGCGCATGACGGGCTGCAGGGGCACGATCGTGAGGCGTGGAGTCACGACCGCTGTACATGATCTTCGCCCGGCTCGCCCGCTGACTGATTCTGCTCGGCCGGTCCTCCGCCGCGACGGAGGTGGAGTCACTGGCGATGCGGCACGAACTCGCCGTGCCGCGCCGAGCCGATCTTTGTCCGGGGTGGGGAGCGGGCCGATCGCGCGGTGCTTGCCGCAACGGTGCGCCAAATCCCCCGACTGCTGCGCGAGCAGCGGTTTGGTGACACCGGGAACCCTCCAACGCTGGCCCCAGGGCCCGGCCGCGAAGAAGTGGACCTACCCGAACCGCACTGGGCGTCCACCGATCGACGACACCGTGGTGGCGTTGATCGAGCGATGGCCCGGGAGAACGCCGGGCGGGCTACCGCAGGATCCAGGGCGAGCTACTCAAGCTCAGCCACCGCGTAGCAGACCCATCGGTCCAGGTGCGGATGGGTGAGTCGGTGGCGAAGCCGGTCTTGGGGCGGGCGTGGGCGTTGCGCCAGCGGATGAACGAGGCGATGGCGGCGTTCTGTTCGGCGTGGCTGTGGTGGTCGGTGCCGTTGAGGGCGAAGTAGCGCAGGGCGGCGAACTCGGCCTCGATCCAGTTCAGCCAACTGGAGTAGGTCGGCAGGAACACCAACTCGGCGTCGTTGTCCGCGGCCCAGTCGCGGACGTCGGGGTGCCGGTGCGGGGAGGAGAAGTTGTCCATGACCAGGTAAAGCCGCTGGTCGGGCCACCGGACGCGCAGGGTCTTGAGCAGGTCGAGGAACTCGCGGTGGCGTGTGCGGCGCCGGATCCGGTAGTGGATCTTCCCGGTGGTCAGGTCGAGTGCGGCGAGCATGTGCATCACGCCGTGGTGGCGGTTGTAGGTGGCCCGT
>NZ_JAJHUO010000030.1:106489-147481 GCF_020859565.1 Saccharothrix luteola | reverse complement strand
TCATAGTGTTTCGGTGGTCATAGCGGTTGGGGAACACCCGGTCCCATTCCGAACCCGGTAGTTAAGCCTTCCAGCGCCGATGGTACTGCACTCGTGAGGGTGTGGGAGAGTAGGACGCCGCCGAACATACTTCACCCTCAGGGGCACTCGATCCGTCGAGTGCCCCTGAGGGTTTTTTGGCGTTCGGCACAGATTTTCCACGCGACCGCGACCCCTTTCCACGCGACGGCGAACCGTCACTTTCCGGCGGCTTCGACCGCTGTTCGGGCGACGCGCCTGGCGCGACCGGGTGACGTGCAGTTTGCCAGGGTCGATCGTCCATACCGTAGCCGGCATGAGCAGCGATGGATGGACGAGGGAGGCGTCGGTGCCATGGCGCGCGCGCAGACAAACGAGACGAAGAGGCAGGCACGTCCGTGTCCGCCCGTCGTCGTCGGAGACACCGATGTGGGCTTCGACCGTTCTCGGCCTGGTGGTCCTCGTCGCTTTGATCTTGTTGTTGTTGACCTACGTCTAATCCGTCGTCACTCGCCCGGCTTCGGAAACTCGCCCGGCTTCGGGACTTCGACGGGCTTCAGGTCACCGGTCGGGAAGCGGCGTTCGTTGCGCTCGATCTTGGCGAACGCGGCCTCGACCAGGTCGACGTCCAACTTGTCGGCCAACCGCACCAGGTAGTGCATGACGTCGGCCAGCTCGTCACGGACGTTCCACGCCAACTCGGGGTCGTCCATCGCGTGCGCGGCCTGCTCGGGCGTGAGCCACTGAAAGAGGTCCGTCAGCTCACCGACCTCCCCGGACAACGCCATCACCAGGTTCTTCGGGGTGTGGTACTCGTCCCAGTCACGCGCGGCGGCGAACCGGCGCAGCGCGTCCCGCAGGTCTTCCAGGTCCTTGCCCGCTGAACCAGTACCCGCTGAGTCGTTACCCGCAGAGTTCATGCCCGCAGAGCTACCACACGGTGGTCGCTGGGCCGCACGCCGCGTACCCGTTTGAACGCCGTGCTGAACGCGAACCCGTCGCCGTAGCCGACCGCACGTGCCACGGACTCGACCGTGGCGTCCGGCTCGCCCAAGAGGTCCGCGGCGACGTCCATGCGCCACTGGGTCAGGTAGGTCAGCGGCGGCACACCGACCAGTGCGGTGAACCGGCGCGCCAACGCCGCCCGCGACACCCCTGCGCGCGCGGCCAGTTCCGCGACGGTCCACGCACGCTGCGGCTCGTCGTGCATCGCGCGCAGGGCGGGGCCGACGGTCTCGTCGCCCAACGCCCGGTACCACGCGGGAGTGTTCGCCTCAGGCCGGGCGAACCACTCGCGCAGCGCGTACACGAGCAGGAGGTCGAGCAGTCGTTCGAGCACGATGTCCTGCCCGGCCTGGTCCTTCGCCACCTCCGCGGCCAGCACGTCCACCGTGGGGCAGTGCTCGTCGTCGCACGTCACGACGAAGGCGGTCGGCAGGGCGTTCAGCAGCCGCGCCGCCACGCCACCGTCGACCGAGTAGGCGGCGGTGATCACGAGCGCGTCACCGTCGCCGGCGAGGCCGTAGGTGCGGGTGCCGACGAGCCACTGCTCGCAGTCCACCTCACGGACTTCGAGCTGCGGTGGTGTGGACGGGTCGTCGGCCAGGACGAACCGCTGCGGTCCGTGGATCAGGCCGAGCGAACCCGGTCGCAGCAGGACCTGGGTCCCGTCCTCCGCGAGCAGCCAGGTGTCGCCGCGCACGGCGGCGACGAGCGTGAACGGCCGCGTCTCCGTGAACGCCAGCGCCCACGGCGGTGAGGCGAACGAGCGGCACACGTCGGCACTACGCGCGCGCAAGCCGCGCAGGAGATCGGTGAGCGCGTCCATGTCATCCACGTAGACGATTGAACATGCATCGGGGACGGTGAGCCATGTTCCGTCCAGCACGATCTTGGTTGTCTTGTGGCATGACGATCCTGGTGCTCGGCGCGACCGGCAAGACCGGTCGCCGTGTCGTTTCCTCCCTCGACGCCCTCGGCGTCGACTACCGCGCCGTGTCCCGCCGCACGGAGATCCCCTTCGACTGGTCGGACCCGTCCACCTGGGCGCGTGCGCTCGACGGCGCCACCGCCGTCTACCTCGTGCCGCTCGCGATGAACCTCGACGACGCCGAGTTGGCGGAGTTCGTGCCGCAAGCCGTGGCGGCCGGTGTGCGGCGGATCGTCCTGCTCTCGGCCCGCGGCATCCCGTCCGACGACGGTCGCGAGCGCGCCGTGCGGGAGTCCGGTGTGGACTGGACGATCCTTCGGCCGACGTGGTTCTCGCACAACTTCAGCGAGGACTACTTCCTGCCGGAGATCCTGGCCGGCGAGATCGTGCTGCCCGTCGGCAACGGCGCCGGCAACGGCGCCCACCCGTTCATCGACGCGCAGGACATCGCCGACGTGGCGGTGGCGGCGTTGACGCAGGACGGCCACGCGGGCGTCACCTACGAGCTGTCCGGGCCGGAGGCGTTGACGTTCGCCGAGGTGGTGGCGCGGATCGGTGAGGTGTCGGGTCGTTCGATCCGCATCACGGACGTGCCCGCCGCCGACTACACCGGCATGTTGGTGCAGGGCGGCATCGAGAGCGCGTACGCGGAGGTGTTGTCGATGTCGTTGACCGCGATCCGCGACGGCCACGACGCCGCGTTGTCCGACGGTGTGCCGTCCGTGCTCGGGCACGACGGGCGGCTGTTCGGCGACTACGTGAAGGAGGCGGCCGGGAGCTGGGTCACTCCCTGACGAGGGTGAGGTTCGGCCTGGTCGCGCGGCCGGGGTCGCCTCGACCCGGCAGGGCGGTGAGCACGAGGCCGAACACCAGCCCGTTCAGCTCCTCGACGTCCAGCAGGAGCTCGCGGGCGACGCCGTGCGGGGTGGTGCCCTGGGCGCGCAGGGCGCGGAAGACCTTGGCGAGCAGCTGGGACGTCTCGCGGTGGGTCATCCCGACCGTGCGGCGGGCCAGCTGTGCGCACACGGTCGCGTGCTGGGGTCGCGTCAGCAGGCCGAGGTCGCGCAAGCGGTGCGCCATGGTCTCCGGGTCGACGTGCCAGCCGGCGCTGTGCGCGACGACGTGCTCGGTCAGCGGGCCTCGGGTCACGGCGGCCAGCACACCGGCGCGGGGCAGCAGGAACGCGGTGGCGAACGTTTGCGCGTCCGCCGCCCCGGTCAGCCGCCCGAGCTCGCGCGCCGCGTCCAGGCGCGCCTGGCCTGGCGCGACCGCCGGGTCCAGGAAGACGTACGGGGTGCCGGCGTGGCGGCACGAGAACGGACCGACGCCCGCGCAGTCCGGCGGCAGGGAGAAGACCCGGACGCCGTGCGCTTCCAGCAGGTGCACCATGTTGGGCGCGGGCCGGTGCGGGATGCCCCAGCGGGCGCGCAGCACCTCGGCGGCCGTCTCCGGGTCGGGGTGCTCCCACGTCGGCACGTCCGGCTCGGGGAACGTGAACGCGCGCGTCAGCCAGCCGTCGAAGCCGATGGCCAGGCGGGCGGCGCCGATCGCGGCGTCCCGTTGCCGCTTGGCGGCCGGCCTGGTGAACGCCACCTCGATCTCCGGCACGTCGTCGGCTTCGAGGAAGCCCGGCGGGAAGCCGAGGGCCTCGGTGAGCCTGGCGGTGGTGGCGGGTCGTGGTTGGCGGCGGCCGTGCTCGTAGTCGCCGATGCTCGCCGGGCTCGTGCCCGCCTTGCGCGCCAGTTCCACCGCGGTGAGGCCGCGGCGGGTCCGGGCGAGGACGAGGCGGGAGGGCGTGAGCATGATCGCGCCATTCTCGCACCCGCCTAGCGGCGCGGCGTGACGGTGACGTCCACCTCGTCCGGGCCGTGCGGGTCGCGCGGGGTGGGCAGGGGGCCGAAGACCAAGGGCGGCAACGTGATCCGGCGCGCCCACCGGTCGACGACCTGGCCCTGCGGCGTGGGTTCGGGCTGCGCCACCTCGCGCAGCACGACCAGCCGTTCGCCTTCCTGCTGGGGGTAGGTGACCAGGAACCACAGCTTCCACTCGTGCGTGTGCAGCGAGTCGAAGAGGGTGAACTGGTCGCTGTCGTTGCCGCGCATCATGGCGGCGATCGCCGGGCCCTTGGCGTAGTCGCTGCGCAGGGGCGCACCGGGCGTGCCGGTGTGGCGGTTGCCCTGGAGCGTGCCGAGCACGACCGGCTTGGTGGGGTGCTGGACGAGGCCCGCGTTCCACTTGTCGACCCGCGTCCAGCCCTCCGCCACGAGGACCTCGCGGAGTCTGCCGACCCGGTGGATCCAGTCGAGCAGGCCGGCGCCGTTGGTCGGCCCGAGCGGGGGCGCGGAGGCCCGGGCGTCGACCCCGGCCCAGATCGCCTCGTCCAGGTGGTCGGTGCGCAGGCCGAGCTCCGCCAGCTGGGCGTGGTGCTCGGCGGTCAGCTCGGTGGCGTTCGACATCCTCATATCCGGCACGGTAGCGCCGACCACCGACAATCCGACCCCACCGCCGGCCAGGACCGCCCGCGACCCTGAGCGCCGACGACACCGGCGCGCCGTTCAGCCCACCAGGTTCAGCATGACCGCCTCGGCCAGCCGCCGGGCCCCGTCGCACGGCTTCGCGAGATCCGGTGAACCGCGCTTCGCCGTGAACGACGCGACCAGGTACTGCCCTGCCGCCGTGTCCACCATGACGTCACACGAGGCGGTGTCCGACGGGATGGTGACGGTGACCGCCGGGAAGCCGCGAACCGGGTCGGTGACCTCCGACCGGGCCGCCCGCTCGTTGCCGGTCCACGCCTCGATGCCCTCCGCGGTCACCGGGACCAGGGTGTAGCTCGCGTTGGCCGAGGTCCAGTTGCAGCCCGTCGTCTCGTATGTCTTGATGGGCAGGGGCTTGCCCTCACCCTCGACGAGCAGCTCGGCGCGTTGCGCGTCGGTCAGGAGCAGGCACGGCTGCTCGGCCTCCAGCCTGACCTCCCGGGGCCGCGTCACCGGTGACGTGGGAGAAGGGCTGGACTGTGACGTGGGTGCGGGCTCCGGCGAGGCGGGCTCCGCCGGCGTCGCGGAACCGCACGCCGTCGTGAGCGCGACTGCCACCAGAACACCGGCGAGGGATCGACGCATGGCTCGGGCTTCCCCTGTTCCGCTGCTTTCCGCCGACGATCGACGTCAGGTGTGACGCCGTCGCGCGGAACGGGGTTCCACGCCCGGGAAGTGGAAGGATGACGTGGTGGATGCGCGGCGCAGGAACAACGTGGTCGTGACCGGCAACGCCCGCGGTCCCGTCGTCATGCTCGCGCACGGCTTCGGGTGCGACCAGACCATGTGGCGGCTGGTGGCGCCCGCGCTCGCCGCCACGTGCCGCGTAGTGCTGTTCGACCACGTCGGCGCGGGCCGGTCCGACCTGTCCGCGTGGGACGCGCGGCGTTATTCGACGCTCGACGGGTACACGCGGGACGTGCTGGACATCTGTCACGACCTCGACCTGCGCGACGTGGTGTTCGTCGGCCACTCGGTGTCGGCGATGGTCGGGGTGCTGGCCGTGGCCGCGGAGCCCGCGACGTTCGCCAAGCTCGTGCTGGTCACGCCGTCGCCGCGGTACATCGACGACGTCGACTACCGGGGCGGGTTCAGCGCCGCCGACATCGGCGAGCTGCTCGACTCGCTGGACAGCAACTACCTGGGCTGGTCGGCGTCGATGGCCCCGGTGATCATGGGCAACGACGACCGGCCGGAGCTGGCCGCGGAGCTGACCAACAGCTTCTGCCGCACGGATCCCGAGGTCGCGCGGGTGTTCGCCCGCACGACGTTCCTGTCCGACAACCGGGCGGACCTGGACCAGGTGACCGTGCCGACGCTGGTGCTGGAGTGCGAGCAGGACGTCATCGCGCCGCCCGAGGTGGGCGCGTACGTCCACGCGCGGATCCCCGGCAGCAGGCTCGTCACGCTCCCCGCCACGGGCCACTGCCCGCAGCTCAGCGCACCCGAGGCCACCGCGGCGGCGATCGCCGGGTTCGTGGCGGACAGCGCGTGACCGGCGACCGCGAGGCGTTCTCGGCGTTGTTGGAGGACAGCGCCGAGGACCTCTACGAGAACGCGCCCTGCGGCTACCTGTCGACCATGCTGGACGGGCAGATCGCGAAGGTGAACGGGACGCTGCTGCGGTGGCTGGGGTACGAGCGCGAGCAGCTGGTGGGTCGGCTGCGGTTCGCGGACCTGCTCAGCGTCGGCGGCAAGCTGTACCACGAGACGCACTTCGCGCCGTTGCTGCGGATGCAGGGCGAGGTCGGCGGCGTGGCGCTGGAGATGGTCGCGGCCGACGGGACCCGGCTGCCCGTGCTGGTGAACTCCACCGTGAAGACGAGCGGTGACGGCGAGCCGTTGCTGATCCGCACCACGGTGTTCGACGCGAGCGACCGCCGTGCGTACGAGCAGGAGCTGCTGCGCGCCCGGCAGGAGGCGGAGCGGGAGCGCGACGAGATCCGGCGGCTCGCGACGACCCTCCAGCGCACCCTGCTGCCGCCGGTGCTGCCCGCCGTGCCGTGGGTGGAGACGGCGACGCACTACCACCACGCGTCGCCGTTCGAGGTGGGCGGCGACTTCTACGACCTGTTCCCGCTGGCGGACGGCCGGTGGGCGGTGTTCCTCGGTGACGTGTGCGGGAAGGGCGCGAACGCGGCGGTGGTGACGTCCCTGACCCGCTACACGCTGCGTTCGGCGGCCGTGTACGACCCGGACCCGGTCGCCGTGCTGACCAACCTCAACGCCGTGCTGAACCAGGAGGTGGGCACGGGGTTCTGCACGGTGACATTCGGCGTGCTGACCGTCGAGGAGGATCGCTGCGCGCTCACCCTCGCGGCCGGCGGCCACCCGCCCGGCCTGCTGCTGCGGGCCGACGGCACGGTCGAGTACGTCGAGATGCCCGGTGGTCAGCTGATCGGGATCCTGCCGGACGCGCGGGTCGTCACCACGACCGTCCACCTGACCGCCGGCGACACGTTCGTGCTGTACACCGACGGGCTGATCGAGGCGAGGACCGGCCCGGACACCCGGTACGGCGAAGAGGAGCTGCTGGCGTTCGCGGCCACCCTGCCGCCGGTTTCCGCGACGGGCGCCGTGGACGCGCTCGTCGGCCTGCTCGACCGGCTCGGCGACGGCGTCGAGGACGACACCGCGGTGCTCGCGATCGGCGTCCCGACCCACTAGCCCTCAGCGGCGCGCGGGCGGTCCGAGCAGCCGTCGGCCCGTGATCAGGGCGATGGTGGCGAGCACGAACGGCATGGCCAGCAGGAGCATGAGCGTCCACACGCCAGGCCAGGAGATGGAGCGGGCGTCCCTGTTGAGCGGTGCCGTGGACAGCCCGAGCGACAGGCCGCCGAAGGCGAACATGGTCATGAAGAGCGACGCCGTCCACGCCACGACGATCCCCGAGCGCAACTCGCCGACCTTGTGGAGGTCGAGGTGCTCGGCCGACACGTGGCGTCGGGCGGCGAAGAGGAAGACGCCCGCCAGGACCACCATGACCATGCTGCTGCCCACGAGCGACCAGCTGAAGACGCCGAGCGCCGGGTACACGGGGGGCAGTTGACCGCTGAGCAGGGCGAGCAGCGGGATCAGCACGAGGCAGGCCGTGATCAGCAGCAGGGCGACCCGTCGGCACCTCGTGCGGATCAGGTGCGCGTGCGGCGCCGGGATCCACAGGTACCGAGGTGGTAGGGGCGGCGGCGGGTAGCTCACGGTTCTGCCAATCCGGTCGGAACGACCTCGTGCCGGTGTGCGCGTGTGCCACCGGTCCCGACATCCTTGCAGCGGGTAGTCAACCAGGTTCGGAAAGTAATCGGCTTTGCGGGTTGCTCTACGGCTCCCAGACCTGGATCGCCCTGACCACGAAAGGCGCGTCCGGCACGTAGGTGCCCTTGCCCGGGTAGGTGGTGAACTCGGCCTCGGTCGAGCACGTCACCCGCTGGTAGACCGAGGTGTCCCTGGTCAGGTTGTTCACGAACGAGCGCGCCACGAAGCCGTCGGGCAGCGGGATGCACTCGCGCGGGTTCGCGGACTCCAGGTCGAGCCGGTGGGCGTCGCCGGTGTACTGGACGCCCGACCACACGCAGAACTCGCCGCGGTCGCAGGTGGGGTCGGGCTGCCGCGCCACCGCCGTGCCGCTCGATGCCAGGGCTCCGGTGGTGAGGGCCAGGGCGGTCACGAGGCCGAGGGTCGTCATCGGGGTCACCGCTCCAGGGTGCTGTGGTCGGCGGCCGTGCGGGGGCCTGGCGACCGCCGTTCACCTGATTGTGTGGGCAGGTCCGGGTTTCGGCAGGGCGAGGCGTTCGGCGAGGCGGAGGGCGTCGTGCGGTGCGACGGCGTCGGTGTCGTTGTCGAAGTACGCGTAGACGTCGTGGTCGGCGGCCCAGGCGCGGATCTTCGCGGACCACTCGTCCAGTTCGTCGTCGGTGTAGCTGCCGACGTACAGGGCCTGGTTGCCGTGCAGCCGCACGTAGGCGAAGTCCGCCGTGACGTCTTCGAGGTAGGGGAACCGGTCAGCGGAGTGGGAGACGACCAGCGCGATCCCGTGCGCGCGGAGGAGGTCGTGGAACTCCGGGACCTGGAACGTCGGGTGCCGGACCTCCAGCGCGTGCCGCAGTGGCCGGTCGGCGTCCGTGGTGGTCCAGGCGCGGTCGTCCGGCAGGCGGTCGTCGTGCCGTTCGGCGAGTTCGGCGGCGGCGGTCGTGGTGCGGGGGAGGAGGTCGAAGAACGTGGTCAGCCGGTCGGGGTCGTAGGCGGTCGTCGGGGGCAACTGCCACAGCACCGGTCCGAGCTTGGGGCCGAGCGCGAGCACGCCGGAGGCGAAGAAGTTGGCCAACGGGGTCTCCACGTCGCGCAACTGCTTGAGGTGGGTGATGAACCGACCGCCTTTGACCGCGAACAGGAAGTCGTCCGGCGTCTGCCGCGCCCACGTCCGGTAGCTGGAGGGGCGTTGCAGGGAGTAGAAGGAGCCGTTCAACTCGACCGACGTGAGGAGCCGGGAAATGTGCTCCAACTCCCGCCGCTGTACCAGGCCTTCCGGGTAGAACGCCCCGCGCCAGGTCGGGTACACCCAACCCGACGTCCCGATCCGCACCTCGCCCGTCACGTTGGCGGGGTACCCGGATGATCTCCGGCGTACCCCGCGAGCGGGTGGGACCATGCCGGTGTGGGATTCGCCGACCGCGTTCTCCAACTGCTCGCCGAGCACCCGGAAGGGCTCAGCGACCGCGAGATCGCGGACGCGCTGCACGCCAACCACTCGCAGGCGAACATCTACTGCCGCCAGTTGGCCGGGGAAGGGCGCATCGCGCGGGACGACTTCGCCCGACCCATCCGCAACCGCCTGCTCGAGCCCGAAGGGCCTGCGCCCACCCGGCCGTCCACTCGGTTGACGGCCCCACCGCGAGACGTGGTCGACCGGACGGAGGCCGCTGTCCAGGATCGGGTGGTCTCCTGGTTGGTGGGTGAGCGGTGGCGGGTGTTGCGGGTCGCGGACACCGCCGCCCGCGAGCGCGGCACCGACATTCGGGCCGAACGCGCCGGAACGCTGCTGCACGTCGAGGTGAAGGGTTACCCCTCGACGTCTTACGCCGACCCTCGTCGGGTGCACGAGGCCAAACCGACCCAACCGGCCACCCAGGCGCGGGTGTGGTTCGCGGGTGCGGTGGTGAAGGTGCTCCAGCTCCGGCAGGAGCACCCCGATGACGAGCTGGCGTTCGCGTTCCCGGACGTGCCGACCTACCGTTCGTTGCTGCGCACGATCGAGACGACGGTGACCGCGATGCGCCTGTCGGTGTTCCTCGTGCGCGACGACGGCTCGGTCGACGCCCACTGGCCTTGACCTCCACCGCACTCGAAGGTGCAAGTTGTGCGCATGGACGACCGCACACTTGACGCCTACCTGGCCAGGATCGGCGCGACGCGCGCGAGCACCCTGGTCGAGCTGCACGAACTGCACGTCGCCTCGGTGCCCTTCGAGAACCTGAGCATCCACCTCGGCGAGGCCATCGTGCTCGACGAGGACCTGTTGGTGGACAAGATCGTCAACCGGCGCCGCGGTGGGTTCTGCTACGAGCTCAACGGGGCGTTCGCGGCGTTGCTGCGGGCGCTGGGGCACGACGTGCGGATGCTGTCGGCCAAGGTGTTCAACGACGGCGCGTACGGGCCGCCGTTCGACCACATGGCGTTGCGCGTGGGCGATCTGCTGGTCGACGTCGGTTTCGGGCGGTTCAGCTTGCGGCCGTTGGACCTCGTCAGCCGGGAGGACCAGCACGATCCCGCCGGTGTGTTCCGGATGGTCGACACCCCGGAGGGGGACGTGGACGTGTTGTTCAACGGCGTGCCCCAGTACCGCCTCGAACTGCGCCCGCGTGCGTTGGAGGAGTTCCGCGCGACGTGCTGGTACCAGCAGACGTGGCCGGAGTCGCCGTTCCGGCGTGGTGCGACGTGCTCGTTGCCGACGGCGACCGGTCGGATCACCATCGCGGACAACAAGTTGATCACCACGACCGGTGACGACAAGGTGATCGAGGAGCTGGACGACGGCGCGCTGCTGGATGCCTACGCCAAGCACTTCGGCGTCGTGCTGGACCGCGTGCCCAGGCTCGGTTGACTGCGGCTCAGCCGAGGCGTTCGGCGAGCGCGAGGGCGTCGAACGGCGCGGCGCCGCCCATCGTGTTGTCGAAGTAGACGTACACGTCGCGCGAAACCGACCACTCGCGGAACCGTGAGGCCCAGCGGTCCAGGGCCGGGTCGGAGTACGCGCTGACGTAAAGCTCTTCGTCGCCGTGCAGGCGGGCGTAGACGAAGTCGGTGGTGAGCTCGCGCGGTTCCGGGAAGCGGCCGGCAGATTCGGCGACGACGAGCGCGACGTCGTGCTGTGCCAACAACTCCACCAGTTCGGGTGTGTCCCAGCTCGGGTGGCGGACTTCGAGCGCGTGCCGGACCGGCGGGTCCGGCAGCAGTTCCAGGAACGCGGCGAGCCGTTCGGGCCGCCACGGCAGCGTCGGCGGTAGCTGCCACAGGACCGGCCCGAGCTTCGGCCCGAGGTCGAGGACACCGGAGCCGAAGAACTCCTCCACGTCCTTCCCGACGTCGCGTAATCGCTTCGTGTGGGTGATCTCCCGATGGCCTTTGACGGCGAACACGAAGTTCTCGGGGGTGCGTTCGAACCAGGACTTGAAGTCCGTCGGCTTGCGCAGCCCGTAGAACGAGCCGTTGATCTCGACCGTGTCGAGGCGTCGTGACAGGAACTGCAATTCCAGCCGCTGTTGCAACCCTCGCGGGTAGAAGTCGCCACGCCACTCGGGATAACGCCAGCCGGATGTGCCGATTCGGATCTTGCCCACGGTGACGATGTTGCCCATCGGTGTGACCACCCAAACGTGTTCGGCTAGAAGCCCGCGCCGTCCAAGGCGCCACTCACCACGCGATCGACCCGCGCCTGTTGCGGATCACGCGCCAACGCCTCCGTGCACGGGCACCCGGCCAAGTCGTTGCCGCACAGGTACACGCCGAGCACCCGCAGGCTGCGCGCCGTCTGCCGCAATCGCGCCGCACCCCGCAACCTGACCTGCCCGTACACCGCCTTGGCGAGCTGGTACGGCACGCCGGGCCCGAGGTCGACGCAAGCCTGGCTGTCCAACTCTTCCGCCACGTGCGCGATGGGCCGACACCCATACGCCCGCGCCGACCGCACGAGCCTCTGGTCCAGCCTCGCCACCAGCCGCTTGGCCACCTCGTCCCGCCACGCGCGGTCGGCGCGGAGGTAGGCCACCAACTCCTCCACGCGCACGGGATCGGGCCGGGGACGGCGGGCGCGCGCTCTTCGTCGTTGCGACATGCTCTCAAGATCGTGCGTCGCAATCCATCGTGAGCACCCCTCACCCGCCTGCGCGGCGAGAGCACCCGCGTGCAGTAGCGCCCACCCACTCAGCGACGCCACCGCGCCTGACCGGCCGGACGATCAGGCGCAGTGTGACGGGCGGGGCGACGAACACCGCACCTGTGGTTCGCGTGTCGCTGGCTCCGTCCACTCACGTGGGCTTGTCCCAGCGCGGCGTCAGAGTGCTGCCGGCGCCTTCTCGTACCAACCGGCGATGACCTCCACGAGGTGGACGATGTTCTGCGTTCGCATGATGGGTGCGGCCGCGTTGGGCTCGAAATCGACTTCGGCGTTGGTGCTGCGCCAGATGCTGGTCTCGATGACAGGCGCGGCCATGTGCGGGTCGAGACGCTTGACGAACTCGGTGATGTCGTTCAACTTCGCGGGGTCATAGGACGAACGTCGCTTCGCGTTTCAGGTATCACCCGTTCAGCGCGGTAACAGTGCTCGTCATCTTGCGGACACCGGTGGCGCGAACAGTCGCCGACCGGCGAAGAACGCGACGCCGGTGGACGCTCCCGGCACGAGCGCCAGTGCCGGCACCGCCCACGCAGCGGCCGAGTGGTGGACGAGCCCGGCCTGACCTTCGGCCGCCGTCGAGAGCCCGAGCCACAGGGCGATAGCGGAGAACACCGTGCTGAACAGCCCACACCCCCAGACCACGGCGAGTGACCTGCGTGTCGTCAGCGCCCCGTGCACATCCAGGTGCTCGCCCGTGACGTGTCGGCGGGCACCGCGGAGCACGCTGGCCGCTATGAACACTTGGACCACGCCGATGGCGGCGAAGGTCCAGCCCAGGACACCGAGCGCCGGGTAGATCGGGGGCAGTCGACTGCCGATCAGCACGATGATCGGCGGCAACAGTGCACCGACGGTGAGCATCGCGGTGCCGAGCCGCCCGCACGCCACGCGGACTGCGTGTGCGCGCGGCGCCGGAATCCACACGTGGCGCTGTGGCGGCGGGTAGGGCATGGCCGGAGCAGCCGTCACTCCCGGGTGGTCGGGAGGTGGAGCAGTGACCAGGAGACGGCGGCCCACGACAGACAGGACACCGGCCAGCACCGGAGGTGAGGCCATCAGGCACAGGTACGCCCAGACACCGATCCTGAATCGCACCTCGGGGTGGCGGGGGTTGTCCGACTCGGCCGCGACGGTTCGCGAGTGCTTGCATGGTGGCCGCGTTCGTCGCCGCTGTGACGGCCGAGCCCAGACTCCTGGGGTCAATGGCCTGCTTCCACTGCGCCGCCAGCGCCACTGACAGCACGTCGGCCGAGTCGTCGACCGTCACGGTCACGACGCCGCCGGAATCCCTCCCCCGCAGGCCGTCGGCCTGAGGTCCTCTTCGTCACCCTCTTCGAAGCCGAGATCGAATGTCTCGCCCACGTCGCCCCCTGCGATCCGTAGTCAATCAACTTCGGACTGTAGCGAGGCGGCGAGGTGGGGCGCAGCCGAACCCGGGATAACCCGCCGGCGGGCACCTCGAAGGGGGTGCCCTGCTTCCGGATGGCGGCTTCGCTCAGCGACTCCGCCACACCAAGTGCATGTACCGGCGGCGATCGTCGGGTGCGTGTTCCGCGGTGAACAGGTCATCGCTGGTTCGGTAGACGCAGTCGATTCCCAGTCGGTGCAGGAGACCGACGCCGTCGGTACTGGGGCGCTCCGGGAAGAGGGCCACCAGGCGGGTGACCGGCTCCGGGCTGTCCACCGCGTAGTCGAGCAGTTGGGCGACGGCCTCCCGCACCTTCCCGTGCGTGGCCAGACTCTTCGCCTCGATGACCACGACATCCGCGTCGTCGCGGTAGTACAGGTCGGCCCGCTTGCCGTTCGGCGTGACGAAACTGTGCATCTCGACGTCGGAGCGGAAAGCCCGGTAGTGGGCGACCAGCCGAGCCTCGACCCGCTCGTGGGCGGTCTGCCGCTCCGCGATCCGGTGCCAGACGACGTCCACATGGGTTCGTTCGACGGGGATCACGCGGGTGTCCAGTCCGACCAGGTCGGCGGCGGAGTTCAGCTTGGAGCTCAACTCCGCTTCCACGGTGCCCGGGTTGATGCCGAAAGCGGTGATGAGGCGTGACGACCGGGGCTCTTCGACGACGCGTTGCCCGTACACGTAGTCGCCTGCGGTGAATCCTTCGATGCCCCAGAGGTCGGTGATCGGGTAGTCGGTGAGCCGGACGTTGAGGACGCTGTACACGTTGGTGAAGCTCGAATCGTTGGCGTGCTGGTTCCAGAGGAGGTCAGCCAAGGGTTCGTTGCGGAACAGGTGTCCGATCTCGCCGGTAGCCTTGATCTTCTTCTCGCCGACGAACAGCACCACGCCGCCGGAGCGCAACCGTTCCATGGGCTTGTCGTGACGGGGGATCGCACCCCAGAACTGCGCTTCGCCGGACGGGTGCAACTCCTGCAACCGAGCCAGGTCGGTCTCGGACAGAAGTGAACGATAGGGCTCCCGTGCGAAGGCGATCGAGCCCTCGATCGTTTCGTGGAACCGTTTCCTCGTGTCGGGGTTGCCGTAGCAAGGGGCGAGAAGAGCGAGCGTCATGGACGGTCCCACCGGTCGTCACCTGATCGTGTGGGGTTGACCTTAGGTCCCGATGTTCACCGGAGGATGAACAGGGTCGAGTTCAGCCGGCACGGCGCCGCCGAACGCCTCGCCGGCCGTCGTGGGTTGTCGTCGGCGTGATCGTCATTCCTTGACCAGGACCTTCGCCTGGCGCGAGAGGTACTCGTTCACCTCGTCGGCGTCGAAGGCGGCTGGGTCGAAGTCGGCGGCGGAGTCCAGGTCGAGCCACTCCAGCCGGTCCGCGTGCTCGGGGTGCTCCGGGTCGGCCAGCACGTCGCACAGGTCGGCGTAGCCCCAAATGCCGCCGCTGTCCTCCGGTGGAGCGGCGCGGCGGCCGGTCAGGCAGCGGGGGTAGGCGAGACCCGGCTCGGCTTGGACCACGTCTTCCACCACGATGTCGTGGTCCCACGCGTCACCGAAGTCGTACAGGTAGCCGATGCGGTCCTTGGGTGCCTTCGCCACGTCGGCCAGCGCCACGGTCGCGGCGTCGCCGTGGCCCAGTTCCGGGTCGGGCATCCCGTACTCGCCGTCCGGGGTGTCGAAGACCCACATGTGGTAGTCCTCCCAGGCGAACGCGTCCTGGACGACCTGGTGCAGCCGCACCAGCGGCGTGGCGGACGGCACCTCCAAGCGGCGCCAGATCGGCGGCTTCGAACCGCGCAAGGTGATCTTCAGGCGGTGCACGCTGGTGTCGAGGGCGGTCGGCGCGGCCTCCGGGAGCAGTTCCAGCCGCTGCCGCAGCAAGGCTAGGTTGGACCGCACGTCCTCGACCTGGTCCGGTTCGACCGGGCACGGGTCGCGTTCCAACGCGTCCGCCACGATCGCGCGTGCCTGTTCGGGCGTGTACTCGCGGAACGGGAAGCCGTGTTCGCCGGCCGCCTCGACGTACCCCGCCCGGATCGCCTTCGGCTGGTCGCTGACGAAGCAGTCCTTGAGGCCGCCGAGGTCGTGGTCGATGAGCAGGACGAAGGCGTGTGCCTTGCGGCCGTACGAGAAGGTCAGCGCCAACCCTTCCTGAGCGCCGCGCGGGTCCGCGTAGCCGAAGCACGCGCCGACGGTCGGCTTGCCCACCGTCCGCGTCCACCTCGGGTCCTTCAGCCCGGTCGCGACGAGGCGGTCGGCGGCCTGGGACGCGACCGGCCGCACCTCCGGCGGCGCGAGCACCGCGAACGACCGCGCCAGCGCGAGGGCTTCCGCCTCACCGGTGGCCTCAGCGTCGGCGATCATGGCGGCCACCATGTCCGGGAAGTCCTGGGGATCGGCGTTGTCGCGCATGGCACCCAGGAACTCGGACGCGCACAGCTCGGCGTCCAACGGTCCGCAACCCTGCTCCAGCAGCGGCGTGAAGGCGTCGAGGAACGCCATCGCGAGGTCGGCCACCGGCTGGACGAAGCCCGCCGTGGTCAGGCGCTCCAACGCGTCAGGCACGTCAATCGCGGCGTCGACCAGTCGCAACACCTCATCGGGGGCACCCTGGTCCGCGAGCATCGCGCGGAGGTCGGACAAGGTCGGTTCGACGTCGTTCGGCACCCGTGTCATCGTGCCATTCACGTGATGGGGCGTTGCCAGGGCTTCCAGAGCTGAAGGGCCCTCATGACCGCGTCGCTGGGCAGGGGACGCACCCGCGTCGGTCCGCTACTCCACGGTTCGCAACTCCCGCCCTTCAGTCAGCCGCGCCACCGCACCTCTGTCGGCGGTGCGACGGGTGGCCGGAACAGGGCACGTCCGAGGAAGAAGAGAACGCCCGCCACCACCGAAGGCGCGGCCAACAGGAGCAGGTAAGCCCACACCTCACCGGTGAACCCGACCTGCCGACTTCCGCTCGTCACCGTCATGACCAGCAGGAACCACGCGATGACGGCGACGATCAGCGCGCCCGCCCAACCGCCGGCCAGCGCCCGCCTGGCCGCTCTCGCGCCGTTCACGTCGAGGTACTCGCCCCGGACGTAGGACCGGGCCGCGAGCAGGCTCACCGAGGACAGGAGCACCGCGAAGACCGAACCGCACCCGGCGATCCAGACCAACGCGTTGATCGGGTGGTAGGCCGTCGGCAACGCCCGACCGAGCCCCACGATCGCCCACGCGAGCGCCAGGCAGGCTACGAATCCCGCCGTGCCGAGTGCGCCGCACAGACCTCGGATCCTCCGAGCCTGGGCAGGCGGTATCCGGAAGTAGCGCGGCGGCGGCCCCGGGTGCGTCACGAGTCGGGTCGCCAGTCGGAGCCGTCCCCGTCGGCGACGCTCGCGTCCGCCATGTCCGCGGTGTTCGGCATGGCCCACGTGGAGCCGAGGTCGTGGATCTTCTGCTGGATCGTGGACTGCTCGGTCTCGATCGTGTTGACGTGGGACTCCAACGCCATGATCGCCGCGGCAATGGCGCCGATCGTCGCGGCCACCCCTCCGATGATCAACGTGATCGCCGCGGGGATGCCCACGAGCGTGCACGCGGCGACCACCGCGCTGACGATGGCGACGACCGCGCCGAGCAGCGCGAACCCGATCGCCATCCAGAACATCTCGATCGAGTTCGCCAGGCTGTTCAGGGACGAGCGCAGTTGTCCGGCGATGTCCTTCACCGAGTTCAGCCCGGCCGCCTGCGGTGGCACCGTCGCCTGGTAGGCGCGGGCGGCGCGGCCTTCCCACTCGATCGTGGTGCGGAGCTTGTCCAGCCCGATCGTCTCCGCGACGTCGCCGAGCGCGTTGCCGACCTGCGACACCCACTGCTCGCCGACCTGCTTGAGGCGGTCCGGGTCCCCGGGCTGCTCCCACAGCAGCTTGATCCGGTCCCAGAGCTCCTGCATCTTCTCGTTGAGCACCTGCATGCCGCGGATGATGGGGTCGACGAGGTGTTCCAGCACCGAGGGGACCCAGCTCATCACGCTGTTGACCTGCTCGAAGAACTTCTTGACGTTCTCCTCGATCTCCTGCGCCTTCCGCTGCGCCTCCTCCACGAGCGGCGGGTTCATCGGCCACCGCCGTCGTTGTGGATGCTGTTCATGGCGTGCAGGTTCGCTTCCTCTTCGGCTTCGTAGGTGTTCGCCGCCGCGTTGAGGGTCTCGCTGAGGCTGCGGAACGCCTGGGTCGCCTGGGTGAGCATGTCCTCCAGGGCCAGGCGGGCGTCGTTGTAAGTGCGGTCCAAGCCGCGGTCGACCGCCCACAGCGACACGTCGGCGCCGGTGAGGACCAGGCCGCCGATCGTGGAGCGCGGGCCGTCCAGGTTGTCGGATGCGGTCGCCCACACGGTGGCGTCGGACCGCATCGCTTCGAGAGCTACTTGAAGGCTCATGGCAGCAACCCCACTCGGCGCAGCAGCGTGTTCGGATCACTCACCAGCGCGGTGAGCTCGGTGATGGCGGGGCTTTGCGGGCCCTGCGCCAGGTCGGCGGGAACGCTCTGGGCGCGCAGGTTCCGCAGCACTTCCAGGAACTCCTGCTGCATCTCCGTGACGCGAGCCGAGTGCGTCCAGGCGGGATCGACCTCAAGGTCGAGGATCTGTCCCCGGTGGATCGTGCCGCGGACGTGCCCGCCCCGGCTCTCCACCGTCAGCGGACGGTCCACGACCTCGTTCATCCGCTGCGTGAACCGGGCCAGGTCGGCGCTGACGGCGTCCATCAACCTCAACGCCTGCTCGGGCGTGATGCGTTCGTCGGACTGCGGTGGCGGTGCCTCCTGCCGTGGCGCGGGCTCCGCCGGTCGGTCGATCTGCTGGACCAGCGCGGCCATGGAAGCGGCGTTCGCGGCCTGGGTCACCGCGGAGCCGAGGACGCGGGGGTCGACGGACTGCCGCCACCGCGTGGCGATGGAGACCGCCTGGAACTCCGCACTCTCGTTCACCGTCACGGTGACGACACCGTCGGCGTCACGTCCTACCAGGGCGTCTTGCGGGGTCTCGGGTTCTTTGGGCGCGGAGCGAGGGCGCTGGTCCTCTTCATCGCCGTCCTCGAAACCGAACCTGTACACGTCATCGTCGCTCATGTGTCCCCTTGCACATCCGGTGACGAGCTGATTCCCGAACGTAGCGGACGGCGTCGGTTGCCCGCAGCCGGTTCGGCCGGCTCGTCGACGACGCAGCGTTCGGTGATCGTTTGGATGCGCAGAGTAGCGGAAGCGCATGCGACGCTGCGGGCGGCGGGTGGTGTTGAGGTTCGCAGAAAGCACCGCGCCCCGGCTGCGAGAGCAACCGGGGCGCGGGGATCGGGGGTCAGGCAGGCACGGAGGCGACGCCGGGCGCCAGGAAGCGCTTGCCCGTCACCTTCTCCGAGATGCCCGAACGGTCCAGGTAGGGGGTGATGCCGCCCAGCCAGAACGGCCAGCCGGCGCCCAGGATCATGCACAGGTCGATGTCCTGCGCCTCCGCCACCACGCCCTCGTCGAGCATGATCCGGATCTCCTCGGCCAACGCCTCCAGCGCACGCGCGAAGACCTCGTCACCGGTCAGCGGTTTGTCGCCGAACGACCACAAGTCCTGCACCTCGGGGTCGACGCTCTGCTTGCCCGACGAATCCCACTGGTACACGGCGGTCTTGCCGGCCTTCACGAACGCCTTCATGTTCTCCGACACGCCGAACCGGTCGGGGAAGGCGGCGTTCATCGTCTCCGCCACGTGCAGCGCGACGGCGGGGCCGACGAGCTGCAGCAGGATCAGCGGCGACATCGGCAGGCCCAGCGGCTCGGTGGCCTTGTCCGCGACCTCGAACGGCGTGCCCTCGTCGATCGACTTCACGACCTCGCCCATGAAGCGGGTGAGCAGCCGGTTCACCACGAACGCCGGGGCGTCCTTCACCAGCACGGACGACTTCTTCAGCTGCTTGCCCACCGCGAACGCGGTCGCCAACGTCGCGTCGTCGGTCTGCCCGGCGCGCACGATCTCCAGCAGCGGCATGATCGCGACCGGGTTGAAGAAGTGGAAGCCCACGACCCGCTCGGGGTGCTTGAGGCCCGACGCCATCTCGGTGATCGACAGCGACGACGTGTTGGTCGCCAGCACGGCCTCCGCCGAGACGAACTCCTCGACCTCGGCGAACACCTTCTGCTTCACGCCCAGGTCCTCGAACACTGCCTCGATGACGAAGTCCGCGTCCGAGAACGCCGCCTTGTCCAACGAGCCGCTCACCAAGGCCTTGAGCCGGTTCGCCTTGTCCGCCGACACCCGGCCCTTGCCCAGCAGCTTGTCGATCTCGCCGTGCACGTACCCGACGCCCTTGTCCACGCGCGCCTGGTCGATGTCGGTGAGCACCACCGGCACCTCCAGCCGCCGCGCGAACAGCAGCGCCATCTGCGACGCCATCAGGCCCGCGCCGACGATGCCGACCTTGGTGACCTTGCGCGCCAACGACTTGTCCGGCGCCCCGGCCGGCCGCTTGGCCCGCTTCTGCACCAGGTTGAACGAGTACAGCCCGGCCCGCAGCTCGTCGCTCATCACGACGTCCGCCAGCGCCTCGGTCTCCGCCGCGTACCCGGCGTCCAAGTCGTTGGCACGAGCCAGTTCCAGCAGCTCCAACGCCTTCAGCGCACCCGGCGCCGCGCCCTTGGTCTTGCCCTCGACGATCGCCCGGGCCCGGGCCACGGCGGCGTCCCAGCCCGCACCGCGGTCGATCTCACGACGAGCGGGCACGACGTCGCCGCGCACCACGGAGGCCAGCCACAGCAGCGACTGCTCCAGGTAGTCCGCCGAGTCGAACAGCACGTCCGCGATGCCCAGGTCGAGCGCCTGCTTCGGGTTGAGCATCTTGTTCTGGTTCAACGCGTTCTCGAAGATCACGGTGACCGCGTCGTGCGCGCCGATCAGGTTCGGCAGCAGCTGCGTGCCGCCCCAGCCCGGGAACAGGCCGAGGAACACCTCGGGCAGCGCGATGGCCGCCGCGTTGGACGCCAGCGTCCGGTAGTGGCACGACAGCGCCAGCTCCAGGCCGCCGCCCATCACCGCGCCGTTGACGAACGCGAAGGTCGGCACGGACGACTCGGTGAACTTGCGGAACACGTCGTGGCCCAGCTGACCGATCGTCACGGCCTGCGAGCGCTCGGACGCGCCCTCCACGGCCGTCAGGTCCGCGCCCACGGCGAAGACGAACGGCTTGCCGGTGACCGCGATCGCCGCCGGGTTCGCCGCCGCGGCCTCGTCGAACGCCGCGCTCAGGCTCACCAGCGACTGCGGGCCGAACGTGGACGGCCGGGTGTGGTCGTGGCCGTTGTCGATGGTGATCAGGGCGACCTGGCCGGCCAGCCCGGGCACCGTGATCAGCTTGGTGCGGGCGTGGGTCACGACCTCGTCGGGGAACAGGGCCTTGGCCTCGTCAGCGGTCAACGTGGTCACTTGGCTGCTCCGTTCCAGTGCGGGTTCTCCCAGATGACAGTCCCGCCCATGCCGATGCCGATGCACATGGTGGTGATGCCGTAGCGCACGTCGGGGCGCTCGGCGAACTGCCGCGAAAGCTGGGTCATCAGGCGCACGCCCGAGGACGCCAGCGGGTGGCCGGTGGCGATCGCGCCGCCCCACTGGTTGACCCGCGGGTCGTCGTCGGCGATGCCGAAGTGGTCGAGGAAGGCGAGCACCTGCACGGCGAACGCCTCGTTGATCTCGAACAGGCCGATGTCCTCGATGGACAGGCCCGCGCGCTTCAGCGCCTTCTCGGTGGCCGGCACCGGGCCGACGCCCATGACCTCGGGCTCGACGCCCATGAACGAGTAGCCGACCAGGCGCATGCCGACCGGCAGGCCGAGCTCGCGCGCGGTCTCCTCCTCGGCCAGGATGCAGCCGGTCGCGCCGTCGTTCAGGCCGGCCGCGTTGCCCGCGGTGACCCGGCCGTGCGGGCGGAACGGCGTCTTGAGCTTCGCCAGGTCCTCGACCGTGGTGCCCGGGCGGGGCGGCTCGTCGGCGGTGGCCAGGCCCCAGCCGTTCTCCGCCGAACGGGTCGCGACCGGCACCAGCTCCGGCCCGATCTTGCCGTTCTTCACCGCGTCGGCGTACTTGGCCTGCGACGCCGCCGCGTACGCGTCCGTGCGCTCCTTGGTGATGTGCGGGAACCGGTCGTGCAGGTTCTCCGCCGTCGAACCCATGACGAGCGCGGACGGGTCCACGATCTTGTCCGACAGGAACCGCGGGTTGGGGTCGACGCCCTCGCCCATCGGGTGGTGGCCCATGTGCTCCACGCCGCCGGCGATCACCACGTCGTACGCGCCGAACGCGATGCCGCTGGCCGACGTCGTCACGGCCGTCATCGCGCCCGCGCACATGCGGTCGATGGCGTAGCCGGGCACCGACTTGGGCAGGCCCGCGAGCAGCGCGGCGGTGCGGCCGATGGTCAGGCCCTGGTCGCCGATCTGCGTGGTGGCGGCGATGGCCACCTCGTCGACCCGCTCCGGCGGCAGCCCGGGGTGGCGGCGCAGCAGCTCGCGGATCACCTTGACGACCAGGTCGTCGGCACGGGTCTCCGCGAAGATTCCCTTGGGGCCGGCCTTGCCGAACGGCGTGCGCACGCCGTCCACGAAGACCACGTTCCGAACGCGTGCCGGCGCTACTGGTGCGGCCACGGCGTCTCCTCCGCTTGTGGTGACGATTCGCCCGAGCGGTCGGGCGCGACTCCTACCGATCGGTAACACAACTCTAGCCCCTGTTACTGGCCGGTAACCACCGTGGTCGCCCTGTCGGGTCGGTCACAGAACGCCCGGATGGCCAGGAACAGCCCGAACCCGAACGGGGACAGGACGATCGTCAGCACCAGCAGCGGGCCCATGAGCAGCGGGTGCAGCCCCAGGCGGCGGCCCTCCCGGTGCATCCACGCGCCGATCAGCAGGTCCCACGCGATCACCTGCGCCCAGACCGCCGAGGCGCCCCACGCGGTGGCCAGGAACTCCCTCAGCGTGTCCAGGTTCGGACTGCTCATCGTCGCCCACAACTCCGGCAGGTGCGCGGCGACCAGGACCGTGTAGACGACCAGCGGCGGCACCGCGATCAACGGGGACGAGACGATCCGGTTCGTGAGGGCGGACGTCGGCGCGAAGATCATCAGGCCCCAGAACGGGACGGTGAGCCAGAACGTGATCTGGAAGAGGAACCCGGTCATGCGTGCACGACCTCCTTCTGGTCGTCGGTCGTGTCGGTCGTCCGCAGGGTCCTCGCGATCACCGCGGCGGTCCAGGTCGCCACGGCCAGCGCGCCCAGCGCGGTGAGCAGGTCGGGGCGCAGCAGCGGCTGCCCGCGCAGCGCCTGCCACGTGACCAGGGCCATCAGGCCCGCGTAGCCGACGGTCAGGCCCCAGGCGAGCTTCGGGGTCGCGCGCCGGCCGAACAGCGCCACGGCCAGCGGGATGACCTGCAGGGCGTGGATGCCGACGAAGTGCGGCACGCGGAGGTCGCCGCCCTCGGTGCTCCAGCCCGTCAACGGCATGTAGGGGCCGCCGTCGCGCACGCCGACGCTGTGCGCGCCCACGATGCCCGCGGCGACGTCCTCGTCGTCCGCCCGGCCGGTCATGAGGGTGCCGAGGCCGAGGCCGACGAGGGCGAGGAGCAGGCCGAGTCGGATGGAGAGCCCGGTGGCGCGGTCGCGGAACCTGGTGAACAGCAAGGTCACGGCGATCACCGCGTGCATGATCCAGAGCGTCAGGATGCTGTAGGTCATGATGTCCCACAGCAGTTCGTCGAACGGGGTGCCGACGTTGAAGTGGCTCCGGGCGCCCCGCAGCACCTGGCCCACGATGATCGCCATCTCGGCGGCGGAGGCGAGCGCGATGACCGTACCGGCCCACCAGCCGACCCGGCGGAACCTCGTGACCAGGGTGAGCATCCACGCCAGCGTGACGGCGTAGAGGCCGAGGGAGACGGCGAACTTGAACGGCTTGAACCAGATCGGTGACCCGACCAGGATCCGGTCGTCGACGACCAGGCCGACCAGTGAGACGGCCGTCAGGGCGGCCATCAGCAGGGAGAACAGCATCAGCGGCAGGTGCCAACGCAGGGCGCGGGTCATGGACGACTCCTAAATGGATAGCAGCACTTTCTACTATCGGATAGTTACAGTATCCATGCTGAGGATCGCCTCAGGAAGGGGCCGTGCGGGATGCGCATCGCCGAGTTGAGCCGTCGCAGCGGCGTGCCCGTGCCGACGATCAAGTTCTACTTGCGGGAAGGGCTGCTCCCGGCCGGTGAGCTGACCAGTCCCAACCAGGCCAGGTACTCCGACGGGCACCTGCACCGGCTGCGGCTCGTGCGGGCGATGGTGGAGCTGGGCGGGCTGTCGATCGCGGCCGTGCGGGAGGTGCTGGGGGCGTTGGACGACCCGGAGCGGTCCCTGCACAAGGCGATGGGCACGATCTCGGCCGCGGTGGCGCCGGCGGACCTGGGCAGCGAGGACGAGGTCGCGCACGAGCAGGTCGAGGCGTTCCTGGAGCGGCAGGGGTGGGTGTGCCGCCCCACGTCGTACGCGTACAAGGCGCTGGTGGGGGTGCTGGCGACGGCGCGCGAGGTCGGGCACGAGCGGTTCGCGGACCTGCTCGACGGGTTCGCCGCGGCCGCCCGGCCGTTGGCCGAGGCCGATCTGGGCTACGTGCTGGGCGCGGGGTCCGCGGACGAGTCGTTGGAGGCCGTCGTCGTGGGGACCGTGCTGGGTGACGCGGCCATGGCGGCGGTGCGCGCGCTGGCCCGGCGCGAGCTGTCCGGCACCATCCAGTCCACCGAACCCCCGACCCAACCCTGCACCGACACCTGACCAGACCCCGCGAGAGTCCTACCTTCACGGCGCGAGAGTCCTACGTTCACGGCCCCTGAATTCAACGTTCGGCGCATGGACCGGCGCGCCTGAGTGTTCAACTCAGGGTGTCTGAACGTAGGACTCTCGGGCCCTGAAGGTAGGACTCTCGCGGGCTGGAGGTAGGACTCTCGCGGTTAGGTCGGTGGTTGGGTCAGGGCCTCGGAGAGGACGTCGGCGGTCAGGGCGATCTGCCACGAGCGGGCGCCGCCGTCGCGCAGGGCCGCGGCCACGCCCTCGGGCGAGACGTCCGCCGGCGGCTGCCAGCACGTGCGCCGCACGAGGTCGGGCAGCAGCAGGTTCTCCACCGGCAGGGTGTTCGCCTCGGCCACGGCCGTCAGGGCGGTCCTGGCGGCGGCCAGGCGCGCTGCCGCGACCGGGTCCTTGTCCGCCCAACGGTTGGCGGGCGGCGGGCCGTCGTGCTGCTGTGACGGCTCCGGCAGCTCGTTGCGGGGCAGTGCGGCGGCACGTTGCAACGCGCCGAGCCACACGCCGACCATGCGCCGTTGCGCACGTCCGCGGAACACGGGCAGCGCCAACAGCGCCGCCTCGTCGGAGGGGTTCTTCACCGCGGCGTCGACCAGCGCGGCGTCCGGCAGCACCCGACCCGGCGCGATGTCGCGCTCACGGGCCAGCGCGTCACGCGCCTCCCACAAGGCCCGCACCGCGGCCAGTTGCCGGGGACTGCGGATCCGGTGGATGCCCGACGTGCGCCGCCACGGTTCGGCGCGCGGACGCGGCAGGGGCGCCGTGCGGGCCGCCTCGAACTCCTCGAGCGCCCACTCCAGCTTCCCCTGCCGCTTGAGCTCCTGCTCGAGCACGTCACGCAGCTCGACCAGCAGTTCGACGTCGAGGGCGGCGTAGTTCAGCCAATCGGCGGGAAGGGGGCGGCGCGACCAGTCGGCCGCGCCGTGCCCCTTCTCCAACCGGTAGCCCAACAACCGCTCGACGAGCGTGCCCAGCGCCACCCGTTCGAAGCCGGCCAGCCTGCCCGCCAGCTCGGTGTCGAACAACACGCTCGGACGCAGCCCGAGTTCGGCGAGGCACGGCAGGTCTTGCGACGCCGCGTGCAGCACCCACTCGGTCCCGTCCAGCGCCTGGACCAGCGGATCGAGCCGACCGCCGAGGGCGATCGGGTCGACCAGCACGGTCCCGGCACCTTCCCGGCGCAGTTGCACCAGGTAAGCGCGTTGCGAGTAGCGGTATCCCGAGGCTCGCTCGGTGTCCACCGCAACCGGACCCGGGGGGGGGGGCCCCCCCCCCCCCCCCCCCCCCCCCCCCCGGGGCGGGGGCCCGGCGCCCCGCACGGTGCCCCCCGCCCCCCCCCCCCCCGCCCGGGCGCCCCCCCCCCCCCCCCCCGGCCGCGACGGTGCGTCGGCGACGACAGGCGGAACGCCGTCAGCGGGTTCCACCAGCGGCACCGGATCAGCACCGGTTGGTTCGGTTGGCTCGTCGGAGGGTACGTCCACGGCGGAAGACCCTACGACGAACGCACCACTCGCGGGTGTGTTCGGCCGGTTCAGTGTGCCGACCTGCTCAGCGGATCACGCCGGCACGCATGGCCAGCGCCACCATCTGAGCCCGATCCCCGGTGCCCAGCTTGCGTCCGATCCGCGACAGGTGAGACTTCACCGTGAGCGCGGAAAGGCTGAGCGCCTCGCCGATTTCCTTGTTGCTCTGGCCATCGGCGACCAGCTGGAGGACCTCGACCTCACGCGCGGAAAGCTCCCGCGGCGTGTTGTCGGTGCCCGGCACCCTCGTGCCCGCGGCGAGCACGGGCGCGACGCTCGGGTCTGCGTAGACGCCGCCGTCGAGGACCCTGCGCACCCCGTCGGTGACCACCATCGGCGAGGCGGACTTCAGCAGGTACGCCTGAGCGCCTGCCTGGAAGGCCGACCTGACCGCGTAGGGGTCGTCGGAGGACGCGAGGACCACGATGCGGGGCCAGCCCTGGGCACGGAGTTCCGTGACCAGGTCGATGCCGGTGCCATCCGGCAGACCCAGATCGAGGATCGCGAGGTCGCACGGTCCGGTAGCGAGTGCCCGCGCCCGAGCCTCCGCAACCGAAGCCGCCTCATGCACTGTCCCGGCTCCCATCTGGGTGAGCCGAGCCGATATCGCCTCCCTCAGCAGTGGGTGGTCGTCGACCACCAGCACTGAAAAAAGCTCCTCCCGCGGGTGCGGGACCATGTTCGCCGGCAACGTGCCGGCTGGCGTGGTACGAACGGCCTGACCTAAGCCGACGGCAGCCACGTCACTACCTCCCTGGAGTCGGTCGTGCCCCCCGACCGGCACCGGGACTTTCGTCCAATCAGCCGCGCCACTGATCGACCGAAAGTGGTGTCGTCTGGGGCAGCGTAGCCGCCCAAGCGGGTCTACGGGACGATCAATCGGGTATCTATCCCGAATGAGTTGTCACTGATGGCCCCCGCTGTCACACGATCGGCTGACAACTCGATCGGGCACGTAACGCGAGCGGTTCTCACGACGACATCAAGGAGTTGCGGGTGGCGAGCACCACAGGTCGAGGCCGGGCCGAGGAACTGCTGGCCCGGGTGCCCCTGGTCGACGGGCACAACGACCTGCCGTGGGCGCTGCGCGTGCTGGGCGCCGAGGGTGAATTCGGTGAAAAGTCAACGGCCGGTGATCCGGCCGCGGCCGTCTCGATCGTCGACCTGATGGTGCGCCAGCCCGCTCTCCAGACCGATCTGGTCCGGGCGCGCGACGGCCGGTTGGGCATGCAGTTCTGGTCCGTCTGGGTGCCCTGCCAACTGGCGGGCGACGCAGCCGTCACCGCCGTGCTGGAGCAGGTCGAGCTGGTGCACGACCTCGCCGCGCGCTACCCCGACCACCTGCGCATCGCGACCACCGCCGACGAGGCTGAACGGGCCTTCCGGGACGGGCGGATAGCCTCCCTGATCGGCGCGGAGGGCGGACACAGCGTCAACGGCTCGCTCGGCGTGCTGCGCGCGTTGCGGCGGCTCGGCGTGCGGTACATGACGCTCACTCACAACGAGAACACGACGTGGGCGGATGCGGCGACGGACACTCCCGTGCACGGCGGGCTGACCGACTTCGGGCGGGACGTGGTCCGCGAGATGAACCGCATCGGGATGCTGGTCGACCTGTCGCACGTCGCGCCGTCCACCATGCGGGACGCCCTGGAGGTCTCGACGCGGCCGGTGGTCTTCAGCCACTCGTCGTGCCGCGCCGTCGCCGACCACCCGCGCAACGTGCCGGACGACGTGCTGGCGCGGCTGCGGGACAACGACGGGGTGTGCATGGTGACGTTCGTGCCGCAGTTCCTGTCGCAGGCCTACGTCGACTGGGACGCCCGGCTCAAGGACGCGATGGAGGCGGCGGGGGAGAACCACAACGACCTCGACGCCCGCAACCGGTTCGCGGACGCGTGGCCGGCCGCCGGCCCAACACCGCGCGTGACCATGGACGATGTCATCGCCCACTTGGATTACGCCCGTGAGGTGGCCGGCATCGACCACATCGGCCTGGGCGGCGACTACGACGGGACGCGCAGCCTGCCGGAGGGCATGGAGGACGTCTCCTGCTACCCGGACCTGATCGGCGCCCTGCTGGACCGGGGGTGGAGCGAGGACGACTGCGCCAAGCTCGCCGGTCTCAACGCCCTGCGCGTGCTCCGCGCCAACGACTGATCCGCCTCGCTGCCGCAGGGGTCCCCGCCGGGGGACCCCTGTCTTTATTCTGCCGGCCGGCACCGACGGATTCGGGCGGACGGATGGCGCCTGTGGACAACCGGTGGCCGCGGTCAGCGCAACGTCGACACGCCGACCGGGGGTAGGCCCACGGCGGTGGCCATGACGTCGTAGAACGCCGTGCCGTGAGCGGCCAGGTCGGCCGTGCGGGCGGTCCAGGAGGCGCGTAGTTCCAGGTCGTCCGTGCGGGCCGGGCCGGCGATGTCGCCGAACCTCGCCGACGACGTCTGCGTGACGGTCCCGCCCAGCGCCAGGAACTCCGCCCCGGCCACCTCCAGCGCCTCCACCAGCCACGACCACCCGACCTCGGGCAGCAGCGGGTCGGCGGCCAGTTCCGCGTCCAGCTCGACCCGCACGTAGGCGACCAGCCGGAACACGCCCGACCACGCCTCGACCCCGTCCGGGTCGTGCAGCAGCACGAGCCGTCCCGAGGACAGCTCGTCGGCGGGCCCGGTCACCTCCGCGGTCAGCGCGAAGGCCCAAGGCGCAAGCCGTTGCGGCGGGCGCACCTCGGTCAACTCCAGTTCGGGTCGGGTTCGCACCGACCGGAGCGTCGCCACCGCCCGCTGGAACAGTTCGGGCTCCGTCACACCACGGACTGTAGGCCCCTAAACCTCGGAACGTGAGCGCGGCACGCCGTGCCTGAAGACCCCGCCCGAAGACGCGCCCGACGACGTCCACCGCCCAGCCCGTGGGAGCATGGAGGGCGAGATGAACGACATCACCGAAGCCCCGTTGCTCGTCGCCGCGCGCGGCGGCAGGCCGTCACGCACCCCGGTCTGGTTCATGCGCCAGGCGGGCCGCTCCCTGCCGGAGTACCGCAAGCTGCGCGAAGGCACCGCGATGCTGGACGCCTGCATGGACCCGGAGATGGTCTGCGAGATCACCCTCCAGCCGGTGCGCCGCCACGACGTGGACGGCGCGATCCTGTTCTCCGACATCGTCGTGCCGCTCAAGGCCGCGGGCGTCGACCTGGACATCGTGCCGGGCACCGGTCCGGTGGTGGCCAAGCCGATCTCGACGGAATCCGACGTCAAGGCCATCCCCGAGCTGCACGAGGAGCAGGTGCGCCCGGTGGCCGACGCGATCGGGCTGCTCAACGCCAAGCTCGGGAACGTGCCGCTGATCGGCTTCGCCGGCGCGCCGTTCACCCTGGCCTCCTACCTGGTCGAAGGCGGCCCGAGCAAGAACCACGAGCGCACCAAGGCGCTCATGCACGGCGACCCGCACCTGTGGCACGCGTTGCTGGACCGGCTGGCGGGCATCACCGCCGAGTTCCTGCGGGTGCAGGTGCGCGCGGGCGTGAAGGCGGTCCAGCTGTTCGACTCGTGGGCGGGCGCGCTGTCCGAGCGCGACTACCGCGAGTTCGTCCTGCCGCACTCGGCGAGGGTGCTCCAGAGCGTCAGCGGCGTGCCGCGCATCCACTTCGGCGTCGGCACGGGCGAGCTGCTGCCCGCGATGCGCGAGGCGGGCGCGGACGTGGTCGGCGTCGACTGGCGCACGCCGCTGGACGTGGCGGTCGAGCGGCTGGTGCGGGCCGCGCCGGACCTGCCGAAGCCGGTGGTCCAGGGCAACCTCGACCCCGCGCTGCTGTTCGCGGGCCTGCCCGCGCTGGAACGCGAGATCGAGCGGATCAAGCGCGAGGGCCGGGCCGCCGCCGGGCACATCTTCAACCTCGGCCACGGCGTGCTGCCCGACACCGACCCGGACGTGATCACCCGGGCCGTCGAGCTGGTCCACCGGGCCGCATGAGAGCGCCGCGGGTGGCGGTGGTCGGGGGCGGGATCTCCGGCCTCGCCGCCGCGCACCGGCTGCGCCACCTGCTCGGTCCCCGGGCCGTGATCACCGTGGTCGAGCAGTCCGACCGGCTTGGCGGCAAGCTGCGCACCGCCGAGGTCGGCGGGCGCGCCTACGACGTGGGCGCGGAGGCGTTCCTGCACCGCCGCCCCGAGGCCACCGCGCTGGTCGCCGAACTGGGCCTGGCCGACCAGCTCGTGCACCCCGCGAAGGTCGCCGCGAGCATCCACGCCGCCGGCGACACCCGCCCCATCCCCGCGCACACCCTCATGGGTGTCCCCGCGTCGGTCGACGCCGTGCGCCAGGTGTTGTCGCACGAGGGCCAACGCCGGGTCGCCGCGGAACCCGACCTGCCGCCGATCCGGCTGGACGGCGCGGACGTCTCCGTCGGCGCGCTGCTGCGCGAGCGGTTCGGCCCCGAGGTCGGCGACCGCCTGGTCGGGCCGCTGCTCGGCGGTGTCTACGCCGGCCGCACCGACGTGCTCGGACTGCGCGCGACCATGCCGCAGCTGGCCCGCGCGCTCGACTCGGGCGTCGGTTCGCTGCTGGCCGCCGCCGCGACCACGATTCCCGCGCCACCCCGGCCGGGTGTCGCCCGACCGCCGGTCTTCGGCACGCTGCGCGACGGCCTGTCGACGTTGGTCGATCGTCTGGCGGAGGCGGCCGAGGTCAGGCTCGGCCTGCCGGTGCGCGCCCTGGTCCGCCGCGAGCACGGGTGGCGGCTGGAGATCGGCTCCGCCGCCGCGCCTGAGCACCTGGACGTGGACGGTGTGGTGCTCGCCGTGCCCGCGCCCGCCGCGCGCAAGCTGCTCGCCGACGTCGTGCCCGCCGCGGCCCGCCGCTACGCCGAGGTCGAGCTGGCGTCGATGGCGGTGGTGGCGCTGGCCCTGCCGCCCGGCACCGAGCTGCCCGAGCGGTCCGGCGTGCTGCTGGCCGAGGACGAGCGGGCAGCCGACGGGGTGCCGTTCACCGCGAAGGCGTTCACCTTCTCCAGCCGCAAGTGGGCGCACCTGGCCGGCGAGCCGGTGCTGGTGCGCGGCAGCGTCGGCAGGCACGGCGAGGCGCACCTGTTGCAGCGCGACGACGGCGAGCTGATCGCGGCCGTCCGGCACGACCTGCGCGAGCTGACCGGCGTCACGGCCCAGCCGATCGACGCCGTGGTCACCCGCTGGGGCGGCGGCCTGCCGCAGTACGGCGTCGGCCACCTGGACCTCGTCGGGGGCATCGAGGACGCCGTCGGCGCGGTACCGGGCCTGGCCGTGGCGGGTGCCACGCTGCACGGCGTCGGCATCCCCGCGTGCATCGCGACCGGGGACGCCGCCGCCGCGCGTGTCGCCGCTCACGTGCTGCCCCGCGCCGGCTGAGTGAGAGGATTGGGCCATGGCCCGCCTGAACTACAACGAACTCAACGACACCATCCGCTACACCATGTGGTCGGTCTTCCGGGTGGAGCCCGGTCGCCTGCCCGACGACCGCGGTCCGGCGGCCTCCGAGGCGCAGGAGTACCTGGACGGCCTGGAGTCCAAGGGCGTGGTGGTGCGCGGCGTGTACGACGTGGCGGGCCTGCGCGCGGACGCCGACTACATGATCTGGTGGCACGCCGAGGAGATCGAGCAGGTCCAGCAGGCCTACACGGGGTTCCGCCGCACCGCGGTCGGCCGCGTGTCCACCCCGGTGTGGAGCCAGGTCGCGCTGCACCGGCCCGCCGAGTTCAACCGCAGCCACATCCCGGCGTTCCTGGCGGGCGAGGAAGCGCGCAAGTACGTGTGCGTGTACCCGTTCGTGCGGTCCTACGAGTGGTACCTGCTGCCGGAGGAGGACCGCCGCCGCATGCTCGCCGACCACGGCAAGGAGGCGCGGGACTACCCGGACGTGCGGGCGAACACGGTCGCGTCGTTCGCGCTGGGCGACTACGAGTGGATGCTGGCGTTCGAGGCCGACGAGCTGCACCGCATCGTCGACCTCATGCGGCACCTGCGCGGCACGGAGGCGCGGCGCCACGTGCGCGAGGAGATCCCGTTCTACACCGGGACCCGCGTGCCGGCCGCCGAGCTGGTCACGAACCTGCCGTAAGGGCGGCGACGACGCGCTGGGCGTGGGCGCTGCCGACGTGCGCGCCGAACGTGCCGAGCACGATCCACGAGCCGTCCCGGAACACCAGGCCGAACCGTCCCCGCGCGAGCAGCCGGGGACGGCGCCTGGCCGCCGCCACGACGTCGCGCGGCATCGCCCAGGCCACGGTCATCCGGTCGTCGGCGTTGACCAGGGCGACGACCCGCTGCGACGTCACGGCGAAGAAGCTGTGCCCGGTCACGACCGCTTCGAGCTGCCTGGCCAGTGACCCGACGGGGCCGTAGCACGTGCGCCCGCCGATCCAGCTCTCCGGGAACTCGCCCGGCAGGTCGAGCGACGGCGACGCGAACGCCACCCCGCCGACCCCGGCCAACGCCTTGCCGACCCAGCCCTTCGGCTCCGGCACGGCCCGGTTCACCCGGTCGGCGACCCGACCCGCCGGCGTGGTCCAGAAGTCCGGTTCGGCCCCGCCGCGCGCGCCGTAGGCCACGCCGACGGACGTGATCGCGAGCAGGGCCTCACCGGGGGCCAACGCGCGCCGCGCGTCGTCCCCCCACACCTTGAGGTCGTCGACCATCAGTCGTCGTCGGTCGCGTAGTTGTAGACGTCCTTGCCCATGTTGAACAGGCCGCCCGCCGGTCCGCCCGGCACCGATTCGCCCAGCACCTGGCCCAGCGGGATGCGCACCGGCGCGGTGTAGATCGACTTGGCCACGCCGAGCGCGATGCCTTCCTTGCTGAACGTGCCCGCTGCCTTCTTCAGCGCCTTGATCGCCTTCAAGCCCGCCTTGTACGCCTTGGCGGCGTCGGCCAGCTTGCGCAGCATGTTCGAGAGCTTCATCAGCAGGTCGGCCAGCTTCTTCACGATCTTGAAGACCTTGCCGAGGGTGGCCGCGGCCTTGGCGGCGGCCGCGGCGGCGCCGGCGGCCAGCGACGCGCCGAAGCTGACCACCGAGAGCGCGAGGCTCACCAGCAGGTCGGTCACCAACATCATGATCAGGTCGATGACGAGGTCGATGATCAGGTTCGCCGAGTCGACGCAGCCCTTGGCGGCCTCGACCAGCATCCCGGACGTGTCCTGGACGTTCTGGGCGAGCTGGTCGATCTGCTCCTCGATCTCGGTCAGCCTGCCGTTGAACTTGTCCGCCGCCGGGCCCTGCCACACGCCGCTGACGGCCTGCCGGGCGCTCGCCTCGTCCGACACGATCGCGCGGATGTCGGTGGCGGCCTTCTCCCATGCGTCGGCCGCGCGGATCAGGTCGTCCGGATCGCCCGCGACCCAGTCGATGGCTTCCAGGAACGGGTTCAGCAGCGGCCGGATGATGCCCTGGACCGGGCCGGGGCAGCCGTTCAGGAAAGTCTCGATCTTGTTGTTGACCTCGACGGTCGTGCTGGGACTCATCCGCCCACCTTCGGAATCGTCAGACCTTCGAGGCCTTGGACGATGTCTGTGAGGATCTCTCCGATTCCGCCGTCGACGCCCTGGTAGTCCTCGGCGGTGTCGCGCACCGATTCGGCGATGTCGCGCATGGCCTCGGCGCATTCCTTGAGATCGTTCATGGTCGAGGTCACGCGCTCTTCGTACGAGGCGTGGATGTCGCCGCTGGACGGCATCTTGCCGAACGACTCGCGGCCGACCTTGGCGGCCTCCAGAGCGGCCATGACCTGGTCGAACCGGTCTCCCCGGCGGACCGACGTGCCCGCGAACTCCAGGATGCCGTCGAGCTTGACGTCGAACTTCGCCGTCATCGCGCCACCTCCCCGATATCGAACCCTCGGACGGTCGCGATCACGCTCTGGTTCCACCGGATCGCGAATTGCGCCGCCGTTCGGTGCACTAGCCTGCGGCAGACAGTAGTACAGCGGATCGAGGGCGCGATGCGAGAAGATCTCGAACAGAAGCTGGCGCGGATCACCGAACTCGCCGAGCAGAAGCAGCAGCAGGCGGGCGAACTGCAGGGGCAGCTGGCCGGGCTGCGGGTGACCAGGAAGTCCGGTGACGGGTTGCTGACCGCGACCGTGACCGCGAACGGCCAACTGGTCGACCTGCGCATCGACGACCGGGCCCTGCGCAACGGCCGCGAGCTGGCCGCGAACCTGCTGAACCTGGTGTTCCAGGCGTCGGCGGAGGCGTCGAAGCAGGTGCAGGCGCTGGCCGCGCCGCTGTTGGAGGACAGCTCGATCGACCCCGCCGAGCTGGGCCTCGGCCCGACGCCGCCAGTCGTGCCGGGGATGCCCGGACCGGGTGGGCCGGGGCCGGGACCGGGTGGACCTGGTGGGCCGCAGCAGTACGAGCAGCCGCCCCGGACGTTCCAGCAGCCGGTGCGGAACCACCCCCAGCCGCCGCCCCCGCCGCAGCCGTTCCAGCAGCAGCCGCCGCCACCCGCGCGCCGCCCGCCGGTGGACGACGACCCGGACGAAGGTGGCTCGATCTACCGCAAGGACACGTGGTGACCCGGGCGGAGGGACGCCCGAACTCGGACGCCCCTCCGCACCGGTCCGCGGTTACCGGGTGAGCCGGTAGGCCCGGATCACCGAGTGCTCGAACGTGTTGCCCGAGCTGTCCGAGCCCTTGGCGCGCAAGGACGCGAAGCCCGCCCGGTCGGCGTTGCGCACGAGCGCCGCGCCACCGACGACGGGCACCTTGGACCACGTCTTGCCGTCGTCGAACGACACCTCGACCTCGACCTTGCGCACGCGGCCGTGGTCGGCGCCCTGTTGCTGCTGCACGGTCAGCGGGATGCGCAGCACGCGTCCGGCGGGCGCGCCGCCGTTCGCGTCGAGCTCGGGAGTGAACCGCACGACCGAGATCGGCAGCTTGCGGAGCTCACCGGCGGGCACGGTGTCCGAGCGGAACGTCCACGCGCCGGTGACCCGCGAGCTCAGCTCGGAGATGCCCGGCGCCCGGACGACGTCGACCTCCGCGCGGTAGTCCGCCGCGCCACCGGGCACGGTGAACTGCCCGCGCGGCTCCGCGACCTCGCCGATCTTGGTCCCGTCGCGGTAGAGCGCGGTGCGCGCGGTCTCGTAGGCGGACCCGCCCAGGTTGTTCGCGCCGTCGTTGAGCAACGGCACCTGCACGAGGATGTGATCGTCGATCCGGGAGAGGTACTCGAAGCGCGACACGGGCAGACCGGGACCGTAGACCGGGAAGTTGAAGCTCTCCCGGCCGCGCTCGCCGGGCCGGTAGGTGCGGTCGGGCGACTGGTAGTCCGCGACGAAGTCGAACTCGCCCTGGAGCTGGGCGAACCGCCAGATCCACTTGAGGTCGGCGGTGGCGACGTAGTCGATCGCGGTGCTGCCCGGCTTCACCGGGAACAGCACGGACCAGCCACCGGAGCCGCTCGGACCGATCGCGCTGCCGCCGTGGATGAACTCGTCGGCGGCGGGGCCGGGGCCGAACTTCGTCCGGACCTCGGCCAGCTCGCGCTTGGCGGGCGCGCGGACGAACCCGGTGGGCACCCGGCCGTGCTCGATCCACGCGAACCGGTAGGCGACGTGCGCGCCGTCGACCGGCTTGCCCTCGTACTGGGCGCCGATCATGACTTCGAGCTGGTCGGCGGGCAGTTCCGGACCGCTGTGGGCGACCGTCATGTGCTCCGGGAACCCGTCGAAGAACGCTACGCCGTACCCGGTTCGCCGGTCGCCGACCGTGCGGTCGAAGCCGATGTCGCCGATCATCGCCACCGCGTCCGGGTCGGGCGGTGTGATCTTGAAGGGTTTGGCGGCGCGGGCGTCGAAGGTGAGGGTGGCGGTCCCGGTGACCGTCAACGAGGGCTGCGGCAGCACGGCGATCCGGCCGTCCGCCACGTCACCGGTGACCACCGTGGCGGACACCATGTACTCGCCCTTGGGCAGGCGGGTGGTCACGGTGTTGTCGGTGTCCTCGAGGAACGTGAACGTGTCGTTGTCCACGCCCATCAGGGTGCCGGTGTAACTGCTGGGCGCCTGGCCGTCGGCGTCGAGGAACGTCGCGGTGAGGTCGTAGCTCTCGACCTCGCGGTCGACGGCCACCGGCGTGCGCAGGACGTCACCGGCGACGACCGTGCCGGAGAACGCGCCGTCGACCGCGCCGACCTTGGTGTCGGCGGTGACGGTCACCTTGGCCTCACCGCCGGCGGGCACGGTGACGGTGGCCGGTGCGACGGTGAACATGCCCGCGGGCGCGGGCTTGCCGTCCGGGCCCTTGGCGTCGACGGACACCGGGAAGGTGACCGGCGCGGCGCCGCTGTTGCGGTAGGTCAGCTCCTTGGCGACCGGCGTGTCGTCGGTGTGCGGCCACTGCTGGACGCCCATGGAGAGGCTGACGGGGTCCGTCGTCACCGAGGCGGTGATGGCCTTGGCCAGGTCGACCCGGCCCGCGCCCTGGTCGAACGCCGTCAGCGCCGGGTTGTGCTTGGCCGAGGCCATGAGCGCGGCCTTGATCCGCGCGCCCGTCCAGTCCGGGTGCTGCTGGGCGATCAACGCCGCCGCGCCCGCGACGTGCGGCGTGGCCATGGAGGTGCCGGACAGCGCCACGTGGTTCTCGTCCACGGGCGTGCCGATGCTGCCGGTGGCGGCCTTCGCCGCGACGATGTCCACGCCCGGCGCGGTGATGTCGGGCTTGACCGCGCCGTCGCCGACGCGGGGGCCGCGGCTGGAGAAGTACGCGATGGTGTCGTCGCGCTCGACCGCGCCGACGGTGAGCGCGGCGTCGGCGCTGCCCGGTGAGCCGACCGTCCCGGGACGGCCCGCGTTGCCCGCGGCGATCACGAACAGCGTGCCGCTCTGGGCGGACAGCGTGTTCACGGCTTCTTCCAGCGGGTCGAGGCCGGGTGAGTCGTTGCCGCCCAGGCTCAGGTTGACCACGTCGGCGCCCTGGTCGACGGCCCACTGCATGCCGCCGAGGATCCACGACTCGGCGCAGCCCTGGAGGATGCACACCTTGCCGTCGAGGATCTGCGCGTCCGGCGCGACGCCCCGGTACTCGGTCCCGGAGCTGGCGATGGTCGCGGCGACGTGCGTGCCGTGGCCGTCCACGTCGGTGGCGTCGGGGTCCTCGGTGAAGTTCTGCTCCGCGACCTCCTTGCCCGTCAGGTCGGGGTGCGTGCCGTCGACGCCGCCGTCGAGGACCGCGACCTTGACGCCCTTGCCGGTGTGCCCGGCCTGCCACGCGGTCGGCGCGCCGATCTGGGCGGTGGAGCGGTCGAGGCTCGGTTGGCGCAGGCCGTCGAGCCAGACCTTCCGCACGCCCGGGTCGTTCACCAGGGCCTGGAACGTCGTGCCGGCGTCGGCCTTCGCGGTCCGCGCGGCGACCGCGCCGACGGTGGGCAGCGCGCGGGTGACGTGGACGCCGCCGGCACGCGGCTGGTCGCCGGTGATGATCAGCGGCAGCGTGTCGCGGCGCGCGTCGTCGTAACCGGCTTCGACCAGCCCGGTCACGTCGAACAGGCGCAGGTCCAGCTTGCCGGTGGCCACCGCCGCGGCGGCGTCGGCCGGCACCACGTGCAGGTTGCCGTCCCGGTGGAACGTGTGGAAGACGACCCGCTCGCGGCCGGGGCCGGCCTGGAGCGAGCCGGACGTGGGTCCGGTGAGCAGGACCTTGTCGCCCGTGATGAGGGTGACGGTCGCCGGCGTGTGCCCGGCGGGCCGGTCGTGCCGCTCCGGTGTGGCGGCGGCAACCCCCGTTGCCGCGCCTGCCGTGAGCCCGGCGGCGAGGACGGTGGCCGCCCACCCGGCCCCGAGCCTTCGTGATCTCGACGTCAACGCAGATACCTCCCGAATCTGGTTGTCGCGCTGCGGAAACGCGCGCAGTCGGAAGGCACCGCCGGCTCACGGTGCGGCGGAGTACCGGAACAGTCGAAGCCCCCCAACGACTTCGACGCTATCCACCCGTCAGGGTGAAGACAGCGTCTCTTTGTGGGAAGTTAACCCCTCGAATGGGTCAGTTGGTGCTCACTCACCGTCGATAGTTCGCGAGAGGGGGCATCCGATCGAGCGAACGCCCCCTCTCGTCACACGACCGTGCTCAACCGATCCGGTAGGCCCGGATCACGGTCTGCTCGAACGTGTTGCCGTTGCGATCGGAGCCCTTGACGCGCAACGAGGCGTCCCCGGCCGTCGCGGGGTTGCGCACGAAGGCGGTGCGCCCGACCACCGCCGCCGACGACCACGACTTGCCGTCGTCGAACGACACCTCGACGGCGACCCGGTCGACCCGGCCGTTGGCCGCGCCCGGCTGCTGCTCGACCACGAGCGGCACCCGCAGCACCCGGCCGGCGGGCGCGACGCCGTTCGCGTCGAGCGCGGGCGTGAACCGGACCACGGTCAACGGCAGCGGCGCGAACCGGTCACCCGTGACGGTGTCCGAGCGGAACGTCCACGCACCGCTGACCGCCGTGGAGAACTCCGAGACGCCCGGCGCGCGCACGCCCTCCGCCTCGACGCGGAAGTCCGCCGCCCCCGGCGGCACGAGGAACCGACCGGCGGCCGGCTCGCCCGTCTCACCGACCACGGTCCCGTTGCGCAGCAACGTGGTCCGCGCCGACGACGTCACCGACCGGCCGGAGTTGCCGTCCCGGTCGCCGAACAGCGGCAGGGAGAAGTCGACCAGGTCACCGGACCTGGCCAGGTACGGGAACGGCGCGGCGGGCATGGCCGGCCCGAACACCGGGCGGTTGAACCGTTGGTGGTACGTGCGCCCCGGCTGGTGCGTCCGCAGCGGCGAGTCCAGTTGCGCCTCGATCCCTCCTGACCCGAACTGCGCGAGCGACCACGCCCACTCGACGCCCGGTGCCGTGGTGGCGTAGTCGAGGGACCGACCCGGCGCGGTCACCGCGGCCTCGACGCCGAGACCGCCCAGCCCGCCCGGTAGCACGGGGAAGCCCGCGAAGCGGTGCTCCTTGCCCGCCGGACCGGCGGCGAACTCCGACCGCACCTCGGCCAGTTCCCGCTTGGTCGGCGCGCGGACGAAACCCGTGGGCGCCCGGCCGCGCTCGACCCACGCGAACCGGTAGGTCACCGGGGTGGCGCCGACCGGTGTGCCGGTGGCGTGCGTGTTCACCAGCACGGAGAAGTCCTCGGCGGGCAGCTCGGGGCCGAGGTGCCCGATCGACACGTTGCCGAAGCCGCCCGCGTACACCCCGCCGATGGCGGCCACCAGCCTGCCGTCACGGCTGCGGGTGAGCAGCAGGTCGCCGAGCGGCGCCTCGGCCCGCGGGTCGGGGAAGGTGATGGAGACCGGTTTCGCCCTCCGGGCGTCCGCGACGACCGACGTGGTGTCGCGGTTGACCCGCAGGCTGGGCTGCGGCAGCACGGCGGCCTTCGTCCCGTCGGTCAGCACCTCGTTCACGACCAGGTACTCGCCGACGGGCAGCCGGGCGGTGGCCTTCCCGCCGTCACCGCTCGGGAAGAGGACCTTGTCGTTGTCCAGGCCGATGACGAACGCGAAGTAGTCGACCGCGGGCCTGCCCTCCGCGTCGATGAACTCGAACGTGACGTCGTAGCTCTCGACCTCGCGGTTCACGCCGACCGGCACGCGCAGCTCTACGCCGCCGCCGGAGGCCACGACCGTGCCGCTGTACGCGCCGTCGACGGTCGCCGCCTTGGTGTCTGCGGTGACGGTGGCCTTCGCCTCGCCACCCGCGGGCACGGTGACCGTGGCGGGGCTGACGGTGAACACGCCGGCCGGCACGGGCGCGCCGCCGGGGCCCTTCGCGTCGATCGCGAGGTCCAGCGTGACCGGCTGCGTGCCGGTGTTGCGGAGGGCGAACTCCTTGCTGGTGGCGACGTCGTCGTCGTGCGGCCACTGCTGCAGGCCGAGGGCGAGCGACGGCGGGTCGGCGGTCACCGTGGTGGTGATGGCCTTGGTGAGGTCGACGCGGCCGGTGCCCTGGTCGAACGCGGTGAGCGCCGGGTTGTGCTTGGCGGAGGCCATGAGCGCGGCCTTGATCTGCGCGCCGTTCCAGTCGGGGTGTTGCTGGGCGATCAACGCCGCCGCGCCCGCCACGTGCGGTGTGGCCATGGACGTGCCCGACACGGCGACGTGCTTGTCTCCCACCGGTGTGCCGATCCGGCCGGTGCCGGACTTGGCCGCGACGATGTCCACGCCGGGCGCGGTGATGTCGGGCCTCGGCGCGCCGTCGCCGACGCGGGGTCCTCGGCTGGAGAAGTCCGCGATGGCGTCGTCCCGCTCGACCGCGCCGACGGCGAGCGCCGCGTCCGCGCTGGCCGGCGAGCTCAGCGTCTCGGGGCGGCCGGAGTTGCCCGCCGCGACCACGAACAGGGTGCCGGTCCGCGCGGACAGGGTCTCGATGGCCTGCTCCAGCGGGTCGACGTCCGGGGTGTCCGTGCCGCCGAGGCTCATGTTGATCACGTCGGCGCCCTGGTCGGCGGCCCACTGCATGCCGTCGACGATCCAGGACTCGGCGCAGTTCAACGAGCACACCTTGCCGTCGAGGATCTGCGCGTCCGGCGCGACACCCCGGTACTTCTCGCCCGCGCTCGCGACCGTGGCGGCGACGTGCGTGCCGTGGCCGACCAGGTCGCTGTTGTCGGGGTCTTCGGTGAAGTTGCGCTCGACGACCTCGCGGCCGACCAGGTCGGGGTGCGTCTGGTCCACACCGCTGTCGAGCACGGCGACCTTCACGCCCTTGCCGGTGTACCCGGCCTGCCACGCCGTCGGCGCGCCGATCTGGGCGACCGAGCGGTCGAGGCTGGGCTTGCGGATGCCGTCCAACCAGATCTTCCGCACGCCCGGGTCGTTCACCAGGCCCTGGAACGCCGTGCCGGCCTCGGACTTCGCGGTGCGCGCGGCCACCGAACCGATGGTGGGCAGCGCGCGGGTGACCTGGACGCCGCCGGTGCGCGGCTGGTCGCCGGTGATGATCAAGGGCACGGTGTCGCGGCGCGCGTCGTCGTAGCCCGCGTCCACGAGCCCGGTCACGTCGAACAGCCGCAGGTCCAGCTTGCCGTCGGCGAGCGGCCGGGCGACGTCGCGCGGGATGACGTGCAAGCGGCCGTCGCGCAGGAACCGGTGGAACGTGATGCCGTCGCGGTCCCGACCCGGCGTGACCGACAGGAGCGCGTGGCCGGCGACGACGACCCGGTCGCCGGTGATCAGGGTGACGGTGTGCCGCTCGCCGTCGACGCGGTCCGGTGGTGGTGCGGGGCCCCCCCCCGCCCGCCCCGGGGCCCCCGCCCCCCCCCCCCCCCCCCCCCCCACCCCCCCAAACCCACCCCGCCCACCAGATCTAG
>NZ_JAJHUO010000030.1:31519-106479 GCF_020859565.1 Saccharothrix luteola | reverse complement strand
GGGGGGGTTGCCGGGGGGGGGGGGGGCCCCCCGGCGGCCGGGGGGGGGGGGGGGGGGGGGGGCCCCGGGGGGGCGGGGGGGGGCCCCCGCGGCCACTCCGACCGCCAGCAGCGCGGCTCCCCAAATCGCACCGCGCCTTCGTGATCTCGGATTCAACGCAGATACCTCCCGAATCTGGTTGAGCGCGCTGTGGAACGCGCCTGCGGGAGGCGGAACGTGCGGTGAACCGAATGGACGTCGCCCCCCGACGTTTTCGACGCTATCCAGTCGTGGGAGCGGATTCAGCGGCCCAACGTGGTGCGTGCGGGCGGCCGAGCAGCCCAACGGGCGTTGCTCGCCGGGTGGGGCGCCCGCCGGTCGCGGACGCCCCTCCCGAGCTCGATCAGGCGATCTTGTAAGCCCTGATCACGGTGTGCTCCAGGGCGTTGCCGTCGCTGTCGGTCGCCTTCACCCGCACCGAGCCGTAACCGGCCGCGTTCGGGTTCGCGATGGTGGCGACGCCTGCCGACACCGGCGCCGCGGTCCACGTCGCCCCGTCGTCGAACGACACCTCGACGTCGATCCGGCCGATCGTGCCGTTGACCGCCCCGTCCTGCTGCTGCACGGTCAGCGGCACGCGCAGGGCCTGCCCCTTCGGCGTCGCGCCGCCGGCGTCCAGCTCCGGCGTGAACCGCACCACCGACAGCGGCAGCGGCACGTACCGGTCGGTCGCCGCCGTGTCCGAGCGGAACGTCCACGCGGCGCTCACCTTGGTGGCGAACTCCGACGTGCCGCCCGCCCGCACCGCGTCGGTCTCCACCCGGTAGGCCGCCGCGCCCGCGGGCACCTCGAACAGCCCGTTCGCCGCGTACGGCGTCTCGCCGACCTTCGTCCCGTCGCGCAGCAACGTGGTCCGGGCCGACGACACCGCCGCGTTGCCGCCGTTGCCCGCACGGTCGGTGAACAGCGGCACCGCGAAGCTGATCTCGTTGCCGCTGCGCGCCAGGTACGGCGAGCGCGACTCGGGCAGCGCGGGGGAGAACACCGGGTCGTTGAACCGCTCGTCGTGCGTGCGGCCGCGCTGGTAGGTGCGCTCCGGCGAGGTCAACGTCGCCTCGACCGCGCCCTCCGCGCCGAACTGCAGGAAGCCCCACGACCACGCCAGGTCCGTGGTGACCCGGTTGATCGCCTCACCGGGCGAGGCCACGTCCGGCAGCCACGCCCAGCCGCCGACACCGCCCGCGGTGATCGGGTTGCCGCCGTGCCCGAACCTGCGGCCCGCGGGCCCGGGGCCGAACTTCGTCCGCACCTCGGCCAGCTCGGTCGCGGCCACGTCCTTCACGAACCCGACCGGCATCTTCCCCTGCTGCGTCCAGGCGAACCGGTAGGTCACCGGCTCGTCGCCGACCGGCGTGCCGCGGAACTGCGCGCCCAGCAACGCGGTCATCTCGCCCGCCGCCAGCTCCGGTCCGACGTGCGCGATGGACACGTTCGGGCCGAAACCGCCGAGGAACGCCGTGCTCACGCTGGCCTGCCGGGCGCCGTGCTCGCGCACCATCGTCACGTCGCCCAACGCCTCCGCCGCGCCCGCGTCCGGTGCGGTGATCCTCAACGGCTTGGCCGTGCGCGCGTCGAGCGTCACCGTGGTGTTCGCGGTGACGCTCAGCCCGGGCCGGGGCAGCAGCGCCAGCCGCGTGTCGTCGGTCTGCACGTCGGAGTTGGTGAAGTACTCGCCCCTCGGCAGCCGCAGCGTGAACGAGCCGTCCGCGTCGTAGGGGAAGGCGAACGTGCCGTTGCTCAGCCCGATGATCGACGTGTAGTAGTCGACCGCGGGCGCGCCCGCGCCGTCCACGAAGTCGAACCGGACGTCGTAGCTCTCCACCTCGCGGTTCACGCTGAGCGCGGTGCGCAGCGGCGTCGGACCGCCGGTCGCCACCACCGAGCCCACGTACAGGCCGTCCTGCGTGCCGAGCCGGGTGTCGGCGGTGACCGAGGCGGTCGCCTCGCCGCCCGCCGGCACGGTCACCTTCGCCGGCGACACACCGACCAGGCCCGCGGGCGCGCCACCGCCGTCGGGCCCCTTGACCTCGGTGGCCAGCGACAACGTGATCGGCGCCGTGCCGTCGTTGCGGTAGGTCACGGCCTTGGTGATCGGGGTGTCGTCGTTGTGCGGCCACTTCTGCAGGCCCATGGCCAGGCTCGCGGGCTCGGCGGTGACCGAGGTCGTGATGGCCTTGCCCAGGTCGACCCGGCCCGCGCCCTGGTCGAACGCCGTGAGCGCCGGGTTGTTCTTCGCGGACGCCACCAGCGCCGCCTTGAGCTGCGCGCCCGTCCAGTCCGGGTGCTGCTGCGCGAGGACCGCCGCCGCGCCCGCCACGTGCGGCGTCGCCATCGACGTGCCCGACATGGACACGTACCCGTCGCCCGCCGGTGTGCCGACCGTGCCGCTGCTCGACTTCGCGGCGACGATGTCCACGCCCGGAGCGGTGATGTCGGGCTTGACCGCACCGTCGCCGACGCGCGGGCCGCGGCTGGAGAACGGCGCGATGCCGTCCTGCCGGTCCACCGCGCCCACCGTGAGCGCGGCGTCGGCGCTGCCGGGCGAGCTGATCGTCTCGGGGCGGGAGTTGTTGCCCGCCGCGACCACGAACAGCACACCGGTCTGCGCGGACAGCGTGTTCACCGCTTCTTCCAGCGGGTCCACCTCGCTCGTGTCACCGCCGCCGAGGCTGAGGTTCACGACGTCCGCGCCCTGCTCGGCCGCCCACTGCATGCCCGCCACGATCGCCGACTCCTGGCAGCCCGCGAGCACGCACACCTTGCCGTCCAGCAGGTCCGCGTCCGGCGCGACGCCCTTGTACTTCGCGCCCGAGCTCGCGATCGTCGCGGCGACGTGCGTGCCGTGCCCGACGCCGTCGGTGTTGTCCGGGTCGTCGGTGAAGTTGCGCTCCGCGACCTCGTGGCCGACCAGGTCCGGGTGGTCCTGGTCGACGCCGGTGTCCAGCACGGCCACCTTCACGCCCTTGCCGGTGTGCCCGGCCTGCCACGCGGTCGGCGCGCCGATCTGCGCGGTGGAGCGGTCCAGGCTCGGTTGGCGCAACCCGTCCAACCACACCTTGCGCACGCTCGCCCTCGACACGAGCGTGTGCCAGGTGTCCGCAGCCTCGGACTTGACCACCTGCGCGGCGTACGAGCCGACCGCGGGCAGCGGGTGGCCGACGCGCAGACCGGCCGTCGACGGCTCCTGCTCACCGGTCACGATCAGGGGCAGGGTGTCGCGGCTGCCGTCGTCGTAGCCGGCCTCGATCAGCCCCGTGACGTCGAACAGCCTCGGGTCCAGCCTGCCCTGCGAGACGGCTTTCGCCGCGTCGCGCGGCACGACGTGCAGGTGCCCGTCACGCCGGTAGCTGTGGAACACGGTGCGTTCTCGTCCGGGCGCGGCGACCAGGGCGCTGACCTCGTCGTCGAGGAGCACGACCCGGTCGCCCGTGATCAGCGTGACTTCGCGGTGCTCGCCGGTCGCCGGCGGGGCGTCCTCCGCGCCCGACACCCCCGGACCGCTCGCCGTGAGGCCGGCCGCGACGAGCACGGCCCCCCAGGTCATGCCACGGATGCGTTTGCTCTTCAACTGTCTCGAACCTCCCGGTGACTGCCGCGCATGGCGGGTACGCGGCCGGAAGGGCTGGCTACCCGCGGTGGCGGCGGATGTACCGAGAGCGACGTTGCCCTTGACGTCACCGACGCTAGAGGGTCGGGGGAGGGCTGACAGCCGCTGATTGGTCGGCATGTTCTTGACCAATTCAGCCGAGTAAACGGTTACCTACCGTTCAGTAATAGAGCCGTCGGCACCAACTGAGATACCTGCCTGCGGACCACCCGCTGGGCAGTCCGGACCGTTGGGGTAGACCATTTCGGGGGTCAGCACGATATTCCGGTCCACGAGGGAAGAACCGGATTGGTCCAGCAGCGTCAAGGTCACCGTGACCGGTTTCGCGGGCAGCCCAGGGAGGTCGGCGAACCCGTGCTTCCCTCCCGTCGGCTCGGAGCGCGCGCTGCACGAGTCGTCCGGGGACGTGCCGGTGCAGGTCGTCTCGGCGACCCGGCTCGACGGGTACAGCTCCAGCGAGGGGGTTGCACAGGAGCCGTCCCAGCAAACCTCGATCTTCGCGGCAGCCACCCTCGGGTCCGCGATGTCCACGGTCACGCCGGTGAGCGTGCCGATCGCCGTGCAGGCCACGCCCTCGATCGGGCCGCACGCGGTGGCCAGCAGCAGCACGCCCAGCGGCCAGGTCCGTCTCCACATGCCGGTGGGACGGAACGGGGCGGTGATCAGGTTGCGCGCCGCCACCACCGTCTTCTCCTCGGTGGCTGGAGCTCGCCCCGGGCGGTCGCCCACTCGGCGAAGCGGGCGGCGTCCTCGCGGAAGCGCGTGCCGACCTCTTTGGGGTGCTCCTTGGCGTAGGCGTCGAACAAGGGCCGGAACCGGTCGCCCAGCTCGACGGCGACCTCGGGCCGGAGCATCTCCACGATCCCGCGTCGCTTGGTGAGCAGCGCCCGCTTCTCGATGCGCACCCGCTCCGCGTCGAACCCCGCGGGCACGTCGCCGTCGGCCAGGAGCGCCCGCAGCAGCTCGGCCTGCGCCGCGGCCAACCGGTCCCGTTGGGGTCCGGTCACCCCAGCACCGCCCGGATCGCGGCCAGTTCGTCGGCCAGCTCGGCGTCGGCCGGGTAGTCGTCGTCGCGTTCGAGCAGGACGCCGGGCGGGTCGACGCGGGCGCGCAGCTGGGCGAGGACGTCCAGCACCTCGGGCAGCACGGCGTGGGCGTGCGTGTCGTGGTAGACGCCTTGGTGCTCCTCACCGCCCGCGACGTGCACGTAGGCGAGGCGTTCCAGCGGGATCTCGTCGAGGAAGCGGGCGACGTCCGTGCCGAGGTTGCGGGCGTTGGCGTAGAGGTTGGCGACGTCGACCAGGAGGTGGCAGTCGGTGCGGTCGACCAGTTCGGCGAGGAACTGGCCCTCGGTCAGCTCGCCGTCCGGCCAGTCGAGGAGCGCGGCGACGTTCTCCAGGGCCAGCGGCACCGGCAGGTCCTGCTGCGCGGCCTTGACGTTGGCCACGAGCACGTCGAGCGCGTCGCGGGTGCGGGGGAGCGGCATGAGGTGGCCGGAGTCGAGGCCGCCCGCGCGCACGAAGCAGACGTGGTCGCTGACCAGCGGGGCGTCCAGTGCCTCGGCCAGCGCGCCGAGGTGCGCGACCCGTTGCGCGTCAACGGGTTCCGCGCCGCCGAGCGAGAGCGAGACCGCGTGCGGCAGCACGGGAACGCCTCGTTCCCGCAGCAGGAGGACGGACTCCGGCAGGTGCCCGACGTGCAGGTTCTCCGCGACGACCTCCACGAAGTCCACGCCGGGCAGGCGTTCGACGGTGAGGTCGATCTCCGGCCGCCATCCGATCCCGACACCCAGCTTCTCCACGAGCCACCGCCTTTCGTCGCCTTCGACCCGATCAGTCGCCGCCACCGCCGCCACCGCAGCCGCCGCCACCCCCGCACGAGGAGCCACCGCTGTCGGAACCGCTGCTGCCGCTGCCGCAACTGCTGCTGGCGCAACTACCGCACCCGCCGCTGCACGACGCGCCGCCACCGCCGTCGGAGCCGCTCCCGCGTGACCGCCGTCGAAGCGTCGCCGCCGCGGCCGGTGCGATGCCCAGCACCTCCCACACGTGGTGGCGCTCGACCTTCCCCAAGAGCCCGTAGTACGCGACCAGCGCGATCCGGTTCGGCGACACGGCGACCGCCTTCAGCCGCTGCACCACGTGCCGCCCGTCGGCGGTCAGCGGACGTCCCACCCGCCCGAGCACGGCCGCCGGCAGCACCCCGCCGAACACCGCGGCCAGCGCCACCTCGAACGGCAGCTCCAGCGCGATCGTCGCGACGATCGCGCCCACCGCCGCGGCGATCAGCAGCTGACGCGTCCGACGCGCCACCTGTCGCCGCCCCGGTGGCGTGACCAGGCCCCGGTCGACCAGGTGCGACCGCAGCGACTGCGCTTCGGCGCTCTTGGCCGTCGCGGTGATCACGTCACCGAGCGAGCGCGGCAACGAGCGCAGCACGTGCGCCTGCAACGGGCTCCAGCCGTGACCGGGCCGTCCGACCGCCGAGACCAGGCCCTCGCGCGAGATCCGCACGGCGCCCGCCTCGACCAGCGACACCACCGCGACCTCGGCCGCCCGGCCCGGTCCGCCGACCAGGAAGCCCTGCTCCTCCGGCCCCGGCTCAGGCGTCGAACCCGCCGTACCCGCCGAAGTCGGCGTCCACCGAGTCACCACCGTCATCGCCCTCCAACCACTGCGCGGCCAACCACCCACCGGCGAACCACCCGCCTGCCACCAGCCACCCGTTGCGCCGCTGCCAGCGTCGCGGTTCGACCACCACGGCACGCCTGCGCCGCGGGAGTGGTGCCTGTGACGTCTCGGCGGGTGCGATCGGTTCCGCCCGTTCGCCGTCGAACACCGCCGTTTCCGCCCGTGCCGACCCCTTGCGCGGCACGGGCGGTCCGGCGGTGCGCGACGTCGTGCGGACCAGGCCGTAACGGGCGGTCACCTCGGCCGGGTCGACCGGGGCGAGGCCCGCCGTGGCCTCCTCGTACGCCCGCGCGCCCCTCCTGGTCAGGACGGGCGGCGGACCCAACAGCAACAGGACTCCGAGCAGGCCCGCGACCGACAGCGCGGTGACCGTCACCCACCCACCCGGACCTGCGAACGCGGCCACCACCACGAGCGCCGCCACCGGCACGACCGCCAGCACCGCCCGGGTCAACCGCCGCCGCGGCGACACCAGCAGGCCGCCCGCGACCAGGCGCTGCCCGATCTGCCGGGCGGGACCGCTGGTGGCCGCGCCGACCACGAGCTCGTCCAGGTCACGCGGCTGCGCGAGCCGGGCGAGCACGACCGCCTGCAACGCGGTGGCCGGCTGCTCCTCGCCGGGCACCGCCGCGGCCACCGAACCGGACACCCGCGCCCGGTTCTCGGCCACCAACCCCGCCAACGCCACCTCGACCGCCCGCACCGGGCCGCCACCGAGGTAACCGATCTCCTCGAACGTCAGCGGCCGATCGGGCACGGCGCCGGCCACCCGCTTCCACCGCAGGCCCACCACCACCGCGGCGACGAGCGCCGGGCCGTACCACCACAGGAACGTCATGGCCGCCACCCTAGGAGCCGTCGGGCCGAACCCGGCCGTGGTCACGGAAGCGTAAGAACCCGGTCAGCCCCCGCCGCCGCCACCACCGCAGCCGCCCCCGCCGCCACCACAGCTGCTGCCGCTGCCGGCGGAGCAACCCCCACCGCCACCGCTGCACGTGCTGACGCCGCTCGTCGCGCTGTACCTGCCCCTCGCGCGGCCCGTGGTCGTCCGAGCGCGCGGACGTGCGGCAGCGCGCACCGTGATGCTCGGGTGGCTGCTGAAACCGTTGAGAGCGACCAGCTCGGCGGCGTTCGCCGAGCTGGTCCCTCCCCACCCCCCGGTGATCTCGCCTGCGCGAGCCTTCGCCACCGCGTCACGACCCTTCGCGGTGCGCGTTCGCGGGGCCGCCTGCAGCAGCCCCCAGATCAGCAAGCCCGTCAGCACGAGCTGCAACGTCAGGATCCACACGGGCCCGCCGACCACCTGCTCGGTGATCCAGCGCGCGGCGCCGACGACGAACACCAGCGCCATCGGCACGACACCCGTCCGCAACCGCCTCTTCGCCACGTCCGGCGCGACCAGGTAGTCCTGTTCGGACAGCCGGCGGCCCACCTCGCGCGGCGCGTCCTTCTCCGACACCGACGTGATGAGCAGCGACAACGTCCGGTAGCGGTAGCGCTTCGCGTCGGCGATCACGGCCTGGTCGACCGGGTGGTCGGCGACGGGCGAGCCGACGAGGCGCACGGCCCCGTTGCGCGCGGGCACCAGGGCTCCCGAGTCGATGAGCGACGCGACCGACGTCTCGACCACTCGACGTGGCCCGCCGGTCAGGTAGGCGATGTCCAGCAACCCGAGCGCACCCGCGGGGGCGTCTCCCCGCGTCCCCCGCAGGCGCACTCGGACGAAGACCGCGAAGACCACTGACACGGCCAGCGCGATCCAGTACAGCTCAAGGAATTCCGGGCCTGAAAGCCCCCACGGTCGCTCCACGGTCCACCCCCTGTGGGCCTCGGTGGAACCAGGTCCACCAGCTAGGAGGCAATCGTGTGCGCCAGGCCACACTCCAGCAAGAGGGCTTTAGCAAGCCTTAGGGTTGGACGTTCGACGGTTGGTCCGTCAGGAGGACGACGCGCCGTCCACGCCGCCGGAGCCTTCGCCGTCAGTGCCCTTGAAGATGCGCATGATTCCTCCTGGAGTGGATCAGTCATCATTCGGAGTAGCGCCTTCAGTCTGCTCGATCACCGGTGGTTTCGACCAGACGCAAACTCACCGAGTTGATGCAGTAGCGCTGATCCGTTGGCGTGTCGTAGCCCTCACCCTCGAAAACGTGCCCGAGGTGGCTGTGGCACGCGGCGCACAACACCTCCGTTCGGACCATGCCGTGCGCGCGGTCCTCACGCAGGATCACCGCGTCACCGGCCAGCGGCGAGAAGAACGACGGCCAGCCGCAGTGCGAGTCGAACTTCGTGTCGCTGCGGAAGAGCTCCGCGCCGCACGCCCGGCACTCGTAGACGCCCTCGGTCTTGGTGTCCGTGTACTCGCCGACCCAGGCAGGCTCGGTGCCCGCGTCGCGCAGCACCGCGTACTCCTTGGGGGTCAGGATCTCCCGCCACTCCAGCTCCGAGTGGACCACCTTCGGGGTGGCGCCGACGACAGGTTCCATACCTCCACGTTAGTCGAAACCGCGGCGGCCGAGACGTCGGCGGGAGTCAGTAGAAGAACACCCAGACGAGTGTGCCCAGGTAGTACCAGACGCTGATCAGCACACCCAGGAGGATGAGGCCGACCACGACGACCGCGGTGAGCCTGCGCAGGCCCCCCGCCCGGTTCGCCGAGTCCGCGAAGTGCCCGACGCCCGCGACCGTGCCCTCGATGGTGAAGCTGGGCGGCTGCTGCTGCATCCGGCCGAGGTGCTCGGCGAACGCCCTCGTCTCGGGGTCGTCGGGGTCGAGACCGATCAGCTCGTCCTCGATGCTGCCCCGTGGGCGATCGTCGGGTGCGTCGGCGGCTCTGGCGCTGGCCATGGGACCCAGCGTAGCCGGCGTTTCAAGCCGCCGGGCGGCTCAGTTCGCCAGGACGGGTGACGGCCGGACCGCACCGACCGGCCGGCCGTGGCCGAGCACGGGGAAGGTGGCCAACTCGTCCGGCGCGTCCACTCCCAGCTTGCGCAACGCGGCGACCAGGACCACCGCCCTGGCGCGGCTGGAGCCGTCCGCGATCTTGCACGCCACGGCTTCGCCGGTCGGCAGGCCGATCGCGTAGACGCCCTCCGCGCCGTCCTTGGCCACCGCGCCCGGGATCGCCCGCATCAGCTTCGTCACGTCGCGGTCCGTGCCGCCGACCCACTCCGGGTGGGCGTTCATCGCCTGCGCGATCCGCTGCTCCGGGCCGTCCTGCGCGCGGGCCAGCTCGCGGAACGCCCTGGCGAGGCCGCTGAGGCTGATGCCGAGCAACGGCGCGCCGCAGCCGTCGACCCCCTCGGCGCCGACGCGCTCGCCGGCCAGGTCCTCGAGGGTGTCGCGGATGGCTCGCTGGAGGGGGTGGGCGGGGTCGAGGTAGTCGTGGGTCGACCAGCCGTTGACGACGCAGGTCGCCAGCATGGCGGCGTGCTTGCCCGAGCAGTTCATGTACTTCGGCGCCTTGGTCCGGCCCGCGGTCAGGTGGGACCTGAGGGCGGCCTCGCCGATCGGCAGGTCGGGGGTGCACTGGAGGGCGGTCTCGGTCAGGCCGTGCGCGTGGAGGACGCGCTGGACGCCGTCGACGTGGAAGTCCTCGCCGGAGTGGCTGGCGCAGGCCAGGGCGAGCAGTTCGTCCTTCAGGTCGAGGCCGTGGCGGAGCATGGCCAGCGCCTGGATCGGCTTGTTGGACGAGCGCGGGTAGGTGGTGTCGTGCGGGCGGCCGACGGACAGCGCTTCGCGGCCCGTGCGGTCGAGGGCGATGACGGAGCCGTGGTGCACGGACTCGAGGAAGTCGCCACGCCAGACCTCGGCGACCAGTTCGTGTGCCATGCGGTACCTCCACCCTGTGCGCTCTCTGCGCTGCCAACTGTCGACAGTTAACATCGCCCGCAACAGGGTGCGCTAGGAGACGTTCGTGACACGTGGGATGTTCCGGGTCGCCGGTGAGCCGCGCTCCCGTCGTGGGCCGGTTCGCTATATTGATCACTGTGCTGGTCACGTGTCGCTACCGGCTGGAGCCGATGTGAGACCTTCTCCCGGGAAGGCGGTCGGTGATGAAGCAGGAAGCTCCCCGAACGCGGCCTAGCCACGAGGGGGTCCCCGGGGAGCAGGTCAAACCGCCCATGCACCTGAGCCTGGCCGGTCAGGCCGTGGACGTGCTCCGCGAGCTGGTGCTGACCGGTGACATACCGCCCGGGGCGCGGGTGAACGAGGTCGAGCTGGCCCAGCGGCTGGGGATCTCGCGGGGACCGTTGCGGGAGGCGATCCGGCATCTGGCGTCCGAGGGGCTGCTGGTGCTGGCGCCCCACCGGGGTGCTTCCGTGCCGATCGCGGACGAGGCCGACGTGCGGGCGCTGTTCGAGCTGCGGACCGCGCTGGAGTGCGCGGCGGTCGAGCTGGCGGCGTCACGGCGGACCGAGGCGGACGTCGTGCGGCTGCGCGCGGTGTGCGAGGAGTCGCGTCGGGCGTACTCGGCCGGTGAGCGCTTCCCGTACCGGTTGGACCTGGCGTTCCACCAGGCGTTGCTGGACGCGGCGCGCAGCCCTCGGATCGCCGAGCAGGTGCGGCTGGCGCAGCAGCGGGTGGTGCTGCTGCGCAGCGGCCTGCGCGACGACCCGCCGCACCAGCACGCGTCGCTGGACGACCACGACGCCCTGGTGGCCGCCATCGCCGCCACCGACCCGTCCCGCGCGTCCGACGTGATGCGCAAGCACCTGGCCCGCGTCTGCGCCCAGATGCTCACCAGCCTGGGCTGAGGGTCGGGCCGGCCGTGGCCGGTGCGCGCTGGGCCGTGTCGTGGAACGCGCACCCGCCGGCGTCGTGTTTGGATCTTCGACATGGCGCTCGACCTCGTCCACCCCCCGAAGGCCCGACCGGGTGATCGCATCGCGGTCCTGTCGCCGTCGTTCGCCGCCGCCGGCGCCTTTCCCGAGGTGCACGAGCAGGCGATGCGCCGCCTCACCCAGGTGACCGGGCTGGTCCCCGTCGAGTACCCGACGACGCGGGAGGTCGGGGCGACCCCCGCGGCGCGTGCGGCGGACGTCAACGCCGCGTTCGCGGACCCGGAGATCCGCGGGATCCTCGCCGTCGTGGGCGGTGAGGACCAGATCACCGTGATCCCGCACCTGGACGCCGATCTCGCCCGGACGGATCCCAAGCCGTTCCTGGGCACCAGCGACAACACCAACCTGCACCACTGGCTGTGGGCGAACGGCATCGCGAGCTTCTACGGCGGTTCCTCCCAGGTCCACCTCGGCCCCGGACCCGCCGTGGACGACATCCACGCCCGGTCCCTGCGGGCGGCCCTGCTGACCGGTGAGCGGCTGGAGATCACCGATCCGGGTGAGTCCGAGGACGTGGGCATCGACTGGGCCGACCCGCGCGCGTTGGAGGCGTTCGGTGAGCGGGAGGCGACGGAGCCCTGGAGCTGGCACGGCCCGGCGCGATCCGTGACCGGCCGCGCCTGGGGCGGCTGCCTGGAGGTGATCGAGTGGATCCTGACCGCGGGCCGATTCCCGTTCCCGCCGGAGGTTCTCGGGGGCGGCGTGCTCATCATCGAGACCTCCGAGGAACTCCTCCCGGCGCGCAACGTCGGCTGGATCGTCCGCTCGCTCGGCGAACGCGGGATCCTCGGCGCGGTGGACGCGGTCCTGGTCGCCCGGCCGCCGGTCTCCGATCTCACCCACCGGCCACCCGCCGGGGAGCGGTCGAGACTGCGCGCCGAACAACGTGACGCGGTCGTCGAGGTGGTGAGCCGCTACCAGCCCGAGGCGGTCGTCTGCGTCGGCGTCCCGTTCGGCCACACCAGGCCGCAATGGATCCTCCCGCACGGTGGGGCTGTCACGGTCGACGGCATCGAACGCCGGATCTTCGCCGACTACGGGTGACAAGGCTCCGGCACGCGCCGGACGCGGGAGCCCGGATGCCGGAGCTCGGAAACCGGAGCCCGCGTGCACCGGAGCCCGCGCAGTGGGTGGCGCAGTGGGTGGGGTGGTGGTTCGGCGAGCGGGCCGGTCGCGGCGGTCCGGCCCGTGGCAGGTCGGACGGTGACGGGTCGGGCTGGTAGTGGGTTCGCTCGGGGTCTTGGTCGGTGCCAGGTCGGGTCGGCGGTGGGGTTTGGCTGGTGGTGGGTTAGTAGGTGGCCAAGTGGTCGAGAAGGTGCAGGGTTGTCGCCTCCGGGGCCTCTTCCGGCACGTAGTGGCCCACGCCTGGCAGCACCTCGAACCAGTACGGCCCGGTGGTCCAGCGCCCCGTGGCCTGCGCCGTGTCGGGCGAGATCACCTCGTCGTCCTCGCCCCACAGGTACCTGGTCGGCACCGACACCGGGCGGTGGAGGTCGGTGAGGTTTGCGGCAGGCTCCTCGGCGAAGTCGTTGGCCCGGTACCAGTTCAGCGCCGCGGTCAGCGCGCCCGGCTCGGACAGCTTCCGCACGTACTGCGCCGCCCGCTCCGGCGGGATCGCCGACGGCCAGCCGGCACGCAGCCGAGCGCCGTCGTCCGCCAGCAGGGCACGTTCCGCGACGCCGGGCTCCCGCAGATGGGCGAGGCGGGTCCACCGACGACGCTGGTCCGGGTCCGTGCGCACCGCCTCGGCGAGAGCGCCCGGGTGCGGCGCGGACACCGCCGTCACCGTCCGCACCCGCAACGGGAACCTCGCCGTCGCGACCCACGCCGCGATCCCGCCCCAGCCGTGCCCGACCAGGTCGAACCTCGTCCACTCCAGCGCGTCCGCCACCTCGACCACGTCCCGCACGACGTGGTCCAGCCCGTAGGCGCTCGCCCGGCGCGGCCGGACGCCCGGTGAGTAGCCGCGCAGGTCCGGCGCGACCGCCCGGTACCCGTGAGCCGCCAACGCCCGCAGCTGGTGCCGCCACTCGATCCCGCACTCCATCGCACCGTGCAGGAGCAACACCTTGCGGCCGGTGGTGGGGCCGGTCGCGATGGCGTCGAAGGTGCCCGCAGGCGTGGTGATGCGCTGACGCGTCAGGTCGGATTCGAAGGGCGCCGGTCGTGATCGCATGCACTCATCGTGGTCGGGTGATCGCGCTCAGTCCCTGGTGCGCGCTCCCCGAGCCCCGGTGGGGCCAGCCCTACCTCTGGTGGTCATGGGTCCATCTGCGAACTGGAGTTCGAGGATGGCAAGATCACGATCGGGTGGTCTTGGCGCGAACCGGCCGGCGGGGCGACACCGCCGAGCCGACCGGTTCACCGAGCCGGTGACTCCGAGCCAACGCCTCAGAGCCGGTGACCCCGAGGCGGTCGAAGCGGGTCAGCCGAGCGTCCCCGTCACCTTCGCGTGGCCCTTGAGCAGGTTGCGGGCGATGGTGCGGCGCTGGATCTCGTCCGTGCCCTCGTAGATGCGCAGCAGCCGCAGCTCCCGGTACCAGCGCTCGATCGGCAGCTCGCGCGTGTAACCCATGCCGCCGTGGATCTGCAGGACCCGGTCCACGATCTCGTTCGCCTTGATGCCGCCGTACAGCTTCGCCATCGACTGCGCCTGCCGCGAATCCGCGCCCTGGTCGACCAGCCACGCCGCGTGCAGCACGAGCCACCGCAACGCCTCGATCTCCACCGCCGAGTCCGCGATCATCCACTGGATGGCCTGGTACTCGGCGATCGGCTGACCGAACGTGACCCGGGTCTTGGCCTGCTCGATGGCCATCTCCACCAGCCGCTCGCACGAACCGAGCGCCCGCGCCGGCAGCAGGTAGCGACCCTGGCCGATCCACTGCATGGCCAGGTTGAACCCGCGACCGACCTCGCCGAGCACGTTCTCCTCGGGCACGCGGACGTCGTCGAACACGAGCGCGGCCGGGCCCCACTGGCCCATGGTCGGGATCGGCTCGGACTTCCAGCCCATGTCCCGGTCGACCAGGAAGCACGTGACGCCGCCGTCCGCGCCCTTCTCCTTGTCCGTCACCGCGAACACCATCACGAAGTCGGCCTCGTTGCCCTGCGTGATGAACGTCTTCTCGCCGTTGATCACCCACTCGCCGCCCTCCTTGCGGGCGGACGTGCGGATGGCCTTGGCGTCGGAGCCCGCCCCCGGCTCGGTGATCGCGAAGCACGACACGCGCTCACCGGAGATCGTGGGCAGCAGGTAGCGCTGCTTCTGCTCCTCGTTGCCGTGGAACAGGATGTTGTCCGCGTACCCGCCGAACCGGAACGGCACGAACGTGCGGCCCAGCTCGGCCTCCAGCAACGCCGTCATGAGCGCCCCGAGGCCCATGCCGCCGTACTCCTGGGGCGTGAGCACGCCGAAGAACCCCGCCGCCTTGGCCTTGTCCTGGAGCTCCTTGAGCTCGTCACGCGTCAGACCGGGCTGACCGAGGCGTTCGCGGCGCAGCACCTCCGGCTCCAGCGGCGCCACCTCCTTGCGCACGAAGGTCCGCACCCAGTCGCGGATCTCCTTCTGCTCCTCGTCGAGCGTGAAGTCCATGCCGTCCTCCCTCTACGCGAACGCGTTGACGCCGGTCAGCGCCCGGCCGATGAGCAATTTCTGGATCTGGCTGGTGCCCTCGTAGAGGGTCGTCACGCGGGTGTCCCGCAAGTACTTGCCGACCGGGTACTCGTCGACGTAGCCGTACCCGCCGAAGACCTGGATGGCGTTGTTCGCCACCCGCACGGCGGCTTCGCTGGCGTAGAGCTTCGCCATGGACGCCTCCGTGCCGAACGGCTCGCCGCGGTCGGCGAGGTCCGCGCACCGCCACGTGAGCAGGCGTGCCGCGTCGGTCTCCACCGCCATGTCGGCCAGGAGTTCCTGCACGAGCTGGAAACCGGCGATGGGCTTGCCGAACTGCTCGCGCTGCTTGGCGTACTCGACGCTGACCTCCAGCGCGCCGCGGGCGGCGCCGACGCACCCGGCGGCCACGGACATCCGGCCCCGGTCGAGGGCGGCCATGGCCAGCTTGAAGCCCGTGCCCTCGTCGCCGAGCCGGTCGGCGTCGCCCACCCTGACCTGGTCGAGGGTGAGCTCGGCGGTCGCCTGGCCGCGCATGCCGAGCTTGCCGCGGATCTCGGTGGCGGTGAAGCCGGGCGAGTCGGTCGGCACCAGGAACGCGGTGATGCCCTTGGGGCCGGGACCACCCGTTCGAGCGAAGATGAGCGCCACGTCGGCCCACGTCCCGTTGGTGATGAACACCTTGCGGCCGGTGATCAGCCAGTCGTCGCCGTCGCGGACGGCCTTGGTGGCCAGCGACGCGGCGTCGGAGCCGGTGCCCGGCTCGGTCAGGCCGAAGCAGCCCAGCTCACGGCCCGAGCACAGGCCCGGCAGCCACCGCTGCTTCTGCGCCTCGGTGCCGTGCTTGGCGATCGTCTTGCCGACGAGGCCCAGGGAGACGGAGATGATGCCGCGCACGGCCGAGTCGCCGCGGGCGACCTCCTCGAGCACCAGGCAGTACGCCAGGTGGTCGCCGCCCGAGCCGCCGTACGCTTCGTCGATGCCGAGACCGAGGAATCCGACGTCGCCCAGGGCGGGCACCAGGTCGCGGTCGATGGCCTCGTCCCGGTCCCAGCGCGTGGCGTGCGGGACGATCCGCTCCTCGGTGAACCGGTGTGCCAGCTCCTTGAGCTGCCGGTGTTCGTCGGAGATGCGCAGATCCACCGGGGTGACCTCCTAACCGAACGGTGTTAGGTTATCTAACCTAGGCGCGGAATCGACCACAGGCAAGGGGAGCGGACATGCCGAGGAGCCCGATCCTGAGTGCCTCGCGCATCCGGACCGCCGCGCTGCTCATCATCGACCGGGACGGGCTCGACGGCCTGTCGATGCGCAAACTGGCCTCTGAGCTGGGCGTTCAGGCTGCGTCGCTGTACGGGCACGTGAGCACGAAGGACGACCTGCTGCACGACGTGGCCGCCGGCATCCTGGAGCAGGTCGACGTGTCCGGGTTCGAAGGCGGCGATTGGCGGCACGGGCTGCGCAGCTGCGCCCGTTCCTACCGGGCGGCGCTGGCCGCGCACCCCAACATCGTGCCGTTCCTGGCGTACGGGCCGGCGCACCGCGAGGCGTCGCTGCGGCGGCTGGACGTCGTGCACGGCGGGCTGGTCTCGGCGGGCTGGTCGCGGCGCGAGGCGACGATGATCGCGGCGTCGTTGATGTACCTGGTGTTCGGCGCGGCGCTGAGCTCGTTCTCCAGCGGCTTCTCGGAAGACCAGACCTTCTACCGCGACCGGTACCCGAACCTGGACAAGGCACACCTCCTGCCCGCCGTGGCGCGCGAACTGGACCACGACAGCTTCGAGCTGGCGCTGGAGGCGTTCGTCACCGGGTTGGCGGCGCGAGCGCGCGGCTGACCTCCCCGTCGCGGCGCGAGCCCTCTGGTCGCGCTCCGTGTTCGGCGATCATCGCGCTGGGCGCTTGGTTCGTTGTTAGGCTCGCCCGCGTGGCCCAGGCTGTGGAACTGAACGTAGGCGAACGCGTGGTGCGGGTGTCCAACCCGGGCAAGGTCTACTTCCCCGAGCGTGGGATCACCAAGATCCAGGTGGTCGAGTACTACCTGGCCGTCGCGGAGCCGTTGCTGCGCGTGCTGCGCGACCGGCCGACGACGTTGAAGCGGTACGTCGACGGGGTGACCGGGGAGGCGTTCTACCAGAAGCGGTTGCCCAAGGGGGCGCCCGAGTGGGTGGAGACGGCGCGGATCAAGTTCCCCTCCGGGCGGCCCGCGGACGAGGTGTGCCCGACCGAGCCCGCGGTGCTCGCGTGGGCGGCGAACCTGGGCACGTTCGACTTCCACCCGTGGCCCGTGCGGCGGTCGGACACCGATCGGCCGGACGAGCTGCGCGTCGACCTCGACCCCCAACCGGGCACCGACTTCCGGGACGCGGTCGCGGTCGCGATGGTCCTGCGGGAGGTGCTGGACGAGCTGGGGTTCACCGGGTACCCGAAGACGTCCGGCGGCCGTGGCATCCACGTGGCCGTGCGCATCCGGCCCGAGTGGGACTTCGTGGACGTCCGGCACGCCGTGATCGCCCTGGCACGTGAGGTGGAGCGGCGCGTGCCCGACCTGGCGACCACGTCGTGGTGGAAGGAAGAACGCGGCGAACGGGTCTTCCTCGACTTCAACCAAGCCGCCCGCGACCGCACCATCGCGTCCGCCTGGTCGGTCCGCGGCACGCCTCGCGCCACCGTGTCGACCCCCGTGACGTGGGACCGGCTGTCCACTGTGGACCCGGACGACTTCGACGTCCTCACCGTGCCGCAGTACTTGGCGGACCACGGCGATCCGCACGCGTCCCTGGACGACGAGGCGTTCGGCATCGAGCGCCTGCTGGAGTGGTACGAGGCCGACGACCGGGGCGAGATGCCCTACCCGCCGGACTACCCGAAGATGCCCGGCGAGCCGCCGCGCGTGCAGCCGTCGCGCAAGCGGAACTAGAGCGGCTCCGGGGTACGGGTCACCCGACCGGGCGGTGCGTGGCCGGCCAGAGGGGCGTGAGACGGATCGGGTGTCCGCACGTCAGGCTGCGGCACGACCACGACCGTCGAGGACTCGCGGTCCACCCGGCACGGACGGGGGATCGCGTGGTCGGCCGGCACTGGAGCATGGTGGCCGCGTGAACACACGACGCCTTGAAGTGCTCCTGCCGCCCGACGTCCCCGCTCGCGATTGCGCGGCCGTCGCCCACGCCATCTGGGCGGTGCTGGACGAGGCCGGGTTGGGTGCGGATGGAGTGCTCCGGGTCGAAGAAGACGAAGAAGACCAAGAAGGCGACGGGAAATCGAAGACAGCCGGTAATCGGGTCGCCCGCACCGCTCGGCACGATCTAGCCTGCCCACCGTGAGCTTCCCGCCCGCGGTGACCGAAGAGCAGTTCGAGGCGCTTGACGACGACGCCTTGCGGCCCGGGGTGGAGGCGTTGTGCGGGCACCTCGGGGTGTCCGGTGACGTGGAGCGGTTCGCCGACGGGTCGTTGCCGGTCTACGCGGTGGGCGACCGGCACGTGCTCAAGCTGTTCCCCGCCGTCCACCTGGACGAGGTCGCGACCGAGCGGGACGTGCTGGCGGCCGTGCAGGGGCGGTTGCCGGTGCCCACGCCCGGTCTGCACGCGGCGGGGGAGTTCGGCGGCTGGGGCTACGTCCTCATGGAACGGCTGCGCGGCACGAGCCTGAAGGACGCGTGGCCCGGCCTCGACGCCGCCGCACGGCAGGACGTCTCACGGCAGGTCGGCGAGGCGTTGGCCGCCCTCCACGCGCTCACCCCGCCGCCGCTGGAGCCGTCGGACTGGGCGGAGTTCGTCCGCACGCAGAGCGCCGGCTGCGTCGAACGGCAGCGCGCCCGCGGCCTCGCGCCCGCGTGGCTGGAGCAGATCCCGGACTTCCTCGACTCCGTCGACCTCGAGCACCCGGAACTGGTGCTGGCGCACACCGAGGTGATGAGCGCCCACCTGCTGGTGGAGGATGGCCGCCTCACCGGCCTGTTCGACTTCGAACCCGCCATGCGCGCCGCCCGCGAGTACGAGTTCGTCGCCACCGGCGTCTTCCTCACCCGCGGCGAGCGCGAGGCCAACCTGGCGCTGCACGACGGCTACGGCCGTGCGGTCGACCCGCGCAAGGTGCTCGCCTACACGCTGCTGCACGTCTACTCGAACGTCGCCTGGTACCTGCGCGAGGTGCCGACCGAGGCCACCGCCCTGGACGGCCTGGCCGACCACTGGTTCGGCGCCTGACCTTCCGCCAACCGGCTGTTTCCGGCAGCGGTTCAGCCGCGATCCGACTGGTCCTCTCGTACCATGGGGGGCAACGCCGAAGAGGGAGGCAGGCCGATGACGCAGGCGTACGTGGTGCGGTTCGTCGGTGGTCCCCTCGACGGCCGGGTCGACTCGCACGCGAAGCCGCCCGAGTCCCCGAAGCCGACCGTCACCCACGTCCACCTGCACGGCGGCCCGAAGATCGTGCACCACTACGACCTCCAGTACGCCGTCGAGTACGGCTGCGAGTACCGCCTCCGCGTCGAGGACCAGCCCGGCTCTTAACAGAGTCAGTAGCGGCCAACCGTAGACACGCGCCTCACCTGCGGTTTACCGTTTGGCTTGCGTGAGAGCGCTCTCACAGAGCTGTGAGTCCCTGCTGGAGGTCCCTGTGCGTTCAATCCGCCCCCACCTGGCGGCCCTCGCGGTCGCCGTGGCCGCGGCTGCCGCGATCCCCCTCGCCCTACCCGGAACGGCCGGCGCCGTCACGGTGGGCGCGGGCAGCTACGCCACCACCCGCCCGGCGGGCGCGGTCGGCCCGTCCGACTCCAACGGCGCCCCCGTGACGCCGAAGGTCACCGCCCGGATGGCCGGCCGCCCGGTCCCGACCAACGACTGGTGGTCGTCGCTGGCCTTCCAGCGCTATCCCGGCAACCCGTACTCCGAGAACATGTACGCCCACCCGCTGACGTTCCACGCGGCGGCGCAGGGCCTCGGCGTCGGCTACCCGACCAGTCCGAACATCACCCCCGACGGCCGGTTCTACGAGTTCATGCACACCGACGACCTGTTCGTCGGCGTCAGCGGGCTCAGCGCCCCGCGCACCCAGGTCGACGGCTGGTCCGACTGGACGGTCAGTCCACTGTGGACCGATGGGACGCGCACCCTGCGCACGACCATCGGCCACGGCTCGCCGTACGTGTACGCCGAAGCCACCGGCGGCGCGGCCAGGGTCGGGTTCAACGGCGCCACCACGATCTGGAGCAACACCGGCACCACCCTCGGCGTCACGATCAACGGCCGCGACTACGCGTTGTTCTCGCCGAGCACCTGGAACGTCGTCGGCACCGCCGAGGCCACCTCGTCGGCCGCGTTCTTCTCGGTGGCCGTGCTGCCGAGCCGCGACGCGCTGTCGCTGTTCCAGCGCTACGCGTTCTCGTTCGTCACGGACACGAAGGTCAACTGGACGTACAACTCGGCGAACGCCCAGCTCACGGCCACCTACACGGCCACGACGACGGCCCGCCAGGGCACCCAGACCGGCACCCTGCAGGCCCTGTACCGGCACCAGTGGCTCAACTCCACCGACGCCATGACGGCCTACCGCTACACCTCGCCGCGCGGTGAGATGCGGCTGCGCGAGGGCTCGTCGTTCACGACCCGCAGCACGTTCAACGGCGTCCTGCCGGCGCTACCCCTGTCCTCGGCAGCCGACCAGAACCGCCTGCGCGCCGAGATCGACCAGGAGCTCAACGCCGCCGACCCGTGGAAGGGCGCGGGCGACACCTACTGGACCGGCAAGGCGTTGTGGCGCCTGGCGGCGCTGGCCCGGGTGGCCAACCAGATCGGCTACACCGCGGGCCGCGACCGGCTGCTCGGCATGGTCCGCGACCGGCTCTCCGACTGGCTCACCGCGACGTCCGGCGAGGCGGGCAACCACTTCGTCTACGACGCCACGTGGGGCGCGCTGACCGGGTACAAGGCCTCCTACGGCACCGACGCCGAGCTGAACGACCACCACTTCCACGCCGGCTACTACGTGCTGGCCGCGGCCGTCCTGGCGCAGCACGACCCGGGCTGGGCGTCCGACTCCCGGTACGGCGGCATGGTCAAGCTGCTGGTCAAGGACGCCAACAACTACGACCGCGGCGAGTCGCGCTTCCCGTTCCTGCGCAACTTCGACGCCTACGCGGGCCACGGCTGGGCGTCCGGCCACGCCGGCTTCGCGCACGGCAACAACGAGGAGTCCTCGTCCGAGGGCATGATGTTCGCCACCGCTGCGGTGCTGTTCGGCCAGGCGACCGGTGACACCGCGCTGCGCGACGCGGGCATCTACCTGCACACCACGCAGGAGAGCACGATCGCCCAGTACTGGTTCGACAAGGACGACACGGTGTTCCCGTCGGCCTTCCAGCACGGCACGGTCGGCATGGTGTGGGGCGCGGGCGCCAGCTACAGCACGTGGTGGACGGCGAACCCGGAGGAGATCCACGGCATCAACATGCTGCCGATCACCGGCGGCTCGCTGTACCACGCGGACTACAAGGCCGACATCCTCCAGAACATCACCGAGCTGCGCGCCAACAACGGCGGCACCGAGGTCGAGTGGAAGGACGTCATCACCCAGTTCCTCGCGCTCGCCGACCCGGCGCAGGCGCTGGCGAACTACGGCTCGGGCCTGCCGCCGGAGGACGGCGACTCGCGGGCGCACGCCTACCACTGGATCACGTCGCTCAACACCTACGGCACGCCCGACACGTCCGTCACCGCGAACGTGCCGACGCACGCCGTGCTGAGCAAGAACGGCGCCCGCACGTACGTGGCCTACAACCCGGGCACGACGACGGCCACCGTGACGTTCTCCGACGGGCAGAGCCTGTCCGTGCCGGCGTCGTCCACCGCGTGGCGCGGGCCGGCCGGCAGCGGCGTCGACTCCGGCTCCGGTGGCGTGAACCCGACGACCACCACCACGACCACTACTACGACGACGACCACCACCACGACCGCTCCGCCCGTCAGCCGGGACGCCTTCGCCACGATCCAGGCCGAGTCCTACGACGAGCACAAGGGCGTGTTCAAGGAGACGACCACCGACAGCGGCGGCGGCCAGAACATCGCCGGCATCGCCAACGGTGAGTGGGCGCTGTTCCGCGGCGTCGACTTCGGCTCCCGCACCGGCCGGCAGTTCATCGCCCGGGTCGCCAGCGGCGCGGCGGGCGGCGTGAGCGGCCTGGTCGAGGTCCGCGTCGGCAGCCCCACGGCCGCACCGCTCGGCAGCTTCGCCGTCGCCAACACCGGCGGCTGGCAGAGCTGGCGCACCGTGCCCGCCAACATCACCGGCCTGACCGGCAAGCACGACGTCTACCTCACCTTCACCAGCGGTCAGCCCGCCGACTTCGTCAACGTCAACTGGATCACGTTCGGCTCCTAGACCTGCCGCCGCATCCCGCTCCACCTTGAGGAGATCGGATGAACGCGAGATTGAGAGGTGTCATCGGCGCCGCGTCCGTCGCGCTGGCACTGGCCCTGATCGGGTCGGTGGTCGCCTACCAGCCGGCGGGCGCGGGGCCCCTGGTGAACCACGACAACCACCCGGCCGCACCGGACGCGCACCAGGCCGCGGCCATCGAGCAGCAAGCCGGGATCCAGGCCGCGTCGGAGTTCCGCGCCAACTGCCGCGCGAGCCACCGGTCCGGCAACGACCCGATCATCTACCCCAACCAGACCGGCGTGTCGCACGTGCACGAGTTCTTCGGCAACCGGTCGACCAACGCGTCCTCCACGTACACGTCGCTCAAGGCGGCGGGCACCACGTGCGACCCGGTGGTCGACCTGTCCGCCTACTGGGTGCCCACGCTGTACAAGAACGGGCAGCCGGTCGCGCCGGAGAGCGTCACCGTGTACTACCAGGGCATCCACGACATGCAACGCGCCGTCGCGTACCCGCCGAACATGAGGTACGTCGTCGGCAACGCCCGGGCGGCCAGCCCCGACCAGAACCCGTCCGCGCGGTGGTCGTGCACCACGCAGTCACCGTCGAGCCGGGACTTCATGAACTGCCCGGCCGGCACCAAGCTGGAGACGTACCTCGACTTCCCGACCTGCTGGAACGGTCGGGACCTCGACAGCGCCAACCACAAGGACCACATCGTGTTCTGGAACGGGTCGTGCCCGTCCACGCACAACGTGGTCCTGCCGAGGCTGGAGTTCCTGATCACCTACCCGGTCAACGGCGGCGGGCTGTCGCTGGGCGGGACGGTGAACGGGGTGAACGTGACCAACGCGCCGGGGTACACCTTCCACGGTGACTTCATCAACGCGTGGGACCAGCCGGAACTGGAACGACGGGTGCGCGACTGCGTGAACGCGGGTCGCATCTGCGGCACGAACGGCAACCCGATCTAGGGCTGTCGCGGTCGTCTACAGTCCTTTGTGGACTGCCCCGCGCGGGTGACCGGTAGGATCCGGGGGATGGAACCCCGCGACCGCCTGCCGGTCACCCTCGCGGTCCTCGTCGTGGTGGCGGTCGCGGTGTCGGCCATCCGGCCCAAGAGCTACGTCACCTGGCTGCTGGAGGTCGCGCCGATCCTCATCGCGCTGCCCCTGCTGGCGTGGACGCGCCGCAGGTTCCCGCTGACGGCGCTCGCGTACTGGCTGATCTTCGGGCACGCGCTGGTGCTCGCGCTCGGCGGCCACTACACCTACGCCGAGGTGCCGTTCGGCGACCTGTGGACCGACCGCAACCACTACGACCGGTTCGCGCACTTCGTGCAGGGTTTCGTGCCCGCGGTGCTGGTGCGGGAGATCTTGTTGCGCCGGACGCCGCTGCGGCCGGGGCGGTGGACGTTCTTCCTCGTGTCGGCCACGTGCCTGGCGATCAGCGCGGGTTACGAGTTCGTGGAGTGGGCCGGTGCGCTGATCGGCGGTGAGTCGGCGACGGACTTCCTTGGCACGCAAGGGGATGTGTGGGACACCCACTGGGACATGCTCCTCGCGCTGGTGGGATCGGTGGTCGCGCAGTGGGCGCTGGGACGTGCGCACGACCGGCAGTTCTCGGGATTGTCGGTGGCGTAGGGCAAGCTGCACCCGACAGATCTTGTGCAAGTCGTGGAGGTAGGCGATGGCGAAGGCGAAGCAGAGCTCGTTGTCCCCGCAGGACATCGACCACCTGCGTGCGGAGTTGGCCGCGGGCCGACCGCCCGCGGTCTGGTTCACCTCCGCCGCGGTCGGGGTGGAGGCCGGGCGGTCGGCGAAGGTGGTGGCGTTCACCGACCCCGCCGAGGGTGATTTCATCCAGGTGCGGCCGACGGGGGAGAAGGACGAGCTGTCGTTCTCGCCTGCCGAGCTGACCGTGGAGAAGCCGGCTCCGCGCAAGCGGACCCCGGCTCCGGCCGCCGTCGAGACCCCGGCGCCGGTGACGCCGGTGGAGCACATCTACACGCCGGGTCCCGCGCCTGCGCCTCCGAAGCCGAAGCCCGCTCCGGCGCCGCCGGCCCCTGTGGAACGCCGACCGGCCGCGCGCAAGCAGGTGAAGCCGGCGGAGGTGACGGTGACGCTCACGTCGACCGCGGACGGTGAGTGGACGGTCGACGTGCAGTGGGGTTCGAAGCGGACGTTGAAGGCCGCTCCGGTGGCCGCGTCGGCGGTGTCGCAGGCGTCGAAGCTGCTGCCGCCGGAGGTCGACGAGGCCGTCGAGAGCGTCCTCACCGCCGCCCGCGACCGCCACCTCGCGCGGGTCGAGCAGTTGCGGGCGGAGCTGGAGGCGGCCCAGCGGGCGTTGGACGAGCTGACGGGCTGACCGGTGCGGGAACGGGTGCCGGCCGGGTGGGAACGGGGTGCTGACCGGGCGAGAACACGTATTGCAACGTATTGATGATTGGCGTTCCGCGATCGGGTGAGGGTACTTCCCCTGGCCGGCGGTAGGGGCGGACCGTGGGGTCGAAATACCTTCGGTCCCACGAAGTCCCTCGACGCCGCGGAGGCACAAGATGGTTGTTGAGATCACGACGGCTGAGCAGGCCCAACTCGGCGGCAGCTGCGGCTGCTGCACCGGTTGCACGGGCCCCGGCTGCGGGTGTTGCTCCACCTGCTGACCCGCCCGCCGCGCCTGCCAGGCACGAACGCGGAACCGCCAATCACCCGACCCCGGCCGCCCCAGGCGAGCCGGGGTTCGGGCTGACAAACCCCACCCGCCACCGACCTTCCGCGTGCCATCCCCACCGACCGCCGAATTTTCGCGGCCCGGCTCGGCCTGCCGGCGCCTTCGCACCCTGGCTTTCCCAGCCCGATTCCACGTGTCGAGGGCTTTCGCGCCCAGGGTTTCGCGGCTCAGATCCGCCCACTGCCGGCGATCGCACGCAGGGTTTCGGCAGCCGGAGGTTCCGCGCCTCGGATCTCACTCCCGCCGGGGTCCGCTTCGTGGATTTCGGCGGCGACCAGAGGGCCGCGGCCGGGTTTCGCAGCCGACCGGCCTCGCCGCGCACCGGCCTCGCCGCGCACCGGCCTCGCCGCGCACCGGGTTCGCGGCCCGACCAAACGGCCTCGCCGCCGACCACGCGCCGCACACCGGCTCCGTGGCCCATCAAGCCCTCGCAGTCCACCGGGGTTCGCGCCCGGCTGAGCGTCGTGGCCGCGCCATTTCGCGGCGGGCCAAGCGCAGTGCCGCCATGCCGTCGGGCTCGTGGTGCTGTCGGGTCCCACGTGCTGCCGGTCCGCCGCGCTGCTGCCTGGTCGGCAGGTCGCTCGCGCTCGTCGTGCGCTGGGTCCGTCCTGCTGCCGAAGCCGTGGTGGCGGTCCGTGGTGCGCCGGGGTCTGTCGGAGTCCGTTGTGCCGCCGGGTCCGTGCTGCCGGGTCCGCTGCGTTTGGGATCGGCGGACCCAGGGCTGAGGCGGATCGGGTTCGGGAGTGACGGGTGGCGGGTGGTGGGCGGAGTGGGGTGGTTTCGGCGGGTCCGCTGGTTTTCAACCGAGGTACGGTAACGGTGTTTCCGTACACTTTCTGGCCAAATTCACTCGATCGTGCTCGGTTGTCCTGGGCCCCGGCGGGTGGGACGCGGGTGGGTCCGGCGGGCAGGGTACTGGGTTCCGGGGGAGTGTGCCGGGTGACGTGCTGCCGACCTCACGGTGGGCAGGCGGTGCCGTTGGCAGGCACCTTGGCGTCCACGAGGAACTCCTCCGCCGCCTTCGTCGCGCACGCCGACTGGCCGAGCGCTCCATGACCCCCGCCCTGCCACCCCACCACGACCCCGGCCGGCAGGGCCTGCGCCGCCCGCTCCCCGCCCTCACGCGGCGTCACGGGGTCGGCCGCCGTGGTCAGCACGAGCATCGGCGGCGCACCCACGAGCCTCGGCACCTTCACCGCCTGGGGCACCGGGAACGGGCCGCAGGCCAGCAGCTTGCGCGCGAAGTGAGCACCGAACAGCGGCTGCTTGGTCCGCCAGTCCTCCGTCAACCCCGCCACCCGTTCCGGCGGCACGCGGGTCGTCGTGTCGTTGCACCCCGTGATGATCCCGGCGTCGATGCGCGGCGGGTCCTCGTCCTGCTCCAGCAGCAACGGCTCGATGAACGCGCTCAGCTTGGCGCCGTCGCCACCCTCCGCCGCCACGATCGCGTCCGCCAGCGCACCCCACCGCGACCGGTCCGCCAACCCCGCCAGCACGGCCTCCGCGGCGGTCCCCGGCGTGAGGTCGAAATCACCGCCGCGCAGCGGCCGGTCCCGCAACGAGTCCAGCAACGCCTTGTACCGGTCCGTCGCACCCGCCCCCAATGGGCACCCGCGGACCACGCAGTCCTTCTGGAACGCCGAGAACGTCTCCTCCGCCGCCACCGCCCGCGTCTGCATCACGGCCGTCACGTCCAACGTCGGGTCCGGCGCGCCGTCGAACACCATCCGCCCGATCCGGTCCGGGAACCGCGACGCGTACAACGTCAGCACCCGCGAACCCTCACCGAGCCCGATGGCGTTCAGGTGCGGCACGCCCAACGCCTCCCGCAGCTGCTCGAGATCGGCCGACGCGCGCCACGAGTCCACCGCGGGCAACCGGTTCTCCATGTCGAGCACGCACTCGCGGCTCGCCAACGTGTACGCGTCGACCAGGTCCTCGTTCGACTCCGCACCCGGATCGGCCTCCACGATCCCGACCCGCGCCGCGTCCGGCACGCACTGCACCGGGTCCGACTCGCCGGTGCCCCGCCGGTCGACGCCGATCAGCGTGAACGTGCTCAGCACCGTCGCGGGCAGGCTCGCCGCCAGCCGTGCCGCCTTCAACGTCCCCGGCTCCCCGCCCGCCTCGCCGACCACCACCAGCGGGCTGCCGCCCGTGCCGACGCGCAGCAGCGACATGCCCAGGTTGCCCCGCCCGGGACGGCTCGGCACGTCCAGCCTCACGGTGAGCTGCGAGCACTCGTACTCCCACGCGCCCGCCGGCGCCGAATCACCCATCCGGGCACGCGCGGAGGCCGTGCACGACGACCAGGACAGCCCGGGCGTCTCGTAGCTCTCCAGCGGCGGGACCTCGCGGGGACCGGACGGCGTGGTGACCGACGACGGCTCCTCGCCGTCACCGTGCACGGCGATCACCGGCCGGGTCGACGGACCCGCGCTGCACGCGGCCAGCGCGCTCAGAGCCACCAACATCGAAGCGGCGTGACGCCGACGCGGCACAGCGGTCCCCTCGCTCTCTCCCACGGCACTGGTCTCCCGATGGGCTGGTTGCCCCCGAGGTCGCCCCCGGAGGTCCGGTGCAGAGCCTCACACAGTCCAGGTGAGACTTCGGTGAGCGGGCTGGGGCAGGATGTCCGCGTGGTCACAGTGCACGTCGAGGGCATCCCCGAACGCAGGCTCCACCGCTCCGGGCCGGTCACGCTCGCCGCCAAGGCGTTCGGCGCGATACCGCCGCCCGCGCTGGTCCTGCTGGGCGTGGTCAGCGTGCAGGTCGGCGCCGCCGTGGCCAAGCAGCTGTTCACCCTGGCCGGCGCCGCGGGCACGGTCACGCTGCGGCTCGTGCTGGCCGCCGTCATCCTGCTCGCGGTGTGGCGGCCGTCGCTGCGGCTGGACCGCCGGACGTACGCGGTGGTCCTGGGCTACGGCCTGGTGCTCGGCGCCATGAACCTGAGCTTCTACCAGGCGATCAAGCACATCCCGCTGGGCGCGGCGGTCACCATCGAGTTCCTCGGCCCGCTGGCGGTGGCCGTCATCGGGTCGCGGCGCTGGTTGGACGGGGTGTGGGCGCTGCTCGCGGCGACCGGCGTGCTGCTGCTGACCAGGGTCGACGGCGGTCTGGCGCTGCCCGGCGTGCTGTTCGCGGCGGGCGCGGGCGCGTGCTGGGCCGGCTACATCCTGCTGACCGCGGCGCTGGGCAGCCGCACGTCCGACGGCAAGGGCCTGGCGCTGGCGATGGTGGTCGGCGCGGCCGTGGCGCTGCCGTTCGGCGTGGCCGAGGCGGGCACGATGCTGCTCGACCCGGTGGTGCTCGTCGCGGGCGCGGCGGTGGCGCTGCTGTCGTCGGTGGTCCCGTACTCGCTGGAGCTGGAGGCGTTGCGCAAGATCCCACCGCGCGTGTTCGGCATCCTGATGAGCCTGGAGCCCGCCGTCGCGGCGCTGGCCGGGTTGATATTGCTGCACGAGGCGCTGCGCCCGGCCCAGTGGGTCGCGGTGTTCTGCGTGGTGCTGGCGTCGATCGGCGCCACCAGGACCGCGGGACCGGAGGTGTGACGAGTGGTCCAGAGCAAGGCCGTGACGGTCGAGGAGTACCTGGCGGAGCTGCCGGAGGACCGGCGCGCGACGGTGTCGGCGGTGCGGGACGTGATCCTGGCGAACCTGCCGGACGGGTACGTCGAGGGCATGCGGTGGGGGATGATCACCTACTCGGTGCCGCTGGAGGTGTCCGGCAAGACCTACAACGGGCAGCCGCTCGGGTACGTGTCGATCGCGTCCCAGAAGAACTACGTCTCGCTGTACCTCATGGGCGTGTACGGCGAGCGCGAGCAGGAGTTCCGGGCCGAGTTCGAGGCGACCGGGCGGAAGCTCGACATGGGCAAGAGCTGCGTGCGCTTCAAGCGGCCCGACGACCTGCCGCTGGACCTCATCGGACGTGAGGTCGCACGTCAGAGCGTGGACGACTTCGTGGCGAAGGTGCGCGAGGCCCAGAGCTGAGGTCCAGGGCTGAGGTTCAGGGCTGAGGGCCAGAGCCGAGGTTCAGGGCTGGGGCTTGGCCGGCGGGTCGGGCGGCGGCTCCTCGACGCTGAGCCGCCCGTCGATCAGCTCGCCGCCGCGCTCCTCGAAGATCGTCGCGTAGCTCGCCGCGTACTTGCGGTAGACGGCCAGCAACTCGCCCTCGACCGCGGCGGCCACGTCGGCGCGGTACTCGTCGCGCAGCCTGCGCATGGTGTTCACGGCGCTGCGCCGGTTCAGGCTGTGCAGGTAGGGCCGGAACGTCACGTTCAGCCCGCCCACCACCGCCGCCATGAGCAGCAGCACCTTGCCCAGCGGCGTTTCCGACGAGGTGAAACCGACGGCCAGCACGGCGGGCACGAAGATCAGCACCACGGTGTAGAACAGCCCGGTCGTCCGGTGCACGACGCGCCACGCCGACAGCCGTCGGCAGTCGCGATCCATGCGGTCGTCTAATTCCTGGATGAGCGCGTTCACGTCAGCAACCTCGGCCACAGCCGACCACGGTACTCACCCGAGCGGTCACGCGGGGCGAACTTCGCCTCGCAGCACCGATTCCACGTCGTAGCGCGCGGGCTGGTCGAGCTGGTCGTAGCCGCACGACGCCGGGTCGCGGTCGGGCCGCCAGCGGCGGAACTGGCCGTTGTGCCGCAGCCGGGCGGGCGCGGCGCCCTCGGTCTGCGAGTACGCGATCTCCAGCACGCGCTCCGGCCGCAACGGCACCCAGTCGGCGTGCTTGCCGCGCCACCGGTTGATCTCGCCGGGCAGCCGGCGGCCGTCGGGCTCCACCAGCCACGGGTGGTCGTCCGCGGTGATCAGGTCCTTGAACTCCTCGGCCAGCGCCCGCCGTTCGGCCGCCTTGAACGAGCCGACGACGCCCACGTGGTGCAGGACGCCCGCGTCGTCGTGCAGGCCGAGCAGCAGCGAGCCGACCGCCGTGCCCGGCTCGGTGTCCTTGTGCCAGCGCAGCCCGGCCACCACGCACTCGGCGGTGCGTGCGTGCTTGACCTTGATCATGCTGCGCTTGCCCGGGGTGTACTCGCCGGCGGCGGGTTTGCCGATGACGCCGTCCAGGCCCGCCCCCTCGAACAGCTCGAACCACTGCGCGGCCAGGTCGCCGTCGGTGGTCGCGGGCGTGAGGTAGAGGCCGTCGCCGGGCGTGATCAGACCCTCCAGCGTGGACCGGCGCTCGGTGCACGGCCGCTCCAGCAGCAGGTCGCCGCCCAGGGCCAGCAGGTCGAACGCCACGAAGCTCGCCGGCGTCCGCTCCGCCAGCAGCCGCACGCGGCTCTCCGCCGGGTGGATCCGCTCGGACAGCGCGTCGAAGTCCAGCTTGTCGTCCTTGGCCACGACGAGTTCGCCGTCGACCACGACCCGCGGCGGCAGGGTGCGCCGCAGCGCGGCCTCGGCCTCCGGGAAGTACCGGTTGAGCGGCTTGCCGCTGCGGGACTGGAGGAACACCTCGTCGCCGTCGCGGAACACCAGGCAGCGGTAGCCGTCCCACTTGGGCTCGAACACGAGGTCCGCGCCGGTCGGGATCTCGTCCACCGAGGTGGCCAGCATCGGCTGCACGGGAGGGGTCAACGGGAGCGCCACGCGGCCATCCTGCCGGGTATACGGGCCTTGCGCACGCGTTGGCGCTCCCTCTTCGCCAGATCGAGCCGCACCGCGGTCGGGAGGACCTCGACGCCGAGCGCGGCGCGGGCGCGTGACAGCACCCGGCCGTCCAACTCCCGCCACACGCGGTTCACGTCCGCGCCGTGCCGCAGCCGCAGCCGCAGCCGCAGCCGCAACGCGGGCCGGCCCACCACGGACACCTTCGCGCCGGCCACGCCGTGCACCTGCTCGGCGTCAGCGCGCACGGCCGCCGCCAGCGCCTTGGCGGTGACGACCACGTCGTCCAAGAGCAGGTCGGGGTGCCGTTCCGGGCGGACCGCGCGCCACGCCCAGCGCAGCCCGAGCACCACGGCCAGCAGGCCGAGCGCGATCAGCCCGAGCCGGACGGGCAGCAGGTGCCGCCGGGCCCAGTCGAGCACCACCGGGTCGAGCACCGGCCGGTCGACGGCGAAGCGGTGCAGCACGACGGCCGTGCCGCCGACGAGCAGGGCGAGCGCGCCGAGGACGGCGGCCATCACGCGTTCGGTGCGGTTCGAGCGGTTCACGGGCGGTCCTTCGGCGAGATGACGACGACGGACACCTTCGGCCGCACGGGCATCGGCAGCTCGTCCACCGCGCCACGGGCCACCTCCAGCAGCCGCGGACGCAACGACGCCTCGTCGTGCAGGCGGCTGGTCGCCCGGACCCGCACCCTGCGCCGCGACGCGGTGACCGAGACGTCCACCACGCCGTCCTCCGCCCGCACCCGGTGCCCGACCACGCGCGCCAGGGACGTCGGCGTGGTCACCACCCGCACGCCGTCGGCCGGATCGTCCAGCGGCACCTGCGACACCCCCGCCCGTGACGCCACGACCAGCAGGAACAGCCCGCCGACGGCCGCGCAGGCACCGATCAGGAGCACCGGCCGGTCCACCCAGGACCAATCCGGCCAGGTCGGCCACGCGCGCCCGGACCAGTGCCGGGCGACCGCGACGACCACCAGCGCGCCGGCGGCGGCCAACGCCACCCCGAGCAACGGCGACAGCACCCGCAGCAGGACCCGCACCTACACCACCCGCGGCCGGGTCTCGGCGCGCAGCGCGGACACCGTCACGGCCACCGACCGGACCCTGTAGCCGGTGATCCGCTCGACCTCCTCGGTGACGCGCCGCCGGACGTCCGCGGCGGCCGCGCGCACCGGCGCCGGGTAGAGCAGCGCCAGCTTCACGGCGAGCTCCAGGTCATCGCCCACCTCGTCCACCTTGACCGTCGCGCTCGGCTCGGCGCCGGGCACGAGCCGGACGGCGTGCGCCGCGACCTTCCGCACCACGGTCGGGTGAATCTCGAGCGAGCCCTCCGCGTCGGTCACTTGTCGCGGCCCCGGCCGAGCAGGTCGCCGAGGTCGAGCTCGCCGTCGAGGACGCGGCCCACGACCAAGCCGATCACCCCGACCGCCAGCGTCACCAGGAAGGCGGTGAAACCGCTGGTCGCGGCCAGGCCGAGGACCAGGCCCGCGAGCAGACCGGTCTGCGCAGCGCTCATCGGCTCTCCCACTCCAGATCGGCCACGACGACGTCCACCGGCGCGGCGCCCGCCACCCGCGTCACCCGCGCCCGCAGTTCCGGCACCACCTCGCCGATCGGCCGGTCGGTCCGCAGCACCACCGCCACCTCGACCCGCGCGCCGACCCGGACGCCGAGCACGCGCCGTCCCGGCAGGTAGGAGGCGAACGCGCCGTCCAGCCGCGCCACCTCCGGGTGGGACAGCACCGCCGCCTCGACGTCCTCCGCCACGTCCGTCACTCGACCCGGGACCCCGTGGTCGACGTGGTCTCCTCGTCCTCCTCGGGCAGGTGGATGTCGTTGACCGCGATGTTGACCTCGATGACCTCGAGCCCGGTCATCCGCTCGACCTGGCCGATCACGTTGCGCCGCACGGCCCGCGCGAGGTCGACGATGCTCACGCCGTACTCGACGATGATGTCCAGGTCGACCGCGGCCTGCTTCTCGCCCACCTCGACGGCCACGCCCGCGGTGTTCACGGTGCCCGCGCCCGGGATGCGCTCGCGCAACGCGCCGAACGCCCGCGACACCCCGCCGCCGACGGCGTGCACGCCGGAGATCTCCCGTGCCGCGATGCCCGCGACCTTCTGCACGACCGACGACGCGATCGTGGTCCTGCCCTGCTCGGTGTCGTCGGCCGAACGCGGCGCGGTGCCGGTCTCCGGCTTGACGGCGGTGCTCTGGGCCACGGCGGTCCCTCCGAATCGGTGCGTGCACGTTCGGATGCGGACCGTATCGGGATCAGGGCGCGGATGTGCCCTGCGTCACCGGATCAGGTGTCACCTTGCGGTACCGCAGCAGGAGGGCGCTGTCGTGGTGCAGCACCGAGGCCAGCTCCATCGACCGGGGCGCCGGCGGCAGCGGCCCGTTCGAGATCCGACCGGCGTCACCGCCCGCGAGCAGCGGGGAGAACGTCACGCACAGCACGTCGACCAGGTCCGCGTCGATCAAGGTGCCGAACACCCTCGGCCCGCCCTCGCAGTCGACCCGGAGCAGCCCGCGTTCGCGCAGGGCCTCCAGCGCCAGGTCCATGGCCACGGTCTCCTCGCCGGCGACGACCACGTCGGCGCCCGCCGCGGCCAGCGCGGCACGCCGCTCCTCGGGCGCGGCCCGCGTGGTGAGGATGATCGGCGGCACGGCCGTGCTGGTCAGCAGCGTGGACGTCGGCTCGATCGAGCAGCGCCCCGTCACCACGGCGACCGGCGGCACGGGCGCGAGGCCCAGCCTGGCCCGCCGGGACGCGCGCACCTCGCCCGCCTTGACCCCGTGGTAGCCCTCGACCAGGGCCGTGCCCGCGCCGACGAGCACCACGTCGCACAGGTCACGGCCGAGCATGAACACCTTGCGGTCGGCGTCGTTGCCCAGCCCCTCGGACCGCCCGGCCACCGACACCGCACCGTCCACGCTGGACACGAAGTTCACCTGCACCCACGGCCGGTCGAGCCCGTCGGGGTAGTCGTAGAGCCGTTCCAGCTCGTCGTCGGTGATCTCGCCGTCACGTGGTGGCCACAACATCCGCACCGCCACATCCCAGCACGCCGTTACGATCCCGTCATGTCCGCCCCGCCGCGCCTGTCCGACCGAACCCCGCACGTCGACGCGGACGAGCTGGTGGACGCGATGGTCCCGCCGCCCCGCTTCGACGCGGTCCGCTTCGACACTTACTTGCCCAACCCGGACGAGCCGAGCCAGGCCGCGGCGGTGCGGGCGGGCCGCGAGTTCGCCGAACGCGTGTCCGAGGGCGGCAGCCGGGGCGTGCTCGGCCGGCTGTTCAAGCGGTCGGGCGCCGACGACGCCAAGCCCGGCCTCTACCTCGACGGCGGGTTCGGGGTCGGCAAGACCCACCTGCTGGCGTCGGTCTGGCACGCGGTGCCCGGTCCCAAGGCCTACGGCACGTTCGTCGAGCTGACCAACCTGGTCGGCGCGCTGGGCTTCGGCGAGACCGTCCGCCGCCTGTCGTCGCACAAGCTGCTCGCGATCGACGAGTTCGAGCTGGACGACCCGGGCGACACGATGCTGGTGACCCGCCTGATCAAGGAGCTGACCGCGGCGGGCGTGTCGGTCGCGGCCACGTCGAACACGCTGCCGGACAAGCTGGGCGAGGGCCGGTTCGCCGCCGCCGACTTCCTGCGCGAGATCCAGTCGATGTCGGCGAAGTTCACCGTGGTCCGGGTTGACGGCCCCGACTACCGCCACCGCGGCCTGCCCGACGCGCCGCCGCCGATGGCCGACGACGACCTCGTGGCCAAGGCCGAGAGCACGCCCGGCAGCACGGTGGACGACTTCGCCGAACTGTGCGCCGCGCTGGCCCGGATCCACCCGTCGAGCTACGGCCGGCTGGTGGACGGGGTGACCGCCGTGCACCTGCGCCACGTCCGGCCCGCGCCCGATCAGGCGGTGGCGCTGAGGCTCGTGGCGCTCGGCGACCGCCTCTACGACCGGGACATCCCGGTGGCGGTGTCCGGCGAGCCGCTCTCGGAGCTCTTCACCGCGGAGATGCTGCGCGGCGGCTACCGCAAGAAGTACCTGCGGGCGGTATCGCGGCTCGTCGCGCTGTCACGCTGATCTTGCCTGCTCAGACCCCCGTTCAGGGTGGTTTTGCGGGTGGGGCGCCGGGTATCCACCGGCCGTGATGAGCGAAGCGGAACGCCGCACCCTCAGTGAGATCGAGAGCAGACTCGCGGACGAGGAGCCGGGCCTGGCCTCGGCGCTCGTCGCCGGCAAACCCCGGCACCCCGTGCTCAGCTACGCCCTCGTGGCCACGTTCGGTGGTCTGGGCGTGCTGCTGCTGTTCCTCGGGGCGTTCGGCCCCGCCCTGGCGTCGCTGGGGTTCGGCGCGCTGCTGATGCTGATGCGCGGCTACACCTGGCGGTGAGCCGGGACCGCCCCGCGGTCCCGCGCGAGCGGGCAGGCGCCCACCAGCCGCGAGCTCATCGCCCAGTCGCGCCGCGCCCGACCACGCCCGCCGGCCGAACCCCGGCCCTCTGAACCCGTCCCGGCGAACCCCCGTCTTAGGGAGTCGCGTCACACTTCGCGGATCCGGCCTAATCCGCTGGCCATCCGCGGTGGCGATGGCCGACCATGCGCGGGTGGGATTCCTGGACGCGAACGGCCTCGCCTTCCGCCTGCCCGACGGCCGCGAGCTGTTCCGCGACGTGTCGTTCAAGGTCGGCACGAACAGCGTGGTCGCCCTGGTCGGCGCGAACGGCGTCGGCAAGACGACGCTGCTGAGGATCCTGTCGAACGAGCTGACGCCCACCGCGGGCAGCGTCCGCGTGCAGGGCGGCCTCGGCGTGATGCCGCAGTTCGTCGGCTCGGTCCGCGACGAGAGCACCGTCCGCGACCTGCTGCTGGCCGCGTCGCCCGCGCCGCTGCGCGCCGCCGCCAAGGCGCTCGACGAGGTCGAGCTCCAGCTCATGGAGACCGACGACGAGCCGACCCAGATGCGCTACGCCGACGCGATCACCGCGTGGGGCGAGGTCGGCGGCTACGACGCCGAGGTGCTGTGGGACACCGTCACGGTCGCCGCGCTCGGCGTGCCGTTCGACCGGGCCCGGTTCCGCGAGGTCCGCACGCTGTCCGGCGGCGAGCAGAAGCGGCTGGTGCTCGAAGCGCTGCTGCGCGGCCCGGAGCAGGTGCTGCTGCTCGACGAGCCGGACAACTACCTCGACGTGCCGGGCAAGCGGTGGCTGGAGGACCGGCTGCGCGAGACCGGCAAGGCCGTGCTGCTGGTCAGCCACGACCGGGAGCTGCTCGACATCGCCGCGACGCACGTCGTCACGGTGGAGGCGCACTCGGCGTGGACGCACGCGGGCTCGTTCGGCACCTGGCACGGCGCCCGCGCGGCCCGCATCGACCGGCTCGCCGAGCTGCACCGGCGGTGGAACGAGGAGCACGACCACCTCAAGGAGCTCGTCCGCACGCTCCAGATCCAGGCCAGGATCAGCGAGGTCATGGCGGCGAAGTACCGGGTCATGCGGGCGAAGCTGGAGAAGTTCGAGGAGGCGGGCCCGCCGCCGGAGTTGCCGACCGACGAGAAGGTGACGCCCCGCCTGCGCGGTGGCCGCACCGGCGTGCGCGCGATCACCGTGGAGAACCTCGAGCTGACCGGGCTGATGAAGCCGTTCGACGTGGAGGTCTTCTTCGAGGACCGGGTGGCGGTGCTCGGCTCGAACGGGTCGGGCAAGAGCCACTTCCTGCGGCTGCTCGGCGGCGGCGACGTCGCGCACACGGGCGTGTGCCGCCTCGGGGCACGGGTCGTGCCGGGCCTCTTCGCGCAGACCCACCAGCACCCGGAGTGGATCGGCCGCACGCTGGTCGACGTCCTGTGGCACGGCGAGGGTGGCCGCAAGGGGCTCGACCGGGGCGCGGCGATGGCCGTGCTGAGCCGCTACGGCCTCGGCAAGCAGGGCGACCAGCGGTTCGAGACGCTGTCCGGCGGCCAGCAGGCGCGGTTCCAGGTGCTGCTGCTGGAGCTGTCCGGCGCCACGCTGCTGCTGCTGGACGAGCCGACCGACAACCTCGACCTGAACTCGGCCGAGGCGTTGCAGGACGCGCTGGAAGGCTTCACGGGCACGGTCGTCGCGGTCACCCACGACCGCTGGTTCGCCCGCGGTTTCGACCGGTTCCTGCTGTTCCGGTCCGACGGCGAGGTCGTCGAGGTGGACGAGCCGGTGTGGGACGAGACGCGGGTCAAGCGCGCCCGGTAAGGCGATCTACGCTGCCGGACGTGAACGCTGTTCGGCTTACCGTCCACCGGCCCGCGCACGCGGCGGCCGTGGCGGCGCTCGTGGCCAACGTGCTGATCGTGCTCACCGGCGCGTTGGTGAGGCTGACCGGTTCCGGGCTGGGGTGCCCGACCTGGCCGAGCTGCACCGACGACTCGTTCGTCACCACGCCGGAGATGGGCGTGCACGGGGTGGTCGAGTTCGGCAACCGGGTCCTCGGCATCGTGGTCGGGCTGATCACCCTGGCCCTGGTGGTCGTGGTCGCCCGGCACCGCGCCCGACCGCCGAAGGCGCTGCCGCTGGCCGTGGGCGTGCTGGTCGGCGTGGGCCTGCAAGGCCTGATCGGCGGGCTCAGCGTGCGCCGGGCCCTCGCGCCCGAGATCGTCGCGGTCCACTTCCTGGTCAGCATGGTGCTGGTCGCGGCGCTCGTCGTGCTGGTCGACCTGCTCGGTCGGCCCGGCGCCGTGCTGCGCGCACCGGCCAACCCGCGGGTCCGCTTCGGCGTGGGCGCGCTGCCCGTCGCGCTCGCCGCCGTGATGGTCCTGGGCGTCCTGGTGACGGGCAGCGGCCCGCACGCGGGCGACGAGAACGCGCGCCGGTTCGGCTTCGACCCCCTCGACGTGACGTCGGCCCACGTCCTGGCCGTGGTGTTCCTGGGCGGGATGGTGCTCGGCACGGCGGTGCTGGTGCGCGACGTGACCGCGTTCGCCCTGCTCGCGCTGACGATCGCCCAAGGCGTGATCGGCTCGGTCCAGGAGGCGTCGGCGCTGCCGGTGCCGCTGGTGGCGGCGCACGTGGTCACCGCCGCGCTGGTCGTCGCGGCCACCGCGCACCTGGTCGTGCGGACGTTCCGGGTCCAGGTCAGCCCGGGCTGAGCCGGCCGGAGGACTCGCGGACAGGTTCGGTGCGGCACACTCGAGGCATGGACACCGGCGCAATCGTGTCGCTCGTCGCCACCGTGATCGTCCTCCTGACCGGAGTCGTCCTGGCCGTGCGGACCTGGCACGAACCGGGCCACCCCGACGACGGGCCGGCGCCGAACTCGTCCGACGGCGGTGGTGGCGGTTGAGCCGACGGCTCGCCCGGCCCTAGCGGGCGCTCGGCTCGGGCGCGCGGGTCGACTGGTCCGCGGACCCCGTCGGCTCGACGCCCCGCTCGACCAGGTGGTCGGTCTCGAACTCGTGTTCCAGCACCCACAACCCCTCTTCACGCCGCCACGACGTCAGCGAGGCGTTGGGCACCACGGTGTTGCGCGCGAACGCGGCGAGGTCGGGCTCGGGCAGGCACTCCAGCAGGTAGCGCAGCAGGAACGCCTGCAGCTCGTGCCCGAACAGCAGGACGCGCCGACCGTCGAGGTCGCGCAGCAGCGACCGCAGCCGCAACGCCACGTCCGCCCACGACTCGCCGCCCGGCGGCCGGTAGTAGAACTTGCCGAGCCGCCGCTCGCGCGCCCGCTCCTCCGGGTACCGCTCGGCCACGCCGTGGCTGGTCAACAGGTCCAGCACGCCGAGCTCGCGGTCGCGCAGCCGTTCGTCGACGCGTGACCGCGGTCGCCCGCTCACGGTGAGCCGCGCGGTGTCGATGGCCCGCCGGTACGGCGAGCAGACCACCAGGTCCGGCCACTGCTCGCGCGGCAGGGCGGCGAACCACCGGCCCAGCGCCCGGCCCTGCCGCTCGCCCTGGTCCGACAGCGGCACGTCCGCGTCGCGCTCGAGGATGTCGACGACCTCGTGACCGGCCGCCTCCGCGACTTCGCTCGCCACGTTGCCGGTGCTCTCGCCGTGCCTGATCAGCCCGATCCAGTCCACCCCAAGGGAGTCCACCCGAGCCAACTTAGCCCTCCGTCGCCGCGTCGGCACTCCCTGCCGTTAACCCCGGCACGGTAGAACACCGCCCGTGGACGTGGACGCGTACTGCGAACGCCTGGCGCCCGGTCTCCTGGCGGAACCGCTCAACGCCGTGAGCAACGCGGCCTTCCTGGTCGCGGCGGCCCTGCTGTGGTGGCGGAACCGCCCGCGGCCGTGGAGCCTGCGCGCGCTGCCGGTGCTGCTCGCGCTCGTCGGGCTGGGCAGCCTGAGCTTCCACACCGTCGCCGACACGCTCACCAACTTCTTCGACGTCGGCTTCATCGCGGCCTACGTGATCTGGTACCTGATCGTGTTCACGCACCACCACCTGGGCGTGCGGTGGTCGCTCGCCTGGCTCGCCGCACCCGCGTTCGTCGTCCTCGCGGTGGCCACCGCGCCGCTCGGCGCGCTCGTGCCCGGCGGCTCGGGCATCTACCTGGCGCCGTTCCTGTGCCTGCTGGTCGCCGCGGTGGTCGCGGCGGCGCGCCGGCTGCCGTGGCACGATCTGGCGTCGGCCGCCGGCGTGTTCGCGGTGTCGGTGACGTTGCGCACGCTCGACCAGCCCTTGTGCGGGCAGTGGCCGAGCGGCACGCACTACTCCTGGCACCTGCTCAACGCCGTGGTGCTGTTCCTGGTGGCCCGGCAGGTCATTCGCGGTCGGCGGGCAGCCGACCGGACTTGACCGCGGCGGCCAGCTCCTCGTGGTCGGCGCACGTCCGGTCGGCGTAGTCCAGCGCGTAGCGGGCGATCGCCTCGTCCAGCTCCTCGCCACCGGCGCAGTACCCCGCCAGCAGCCGCGGGTCGACCGAGCGGCTGTGCGCGCGGGCCAGCAGCGCGCCCGCGAGCCGGCCGTAGTCGTCCAGGTCGTCCCGCTTCAACGTGGTCGCGTCGATCTCGCCCTTGCGGTTGCGGAACTGCCGGACGATGTAGTCCCGTCCCTCGATCGTGGTCCAGCCGAGCAGGATGTCGGTCTCCGCCTGCACGAGCCGCGCGCCGTGCACGATCCGCTTGCCCTCGTGCTTGACCGCCGGCGCGCCGAGGAACGGCGCCAGCGCGGACGGCCGGGCCTCCTTCGCCTGCAGCACCAGCGCCTCGTCACCGTTGCCGTGCAACAGGACCAGGTAGTTGCGCCAGCCCACGCTGCCGGTGCCGACGACGCGGAACGCCACGTCCGACACGCTGTAGCGCATGATCAGCTCGTACCGCGACTCGCGCAGGGTGTCCACATAGGACGGCAGGGCGTCCACGACGGACCGCGCCGCCTCGTCGGAGATCCGGGACAGCACGGGCGGGTCCGGCACGAACCGGATGTGCTCGCCCTCGCGCCGCGTCCACTTCGCCGCCACCCGGGCGCTGGTGTTCTTGCGCGCCTTGGACGCGGCTTTGGTGAAGTCGTCCAGCAGGTCGTCGGCCTTCGTCTTGGACAACGCCGACTCGTCGCCCAGCGCGTTCCACGACTCCATGAACGGGATCTCGGCCAGGTGCCGTGCCGCACCGCGGTAGGCGCGCACCGCGTCGGACGCCGCGTCGCGGCAGCCCTTCTCCGACACGCCGCCCTCGCGGCCCGCCAGGACCAGCGAGGTCGCCAGCCGCTTCAGGTCCCACTCCCACGGGCCCGGCAGCGTCTCGTCGAAGTCGTTGATGTCCATCACGATCCGGCCTTCGGGCGTGCCGTAGAGGCCGAAGTTGGCCGCGTGCGCGTCACCGCACAGCTGGGCGTCCAGCCCGCTGCGGGCACCGACGGCCAGGTCGCCCGCCATCAGCCCGGCGCTGCCCCGGAAGAACGCGAACGGCGACACGAGCATCCGGCCGATCCGCAGCGGCACGAGGTCCGGCAGGCGGCCCTCGTTCGACGCGTCCACGAACTCGACCACGGACGGCCGGTCCGGCGCGAGCCGCAGCTCGCGGTGCGCCTCGTGGCTCACCGCCGCCCGCAGCTCACGGCCGCGCGCCAGGACCTCTTCCGGTTCGACCCACTGTCCCAGCGCGACGGCCGCTTCAGCCCGCTTGCGTTCACCCATGCGGGTAAGGATGCGTCACGGCACCACGGGATACGTGTGCCGCGACACGTCTGTGACCTGCGGTAACGGTCCGTGGTCGGTTCGTGCGGAACCGAAGCGGGTCAATCGGACACAGTGCCCAAAACCTCGGCGACCGCGTCGATGCCCCGGTCCAGCTCCTCCCGCGTGATGACGAGCGGGGGAGCGACGCGCAGCGTGGTGTCCTGGGTCTCCTTGCACAGGACCCCCAGCGCGGCGAGCGCCTCCGACGCCGCACGACCGCGCGGTCCGCCGGGCGCGATCTCGACACCGGCCCACAGCCCGCGCCCGCGCACCTCGGCCACCCCGCGCCCGACCAGCTCGCCCAGCCGCGCGTGCAGGTGGGCGCCCAGCTCGCGGGACCGCTGCTGGAACTCGCCGGTCGCCAGCAGCCGCACCACGGCCCGCCCGACCGCGCACGCCAGCGGGTTGCCGCCGAACGTCGACCCGTGCTCACCGGGCCGCAGCACGCCGAGCACCGCCCGGCTGCCGACCACCGCCGACACCGGCATGATGCCGCCGCCCAGCGCCTTGCCCAGCGTGTAGAGGTCGGCGCGCACGCCCTCGTGGTCCAATGCCAGCAGGTCGCCGGTGCGGCCGAGGCCGGACTGGATCTCGTCCGCGATCATCAGCACGTTGTGCTCGTCGCACAGCGCCCGCACGCCCGCCAGGTAGCCCGCGGGCGGCACGACCACGCCCGCCTCGCCCTGGATCGGCTCCAGCAGCACCGCGGCCGTCCGCTCGGTGATCGCGTCGCGCAACGCGTCGAGCGAGCCGTACTCGACGACCTTGAAGCCCGGCGTGAACGGCCCGAAGTCCTCGCGCGCGGTGTCGTCGGTGGAGAACGAGACGATCGTGGTGGTCCGGCCGTGGAAGTTCGACCCGGCGACCACGATCTCGGCCGTGCCCGCCGGCACGCCCTTCACCCGGTAGGCCCACTTGCGGGCGACCTTGATCGCCGACTCGACGGCCTCCGCGCCGGAGTTCATCGCGAGCACCATCTCGGTGCCGGTCAGCTCGGCCAGCTCGCGGCAGAACGGGCCGAACTGGTCGTGGTGGAACGCGCGGCTGGTCAGCGTGACGCGGCCGAGCTGCTCGACCGCGGCGGCGACCAGGTCGGGGTGGCGGTGGCCGAAGTTCAGCGACGAGTAGCCGGACAGGAAGTCCAGGTAGCGGCGCCCGTCGACGTCGGTGACCCACGCGCCCTCGCCGTGCGAGATGACGACCGGCAGCGGGTGGTAGTTGTGCGTGCTCCATTCCTCGTCGAGCGAGATGAAGCGCTGGGAGCTCAGAGCTGCGGCCATGGCGGTCATGTCACCAACACTAAGGGGCCTGCGCCAGCGAATTCATCCGTCAGGCGTTGCGCATCCGCCATGTTCATTGCGCAATCGACGTGTTTCGCGGTGATTCGTTGTGTGATGGGTAAGCCCATGATCGGCGGGTTACCCTCCGACGATGGCCGACAAGTCCACGCAGGTCCAGTCGATATCCGACGCCTTCCGGGTGGACCCGGACGACTTCGACCTGGCCAAGGTCGACCCGGCCGCGACGCCGGTCGGGCCGCGGTCGAAGGCGGAGGCCACCGCGGACATGGCGGTGATCGGCCGGGAGCTGGACCGGCTCCAGGAGGCGCTGTACGCCGAGGGCACGGGCGGCGGCCACCGGCGGGTGCTGCTGGTGCTCCAGGGCATGGACACCTCCGGCAAGGGCGGCACGATCCGGCACGTCGCGGGCCTGGTCAACCCGCAGGGCCTGCACATCGCGTCGTTCAAGAAGCCGACCCGGACCGAGTTGCGGCACGACTTCCTCTGGCGCATCCGCCGCCAGGTGCCGCAGCCGGGCTACATCGGCGTCTTCGACCGCTCGCACTACGAGGACGTGCTGGTCGCCCGGGTGGACAACCTCGTGCCGTCGACCGAGTGGCGGCGCCGGTACCGGCAGATCAACGCGTTCGAGGCGGAGCTGGCAGAGCAGGGCGTGACCGCGGTCAAGTGCTTCCTGCACATCTCCCCGGAACGGCAGCGCGAACGGCTGATCGCCCGGCTGGAGGACCCGCTCAAGCGCTGGAAGTACAACCCCGGCGACCTGGAGGTGCGGGCCAAGTTCTCCCGCTACCAGGTGGCCTACTCCGACGCGCTGGTCAAGTGCTCGACGCGGGTCGCGCCCTGGCACGTCGTGCCGTCGGACCGCAAGTGGTACCGGAACTGGGTGGTGGCGCGGCTGCTGCTGGAGGCGCTGCGCGACCTGGCGCCCGCCTACCCGCAACCCTCGTACGATCCGGCCGTCGAGTTGGCACGGCTCCGGGAAGCCGACCCGTTGCGCTAGTCGCGATCTTCGGCGCGCCTCTTGCTTGTTCACAGTGGTCCAAGCCACTGTGGGAACCGCCGCGGGCGGTCGAGCGGAGGTTCGGTGTGGGTCTGGACAGGCGGCGGTTCCTGGGGGCCGTTGGCGTGGGAACGGGGTTGCTGATGACCGAGGGTGTCGCGCGAGCGGACGAGTCCGGGGGGCGGGCGGAGATCCGCGCCTACCTGGGCACCTACACGTCCTGGGCGGGCGGTGGCACGGGCCTCGGGCTCGGCGCGTACGACCCGGGGACGGGGCGGCTGCGCGTGACCGGCGTGGTGCCGGACGTGCCGAACCCGTCGTTCGTGATCGACGCGGGCCGCTGGGTGTACGCGGTCAACGAGAAGGCCGACGGCGAGGTGACCGCGCTGGCGGTCGGCCCGGACGGCGTGCCGAAGGTGGTCGGCAGTCGCAGCACCGGCGGCGCGGACCCGTGCCACCTGGCGCTGCACCAGGGCTTCCTGCTGTCGGCCAACTACAGCTCGGGCAGCGTGGCCGTGCACCCCGTGCTGCCCGAGGGCGGGTTGGGCGAGCGCACGGACCTCGTCGTGCACTCCGGCGCGGGACCGGACCCGGACCGGCAGGAGGGGCCGCACGCCCACCAGGTGCTGGCCGACCCGACGGGCGAGTTCGTGCTGGCGGTCGACTTGGGCACCGATTCGGTCTACAGCTACCGGCTCAGCCGCGAGGGCAAGCTGACCTCGGCCGCCACGGCGCGCGTGCACGCCGGGGCGGGGCCGCGGCACCTGGCGTTCCACCCGTCGGGCAAGCACGCCTACATCGCCAACGAGCTCGACTCCACGATCGTGGTCGCGGGCTACGACCGGGGCGTGCTCACGCCGGGCCAGAAGGTGAGCACGCTGCCCGCCGGCGCGCCGACCACGCCGCGCAACTACCCGGCGGAGATCGTGGTGTCGCCGGACGGGCGGTTCGCCTACCTGTCCAACCGGGGTCACGACAGCGTGGCCGTGTTCGCGGTCGAACGCGGCGGCGCGGCGCTGCGGCTGGTCGAGGCGACGCCGGTGGGCGGGAAGTTCCCCCGGCACATCGCGCTCGACGCGTCCGGCCGGTTCCTGCTGGCGGCCAACCAGAACTCGGACACCATCACCACGTTCGAGGTGGACCGGAGCACCGGGAAGCTGCGGCTGACGAGCACGTCCGCCGCGCCGATCCCGGTCTGCGTCGCCCTGACGAGGTAACTCCCGACGGGTTAACTTCGGCCGGCGCGACTGTCCACAGTGGTAGGCACCGGTGCATGAAGATGCTCGCTCTCGCGCTGCTGATGGCCATCACACCCGCACCGGTCGCGCCGGAGCTCGTCGCGTTGGGTGACTCCTACGCGGCGGGCCTCGGCGCGGGCGACGAGGCGCCGGACGACTGCCGCCAGAGCCCGCACGCGTACCCGAACCTGTGGGCGAAGCGCAACGGCGCGACGCTCGTGTTCGCCGCGTGCTCGGGCGCCAAGACCGACGAGGTGACCAGGCAGGCGGAGCGGATCACGCCGAACGCCACGCTCGTCACCATCACGGTGGGCGGCAACGACGCCGGGTTCAGCGACGTCATGACGACGTGCACGTTGCGCGGCGACGAGGAGTGCGTGCGGCGGGTCGACGTGGCCGAGGGGTTCATCCGCGACGAGCTGCCCGGCCAGTTGGACGCGCTGTACGGCGCGGTGGCCGACCGGAGGTCCGCGTCGGCCGAGGTCGTGGTGCTGGGCTACCCGCGGTTGTTCTCGCACGAGACGTGGTGCCTGATGAGCGGGCCGAAGCGGGCGGCGGTGAACCGGGCCGCGGACGTGCTGGCCGAGGTGACCGGCGACCGGGCGAAGGCGGCCGGGTTCGAGTACGCGGACGTGCGGGAGGCGTTCGACGACCACGGCGTGTGCGCCGACGAGCCGTGGCTGAACGGCCTGGTCCTGGTGCCGGTCGACCGCTCCTACCACCCGAACCGCGCGGGCCAGGAATCCGGCTACCTCCCCGCCCTGACCGCCGCCACCGCCCGCGCGGACACTCCCACCACCGCTGCCTGACCGGGGCCACCACGAGCCGCCGCCCCGCGAGGTCGCGTCGATCGACTTCCAGGCGACCTCGCCGCCGTCAGCGGAGCAGCGGCAAACTAGCACCGTGACCCACTCGAACGGGCTGCGCACGGTCGCGGCCACCCGCTACGTCACGCCCTTCCGGGAGGGCGGCTCCCTCCCGGGCCTGGTCGAGGCCGACGACCTGGGCATGTACGTGCTCAAGTTCCGCGGCGCGGGCCAGGGCGTGAAAGCGCTCGTCGCCGAGATCGTGGTCGGCGAGCTGGCCCGCCGCCTCGACTTCCGGGTGCCCGAGATCGTGCTGGTCGACCTGGACCCCGAGCTGGGCCGGGCCGAGCCGGACCAGGAGGTGCAGGAGCTGCTCAAGGCCAGCGGCGGGCTCAACCTGGGGTTGGACTACCTGCCCGGCTCGTTCGACTACAACCCGCTCGTGCGCGAGCCGTCCCCGGAGACCGCGACCCGGCTGCTGTGGCTGGACGCCCTCACGCTCAACGTCGACCGCAGCTGGCGCAACCCGAACACGCTGCTCTGGCACCGCGAGCTGTGGCTGATCGACCACGGCGCGTCGCTGTACTTCCACCACTCGTGGCGGCCGGAGAGGTTCCCGGCGGCCACCTACCGGTTCGACGCGGCCGACCACCTGATGCTGCCGTTCGCGGGCGACCTGGCCGAGGTGGACGCCGAGCTGACCGCCCGCGTCACGCCCGAGCTGGTGCGCGAGGTGCTGGCGCTCGTGCCCGACGCGTGGCTCGCGCAGGACGAGGCGTTCGGCACACCGGCCGCCGTGCGCGAGGCGTACGAGTCGTTCTTCACCGCCCGCCTGGCCGCGCCGCGCGCGTGGGTCGACGCACTGGAGGCCGCACGTGCCGCACGTGTTTGAGTACGCGCTGCTGCGCGCCGTGCCGAGGCAGGAGCGCGGCGAGTTCGTCAACGTCGGCGTGCTCGTCTACTGCAAGGACCTGGACTTCCTCGGCGCCCGCGTGCACGTCGACGAGCGCCGGGTGCTGGCGCTGGACCCGTTCCTCGACGTGGAGGTGTTGCGCGCCACCCTGGAGCACCTCGGCCTGTCGTGCGACGGCGTGCCGACGGCGGGTCCGGTGTCGCGCACCTCCGCTGGTCAGCGCTTCCGCTGGCTGACCGCGCCGCGCAGCACCATCGTCCAGACCTCGCCCGCGCACACCGGCCTGACCGACGACCCGGAGGCCGAGCTGGACCGCCTGCTGGCCGCGCTCGTGCTGCCGCCCGACCGGTAGTGCCACGACCGACAACCTGCACCGCGATGAACCCGTCCGAGCGTCGGAACACGGGGCGAAGGCTGCCGGTCGTGGCACTAAGGTGGGCAACCTCTTGCCGCGCACCGCGTCTTTAGGTGCGAGCAGTGACCGACACACGGACGGGGTCGCTTGATGAGCGCCGGATACCAGCAGGGCGGGTATCAGCAAGGCGGATACCGACAGGGCGGGCAACCGCGGCAGCGCAGGCCGCAGGGCCCGCCGCAGGGCGCGTACGGGCAGCAGGCCGCGTACCAGCAGGCCGGACGACGTCCGGCACCCAAGCGCCGCAAGCCGAGGATCGGGCGGATCATCGGGGTCGTCCTGGTGCTGCTGCTGGCGCTCGGCGTCGGCATGTGGTTCTACGTCGACGGTTCGCTGCGCCGCATCGACGCGCTGACCGACTACGAGGGCAGGCCCGCCGACACGCCGGGCACCAACTGGCTGCTCGTCGGGTCGGACGCGCGCGACGACCTGACCGAGGAGCAGAAGGCCACGCTCTCCACCGGTGACGCGGGCGGTCGGCGCACGGACACCATCATGCTGCTGCACATCCCGGAGGGCTCCGGGAAGTCCACTTTGGTGAGTGTCCCTCGCGACTCCTATGTGGACATCCCGGGCAACGGCAAGAACAAGATCAACGCGGCGTTCGCGTTCGGCGGGCCGTCGCTGCTGGTGCAGACCGTGGAGGGCGCCACGGGCATCCACGTCGACCACTACATGGAGATCGGCTTCGGCGGTTTCGCCGGGATCGTGGACGCGGTCGGCGGCGTGGACATGTGCATCGAGGAGCCGATGCGGGACCCGTTGGCGGGTCTGGACCTCCAGCCGGGCTGCCAGGAACTCGACGGTGCGCAGGCGCTGGGCTTCGTCCGCTCGCGGGCGTTCGCCACGGCCGACCTGCAGCGGGTGGAGAACCAGCGCAAGTTCCTCGCCGCGCTGACGGACAAGGCGACGAGCTTCGGCACGCTGGCCAACCCGTTCAGGGCGTTCCCGCTGCTGTTCGCCGGCACGGACTCGATCTCGGTGAACTCCGACGACCACCTGCACCACCTCGCGGGCATGGCGTTCGCCATGGGCGGGGGAGTGGACACGGTGACCGTGCCGGTGGGCGGCACGCCGACCGTGCCGGGCGCGGGCTCGGTCGTGCAGTGGGACCGGGACAACGCGCTGCGCCTGTTCGGCGCGCTGGAGAAGGACGAGCCGGTCCCCGCCGACCTGCTGCCGCAACCGAAGTAGCTCCACCGACGGGCCGCCGGGCACCCGCACCCGCGGGCCGCACCCCGGGGCGGGCCGCGGGGCCCCCCCCCCCGGCGCCCCGTCCGCGTTCCTGGGCCTCGACCACCGGTCCACCAGCACGCGCGCGACCGGCCGCGCGACCAGTGGGAACGCCGCCACGACCGCGACCAGCACACCCACCTCGGTCGCGCTCAACCCGATGGCGACGGGTCCGGTCGGAGACCGGTCCTCGATCAGCGGGGTTCGGTCACCGGGACGTCCGGCACACCGAGCAGGCGCACGGCCCTGGGCACCACGACCGCGCCGGCGAGGATCATCCCGGCGGCGACCACGCACGCCACCCACCAGTGCGCGCCGTCGTACAGGAACCCCGCCACCAGGCTGCCGATCAGCGCGCCCACCAGGCACGCCGCCTCGTACACGCCCATGGCGCGCCCCACCTGGCCGTCGGCCGCCTCGGCGATCACGGCCTGCTGCACCGGCATCACGGCCGCCCACGCCAACCCGCTGAGCACCCACAGCCCCGCGATCACGTAAGGGTTCGGCGCCCACGCGAGGCTGACCGCGAACGCGCAACTGGCCACCGACGCGCACACCAGCACCAACCGCCTGCCGAACCGCAGCACGTACCGGTGCAGGTACTCGGCGGCGGCGCTCATCGCGATCGCGCCGGGCAGGAACACGAACGCCACCTCCTGCAACTCCAGGTCGAACCCGCGTTGCAGGTGCAGGAGCAGCAACAACCCGACGGCCGCCTCCGCCGCCATGGTCATCACCACGGCGAACAGCATCGGCCGCAACCGCTTGCCCACCGCGCCCAGCCCGGCCGCCACCACGCCCTGGCCACCGCGATCCCGCCGCCCCGGCGCGACGAGCAGGAACACCGCCGCCGCCACGCACGCCGCCGCGCACGCCCAGAACAGCCCCGCGTACCCGACCGAGCCGACGAACGCCATGCCCGCCACGAACGCCACCCACGAGCCCGTCTCCTGCGCGGCGAGCAGGCGCGGGAACACCGCGGTGTCCTCGGCCAGCCGTTCGCTGACGATCGCGCGCACGGCGACCCACAGCAGCGCGCCGCCCGCGCCACCGACCGCCGCCGCGCCGTACGCGAGCGGTGCGCTCTGGGCCACCGCGTACCCGGCGCACGACAGCGCGTAGAGCAGCGCGCCGATCGCGGCGGTGTGCCGTCGGTCCCACCGGTCCGCCAGCACGCCCGCCAGCGGCCGCACGAGGACCGACAAGGCCATCTCCACCGCCATCAGCACGCCGACCTCGGTCGCGCTCAGCCCGATGGCCGCGCCCGCCCACAGCGGCAGCACGAAGTCGATCAGCTCGGTCGGCCCGTTGGCCAGCGTCGCCGCCGCCAACGTCCGCCGTTCGCGTTCCATCCCCCGGTCCGCGGTGTCGTCCACGTCGTCCCCCAAAACTTCGAACACCGTTCGTACAACTCCGAACGGTATACTGAGTTTCACCATGGACGCAAAGGACGACGCGCAGCGGCGAGTGCTGGAACTGCTGTGGAAGGACGCCCGCCGCCCCGCCCGCGGCCCTCGGCGCGGCCTGACGATGGACCGGATCGTGGCCGCCGCGATCCGGATCGCGGAGACCGAGGGTCTGGCCGCGCTGTCCATGCGCCGGGTGGCCGTCGAGCTGGGCGTCGGCACGGCCTCGCTCTACACCTACCTGCCGGGCAAGGCGGAGCTGGAAGCCCTGATGGCGGACTCGATCGGGGCCGACGACCCGCTGCCGGACGACTGGCCGGGCGACTGGCGCGCCAAGCTGGAGGCGTGGGCGCGCAACGACCACGAGGGCTACCGCAAGCACCCCTGGGTGCTGCACCTGGTCACGACGGTGGCCGCGCCCGGACCGGGCCTGCTGCAGTGGATGGACTCGGCGCTGCGCGTGCTGGAGGGCACCGGCCTGAGCGAGGCGGAGAAGATGGCGGTGGTCGAGTCGGTCGACGCCTACGTGCGCGGTCAGGCCAGGCTGGGCCTCGACACGCCGGAGCCGAGCGCCGACGAGATGCGCGACCGCGACGCCGTGCTCGCCGAGCTGGTCGACTTCGAGCCGTACCCGGCGCTGGTCGCGGCCGTGCGGGCGGGCGTCTCGCCGTACGCGGGCGACCAGTTCGAGTTCGGGCTGCGGCTGCTGCTGGACGGCGTCGAAGCCCTCATCGCCTCGAAGAGGGCTCCGACGTCCTGAACGTCCTGGTCAGGCCTTGTCCGGGGTCGGCTCCTCGGCCTGCTCCGCGGCGGGCTCGGCGGTCTGGACCGCCTCTGCGGCCTCGCTGGCGAGGATGATCCCCTCGAACTCGCGCAGCAGGTCGTCGTAGATCGGCGTAAGTGACACTTCGTAACCCCCAAGACGTCGTTCGTCCCCCGAACGGGCCAAAGCAGCCTACATACGGAGGCTGCTCGCTTCATGGCGTATGTGACATCCGGATCATTTCCCCGCTAACTGTCGGCTAAACACATGCGTCGCCGGAAGGTTGTGGGCCTCGGTCACATGTCCGGTGCACCGCAGGTCACCTAGCGTTTCGGGCCATGACGAGTGTTCCCGGTCACAGCGACGACCTGTCCGGTCGAACCGCCCTGGTCACCGGCGCCGGCAGCGGCATCGGACGGGCCTGCGCGGTCGCCCTCGCCCGAGCCGGGGCGAAGGTGCACCTCGTCGACCGCGACGGCGACTCGGTCGCCGACGCGGCCCGCGAGACCGGCGGCACCGAGCACGTGGTCGACCTCGCCGTCGACGACCCCGCGCGTGACCTCCCCACGGAGGTCGACATCCTGGTCAACAACGCGGGCCTGCAGCACGTCGCGCCGATCCACGAGTTCCCGCCCGACCGGTTCGCGCTGTTGCAGCGGGTCATGGTCACCGCGCCGTTCCTGCTCGCCCGGCACGTCCTGCCGCACATGTACCAGCGCGGCTGGGGCCGGGTGGTCAACATCTCCAGCGTGCACGGCACCAGGGCCAGCGCGTTCAAGTCCGCCTACGTCACCGCCAAGCACGGCCTGGAAGGGCTGAGCAAGGTCATCGCGCTGGAAGGCGCGCCGCACGGCGTGACCAGCAACTGCGTCAGCCCCGGCTACGTGCGCACGCCGCTGGTGGAGAACCAGGTCGCCGACCAGGCCCGGGCGCACGGCATCGAACCCGAGCAGGTGCTCGCCGACGTGATGCTCACCCGGCACGCCATCAAGCAGCTCATCGAACCGGCCGAGGTGGCCTCCGTCGTGCTGTGGCTGTGCGGCGCGCACTCCGGTCACGTCACCGGCTCGTCGTTCACGATCGACGGCGGCTGGACCGCCCAGTAGCCCCCGTTCACCCCCCTCCCCAACGAAGTGGTGACCGACATGACGAACGCCGCCCCACCGCAGCCGAAGAAGTCCTTCGCCAAGGTGGTCATAGCCAGCCTCATCGGCACGACCATCGAGTGGTACGACTTCTTCCTCTACGGCTCCGCCGCCGCCCTGGTGTTCAACAAGCTGTTCTTCCCGCAGAGCGACCCGCTGGTGGGCACCATGCTCGCCTTCCTCACCTACGCGATCGGCTTCCTGGCCCGTCCGCTCGGCGGCCTGGTGTTCGGCCACTTCGGCGACAAGCTCGGCCGCAAGAAGCTGCTCGTGCTGAGTCTGGTGCTGATGGGCGGCGCGACGTTCGCCATGGGCCTGCTGCCCACCTACGCCGCGATCGGCGTGGCCGCGCCGCTGCTGCTGACGTTGCTGCGGTTGGTCCAGGGCTTCGCGCTGGGCGGCGAGTGGGGCGGCGCGGTGCTCATCGTGTCCGAGCACGGCAGCGCGGAACGGCGTGGGTTCTGGGCGTCCTGGCCGCAGGCGGGCGTGCCGATGGGCAACCTGCTGGCCACCGCCGTGCTCGCGGTGCTGGCCGCCGTGCAGACCGACGAGGCGTTCCTGTCGTGGGGCTGGCGGGTGCCGTTCCTGCTGTCCGGCGTGCTCGTCCTGATCGGGCTGTGGATCAGGCTCAGCGTGTCGGAGTCGCCGGTGTTCCTCGAAGCCCAGAAGAAGGTCGAGGAGGGCAAGCTCAAGGAGAAGCCGCCGATCGTGGCCGTCGTGCGCGACCACTGGCGCGAGGTGCTGATCGCGATGGGCGCCCGCATGGCGGAGAACGTGTCGTACTACGTGATCACCGCGTTCATCCTGGTCTACATCACGTCGGAGCTCGGGATGCCGCGCTCGGCGGGGTTGAACGCGGTGCTGATCGCGTCGTTCGTGCACCTGGTCACGATCCCGATGTGGGGCGCGCTGTCGGACCGGATCGGCCGCCGCACCACGTACCTGATCGGCGCGGTCGGCATCGGGTTGTGGATGTTCGTGTTCTTCGCGTTGCTGGACACCAAGTCGTTCTTCCCGATGACGCTGGCCGTCACCGTCGGACTGTTCCTGCACGGCGCGATGTACGGCCCGCAGGCCGCGTTCTTCTCGGAGCTGTTCGGCACGAAGGTGCGCTACTCCGGCGCGTCCATCGGCTACCAGCTCGCGTCGATCGGGGCGGGCGCCGTGGCGCCGCTCATCGCGACCGCCCTGCTCGCCGCCTACGACAGCTCGTTCCCGATCGTGCTGTACGTGATCGGCATGTGCGTGCTGACCGTGATCGCCGTGGTGGTGGCGAAGGAGACGAAGGGCAGCTCCCTGAACCGGACCGACGCTGACCAAGCCTCAGTGCGAGCATGACGGTATGAGCGAGGCGGACGCGGTGGAGCACTTGTTGGAGTTGCTCGACCTGCTCGCGACCGACGCGGGCAGCGAGCGGCTGGCGGCGGTGCTCCCCGCGGCCCGCGCGGCGGGTGTGCCGGACCACCAGCTGGACCACATCGCCCGCGCCACGGAGTGGGCGTTGCGGATCCGTCGCACGCTCACCGCGCACCGCCGGCGTGAGGCCGAGCTGGAAGCGCTGTTCGACACCGCGAACGACCTGGCCGGCGTGCGCGACCCGGACGCCGTGCTGCGGTCGATCGTGCGGCGCGCCCGGCTGCTGCTCGGCGCCGACATCGCCTACCTGAGCATGAACGAACCGGGCCGCGGCACCTACATGCGAGTGACCGACGGCTCGATCTCCGCGCTGTTCCAACAGGTCCGGCTCGGCATGGGCGAAGGGCTCGGCGGGCTGGTGGCGCAGACCGCGCGGCCCTACGTGACCGCCGACTACTTCGCCGACGACCGGTTCAACCACACCGGCCCGATCGACGCCGCCGTGCGCGACGAGGGCCTGGTCGCGATCCTGGGCGTGCCGCTCCAGCTCGACCGCCGGGTCATCGGCGTGCTCTACGCGGCCAACCGCTCGCCGCGCCAGTTCCCGCCCGACGAGGTGGCGCTGCTGTCCTCGCTGGCCGACCACGCCGCCATCGCGCTGGACACCGCGCACCTGCTGGAGGAGACCAAGGCCGCGGGCGAGACGATCCGCGCGCACAACGACGCCATGCGCCGCGCCGAGGACGCCCACGACCGGCTCACCGACCTGGTGCTGCGCGGCGCGGACGTGCCCGAGGTGGCCGCCGCCGTGGCCAAGGTGCTCGACGGCGGGATCGTGGTGCACGACAACGACGGCGTCGAGCTGGCCCGCATCGGCACCACCCGCGCGCTCACGCCCCGTGCGGCGGTCAACGCCTCCCGCGCCAGCGGCCGGGCCATCCCGCAGGACGGCACGTGGGTGTGCGCCGTGCTGGCGGGCCGCGAGCTGCTGGGCGGCATCACGCTCACCGACCGCCCGGACCTCGGCGACGCCGACCGCAGGCTGTTCGAACGCGCGGGCGTCGTCACCGCCCTGCTGCTCCTGCTGCGCCGCACGGTCGCCGAGGCGGAGAACAAGGTGCGCGGCGAGCTGATCACCGACCTGCTGACGGCCGCGGTGGACTCGGTCGCGCTGCGCGCCCGCGCCCGCCGGGTCGGTGTCGAGCTGGCCGCCGACCACGTGGTGCTGGTCGCGGACGGCCCGCGTGACCGGCTCCTCGCCGCCGCCGCGCACCACGCCTCGTCGTGCCGCGGCCTGGCGGGCGTGCACGGTGAGCACGTGGTGCTGGTGCTGCCCGGCGCGGACCTGGCGTGCGCGGCGGACGACGCGGCACGGGTGCTCGGCAAGGCGGTCGGCCTACCGGTGACCGTCGGCTCCGGCGGTCCGGCGCACGGCCCGGAAGGCGTGGCCGCCGCGCACGCCGAGGCCGTGCGGTGCCTGAAGGCGTTGCTGCAGCTGGGGCGCAAGGGCACCGGCGGCACGCTCGCGGACCTCGGTTTCGTCGGCGTGCTGCTGGGCGACCGGGCGGACATCGCCGGGTACGTCCGCTCCACCCTCGGCCCCCTGCTGGACTACGACTCCAGCCGCGGCACCGAACTGGTCCGCACGGTGACCGCGTACTTCGCGTGCGGCGCGAACCTCAGCCGCGCCAAGGACGAGCTGCACGTCCACGTGAACACGGTGGTGCAGCGGCTGGACCGGGTGGCGAGCCTGCTGGGCGACGACTGGCAGTCGCCGGACCGGTTGCTCGAAGTCCAGTTGGCGCTCAAGCTCATGAAGGTGCTGGGCTCGTGAGGCGTGCCGGCACGACCGGGCGGCCTCGGGTCTGAAGACGCAGGGGTGTCCCGCCGCTCGGCTGCCCCCAGTGCGCGCCGAGCGGCGGGACGGTCCAGGTCACGCCAGAGCGCACTCCGTAGCGTTCACGGTCGCCGGGCGGGCGACCGTGGTCGACGCGGGCGGTCGGGTGCCCGACAGCCACCCCTCCAGCGCGGCGAACGCCGACCGGTGGCACGGCGTCAACGGCCGCAGCCGGTCCGGGAACGCGTCGAACAGCGAGTCCACGTGCGTGCCACCCTCGATCCGGTAGTAGCGGAACAGCGCGCTCCGGCCCGCCTGGCGCACCATGTCCGCGTAGACGTCCGAGTCGCGGGAGATCGGCAGCAGCACGTCCAACGTCCCGTGCAGGGTGAGCAGCGGCTTGCCGATCCTGCCGGTCAACGCGATCCGCTCGACGGCGCGCTGCGCCTGCGGCCGTGAGGCGTAGTCGTAGTCCGCGTCGCACAGCGGCGTGCCGGGCGCGCAGAACGGCGTGCCGGCCTCCGCGTCACCGTCCCAGGCGGGGTCCAGCTCCTCGCGGTAGATGCGCTGGGTCAGGTCCCAGTAGTACTGGTGGTGGAACTGCCACAGGAACTCCGACTCGGCCGGGAACCCGGCGGCCACCACCGCCGCCTTGTCGCCGGTGGCGTAGCCCTTGAGCGCGGGCGGCAGGAAGGTCAGCAGGTTCGGGCCCTTGGCGGTCCACAGCGTGCCCTCCCAGTCCACGCCGCCGTCGTACAGCTCGGGGCGGTTCTCCAGCTGCCACCGCACCAGGTAGCCGCCGTTGGAGATGCCGGTGGCCAGGGTCCGCGACGGCGGTCGGCAGTACCGCTGCGCCACCACGGCCTTCGCCGCCCGGGTCAGCTGCGTGACCCGGTGGTTCCACTCGGCGATCGCGTCGCCCGGCCGCCTGCCGTCCCGGTGGAAGGCCACGCCGGTGTTGCCCTTGTCGGTCGACGCGAACGCGTACCCGCGGGCCAGCACGAAGTCGCTGATCGCGCGGTCGTTGGCGTACTGCTCGCGCACGCCGGGTGAGCCCGCCACGACGAGGCCGCCGTTCCAGCGGGCGGGCAGCCGGATCACGAACTGCGAGTCGTGCGCCCAGCCGTGGTTGGTGTTGCCGGTCGAGGAGTCGGGGAAGTAGCCGTCCACCTGCGTGCCCGGCACGGGCGTCGGCGCCGGCAGGCCCGCCGGGGTCAGCCCGGCCCAGTCGGCGGGATCGGTGCGGCCACCGGCGGTGGACAGGTCGGCGAGGTGGGTCAGTTCCTGGTGCTCGGCACCGGGAACGCGCAGGGGCCCGCACCCGTCGGCGGACGCGGGGACGGCCTGCGCCGTCGTCGCGAGGAGCGCTGCGATCAGTGGAACGACGATGTTCACCCGAGGCACCGTAAGACGGGCGGCCGGGCCGCGAAATGGGTCCGGACCCCATGGCCGGCGGGGCGGATGTGGTGTGCGGAGCCATCGGCGACACACCTGCGAGTGACCCTCGCACCGGGGGCTGGCACGACGCCGCGTCACCAAGGGCGGTAATCGGAGTTTTCACTGGCACAGGTGACGTCGATCGGCGCTTAACCAGGCTGTAACAGGCTGCCACGACCGTTCGAAGGGCCCTGTCCTGGACGTCCCCGCGTGCACGGCGTGGCCGATCGCCCGGCGGTGGAACCTTGAGTACCACGATCGGTGCGTTTCCGGGGCTCTGGCGGGGGTAGCTGAGTTGACCCAGCGAAGTTCGCACTGCCAGGTGATTTACGTTCACCCGGCGTGAGGTGTCTGCTTCCGGGGTGACTGAGCAACGGCGCTCTACGCGCACTGACCAGGAGTGGGACCTGATCCGGCGCATCCAGAACCTGGCCCACCGTGCCGAACGCACCGCGTTCGACCACTCGAACCTCGTCGGTCCGCCACCGTCCCAGCAGCACCTGGACATCCTGGCGGAGATCCGCGTCCTCACCGAGCAGGCGGTGGCGCAGCGGATGCCGAGACCGGCCAAGCTGCCCCGACAGGCGACGCCGGTCGCGGACGAGAAGGTCTCCGCGCCCGTTCGCTGAGCGCCGTGGGGGGGGGGGGGCGGGCGCGCCCCCCCCCCCCCGCGGCCCCGCGGCCCCGACTGGCCCCGCGGGTGGCGGCCGATCCGTTCCCCGCGCCCGTTCGCTGAGCGCCGTGCGCGGGCCGGGCCTGACTCCCGGCCCGCGCACGGATGCGGTCAGCGGCGCCGGACCAGCTTGACCAGGCCCTTGAACGTCTCCTCCAGGCCGGAGGAGAACGGGTTGTCGTTGACCAGGTAGGTCCAGGTGGTGTTCGGGCGCTGCACGCCCGCCTCGGCGAGGTGCGCGCCGTCGGCGTCGATCTCCACCTTGGCGAAGGTCTCCTCCGCCTCGTCCCACGCGTCCGGGATGATCTTGTGGTAGGCCGGGATCGCCTCCCGGTGGAACTCGTCGAGCGGGTTCTGCCGCGCCAGCGCCCGCAGGTGGATGCCCTCGCGCAGGTCGGTCAGGAACGTCAGGTGGTCGCTCCACCGCTGGTCGAGGTGGTGCAGCGCGATCAGCCGAGCCGCGGTCACCTTGACCTCGTCGTCCAGGTCCTTGATCTCGTGGGCCTTGTCCGGCTTGCGCTCGGACAGCTCCGTCCACGCCAGGTCGGTGCGCAGCAGCTTGTCCCGGTACTCCAGCAGCAGCTGGCGCTGGTGCTCGATCAGCTTGTTGTACCGCCAGGTGTTGCGGTGGATCTCCAGGTGCACACCCTCGGCGACGCGCTGCGCGTGCTCCACGGTGTGCAGCGTGCCGGAGTCGGTGACGCGGCCGTCGTCGTCGACCTCGGCCGGTTCGTCGTGGTCGGGCACGTACTGCGTGACCAGGTCGTCCTGCAACGAGGAGAAGAACACCGACCCGCCGGGGTCGCCCTGGCGGCCCGCGCGACCGCGCAGCTGGTCGTCCAGCCGGCTGCTGGAGTGGCGGCCGGTGCCGATCACGTAGAGGCCGCCGAGCTCGGCGATGCGCTCCCGGTCGGTCGAGTCGTGCCCGCCCAGCCGGATGTCCGTGCCGCGGCCCGCCATCTGGGTCGACACGGTGATCCGCTGGTACGAGCCCGCGTCGGCGATGATCGCGGCTTCCTCGGCGTCGTTCTTCGCGTTGAGGACCACGCACTCCAGGCCCGCTTCGCCGAGCTTGCGCGACAGTCGCTCGGACTCGGCCACGTCCAGCGTGCCGACCAGGATCGGGCGGCCCGTCTCGTGGACCTCCTTGATCTCGGCGACGACGGCCGCTTCCTTCTGCTCCAGCGTCAGGTACAGCCGGGGCGCCTCGTCCTCCCGGATCGTCTCCACGTTCGGCGGGATGACCAGGACTTCCAGCTGGTAGAAGTCGCGCAGCTGCTCCGCGACGGCCACCGCGGTGCCGGTCATGCCGCAGACCGTCGGGTAGCGGCTGAGCAGCGCCTGGACGGTGATCGAGTCCAGCACCTCGCCCGCGTCCGTGGTGGCCACGTTCTCCTTGGCCTCGACCGCCGCCTGGAGGCCGTCGGGCCAGCGCTGGAGCTTCGCGATCCGGCCGCGGGTGTCGTTGATCAGGTGCACCTTGCCGTCGCGGACGATGTAGTCCACGTCGCGGTGCAGCAGGACCTGCGCGTGCAGGGCCACGTTGACCTTGCTCAGCGTGGTCGAGACGTGCTCGTCGGAGTACAGGTCGATGCCGCCGAGCGCCCGTTCGACCAGCTCGCTGCCCGCGCCGGTGAGGTAGACGTTGCGCTCTTCGTCGTCGATCTCGAAGTGCAGGTCGCGGCGCAGCCGCTTGACCAGGTCGGCCAGCGCCGGGTCGACCGCCGGGCCCGCCGTGGAGCCCGCCAGGACCAGCGGCACGCGCGCCTCGTCCACCAGCACCGAGTCCGCCTCGTCGACGAGGGCGACCCGCGGCTTGGGCACGATCAGGTTGCCCTCGTCGGTGGCCAGCCGGTCGCGCAGCACGTCGAAGCCGATCTCCGAGACCGAGGCATACATGACCTCGGCCTGGTAGGCGGCGCGGCGCTCCTCGGGCTTGGAGCTCTGGTTGATCCAGCCGACCTTCACGCCCATGAGGTCGTAGAGCGGACCCATCCACTCGGCGTCGCGCTGGGCGAGGTAGTCGTTGACCGAGACCACGTGCACCTGGTCGCCGCGCAGCGCGAAGCCGGCCGCGGCGATGGCGCCGGAGAGCGTCTTGCCCTCACCGGTGGCCATCTCGACCACGTGGCCCTCCAGGAGGCCGAGCGCGCCGAGGATCTGCACGTCGAACGGGCGCAGGCCGAGCGCGCGGTCGGCGGCCTCGCGGCCGAGCGCGCACACCTCCACCAGCTCGGGGCGGCCGAAGTCCGACTTGTCGCGCAGCGCGGCGGCCGCGGCGGTCAGTTCCTCGTCGCTGAGCTTCTTCACGCGTTCGGCCTGCTCGTTGACCTCGTCGAGCAGCTTCCGGTAGGGCGTGAGGTCGGCGGAGCCGGGCTTCTGCGCGAACCGACGCATCCGCTGCTTGAACCGTCCCAGGAGAGTGGTCACGGCACGGCAACGTACGGCAAGCGCACAACGTTCCGCACGTCACCCGGTTGACAGTTCACTCGTCGGACGAGTCGATCTTCTTCCTGGGCGGGGTCCGCGGCGTGGGGTCGAGTGGCCCGATCGCGGGCGGCAGGCCCGAATCGTGACTACCGAGCGGTAGGATCCGACTTCCGAGCGTGGCCGATTTCTCGCGGGAGGCGGCGTGCTGAATCGATCCACACCCGGTCTCGACGACCTCTTGCCGTCGTACGGGATCACCACCTGGGACGAGAGCGTCGTGGTCGAGCCCAACGGCGACGTGCACAAGACGATCCGCTTCCGGGCCAAGGCGCTCAGGGACCTGCGAGTCGTGCGCGTGGTCCAGGGCTGTGGCTGGGCGCAGCCGGCGAAGCACCGGCGCAGGGTTCGCGTCCGGACCAGGCAGCTGCTGGTGGACGGCGTCACGCAGGCCGACCCCGACACGACGGTGACCTGGCTCCGGGACGGGCGGTTGGCCCTGGTGGCGCACCTGCCCGAGCCGCCGAAGGCCGGCAGCGAGGTCGAGCTCGCGGTGGAGTACCGGTGGCCGGGCATGTGCGCGCCGTTGATGAGGGACCGGCGCCCCGACATGTTCAGCCTGGAGTTCGCCACGCCGGTGGCCTACGCGCGCTACCGGGTCGTCCTGCCGCGCGGGCTACACGGCCTTCGTGGCGCCGATCGGGCTCGGCGGGAACGAGGACCGGCTCGTCTTCCGCACGGATCGGGAGGAAGGCCGTCCGGTGTTCCTCTTCGAGGGGTTCGACCTGCCGGCGCGCGAGAGCGTGGGCATGCGGCTCAACGGTCGCAGCGGCGGCGAGGGGGACTCCGCACCCCGAAGCGCGTCGAGTGCGTTGAGGCTGGTCATGTACCGGGTGGATTACGGTCTCAGCGCCATCGTCTCCGCCTGAGCGTGGGGTGCGCCCGAGCCGGGGCACACCCCTCCGCCACGAACGGTCAGACCTTGTGGGTCTCCCGCAGCCCGAGGACGGACGCCAGCGTCACCACGCCCATGGCCAGCAGGAACGCCGACACCGAGAGCGACGTGCCGGTCGCCACCAGCAGCGCCGTCATGATGAACGGGGTGCCGCCGCTGACCAGGATCGACGCCAGCTGGTACGCCAGCGACGCCCCCGAGTACCGCACCCCGGGCTCGAACAGCTCCGCCAGGTACGCCGCCACCGGCCCGTAGACCAGGCTCGACCCGACACCGGACACGGCCAGCGCGACGAAGATCAGCCCCAGCGAGGCGGTGTCGATCAGCCAGAAGTACGGGAACGCCCACACGATCATCGCCACCGCGCCCGCCACGATCAGCGGACGCCTGCCGTGCCGGTCCGACCAACGCCCCGCCAGCAGGATCACCGGCACGCTGACCAGCGACGACAGCAGCGTCACCACGAGCACCGAGTTCCGCGCCAACCCCAGCTCACGCGTCGCGTAGTCGAGCACGCCCGCGATGCTCACGTAGAACACCGCGTTGGACGCGAACATCAACCCCGCGCCGAGCAGCACCGGCTTGCGGTGCGTCCGCAGCACCTCCCGCAACGGCGCGGGCGCGGGCCCGTCGCCACGCCGTTCCTTGATCTCCCGGAACACCGGGCTGTCCTCCACCTTCAACTGGATGAACAGCACCACCGGGAACAGCAGCGCGCTCGCCAGGAACGGCACCCGCCACCCCCAGGTGGCGAACTCGGCGGGCGGCACCACCGCGCCCACGACCAGGAACGCGACGTTGCCCAGGATCACGCCCAGCGGCACGCCCGCCTGCCCGAACGTCCCGGCGAACCCGCGCCGCTGCGGGCCCGCGGTCTCGGTCAGCAGCAGCACGACGCCGCCCCACTGCCCGCCCACCGCGATGCCCTGCAGGAACCGCAGCAGCACCAGCAGCACCGGCGCCAGCACGCCCAGCGTGGCGCTGGTCGGCAGCAACCCGATCAGGAACGTCGCCGCGGCCATCAGCGCCAGGCACGTCACCAGCGCGGGTTTGCGGCCGAACTTGTCACCGACGTGCCCGAACACCAGCCCGCCGACCGGCCGGGCGACGAACCCCGCCCAGAACGTGCTGAACGACAGCAGCAGCCCGATCAGCGGCGACGCCTCGGGGAAGAACAACTTCGGGAACACCAGCGCCGCGGCGGTCGCGTAGATGAAGAAGTCGTACCACTCGAGCGACGAGCCGACGAGCCCGGCCGCCATGAGTTTGCGCAACGTGCGCCGCTCGGGGGGAGCGGTCGTGACCATGTGCTTGTTCCCTTTCACCAGGTGTCCACGAACGGGCGTTTCTTGCCGGTCCTGACCTGGACGGGGTCGGGGCCGGTGAGCAGGGTGGTGATCCAGCGCCGGGTGTCGGCCGGGTCGATCACGTCGTCGATCTCGTAGGCGGACGCCACGTTGAGCGCCTTGCCGTGCTCGTAGGCGGCGGAGACCATCGCCTCGAACACCTCCTTGCGCTGCGCCGGGTCGTCGACGGCATCGAGCTCCCGCCGGTACCCGAGCCGCACCGCGCCCTCCAGCCCCATCGGGCCGAACTCGCCGCTCGGCCACGACACCGCGAACAGCGGCACCTTCAAGCTGCCCGCCGCCATCGCCTGCGCGCCCAGTCCGTACGCCTTGCGCAGCGCCACGAACCCGAACGGCACGTCGAGGTTCGCGCCGGCCACGAGCATCCGGGTCAGGTGCCGCACGGTCGCGGTGCGCTCGGCGTCCGGCCCGACCATGAACCCCGGCGTGTCGCACAACGACACCACCGGCAGGTCGAACGCGTCGCACAGCTGGAGGAACCGCGCGGCCTTGTCGGCGGAGTTCGCGTCGATCGCCCCGCCGAGGTGGCCGGGGTCGTTCGCGATCAGCCCCAGCGGCCTGCCCTCGACCCGGACCAGGGCGGTGACGATGCCGCGGCCGAACTCGCGCCGCAGCTCCAGCACCGAGCCGGTGTCGGCGAGCGTGTCCACCACGGTCCGCACGTCGTAGGCGCGGACCCGGTTCTCCGGCACGAGGTGCCGCAGCAGCCGCTGGTCGGGGCACTCCCAGGAGTCCACCGGCCCCTGGAAGTACGACAGGTACTTCTTGGCCACCGCGACCGCTTCGGCCTCGTCGGACACGAGCACGTCGATCACGCCGTTGGGCGCCTGCACGTCGACCGGCCCGATCTCCTCGGGCCGGAACACGCCGAGCCCGCCGCCCTCGACCATCGCCGGGCCGCCCATGCCGATGGTCGCGTCACGGGTCGCGATGACCACGTCGCACGTGCCCAGCAGCACGGCGTTGCCCGCGAAGCAGCGGCCGGACGCGATGCCGACCAGCGGCACCAGCCCGGACAGCTTGGCGAACAGGTGGAACGCCATGCAGTCCAGCCCGCTCACGCCGCCGTGGTCGGTGTCGCCCGGCCGCCCGCCGCCGCCCTCGGCGAACAGCACCACAGGCAGCCGCCGCTGCTCGGCCAGCTCGAACATCCGGTCCTTCTTGGCGTGGTTGCGCAGACCCTGCGTGCCCGCCATGACCGTGTAGTCGTAGGACATCGCGACGACTTGGCCGCCGTTCACCCGGCCGACGCCCGCCACCAGCCCGTCCGCGGGCGTGCGCTCGACCAGCTCGTCCAACGACCGCCGGCGGCGTTGCGCGGCGATGGCCAGCCCGCCGTACTCCACGAACTCCTCGCACAGGTCGGCGATGTTCTCCCGGACCGTGCGGCGGCCCGCCGCGTGCCGCTTCGCCTCCGCCTCGGGACGGGAGAAGTCGTGGCGCGCCAACGTCTCCGCGAGGTCGGGCCGCACGTCGTCCAGGTCGACCTCGACGGCCTTCTCCTCGACGGCCAGGTCCACGCCCTCGGCCAGCAACGCGCCTTCCGCGACCGTGTCGCCGACCTCGACCAGCACCCGCGCGTCGCCGATCGGCACGACGTGCTGCATCTTCATCGCTTCCACGACGACCGTGCCGGACTCGATCGCGACGACCGTTCCCTGCACGGGAGCGCGCGCTCCGGTGTCCTCACGGGGCAGTGAGTCGACCAGGCCGGTGTGCGCTTTCAGGACGTCCGGGTGGTCCAGGAGCCCGCGCAGGAAAGCGATGTTGGTCCGCGCGCCGTCCACGGTGAACTCGTCCAGCGCGCGGCGGGCCCGGCGCAGCGCGGTCGCCAGGTCGTCGGCGTGCACCACGACCTTCGCCAGCAACGGGTCGAAGCCGAGACCGGCCCGATAGCCGACGGACGCGTGCGTGTCGACCCGCACGCCCGGTCCGGTCGGCGGGACGAACGCCGACAGCCGTCCCGCGGACGTCAGGCTCACGCGCAGTTGCAGCGCGCTGCCGCGTGGCGTGTGGGTCAGGTCGGGCTCGACCTCGGCCGCGAGCAGCAGTTGCGCGCGCACCAGGTCCAGCCCGGTGACCTGCTCGGTGACGGTGTGCTCGACCTGGAGCCTCGGGTTGGCCTCCAGGAACGCGAACCGGCCGTCCGGCGCGAGGAGGAACTCCACGGTGCCCAGCCCGGTGTACCGGACGGCGCGCGCGATCGTGGCCGCCGCGTCGTGCAGCGCGGACCGCAGGTCGGGGGAGAGGTCGGGCGCGGGCGCGACCTCGACCAGCTTCTGGTGCCTGAGCTGCAACGAGCAGTCGCGGTCGCCGAGCACCGTCGTGCCGACCAGCTGCACCTCGACGTGCCGCGCCGGTTCGAGCAGCTCCTCGACGAACACCGTGCCGTCGCCGAACGCGGCCAGCGCCTCCGCCCGGCACCGCTCGACGGCGGCGTCGAGGTCGGCCAGGCGCCGCACCACGCGCACGCCCTTGCCGCCACCGCCGGCGACGGCCTTCACGACCACCGCGCCGTGGGTCCTGAAGAACTCCTCGAACCCGTCCTCGGCGCCCGCGAGCACCGGCACGCCGACCTCGGCGGCCAGGGCGCGGGCCCGGCTCTTGTCGCCGAGCAGCTCCAGCACCTCCGGCGGCGGTCCGACGAACGTCAGCCCGGCCTCGGCGCAGCGGCGGGCGAACCGGGCGTTCTCGGCCAGGAACCCGTAGCCGGGGTGCACCAGGTCGCACCCGTCGGCGGCGGCGAGGACGGCGTCCACGTCCAGGTAGGAGCCTTGCAGCCGGACGGCGCGGTCGGCGAACCGGCCGTGGGCGTCGTCGGAGTCGGTGACCAGGGCGACGGTCCGCCAGCCGAGGTCGGCGGCGGCGCGCAGCACCCGGACGGCGATCTCTCCCCGGTTGGCGACGAGCAGCGTGGGCACTTCAACCTCCTGAGCGACCGCTTAGTATGTGACCGCGGTCGCATACTGGCACCCGGGCTCGGCGTTCGTCCAGAGGGAACCGATGCGCCACCCCGGGCGTCCTTGGGGAAACCCGAGCTCAAGGGCGTGACCCACAGCAGGCCAGGAGGCACTCACCGTGGTTTTCAAGAGGATGTTGCGCGCGTTCGGAGTCGGCGGTCCGTCGGTGGACACGGTGCTGGCCAACCCGAACACCCGGCCCGGTGAGGTGCTGACCGGCGAGGTGCGCATCGCGGGCGGCGACCACCCGGCCGAGATCGACGAGGTCAAGCTGTCCCTCGTCACCAGGGTCGAGGTGGAGAGCGGCGACAACGAGCACAACCGCAACGTCGAGTTCGCGCGGGTCGTGGTCGCTCAACGGATCACCGTCGCGCCGGGGCAGAACCTGGTGCTGCCGTTCCAGTTCCCGGTGCCGTTGGAGACGCCGGTGACGGTCGTGCACGGGCAGCGCCTGCACGGCATGACGATGGGTTTGCGCACGGAGCTGGAGGTGCGCGGCGCCGTCGACCCGGGCGACCTCGACCCGGTGGCCGTGCACCCGATGCCCTCGCAGGAGCATGTGCTGAACGCGTTCGGCGCCCTGGGGTTCCGGTTCCAGCGCGCGGACAACGAGTCGGGGCGGATCCGCGGCGTGCCGCAGCAGCTGCCGTTCTACCAGGAGATCGAGTTCCTGCCGCCGGGGCAGTTCCTGGCCAAGATCAGCCAGCTGGAGCTGACCTTCGTCGCCGACCCGCACCGGCTGTACGTGGTGCTGGAGGCGGACCGCCGGGGCGGGCTGTTCCGGGCGGGCGGCGACTCGTTCGGGCACTTCGCCATGTCCCACGATGAGGTGATCCGCACGGACTGGGCGGCGCTGCTGCACCAGTGGATGGACCAGGTCTCCGGCAGGCGATCTTCCCACGGTTTCGGCCACTAGGGCGGCTCGCGCGGACGTCGTCGCGGCGCGTGGACGGGGCTCCCCCGACCGCCGCTGGCGCTGCGGACGGCGTCTGCGGTGGGGATGATGACCTGTGAGGCCCTCGACGAGGTCGGGGACTTCTTCGAAGGCGACTAACCCGCAGGAGGCATCGTGGGCATCGGCGGTGTGATCAGCGCTCTGATCGTGGGTCTCATCATCGGTTTGCTGGGCAAGCTCATCGCGCCGGGCAAGCAGGCCATCCCCATCTGGCTGACGATCATCGTCGGCATCGTGGCGGCGTTCCTGGGCACGTTCATCGCCCGGGCGCTCGGCGTGGAGGACACGCCCGGCATCGACTGGATCGAGATCATCGTGCAGGTGATCATCGCCGCCATCGGCGTCAGCCTCGTCGCAGGGTTCTACGGCAGGAAATCCGTCCGCTAACCCGAGAGTCCTACCTCCAGGACGCGAGAGTCCTACGTTCGGAACGCGAGAGTCCTACGTTCGGAACACCTGAGTTCAACACTCGGAACGCCCAAGCCGGCCGCGGCAGTGCGCTGAGCGTTGAACTCGGGGTGCCTGAACGTAGGACTCTCGAGCCTTGAACGTAGGACTCTCGCGGGTTCAGGGGGTGCGGAGCATGCGGAGGACCAGGTCCGAGTAGAGGTCGCCGATCTCGGCGGGGGTGCGGCGGCTGGAAGGTTGGTACCAGCGGGCCACGTCGATGCACAGCGAGAGCACCGCCAGGGTCGCCCCGCGCACGTCCGGCACGTCGAACACGCCCGCGGTCACGCCGGCGGAGATCATGTCCCGCACCGCCGCCTCGATCCGCCGCCGCAGCTCCACCACCTCGGCCAGGTGCTCCGGCGTCAACGCGCTCAACTCGTACTGCACGACCCGCGCCGTCGTGTGGTACTCGGCGTGCCACGACGCGAACGCCCGCACGGCCGCCGCCAGCCGCGCCACCGGGTCCACCTCGGACACACCCGTCAGCACCGACAACGACGTCGCGTGCCCGACCCGCGAGATCTGGAACAGCAGTTCCTCTTTGGACCGGTAGTGGATGTAGACCGCGGCGGGTGACATGCCGGCCTGCGCCGCGATGTCACGGGTCGTCGTCGCGTGGTACCCCCGCACCGAGAACGCGGCGGCGGCGGCGATCAGCATCCGCCTGGCCGCCGGCGGCGTCACCGAGGACCACGTCTCATCCAGGAGCGCGAACTCACCACTGGTCGTCGTCACAGCCGGCCCTCCTTGACACGAACCCGAACGATACCGCAGGCTAAGCACACGCTTAGACCTAAGCAACCGCTTAGTATGGAGGAAACGAGAGTGCGCCGCTCGCTGTTCGAACCCGACCACGAAGCGTTCCGCGAGACCGCGCGGGCGTTCTGCGACCGCACCCTCACCCCGAACTACGAGCGGTTCGTGGAGCAACGCCACATCGACCGCGACGTGTGGCTCGAAGCGGGCAAGCAGGGCCTGCTCGGCCTGGAGGTCCCCGAGGAGCACGGCGGCAGCGGCGCGAACGACTACCGGTTCAACGCCGTGCTGGGCGAGGAGCTGTCCAAGGTCAGCGCCGGCATGTCGTCCTGCCTGGGCATCCACGGCGACGTCGTCGCGCCCTACCTGGTCGACCTGTGCACCGACGAGCAGAAGCAGCGCTGGCTGCCGAGGTTCTGCTCGGGCGAGATGACGACCGGCATCGGCATGACCGAGCCCTCCGGCGGCTCCGACCTGGCCGCGCTCAAGAGCAACGCCGTGAAGCAAGGCGACGACTGGATCCTCAACGGCTCCAAGACGTTCATCACCAACGGCTTCTCGGCCGACATGATCGTCGTCGCCGCACGCACCAGCCCGGAGAAGAAGGCCAGGGGCATCACCCTGTTCGCCGTCGAGACCGGGATGAAGGGCTTCGAGCGGGGCCGCAAGCTGGACAAGGTCGGCCAGCCCGAGTCCGACACCGCCGAGCTGTTCTTCGAGGACGTGCGGATTCCGGCCGAGAACGTCATCGGCGAGGTCGACCAGGGCTTCATCTACATGATGGAACGCCTGCCGCAGGAACGCCTCGGCGGCGCGATCTCCAACCTGGCCCACGCCAAGCAGATCCTGCTGGAGACGATCGAGTACACCAAGGAGCGCAAGGCGTTCGGCCAGGCCATCGGCTCGTTCCAGCACAACAAGTTCACCCTCGCCGAGCTGGTCACCAGGATCGACGTGACGCAGGCGTTCCTGGACCAGTGCACCGACGCGCACACCCGCCGTGAGCTGACCGCCGTGGACGCGGCGAAGGCCAAGTGGTGGAGCGCGGACGTGCAGAACGACGTCATCGACGCGTGCGTGCAGCTGCACGGCGGTTACGGCTACATGACCGAGTACCGCGTGGCGCGCGCCTGGATGGACGCCCGGGTGACCCGGATCTGGGCCGGCTCCAACGAGATCATGAAGGAACTCATCGGCCGCGACCTCGGCCTCTAGACACAGGAGCACCGCCATGCCCGAGGCTGTCATCGTCGCCACCTCGCGCTCCCCGATCGGTCGGGCGCGCAAGGGCTCGCTGGTCGACCTGCGCCCGGACGACCTGGCCGCGCAGATCGTCGGCGCCGCGCTGGACCAGGTCCCGGAACTGGACCGCGCCGAGATCACCGACCTGCACCTGGGGTGCGCCGAGCCGCAGGACGAGCACGGTCAGAACGTGGCCCGCCGCATCGCCGTCCAGCTCGGCCTGGACACCCTGCCCGGCACCACGGTCAACCGGTTCTGCGCGTCGTCCGTGCAGACCGCGCGCATGGCCTTCCACGCCATCAAGGCGGGCGAGGGCCACGCGTTCGTCAGCGCCGGCGTGGAGTGCGTCTCCCGCTACCGGCACGGCGACCCGCACTTCAACCCGCTGTTCGACGCCGCACGTGAACGCACCCAGCGCACCGCCGAGACCAACGAGCCGTGGCGCGACCCGCGCGAGGACGGCGAGCTGCCGGACTACTACATCGCGATGGGCCAGACCGCCGAGAACGTCGCCACCGCGCTCGGCATCAGCCGCCGTGACCAGGACGAGTTCGGCGTCCGCTCGCACAACCTGGCGGAGAAGGCCATCGCGGACGGCTTCTTCGCCCGCGAGATCACCCCGGTCACCCTCCCGGACGGCACGGTCGTCTCCACTGACGACGGCCCGCGCCAGGGAGTCACTTACGACGCCGTGTCGGCGCTCAACCCGTCGTTCCGTCCACAAGGGACCGTCACGCCCGGCAACTGCTGCCCCCTCAACGACGGTGCGGCGGCCGTGGTCGTCATGAGCGACACCAGGGCCAAGGAACTCGGTTTGACCCCGTTGGCGCGCATCGTGTCCACTGGCGTGTCCGGCCTCTCGCCCGAGATCATGGGGCTCGGCCCGGTCGACGCCACCAGGCAGGCGCTCGCGCACGCGAACCTGACCGTCGACGACATCGACCTGGTCGAGATCAACGAGGCGTTCGCGGTGCAGGTGCTGGGCAGCCAGCGCGCGCTCGGCATCGACATGGACAAGCTGAACGTGCACGGCGGCGCGATCGCGCTCGGCCACCCGTTCGGCTCCACCGGCGCCCGCATCATGACCACCCTGATCAACGGGATGCGCGCCCGTGACGCGCAGTTCGGGCTGGAGACGATGTGCGTCGGCGGCGGTCAGGGCATGGCGATCATCCTGGAGAGGTTGAGCTGAATGGGAATCCTGGACAAGTTCCGGCTGGACGGGCAGGTCGCGATCGTCACCGGCGCGTCCTCGGGCCTCGGTGTGGCGTTCGCCAAGGGCCTGGCCGAGGCGGGCGCGGACGTCGTGCTCGCCGCACGGCGGGTGGATCGGCTCAAGGACACCGCGCGGCTGGTGGAGGGCGCCGGTCGACGTGCCCTGATCGTGCAGGCGGACGTGGCGCAGCCGGACGACTGCCGTGAGGTGGCGCGTGCGGCGGCGGAGTTCGGCCCGGTGCACGTGCTGGTGAACAACGCGGGCGTGGCGTCGGCGGTGCCCGCGTCCCGGGAGACGCCCGAGCAGTTCCTCGGCGTCATGGACGTCAACCTCAACGGCGCGTACTGGATGGCGCAGGCGGCGGCGGCCGTGATGGCGAACGGTGGATCGATCGTCAACGTCTCCAGCGTGCTGGGCCTCGTCTCGGGCGGCCTGCCGCAGGCGGCCTACTCCGCGTCCAAGGCGGGTCTGCTCGGCCTGACCCGCGACCTGGCGCAGCAGTGGACCGGCCGCAAGGGCATCCGGGTCAACGCGCTCGCGCCCGGCTACTTCGCCTCCGAGATGACCGACCAGTACCCCGAGGGCTACCTCGAAGCGCACATCTCCCGGCTGCCGCTGGGCCGGGTGGGCGACCCGGAGGAACTGGCCGCGGCCGTCGTCTTCCTGGCGTCGGCGGCGGGCGGCTACACCACCGGCGCGACGTTCGTGGTCGACGGCGGCGTGACGCTCGGCGGCTGACCTCCCGACTTGTAACCCACCGCGGCGGCGCGACGATCTAGCCTCGTAGGCAGGGGAGATCGCCGTCCGCACGGGGGAGTTCCGTGGTCGTGAAGAGCTCGACCGAAGAGCCCGCATTAGTCATCCTCGACCCGCCGAGATCGGTGTTCCGGCGCAAGCGCTTCCTGCTGCCGTTCGGCATCTCGGCGGGCGTGGCGCTCGTCGGCGCCATCGCCCTGTTCGCCAACGGCGTCGCCGCGCTGCCGTTCCAGAGCATCACGATCGTCCGGGCGATGATGGCCTCGAAGGTCGAGTTCTTCTCCGACGACCAGGTCCGCCGCATCCTGCTGGCCAACGGGATCCAGGTCCACCTGACCGACTCCGGCGGCTCGCAGGAGATCCCCAGGACCGAGGAGGTCGCGGCGTTCGACTTCGTCATGCCCTCGGGCCAGGTCACGGCGCGGCAGATCCACGACAAGGTGGGCGGCACCCCGTTCTACCCCTTCACCACGCCACTGGTGGTCGCCGCGTTCCGCGACTACGCGGAAGCGCTGGACGCGCGAGGCGTGGCGGACCCGCAGCCGGGTGACGACGGGCTGTACTACTCGCTGAGGATGCAGGACTTCGTCGACCTGACCCTCGAGGGCACGACCTGGGCCCAGATCGAGGGCGGCGGGCTGAAGAACGGGAACCGGATCATCGCCCAGTCGCCGGACCCGTGCCGGGCGTACTCGGGCGCCGCCTACCTCGCGCTGGTGGCCTTCGCCGCCAACGGCCGCAACGTGCCGACCTCGGCCGACGCCAAGGCGGTCGGGGCGCGGATCAAGCCGCTGTTCGAGGTCGAGGGCCAGTTCGGCGCGGGCATCGGCCGCACGTTCTTCGGGCCCGACGGCCGCACGTTCGCCCCCGTCGGCGTCATCTACGAGCACCAGTACCTGGCCTACCAGATCCGCACCAAGGAGCGGACCGGGTCGGTCGACCGCGACCGCGTGCTGCTCTACCCCGACGCCCACCACCACGCCGAGCCGTGGCTGATCGCGTTCAGCGAGGCGGGGGAGAAGGTCGGCCGGCTGCTGAACGAGAACGCCGACCTGCAACGGCGCGCGCTGGAGCTCGGCTTCCGCCTCGGCCGGGCGGGCAGCGCCTCGGTGGGCACCGTGCTGGCCGAACGCGGCATCGAGGTGCCGGACCCGGGCGCGGGCGACACGGAGGCGTTCCTGCCCAAGTCCGAGGACCTGATGACGATGATCGCGGAGGTCGGCCGCTGCCGGGACGGGGTGCCGCTGTGAGGGCTGCCCTGGCCGTGGCGCTGCTGGTCGCGGCGTTCCTCGCCGGCTGCGCCCCCGCCAGGCCCGACGCGGTCACGCTGACCGTGCTGGCCAGCTCGGAGCTGGCCGACCTCGCGCCCGTGCTGGCGGACCTGCGCCGGGACACCGGGGTGGAGCTGAAGCTGGACCACCGCGGCACCGTGCGGGCGAGCGCGGAGCTGGCCGCGGGCGTGGACCACGACCTGGCGTGGCTGGCCACGAACCGGTACCTGAGGCTGACGGGCGCCGACCTGCCGCTGTCCGCCAGCACCATGCTGTCGCCGCTCGTGCTGGGCGTGAAGGCGGGCAAGGCGGACGGGTTGCGCGACGCGTCGTGGGCCGACGTGGCGAGCCGCGCGGCGGCGGGGGAGCTGCGGTTCGGGATGGCCGACCCGAGGGTGTCGGGCAGCGGGATGGCGGCGTTGATCGGGGTCGCGACGGCCGCCGCGGGCACCGGTGCGGCGCTGCGTGCCGAGGACGTGACCTGCGACAAGCTCCAGGGGTTCCTGACCGGACGGGCGTTCGGCGCGTCCGGCGCGGCGGAGGTCGGTGACGAGTACGTGCGGCGGCAGGACGAGGTGGACGCCGTGGTCGCGTACGAGTCGACCGTGCTGTCGCTCAACGCGTCCGGGCAGCTGCGCGAGCCGTTGGCGGTCGTGTACCCGAGGGACGGCATCGTGCTGTCCGACTACCCGTTGATGCTGCTCAAGCCGGACAAGCGGGCCGCGTACGACCGGGTGGCGCAGTGGCTGCGCGCGCCGTCCGCCCAGCGCTCGATCATGGAACGCACGCACCGCAGGCCGGTGGATCCGCAGGTCGAGCGCACGGAGAAGCTGCGTGAGCCGATCGGCACCGGGCTGTACTTCCCCGGCACGCAGGAGGTCGTGGACACCCTGCTCGCCGCCTACGACCGGGCCGGTCAGTCCACCAGGGTGGTGTTCGTGCTCGACCACTCGACGTCCATGGAGGGCGCGCGGATCGCCGGGCTGCGGGAGGCGTTCGCGACGTTGAGCCGGGCAGGCGGGTTCGACCGGTTCCGGCTGGGGGAGACGGTCGTGCTGGTGCGGTTCGCGGGCTCCGTGCTGGAGGAGCGTTCCGTCGTCATCGGAAGCGCTGCGGATCTGGAAGCGCTGGCCACCGCGTTGACGACGGCCGGGCTGTCGGACAGCGGCACGGCGATCTGGTCGGCGCTGGACCACGCCTACCGGATCGTCGGCGACGGCGCGGTGGTGCTGATGACCGACGGCGAGAACAACGCGGGGATGAGCGCGGACGAGTTCCTGGCCGCGTGGCCGGACCCGCCGGCGCGCACGTACGCGATCCGGTTCGGCGAGGCCGACCCGGTGGAGTTGGACCGGGTGGCGCGGGCGACCGGCGGGCGCGTGGTCGACGCCGGCTCCGGGTCGCTGCTGGAGGCGGTGAAGGAGATCCGTGGCTGTCGATAGAGCGCTGTGGTGGTCGGTGTGGTGGCCGTGGGCGGTGCTGTGGATCGTGACCGCGCTGGCGCTCGTCGTCGCACTCGGCGTCGGCGTGTGGGCGTGGCGGTCGCGGCACCGGTTCACCCCGTCGCGCGAGGTGCCCGGGCTGACCATCTACCTGCACGAGAAGTCCGTGATGGACCTCTACCAGGTCGGGCGGTACGGCGATGCGATGACCAAGGAGGTCGTGGACCGGGTCGGCGTCACCAAGGACGGCAAGATCGCGTTGAAGGGCCTTGACCTGGGCGTGGAGGGCGCGCGGACGTCCGGGCGCGAGGTGGTGAAGACCTACATCGAGCAGTACGAGCCGATCGCGGTGGTCGGCGTGCTGCTGGACGCGCTGGAGGCGGCGTCCGGTGTCGTGCACGTCGACCTGCGCGACCTGTCCGTGCGGCGGAACACGGCGTTGGAGCAGCACCTGGAGCAGCACGTGGAGCCGGTCGACGTGGTGCGGCTGCGGCGGATCGACTCGTACGTGTCGGTGAAGGGCGTGTTCCGGGTCGCGTCCGACGGCGACGGCACGACGGTGTTCCTCGCGCCGTTCGGCGACCCGGACGACCCCGAGGCGGGCCCGCAGGTGCGGGTGGAGTGCTACAACGCCGGCCTGCGCGACGACGTCGTGCCCGAGGGCGGCTTCCAGGCGCGCTGCCTCGGCAAGGTCCAGGCGTGGAAGGCGGACTCCCGGCAACTGGTCATCCGGCCGATCGCGATGTTCCAGTGATCGGGCGTGCGATGCTTGGCGCATGGCATCGGTACCGGAGCGGCTGATCGACGCCGCGACGCGGTTGTTCGCCGCCAAGGGCTTCGACCGGGTCGCGGTGCAGGACATCGTGGACCTGGCGGGCGTCACCAAGGGCGCCATGTACCACTACTTCGGGTCCAAGGACGACCTGCTGCACGAGATCTACGGCAGCCTGCTGCGGATGCAGACCGAGCGGCTGGACCACTTCGCGTCCGGGTCCGCGCCGGTGGCCGAGCGGCTGCACGCGGCGGCGGTCGACGTCGTGGTCACGTCGGTGGACAACTTCGACCAGGCGCGCGTGTACTTCCGGTCGGCCGACCACCTCGCCGAGGACAAGCGGCGCGAGATGCGGGCGGAACGGCGGCGCTACCACGAGCGGTTCCGGTCGCTGGTGGAGGAGGGGCAGGCCGCCGGCGTGTTCCGCGCGGACGTGCCCGCGGACCTGACCGTGCACTACTTCTTCGGCACCGTCCACCACCTCGGCCAGTGGTACAGCGCCGACGGGCCGTTGTCGGCCAAGCAGGTCGGCCGGCACTTCGCGGACCTGCTGCTCGCGTCCCTGCGCCCCGTTTCGGAAGGTTCTTCGTGAAGTCCGACCTGCACCGCTACCTCCGGACCGCGCGTGAAGCGATGCTGTGGAAGCTGGAAGGACTGTCGCCCTACGACGTGCGCCGCCCGTTGACGCCGACGGGGACGAACCTGTTGGGCCTGGTCAAGCACCTGGCGGGGGTCGAGGTCGGCTACTTCGGCGAGACGTTCGACCGCCCGTTCCCCGAGCCGCTGCCGTGGGCGGGCTTCGACGACGAGCCCAATGTGGACATGTGGGCGACGGCGGAGGAGTCCCGTGAGGACATCGCCTCCCTGTACCGCCGTGCCTGCGCGCACGCGGACGGGACGATCGAGGCGCTGGACCTGGACGCGCCGGGCACCGTCCCGTGGTGGCCGGAGGACCGCAGCGCGGTCACCCTCCACTTCGTCCTCGTCCACGTGATCGCCGAGACCAACCGGCACGCGGGCCACGCCGACATCGTCCGCGAGCTGATCGACGGCACGGCCGGCCTGCGCGCGGACAGCGACAACCTGCCGTCGGTGCACTGGGAGACCTACCACGCGAAGCTGGAACGCGTCGCCCGCGAGGCGCGGGACTGAGCGGTCAGCCCCGCAGCAGCCCGGTGATGCGCGCGTACTCGGCCGCCATCTCCGGCGTGCCGAGGAAGTCGGCCGGCTCCGCCGACACCTGGTAGTCGACCTCGTTCAGGCTCGCGATCGCCAGGTCGGACACGGCGTCGGGGTTCGGGTCGGCGAGGTAGTCGGCCCAGCGGTCCAGCGCTTCGAGGGCGAACGTGACCTGGGGATCCATGTCGCCGTCGGCGAGCGTGCCCGCGTCGATCCGGTCCAGCCAGGCCCGCAGCTGCCCGGGCGTGCTGCCGGCCGGGTCGGCGCAGGCCTCGGCGAACGCGTGCCGCGCGTCGTCGTCGAACTCCACCTCGGCCGCCGCGGGCAGTTCGACGTCACCGGTCAACCGGGCGACCACGGCCGCACCGAGCCGCCGCCGGCCACCCTCGTCGGCGGTCGCCACCGCCGCCCGGATCGCCTTCTCCACCTCGCCGTACTCCACGGTGTGATCCTAGGGACGCGACCCTCGCCACAGCACCGTTGCGCCACAGCTCGGCCAATCAGCCCCCGGCATCGCGTCTCATCGGCTAGATAGAGCGCATGCCGATCTACTTGCGCGTCACGATGGCCCTGTCGGCCGTGGTGACAGCGGTGTGCGCGGTGGTCCTGACGGTCGCGGTGCTCTCGGGCAACGCGACCGTGCGGCTGGAGCAACTGCGCACGTTCGACCGCATGGAGCTGTCCCACAAGGTGTTCGACCAGCTCCACGAGCAGCACCCCGACACCGGGATCACCGGGTGGAGCGGTGGCGAGGACTCGGCGCCGTGCCCTGGCCACATCGCCATCAAGGAAGGCGTCACGTTCACCTGCACGTTCATCGACGACGGCAGGGAGCGGAAGGTGCGGGTGTACATCAAGGACACCGACAGCGGCGACTTGGAAGTCGGCCCGCCGTCACCGTGACGTGGGGGGGGGCCCCGCGGGGGGGGGGGGGGGCCCCCCCCCGGCCGGGGGGCCGGGCCCCCCCCGCCCCCCCGCACAC
>NZ_JAJHUO010000030.1:0-31509 GCF_020859565.1 Saccharothrix luteola | reverse complement strand
GCCGGCGCCCCGCCCACCGTGGGGCGCCGCCGGCGCGTGGGGGGGGGGGGCCCCCCCCACCACGTCGGTCAGGCGGCCGGGACCAGCAGGACCACGGTCTCCGCCACGCACCCGGGCTTCGGGTTGCCCTCGATCTCGACGGTCACCTTCACCACGGCCTGCTTGCCCTGCGCCGCGTCGGTGATCTCCGCCAGCTCGGCCCCTGCCCGCACCCGCGACCCGACGACCACCGGGCTCGGGAAGCGCACCTTGTTCAACCCGTAGTTCACGCCCATGGCCAGCCCCCGCACCGTGTAGATGTCCCTCACCAGCAACGGGATGAGGGACAGCGTCAGGTAGCCGTGCGCGACCGGCGCGCCGAACGGGCCCGCGGCGGCCTTCTCCAGGTCCACGTGGATCCACTGGTGGTCGCCGGTGGCGTCGGCGAACAGGTTGATCTCCGCCTGCGTGATCTCGTGCCACTCGCCGTGGCCGAGGTGCTCGCCCTTGGCCGCCGCCAGTTCCTCCAGGTCAGCGAATACCCGCATCGTCAGTCCTTCGGTCCGCCGGCGACGTAGATGACCTGACCGGACACGAACCCGGCGCCCTCGCTGACCAGGAACGACGCCGTGTGCGCGATGTCCTCGGGCGTGCCGACGCGCTGCACCGGGATCGCCGCCGCCGCGCCCTTCTTGAAGTCCTCGAAGTCGACGCCGACCCGGGCCGCCGTCGCGGCGGTCATGTCGGTCGCGATGAACCCCGGCGCGATCGCGTTCACCGTCACGTTGAACTTGCCGAGCTCGATCGCCAACGTCTTGGTGAACCCCTGCAGGCCCGCCTTGGCGGCCGAGTAGTTCGCCTGGCCGCGGTTGCCCAGCGCCGACGTGCTGGACAGGTTGACGATCCGGCCCCAGTTCGCCGCGGTCTGGAACTTCTGCACCGCCCGGCTCATCAGGAACGTGCCGCGCAGGTGGACGTTGATCACCGCGTCCCAGTCGTCGTCGGTCATCTTGAACAGCAGGTTGTCCCGCAGGATGCCCGCGTTGTTGACCAGCACGGTGGGCGCGCCCAGCTCGTCGGCCACCCGCTGCACGGCCGCGTCCACCGCCGCGCTGTCGCTGACGTCGACACCCACCGCCAGCGCCGTCCCGCCGGAGGCCTTGATCTTCTCCACGGCCTCGGCGCAGCTGTCCTCGGAGAGGTCGAGCAGCGCGACGGCCATGCCGTCGTGCGCGAGCCGCGTGGCTACGGCGGCGCCGATGCCCCGTGCGGCACCGGTGACGATGGCCACCCGTGCGTCCGTCTCGGCCACGGTCAGTCCTCCTTGATCTGCGGGCCTAAGCAACCGCTTAGTAACCTACCGGCGACGTCGCCTTGACGCCAGAGCGTGTCAGGGGAACCATACCGACTGGTCGGAATGCCAGCCAGAGGAGGCGCGGTGGAGTTCTCGGGCAAGGTCGCACTGGTCACCGGTGCCGCGAACGGCATCGGCGCGGGGGTGGCACGCCGACTGGCCGCCGCCGGCGCTTCCGTCGTCGTCGCCGACGTGGACGACGCGCGAGGCGAAGCCGTGGCCGACGAGATCGGCGGCGTGTTCGCGCACTGCGACGTGCGCGACCCCCGGCACAACGAGGCGGCGGTCGCGACGGCCGTGGCGCGGTTCGGCGGGCTCGACATCGCCGTGCTCAACGCCGGCATCGCCACCGGCTTCGGGCTGGGTGACGACTTCGACGCCGAGCGGTACCGCACGGTCATGGGCATCAACCTCGACGGTGTGGTGTTCGGCGTGCACGCGGCGTTGCCCGAGCTGAAGAAGACGGGCGGGCGCATCGTCGCCACCGCCAGCATGGCGGGCCTGATGGCGATGCCCATGGATCCCCTCTACGGCGCGAACAAGGCCGCCGTCGTCGGCCTGGTGCGGGGCTTGGCGCCGGTGGCCGCCGCCGACGGCGTCACCGTCAACGCGGTGTGCCCGTCGTTCGCCGACACCGCCATCATCACCGGCTTCAAGTCCGCCTTGGAGTCCGCGGGGATGCCGGTGATGAGCGTGGACGACGTGGTGGACGCGTTCGTCTCCGTGTTGCGCGACGGCGAACCAGGTGAATGCTGGTTCGTGCAGGCCGGACGTCCCAGCGCGCCGTTCACCTTCCCCAACCCGCCGGGCCCGCGCACCGCCACCGGTGAACGCGTGCGGCTCGAGCACGACCCGATCGCCAAGGAGAACTGAGCACCGTGCGCGCCATCCAGATCACCGAGTTCGGCGGACCCGAGGTCCTCACCGAGGTCGAGCTGCCCGACCCCGTGGCGGGCGAGGGCGAACTGCTCGTCGACGTCAGCCGCGCGGGCCTCAACTACGCCGACACCCACCAGGCCGAGAACTCCTACCTGTCGAAGATGGAGCTGCCGCTGGTGCCCGGCGGCGAGGTCGTCGGCACGGCGGGCGACCGGCGCGTGGTCGGCCTCACCAACTTCGGCGGGTACGCGCAGAAGGCCGTGGTGCCCGAGGCGACCGCGTTCGACGTGCCGGACGGCGTGGACGACCTCACCGCGTTGAGCATGGTCGTGCAGGGCGCGACGGCCTGGCTGCTGCTGCGCCGCAGCGCCCACCTCGAGCAGGGGGAGAGCGTCGTCGTGCACGCCGCCGCCGGCGGGGTCGGGTCGCTGGCCGTGCAGCTGGCGAAGAAGTGGGGCGCGGGTCGCGTCATCGCCACCGCGAGCACCGAGGACAAGCGCGCGTTGGCGCTGGAGCTGGGCGCGGACGTCGCGGTCGACTCGACCGCCGAGAACATGACCGATGCGCTGCGCGAGGCGAACGGCGGTCGGCGCGTCGACGTCGTGCTGGACATGACGGGCGGCGCGGTGACCGACCAGAGCATCGCCGCGCTGGCGCCGTTCGGGCGGCTCGCGTTCTACGGGATGGCGAGCCGGGAACAGCCGACACCGGTCGAGCCGGGCCGACTGCTGGTCAAGTCCGCCGCCATCGCGGGCATGTGGCTGCCGCACGCGTTCAAGCTGCCGGGCCGGGTCGTGCACCGGGCCATGGCCGAGCTGTTCGACCTGGTCCTGGCGGGCGACCTGCGGGCCGTGCCGGGCGGTGAGTACGGGCTGTCCGAGGTGCGTCGTGCACATGAGGACCTGCGAGCCCGCCGCACGACCGGAAAACTGGTCCTCGACCCGTCACGCTGAGGAAGGGGTGCCGTCGCTCGTGCTCGGGCGGCGGCACCCGTCCCGGGCAGGTCAGTCGCTCAGCTCTGCCAACGCGGCCTTGACCTTCGCGAGCTCGGCCTCCAGCTCCTCCATCCGCGTGCGGTGCTGGGCGCGGGCCGCCTCGATGACCTCGTCGATACCGCCCGCGATGTCGTCGTGCAGCTCCTTGGCCGCCCGCGACACCGCCGCGGCGGAGATCGGCAGACCCTGCACGACCCGCTTGGTGCCGTGCACCAGGTCGGCCTGCCACTCGCCGTCGGCGGTCCCGGTGACGGTCAGCGTCAGCTCGACCGTGCGGGTCTTCTTGGCCGTCGACTTCGGCCGCTTCGCCGCGGGCTTGGCCTCCGCGGGCTGTTCGGGCTGCTCTGCCTGTGCCACGGGTGCGACCTCCTGCTGCACGGGTGCGGCGGGCGCCTCGGCGTCCACCGTCTCTTCCTGCTCCACGAGCGTGTCCGCCTGCACGTTCTCGTCGTCCTCTCTGCGCATCCGGCTCGACCCGGCGTGATGATAGAACACGTGTTCGATGGTGGGTCGATCGCCCCGCACAGCGTAGGGTGTCGGCCTTGTGAGCGGTTGGAGGGACTTCCCCGCTCGCCGGTTCTTGGACCGGTTGAGCGACGAACTCGGTATTGCGGCGGTGCTGGCGCCTGGCGTCCTGGCGCCGGGGGTGCTGGCGGCGATCGACCAGCACGGCGCGGCGGTGCGCGACATCCTCGCGTTCGGCGTGCCGGCGGCGGCGGTGGCCGGCGCGGTGCTGCTGGCCGAGTACGCCAAGGGCGTGCTCGACGAGGCGAGGGCGCAGGGCTGGGAGCCGCCGGCGATCGTGGACTGGGCGAACGCGGACTGGCTGACGCTGAGACTGGCCTCCGTCTGCCACCTCGCCCGGCGCGACGAGCCGGCGTTGGAAGGCTAGTCCGAGGCGCCGCGACAGGCCGGTACGCCGATCGCACGACGTCACAGGCTCTGGAGGCTGCGGACGGTCGTCGTCGTCCTGCGGGGGTCCGACTCGGCGTCGCTGTTCACCGGGTGCGAGTGGTCCCGCTCTTCCACGACTATGTAGTAGTGCTGGCCGTGGACGGTGACCTTCACCCGGCTGCTCGGGCGCGGGTGGATGTGGGCGACCGTCCCGACCTCCCGGTTCTCGCCGAAGACGCGGGACGTCCGGGTGTCGTCCGAGGCGGTCTCCAGGAGCTGCCGACCGGCCAGCAGGCGGGTGACCAGCACCTCGGTCAGGTGACCGTGGAGCTTGGCGGCGCTGAAGCCGGCCCCGGGGAGTCCGCCGAGCGCCTCGAAGACCCTCATGGCCGCCTCCGCCAGCGGGGTCGCCCTCCAGTCGACGAGCCAGGCCAGCAGGAGCCTCGCCTCGTCGTCGTTGAGGACGGTCATCACCACGTCCTGGACGCTCGCCTTGATCAGGACGTCGAAGTGGTGCTTGTCGCCGTCCGCGACGACCTCCCGATCGAAGCTGTGGAAGCGGTACTTCGCCTCCTGGTGCAGCTGCTGGGTGAACAGCGCCCGCACGTTCGGCCCGGCGGTCAGGTTCCCCGCGTTGTTGTGCCTGGTGCGCCAGTTGTCGTTGACGGCGTTCTGGAGCTTGACGGCTTCCGCCCTCGCCAAGGTGTACGCGTCGCGCTCCCTCGCGGAGGGCTTGAAGAAGTCCGTGAAGTCCCCGGGCCGAAGCGGCGCCGGGGCCTGGGCCCCTCCCCGTCCCCTGCCCGCGGCGGCGCCGCGACCGGCCGGCGCCCCTCCCCGTCCCCGTGCCCTGCCCGCGGCGGCGCCTCGACCGGCCGCGATTCCTCCCTGCCCCGGCCCGGGCGCCGCCGGCGGGCGTGGTCCGCCCACCTTGACGTAGGGCGTGGAGACGTTGCTCTGCACGTTGGTGTTGGGGGTCGTCTTCGTCCGCTTCGCCAGCCGGGTGGCCGGTGCCGTCTGCTCCGGGTCCGATGACGGCGTGGGAACCAGTTCGAACGGGTTCTCGTCCCCGTTCTCCGGCTTCTTCAAGCTCTTGTTGTACTGCTCGATGATCTCGCTGACGGTGAGGCCGACGTTGCCGCCACCCCCGAACGCCTGCTTGAGCTTCTCCCTGGAGTCGAGGAGGTCGTCGTCCGCGTACCTGGCCGTCGGCAGCGGTCCGTAGACGAGTTCGATCGTGGGGATGCCGCTCGTCCGGTCCATGCCCTCGACCACCAGTTTCAGCATCGGCATGTCGAGGTCCGGCGTCGTGGCCGCGGTGTGGGCGATCGACTCCTTGTTCTCCACCGTCCCGTCGAGGACGTCGAGGAAGGAGCCGGACAGCTCGACCTCCAAGCCGGTGATGTTCGGGTCGCTCAGGGTGGTCGGCTGGGTCCGAACCCCTTCGGCGCCCCGCCTGTACTCGCGGGCCCACTCGCCCACCAGCGCCGGGTTGACCTCCGGGCTCTGGAGGAGCCGCTGCAACCTGTTCGCGGAGCCGGGCGCGGGGTCGTTGACGACGGCCACCGGGTTCGTCCGGGCGAGGCGGATCTCGAAGAAGGTGACGAAGTCGGGGTCGTTCGCCACGTCGTGCTGGGCCAGCAGTTGGGTGAAGTCGTTCATCGTCATCCGCTGGACGACCGGCGCCCGCTGGACAGCGGGGTGGGCGTGGCCGGCGTGCGACTCGTGGGTGTGCGCGTGGCCCTGTGCGTCGGGTACTGGGCGGGACATGACGCGGTGCGCCTCGGCCTCGGCGGCGCGCTCGAAGGAGTCGCCGGGGTCGGACACCGCGACGCCGTCGTCGCGCGCGGTGGTCGACACCGGGCCGCTGCGCTGCTGGATGACGTGGACGAGCTCGTGGGCCAGGGTGTGCCGGTCGCCGCCGCCGGAGCCGACGACCACGTGGTTGCCCGAGGTGTAGGCGCGGGCGCCCATCTCGGCAGCCGAGCGCTGGGCGGCGGTGTCGGTGTGCACGCGCACGTCGGAGAAGTCGGCGCCCAGCCGGGCCTCCATCTCGTCGCGGACCGGCGCGTCGAGGGGCCGGCCGGCGGAACCCAGCACGTCGTGCGCGGTGGAGCGCTGGACCGGGTGCTCCGGTTGCCCGCTCATCATCCCGGCGACGGCGGTGTTGCCGATCCTGCGTTGCAGGGCCACCAGCGCGGACGGCGCGGGTGCCTCCGAGGGTGCCTTGGTGCGGGCGACCGGGTCGGCGACCGGCGGCGCGCCATGCTGGTGTTCGGGCTCCTGCGCGTGCATGGCTGCTCTCCGTGGGCCGGGGTGGATGCGGCTACCACGTGCCTACCTCCGTTCGGCGGCGAGCGGGAGGAGCGGGAGGCCGGCTGCCGGGGCAAACCGTTGCCCTTGCGTACCCTGTCCTCGTACGGCAGTCGCGACCGCCGGAGAACGGAAACCGTTGACCCTGCACGATGATCAAGAGCATCTGCTGGAAGCGCCACGCCGGCGTCTCCACCGCGCTCGGCAGGACCGCTCGACCTGGGCGGAACTGGCGTTCGCCCGGGCACGCGACGACCAGGGGCACGCATACGACCTCAACAGAGAGGCGAGGTTCGGCGTGCTGTGGGCACTGCAGTACGACCGGGGGCCTCAGGACCTGCCGCTGCTGAGGTTCCTGCTCCAGCAGGAGATCAACCGCTACCGGGAGACCGTGCCGTGGGGTCTGGCCCCGGACTTGGAGCTGGCGGGTTTCCTGGTGGCCGAGCACCGCCAGGTCGACGACGTGTGGCTGCACTGGCAAGCCAAGAACATCAGCTTCGACACCGCGCTCGGCTACCGCACCCCCTACCTGTTGACGGCAGGTGTCAACGCCACCGTGGAGACCGTGCGGTCCAGCTCCCACCCGGATCGCGAACGCATCCTGCACGAGATCACCAGTCCGCGGAATCCGGACGGCACACCCCACTACACCGACACCGTCGTCGAAGAGTGGCTGGACACCCGACGAGCGCGATTCCCGTCGGACCCCGCCGCCGAAAGCCCGCAGACCTGGGCGAACCACGCGGCCCGCCTCGGCGAGCAGGGCGCGTCCCGCCGCTTCCTGCTCGCGTGGGCCGACCAAGAACCCCGCACCGGGCAGACCCTCAACACCCTCCAATTCCACCTCGCCCGACTCGGGTTCCTCACCGAGGCGATCAAGGTGCAGAAAGAAGCCGTCGCCCTAGCGGAACCGGGCCACCCGAAGGCCGGCAATCTGCTCACCCTCGTCGATCTACAGCGGAAGTCCGGCGACGTCACCGACGCGTGGGAATCGTTGCGCGAGTGCGCCGACTCCATGCCTCCCGACCGGTTCTGGAAGGAAGCGGGCCTCTGGCGGCACTTCGTCAGGGCTCACTTCCTGCTCGTCCCGATGGCACCCGACCAGGCCACCGCCCGGATGATCCTGGCGGAAGGCGACCGGCAGATGCACGACGTCCCACGGCTGTGGATGGACGGCGTGCTGGACGCCGCGATCGCCGCCGTCGAGCACGTCGAAGACCCACACATGCACGCCCGCTACCTCACGATCCGGGACACGGAACTCCGCGCACGCGATCAAGAGTTGAAGCAGGCCCGCCGCGGCGAAACCACCGCGGAAACCGAGGACGACCACAACCGCGCCGGCACCTGAGCTCACGCAGCAGGGGTCCTCTTGGCGAGGACCCCTGCGCAGCGTCGATCCGGTCTGACGAGGGCCGGACGTCACGCGATGTCGTTACCGCTGCTCACCCGGCGGGTACTGGCCGGGGTGCGGTTGCACCGGCCGGGTCGGTTGGGCCTGCGGCATCGGCTGGCCCATCGGCTGGCCCACCGGCGGCGTCGGCATGCTCGCCGCGTGAGCCGGGGTCTCGGTCATCCGGGTGGTCTGCTCGGCGGGCGACACGCCCTGCGCCGTCCGCTGCACGTCCTCACGGCCCCGCTGGTAGGCCTCGGCCTGCGCCTTGGCCTGCGGCGCCTCGTTCTCGGCCTTCGTCAGCCAACCCTCCCAGCGCTGCTGCATGGGCTTGATCAGGCCACCGCCGACGCCGATGACCGCGATACCGCCGACCGTGGCCAGGATGGTGATCAGGATCGGGGTGGTGACGGTGGTGGCGACGCCGATCTGGTTCAGCGCCGCGATCACGCCGAGCGCGATGATGAACCACGAGGCGACCTTGCCGAGCGTCGGACCGTAGGACAGCCCGCCGAGCGCGCGCGAGGTGATGTCCTGCACGGCGCGCGCGATGGCGGCGGCGACCACGATGATCACGATCGCGACGATCGCCCTCGGCAGCCAGGCCACGATCTCGGTCAACAGCGTGCTCACCGGGTTCGAGCCGAAGATCCCGAACGCGATCTGGAGGGCGATCAGCAGCACGGCGTAGTAGACGATCTGTGAGACCAGCCCCGAGGCGTCGAACTTGGACCGCGCCATCGCGTCGCTGAGCCCACCGCGCTGCACGGCGCGGTCGAAGTGCAGGCGGGCCAGCAGCTTCTTCACCGCCGCGCGCAGCACCCGGGCGACGATCCACCCGATGAGCAGCACGACGAGGAAACCGACGAGTTTGGGCAGGAAGGTCACCACGTTGCGCAGGGCGTCACCGGTTGCGTCACCGATGCCTTGGGCCTGCACCGTCTGCGCGGCGAGCAGGGCTTTCATCGTCTTCGACCTCCTCGGTCGACCGGTTCGTCTTGAGCAACCGGTTACCCGAGGTGGCCGTGCCAAACCTCTCGTCCTCCGACCGGGTGACGCCAGGCCAGGCGCACCACGACCGGCGGGAACCGCCCAGGTCAGACCTCGGGCGGCAGCCGGACCGCCCGGTCCACCTCCACGTGCGCGACGCCGGGCACGGCACCGAGCCGGTCGCCCCCGCCTGGGACGACCGACCCGGTGACCACGCCCAACCCCTCCAGCACCTGCTCGACCACCATCCCGGCGTCACGCAGCGCCGCCACGACGGTGGGCAGGTCGGCCACGCTGCCGTCGGCGACCGAGACCACGACCTTGTCCACGGGCGCCTCCGTCAGGGGCTCAGGGAGCTTGCACCAATCCTGCACCCACATCCGTGGAAGGCAAGCCCAGCCGACGACCGGTCTGCGCCAGCCTCGCCCACAGCTCCCACCCGCGCGCGTTGTGCTTCTCCGCGATGAGCGCCGCGACGCCCGCGACGTGCGGCGTGGCCATGCTCGTGCCCTGGATGCGCTTGTGCATGCCCAGGCCGCCGTCCTCCTTGTTCCAGCTGGAGTAGATGTCCACACCGGGGCCGACGATGTCGACCTGGCCGACGGTGTCGACCGTCCCGCAGGAGAAGAACGCGATCGCCCGCTGCACGTCCACCGCGCCGACGGAGAGGATCGACGGGCAGTTGGCCGGGTGGCCGACCGGCGCGACCTTGCCCGGCCGGTTGCTCTCGTTGCCGGCCGCCGCGATGATCAACGTGCCCTTCGCCAACGCGCGCGTGGCGGCCTGCTCGAAGATCTGCGAGTGCGGCGTGCCCGGTCGCACGCTCGCGCCCAGTGACATCGAGACGACCGCGCAGCCGTTGGCGATGGCCCACTCGATACCCGCCAGGATGCCGCTGTCGGTGCCGCTGCCCTGGTTCGACAGCACCTTGCCCGCGTAGATCTCGGCCTCGTACGCGACGCCGTAGCCCGGACCGCCGGTGGCGGCCTTGCGCGGGCCCGCGGCGGAGCCGATGCAGTGCGTGCCGTGGCCGTGCGCGTCGTCCACCGTCTCACCGGTGATGAACGACTGCGTCAGCACGGTGCGGCCCGCGAAGTCCGGGTGCGCGACCGTGAAACCGGTGTCGAGCACGGCGACGCGCACGCCCTTGCCGGTGGCCGAGCTGATGTTCGCGCCGACGGCCTGCAAGCCCCACGTGAACACGGACTCGTCCACGGCGGGCGCCGCGGCCTGGTCGACGCCGGTGTCGGGCGGCGCGGTGTAGGCGTGCACGACCCGTTCGGCCTCGACCACGGAGATCGGGCCCGGCGCCTCGGCGGCCCGGGTGAGCTGCTGGACCTGGTCGGGCGTCGCGTTGACCACCGCGATGCCGAGGTCCTGGAAGATGACGCCATCGGCGGCGGCGACCTCGGCCGTCGTGGCCGAGTCCGCGGTGCTCGCGGCGCTGATCCCGGCTACCCGGTTCATCTCCCGCGCGCCGGCCGTGACCGATTTGTCGTCGAGGAGCACGAGGTAGCGGCCGGTCGTCTCGGCTTCCGTTGGTTGTGACATGACGACCCCCTTCGGGGATGGACGGCAGTCAGGTGTAACCCCGGATCACGCTCGGGCTCAATCGACCGGAAGAGTTGGCCGCGAACGCGAACGTGTTCGTATGCCGTAGTGGAGCCGTCGGGGCGCGAAGAGATACAGGTCAGGCAGTTGCCGGTGCGGGACCACGCTTTCGGGTGAACTTCCTGGCCAACGGCTCCACCACGCGTGCCGCGACCGGTCCCAGCACGGCCATCAGCAGCACGTAGGCCGTCGCCAGCGCCGCCAGCTGCGCGTCCACCGCGCCGGACGCCACCGTCAGCGACGCGATCACGATCGAGAACTCGCCCCGCGCCACCAGCGCCGCGCCCGCCCGGGCCCGGCCCATCCGCCCGATGCCCTGCCGCCGCGCGGCCCACCACCCGGTGGCCACCTTCGTCAGCGTCGTCACCACGGCCAGCGCCACCGCGAGCGCCAGCACCGGCGGTATCGACGCCGGATCGGTGTTCAGGCCGAAGACCACGAAGAACATCGCCGCGAACAGGTCGCGCAACGGCTCCAGCATCCGCGTGGCGTTCTCCGCCGTCGACCCCGAGATCGCGATGCCGAGCAGGAACGCGCCCACCGCCGCGGACACCTGCAGCTCCGACGCCACACCGGCCACCAGCAGCGCCGCGCCGAGCACCTTGAGCAGGAACACCTCCGGGTCGGGGCTGTCCACCAGCGCCGACACGTACCGGCCGAACTTCAGCGCGATCACCAGCACGACCGTGATGGCCGCCAGCGAGATGCCCACCGCGGTCAGCCCGCCGACGAAGCTCACGCCCGCCAGCACGGCGGTCAGGATCGGCAGGTACACCGCCATCGCCAGGTCCTCGAACACCAGCACCGACAGCACCACCGGGGTCTCCCGGTTGCCCAGCCGGCCGAGGTCGCCGAGGACCTTGGCGATGATCCCGGACGACGAGATGTAGGTGACGCCGCCCATCGCCAGCGCCCCGAGCGGTCCCCAGCCCAGGATCAACGCCGCGATCACGCCCGGCGTCGCGTTCAGCACGATGTCCATGAGCCCGGCCGTCCACGACCGCTTGAGGCCCGTCACCAGCTCGGCGGCCGAGTACTCCAGGCCGAGCAGGAGCAGCAGGAGGATGACGCCGATCTCGCTGGAGAGGTGCGTGAAGTCCTCGATGCCGTGCAACGGCACCAGGCCGCCCTGCCCGAAGGCCAGGCCGCCGATCAGGTAGAGCGGGATCGGGGAGATGCCGATCCGCCACGCCATCTTGCCGAGCAGACCCAGCCCGAAGAAGACCGCGCCGAGTTGGATCAGCGCGAGTGCGGTGCTGTGCAAGGTGTTCAGCCACCGCCCAGCAGTTCGGCCGCGGCGCCGAGGCCGTCCGCCGTGCCGACCACGACGACCAGGTCGCCGCCCTGGAAGACGAAGTCGGGGCGCGGCGACGGGTGCACCGTGCCCGCGCGCACGACGGCCACGATGGACGCGCCGGTGCGGGTGCGCAGCTCGGTCTCGGCCAGCGGGCTGCCGTCGAACCGGGAGCCGGGCAGGATCGGGAACTGCTTGGTGGAGATGCCCGCGACCTCGCGCTGCTGCTCCTGAAGGTGCGCGACGAGCTGCGGCGAGCCGAGCAGCCCGGCCAGGGTGCTCGCCTCGGCGGGCGTCAGCGCTATGGACGCCGTGCAGTCGTCCGGGTCGTCGAGGGACGACACGATCAGCTCGAACTTGCCGTCACGGTGCGTTATCACCCCGATCCGGCGGCCGGCGCGGATCATGAAGTCCTGACGGGTGCCGATCCCCGGAAGCGGCGTCACCTCGACGTTCACACCATGTGATCCTAGTCGAGTGACAGGACCGGTTCGCTCGATCAGGCGAGGGTGGGTCGTGCGCGACCGCGTGCCCGGGCCGGACGTCGACGAGTTCGCCGAGCCGGAGCGGATCGTCGCCGCGCTGGCCCGCGCCCGTCCCGGCACGCTGCTCGCCGTCCAGCACCCGCACCGCACGCCCGCCGCGCTGGCCGCCGGGTCGAGCCTGCTCGACGCCCTGCCGCACGCCGTCGCGGAACTCGCCCACCTGCGGCGCAACGCCTACCGAGAGGTGCGCGACGTGGTCGCGCCGTACCGGGTGGACGGGCCGGACGGCACCGCCTACGGGCTGTTGTGCATGGTCGACCCGGCCGCGGTCGGGCACACCGAGGAGGTGTACCCGGACGTCGTCGCCGAACGCGCCCGCGTGCTGGCCGGCCTCGGCTGCGTGACGAGCGCGGCGATGCTGGTGCCCGTGGCCCGCGAGGTCCGGCTGACCCGGCTGGTGGCGGAGGTCGACGACGAGCCCGCCGTGTCCGTGGTCGATCCCGGCGGGCGGCGGCACTGGCTGTGGCTCGTGGGTCCGGGCGAACGGCAGGACGCGCTGGTCGCGGCGGCGGGCGAGCACCCGCTGATGGTGGCCGACGGCAACCACCGGGTGGCGGCGTCGGCCGGGCTGCCGGGACTGTTGGCGCTGGTCACGGCCGGTCCGGACCTGCGGATCGGGCCGATCCACCGCGCCGTGGCGGGCACCGGGCTTTCGCTGGCGGACATGGTGGTCGCGTGGCGGGCGCTCGGGCTGGTGGTGACGCCGGTCGACGTGGCGACCCGCCCGTCACCCGGCGTGGTGGTCGCGGTGGCCGGGTCGACCGCCGTGCGCGTCCGGCTGCCGTCGGCCGGCGTGGACCACGCGTTCGTCGAGACCGTGCTGCTGGACAAGGCGCTCGGGCTGGACCCGGAGAGCCCGCACGTGCGCCCGGTGACGGGTGACGTGCCCACCGACGGGGTCGACGCCGTGCTGCTGATCGCGCCCGTGCCGCTGGCGGACGTGCTGGCCGTGCACGAGGCGGGCGGTCGGATGCCGCGCAAGAGCACCTACTTCACGCCGAAGCCGCGCAGCGGGCTCTTGCTCGCGGACCTGGGCTAGTGGCCCTCTCGGTTTGACGGTGAGTGGCTATTTCCTGATGCCACTTCGGAGACCACGCTGGTCGCGTGTACGTGCCCGCTCACTTCGCGCCCGACGACGACTCCGTCCGTGACCTGCTCCGGCGGCACGGCGCGGCCGACCTGATCACCGCGACCGATCGGGGCCTGGTCGCCACGTTCCTGCCGTTCGCCTACGACGAGGGTGCCGGGGTGCTGCGAGGGCACCTGGCCCGCAACAACGAGCACTGGCGGCTTCCCGCGGTGGGGGAAGGGCTGGTCATCGTGCGCGGGCCGGACGCCTACGTCTCGCCGTCCTGGTACCCGGGCAAGGCCGAGCACGGGCGGGTCGTGCCCACGTGGAACTACATCACCGCGCACGTCTACGGCCAGGTCGCGTTCCACGACGACCCCGACTGGGTCGAACGGGCGGTGCGGGAGTTGACCGGGAAGCACGAAGCCGGTCGCGAGCGGCCCTGGGCGGTGGACGACGCGCCGGGGAAGTTCATCGCCGGGCAGTTGCGCGCCGTGGTGGGGGTCGAGGTGGCCATCACCCGGGTCGAGGCCAAGTGGAAGCTCAGCCAGAACCGGTCCGCGGTCGACGTCGACGGGGTGGTCGCCGGGCTGCGGGCCGAGGGTGACGAGGTCTCGGCCGCCGCGGTCGACCGGGCACGGCGTCGCCCGGTTGCCGGCGAGTAGTCCACAGGCTGCCCGTCGACGGGGCCGACTGGCCCTGATGCGGGTGTGACGGGCCGCACCAGGCACAATTGGAGGTCGACGACCGTCGTCGCGTTGAGGAGGAAACCCCGTGGAACACGGTGAGCTGCGTGGCGTGGTGGCCCTCGACGGGCCCTCCGGCACCGGCAAGTCCTCCGCGGCGCGCCGGCTCGCGGCCGCTCTCGGTGCGCGTTACCTCGACACCGGCGCGATGTACCGCGCGGTGACGTTGGCCGTGCTGCGCGCCGGCGTGGACCTCGTCGACGCGGCCGAGGTCGCCGAGGTCGCGAGCGCCGCGCTGGTCGTGCAGGGCACCGACCCGGACCACTCGACCACGTTCCTCGACGGCGCGGACGTCGGCGCCGAGATCCGCGGCCCCGAGGTCACGCTGGCCGTGTCGCCGGTGTCGGCCGTGCCCGCGGTGCGCGAGCTGCTCGTCGCCGAGCAGCGCCGGATCATCGCGGAAGCGTTGGCGCAGGCGGGCGGCATCGTGGTGGAAGGCCGGGACATCGGCACCGCCGTCGTGCCCGACGCGCCGCTCAAGGTCTACCTGACGGCCGACGCCGAGGCCCGCGCCCAGCGCCGCGCCAAGCAGGACAGCGCCTCCGGCCGCGAGTCCACGCTGGACGCCACGCTCGCCGACGTGCAGCGGCGTGACGCCTACGACTCGTCACGCGCGGTGTCGCCGTTGCGCGCCGCCGAGGACGCGGTCGTGCTCGACACGACGTCGCTCGACCTCCCGGGCACGCTGGCCGCGTTGCTCGACCTGGTGGACGCCAACGGGCTGCTGGCCCAGCCGAGCGGACGGGTGCGCGGGTGACCGGACAGCTCCCCGAGGGGGCGGCGCCCCGGCTGCACGACGTCGGCCGGTGGATCGGGCGTGGACCGCTGCGGGCACTGTTCCGCGTGCGGGCGCGCGGCGTCTCCCGCATACCGCTCGAAGGTCCCGTGGTCGTCGTGGCCAACCACAGCTCGATGGCGGACGGTCCGATCCTGTTCGGCCTCCTGCCCCGGCGCGTGGTTTTCTTGATCAAGCAGGAGATGTTCAAGGGCGTGGTGGGCACGCTGCTGCGCAAGATCGGCCAGCTGGCCGTGCGGCGCGGCGCGCCCGACCGGGCGCCGCTGCTCGCCGCGCAGCAGGTGCTGCGGGCCGGCGGCGTGGTGGGCGTGTTCCCCGAGGGCACCCGCGGCGCGGGCGACGTGGCCGAGGCGCAGGCCGGCGCGGCGTGGCTCGCCCGCTCGACCGGCGCGGTCGTCGTGCCCGTCGCGTGCCGGGGCACCCTGCGCCCGCCCGGAACCCGACGGCGGTTCCGGCCCGTGGTGGACGTGCTCGTGGGTGAGCCGTTCGAGCTGCCGAGCGACAAGGGTCGCCAGGCGCTCGTGAAGGCCACCGAGCAGGTCCGCGACCGCTTGGCCACGCTGGTGGCCGAGCTCGACAGTCAGCGAGGAGAAGTCAGATGACGGACTTGGACGGCACCTGGGCGGACGAGTCCGACTGGACCGCGTTCGACGAGACGGTGGAGGGCGAGGAGGGCGGCGCGCCGCCGATGCCCGTGCTGGCCGTGGTCGGCCGCCCCAACGTGGGCAAGTCGACCCTGGTCAACCGCATCATCGGCCGACGTGAGGCGGTCGTGCAGGACGTGCCCGGCGTGACCCGCGACCGGGTCGCCTACGACGCGCTGTGGAACGGCCGCAAGTTCACCGTCGTCGACACCGGCGGCTGGGAGCCCGACGCGGTCGGCATGATGGCCGCCGTCGCCGCGCAGGCGGAACTGGCCATGGCCACCGCGGACGCGATCCTGTTCGTGGTCGACGCCTCCGTCGGCGCGACCACCAACGACGAGGCCGCCGTCAAGCTGCTGCGCCGGTCGAAGCGGCCCGTGCTGCTGGTCGCCAACAAGGTCGACGACGAGCGGCTGATGTCCGAGGTCGCGTCGCTGTGGTCGCTCGGCCTCGGCGAGCCGATCCCGGTGTCCGGCCTGCACGGCCGCGGTTCCGGCGACATGCTCGACGCGATCCTCAAGGCCCTGCCCGAGACGCCCCGCGAGACCTACGAGGCCGTCCGCGGCGGGCCACGCCGCGTCGCTCTGGTCGGCCGGCCGAACGTCGGCAAGTCGTCCCTGCTCAACCGGCTGAGCGGGGAGGACCGCTCGGTCGTGCACGACGTCGCGGGCACCACCGTCGACCCGGTCGACTCGCTGGTCGAGCTGGACGACGAGGTGTGGCGGTTCGTCGACACCGCCGGGCTGCGCAAGCGGGTCAACTTCGCGTCCGGCGCCGAGTACTACGCGTCGCTGCGCACGAAGGCCGCGATCGAGTCCGCCGAGGTGGCGATCGTGCTGCTGGACGCGTCCGAGCCGATCAGCGAGCAGGACCTGCGGGTGCTGACGATGGTCGTGGACTCGGGGCGTGCGTGCGTGCTGGCGTTCAACAAGTGGGACCTCGTGGACGAGGACCGGCGCCACGCGATGGTGCGCGAGCTGGAGCGCGGGCTGGTCCGGGTGCCGTGGGCGGAGAAGGTGAACATCTCGGCGTTGACGGGACGCGCGGTGCGCAAGCTCGCGCCCGCGCTGCGGACCGCGTTGAACTCCTGGGACACCCGCGTGCCGACCGGCCGGCTGAACTCGTGGCTGAGCGACCTGATCGCCGCCACCCCGCCGCCGGTGCGCAGCGGCAAGCAGCCGAAGGTGCTGTTCGCCACCCAGGCCGCCACGCGTCCGCCGACGTTCGTGCTGTTCACGACCGGGTTCCTGGAGGCGGGGTACCGGCGGTTCATCGAGCGCAAGCTGCGCGAGGAGTTCGACTTCCAGGGCAGCCCGGTGCGCATCTCGGTGCGCGTGCGGGAGAAGCGCGCGAAGAAGTGATCGGCCGGTCGGGGACCGTTCGTCGCGGTGGGTTGCTCCGGCAGGCGGAATGCGGTTGCCTGTCGTCGTGCCGGTGCGATTGGTCCTCGCCGACGATGAAGCGCTGCTCCGTCGAGGATTGAAGGTCCTGCTCGAAGCGGACGGCCGGGTCGAGGTCGTGGCGGAAGCCGCGGACGGCGCCGGCCTGCTGGAGGCCGTCCGCCGGTGCCGGCCGGACGTGGCGCTGGTCGACGTGCAGATGCCGGGCATGGACGGGCTGGCCGCGTTGCGTGCCCTGCTCGGTTGGCCCGACCCGCCCGCGCTGGCCGTGCTGACGACGTTCGACCTGGACGACTACGTGACCACGGCGTTGGAGCTCGGCGCGCAGGGCTTCCTGCTCAAGGACGCCGAGCCGGACGCCCTGGTGCGCGCCGTGCTCGACCTGGCCGCCGGGGGAGCCGTGCTCGACCCCCGGATCACCGCCCGGCTGCTGCCCAGGATGCGTGCCGCCCGGTTGCGGCGGAGCCCGCAGCTCGACGGCCTGAGCGCGCGTGAGCGGCAGGTGCTCGACCTGCTGGCGAGCGGGCAGCCGAACAGCGCCATCGCCGGGGCGCTCGGCCTCAGCGAGGCGACGGTGAAGAGCTACGTGTCCACCGTGCTCACGAAGCTCGGCGTGGAGAACCGCGTCCAAGCCGCCCTCGTCGCGCACCAGGTGGGCACGTGGTGATCGTCCTGGAGGTCCTGGCCGTCGTGGTGCCCGCCGCGATGGTCCTGCTGGCCGACCACGTCCCGTACACGTGGTCAATTCCTGCGGCGCTGGCGGCGTGCGCGCTGCTGCCGGTGCGCCGTTGGCGGCCGTCGGTCGCGGTGCTGGCGTGCCTGCCCGGCCTGGTCGGTGGCCTGGGCCTGCCGCCCACGGTCGTCGCGCTGTACCGCATCGGCCGCAAGTCCACCGTGCCGGTGATGATCACGTGGGTGGCGGTGGCGACCGTGCTGCCGTCCACGGTGGTGGTCGTCAGCCAGGGCCTGGCTCCCGGCGCCGCGCTCCTGACGTTCGCGTTCAGCCTCTTCGTGGCCGGTGCTCCCACCGCTCTCGGGGCGCTGATCACGACGAGGCGCGAGCTGACCGCGAGCCTGGCCGAGGCGTCCCGGGCCCGGATCGCCGAGGTGGAGGCCCGCGAGGACGGCGCGCGTGCGGCGGAACGTGCCCGGATCGCCCGCGAGATCCACGACGCCGTAGGTCATCACGCCACGCTTATCGCGGTCGAGTCGGCAGCACTGGCCGCCACCACGGAGGACGTCACGACCCGTGACACGGCGATGCGCCTGCGTGCGTTGGCGAAGGAAGCGCTGGCCGAGATGCGTGCGGCACTGGGCCTCCTGAACACCGAGCCGAGCCCGGGCTTCAACGGCATCGAATCCCTCATCGAGCGCGCGCGTGCAGCCGGCCTGACCGTCCACTACGAAGACCGCAGCGAACATCCCCCACCACCCGCCACGGGCCGCGCCGCCTACCGCGTGGTTCAAGAGGCCCTGACCAACGTGACCAAGCACGCCCCCGACGCCTCTGTCCACGTGCGACTGTCTCAACAGGACGGTCGTCTCCGCGTAACCGTGACCAACGACCGCCCGGCGTCCCCGGCATCCCCGTCGGTCGAGGGCGGCCACGGCCTGCACGGCCTGAAGGAACGCGTGACCCAGGCGGGCGGCACCCTGACCACTGCGGCACGGGCCGACGGCGGCTTCGCGATCGACGCGACCCTACCGGCCGGTCCGTCGAAAGTTGACGCAGATGACTCGACTTTCGGCGGTAGTGCACGAAACCCGGCAAACGCATAGTGGGTCGCGAGGCGTCGACCCGGGGGGAACGGCGAGACCGAGGGGACCAGGGGCCCGCGACACGCGGGCCCCTGCCGTTTTCGCAGGTGGGAAGCCTGATCGACCAACCTGGGGGGTCGCGTCGGGGGTCGGTTGTGAGTGCGCTAAGCTATGCGCGCACCCCACAACGGGATGCGGCCGGGACGTGGCGCAGTTTGGTAGCGCACTTGACTGGGGGTCAAGGGGTCGCAGGTTCAAATCCTGTCGTCCCGACGGTCTGAAGAAGCCCGCTCGATCTGGATGAAAGCCCAGGTCAGCGGGCTTTTTCGTGCGCCGGTGTCGATCTTCATTTGGTCGCGGAACGGTAACTTTGTGATCTTGGTGAACACTGTTTAGGAGCGAAATCAGGAGCGGGTCGCTCCAGACCTTTGACCATCGCCAAATGGGGTCGTCCCGAACGGGTGAATCCGGCCAACCGACGCCAAACGCCACCCGTTGGGGTGAACCGCTTCCACTGTGCGCCGAGCGTCCTGAACGCGCCCTGATCTGCCGATACGGCCGCCCAGTGACCTGAACCGACGCGATCGGACGCAGACTGCGGATCACACGTACCCGTCGGTCGCCGCGGTGGCGACGGCACGGCGTTGCAGCGGCGCACTACGGCACATCGGCCCGTTCGACTGACTGCCACGTCGGAGCACCCGGACGTCCATGCCGCCGCCGAATGGGCGGGGGTACAGCATGTCGAATGGCTGCGCAGGTTCGAATCCTCGGCAGGATTCGAACCTGCAACACAGGTTGCTGTCGTCCTGACCGGCTGCTTCCTGTGGCGCTGATCGTGCCGGTTCGTGTCTTGGGATGCGAACCGGCACAACCCAGGGATCTCGGGTACGTGAGTTGCGGGCGCTCACCAGCAGCGACTGCGGTCCCGGACACCCCATGCTGGCCGAGCGCCGATGACGAGCCTCTACCCGAGGACGTGAGCGATGGCGAGGGCGATTCGCTCGATCCAGTCGACGGCGTCCGTAGCCTCCGCGTCCGAGATAGGGCGCCGGCGCTTGAGGTCACCGTCCAGCAAGTCAGCGTCATGGGCGATCGTGTTACGGCGCTCAGTGATGGAGTTGTACTGCTGTTTCAGAGTTTGCGCGCTCATGGACGTTCTACCGTGGTTCCACTCGTTCAGCTTAGCTGCCGCCTTGGCCCAGATGTCTTCCTCTGAGACCAGCTTGAGTGCCTCACTGATCTTGCGTGGATTCTGAAGGGCTGCGTTCGACCACTTCGCCCTGACGTGCTCCGAGACGGCCTCAGCGAGCGTGGTAGTGCCCCGCCGTACCTCCTCCACCTTCACCAGCGGCAGCTCAAACTTAGTGAGCTGGTAGGGCATCGTGGGGCCGTCCTCAGCGGTCAGCTCAGCGACTCGGCGGTACAGCTCCTCATGGAACCAGTGGTCGATGGCACTGACAGCCTGTACCCACGCGGCCCGGTAGAAGTCGCCAATGTCGATGATGGGAGACTGGAAAGCGGCCAGGCTGCGACCTGCCAAGATCATCTTCCGCGCGTAATCGATGTTGTTCAGGAACGCCCGGAACTCGCGTGTCTGCGGATGTGTATTGGTCATCGGGCTCTCCATCCCGTCGATCGATTGGCATCACGATGCGGGTACGAGCAGGGCGAGGCAACTCGATTGGCGTCACTCTGCTTCACCTGGCGAGACTGCATCGATGTCGGCTGGAATTTCACCACCGAGTGCCTCCGCGATGGCGGCGAACTCGCTCAGTGCGGCCTGAAGGTCCTCGACGATCTCCTGTGCGATCACCTCAGGAGGCAGCAGGCTGTCGGCGTCGTCGAACGCCGGGTCCTTCATCCAGGTGATGTCTAGGTTGACCTTGTCACGAGCGATGAGTTCCTCGTAGTCGAAGGACTTGAAGCGCTCCGACTCCATCCGCTCGTTGCGCGGTTTGCCTGGCAGATACGCCTCGACGAATTCGTCCAGATCCGCTCGGCCCAGCGGGTGCTGTTTGAGGGTGAAGTGCTTGGCAGTACGGAAGTCGTACACCCAGAGCTTCGAGGTGTTGGGCGCCCCGCCGCTGCGGGGCGGCTTCTTTTCGAAGAACAGGACGTTTGCCTTGACGCCGCCCGCGTAGAAGATGCCGGTGGGCAGACGCAGGATGGTGTGCAGATCGAATTCTTCAAGCAGGCGGCGTCGCACCTTCTCGCCCGCACCGCCTTCGAAGAGCACGTTGTCCGGGAGGACAACAGCAGCTCGGCCGTTCATCTCCAGCAAAGACATGATGTGCTGAAGGAAGTTGATCTGCTTGTTGGTGGTGGTGGCACGGAAGTCATCCCGCTCGTAGGAGATGTCCTCCCTCTCCGCCTTGCCATCCGTGCCGACGACGGTGATCGCGGACTTCTTACCGAAGGGCGGGTTGGCGAAGACCAGGGAGGCGTGCCGACGAGGCTGTTCGGCGAGGGCATCACCCACGGTGATGAGTGAAGGGCCGTCGGCGTCACCGATACCATGCAGCAGCATGTTCATGGCGGCGAGGCGGGCCGTGCCGGTGACCAGCTCGTTACCCCAGATCTTGCCGGACCCGAGCGCGAGGCGCTGCTCGCGGGAGAGATCCCGCATGTGGTTCTCGCGGATGTAGTGGTGCGCGGCGATGAGGAAGCCACCGGTGCCGCAGGCAGGGTCGGTGATCGTGTCGTCGGGCTGCGGCTGCATCACATCGACCATGGCGTCGATCAGTGCGCGGGGTGTGAAGTACTGACCAGCCCCAGTCTTGGTGTCTTCAGCGCCCTTGGCGAGCAGACCCTCGTAGGCATCGCCCTTGAGGTCAGTTCCCTGGATCGTCCAATCCTCTTTGCCAATTAGATCGACAACGAGCTTTTCGAGGAGTGCGGGCTCGGTGATGCGGTTCTGCGACTTGGCGAAGATCGTGCCAAGGGTGGTGCCAGGGTTCTTTGCGAGCACTTCGAGGGTTGTGCGGTAATGGACTTCAAGGTCGATGCCCTTGAGGCGGGTGAGCGACTTCCAGCCGTACGATGCCGGTACGACAGTCTTGGCCTCTTGCTCGGTGAACGGGTCGGAGGCAATCTCGTCGGCCATTTTGAGGAAGAGCAAGTACGAGAGTTGCTCAACGTACTCAATAGTGGACAGCCCGTTGTCCCGAAGGACATTGCAGTAGTTCCAGAGCTTGGCGACCAGGCTAGTGGTCTGCGCGTGAGCCTGAGTGGGGGATGCGAGGGTCACAGCGGAAGCTCCTGCTGAACGGTCTTGGCAAGAGGGGGAGTTGACGTTAGAGGCAGAGATAGCGCATTTTTGGAGATCGTAGTTCGACGAGGGCGGCGGGTTGACTTCTTCGACTTGCTGCCCTGGTTCTCACGTTCGGCACGGATGCGGTCTAGGAGCGCAGATGATGGCTCCTCGGCAGGGTCCTGCAGGACGAGTTGGCCGGTGAAGGCGCGGTTGAGGAGGGAACGACGAAGAATCTTGGCTTTTATCAGTGCCTGTTGCGAAAGACTCACAGCCGCATCTAGCACTGAGAGCTGATCCTCGATGCGTTCCACGATCGTGCCCTGTTCGTCAAGCGGAGGGATCGGAACGGGTAGCTGCTTGATCTTCGATAGGCTGATCGAGGCAAGGTTTACGCTTTGCTTACCATTGATCTCAAACCAGCGAGCGGTGTTGTTTGCGTACCATGAGAGCAACTTTGGATGAATGGTTCTGTTGCGAATTCGCGCACGGAAGACATGATTCTGATGGATGGCACCGGGTATTTGATTTTCCCAAACCCAGCCACGTCCCAGTTTGTCTCGATCTCCGCCCTCATTTAGGAGTACGTCCCCGTCTTTTAGGGCGAGTTGAAGTGCTTTGGCTTCGGGAACTCGGATGACTGAGACTTCAGAGAGGTCCAGTTTACCACGTTGGACATTTGCTACGCGGAGGTACGGGACTTCTGGAAGAGACGGGTCCGACTGCTTCTTCTTGTCCTTGGTTACCCCACCTACGATGTCAGCGATTTCCTCTAGGCGCTTCCATGACCAACTTGGTGGAACATTGGGGAGTAGCCCATCGTCTGTTCCACTTGGCGCAGGAGGTGACGCGGAAGGTTTACCGCTGGGCACGCTGTAGCCAAGCGTAATTGACGAGACTGACTCCCTGAGGCGACGGGCCCGAGAAATAGTAAAGTTGACCAGCCGCTCGGCAGTGTCGAGGCGGGAGAGGTGGTCTTCGATAACCTCGACGATGCGATGCTGCTCCGCGAGTGGAGGTATAGGGATGGGCCATGCTTTTAGGATTGTCTGGCTGATATTTGGTTGCGCCCCGCCTTTTCCGGTTTTTCTGAGATCTTCACGCTGTGATCGCAAGTACCAAAATAGAAACTTCTTGTCGATGAGCTTCTGGTGTGGGGTTGCAAACGCTACTGCTTGATTGGTGGTGAGCGGTCGTTCGGCGATAGCTAGTTTACCGATCGTCGCACCGTACATGGCGATCAAGACGGATCCCTCGGGAACCCATTTTGCAGAGCTTGAGTTTAGGCCATCGGTGGTAATGGTTGACGTCACTGTGTAGATTGGCTTGTCGTTCAGGTCGCCGCTGACTACCCACGGGATATCTCCGCCGTAGTAGTGGGAGACGCCACTCTTGGGGGTTCCGCCGCTGCCCCACGTGGCTACATCACCCAATGTGGCCCAGGTCCATCCGGCCGGAAGTGCCACGTCTCTCAACCCGTTCAAGCCAGCTCTCGATTCAAATCACTCAACAAAGCTCGGACATTCCGCCCTGCAAAAGCGTGTGCGAAGCCTCGCCCGCCGCCCTTGCCTTTGAAGGGTTCGGCGTTGAGCTCGGCCGGGCTGATGCCGACGTCGCTCGCCACCACGTCGCCGATGGCGCGCAGCCACCACAGCTGCTCGTCGGAGAAGTCTACTCCCGCCTGACGCTGCTTCAGCAGCCACCCTTCAAGGCGTTCCTCCACCAGCGACCGGTACGGCTTCAGTTCGTCGTCTACGCCCAGTTCAAACCGGATGAGGGAGATGAGGTCAGGCACGCCCGCTTCTTTCCCCGAGTAGTGGATTGCTTTGCCCAAGTCCTCGTAGAACACCCATAGCGACTGCGGGGTCCATGCGTAGTCCGGGCGCCGGATTTCTTGTGCGAGTTCCTTCAACGCCGCGTATGCCTCCGCAGGCGACACAGAGCGGGGACTGGTCAATGCGATATCGATGGCGGCGAGCCGGTCACGGTGCTCTTTCAGGAGTCGGCTCCACCTGTCGACCTGCTCCCTGGCCCGCTCCTCACGCGGGATCTCGATCAAGTCGGTCACCTCGACAGGGGTGAACTCGTCGAACAGGTAGTCCTTGTCTCGCCGGATCTCGATTATGTGCCGTCGCAGCTCTGGATGCTCGGTTAGCGGGGCGATCGCGTTTTCGATCAAGTGGCGGGCCGCAGCCTGACCCCCCTCCTCCAGCGCTCGCTCCTGCCGATCGGGGTCTACCGCCTTGACGATGGCGCCTGCAATCTCTGACAGAGTCCGTCCGCCCGCTGCCCGGGTCAGTAGGTCCCGCTCCTCCTCAGTCAGCTGCTGGTTGAGGCGCGCCAGCCGCCCCGCCATGATCTCGGCCTCACTCGCGCTGATCGACTTCGTACCGGCTTTATCGAGCAGCTTTGCCAAGGAGATCTGCCGCTCGCCTGCTGGTACCAGCGGCCTCGCATCGACCAGTGGAGAGTCCGTCACGCCAACCGCGTCCACGAGCACGAAACGGTCTTTGCGCACTGAGTCGCCCGCGTCCGGGGTGACCTCTTGGAGCTCCGTCGGATCGATGGTTCGAGCGCCGCGGCCCTTCATCTGCTCGAACAGCACCGCGCTACGGACTTCGCGCATGAAGATCACACACTCCAGCGCCTTGATGTCGGTACCGGTGGCGATCATGTCCACCGTGACGGCGACCCGCAGGCGGGGTGAGGTCCGCAACGTCCGGATCAGTTCGTCCGGGTCCTCGCCAGCCTGACGACTCTTGTACGTGATCTTCTTCGCGAAGTCGTCTCCGCGCCCGAACACGTCCTTGACCTGCGCGAGGACATCCTCGGCATGGTCTTCACCGATGGCGAAGATCAAGGTCTTCGGCAACTCGGTTCGACCCGGGAACCAGCGCCGCCAGTTGTCCCGGTAGGCGATGAGGACCGCCCTGATCTCGTCGACCGTGACCACCGTCCGGCCGATTTGCCCAGTCGTGTACGTGAAGTCGTCGGCCAGTTCCTGATAGCGCTGCCGTCGGGTCTTGCGGTCCTTGACGCGAACGGTTGTACCGGCCTCGATCGTTGCCGCACCCTTCTCTCTTAGATCCGTTCGCATCCGCACGACGTCGAAGTCGACGTTCACCCCGTCTGCGACCGCTTGCGGATAGGTGTACTCGGAGACCAGGTTGCGGCCGAAGAAGCCGAGTGTCTGTAGCGTCGGGGTGGCGGTCAGGCCGACCAAGTGCGCGTCGAAGTACTCCAGCACTCCCCGCCACAGGCCGTAGATCGAGCGGTGGCACTCGTCCACGATGATCAGATCGAAGGACTCGATCGGCACCGCGGGATTGTAGGAGACATCGATCGGTTGGTCCGTGGCGTAGGTGTCCTCGTAGGCCAGGCTGTCTACAGCCTCATCCGAGGGATCGTCGTCGACGAGTGCTTCGTTGCGTAGCAGCGAGTACATCTTCTGGATCGTGCAGATGACGACTGACGAGGTGTCCTGAAGCCCTGCGGCGCCGAGCCGGTCTACGTTGTAGATGTCCGACAGTTTGCGCCCGTCATCGGGTGTGGTGAACTTGCGAAACTCGTCGTAAGCCTGCTTGCCCAGGTTGTTGCGGTCGACGAGGAACAGAACCCGCCGCGCCTTGGCGTGCTTGAGCAGCCGATAGGTCTGGGCCACCGCAGTGAAGGTCTTACCCGCACCGGTGGCCATCTGGATCAGCGCCCGCCGCCGATCATGGGCCAGAGACTCCTCAAGGCCGGTGATCGCGTCTACCTGCGCCAAGCGCAGTCCATTCGGCTCAAGCACCGGGAGTCTGCGCAGGGCAGCCCGCAAGGTAGGCACGGCAGGTGCCTCCTCAGCACGGCGCATCCAGTCCGCAATCGTCTCGGGGCGGTGGAAGGCGAAGACCTCACGTGACCGGGCGTCCGGGTCGAGACGGTTGATGAAGTAGGTCTCGGTACCCGTCGTGGCGTAACGGAAGGCGAAGGGCTCGCTCTCCCGCCAGACGGCGAGCCGATGTTCCTTCAGCACCCCGGCCGCATACCGGTCGTTCTGCTCGACAGCGCTGGAGAGGTGATCACCTTCGCGCTTGGCTTCCACGACACCGACGATCTTGGCGTCTACGTAGAGAACGTAATCGGCCCGGCCGGTGGCGAGGGTGAACTCGCGGACGGCCACACCTTGGCCATCAAGCGGGTTCACTTGGTCACGGTCCTGGACGAGCCAGCCGCATGCAAGCAGCATCCCGTCGATTGCGTCGCGAGCCTGCACCTCGTTGAGTGGCGCGGGGCGCTGCGCTCGGTGGACGATCGCGTCTCGGCGCTGGGCGTCGACCTGGCGCGGCTGCTTGCGAGCTTCCTCATATCGCGCGTGTTGGGTGCTCCTGAGCTCATCTATCTGACTGCTCAGCTGCTCGACCTGAGCGAGTAGCGCCTCCTTGTTAGCCGCAGCACTGGCGATCAAGCGTTCGGCCTCAGCACGGGCCTTGCGTTCAGCCTCCAGAGCGGTGTTGGACTCGGCCAGACGCATACGGGCCTGTGTCAGCGCTTGACGGTGGCCATCCAGGGCTTCGCGCAGTTCAGCCAGCTCGGCCGGATCCGTGACCTGCACGTCGTCACCTGGGTCCGTGGGCGGAACGAATTCCGCGACCGTCCGACGGCCCTCGATCGCGTTATGGAACCAAAGGCCAAGCTTGTAGCAGGTGCGTACGGCGGCCAGCGCGCGCGCGGTGTCGAAAAGGTGCCTGTGGGCGGCAGTGTTCCGGTCACGGCGGAGCTGGTCGAAGTCCTCGCGGATTTCGCTCACGAGAACACCGGCTCTGGTCAGAGCGGTCAGGCGGTCGACCTGGCGGTCGCCCTCGATCCGCATCCCGATCCGGGCGACAAGCTCCTCGGCTAGGACCTCACCAAACTGGCCAGCCTGGACCAGCGAGGAGTTCGGGTTCGTGAAGACGGTCGCCTCGGCGAGGGCACCGTAGATCGACAGCAAGGGATGGTGGCGGTACAAGAGCCCAAAGTTCGGTGAGCCCTTCCCGAAGTCACGAAGCCGGTCGTCCACGTGGTCCCTTCCCGCCCGGTATGAGCGCCAACCGAACCTACGGAGGCTATCTAGGTGCTTGGTGGTACCTAGACGGGTGAACCGTAGGGGCGTTCGATCTTAGCTACGTGATCGGTGCAGGGCGGAGCTTCGCTACGGATGCCTCTGAGTCAACGAGTGGCGCTCCACGAAGTTCGTGCCGCAGTTGTGTTGGGCGAGTGATCATTAGTTGGGGCAAGTCCGTAGCTCTCCGTAGTGGCCTGGCCTACGACGGTCGATGCTCCGGCTGGTCGATGTGATCAGCCGTGGTGTCGGCTCGGGTGGATAGCCAGCTCAGGAGTGCGGAGATGGCCTTGGCCTGAGCCGCTGCTACGCGGTCGCCTTCCGCGTCATAGACGTAGCGAATGTCGAAGGAGACGGCGAAGTCACCGCACACTGCGTCTGGACCCAACGGGATGGCAGACCGAGGTAGCACATCGTGATCTTCAGAGGCGTAGGTCACAAGAGTTTTCGGTAGCTCAGTGTTAACCAGTCGAGCAGCGACGCCACGATGTGGCTCGCACCTGCTCAAGCCCGGTAGGTATCTTCGATCGTCAACCGGGCCGTTGTTGATGTTGCCCATGTTTTGGGTGCCCCCGGCGGGAACACCAAAGGATGGGAACAGTGCTGACCAGCGGTTTCATACCGGCAGCCTGGTGGTGGAGTCATCGTTTGAGCTATCCGCACCCGAGTAACGGCCAGGGGCGGTCGGCCTGCCGAAAACGTCGTCCATGCAGGTCAGGCAGCGTGGTAGTACTCGTTGAGGATTCCGCCCAGCCGCTGTCGTTGGCGGATGTCGAGATGGGTGAGCGCTGCTTCGTCGGTGTTGGGTGGCGGTAGGGCGTGTAGTGGTCGTGCGTTGTGGATGCCTTGGTGGGGTCGGTGGGTGTTGTAGAACTTCTCGTACTCGTGCAGGGCGTGGAGTAGGTGCGGTTGGTTCCAGATGAGGGTGCGGTCGAGGAGTTCGTGGCGGCAGTTGTGGATCCAGCGTTCCATGATCGCGTTCATCCGCGGGATACGGACACCGCTGAGGATGACCTGGATGTTCGCGTCGGCGAGGACGGCGTCGAACAGGGCTGGGAACTTCCCGTCCCGGTCTCGGATCAGGAACCGTACGTGTCTGCCCTCGTCTGCGAGGTCCATGGCGAGGTTCCTGGCGGCCTGGGTGACCCAGGAGGCGGTCGGGTGCGCGGTGGCGCCCAGGATCCGGATCCTGCGGCTGGCGTGCTCGATCACCGCGAGCACGTACAGGCGGGTGCCGCTCAACGTGGAGGTCTCGAAGAAGTCGCAGGCCAGCAGGCGTCGGCCTGCGAGTGGAAGAAGGCTGACCACGTCGTCGTGGTGCGTTTGGGTGCCGGGTCGATTCCGGCGTCCTGGAGTATCTGCCAGACGGTGGAGGCGGCGATCTTGATGTCGAGTACGAGGAGTTCGCCGTGGATGCGGCGGTAGCCCCAGGTGGGATTCTCGCGCGCCAGACGCAGCACCAGGAGCCGGATCGAGCGGATGGTTCGTGGTCTGCCGGGCCGTTTGGGTCGGGATCTGGCTGCGTGGCGGCGGGCGAGGAGGTCCCGGTGCCAGCGCAGCACCGTGTCCGGCCGGACCAGTAGGCGGAGTCGACGAAGCGTGGCGGCGGGGAGTCGGTGCAGCATGGCCGCGAGGAACGCCCGGTCGCCGAGGGCGAACCGTGGACGGGCGTCTCCGAGTTGGCGTTCCAGGACCATGATCTGATGCCGTAGCGCCAGGATCTCTGTGTCCTTGTCCCGGTCGCTCGTAGGCAGCAGGCGCAGCAACGCGAAGGCGTTGGTTACACCGAGGTAGGCCAGTCGGAGCAGCACAGCCGGTCATCATGCCGTGCTGGGCGACGTCACAGCGGATGGCAACCGTGCCCGCGAACGCTCAACTCCCCTTGGACTTCGTACTTCCTCTACCTGCGTGGATAAGGTTATCGGCAGGTACAAGGCTGCGTGACTACCACTGTCACCTACTCGTGCAGCAGACCCCTTCGAGTTCTTGGGCTTCACACGCCCTCTACCTGCGTGGATGGAGTTCTCGGCAGGTACAGGGTTGTCGGCAGGCACAGCGCTCTACACGTTCATGCGAATCGCTCTCGTCAACGCATGGTCAGGGCCTAGCACCTGTTTGGCCTGAGCCAGGGTTGCCTCGTACAGCGGAATCGCCTTCTCCAAGTCACCTGCCGATCGGTAAGCGCTGGCGAGGTTGGTGCGCGCCGTCAACGTGTTGAGATCATCAGGCCCCAGTAGGCGCTCGGCGTCAGCAGAGGACGTTTCGTACAGTGGTATCGCTCGTTCCATATAACCTGTCGAGAGGTAGGCATTGGCGAGAGCGTGGCGAGCGGTCAGCGTGTGCAGATGACCTGGTCCCCATATCCGCTCACAGTCGACCAAAGCGGCTTCGTACAGCGGGATCGCTCTCTCCCAACGTTTTGCCGACCCGTATGCGCGTGCCAGGCTACTGCGGGCGGCCAAAGTGAGCAGGTTGTCGGGTCCTAGCACTCGCTCATAGTCCGCTAGGGCTACCTCGAACAACGACGTCGCTCGTTCCAGATCAATTGCCGAGAGATAGGCGCCAGCGAGATTATTGCGGGCGTTCAATGTGCCTGGGTGGTCGGGTCCCAAGGTTCGCTCGGCATCGCACAGACTCGCCTCCAACAGTGGTATCGCTCGTTCCAGGGCACCTGCCGAAAGGTAGACACCGGCGAGATTGTTGCGCGACATCAGTGTGGACCGGTGATTGGGTCCCAGCACCCGTTGTCGATCAGCGAGCGTGGCTTCGGACAGTGCGATCGCTCGTTGCAGATCGCCTGCCGAGTGATAAGCGCGGGCAAGATTGCTGCGGGAGGTGAGTGTATCCGGGTGGTCAGGGCCGTGGAGGCGTTCGAGGCTGTGAGAGGCGCGAGTGAGCAGTGCGATAGCGGCGTTGAAGCCGCTCTGACCCCTGAGATAGCGGCCGAGGTGTGTCGCGAGGTCGCAGAGTGTTTCGGTATCACTGTGGGCAGGGGTGTGGTTGAGCAGCACCGCTGCGTGAAGAAGAGTCATGCGGATGATGAACCAGTCGCCAGGCTGATCCGGGTCGACCGTGGACAGCACGTGGGAGAGGACGGCAGCGGTGGTGTCGCGGGCGTGGTTGATGTCCGCTGGCTGACGGTGGTGGTCGGTCGGGTCGGGTGTGCGAGTGACGGCTTGGACCAAGCGGTGCACGGCGATGGTGTGGGTTCCGAGGGTGATCATGTTGTAGGCGGCTAGCCTGCCCAACGCTTCGAGGACTTCAGGCTCTGGTTCGCCGGCAGTGGTGATGATCAGTCCGCGAGGGATGCCCTCGGGGGCGTGCCAGGCAAGCCTGCGTAGCAGTCGTCCGGCGGAAGGGGTATCGGCGAGGCGGTCGAGGGTGACGCGCCAGACGCGGGCCATGGTGCGTTGGGCGTCGCCGCCTTCTGCGGTTGTGGTGAACATCCGTGCCGGATATCGCCGAAGCAGGTCCAGGTAGGCTGTGGGGATGACGCGACTCTGAGCGAGATAGGCGCCTGCCTGCTCGACCGCCAGCGGCAGCCAGCCCAACTCTTCGCACAGCCGGTCGGCGTCGAATAGATCAGCGTCTGGCCACTCTATCCGCACAACGCGGCCCAGCAGTTCTACGGCCTCGCTGGGGGATAGAACGTCGAGATGGATCGCCTTGACGTCCCGCCATCCACTGGCCTGGCGACTGGTAATCACGATTGTGCCGGTCCGTACCCGCTCTAACAGCTGCTCTGCGTCGGCGGGCGTGGTGAGATTATCCAGCACCAACAGCCACCCAGTGTGAGTGGCAAGCCATCGCACGGCCAACTCCGTGCGCTGCTCCGACGGCAGGTTCGCCGTCTGTGGTGCCAGTGCTGTGGCCAGGTCGGCCAGACCGCTGTCGATCGTGGACGCGGAGTCCGCGGTGATCCACCACACCATCGTGTACCGGTCGGCGTGGAGATGGATGAAGCGAGCGGAAAGGGTGCTTTTGCCTACCCCGCCCAGCCCGTGAACCGCGACCACCACCGCCCGCCCTGAACCCCGGACAGCCGCGTCCAGACGATCCAACTCGTCCGACCGACCGATGAACAGATCCGACCCACGAGGGAATCGGCTCAACTCGGCAGAAGCAGAGATCGACTCCATAGCCGGCATACGGGGTACGCCAGCCACCACGTCACCCTGAATCGTGAGATTCCCGCCAGCCTGTAGCACCGCTGCCTGTTCGTGGGCCTCAACCGACTGGACAGTTTGTTGCACTGCACCCTCGCCGCCACTGCTCACTGTCCACCGCCCAACCATCGCCACGAACAGGCCACAAGAGCCAGCCGATCAAGCACACCAGACCCCACGCCCGCCCCAATCGCAACGCAATATTGCGGTCGTCCATCCTGCCGGGACTGTAAAACGAGCGGTGTAACTCCCGATCATGGAAGTGCACCTGATGACCGAGATGATGTCCGGCGTGGAGCACGCTGAGGACGCCAAGTCTGAGACCGTTCTGGACGGCCTGGACGAGCAGC